>NZ_CP045144.1:2220000-3420000 GCF_009223885.1 Ancylobacter sp. TS-1
GCGAGCGCCACTGTCCTGCGGGCGATGTCGGCGTGCATGCGCTCGACCATCCGCCCCTCGATCTGCACCACGCCCTTGCCGGCATTCTCGGGCTGGTCGAACAGCGCGATCAGCCCCCGCGCCGCCTCCACCTCCGCCGGCGGCGGCGAGAAGGCGGCGTTGCACGGCTCGATCTGGCTGGGGTGGATCAGCGTCTTGCCGTCGAAGCCGAGATCGGCGGCCTGCGCGCATTCGCGCGCGAACCCGTCGAGATCGCGAAAATCGTTCCACACCGCGTCCAGCACCTCGACCCCGCCGGCCCGCGCCGCCAGCACGCAATGGGAGAGCCAGCTCGCCATCGGCGCCCGGCCGGGCACGATGCGCGCGCCGGTCTCCTTGGAGAGGTCGTTGGTGCCGAGCACCAGCGCCGCCAGCCGCGTCGCCGGGTTCTTCGCCGCCAGCGCGATGTCGAGGGCGCGCAGCACCGCGATCGGCGTCTCGATCATCGCCCATAGGCGAAGCGACGGCGCCGCCCCCATCGCCTCCAGCCGGCGCCCGGCCAGCACCAGCGTCTCGGGATCGGAGATCTTGGGGATCAGCACCGCCTCCGGGCCCGCGCCCTGCGCGCTCGCGCGGGCGAGGCTCGCCAGGTCGGCCTCGAACCAGGGCGTGTCGGCGGCATTGGTGCGCACCACCACCTCGCGCGGGCCGAACCCGCCCTGCGCCAGCGCCGCGACCGCCTGCCCGCGCGCGAGCCCCTTGGCATCCGGAGCGACCGCATCCTCGAGGTCGATCACGATGGCGTCGGCCGGCAGGGTCCGCGCCTTCTCCAGCGCGCGGGCGTTCGAGCCCGGCATGAACAGCACGCTGCGGCGCGGACGGACGATTGTGGACATGATTCGCTCGGCTAATTGGCAGGAAGGAGCGATGAGCCTATCCCGCTGAAAGGCGGGCTGCCAATCGGGCCTGCGCGCGCGGCGGCGTGGATCAGCGTGGTGAAGGTCATGGACGAGAATTTCGATGTGGTGATCGTCGGCGGGGCGATCATGGGGGCGGCCACCGCCTATTTCCTTACCCTCGACCCCGCCTTTCGCGGCCGCGTCGCCGTGGTGGAGCGCGACACAACCTTCGCGGAGTCCTCCACCACCCTGTCGGCGGCCTCGCTGCGCCAGCAATTCTCCATCCCCGAGAACATCCGCATGTCGCTGTTCGGGCTGGAATTCCTGAGGAGCGCGAAGGAGCGCTTCGGCGCCGGCACCGACCTTGCTTGGCACGAGGGCGGCTATCTCATCCTCGCCAGCGCCGCCGGCCTGCCCATCCTCGAAGCCAATCACCGCGTGCAGGTCGCCGAGGGCGCCGACATCGCCCTGCTCGACCCGCAGGCGCTGAAGGCGCATTTCCCCTGGCTCAATGTCGACGACCTCGCCGCCGGCGCCTATGGGCGCTCGGGCGAGGGCTGGTTCGACGCCCACGCCTTCCTCGCCTGCCTGCGCACGGCCGCGAAGGCGCAGGGCGCCCAGTTCATCAATGGCGAGGTGGTCGGCATCGAGCGGCAGGGCAGCCGCATCACCGGCGCGACGCTGGCGGACGGGCGGCGCCTGGGCTGCGGCGCCCTCGTCAACGCCGCCGGCCCGCGCGCGGGAAGGCTTGCCGGCCTTGCCGGCATCGCGCTGCCGGTGGAGGCGCGCAAGCGCTGCGTCTTCGTCGTGCATTGCCGCGCGCCGCTGCCGAAGCTGCCGCTGCTGGTCGACCCTACCGGCTTCTACATCCGCCCCGAGGGCATCTACCAGATCTGCGGCGCGCCGCCGCCCGAGGACAGCGACCCCGACGCGCATGGCGATTTCGAGGTCGACTGGTCGGTGTTCGAGGAGGGCATCTGGCCCAACCTCGCCCACCGCATCCCGGCGATGGAGGAGCTGAAGGTCGTGCGGGCCTGGGCCGGCCATTATGAGATGAACCTGCTCGACCACAATGCGGTCATCGGCCCGCACCCGGAGGTGACGAACTTCTACTTCATGAATGGCTTTTCCGGCCACGGGCTGCAGCAGGCCCCCGCCGCCGGGCGCGCCATCGCCGAATGGATCGTGCACGGCCGTTCGGTCTCGCTGGACCTTGACGTGTTCGGCTATGAGCGCATCGCGAGCGGGCGCCCGCACGCCGAGCTGAACATCATCTGAGCGCACGCGGCCCGTGCGGACGACGCTATGGCGCGGAGCGGCGGCGCGCCGCCGCCCCTGCCCTCACAGCCCGGCGTCGTCGACGGCGCGCGGGGGCGCGTGGAACACGCCGGCCTGCACCAGTTGCTCCTCCACCCGGTCGACCCCCGCCGGCGTGTCGATCTTGTCGGTCTCGATCACCAGCTCGGGCGCGACGGGCACCTCATAGGGCGCGTCGATGCCGGTGAAGCCGCGGATCTCGCCGGCCCGCGCCTTGGCGTAGAGCCCCTTGGGGTCGCGCGCCTCGCAGACGGCGAGCGGGGCCGACACATGCACCTCGAAGAAACGGTCGCCGACGATCTCGCGCACCCGCGCCCGCGCCGCCGCCGAGGGCGAGACCGCCGCCACCAGCACGATATGGCCCAGCCCCTTGAGCAGGTTCGCCACTTCGGCCAGCCGCCGGTTGTTCTCGGCCCGGTCGGCGTCGGAAAAGCCGAGGTCGCTGTTCAGCCCGGCACGCAGCGTGTCGCCGTCGAGCAGCGTCACGAGGCCGTCGCGGGCGAACAGGCGCCGCTCCAGCGCGCGCGCCAGCGTCGACTTGCCGGAGCCGGAAAGCCCGGTGAACCAAACCACGGCGCCGTCGTGGCGGAAGCGGGCGATGCGCTCCGGCCCGGTCACGGCGGAGGAAACCGGCGTGATGTTGCGGGCAGCGGCGGATTTGGTCCCCTCGCCGTCCAGCACCGAAACCACGAGGCCGCCGCCGGCGATGCGCCCGCCCAGTTCCAGCGCCACGCGCCCGGTGCGGGGGTTCACCCCGTGCGGGTCGGCGGCGATGGGGCGCGACAGGACGAGTTCCACCTCGCCGACCTGGTTGCGCCCGATGCTGGTGGATTCGAAGGTCGACAGATGCCCCGGATCGACCACCTGATGCACGACCGCGACGGTCGCCCGCGCTTCCGAGGTGGCGAGCCGGGCGATGATCTGGGTGCCCACCTCCAGCTTTTCGTCCGCCAGCCAGAACAGGCGCACGCGGATGCGCCGCGCGGCGTGCGGGCGGGCCGAGGGCGTGGCGATGATCTCGCCGCGCTCGACGAAGATCTCGCGGTCGAGCGTGATCGCCGCCGGGGCGCCGGCCGCGAGGGCCGTCACCTCCTGCCCGGCCGCCGGCGCGGGCCAGGTCTCGATGGACTTCACCACCGCCGTCTTGCCGGAGGGCTGGAAGACGATTTCCTCGCCGACCTTCAGGTCGCCGGTCTCGATGCGGCCGGCGACGATGCGGCGGTCGTCGAACTTGTAGACCGCCTGCACCGGCAGGCGCAGCGGCAGGTCGCCCGGCGCGCGGGCCGGGTCGAAGCCGTCCAGCGCCTCCAGCACGGTCGGCCCCTCATACCAGGGGGTGCGGGGGCCGCGCTCGGACACGCCGTCGCCCTCGCGGGCGGAAATCGGGATGACCGCGCTGGCGCGCACGCCGAGGCCGGAGAGATAGCCGGCGATCTCGCTTTCGATGGCGCGGAAAACCGGCTCGGCGAAATCCACCCGGTCCATCTTGTTCACCACCACCGTCACCTGCTTCACGCCGAGCAGGTGCAGCAGGTAGCCGTGCCGGCGCGTCTGGTCGCGCACGCCCTCGGCGGCATCGATCAGCAGCAGCGCAGCATCGGCCTGCGAGGCGCCGGTGATCATGTTGCGCAGGAATTCCGCGTGGCCGGGCGCATCGATCAGGATGATGTCGCGCGAAGGCGTCTGGAAGCGGATCTGGCTGGTGTCGATGGTGATGCCCTGGTCGCGCTCGGCCTGCAGGCTGTCGAGCAGGAACGACCATTCGAAGGGCATGCCGCGCCGGGCCGAGATGGCCTTGAGCTGGTCGAGCTTCTCCGGCGTGATCCCGCCGGTCTCATGCAGCAAGCGGCCGATCAGCGTCGACTTGCCGTGGTCGACATGGCCGACGATGACGATGCGCACAAGCTGGCGGTCGGCGGCGGCGGTCGTGTTGGGGCGCGAGGTGACGGTCACCGACGCAGCGGCGGAAGGGCCGGAAGCGGAAGGGGCGAACGTGGAAAGGACTGTCGCGGACATGGTTTCCACCTCACAGATAGCCGGCGACGCGCAGTCGCTCGAAGGAATCCTCGGCCTCGTGGTCCATCGCGCGGCCGGAGCGCTCGGGCACCTTGGTGGTGGCCAGCTCGATCAGGATCTCGTCGATGGTGGAGGCGTCCGAGGCAACCGGGAAGGTGATGTCCTCGTCGCCCAGCGAGCGGTAGCGCTTGCCGTCCTTCGAGAAATACAGCGGAATGACGGGAATCCCCTCGCGCCGCGTATAGGCCCAGATGTCGAGTTCGGTCCAATGCAGGATCGGATGCACGCGCAGATGCGCGCCGGCCGGCAGGGCCGCGTTGAAGTGATCCCAGAACTCGGGGGGCTGCTCGCGCACGTTCCAGTCGCCCTCCAGCCCGCGCGGGGAGAACACGCGCTCCTTGGCGCGGGTCGCCTCCTCGTCGCGGCGGATGCCGGCGACCACGGCGTCGAAGCCGTACTTCTCCAGCGCCAGCTTGAGCCCCTCGGTCTTGCGCGCCGCCGAGCGCGTGGCCGGCGGCAGCGTCGGGTCGATGGTCTCCAGCGGCGGGCACGGGTCGACCCGCAGGTCCAGCCCCCACTCGCCCGCGTAATGATCGCGGAACTGGTACATTTCCTTGAATTTCTTGCCCGTATCGACGTGCAGCACCGGGAAGGGCACATGGCCGAGGAAAGCCTTGCGCGCCAGCCAGATCATCACGTTCGAATCCTTGCCCAGCGACCAGAGCAGCGCCATGCGCTTCATCCGCGCGAAGGCCTCGCGGAAGATGTAGATGCTCTGAGCCTCAAGCTCGTCGAGCCGTTCATCGGCAGTGGACATGGGTGAGATATCCGTCATGCCCCGTGATCCCGCGGGGACTAATTACACGTAATTTTCGTGCATTTAATTCTTTTGCACGTTCTAAATTGGTGTTATGCAGGGACATCCCATCCGTCAACAGGAAATTAGGTCTCGATGGCATCGCCCCAGCAGCAGAAATTGAAGGTACACGGCCCCGTCGCCGTCACCGCCAACCGTCTGACTGATGGCGCGGTGGTGTGGCGCACGCGTGGCGACGGCTGGTCGGCGGATCTTGCCGAGGCGGCCATCGTCACCACCGCCGACGCGGCCATCGCCCTGCTGGCCGACGCCCAGAAGCGCGACATCGACGCGGTCGGCGCCTATGTCGCCCCCGTCCTTCTCGAGGCGGACGGCTCGGTGAGGCCGGGCAATCTGCGCGAGCGCATCCGCGTTGCCGGGCCGACCTTCGAACTGCCGCACTGACGTCGACGCACAAGGCCATAGTACAAAATGTATGCCTATGATGAATTCGACCGCGCCTTCCTCGCCGAACGTGTCGTGGAGTTCCGCGACCAGGTGGCGCGCCGCCTCTCCGGGGCGCTGAACGAGGACGAGTTCAAGCCGCTGCGGCTGATGAACGGCGTCTACCTCCAGCTGCACGCCTACATGCTGCGCGTCGCGATCCCCTACGGCACGCTGAGCTCGCACCAGCTGCGCCGCATGGCCCATGTCGCGCGCATCTATGACCGCGGCTACGGCCATTTCACCACCCGGCAGAACATCCAGTTCAACTGGATCAAGCTGGAGGAGCTGCCGGAAGCGATGGCGGCGCTGGCCGAAGTCGGCGTGCACGGCATCCAGACCTCCGGCAACTGCATCCGCAATGTCACCACCGACCAGTGGGCCGGCGCCACGCCGGAAGAATGCGACGACCCGCGCATCTGGGCGGAGATCCTGCGCCAGTACTCGACGCTGCACCCCGAATTCACCTACCTGCCGCGCAAGTTCAAGATCGCCCTCGCCGCCTCCCCGCACGACCGCGCCGCGATCAAGGTGCACGATGTCGGCCTGCGCCTGCATCGCAACGCGGACGGCGAGCTCGGCTTCGAGGTTCTGGTCGGCGGCGGTCTCGGCCGCACGCCCTTCGTCGGCAAGTCGATCCGCGCCTTCCTGCCGGCGCGCGAACTGCTGAGCTACATCGAAGCCATCATGCGCGTGTACAATCAGTACGGACGCCGCGACAACATCTACAAGGCGCGCATCAAGATCCTGGTGCACGAGATCGGCGCCGAGGCCTTCGCCGAGGCGGTCGAGGCCGAATGGGCGGCGATCCGCGAGGGCGCGCTCCATCTCTCCGACGAGATGATCGCCGAAATCCGCGGGCGCTTCCTCTATCCCGACTACGAGACCCTCGAAGACCGGCCGGCCGAACTCGTCGAGGCGCTGAAGGACACGCGCTTCGCGACATGGTTCGCCAATTCGGTGCACCCGCACAAGGTGCCGGGCCATTCCATCGTCACCATCTCGCTGAAGCCGGTCGGCGCGCCGCCGGGCGACGCCACCGCCGACCAGATGGACACCATCGCCGACCTCGCCGACGCCTACGGCTTCCACGAGATCCGCGTCGGCCACGAGCAGAATCTGTGCCTGCCCAACATCGCGCAGAAGAACCTGCCGGCACTGTGGGCGGCGCTCGACGCGGCGGGCCTCGCCACGCCGAACGTCAACCTCGTCAACGACATCATCGCCTGCCCCGGCCTCGATTACTGCGCGCTGGCCAATACCCGCGCGATTCCCGTCGCTCAGGAGATCGCCCGGCGCTTCGCCGATCTCGACCGCGCGCGCGGCATCGGCCGGCTGCACATCAACATCTCCGGCTGCATCAATGCCTGCGGACACCATCACGTGGGCCATATCGGCATTCTCGGCGTCGAGAAGAACGGCCAGGAATTCTACCAGATCACGCTGGGCGGGCGGGCCGACGAGCAGGCCCAGCTCGGCACCCTGCTCGGACCTGCCGTGCCCTACGAGCAGGTCCCCGGGCTCATCGAGGACGTGGTGGATACCTATATGGAATTGCGCGCCGGCCCGCAGGAACTCTTCATCGACACCGTGGCCCGGCTCGGCGTCGAGCCCTTCAAGGAGCGCGTCTATGCCGCTCATTGAGAACGGACATATCATCGAGGACAGGTTCGTGCGCGTGTCCGACGAGGACGCGCTGCCCGAGGGCGTGCCCGTGCTGATCGGCGTCGACCGCTTCCTGAAGGAGGCCGAGGCGCTGAAGGGCCGGCAGGCCCCGGTCGGGGTGATCTGGCCGAACAACCGGCCCATCGCCGGGATCGCGCCCTATCTTGGCCAGCTCTCGCTGATCGCGCTCAACTTCCCAAGCTTCCGCGACGGGCGCGCCTACAGCCAGGCCCGCCTGCTGCGCGAGCGGCTCGGCTGGACCGGCCCGCTGCGCGCCATCGGCAATGTGCTGCGCGACCAGTTCCTGCTCATGCAGCGCTCCGGCTTCGATCAGGTCGAGGCGGTCAAGGAAGCCGACGCGGAAGCCTTCGACGAGGCGGTGCACC
Organism: Ancylobacter sp. TS-1; assembly: GCF_009223885.1. NCBI lineage: Bacteria > Pseudomonadati > Pseudomonadota > Alphaproteobacteria > Hyphomicrobiales > Xanthobacteraceae > Ancylobacter > Ancylobacter sp. TS-1. The sequence goes on from NZ_CP045144.1 coordinate 2,227,563, forward strand.
GCTACACGGTGTTCTACCAGCCGGCGACGGACGAGCGCCCCAGCCTGCTGCGCCAGCGCCTCGGCCGCACCCTGCCCGGAGTCGCGCGATGACCCTCGCCCGGCGCACGGAAACGAGCCCCATCGTCACGCTTCCCTCCGAGGCGCGGCTGGAGGCGCTCAACCTTGCGCTGGAGAAGGCCACGCCGACCGAGATCATCAGGGAGGCGGCGGCGAGCGCCGGTGCCGGCCGGCTCTGCCTCGTCTCCTCCTTCGGCACGGAATCGGCCGTGCTGATCGCCTTTATGGCGCAGGTCGATCCCTCGATCCCGGTCGTCTTCCTCGACACCGGCTGGCTGTTCGAGGAGACGCTCGCCTATCGCGACACGCTCACCGCGCAGCTCGGCCTGACCGGCGTGCGCACCCTTCAGCCGGACGCGGCGCGTCTGGCCGAACTCGACGCCGAACGCGACCTCTGGTTCTCCGATCCCGACGCCTGCTGCCGCATCCGCAAGGTCGAGCCGCTCGCCCGGGCGCTGGCCGGCTTCGATGCCTGGCTCAACGGGCGCAAGCGCTATCAGGGCGGGCTGCGGGCCGACATCCCGGTGGTGGAGCGCGACGGCGCGCGGCTCAAGTTCAATCCGCTCGCCAATCTCGGGCGCGAGGAGGTGGAGGCCGCGCACAAGCGCTTCGGGCTTCCCGACCATCCGCTGCTGGCCAAGGGCTTCAACTCGGTGGGCTGCATGCCCTGCACCAGCCGCGCCTCGGGCGCGGAGGGCGCCCGCGCCGGACGCTGGCGCGGCCAGGCCAAGACCGAGTGCGGCATCCACACGCTGCTGAACACCGTCGACCGTTGAGCCGGCACGCTGCCGCGGCCGTCGCCCAGGCGTCGTCGCGCAGGATTCTACGCGAGGCGTGCGTAAATAAAGCATATTATCTATAGATTTTATATTTTTCTATTGACCGGCGTTTTGCCGAGTGGAACTCTCCCCTTCCGAAGTGCCGGCGCGCAGGCGCCGCTGGGGAGAACAGAAGCCATGTCGTTCCATTTCAAGCACGCGGCCGCCGCCGCGCTTGTCGCCGCACTCGCGGCGCCGCTCGGCCTCGCGCCGGCCGCTCGCGCCGCCGACGTCAGCCTGCTCAACGTGTCCTACGACCCGACGCGCGAGCTCTATCAGCAGTTCAACAAAGCCTTCGCCGAGATCTACAAGGCCGAGACCGGCAAGACCGTCGAGATCAAGACCTCGCATGGCGGCTCGGGCAAGCAGGCCCGCTCGGTGATCGACGGCCTCGACGCCGATGTCGTCACCCTGGCGCTCGCCTATGACATCGACGCCATCGCCGACAAGGGCTTCCTGGCCGATGACTGGCAGAAGCGTCTGCCCGGCAATTCCTCGCCCTACACCTCGACCATCGTGTTCCTGGTCCGCAAGGGCAACCCGAAGAGCATCAAGGACTGGAACGATCTGGTGAAGCCGGGCGTCCAGGTCATCACGCCGAACCCGAAGACCTCCGGCGGCGCGCGCTGGAACTACCTCGCCGCCTGGGCCTACGCGCTCAGGCAGAACGGCGGCGACGAGGCCAAGGCCAAGGAGTTCATCCGCGCCCTGTTCAAGAACGTGCCCGTGCTCGACACCGGCGCGCGTGGCTCGACCGTGACCTTCACCGAGCGCGGCGTCGGCGACGTGCTGCTGGCGTGGGAGAACGAGGCGTTCCTGTCGAAGAAGGAACTCGGCGACGACAAGTTCGACATCGTCGTCCCCTCGCTGTCCATCCTGGCGGAGCCGCCGGTCGCCGTCGTCGACAGGAATGTCGACCGCAAGGGCACGCGCGCCGTGGCCGAGGCCTATCTCAAGGCCCTCTACACCAAGGAAGGCCAGAAGCTCGCCGCCGAGAACTTCTACCGCCCGCGCGATCCCGAAATCGCCAAGGCATACGAGACGCTGTTCCCGAAGGTCGAGCTTGTAACCGTCGACGACCCGGCCTTCGGCGGCTGGCGCAAGGCCCAGAAGACGCATTTCACCGACGGCGGCATCTTCGACCAGATCTATTCCAACTGACGTCGACGGCTCGCGGGCCGCGGCGTACCAACCTCCCGACGTCCGCGCCGGGTCTGTCGCCGGACCCGGCGCTCCTGTGACCGAAAATCCGATCGGAGCCTGCCTTGAGCCAAATCACGCGGGAACACATCGCGCTGGAGCATCCCGCGCTGGCGGGCGCCGCGCCGCCGCCCTCCGCGCCCGGCCGGCGCATGCAGAGCGTCATTCCCGGGTTCAACCTCACCCTCGGCCTGACGCTGCTGTGGCTGTCGCTGATCGTACTGATTCCGCTGGCGGCGCTGTTCGTGAAGACCGCCGAACTGACGCCCGGGCAGATACTCAACATCCTCACCGCGCCACGCACGCTGAACGCGCTGAAGATCTCCTTCGGCCTCTCCCTCGCCGCCGCCGCCGTCAACCTCGTCTTCGGGGCGGTGATCGTCTGGGCATTGGTGCGCTACGACTTTCCCGGCCGTCGCGTGTTCGACGCGCTGATCGACATTCCCTTCGCCCTGCCGACGGCGGTCGCCGGCATCGCGCTGACCACCCTTTATGCCGAGAATGGCTGGATCGGCGGCGTGCTGGCGCCGTTCGGCATCAAGGTCGCCTTCACCCCGCTCGGCATCCTCGTCGCCCTCATCTTCATCGGCCTGCCCTTCGTGGTGCGCACCGTCCAGCCGGTGCTGGAGGACCTCGACCACGAACTGGAGGAGGCAGCCGCCACCCTCGGCGCCGGTCGCTGGACCACCATACGCCGCGTCGTGCTGCCTGCCGTGCTGCCGGCCTTCCTCACCGGCTTCGCCCTCGCTTTCGCGCGCGCGGTCGGCGAATACGGCTCGGTGATCTTCATCGCCGGCAATCTGCCCAACGTCTCCGAGATCGCCCCGCTGCTCATCGTCATCCGGCTGGAGGAGTTCCGCTACGCGGACGCCACCACCATCGCCGCGGCCATGCTGGTCGCCGCCTTCCTTCTGCTCTTCGTCATCAACGGGTTGCAGCGCTGGTCGCAGAGCCGCACCGGGAGAGCCGGATGAGCACGCCCCCGATCCGCAACGAGGCCGCGCCGGTCCGATGGGCGATCATCGCCCTTGCCGTGGCCTTCATCGGCCTGTTCATCCTGCTGCCGCTGCTCAATGTCTTCGCGCAGGCTTTCGTGAAGGGCTGGCAGGCCTATGCCCTCGCACTGGTGGAGCCGGATGCACTGGCGGCGATCGAACTGACGCTGCTCGTCACCGCGATCTCGGTGATCGCCAATACGGCGATGGGCCTCGTCATGGCCTGGGCCATCACCAAATTCTCGTTCAGAGGCAAGAGCTTCCTCATCACGCTGATCGACCTGCCGTTCTCGGTGTCGCCGGTGGTCGCCGGCCTCGTCTTCGTGCTGCTGTTCGGCGCGCAGGGCTTCTTCGGCTTCTGGCTGATCGACCATGGCTGGAAGATCATCTTCGCCTGGCCGGGCATCACGCTCGCCACCATCTTCGTCACCTTCCCCTTCGTCGCCCGCGAACTCATTCCGCTGATGCAGGAGCAGGGCACGACGGAGGAGGAGGCGGCGGTGACGCTCGGGGCCGGCGGCTGGCGCGTCTTCACGCGCGTCACCCTGCCCAACATCAAATGGGCGCTGCTCTACGGCATCCTGCTTTGCAACGCCCGCGCCATGGGCGAGTTCGGCGCGGTGTCGGTGGTGTCGGGCCATGTGCGCGGTGAGACCAACACCATCCCGCTGCAGGTCGAGATCCTCTACAACGAGTACCAGTTCCAGGCGTCCTTCGCGGTCGCCTCGCTGCTCGCCCTGCTCGCCATCGTGACGCTCGTCGCCAAGACCCTGCTGGAGGCGCGGCTCAACGCCCGCTCGCGGGGGCACTGAAGGCGCGCGTCAGAACAGGAACACCGCCGCCGCGAAGCCGCCGACCAGCACCACGGCGAAGATCGCCGTCACCAGCCCCAGCCGCTCCTCGATGAAGCGCCGGGCCGAGGGGCCGATCCAGTACAGCAGGCCGGCGACCAAAAAGAAGCGCAGCCCGCGCGTGATGACCGACAGCACGACGAACCAGAACAGGCTGTAATGGGCGAAGCCGGAGGTGATCGTCACCACCTTGTAGGGGATCGGCGTCAGGCCCTTGATGAGGATGATCCAGTGCCCGTACTGCTGGTAGGCCTGCGTGAAGGCCTCCACTCTGGAGCCGTAGCCGTAGAGCTGGATCAGGAACAGGCCGAGCGATTCATAAAGAAGCGCGCCGATGGCGTAGCCGAACAGCCCGCCCACCACCGAGGCGAGCGTGCAGACCGCCGCGTACCACCAGGCGCGCGAGGGGCGGGCCAGGCACATCGGCACCAGCATCACGTCCGGCGGCACCGGGAAGAAGGAGCTCTCCGCGAAGGAGACGCCGGCCAGCGCCCAGGGCGCGGAAGGGCGCTCGGCGAGATCGATCACCCATTGGTAGAGACGGCGCAGCATGTGGTCCTGCCGGGGCTCGAAGGTCCGGCCTGCGCCGGGCGGGAAGGGCAACGCCTCCGGCAGCGGGTGCGCTGGCGCGCGTGGCCCTAGCGGCGGCGGCCGACCCGCTCGGGAGATACCTCGCCCGCGCCGTCGGCGATGTCCCATAGCAGCGCCGGCGACTGGCGGGAATGGGCATCGGATGCCCCGTCCCGTCCCGGACGCACCTGCCGCTTGGGCAGCTTCTCGGCAATGCCGAGCAGGCGCTCGCGCCGGTCCATCTCGGCCCACACATCCTCGGGGGTGATGCCGAGCTCGGCCCACAGCACGACGAGATTGTAGATGAGGTCGGCGCTTTCGCGCACGACGGCCGGCCGGTCGCCCATCACCCCGTCCAGCGCCACCTCGACCGCCTCCTCGGCGACCTTCTTGGCGATGGTGCCGCGCCCCTTGCGGAACAGCCGCTCGGTACGCGGGGAGGGATTGTGTCCCTTTCGCGTGGCGACCACGGCGGCATGCAGGCGACGGATCGAATCAGTCATGTCACGATCTTAGATCCAATTATGTGAAGCCGTTGTAGCGGTGTGCGAGCGAGGGCGGCGCCGGCCGCTAGCGCCCCTGTGAACGCACCCGGCCGCCATTGTCTTTTGCACCGCCGCAGGGATCGGGTTATTCAGGGGGCGGCGGCCCCGCCCGCCGCCGGCCCATGCTGGAAACGGATGTTCGAAAGCGTGTTTCATCTTCCCTCCCCACGCCCCCGCTCCCGCTTCGCCCGGCTCGCCGCCGGGCTGGTCGCGGCCATCCTGCTGGCGCCCGTCCTGCTCCTGCCCGCAACGGCGCACGCGACGCCGGCGCTGGTGATCGAGGTCGAGAGCGGCAAGGTCCTGCTGGCGGAGGAGGCCACCAAGCCGTGGTATCCGGCGTCCATCACCAAGCTGATGACGGCCTATGTCACCTTCAAGGCGCTGCGCGCCGGCCGGCTGACTCCGGAAACGCTGATCACCGTCTCCGCGAATGCGGCGGCGCAGAAGCCGTCCAAGATGGGCTTCAAGGTCGGCACCCAGGTGACGGTCGACAACGCCCTCAAGATGATGCTGGTGAAGTCGGCCAACGACATGGCCGTCGTGCTGGCCGAAGGGGTGAGCGGCTCGCTCCCGGCCTTCGTCGCGGAGATGAACGCCACCGCCGCCCAGCTCGGCATGACCGGATCCCACTTCGCCAATCCGAACGGCCTGCCCGACCCGGACAACATCTCGACCGCGCGCGATCTCGCCGTGCTGGCCCGGCACATCTTTCTCGACTTCCCGGAGCAGACGGACCTCTTCCGCATTCCGGCGATCAGGATCGGGCCGGCCGTCATCCGCAGCTACAACAAGCTGATCGACCGCTATCCCGGCGCCGACGGCATGAAGACCGGATTCGTCTGCGCCTCGGGCTTCAATCTGGTGGCCAGCGCCAAGCGCGGCGACCGCCACCTGATCGCCGTGGTGCTCGGCACCAGTTCCGGGCGCGAGCGCACCGAGCAGGCCGCTTTGCTGCTGGAGCGCGGCTTCCAGCATTCCTGGCACATCTTCGGTGCCGTGGCGCCGACGGTGGAGGGGCTGCGCAACGAGGGCGGCGCGCCGACCGACATGCGGCTGCAGGTCTGCGGCGGCAAGCGCAAGAACACCGCCTCCGAGGATGACGACACGCCCTCGACCGCCAGCGGCTATGTCGCGGCCGGCATGGGCGGGCTCGGCGAGAACGTCACCGGCGCCAGCCTGCTGCAGAAGCTGCCGCCCTCCATGCCGCCGGTCGAGGTGTGGGTCGGCCCGGTGCCGAGCGCGGAAGCGCTCGCCGCCGCCTATCCGCCGCCGCCGGAGAAGAAGAAGCCGGTGGTCAAGGACAAGGCTGCCGCCGGCAAGAAGAAGGGCCAGACGACGGCGGTGATCGACACCTCCGCCCCGACGGACGAGGCGGCGCCCGGCGCGGCGCCGAAGCCCGCCGCCAAGACGACCCCCGCGCCAAAGCCGGCAGCCAAGCCCGCCCCGAAGCCTGCCCCCGCGCAGGCCTCGGCGGTGCCCGCGCCCAAACCTGCGCCCAAGCCCGCCGCGAAGCCGTTGCCGAAGCCGGCCGCCGCGCCTACCTATCCGCTCGTCCCGCCGCCTCCGCCGCAGTGACGCCGCGCGCGACGCGGCGGGATCGTCCATTCCCGCCCCGGGGCCATGCGCGCCCACGCCGGCCAACAGGATCGCGAACATGAGCGAGGAGACCCGTCTCCCGCCGGAGCCCATTCCGGTCACGCTGCTCACCGGCTTTCTCGGCGCCGGCAAGACCACGCTGCTCAACCGGCTGCTGCAGGACCCCGGCCTCGCCGACACGGCGGTGCTCATCAACGAGTTCGGCGAGATCGGGCTCGACCATCTGCTCGTGCAGCATTTCGACGAGGCGACCGTGCTGCTCGCCTCGGGCTGCCTGTGCTGCACCGTGCGCGGCGATCTGGTGGAAGGGCTGGAGCAGTTGCTCCGGCGGATGGACAACGGCGCCATCCCGCCCTTCCGGCGCGTGGTCATCGAGACCACCGGCCTCGCCGACCCGGCGCCGATCCTGCACGTGCTGATGATGCATCCCTATATGGTGCTGCGCTTCCGGCTCGACGGCGTGGTGACGGTCGTCGATGCGGTGAACGGGCTCGGCACCCTCGACGAACACCCTGAATCGGTGCGGCAGGCGGCGATCTCCGACCGCCTTGTGCTGACCAAGACCGATCTGGTGGACACGCCCGAGCGGGAGGCGAACCTCGCGGCGCTCCTGGCGCGGCTCGGCCGTCTCGCGCCCGGCGCCCCCGTGCTCGACGCGGCGAAGGGCGAGGCGGCGCCCGCTGCCCTGTTCGGCGCCGGCCTCTACGATCCCGCGACCAAGATTCCCGACGTGTCGCGCTGGCTCGCCGACGAGGCGGTGGCGGAGGCCGAAGCCCAACACCGCGCCCATGCCCACGACGCCAACCGCCACGACGACCGCATCCGCGCCTTCACCGTCGCCACCGAGGCGCCGGTCTCGGCCGCCGCCATCGACATGTTCCTTGAGCTGGTGCGCGGCACCCATGGGTCCAAGCTCCTACGGCTCAAGGGCATCGTGAAGCTCGCCGAGGACCCCGAGCACCCGCTGGTGCTGCACGGCGTGCAGCACGTGCTGCACCCGCCGAGCCAGCTTCCCGCCTGGCCGGACGAGGACCGGCGCACCCGTCTGGTGATGATCGTGCGCGATGTCGAGCCGGCGGTGATACGCCGGCTGTTCGACGCCTTCATGGGGCTTCCGGTACCGGACCAGCCCGACGGCCTCGTCGTCGCCGACAATCCGCTGGCGCCGGCAACGATGCGACGCTGACCCGGCGACGCGGACCCGGCGCCGCTGAACGCGAGGGGCTACTGGCCCGGCACCGGGGCGCCGTTGATCATGATCTGCGTGCCACCCGCAGACGGCGCGGCCGCCGTGGAGGCGGCAGGAGAGGCCGCCGGCGCCTCGGTCTTAGGGTCCGGCACCGCGATCACCATGGCCCAGTAGACGCCGTATTTGCTGCGCGGCGCGCGCACGGCGGCGATGCCGAGCCGTGTCGCGCCGGGCAGCAGCATGTTCTTGTTGTGCGAGGGCGAATCGCGCCAGCCCGAGAAGGCCTCGGCCAGCGTATGGTAGCCGGCGCCGACATTCTCCGCCGCCTTCAGCCCGTTGAAACCGGCCGCCTTGAGCCGCGTGGTGAGGCCGCGCCCGCCGACATTGTGGGAGAGCTGGTCGGCCGCCGCCATCGCCTTCGCCTGCCGCTCGGCGACCGTCATCAGCACCGGGTCGATCGTCACTTCCTGCAGGCCGCGCCCGCGCCGGTAGTCGCTCAGCAGCGCGGCGGCCGCCTGCGGGTCGAGCGCCCCGCCCTTGGCGATGTTGGCGTAGAAGGTCTCGTCCACCGGCGTCATGGTCGGCCCGGCGGCGCAGGCGGCGAGAAGAAGCGGCAGCAGCAGAAGACCGGCAAGGCGCTTCAGCGGAAGGCAGGGCATGGGGTTCTCTCGCATGGGAGGACGGCCGCGGAAGACGGAACCGGGCGGCAGGGCATCGCGTGGCGCGCCGATGCAGGCTCAGGCATCGTCGCCGCCGGCGGCGGGTTCGCCGATCGTGCCGCCGCGATAGATGTTCCACGGCGTGTAGGGAATGCCGATCTTCGCCGCCTTCATCCGGTCGAGCACCGCGAAATGCAGGTCGCTCTTCACGGTCAGCGCATAGTCGACATTGGCGACCACGCAGCGCAGCTCGAATTTCAGATAGCTGTCGCCGAAGCCGATCAGGAACACGCGCGGCGGCGGGCTGCGCAGCACCTGCGGGTGGTCGCAGGCGCAGCCGATGAGGATGTCGCGCACCTCGTCGGCGTCGGCGTCATAGGCGACGTTCACCGCCACGATGACGCGCCCTGTCGTGTTGGCGTGGGTGAAGTTTTTCACCATGCCGGTGATGAGGTCGGAATTGGGGATCAGCACCGCCGCGCGGTCGAAAGTCTCGATCTCGGTCGCGCGCACGCTGATGCGCCGCACATAGCCTTCCTCGCCCTTCACCGAGATGGTGTCGCCCACCCGGATCGGGCGTTCCGCCAGCAGGATCAGCCCCGAGACGAAGTTCGAGACGATGGATTGCAGGCCGAAACCGATACCGACCGAGAGGGCACCGGCGACAAGGGCGATGTTCTCGAGATTGAGGCCGAGCTGGCCCATCGCCATCGCGATCACGGCGATCGAGCCGATATAGCCGATGATGGTGGCGATGGAGTTCTGCAGGCCCTGATCGAAGGCCGTCTTCGGCAGGATCGCCACCGCGAACCAGCGCTGCACCGCGCGCGCCACCACGATGCCGAGCACCAGGAACAGCACCGCGCTCAGCACGTCGCCGATCGCGATGGTGGAGCTGCCGATGGTGATGCCGAAGGTGATGCGGCTCACCAGATCGCGCAGGTCCGCCGTCGAGGTACCGAAGGTGCCGACCACCACCACCACGATCAGGATGATGGCCACCGCCTTCAGCAGGCCGGCGACGAGGACTGACAGCAGTTCGAGGCTCGCCGGGCGCACGCCGAGCGTCTTGGCCACGTTGCGCGCCCGCGGCCCGGTGGCGATGGCGTCGATGAACAGCGCGTTGATCAGCGCGAGCACGAGATAGAGCGTGCCCGCCATCACCACCGCGACCAGCGCCCGCGACGACAGGAAGGAGGCGAAGCTCACATAGCCGGCGACCAGAGCCGCCACGGTGGCGGAGTTCAGTATCCAGAACGGCAGCTTGATCCACTGCAGCGCGCTCGACGAGGGCCCGGCGCCATCGTCCCTGCCGTCGTCCTTGTCGCCCTTGCCATCGGCGCCGGGCCGGGCGGCGGCCGAGCCAGTGCCCGCCTCGGCCTCGTCGCCGTCGGCGGACAGCGCGGTGAGCGCGCGCATGCTGCGGGTCGCGACCAGCACCAGCGCGATCGACATCGCCGCGCTGGTGGCGACCGTCAGGGGCACCGGCACGACCAGCGCCCGGTGCAGCCCGTTCAGCACCGCCGCCGCGCCGAGAATCCACAGCCCCGTCGCCGCATTGCCGTAGATCAGCCGCGCCATCTCCTCGGAGAGCGGCACCACGCGGCGCTGCGGCTCGCCGGGCGCCAGAGCGCCGGCCAGCAGCCCGCGGCCGACGGCGACGACCACGATTCCCAGCAGCACGCCCTGCGCCACCTCGTTCACCCGCTCGGGCACGAGGTCGAAGGCGTTGAACAGTGCCAGCACCGCGAACGCCGCCAGCGGGGCCGCCGCCATGCGCAGCAGGGCATCGAGGGCCGAAAGCAGGCAGGCCTTGAGCCGGGGCAGCGGCTCGCCGTTCGCCCCGAACTCGGCACGCCTCAGCGGCCGGGCGAACATGTTCTGGACGAAGACGACCAGCGCGATGACCAGCAGCGCCCCGAAGGCCACGCCCGCCTGCCCCCAGACCGACATGCGGGCATTGGCATAGGCCGCCCAGTCGCTCAGCAGGTAGCTGACGCCGCGTAACTCGATCGGCACGGCGGTGGCGGCGGAGATCCAGAGCGCGGGATCCAGCGCGCTGTAGGAGCGCGCCAGCAGCGTATCGGTGAACAGGGCGCGGCGGCGGCCGGTGATGCGGTCGGCGAGCTGGTCGGCGCGCACCTTCAGCAGCTTGGCCTGCTTCAGCACCGCATCGAGTTCGCTCGCCCGGGCGGTCAGCACGTCGCGCTCGGAGGTGATCGAGGCATCTTCCGGCGGGGAATCGGCTCCCGGCTTGGCGCCGATCTCCTTCACGCGATGATTGAGATTAGCGAGCAGGGGCTCCAGCGTGGTGATGGCGGTGGTGAGGTCGCTGCGCACCGGATCGAGGCGGCTGCGCAGTTCGTCGAGATCGGTCGAGCGCAGCGCCTCGCGGCCGAGCCCGGCCTCGACGCTGTCGACGATGGCGCGCTGGCCCTCCAGCCTTTCCTGGACCTGAAGCTGTTCGGGCGGAATCTGCGCCGCAATCTGGGCGCGCGCGGCTCCGGCCATCGCCAGCGCGAGAAGCAGGACGCCAAATGCCGCAAGCAGCATCCGGCCGAGGCCTGCCGTTCTGCGGCCGTGCATGCCCGCTCCTCGGCGCCCGCCGAACACGCCGGGACGTTCGCCGATGGCCGTATCGGTGACGAGAGAACTGAAGATCATCATGAAGGGCGGATTCGAGCCAAACGCCCTCCCTGTCTCGTGCCCGATAAAGGCCAAGTCAAGGCGTCCGCTGCGTTGGCGGGCGTCAGTTGCCGCGCAGATTCGGCGGCAGCAGCCGCTCCTGCATGTCGAAGGCGGAGGAGAACACGGCGAAGACGTCGCCCAGGAACTCGCGGGCCTGCGAGAAGGGCGTGGCCGGCGGAGCGCGCATGCGGCCGACCATCTCCTCGTCGTCGAGCTTCAGCTCGGCGGCACTGTGCACGGCGAGGTTCTTCATCGGCCCGTTATTCGGCAGGAACACGACCTGAAGCTCCTCGATGTCGCGGTTCTGCGCCAGCAGCACGAGATGACGCATCAGCGCCGAGCCCACACCCTTGCCCTGCCAGGGCCGCTCCACGCTGAAGGCCGCCTCGGCGGAGACCGTCTTGCCGGGCCGCCGCGCCAGCGGATGCAGTTCCGCCACCGCGCGCAGCTCGCCCTCGACGAAATAGCCGAGCGCGCTCACCTCGCTGGAAACCACCCGCGTCGCATGGCGCGCCAGCGCATTGTCGGAGACGACCCCGCCGAAGCGCATGAAGCGGCTCAGCGGATCGAGGCGCAGGAAATGTTCGAGAATGAGATGACGCTCGGCCGGCAACAGCTTGCGGATATGCCCTTCCAGCCGCTCGCCCGCATGGGGGTGCGGCGTGGTGGCGGGAGCGGCGCTCCCCTCCGTGGCTATGGCTTTCGCGGACGTTGTCATGGCACAGGCCTGATCTGAACCGCCGTGATTATTGCGGCGCAGCATAACTATGCGCACCGCACAACAACACAACTCCTGCGACTGCATGGCTCGCATGCGACGGATGCGAGCCGATGCCAAGCCTACGCCTCAATCGCCCTCCGGCCAATGCATGCCCGTCCGCGGGCGGCGGTGCTGGAGCGGGCGTCGGTCGTCAGGGACCCACGCTCGCCGAGCGGTTGCGGCCGACCACCTCGGCGATCGCCTGCCGCAGAGATCCTTCGGCGGTGACGCCGAAATTGTAATGGCTCATGGAAAAGGGGCCGGCCGCGCCCGGATGGGCGGAGCGAAAGCCGACATAGACGCCGAGAAAGGCGCCGCCGGGCGTCAACAGCGCCGCGCCCGAGACGCCACCCTCGGCATCGCAGTCGACGGCCACTTCGCGCAGGCCGCTCGGCGTCGCCGCCGTCACCTGCCGGGCGCGACATCTCTGCAGCGAGAAGGACTCCACGCCGCCGGAGCGCGCCGCCGCCAGAACGATGTCGGAGGGCACCGGCATGGGCTTCGCCAGCTTGTAGGGCGTGGCGCCGACGACCGCGCCGGCGAGCGGCACCACCGCCCAGTCCTTCACCGCCGGCTCGGCATAGGGCTCGCGCGCGCCGCACACGACGCCATCGACGTCGATCGGCACCACCTGGCGCCGTCCACCGGCCTCGATCTGGAAGGTGCAGCCGGCGCCCTCGCCGCGCGGCTGGCCGCCGGGGGCGAACAGCACATGGGCGGCCGTCACCAGGACATTGTTGGCGCCGACGAGCTGGCCGGTCCCGACCGCCGAACCGCAGCGCACCAGCCCGGTCGCGCCGAAGCGGGCGGCGACGGTGGCGAGCGGCAGGCCGCTGGCGCGGGCGAAATCGGCGCGGGAGAGGCGGTTGTCCTCGTCGATCATCACCGCCGACGGCGGAAGTCCGCGCACCGCGACGTTCTTGCTCTCCTGCGCGGAAGCCGGAACAGCGAGAGTGCAGAAGGCGAGAAAGGCGAGTGACAGCGCCGATACGGCACGGCCGATCTTGAGAACGCACCACGACCGCATACGCTGCCCGCCTCGGCTGGTGAAAGAGCGGGAACATTGCGTGGACAACCGTGACGGCGTCAAGGCGCGAGGCGAAGCAACGCCGGGGCGACGTCTTCGGTTCCCGCAGACCTGTCATGCGCGAAGCACAATCCCGTGGACCGGAACCGCCCCGCCATGCCGCAAAAGCCGCGCCGGAGCCCCGCCGGCACTATGACAGGCGGCCGGCCCTGCCTTCCGCAGCGGCGCCATCCACCCTTGCCGGCTTGCTGCCGCGCCTCGCTGGGGCTAAGCGTGCGCTGCAATATAGCGGGGGTGGCCCGATATGACGGACATGGTGACGGCGGAAGCTGGCGGTTCGGTGCTGGCGGCACGCTATGTCGCACGTATGGCGGTCGGCGACATCGTGCCCGATCCCGGCCAGGCCAAGGTGGTCGCCGCCCTCGCCCGCCTCGAACAGCGCATCGCCTCGCGCCGCCTCGCCCGCAAGACCTCGGCGCTCGGCTGGCTGTTCGCCAAGCGCGAGGACGCCATCCCGAAGGTGCGCGGCCTCTACATTCACGGCTCGGTCGGGCGCGGCAAGACCATGCTGGTCGACTTGTTCTACGAGAGCGTGTCGGTGCGCAAGCGCAAGCGCCGCGCCCATTTCCACGAATTCATGGCCGACGTGCACGCCCGCATCTTCCAGGTGCGCAGCGACATGAAGCAGGGCCGCATCAAGGACGGCGACCCCATCGCCCTCGTCGCCGCCGCGCTCTACGAGGAAGCCTGGCTGCTGTGCTTCGACGAGTTCCACGTGACCGACATCGCCGACGCGATGATCCTCGGCCGGCTGTTCGAGAAGCTGTTCGACCTCGGCGTCGTCATCGTCGCCACCTCCAACGTGGCGCCGCAGGACCTCTATGAGGGCGGCCTCAACCGCGCGCTGTTCCTGCCCTTCATCGGCATGATCGAGAAGCACATGGAAGTGGTGCGGATCGAATCGCCCACCGACTACCGCATGGAAAAGCTCGGCGGCGCGCGCAGCTGGTACGTGCCGGCCGCCCACGAGACCATGCCCGACGTCGACCGCGAGATGGACAAGATCTGGCATCGGCTGGCCGGCACGGACGGGGGCGTCCCGGCGAGCATCGCCGCCGGCGGGCGCGTCCTCCAGGTGCCGCGCGCGGGCGGCGGCGCGGCGCGCTTCACCTTCCACGACCTGTGCGGCGTGCCGCTCGGCGCCTCGGACTATCTGCGCCTCGCCCGCGCCTACCACACGCTAGTCATCGACCACGTTCCGACCCTCGACCAGGACCGGCGCAACGAGGCCAAGCGCTTCATCACGCTGATCGACGAACTCTACGAGAAGGGCGTGAAGCTCGTCGCCTCGGCACAGGCCGAGCCGGAGAAGCTCTATCTCGGTACCGAGGGCGCCGAGGCGTTCGAATGGGCGCGCACCGTCTCCCGCCTGCATGAGATGCGCTCGGACGACTATATTGCCCGTCCGCACGGCCGTGGCGACTCGCAGGCCAGCGGCAACACGACCGGCCTCGTCGAAACCTGATCGCGGGGCTTGATCGGCTCCCGGCAGGGCTCACATCCCGACGGCAAGAGTTTCCTCAGGAGTTCTTCCCGATGGACGATCCGTCATGAGCGCGCACCATCGCAGGAACGACGCGCCGCCCCATGTCTGCGCGCTGAGCGGGCATGTCATCTCCGCGCGCGACGGCATCCGGCTCGACATGATCCGCCCCTCCCTCGCCGACCACATCCGCGCGCTGCATCCAGGGATCGCGCCGGACGCCTTTATCTCCCGCCCGGCGCTGGCCAAGGAGCGCGCCGCCTTCCTCGCCGCGACCCTTCAGGCCGAGCGCGGCGACCTCAGCCAGCTCGACCACGACGTCATTGACAGCCTCGCGGCCAATGACATCCTCACCGAGAATGTCGAGGAGACCATCCGCAGCGAGCGCACCTTCGGCGAGCGCGCCGCCGACCTGATCGCCTCCTTCGGCGGCAGCTGGACCTTCATCATCTCCTTCATGGTGTTCATCACCATCTGGATGGCGCTGAACGTGGCCGGGCTGATGGGCGCGTTCGACCCCTTCCCCTTCATCCTGCTGAACCTCGTCCTGTCCTGCATCGCCGCCCTTCAAGCCCCCGTCATCATGATGAGTCAGAAACGTCAGGAGGCGAAGGACCGGCTGCGTTCGGAGAACGACTACCGGATCAATCTGAAGGCAGAACTCGAGATTCGGCACCTGCACGAGAAGATCGACCACATGCTCACGCGGCAATGGGAACGGCTCGCCGAAATACAGGCGATACAGATCGAGCTTATGGAAGATCTCGTACAGCGGCGCCGGTAGGTATCCCGTATTTCGTATACCATAACGCATGACCGAAAGTCGTAGCCGGGGGCAAATGGGCTCTTTGGCTTCGTCGCTTGAACCATGCAGCGATAAGGTCTATCGGAAACCCGCGCGGCGGACCGCCGCACCCTCCCCTCGGAAAGTCAGGAAATCTCATGGCTCGAGCAAAGATTGCACTGATCGGGGCCGGCCAGATCGGCGGTACTCTCGCCCTTCTCGCTGGACTCAAGGAACTCGGCGACGTCGTCCTTTTCGACGTGGCGGAAGGCATTCCTCAGGGCAAGAGCCTCGACATCGCCGAAGCTGCCCCCGTGCTGGGCTTCGACGCCAAGCTGGTCGGCACCAACGGCTATGACGCCATCGAGGGCGCCGACGTCGTGATCGTCACCGCCGGCGTGCCGCGCAAGCCCGGCATGAGCCGCTCCGACCTTCTCGACATCAACCTCAAGGTCATGCAGCAGGTCGGCGCCGGCATCGCCCAGTTCGCGCCCGACGCCTTCGTCATCTGCATCACCAACCCGCTCGACGCCATGGTGTGGGCGCTGCAGAAGGCCTCCGGCCTGCCGACCCACAAGGTCGTCGGCATGGCCGGCGTGCTCGACTCGGCCCGCTTCCGCTACTTCCTCGCCGACGAGTTCAACGTCTCGGTCGAGGACGTCACCGCCTTCGTGCTGGGCGGCCATGGCGACGACATGGTGCCGCTGGTGCGCTATTCCGGCGTCGCCGGCATCCCGCTGCCGGACCTCGTGAAGATGGGCTGGACCTCGCAGGAGAAGGTCGACGCCATCGTCGAGCGCACCCGCAAGGGCGGCGGCGAGATCGTCAACCTGCTCAAGACCGGCTCGGCCTTCTACGCTCCGGCCGCCTCGGCGATCGAGATGGCGACCTCTTATCTGCGCGACAAGAAGCGCCTGCTGCCGGCGGCCGCCTTCCTTTCCGGCCAGTACGGCCTGAACGACCTCTATCTCGGCGTGCCGGTGGTCATCGGCGCCGGCGGCGTGGAGAAGGTGGTCGAGATCGCGCTCGACGGCGCCGAGCAGGCCATGCTCCACAAGTCGGTCGCCTCGGTGCGCGAACTGGTGGCCGAGTGCCAGAAGATCGCGCCCGTCCTCGCCAGCTAGGCAGGTCGTGCGGGCGGGGTCGCGAGGACGTGATCCCGGCCGGGGCCGGACGGCGGCGGCGGGGGTATCCCGCCGCTGGCGCACCCGGCGAATGGTGCCGATATTGCTTGCCTGCCAGGCGTTGCGTTTTCGCATCGCAGTGCCGCATTCCTGCGGCATTCCTGACGTGAATACGGGACCTATATAGACGCCTACCGACTTTCGCTCCGTCCTTCGGAGCGCCGCAAGGCAGCCTCGGGCCACGCCCGCCGGCGATCTTCGGCAAGAAAGCACGCCAACGGACCCGACCGGTCCTCCAGGAGCCGACGATGTCGCGCGCGGACTTGAACGAGACCTTCCTCAACACTTCCTTCCTCTACGGCGCCAATGCGGCCTGGATCGAGGATCTGTACGCCCGCTACGAGGCGGACCCGGCCTCCGTCGATGCCGAGTGGCAGGCCTTCTTCGCCGGCCTGAGGGACGCACCGGCCGACGTGGAGAAGAGCGCGCGCGGCGCCTCGTGGAAGCAGCCGGGCTGGCCGATCCACGCCAATGGCGAGCTGGTCTCGGCGCTCGACGGCCACTGGATCGAGGTCGAGAAGGCGGTCGCCGACAAGCTCAAGGCCAAGGCGGCCGAGAAGGCGCAGAAGGCCGGCGTGGAGCTGACCTCCGCCGACGTGCAGCAGGCCACCCGCGACTCGGTCAAGGCGCTGATGATGATCCGCGCCTACCGCATGCGCGGCCATCTCCACGCCAAGCTCGACCCGCTGGGTCTGGAGCCGGTGCGCGCCGCGCCCGAGCTCGACCCCGCCTCCTACGGCTTCCGCGAGGCCGATCTCGACCGGCCGATCTTCATCGACCACGTGCTGGGCCTGGAATTCGCCACCGTCCGGCAGATGGTCGCCATCCTCCAGCGCACCTATTGCGAGACGCTGGGCGTCGAGTTCATGCACATCTCCTCGCCTGAGGAGAAGGCGTGGATTCAGGAGCGCATCGAGGGTCCCGACAAGGAGATCACCTTCACCCGCGAGGGCAAGCGCGCCATCCTCAACAAGCTGGTGGAGGCCGAGGGCTTCGAGAAGTTCCTCGATGTCCGGTACACCGGCACCAAGCGCTTCGGCCTCGACGGCGGCGAGAGCCTGATCCCCGCCCTCGAGCAGATCATCAAGCGCGGCGGCAATCTCGGCGTGAAGGAGATCGTGTTCGGCATGGCCCATCGCGGCCGGCTGAACGTGCTGACGCAGGTGATGGGCAAGCCGCACCGCGCGCTGTTCCACGAGTTCAAGGGTGGCTCCTGGGCGCCCGACGAGGTCGAGGGCTCCGGCGACGTGAAGTACCACCTCGGCGCCTCCTCGGACCGCGAGTTCGACGGCAACCAGGTCCACCTGTCGCTCACCGCCAACCCGTCGCATCTGGAAATCGTCGACCCGGTCGTCCTCGGCAAGTCGCGCGCCAAGCAGGATCTGCTCGGCGACACCGAGCGCACCCAGGTGCTGCCGCTGCTGCTGCACGGTGATGCCGCCTTCGCCGGCCAGGGCGTGGTGGCCGAGTGCCTCGGGCTCTCCGGGCTGAAGGGTCACCGCACCGGCGGCTCGATCCACTTCATCATCAACAACCAGATCGGCTTCACCACCTATCCGCGCTTCTCGCGCTCCTCGCCCTACCCGTCGGACGTCGCCAAGACCATCGAGGCGCCGATCTTCCACGTGAACGGCGACGACCCGGAAGCCGTGACCTTCGCGGCCAAGATCGCCACCGAATTCCGCCAGCGCTTCCGCAAGCCGGTGGTGGTGGACATGTTCTGCTACCGCCGCTACGGCCACAATGAGGGCGACGAGCCGGCCTTCACCCAGCCCTTGATGTACAAGCTCATCAAGCAGCACCCGACGACGCTGGAGATTTACGGCCGCAAGCTGGAGGCCGAAGGCGTCATCGACCCCGGCGAGCTCGACCGCATGCGCGCCGAATGGCGCGCGCGCCTCGACGGCGAGTACGATGCCGGCCAGGCCTACAAGCCGAACAAGGCCGACTGGCTGGACGGCCGCTGGGCGGGCCTCAAGGCCGCCGCGGACGCCGACGACCCGCGCCGCGGCAATACCGGCGTCGAGTTCGACACCCTGCGCGAGATCGGCCAGCGCATCACCTCGGTGCCAGAGGGCTTCCACCTTCACCGCACCATCCAGCGTTTCCTCGATTCGCGCCGCAAGGCGATCCTTGAGGACGGCACCGGCATCGACTGGTCGACGGCGGAGGCGCTCGCCTTCACCACGCTCCAGCTCGAGGGCCATCCGGTCCGCCTGTCCGGCCAGGACTGCGAGCGCGGCACCTTCTCCCAGCGCCATTCGGTGCTGATCGACCAGGAGAACGAGGACCGCCACACGCCGTTCAACCATGTGCGCGAGGGCCAGGCCCATTACGAGGTCATCAACTCGATGCTCTCGGAAGAGGCGGTGCTCGGCTTCGAATACGGCTACTCGCTCTCCGAGCCGAACGCGCTGACCCTGTGGGAAGCCCAGTTCGGCGACTTCGCCAACGGCGCGCAGGTGATCTTCGACCAGTTCCTGTCGTCGGGCGAGCGCAAGTGGCTGCGCATGTCGGGCCTCGTCTGCCTGCTGCCGCACGGCTATGAGGGCCAGGGTCCGGAACATTCCTCGGCCCGCCTCGAACGCTTCCTGCAGATGTGCGCCGAGGACAACATGCAGGTCGCCAACCTGACGACGCCGGCGAACTACTTCCACGCCCTGCGCCGCCAGCTCAAGCGCGACTTCCGCAAGCCGCTGATCCTGATGACGCCGAAGAGCCTGCTGCGCCACAAGCGCGCCGTCTCGACGCTGGCCGAGTTCGGCCCGCAGACCACCTTCCACCGGGTGCTGTGGGACGATGCCGACCGCAGCTTCGCCGCCGGCCTGCCGGCCGAGGCCGTCAAGCTGAAGGCCGACGACCAGATCCGGCGCGTGGTACTGTGCTCGGGCAAGGTCTATTACGACCTCTACGAAGAGCGCGAGCGGCGCGGCATCGACGACATCTACATCATGCGCGTCGAGCAGCTTTTCCCGTTCCCGCTCAAGACGCTGGTGCAGGAGCTCGTGCGCTTCAAGCAGGCGGAGATCGTCTGGTGCCAGGAAGAGCCCAAGAACCAGGGCGGCTGGGCCTTTGTCCAGCCCTATCTGGAATGGGTGCTGGAGCAGGCGGGCTCGGCCTCGGCGCGGCCGCGCTACACCGGCCGCCCGGCCTCCGCCGCCACGGCGACGGGCCTGATGTCCAAGCATCTCGCCCAGCTCAAGTCCTTCCTTCAGGACGCGCTGGGCTGAGCATTCACGAGACGAAGGAGCACCGGCCGCCTTGGGCCGGCAAACGGTGAGGAAAGACGAGCATGGCCACCGAGATCCGCGTTCCGACGCTGGGCGAATCGGTCACCGAGGCAACCATCGGCAAGTGGTTCAAGAAGGCGGGCGACGCCGTCGCCGCCGATGAGCCCATCGTCGAGCTGGAGACCGACAAGGTCACGATCGAGGTGCCCGCGCCGGCGGCCGGCGTGCTCTCCGAGATCGTCGCCAAGGATGGCGAGACGGTCGGCGTCGGCGCCCTGCTCGGCTCGATCGGCGAAGGCGCCGCCGGCGCCAAGGCCGCTCCCGCCGCGGCCCCTGCTCCGGCTCCCGCCCCGACCCCGGCCGCAGCGCCCGCTGGCGCCGCCGCGGCTCCGGCCAGGACGGAAGCCCCGGCCGGTACCAACGGCCCGGCCGTCGCCAAGCTCGCCTCCGAGAGCGGCATCAATCCCGCCCTGCTCGCCGGCTCCGGCAAGGATGGCCGTGTGACCAAGGGCGACATGCTGGCCGCCATCGCCACCGGCGCTCCGGCTCCCGCCGCCGCTCCGGCCCCGGTCGCCGCCCGGGCGCCCTCGAGCGCCGACGACGCCTCGCGCGAAGAGCGCGTGAAGATGACCAAGCTGCGCCAGACCATCGCCCGGCGCCTGAAGGACGCGCAGAACAGCGCCGCGATGCTGACCACGTTCAACGACGTGGACATGAGCGCGGTGATGAGCCTGCGCGCGCAGTACAAGGATGTGTTCGAGAAGAAGCACGGCGTGAAGCTCGGCTTCATGGGCTTCTTCACCAAGGCGGTGATCCAGGCCCTCAAGGACGTGCCCGAGGTCAACGCCGAGATCGACGGCACCGATCTCGTCTACAAGAACTACTACCACATCGGCATCGCCGTCGGCACCGACAAGGGCCTCGTGGTCCCGGTGGTGCGCGACGCCGACGAGCTCTCCATCGCCGGCATCGAGAAGACCATTGCCGGTCTCGGCCGCAAGGCGCGCGACGGCAAGCTCGGTATCGAGGATCTTCAGGGCGGTACCTTCACCATCACCAATGGCGGCATCTACGGCTCGCTGATGTCGACCCCGATCCTCAACGCGCCGCAGTCCGGCATTCTCGGCATGCACCGCATCGAGGAGCGTCCGGTCGTGGTGAAGGGGCAGGTCGTGGTGCGTCCGATGATGTATCTGGCGCTGAGCTACGACCACCGCATCGTCGACGGCAAGGGCGCCGTGACCTTCCTCGTGCGCGTCAAGGAAGCGCTGGAAGACCCGACCCGCCTCGTGCTCGACCTCTGATCTGAAGGTTCCGTCGTCCCGGACGGCCGCAGGCCGATCCGGGATGATGACGACACCAAAAGCCCCCGCGACCGGCCGGTCGCGGGGGCTTTTCTTTTCACGCCCTCAGGGATGGATGACCATCAGCGTGAAGGGATGCACATAGGCCTGCAGCATGACGAGGCAGCCGACGAGGCAGGCCAGCACGATCGAATGCCAGAACACGAAGCGCAGGATCGTGCCCTCATGGCCGTACCAGCCGGTCGCGGTCGAGGCGACGACGATGGACTGCGCGTCGATCATCTTGCCCATCACGCCGCCGGACGAGTTGGCCGCGCCCATCAGGATCGGCGAGAGGCCAAGCTGCTCGGAGGTGATCTTCTGCAACCCGCCGAACAGCACATTGGAGGCGGTGTCCGATCCGGTCAGCGCCACGCCGAGCCAGCCCAGCAGCGTGCCGAAGAACGGGTAGAGCACGCCGGTCGCCGCGAAGGCGAGGCCGAGCGTGGCGTCGAGGCCGGAAAACCGGGTCAGCGTGCCGATGGCCAGCATCGCCGAGATGGTGGCAAGCGAGGCGCGCAGCAGCCAGATGGTGCGGCCATATTCCTGGATCAGCCGCCACGGCGAGAACCGGATCACCGCGCCGTAGATGAGCGCCGCGATCAGCATCGCCGTGCCGGTGTAGGACAGATAGGTAAAGGAGAAGATCGCACTTTCGGTAGCGGGCTGCGCCACCACGGGCGGCACCTTCTGCACCATCTTGTGCAGGCCCTCGACCGTGTAGTTCCACGTGAAGATCGGGTTGACGAGGTTCTTGAACCAGCCCGAGCCCCAGACCAGCAGCAGCACGCAGACGATCATCCAGGGCAGCAGGGCGCTCCACACCTCGCGGCGGGAGGGCTTGACCGCCGGCTCGGTCGAGGGCGGCGGCAGCGTGCCCATCGACTCGTCCTTGGAGCGCAGCGCCGGCGACAGCCAGAGCTTCTTGGGCTGCCACACCCGCAGGAACAGGATCAGCGCCGCCATCGAGATCAGCGAGGCGCCGATGTCGACGATCCACGGATTGATGAAGTTCGAGATCACGAATTGCGGGATGGCGAAGGAGAGCGCGCAGACCAGGATCGCCGGCCACACGGCGAGCATTCCGCGCCATCCGGCGAAGGCCCACACCACCCAGAACGGCACGATCAGCGAGAAGAACGGCAATTGCCGCCCGACCATGGCGCCGAGCAGATAGGGATCGAGCCCGGTAACGCTGGCGAGACCGACGATCGGGGTGCCCAGGGCGCCGTAGGCGACGGGGGCGGTGTTGGCGATGAGCGACAGGCCGGAGGCGGCCAGCGGCGAGAAGCCGAGGCCGATCAGGATGGCGCCCGTGACCGCGACCGGGGTGCCGAAGCCCGACGCGCCCTCGAAGAAGGCGCCGAAGGAAAAGGCGATCAGCAGGAGTTGCAGGCGCCGGTCCGGCGTCACGCCGCCAATGGCCTGTTCGAGAATCTTGAACCGCCCCGTCGCCACGGTCAGGCGGTAGAGGAATATGACGTTGAGGACGATCCAGCCGATCGGGAACAGGCCGGTGACGACACCGAGGATCGAGGCGCGGATCGCCAGCCCCGCAGGCATTGTGAACACGACGACCGAGATCAGGATAGCAACGACAAGCGCTGTTATCGCCGCCAGATGCGCCTTTATCTTTCCCGAGGCGATCATAACGAGAAGCAACACGACAGGTATCGCCGCTGCAATCGTCGACAATACCATGCTATTCAATGGATTATATACTTGGCTCCACATAGCGTAACCTTCCCCTAGGTAATATCATTATTGTTGTTCTACTAAGGTGCCTGAACGCAATAAAGTTGCAATTAAGACTAAAGTCGTATAACTATATTACGCAAGGTCAACCCCCGCCAAAAGCGTGAGCCTGATGCGCCCTGAGCGCACGTGACTTCCGGGCAGGCGGCATGTAGTTTCCCCGCGCGTCCACAGAGACTCCACCAAGAGACTCCACCGCCTGTACTTTCCCGCGGCAAGCTCCGGGCAGGCATTCCCGGTAGGCAAACAATCCCCACGAGAAGATGAGCATGTCCTACGACCTGATCGTCATTGGCACCGGCCCCGGCGGCTATGTGTGCGCCATCCGCGCGGCCCAGCTCGGCCTGAAGGTCGCGGTGGTCGAGAAGCGTGCCACCTTCGGCGGCACCTGCCTCAACATCGGCTGCATCCCCTCCAAGGCGCTGCTGCACGCCTCCCACCTGTTCGAGGAGGCGGCGCACAACTTCGCCAAGCTCGGCATCGTCGTCGACGCGCCCAGGCTCGACCATGCGGCGTTCCTCGGCTTCAAGGACAAGGCCGTCGAGGGCAACACCAAGGGCGTCGACTTCCTCATCAAGAAGAACAAGATCACGCCCTATCGCGGCGTCGCCGCCATCACCGCCCCCGGCAAGGTCGAGGTGACCGCCGAGGACGGCGGCAAGCAGACCATCGAGGCCACCGCCATCGTCATCGCCACCGGCTCGGACGTGGCGAAGCTGCCGGGCGTCGAGATCGACGAGACCCGCATCGTCTCCTCGACCGGCGCCATCGCGCTGGACAAGGTGCCGGGCAAGCTGGTCGTGGTCGGCGCCGGCGTCATCGGGCTGGAGCTTGGCAGCGTGTGGCGCCGCCTCGGCGCGCAGGTGACGGTGGTCGAGTTCCTCGACCGCATCCTGCCCGGCATGGACCTCGACGTGGCGAAGTCCTTCCAGCGCATCCTCGAAAAGCAGGGCATCGTCTTCAAGCTCGGCTCGAAGGTGACGGGCGTCGACACCAAGGGCAAGGTCGCCAAGGTCTCGGTCGAGCCCGCCGCCGGCGGCGAGGCGCAGGTGCTGGACGCCGACGTGGTGCTCGTCGCCATCGGCCGCGTGCCCTACACGCAGGGCCTCGGCCTCGAGGCGCTCGGCGTCGAGACCGACAAGCGCGGCCGCGTCGTCACCGACCATTTCTACCGCACCAACGTGCCCGGCATCTTCGCCATCGGCGACGCCATCGCCGGCCCGATGCTGGCCCACAAGGCCGAGGACGAGGGCGTCGCGCTCGCCGAACTGCTGGCCGGGCAGGCCGGCCATGTGAACTACGACGTCATTCCGGCGGTGGTCTACACCTCGCCGGAAGTCGCCTCGGTCGGCAAGACCGAGGAAGAGCTGAAGCAGGCCGGCATCGCCTACAAGGTCGGCAAGTTCCCCTTCCTCGCCAATGGCCGCGCCAAGGCGAATGACGAGACCGAGGGCTTCGTGAAGGTACTGGCGGACGAGGCGACCGACCGCGTGCTCGGCGTCCACATCGTCGGCGCCGAGGCCGGCGAACTGATCCACGAGGCGGCGGTGCTGATGGAGTTCGGCGGCTCCTCCGAGGATCTCGCCCGCACCTGCCACGCGCACCCGACCCGTTCGGAAGCGGTGAAGGAAGCCGCGATGGCGGTGGAGAAGCGCGCCATCCACATGTGAGGGGCACCTCCCCCGTCATCCCGGACGCGCCGCCGGCGCGATCCGGGATCGCGTTCAGAGAATGTCGCACGATCCCGGCTCTCCGCCCTTGCGGGCTCCGGCCGGGATGACGGCTTCTCGGACAAACACAAAACGGCCCGGAGTCACCTCCGGGCCGTCGACATTTTCAGGGGTCGGAACCTGGCGAAGCGGGCTCAGGAGCCCTTGCTGTCGGTCTGCGCGGGCTTGGCCGCGGCGTGCCCCGCCGAGCATTCGGCGAAGGCGGTGCCGGCGACGGCGGTGGTGAAGGCAAGGGCGCACAGAGCGGTCACGAGACGTTTCATCGAACGGTCTCCTGTGGAGTTGTTGCCGATGGGGAAAGTCTCACCCGGCCCCGCGCTGATGAAAAGGCCGGCGCCGGCACCGGAATGCCGCCGGGCGCCTCAATAGCGGGCATCTCACGCATCCGTGTAGGTCACGGCCTCGATCTTCCAGCCATCGGGATCGAACAGGAAGGCGGCATAGTAACCCTCGCCATAATGCGGGCGCAGCCCCGGCGGCCCGCCGTCGCGCCCGCCGGCCTCCAGCCCCGCCGCGTGGAACGCCTCCACCGCCCGCCGGGTGGGGGCCATGAAGCACAGATGGAAGCCGGGCACCGGCACGATGCGCTCGGCCCGGTGCTGGATCCAGAACGGCGCCGCGCCCGGCGTGCCCTCCGGCGAGGGTAGCTCGCCTTCCGGCCCCCAGCAGGCGGATTCGCCCTCGGCCTCCGCATGCGAGGACACCCGCACGAAGCCGAGCGGCGCCAGAACGGCGGCGTAGAAGGCGAGTGAACGCTCATAGTCGGACACGCCGATCGACATGTGCTCGATCATCGGCTGGATCGGCGTCATCGCGTTCTCCCTGTCCCGCGCTTGTTGCGACTAGTCCTGCCGCGCGCGCGGATGGGCGGCCTTCCACGCCGCCATCAGCGTCGCCGAATCCACCGCCGCGTAGATCTGCGTGGTGGAAAGCGAGGCGTGGCCGAGAAGTTCCTGGATCGAGCGCAGGTCGCCGCCGCGCCCGAGCAGATGCGTCGCGAAGGAATGGCGCAGCGCGTGCGGGGTGGCGCTGTCGGGCAGGCCGAGGGCGCCGCGCATGCGCTCCACCGCGAGCTGAACGATGCGCGGCGAGAGCGGCCCGCCTTTGGCGCCGCGAAACAGCGGGGCGGTCGGCTCAAGATCGTAGGGGCAGGCGCGGGCATAGGCGTCGATCATCTCCAGAACCGGCCGCAGCACCGGCACCATGCGGGTCTTGCCGCCCTTGCCGTGGACGAGGATCTGGTCGCCGCGCCCCGGCTCGGGCATGTCGCGCCGCATCAGCCCCAGCGCCTCGGAAATGCGCAGCCCCGAGCCGTAGAGCAGCGCCAGCACCGCCGCGTCGCGCGCCAGCACCCACGGCTCGCGCTCCTCCCCCGCCCGCGTGGCGGGGTCGGCGAGCGCGCGCGCATCGGCCGGGGCCAGCGGGCGCGGCAGGGTGCGGGCGATGCGGGGAGCCCGCACCGCCGCCAGCGCGCCGACCTTGCCCAGCCCCTCGCGCTCCAGATGGCGGGCGAAGGAGCGCGCAGCGGCGAGGAAGCGCATCTGCGTGCGCGGCGCGATGCCTTCCGGGCCTTCCGCCCGCCGCGCCGCGATCACCGCGCGCACGTCGCGCGGATTGAGGCCGGCGAGATCGTCGAGGCCGGGCCGGCGCCCCAGATGCTGCGCCAGCAAGCCGAGAAAGGTGGAGACGTCGCGGGCATAGGCCTCGCGGGTCTTCGGCGAAAGCCGGCGCTCATGGCCGAGGCGGGCGAGCCAGCCGGCCAGCGCCGCGCCCATCTCCGGCGTCGCCCCGGCGAGCAGGCCCCGCTCGGCCCGCTCCGCCTTCTGTGCATCGGTGCTCGCCATGGGCTGTCCTCCGAACCGGCGGCCATAGTGTCCGCTGGCGGTTAAGATTCGTCATCCCGGACGGATGACAGCCGGGACGACGCTATGCCGGCGCTCGCCGCGATACGCTATGAAGGCCCCATGCCGAGCCCCGATGCCAGCGATTCCATCTCCCTGTTTCCGCCGCGCGAGAGCGTCGTCGACGTGCTGCTGCCCGTCGCGGTCGGCTCGGCCTATTCCTATCGCGTGCCGGAGGGCATGCAGGTGGCGGTCGGCGACATCGTGGTGGTGCCGCTCGGCACCCGCAACATGCTCGGCTGCGTCTGGCCGCGCGCGGAGAATCCCAAGCCGGTCGACCCCGCCAAACTGAAAGCGATCCAGCGCCGCTACGACGTCGCCCCGCTGCGCCCGGAGATGATCGCCTTCATCGAGTGGATCGCCGACTACACGGTGACGCCGCCCGGCATGGTGCTGCGCCTCGCCTTGCGCCATGACGAGAGCGCCGGCATCGCCCGCGAGCGCACCGGCGTGCGGCTCACCGATCACCGGCCGGAACGGTCGACGCCGGCGCGGCGGCGCGTCATCGAGGCGCTCACCGACGGCTTCGTCCGCGCCAAGGCCGAGGCCGCGCGCGAGGCCGCCGTCTCGCCCTCCGTCGTGGACGGCCTCATCGACGACGGCGTGCTGGAGACGGTGGTGCTGCCGCCCGAGCCGGCGGCCGAGACGCCGGACCCGGACCATGCCGCGCCGACGCTTCTCCCGGCGCAGGCCGAGGTCGCCGCCCGGCTGGTGGAGGCGGTGGAGGCGCGCGCCTTCCGGCCCTTCCTCATCGACGGCGTGACCGGCTCCGGCAAGACGGAAGCCTATTTCGAGGCGGTGGCACAGGCGATCCGGCAGGGGCGGCAGACGCTGATCCTGATGCCGGAAATCGCCCTCACCCAGGCATTTCTCGACCGCTTCGCCCGCCGCTTCGGCGTGCGCCCGGCCGAATGGCACTCGGCGGTATCGACCAAACGGCGCGGGCGCATCTTCCGGGGCGTCGCCTCGGGCGAGGTGAGCGTGGTGGCGGGCGCGCGCTCGGCGCTGTTCCTGCCCTTCCGCGACCTCGGCCTCGTCATCGTCGACGAGGAGCATGACGGCGCCTACAAGCAGGAGGACGGCGTCCACTACCACGCCCGCGACATGGCGGTGGTGCGGGCGCGGCTGGAGGGCGCGGCCATCGCCCTCGTCTCGGCCACCCCGTCGCTGGAGACCGAGGTGAACGCAAGGCGCGGGCGCTACACGCGCCTCGCCCTGCCCGAGCGCTTCGCCGGCACCAAGGTTCCCCGGCTGGAGCCCATCGACCTGCGCCGGGAAGGCCCGCCGCGCGGCCAGTGGATCGCCCCGCGCCTCGCGCAGGAGATGGAGCGCACCATCGAGGCGGGCGGGCAGGCGCTGCTGTTCCTCAACCGGCGCGGCTACGCCCCGCTGACCCTGTGCCGCGCCTGCGGCCACCGCATACGCTGCCCGTCCTGTTCGAGCTGGCTGGTGGAGCACCGCTTCCGCCGCCGGCTCGAATGCCACCAGTGCGGCTTCGCGACGCCGGTGCCGGAAGCCTGCCCGCACTGCCACGAGCCGCATTCGCTGATCCCCTGCGGGCCGGGCGTCGAGCGGCTGCACGAGGAGGTGGCGAAGCTGATGCCGACGGCCCGGCTTCAGGTTCTCTCCAGCGACCTTGCCGGCGGGGTGGAGCGGCTGCGCGCCGAGCTGAAGGCCATCGAGGATGGCGAGGTCGACGTGATCGTCGGCACCCAACTCGTCGCCAAGGGCCACAATTTCCCGGGCCTGGCGCTGGTCGGGGTGATCGACGCCGATGTCGGGCTCGGCCATGGCGACCCGCGCGCCGCCGAGCGCACCTTCCAGCTCCTGCATCAGGTCGCCGGCCGCGCCGGGCGCCACGAGGCGGAAGGCCGCGCCTTCCTGCAAACCTACATGCCCGAGCATCCGGTGATGCAGGCGCTGGTGGCCGGCGACCGCGACGCCTTCTACGACCGCGAGATCGCCATACGCGAGGAGGCGCACCTGCCGCCCTTCGGCCGCTTCGCCGCGCTCGTCGTCTCCGGCACGGATGCCCATGCGGCGCAGGCGCATGCCCGCGCGCTCGCCGCCTGCTCGCCGATGACCGAGGCGGTGCGCGTGCTCGGCCCGGCCGAGGCGCCGCTGGCGCTGATCCGTGGCCGCCACCGCTACCGGCTGCTGGCCCGCTCGGAGCGCGGCTTCGACCTGTCGTCCTATGTGCGCGGCTGGATGGCCGGCGCGCCGCGCGCGACCGGCAGCCTGCGGGTCGAGATCGACATCGACCCGCAGAGCTTTCTCTAGTCCGGCTTCCTCTAGTCCGGCTTTCTCCAGCCGGCGCTCACTCCTTGGCGCAGATCAGCACCATGAGCGGCGCGCGCGCCGCATCCGCCGGCTTCGGCGCGAAATGCACCTCGCGCTCGCTGCGGATGGTCGTCGCCCCCTCATGCGGCGCAAGATAGGCGTTCACCACCACTTCGCCCTGCTCGCAGGTCATGTGGCAGCCTTCCGGCGAGAAGCACTCGCGGCGGGTGTAGACCCGCACATTCGAGCCGGCGGCGGCCACGCCGGCCTCACCCTGCGGACCGGCAGGGCCAGCGGGACCGGCAGGACCCGCCGGGCCCGCAGGACCTGCGGGACCCGCGACGCCGGCATCGCCCTTGGGACCGGCCGGGCCGGCAGGACCTGCGGGACCAGCCGGACCGGCGGAGCCTGCGGCCCCGGTCTCGCCCTTGGCGCCGGCGGGACCCGCCGGGCCGGGAGTGGGCTCGCCGCACGAGGCGACGAGCAGCGCGGAAGCGAGCACAAGGCTCACGGAAAGCAACCTCATCGGATAGTCCCCGAAACTGGATGAAAGGTATCGTTCTTGGCGCTGTAAGCGGCCTTGTTCCGCCGGCCGCCGGCGAGGTGGAGCGTGCCGCCGCTCGTCCCCAGCGTCAACTGGATTAACCATGCCGCGCGACGTTCATGCGACCCGCCCGCATGGCCGTCATGGAGGTAATTTGTAACCTCGACGCCGATTGACGGTCTACCGCACCGCGTCATGACATTGCGACACGCAACTGCTTCTCTGTGGCGGTATCATTCGCCGGCAAAGCGGAGCGGCAATCATGATGAGCCTACCCTTCTTCGGCATGTTCCTCGCCCTGGTCTTCGCCGGGGCGGGACAGCGGGCCCTTGCCGTTCTGGCCTGGCTGGTCTCGATCGCGGCGCTGCTCACGCTGTTCCGCCTCCACGCCACCGACGCACTCGACATCGTGCTGTGAGTACCGCCATGAGCACAGAACCGCACGGCTTCCTCACCCCGGCGCTGTCGCGCCAGCTCAACGCGCTCGGCCTGCTCGCCGTCGGCGTGGTGCTGCTGTTCGCCTTCTACGACCAGCTGGTCGGCGGCGAGCTGCCCTGCCCGCTCTGCATCCTGCAACGCGCCGGCTTCGTCGGCGTCGGCGTCGGGCTGGCGCTCAATGTGCGCTTCGGCCCCCGGCCGAGCCACTATGGCATCGCCATCGTGTCGGCCATTGCCGGCGGGGTGATCTCGGCGCGGCAGGTGCTGCTGCACATCGTGCCCGGCACCGGCACCTATGGCGAGGCCTTCCTCGGCATGCATTTCTACAGCTGGGCGCTGGCGCTGTTCATCGTCATCGTCGCCGGCTGCGCCGTGCTGCTGCTGTTCGACACGCAGTTCGAACTGCCGGGCCGGCTCCATCGGCTCACCGGCCTCGGGCTGGTGGCGGTGGTGCTGATCGCGCTGCTGGCGCTCGGCAACGGCGCCTCCACCGTGCTCGAATGCGCCGGCGGCCTGTGCCCGGACAATCCCGAGGGCTACCTGCTGCTCGACGGCCCGGCGCCCGAGACCTCGCCGGCGCCCTGAGCGGGAAGCGCCGCACGCGCCATTGACGGGCGCGCGCGCGGCGCCTAGCTTCCAGCCCCATGATGCTGATGACCAACGAGAGCGGGCGCCTGCGCGCGGGACGGCGAATTCGCCGCCCGGCCGATGAGATCGGCCGGGATTCCTGACGCACGACTTCTCCCCGCACTCCCGTCATCGGATGCTGCCATGACCGCCGGCCTTTCCCGCCATCGCCTCGTCGTCGAGGCCGATGCCCATCCCAATCTCATGCTCCGCCTGCTCGAACCCTTCGCCATCCACGACGTCCAGCCGACCCGCATCCGGCTCGACGGCCCGGCGGACGGCAGGATCGACCCCGCCAATCTCGGCGGCATGCGGGCGGAGATCGCCTTCGTCGCCTCCCACGCGCTCGCCGAGCGCCTGTGGGCGCGGATCGACGTGATGGTGCCGGTGCGCACCTCCCACCTCGTGTCGAGCGCCCTGAGCGAAGCGGCAGCCTGAGCATGCTGGCCCAGCTCGGCGCCATCGCCCTCGTCGTGGCGCCGGTCTTCGGGCTCATCGGGCTCGGCTTCGTCGCCTCCCTGTCCGGCCATCTGCGCGAGCGCGCCGCCGAGGGCCTGTCCGAATATGTGTTCGGGCTGGCCGTGCCGGTGCTCATCTTCAAGACGCTGGCCGAGGCGCGGCTGCCCGAGGAAGGCCAGCCCTGGGGCTACTGGATCGCCTATTTCACCGGCGCCTTCATCGTCTTCGCCATCGGCATGCTGGTGGCGAAGCGCGTCTTCGGGCGCGGGCATATCGAGGCGGTGATCCAGGGCTTCACCTCGGGGCAGGCCAACACGGTGTTCGTCGGCGTGCCGCTGATCCTCCAGGCCTTCGGGCCGGAGGGCGCGGTGCCGCTGTTCCTGCTGATCGCCATCCATCTGCCGATCATGATGGTGCTGGCGACCGTGCTGGCCGAGGGCGCCGCCGCCGGAATCTCGCTCGGCAGCCTGCGCCGGCTCGGGCGGATGCTCGCCTTCAACCCGATCCTGCTCGGCATCTATGCCGGCGGCATCGCCAAGCTTCTCGGCTACACCCCGGACGGCGTACTGAAGCAGACGCTCGACATGCTGGCCGCCTCCGCCGTGCCCTGCGCGCTGGTCTCGCTCGGCCTCGCTTTGCACCGCTATCCCATACGCGGCGACATCGGCCCGGCGCTTGTCATCTCGACGCTCAAGCTCGCGGTGCACCCCGCCATCGTCTACGCGCTGACCCGGGTGCTGCCGATGCCGCCGGTGTGGGCGGACGTGGCGGTGGTGTTCGCCGCCATGCCGTGCGGGATCAACGCCTATCTGCTGGCGCAGCGCTATCAGGCCGGCGTGACCGCCTCGGCCAGCGCCGTCTCGCTCTCGACGGCGGCCAGCCTGTTCACGGTGACGGTCTGGTTCCTGATCCTCGGCGTCAGTTAGTTTCTGCCGTCATCCCGGACAGCCCGTAGGGCCGATCCGGGATCGTTGGCGGGAGGGCGAGCGATCCCGGCTCTCGCAGAGGCTCGGCCGGGATGACGATGGTCGCCCTTAGTTCAGCTTCAGGCAGTTGGCGTAGAAGGTGGTGGTTGCCGGCCAGTCCGAGAACACGCCGATCACGCCGATGTCGCGGGCGAGCACATCGAGCAGCGCCAGCGTGTCGCCGTCGCGGTCGATCACCGGCTTGACCGACTGGTAGTAATAGCCACCGCCGGTATTGAGCGGGCCGGAGCGCTCCAGCGACCAGGCGATCAGGCTGAGTCCCGCCTTCTTCGCTTCCTCGGCATAGACGGAGGGCACGATCCGGCCGTCCTTGTGCGTCACCAGCATCCACAGCGGCGGGGCAAGGATCTTCACGCCCTTGTCCGCCAGTTCCTGCATGGAAGGCTGCCAGGTCTCGGGCTTCATATTGTCGAAGCCCTTGCTCTCCTCGTCGCGCCCGTCGAGATAGACCGCCTGGGCGCCGAAGGCCGGCTCGGCCTTGAGCCAGTAGAGCACGTCGCCGAGGCGGAAGGACTGGGCGTAGACATCGCGCGGGTCGACACCGGCCGCCTTGTACTCGTCGATCATCTGCTGGGCGTAATGCTCCTGAGTGTAGCCGCCCTCGAAGGGCATGGCGACATCAGGGGTCTTCAGCTCGGGGGTGAACTTCAGGCCGAGCGACTTCACCAGTTCGATGTATTCCTTGTGCGAGACCAGCGTCGCCCGGTTCACATAAAGGTCGGTGCGCCAGCTCGGCGTGCCGTCCATATATTCCTGCGCCGTTACCCCGCGCGGGTTGAAGCCGTCCATCTTCGGCCGCAGCGACTTGAACTCGGCGAGCGTCAGGTCGCTGGTGCAGCACTTCGCGCTGGCCTTGCGCCCGGTGGCGGGGTCGGCCGGCTGGAACCCTTCCGAGCATTTCGCGGCGAGTTCCGGGCGGGCGAGAATGTCCGTCGTGGTGTGCAGGTCGCACTGGGCATGGCGGCACACCAGCTCGCGGTCCTTGGTGAAGGCGACGTCGCATTCGATCACGCCGGCGCCCATGCGCGCGGCGGCGATGTAGCCCTCGCGGGTGTGCTCGGGAAACTGCAGCGGCGCGCCGCGATGGGCGATGGAGAAATTCTTCGCCGTGAACGGGCCCTTGCACTGGGCCAGCTGGTCCTTCAACGCCCCGTCCTTCATCTCGCCGACGAGATAGAACGGACGCGGGCCGATCTCGATGCTGCCGATCCCGGCAACGCCGGTCTCGGCAGCCGCCGGGGCGACAAGCGCCAGCGCGAACAGGGCCGTGGTCAAAGTCCGGCGAGCGGGCCGGAGGGCGGGATGCAGGGATGCGCGCAGGGCGTGAAACATGGACATGGGGGGTTCCTGTCGGCTCGGGCGGTGCGCCTTGGCTATCCGCTGGCGGTGACAGCGGTTTGACGCGGGCTCAGCCGGGCGCCTCCTCCTTGGACGCCTGCGGCCAGCGGGCCAGCGCCTCGTGCCCCGCCGGGGTGAGGGCGTAGACGCCGCGCTCGGCGCGGACGAACCAGCCATAGACATTGTCCAGCAGGATCTTGCCGGCATCGGGCGCGGTGGCGCGCAGGTCGCGCGGGCGCGCCGGCCCGGCGACAAGCGCGGCGGCGCAGGCCAGTGCCTGCTGGCGATAGGCGGTCATGATCGGCACCCGCGAGCCGCCGCCCACCGCCGGATCGCCCTGCCGCCGCTTGTGCTCCGCCACCAGCCTTGAGCGCCGACGCGGGTCCTTGCGCGGCATCGGCGCGTCCGGGGCGACGATAATCGTCACCTCGCCTTCCGGCGAGACGGCGAGCATGCCGAAGCCGAGCCGGCGGCAGAGATTGCGGAAGCGCGAATCGCTCTCGCGACCCTTGCCGCGCAGCGAGGCCCGCGCCGCCAGCCACACCTCGTCGCCGGCGCCGGCGCGGTCGACCGCCTGCAGCACAAGCTCCAGATTGAAGCTGAGCTTCAGTTCGCCGATCACCACCAGCGGCACCGCGTCGTCCGACAGCGCCACCAGATCGCAGCCGCCGATCTCCCCCTTCACGGCGAAGCCGCGTTCTTCGAGGAACCGTTTGATCGGTAGATAGAGCGAGGTTTCCAGCGCCGTTACTCCTGCGGCGCCCGGCCGTCCGGCCTGACGGCGAGCCAGATGACATGCCGCGCCCCGCTCTTGCCATGGGCGCGCACCCGCGCCTCCTCGACCGCGAAGCCGGCCCGGCGCAGGCGTGCGGTGAAGCCGCTGTCCGGCGCCGAGGACCACACCGCCAGCACGCCACCGGGGCGCAGGGCCGCGCGCGCGGCGCCGAGCCCGGCGGGGCTGTAGAGCCCGTCATTGGCCGCCCGGGTTAGCCCGCCCGGCCCGTTGTCGACATCGAGCAGGATGGCGTCATAGCTCCCCCGCCCGTCGCGGATCGCCCCGGCGACGTCGCCTTCATGCAGGCTCACGCGGGGATCGGTCAGGCTGTCGCCGAAAATCGCCGCCATCGGCCCGCGCGCCCAGGCGATGACCGCCGGCACCAGCTCCGCCACCACGATCTGCGCGTCGGCACCCACCTCACCGAGCGCGGCGCGCAGGGTGAAGCCCATGCCGAGCCCGCCGATCAGCAGCCGCAGCGCCGGGCGCGGGCCGAGCCGCGCGCAGGCCAGCGTGGCCAGCGCCTGCTCGGAGCCGCTGAGGCGGCTGTTCATCAGCTCGGTGGCGCCCGCCATGATGGAGAATTCGTCGCCCCGCCGCTTGAGGCGCAGCTCGCCCCCGTCGGGCACTTGGGCGGTATCGAGCAGGATCCAGGGAATCATCGGGCCATCCGGGGCAAGGGCTGCCCTTCGGTAGCGCCGATCGCGGAGCGGGGACAAGGCCCGGCGGTCATACCCCCGCCCGACGTCGCGCCTCGTCCGGCGTCATCCCCCGCGCCCGCAGCGCGGCGAGGCTTTCCGAGCCGATGGATTTGGAGAGCTTGCGCCCTTCGTCGTCCAGCAGCAGGGAATGGTGGGTGTAGAGCGGCGCCGGCAGGCCGAGCAGCGCCTGCAACACGCGGTGCACCGAGGTCGCCGCCTTCAGGTCGGCGCCGCGCACCACATGGCTCACGCCCTGAAGCGCATCGTCGACGACGACGGCGAGATGATAGGAGGTCGGCACCTCCTTGCGGGCGATCACCACGTCGCCCCAGGCCAGCGGATCGGCGGTGACCGTCTCGCCCTCGCCCCCGCGCTCCGGCACCTCGCGCCAGTCGAGCGGGCCGCCGCGCGCCCGTGCCAGCGCCGCCGCCCGGCGCATGTCGAGCCGCAGCGCGAAGGGCTCGCCCGCCGCCGCCCGGCGCGCGCGCTCGGCCTCGTCCGTCGCCACGCGCGGGAAGGGAAACAGCGGCGCCCCGTCCGGGTCATGCGGCCAGTCCGGCCGGTTCTCCAGCGCGCGGCGTATGTCGCCCCGGCTCTCGAAGCTCGCATAGACGAGGCCCATCGCCTCCAGCCGCGCCAGCGCGGCGGCGTGTTCGGCCAGATGCTCCGACTGCCGGCGCACCGGCCGCTCCCAGTCGAGGCCGAGCCAGCCGAGGTCCTCATGGATGGCGGCCTCATAGTCCGGCCGGCAGCGCGTGGCGTCGATATCCTCGATGCGCAGCAGCAGCCGCCCGCCGGCGGCCTCCGCCATCGCGGCGTTCAGCAGCGCCGAGCGCGCATGGCCGAGATGCAGCAGCCCGTTCGGGCTCGGCGCGAAGCGGAAGACGGGGCGGGGGGCGGACATAGCAGGAGAGAATACCGGCGGGGCGGCGACGTCCACCCGTCATGCTGAGGTGCCGGCCGGGACGGCCGGCCTCGAAGCACGCAGGCGTGGGCGACCAGGCTCGCATCAGCGACCTGCGTCCTTCGAGGCGCGCGTCGCGCGCGCCTCAGGATGACGTCGGCGCCCTGACGCGGTAGGGCCGGCAGGCCGCCTCAGAACTGGCGCGCCACCATCATCTTCTTGATCTCGGCGATCGCCTTGGCCGGGTTCAGCCCCTTCGGGCAGGCCTTGGCGCAGTTCATGATGGTGTGGCAGCGATAGAGCCGGAACGGGTCTTCCAGATCGTCGAGCCGGTCGCCGGTGGCTTCGTCGCGGCTGTCGATCAGCCAGCGATAGGCCTGAAGCAGCGCCGCCGGGCCGAGATAGCGGTCGCCATTCCACCAGTAGCTCGGGCAGGAGGTCGAGCAGCAGGCGCACAGGATGCACTCGTAGAGACCGTCGAGCTTCTCGCGGTCGCCGCGCGCCTGCCGCCACTCCTTCTCGGGGGCGGGCGTCTCGGTGTGCAGCCAGGGCTCGACCGAGGCGTGCTGGGCGTAGAACTGGGTGAGGTCCGGCACCAGGTCCTTCACCACAGGCATGTGCGGCAGCGGGTAGATCTTCACCGACGAGGCCGTCACGTCGTCCATGCTCTTGAGGCAGGCCAGCGTGTTGGTACCGTCGATGTTCATCGCGCAGGAGCCGCAGATGCCCTCGCGGCAGGAGCGGCGGAAGGTCAGCGTCGGGTCGATGATGTTCTTGATGTAGATGAGCCCGTCCAGCACCATCGGCCCGCAATCGTCGCGGTCGACATAATAGGTGTCGACGCTCGGATTCTTCCCGTCATCCGGGTTCCAGCGGTAGATCTTGTACTCGGTCAGCCGGTTGGCGCCGGCGGGCTTGGGCCACACCTTGCCTTCGACAAGCTGAGAGTTCTTCGGCAGGGTAAGCTGGACCATCTCTCTACCTTCGCCAATATGCTCTTTATCTCTTCGCTGTCGCCGCACCGAAATAATAGGCAACGACCGCCGTAAACGCCTGAGCCATAAAGGCAGGCAACTCAGCCTTGGCCGGATTGCTGGCCTTGAATATGATGATGCCTGAAAACACGATAAGACAGAGCGTTATCAGAGCCGGCATTCCGAAAAGCGCAAACTCCCGAAACGTGAACCGAGGCTCGACTTTTCGCTCGTCCAGTATTCTCTGTATATTACTTTTGATGAAGCTTTTTTCGACGATTATAGTGACAATGTCTTCTTCTATTCTTGATACATTCTCGGAATGAGCGACGGCGACCAGCCGGGAATCGCGCTTCGATTCGGGGCTCCGGTTCTTCGAGAACACGAACAACAGAGCGATGATCGAGCAGACCACGGCGGTAAGCGCCGCCGCCGAAACGTAGATATTGCTGACAGCGAGTTGAACCAGCTCCTGATACCACATGCTCCGCCCCCTAGCGTTGAGTAGAGGCCGGCCCGCATAGTGCCGTGGCTGAAAGGGGCCGCCCCCTATCATCATACGGCTGGACAAGAGCTGCTCACAACCCTGAGTTATCATCAGTACACCCGCTTGCGCGGCTCGATGTACTGGATGTCGTTCGACAGCGTGTAGGTGTGCACCGGGCGCTCGTCGAGGCGCACGCTCTGCTTCTCAAAATCCACGAAGGCCAGCGTGTGCTTCATCCAGTTGGCGTCGTCGCGCTCGGGGAAATCCTCGCGCGCATGGGCGCCGCGGCTCTCGGTGCGGGCGGCGGCGCTTTCCATCGTCACCGTCGCGAGCGCGATCAGGTTGTCATACTCAAGTGTCTCGATGAGGTCGGAGTTCCAGATCAGCGAGCGGTCGGTGACGTCGATGTCGCTGGTGCCGGCGAACACGTCGGCGATCAGCTTGCGGCCCTCCTCCAGCACCTCGCCGGTGCGGTAGACCGCGCAGTTGTTCTGCATCACCTTCTGCATGGAGAGGCGCAGCTCGGCGGTCGGGGTGCCGCCATGGGCGTTGCGGAAATGGTCGAGGCGCGAGAGCGCCAGCTCGGCGGAGTCCGACGGCAGCTCAGGCTGCTTGTCGCCGGGGGTCAGCAGTTCGGCGCAGCGCAGCGCCGCCGCGCGGCCGAACACCACGAGGTCGGTCAGCGAGTTGGAGCCGAGGCGGTTGGCGCCGTGGATCGACACGCAGGCGCATTCGCCCACCGCCATCAGGCCCGGCACCACATGGTCGGGATTGCCGGCCTTCTTGGTGACGACCTCGCCGTGGAAGTTGGTCGGGATGCCGCCCATGTTGTAGTGGACGGTCGGCAGCACCGGGATCGGCTCCTTGGTCACGTCGACGCCGGCGAAGATCTTCGCGCTCTCGGAAATGCCCGGCAGGCGCTCATGCAGGATCGCCGGGTCGAGATGGTCGAGGTGCAGGTAGATGTGGTCCTTGTTCTTGCCGACGCCGCGGCCCTCGCGGATCTCCATGGTCATGGAGCGCGAGACGACGTCGCGCGAGGCGAGGTCCTTGGCGGACGGCGCGTAGCGCTCCATGAAGCGCTCGCCGTCCGAATTGGTGAGATAGCCGCCCTCGCCGCGCGCGCCCTCGGTGATCAGGCAGCCCGAGCCGTAGATGCCGGTCGGGTGGAACTGCACGAACTCCATGTCCTGCAGCGGCAGGCCGGCGCGCAGCACCATGGCGTTGCCGTCGCCGGTGCAGGTATGGGCGCTGGTCGCGGAGAAATAGGCGCGGCCATAGCCGCCGGTGGCGAGAATCACGGTCTGCGCGCGGAAGCGGTGCAGCGTGCCGTCGTCCATCTTCAGCGCGACGATGCCGCGGCAGCGGCCGTCATCGTCCATGATCAGGTCAAGCGCGAAATACTCGATGAAGAACTCGGCCGAATGCTTCAGCGCGGCGCCGTAGAGCGTGTGCAGGATGGCGTGGCCGGTGCGGTCGGCGGCGGCGCAGGTGCGCTGCGCCGGGCTCTTGCCGTATTCCACCGTCATGCCGCCGAACGGGCGCTGGTAGATCTTGCCTTCCTCGGTGCGCGAGAAGGGCACGCCCCAGTGCTCGAGCTCGTAGACGGCGGCGGGGGCATGGCGCACCAGATATTCGATGGCGTCCTGGTCGCCCAGCCAGTCCGACCCCTTCACGGTGTCGTACATGTGGAAGCGCCAGTCGTCGGTGCCCATATTGCCGAGCGAGGCGGCGATGCCGCCCTGCGCCGCGACAGTGTGCGAGCGGGTGGGGAACACCTTGGTCACGCAGGCGGTGCGCAGCCCGGCCTCCGAGCAGCCCACGACGGCGCGCAGGCCGGCGCCGCCGGCTCCCACCACGACGACGTCATAGGTGTGATCGGTGATCGGGTAGGCGGCGCGCGCCGCGCCGTTGGAAGCGCCATTGGCGGAAGTCGTCCCGGCCATGGTCTGTCAGCCTCCGAAACTGATCTTGAGGATGGCGAAGGCGCCGGCCAGCCCGACCGCCGTCGTGAAGAAGGTGTTGGCGACCAGCGCGAGCACCTTGGCCCCCTCGTGATGGACATAGTCCTCGATCACCACCTGCATGCCGAGGCGCATGTGCATCGTCACCGAGAGCAGCAGCAGCAGCAGCACGATGGCCACCAGCGGATGACCGAGCGTCGCCACCGTCGCCGCGTAGCCGCTGCCGGCCACGCAGATGAGGATCGGCAGCGCGATGACGAGGAGGATGAGATTGCCGAGCGCGGTGACGCGCTGGAGCCAGAAATGGCCGGTGCCGGAGCGGGCCGAGCCGAGGCCGGCGACCCGGCGGCGCGGCGTGCGCAGCGAAGAACCCGGAGTTGCGCTCATCGCGTCAGCCCTTCACCAGCCAGATGACGATCCACAGCAGCACCGTCAGGCCGATCGACCCGCCGATGGTGGCGCGGGCCAGAACCTCGCGCCATTCGGGGCCGAAGCCGGCGCCGGTGTCCCAGACGAAGTGGCGTACGCCGCCCAGCGTGTGGTGGATCAGCGCCCAGCTGTAGCCGACCAGCACGAGGAGGCCGAGCCAGCTGCCGAACAGCCCGTTCACCAGGCCGAAGGCCTGCTCCGAGCTTGCCACGGCGATGAGCCAGATCACCAGCAAAAGCGTGCCGAAATACAGCGCCACGCCGGTGATTCGATGGACGATGGACATCATCATCGTCAGCATCG
The DNA here is from genome assembly GCF_009223885.1 of Ancylobacter sp. TS-1. Taxonomy (NCBI): domain Bacteria; kingdom Pseudomonadati; phylum Pseudomonadota; class Alphaproteobacteria; order Hyphomicrobiales; family Xanthobacteraceae; genus Ancylobacter; species Ancylobacter sp. TS-1. The sequence continues at coordinate 2,267,199 of NZ_CP045144.1, forward strand.
GCCGGTAAATCTGCAGATGTGGGGAAAGGGGCCGCTCGGCCGCTCCTGCCATGTCGGTGTCCCAGATCACTCAGGAAGATGATGTGTGCGTAGCGGAAACGATTGCAGTTCGCAATCATTCCAAAGGTGGCGTCTATCGTTCCTCCCGCAGCGCCCATTGTTCCGGTTGCGCCGCAGCAGGCGCACCCTAGCGCACCGCTTCCCGGCCCGGCCACCCTCTTTTGCAGAGTTTCGGCCACGTCGACGTGACAGACGAAGCGGCATGGAGACGGGTCATTAACCACCTTTGCCTTTTAATTGTCCGAAATCGGCTGTCTGAACGGGTTTGGCGCGAAACCCGCCGCGTTCGAGGTTGCGTTCCATGCATTTCGCGAAACCCAGTGTCCTGATCGGCGCATTGATCCTGTCCGCCTGCGCCCTGCTCGCGGGGACCGGCGACGCTCGTGCGCAGGCGCGCCGCGCCGCGCCCGACACCGAGCGCACCGTCGCCTCGGGCGGCCTCAACCGCGAATACATCCTCCACATGCCCCGGGGCGCCGCTGCCTCGCCCGGCCCGCGCCCGCTGGTGATCGCCCTGCACGGCGCGCTGCAGCCGGCCGGCATGATGCAGCGCTATCTCGACCTCGACGCGGTCGCCGACCGCGAAGGCTTCGTCGTCGCCTATCCCAAGGGCCTGAACCTGCTGTGGAACGACGGGCGCAGCTCGATCGCCGGCTTCATCCCGCTGCTCTACAAGCGCGACGATGGCCGCTTCATCGTCGACCTGCTGGACAGGCTCGTCGCCGAGGGGATAGCCGATCCCTCGCGCGTCTATCTGATGGGCTTCTCCAATGGCGGCTTCCTGACCGCCTACATCGCCTGCCGCTACGCCGACCGTTTCCAGGCCTATGCGACGCTGATGATGACGGTGCCGGTCGGCTATTCTGACAGCTGCCGTCCCTCGCGGCCGATACCGATCCTGCTGATGAACGGCACGTACGATCCCATCGTGCCGATGTTCGGCCGCCCCACCCCCGGCGCCCGGCTGATGTCGGCCAACGCCACCGCCGCGCTGTTCGCCCGCCTCGACGGCTGCGCCAAGCCCGAGATTTCGAGCGCCCCGCACGCGCGCATCACCCGCTGGAAGCGCTGCGCGCCGGGCGGCGAGGTCGCCTATTACGAGGTCGCCGGCGGCCATCAGCCGCCCTCGCAGTCGACCGGAGCGGTCGACGCGCTGGCCTCCGTGCTGCTCGGGCCCCGCAGCAGCGGGCTCGACGCGCCCGAGGAGATATGGAGCTTCTTCAAGCGCTATGGCGGCCCCTCGGCCGCGCCGGTGGCGCCCGAGACCGTCATCGCCGGCCGACCCGCCCAGCCTGCCACCGCCCCGGTTGCCTCCACCTCGGCCGCCCCCACCCCGCCGGCGCGCCCCGCGCTCGCCCTCGCCTCGACGACCGGGGCGAAGCCGGCCCCGCTCTCCGGCCCCGCGCCGATCCTGCGCAACCCGGATTCTCCGGCCACCGCCTGGCAGGGCATCGTCCCGACGACGCCGGGCGCGCCGGTGGCGGCGCAGGCCGCCGTTCCCGCGCTGCACCGCCCGCTCGTGGCCGGCGCGCCGATGCCGCTCCAGTCCGACTTCGTCCGTGCCGGAACCGCGCCGGCGGCCGCGGCGAGCGCCCGCACCACCGTCGCCATGGTGCCGCTGCCGCCGCCCTCCCCGCTGCGGCGGCGCGCCGCAAGCGTGCAGTAATCGCCCACGCCGCCATGCTTTCGCCGTGAGCGCCGGGTCTAGATCCCCGGCCCTGCCCGGAAGGCGATTCGCCGGCTGGACGGGTTGACGGCCGAGGTTGCCGGCGCCATCGTCGCGACCCGATCCGGCAAGGTATTGCCGAACCATCCGAACAGGTCCGCCCCGGCGGGCTCCAAGTCGAACAGGGCGTCCGGCGGCGGTCAGCAACCGCAGCAACGGAGCGCCGGGGAACGCGGGGAAGCTTGTTGGAGACCAGACGCGGACCGGCCAGCGTAAGGCGCTCCCAGGCGGCGGGTTTCGACCTCGGCGACGAGCCACCGCTCGGCGTCGACGGCGACGCCGAGGAGCCGATCAACCGCCGCCGGGTCTCCCTGCGCTGGCTCATGGCCACGCTGCTCACCGGCATCTGCGGCGCCGCGCTGATGGGCGGGGCGGTCTATGCCGCGCTCGATGGCGAATATCGCTTCGCACAGACCCCGGAGACGGTGCGCTCGGCCCTGCGCGGCGCGCTCGCCGCCGGCGAGCGCCCCTCCAACGTTGCCCGCAAGGGCGACCGCATGTCGATCCTGTCGGAAAGCTTCAGCGCCAAGCAGACGCTGCGCCTGGCCACCACCTCCAAGGACGGCGACCGCGAGATCATCAAGGTGCGCGCCGTCACCAAGGTCGCCACCAATCTCGCCCAGGGGATCACCTCCGCCTCGGTCGACGTGCCGCGCTTCAATCCGGCCAAGCTGGTCGCCGAATCCAGCAACACCAACGACGCGGAAACCGCTCAGGCCGAGCCGACGGGCGACCTCACCATCGCCCTGCGCGACATTGGCAGCCTGCCGCCGAGCACACGCTTCGCCGCCGAGCTTCCGATGGAAGACGTGCTGATGAAGGTGCGCGAGACCGCCGAATTCAGCCTGCCGGCCGAAAGCCGCGCGCCCGCCTTGCCCGGCATCGCGACCGCCGGCGTCGGGCCGCTCGCCTATGCGCCCGCCGGCGCCGCCGACCCGGTGAAGGCGCTGCACCAGCCGGAGAATGTCAGCTCGGTCGACAAATCGGCCGAGGATGCCTCCGGCGGCAATGACTGGTCGGAGCGCACCGTCGTCGCCAAGTCGGGCGACACCATCGCCTCGATCCTCGTCGACATGGGCGTCGCCGAGGTCTCGGCCGATGCCGCCTCCTCCGCCTTCAACGCCCGCGAATTGCAGGGCAACCTCACCCCCGGCCTGCGGCTAAAGGTGCTGCTCGACGCCTCGGGCAATGGCGTGGTGCCGCTGCGCGTCGCCGTATTCGGCGACAATGGCCATCAGGGCACGGTGGCGCTCTCCGATCTCGGCAAGTTCCTCCCCGTGCAGGAGCCGGCCGACATCCAGGTCGCCGACGTGGCCCCGGACGAGGGCGACGACGAGGGCGGCGGACGCGGCATCACGCTCTATGACAGCATCTGGGAGACCGCGCTGCGCCACGAGGTGCCGCGCCCGGTCATCGAGAGCATGATCCGGGTCTATTCCTTCGACGTCGATTTCCAGCGCCGGGTGCGGGCGGGCGATTCGCTCGAAGTGGTCTATGAGCCGGACGAGGCGGGCGGCGCCGGCGGCGTGCTGTTCGCCGGGCTCTCGGTCGGCGGCGAGGAGCGGCGCTACTACCGCTACCAGACCCAGGACGACGGGCTGATCGACTTCTACGACGAGGCCGGCAAGAGCGCGAAGAAGTTCCTCGTCCGCAAGCCGATCTCGGCCGGCCAGCTGCGCTCGGGCTTCGGCATGCGCCGCCATCCCATTCTCGGCTACAGCCGCCTGCATTCCGGCGTCGACTGGGCCGACCGCACCGGCACACCGATCTATGCCGCCGGCAACGGCGTCATCACCAAGGCGGCGTGGACGTCCGGCTATGGCCGCCGCATCGAGATCCAGCACGCCAACGGCTATGTGACGACCTATTCGCACCAGTCCGGCTTCGCCAAGGGCATACGCGAGGGGCTGCGGGTGCGGCAGGGACAGCTCATCGGCTATATCGGCTCGACCGGCCTCTCCACCGGCGCCCACCTGCACTATGAGGTGCTGGTGAACGGGCGCTTCGTCGATCCGATGCGCATCCGCCTGCCGCGCGGGCGGGCGCTCGACGGGCGCGTCCTCGCCGCCTTCGAGCAGGAGCGCACGCGCATCGATTCGCTGCTGAACCACGGCCCCGCCGCCAAGGTCGCCTCCGGCGCCGGGGCGCGCGACGACGGCACCAACTGAGGGCCGCGCCATGCTGGACGGACCGCGCCTGCCGCCCCGCTCCGGCCGTCCGGCCACCTCGCTCGTCGTGCTGCTGCACGGCTACGGCGCCGACGGGCGCGACCTGATCGACCTCGGCCAGTACTGGGCGCCGCAGCTGCCCGACACCGCCTTCGTCTCCCCGCACGCGCCCGAGCCGCTGGCCATCGCCCCGGTCGGCCGGCAATGGTTCGGCTATGTCGAGCGCGACGACCGCGAGCGCTGGACCGGGGTGCAGAGCGCCCATCCCGCGCTCGACGGCTTCCTCGACGCCGAGTTGGCCCGGCTCGGCCTGCCCGGCTCGCGGCTCGCGCTGGTCGGCTTCAGCCAGGGCACGATGATGGCGCTGCACACCGGGCTGCGCCGCAAGGTCGCGCCCGCCGGCATTGTCGGCTTCTCCGGCATCCATGTGCTGCCGCCAGAGCGCGCGCTGGAGGCGTTCGACGCCGAAATCGTCGCCCGCCCGCCGGTGCTGCTGATCCATGGCGATCTCGACCCGGTGATTCCCCCCGTCGCCCTGCCACGCGCGGTGGAAAGCCTTGAGAAGCGCGGCATCGCGGTGCGCGCGCGCCTCTCCAGCGGGCTCACCCACGGCATCGACGAGATCGGGCTGACGCTGGCCGGCAGCTTCCTGGGCGAAGTCCTCGCCTGAGCGCCGCGCGCGACGGTCGCGCGGATGAAGGGCGGCGCCGGCGCGGCTCGCGCGCATACAGGCGCTTCACAAGATTGACACGCTACATATAGACTATCGCGGTGCGTCGAGCGGCGCCGATTCAGCCGTTGGCGGCGCTTCATGCAGGGAGCGAGCGTTGACGGCGACTTTGTCTCCAGGTGCCTGGCCGGCCCTCGTGCTCAACGCCGATTACCGGCCGCTGAGCTATTACCCGCTCTCGGTCTGGTCCTGGCAGGACGCGATCAAGGCCGTGTTCCTCGACCGCGTGAACATCGTCGAATATTACGAGCGTCAGGTCTCCAGCGCGACGTTCCAGATGCGTCTGCCGAGCGTGGTCTCGCTCAAGGCGTTCATCCGGCCCGCGCGCCAGCCGGCCTTCACCCGCTTCAACGTGTTCCTGCGCGACCGCTTCACCTGCCAGTACTGCGATTCGCGCGACGACCTGACTTTCGACCATGTGATCCCGCGCTCGCGCGGTGGCCAGACCACCTGGGAGAACGTCGTCGCCGCCTGCTCGCCCTGCAACCTGCGCAAGGGCAGCATGATGCCGGCCGACGCGCACATGATCCCGCGCCAGCGGCCCTTCCAGCCGTCGATCTTCGATCTGCACCAGAACGGCCGGCATTTCCCGCCGAACTACCTGCACGGTAGCTGGGTCGACTATCTCTACTGGGACACCGAACTCGACCCGTAAGCGGACGCGCCGCCGGCCCGTTCAGTCGCGCGCGGCGGCGCCCCACATGGCGACCAGCGTCAGCGCGGCGGCGATGAAGGCGTTGTAGCCGGCGAGCGAGAGGCCGAGCAGCCGCCACGGCGCCTCGTCGCAGCGCACCACGCGGGCCTGCTGGAGCTGGCCGAGAATATCCCCGTTCTGCATCGCCGGCCCGCTGCCCGAACAGGCGGTCGGCCCGGCCCAGAAGCCCCATTCGTTGCCGGCGTGATAGACCGCGAGGAAGGTGCCGAGCGCCATCAGCATCGCCGCCAGCACGATGGCGATGCGGGCCTGTCCCGGCCGGCGGGCGAAGGCCAGCAACGCGCCGACCAGCGCCAGCGGAACGCCGATGTAATAGGGGATACGCTGCTCCAGGCAGAGCGGGCACGGGGCGAGGCCGACGACGAGCTGGAAGTACCACGCCCCCGCCAGCGTGCCCGCGCCGATGACGGCGACGATCAGCCCCGCGGTGATCTGCCGGTTGCGCACGGCGGGCGAGGAAAGCGGTGCGGCGGCGGTGTGCGAAGCGGTCATGAAAGGCCCCATCTGGTCGGTTCGCGCTACAACTAGCCGCTGGCCCGCCCGGTGCAAGTCACTTGTCCGCGCAGGTCACTTGTCTGAAGCGACGGCATCTCCGGGCGGCGCGTCGGCGAGGGCGAAGCGCAGCGCCCGCGCCATCGCCGCCGGCAGGATCGAGGCGTGGTCCTCGCCGGCCATCAGCTCAAATTCCACCCGCGCCTGCGGACCCAGCTCGCGCGCCGCCCGGGCGGCGAAATCCCGCGCCCGGTCGACCATGCCGCGCCGCGCCCGGCGCGCCGCCATCTCGGCCGCCTCCGGCCGCGAGGCCTGCCAGGGCGCCAGCGCCTGCTCCCATTCCCCCACCAGCACCGCCAGCCGCGCGGGCGTGCCCCGGGCCTGCGCCAGCCCCTCGACCAGCCGCGCCTCGTCCCACCAGATCGACGGGCTCACCGCGACATGGGAGCGGAACGTGGCGCCGCCGCGCGCCAGCGCGTCGAGCACCAGCCAGCCGGCCAGCGAATGGCCGAACAGCGTCTGCCGCGCCGGATCGAGCGGCAGCATGCCCGCGACATGCGGCTTCAGCGTGCCCTCGATGAAGGCGAGGAAGGCGTCGCGCCCGCCGGTCGGACGCGCCTGTCCGGGCCGGCCGGCCTCCGCGCCGGGGCCGGCGGTGTAGTCGAAGCTTCGCCGCGCCCGGTGGTCGTCGCCCTCGGGATAGCCGATGCCGACGATGACGGCCGGTGAAATGCCGGTGGCCGGCGGGCGCACCGCGCCGCGCCGCATCACCTCGGCGAAGGTGGCGAAACCCGCATTGGCGTCGAGCATGAAGACCGCCGGGAACCCCGCCGGCGGCGCCTCGCCGGGCGGCCGGGCGAGGAAGATGCGCCACGGCCGGCCGTCGCTCGCGCCCCCTCCGCGCGCCGGGGCGAGGTCGAACCATTCGGCATCGGGCAGGGTGACGGGGTTCATCGGCAGTCGCGGAAAGGTGGGGCGAAAAGATCGGCGATAGCCAAGCTCTAGCCCATGGGCGAGGCAGCGCAAGCGCACGCTCCGACAATGGAACCATTCCAAGGAATTTCCTTTCCGTAACAGGAACTTGACCGCCTTCGGCCGCTCATGCAGAACCCTCTGACCGCCGCCGACCGGCCACCGGAGACAGGATGAGCGAGCCTTCCGCCAGAGCCGACGACCGACCGGGGGCCGGCACGGGCGCACCCGTGGCGGCACTGGCCGCCTATGCGCGCCTCGTGCGCCGGCGCCTCGCCATCCTCGCCGGGCTCGGCGCGCTGATGCTGGTGGCGCTGGTGCTCGACATCGCCACCGGCCCCTCCAACCTGCCCATCGGCACGGTCGTGACCGGCCTTCTCGACCCCGCCGCGCTGGACGCGCCCGCCCGCGTCATCATCTGGGAGGTGCGCCTGCCCTATGCGCTGATGGCGGTGCTGGTGGGCGTGGCGCTGGCGCTGGCCGGCGCCGAGATGCAGACCATCCTCAACAACCCGCTGGCCAGCCCCTTCACGCTCGGCGTCTCCTCCGCCGCTTCCTTCGGCGCGGCGCTGGCGCTGGTGCTCGGCGCCAGCCTGCCCTTCCTGCCGGCCGACTGGAACCTGCCGGCCTTCGCCTTCCTGTTCGCCTTCGGCTCGGTGCTGCTGCTGCAGGCGCTGTCCAGCCTGCGCGGCACCGGGGTGGAGACGCTGGTGCTGTTCGGCATCGCGCTGGTGTTCACCTTCAACGCGCTGGTGGCGCTGGTGCAGTTCGTCGCCAGCCAGGAGGCGTTGCAGCAGCTGGTGTTCTGGAGCATGGGCAGCCTCTCGCGGGCGACCTGGCCCAAGCTCGGCGTGCTGGGCCTCGTGATCCTCGCCGTCGTCCCCTTCGCGCTGCGGGCCTCATGGCGGATGACGGCGCTGCGGCTCGGTGAGGACCGCGCGCGCTCCTTCGGCATCTCGGTGGCGCGGCTGCGCTTCTTCTCGCTGCTGCGGGTGAGCCTGCTGGCGGCGACCTCGGTCGCCTTTGTCGGCACCATCGGCTTCATCGGGCTGGTGGCGCCGCACATCGCCCGGATGCTGGTCGGCGAGGATCACCGCTTCTTCCTGCCCGCCTCCATGCTGGCGGGAGCGGCGATCATGTCGCTGGCCTCGGTGGCCTCGAAGACGCTGGTGCCCGGCGCGCTGCTGCCGGTGGGCATCGTCACCGCGCTGATCGGGGTGCCCTTCTTCATGGCGCTCATCTTCGCGCGGCGGGAGCGGCTGTGATGGCGCCGCCTCCCCCTGCCCCTGCCCCTGCCTTTGCCGCCCCGCGCCTGCGCATCGACACCCTGTCGGCCGGCTATGGAAAGCGCCGCATCCTCGACGGGTTGACCCTGCCCGCCATTGAGGGCGGCGGCGTCACGGCGCTGATCGGCCCTAATGCGGCCGGCAAGACGACGCTGCTGCGCGCGCTCGCCGGCCTGGTTCCCGCCAGGGGCTCGATCCGCCTCGACGATGTCGAGCTGACCGGGCTTTCCGCCGCCGGCCATGCGCGCTTCGTCACCTACATGCCGCAGGCGCTGCCCCAGCGCGTGGCGCTGACCGTGTTCGAGGCGACGCTCTCGGCGCTGATGTCGGCGAGCGACGACGCCCTCTCCACCATGGAGGCGCATGAACGCGCGCTCGCCGCACTGGAGCGGCTCGGCATCGCCGAACTGGCGCTGCGCGGGCTCGACGAACTCTCCGGCGGCCAGCGCCAGCTCGCCAGCCTCGCCCAGTCGCTGGTGCGCGAGCCGACCGTGCTGCTGCTGGACGAGCCGACCAGCGCGCTCGACATCCACCATCAGCTCAGGGTGATGCAACTCGTCGAGGAACTGGCGCGCGAGCGCTCCATCATCGTCGTCATCGTGCTGCACGACATCGCCCAGGCCGCCCGCTATGCGCGGCGCATCGTGGTGCTGGAAAAGGGCGCCGTCGCCGCCGACGGCACGCCGCACGAGGCGATCACCCCGGCCATGCTGGCGCGCGTCTACAAGGTGGAGGCGCGGGTGGAGACCTGCGCGCGCGGCTTCCTGCAGGTGATCGTCGACCGGGCGCTGTGAGCCCTTTCCTTTCCTCTCCCCGTCGGGGAGAGGGAGCAGGTCACCCCCGCAAGGTGGCGCCGCCATCGACATAAAGATCGGCCATGGTGATGTGGCTGGCCCGCTCCGACAGCAGGAAGGCCACCGCCTCGGCCACATCCTCCGGCGTCGCCAGCTTGCCGAGCGGGATGCCGGCCTTGAAGGTCTCCGGCGAGCCGGCGATCACCCGCGCCGCGCCGCCCGCATCCGCCCACATGCCGGTCTGCATCGGGGTGAGCGTCGAGCCGGGCGCCACGATGTTGCAGCGAATGCCGTGCGGGGCGAGTTCCAGCCCGAGGCAGCGGGTAAACATGGTCGCCGCCGCCTTGGAGGCGGCATAGGCCGACATGGCGTGGCGGGGAATGCCGGCGGCGTTGGAGCTTACGGTGACGATCGCCCCGCGCCCGCGCGGCTGCATCGCCCGCGCCACCGCCCGGCAGACCCGGAACACCCCGGTGGCGTTGATGTCGAGCACGCGCTCCCACTCGGCGTCGGACAGGCTCACGACCGGCTCATAGGACAGCACGCCGGCGACATGGGCGAGCAGGTCGATGGGGCCGGCCTCGCGCTCGACGCGGGCGACGAGGGCGTCGACCGCCTCGCTGGAGCGCACATCGAGCAGGGCCGGCGTCACGTCGGGGCCGAATTCGGCCAGCGCCGCGAGCCCCGCCTCGTCGCGGTCGGTCGCCACCACGCGGGCGCCCTCGGCGAGAAGCACGCGCACCACGGCCGCGCCGATGCCGCCGGCCGCCCCGGTGACGAGGGCGAGCCGCCCACTCAGACCGCTGTCGCGCATGCCGCCTTCTCCTCTTCTCGTCCCTCGTATTCCGCCAGCGCCCGCGCCAGCACCGGCGCGACGACGGCGGTCGCCCCCACGCCGGTGAGATGGGCGTGCAGCGAGGGAACGTCGATCACATGGATATTCGCCGCATGGTCCGACCACATGGACGGCGAAAGATCCCGGTCCTTGTGGTCCAGCGCCGCGCGGAAATGAAGAACCACGCCCTCGTAGCGGCGATGATAATGGCCGCGCACCAGCGCACTGTTCGACGCCACCACGCGCGCCACCCCGTCCAGTGCCGCGTCGGGCAGCATGCCGAGCGGGCTGTCGGAGGCGCGCAGGAAGGCGAGCACGCAGGCGCGGTTCAGCGCCAGCGCCGGGAGCCGGTCCGGGTCGTGGCCGGCCAGCGCGACCAGCGCCTTCAGCGCGGCGCCCTCGTCCGGCTCGGGCTCGGCCCGCCAGCAATCGGCCGGGTAGGAATCGAGCATCGCCAGCACGCCGACATCGAGGCCCAGCTCGCGCAGCCGCACCGCCATGGCCTGCGCGATGATGCCGCCGACCGACCAGCCGACGAGATGGTAAGGCCCCTGCGGCCACGCGGCGCGGAGGCGCGCGACATAATCGGCCGCCAGCGCCTCCAGGCTTTCGGGCGTCGCCGCATCCGGCGCCAGTGCGGGCGCCTGCACGCCATAGACCGTGCGGCGGGGCGAGAGCGCGCGCGCCAGCCGGCCATAGCACCAGGCAATGCCGCCGGCCGGATGGATGGCGAAGAGCGGCGGCAATGCGCGATCGCCTTCCACCAGCGCCACCAGCGGCGTCAGCCCGGCATCGCCCACGCCGTCGCCGGCATCGAGCAGGCGGGCGAAGCCCTCGACGGTGGGCTGGGCGAACAGCGCACCGAGGCCGGGATCGCGCCCAAACGCCTCGCGCACGCGCAGCAGCAGCGCCACCGCCAGCAGCGAATCCCCGCCCAGCGCGAAGAAATCGTCCTCGGCCGATACCGGCCCGCCGGCCCTGAGCAGTTCGGCGAACAGGGCGGCGATGCGCGCCTCGGTCGGCGTTTCCGGCGCGCGCGCGCCGGTCCCGGCAAAGTCCGGCGCCGGCAGCGCGCCGCGGTCGAGCTTGCCATTGGCGTTCACCGGCAATGCGTCGAGTGCGACGAAGGCGGCCGGCACCATGTAGTCCGGCACCCGCGCCGCCACGAAGCCCTTCAGCGCGGCGAGGTCGGCGCCGGGCTCGGGCACGACATAGGCGACGATCCGCGTCGTGCCGCCATCCTCGCGCGCGACGATCCCCGCCTGCCGCACGAGGCCGGAGGCCATCACCGCCGCCTCGATCTCGCCAAGCTCGATCCGAAGGCCCCGGATCTTCACCTGATGGTCGGAGCGGCCGAGGAACACCACCGCACCGTCCGGACGCCACAGAGCGAGATCGCCGGTGGCATAGATCCGCTCGCCGGGGCGGAACGGGTCGGGGCGAAAACGCTCGGCGGTCAGGTCGTCGCGGCCGAGATAGCCGCGCGCGAGCTGCACGCCGCCGAGATACAGGTGCCCCGGCACGCCGGGTGGCTGCGGCCGGCCCGCCTCGTCCAGCACGTAGAGCCGCGTGTTCCACACCGGGAAGCCGATCGGCACCGGGCGCGAGCGGTCGGCCTCGTCCGCCGGCCAGAAGCTCACATCCACCGCCGCCTCGGTCGGCCCATAGAGATTGTGCAGCTCGGCGCGCACCGTGCGGTGGAAGCGGTCGCGCAGATCCGCCGGCAGTTCCTCGCCGGAGCAGAAGACGCGAGCGAGGGCGAGCCCCCGCGCGCGCGGCTCGTCCAGAAAGGCGGCCAGCATGGAGGGCACGAAATGCGCCGTGGTGATCGCCTCGTCGCGGATGAGGGCGGCAAGCGCCACCGGATCGCGATGCGCTTCCGGCGGGGCGATGACGAGACAGGCACCGGCGAGGAAGGGCAGGAAGAACTCCCACACCGAGACGTCGAAGGTGGCGGGCGTCTTCTGCAGGATGCGGTCGGCGGCGGTGAAGCCGTAATGCTCCCGCATCCATTCCAGCCGGTTGACGATGGCGCGGTGCTCGACGACCACGCCCTTCGGCTCGCCGGTCGAGCCGGAAGTGTAGATCACATAGGCCGCGTCGCCGGGGGCCGGTCCCGCCGGCAGCGGATCGGCCAGCATGGCTGGCCATTTTTCGGGAGGAAAAATCTTATATTCGTCGGCAAAATTTTGCCCGGAGGCCGCTTCCGCCAGTATCAGCCGGGGCCGCGCCGAGCCGAGGATGCGGGCCAGCCGCGCCTCGGGCTGGGCGAGGTCGAGCGGCAGATAGGCCGCCCCGGCGCGCAATATGGCGACCAGCGCGATCACCAGTTCGAAGGAGCGCGGCAGCGCCACCGCCACGAGGCTCTCCCGGCCCACGCCGCGCGCCGCCAGCGCCTCCGCCAGCGCCGCGCTGCGGGCGTCGAGCGTCGCATAGTCCAGCGTGCGTCCGCCGAAGCGCAGCGCCGGGGCGTGCGGGGTCGCGCGCATTTGCGCCTCGATCAGCGCGGCTAGCGTGGTGTCGGGGACGGGATGGTCGGTGGCGTTGAGCGCGAACAGATGCCGGCGCGCCTCGTCCGGCGTCGCGGTCGGCACCTCACGCAGCGTACCCGCCGCGCTCGCCGCCTCGATGAAATGCGTCAGCCGCGCCGCATGCGCCTCGACCGTGCCGGCGTCGTACAGCTCCGGGTTGGCGTCGACCTCGAGGCGCAGTCCCTGCGACCCGTGCAGGCGGAAGGTGAAGGTGATGTCGTCCACCAGCCCGGTGGAGAGCACTTCCAGCCGGCAGGAGAGCCCGTCGAAGCGCGGCGTCTCGTCAAAGGGCAGCAGGTTGATCAGCGGCCCGTGCAGCCGGCGCTGGCCGCCGACGAGGCGCAGGTCGCGGCGCAACTGCTCGGAGCGGTAGCGCCCGTGCCGGCGCGCGCGGGTGAGGCTCCTCGCCACCGCGCCCAGAACCTCGTCGAGCGGGGCGTCCTCGTCCGACGCGACGCGCAGCGGCAGCACGTTCATCAGCATGGCCGGCACCCGCGCCGCCGCGCTGCCGAGCCGCGCCATGAAGGGGACGCCGACGACCACCTCCGGCGTTCCGGTGTGGCGGCGCACATAGGCCGCCGTCAGCGCGGTGACGACATCGGGCCACGGCACGGCGGTGCGCTCGCCCGCATCCCGCAGCCGGGCGAAGGCGGCGCCGTCGATCTCCACCGCGCGGCGATGGAAGCGCGGCGCGCTGGCGGGCAGGCCGGGTGCGAGGCTCGCCACCTCCGGCCGGTCGGCGAACAATTCGCGCCAATAGGCGCCGTCCGTCTCGCGCTTGTCCGAGACGCGATAGGCGGCGTCCTCCTCAAGCGCTGCGGCGAGGCCCGGCAGCTTTGCCCCCGCCTCGCTGCCGCGACGGCGCGCATTGTAGAGCTCGGCCACGCGCTGGGTGAGCAGGATCATGCCGTAGCCGTCGATGGCGAGGTGATGGATGCGCTGCTGCCAGACATGATGCCGGGGGCCGAGCACGAAGAGCCGCTCGGCGGCGAGCGGATCGCGCGCCGGGTCGATAGGGGTCGCCATGTCGCGGGCGATGTCCGCTTCGGCGGCGGCGAGCGGGTCGGGCGCCTGCGAGACGTCGATCACCTCCAGCGCCGGGCGGCGGGCAGGATCGACGATCTGGCGCGGGCCGGCGGGGTCGTCGACCATGCGCAGCGCCAGCGCCTCGGCTTCCGCCACCGCCTGCGCCAGCGCGGCCTCGAAGGCCACGCGGTCGAGCGGGCCGGTCATCTCGATGTACTGGCCGGTGTTGAACAACGGGTTCGCGGGATCGAGCCGCTGCGCGTACCACAGCCCCGCCTGCGCCTCGGTGAGCGGATGCGCCGTGCCCGGCCGCTCGTTCATGGCGTCAGCCGCCCCGCGCCTTCTGGCGGGCGTCGACCAGCGCCCACCAGCCGTCGAGCGTCGGGTCTTCGGCGAACTCGGAGAATTCGAGGTCGAGCCCACCCTCGCTCCACATCAGCACGAGATTCATCGCCCGCATGGAATCGAGGCCGAGGTCGATCAGGCTGTCGCCGCCGGCGATTTCCTCGGGGTCCTCGTGCAGCATCTTCGCGATGTCCGCGCGCATCTTCTCGCGCGTGACCGGGGCGGCGGGGGTGACGATGCGCCTGATGTCGCCGGGCTCGAGGACCATCACAGAAGCTCCACTATCCGCGCGGTCGGCAGCGGCACGCCGCACACATCGGCGACATAGGACAGCGCGAGGTCGTGCTTCGCGCGCGAGAAATCGGCCAGCGCGTCGGCCGCCATGAAGGGCTCGATATCGCGCATGAAGGCATCGGCGGCGGTGAGGGTGCAGCCGATATGAGCGTAGACGCCGGAAATGATGAGCTGGTCGCGCCCGCGCGCGCGCATCAGCGTCTCAAGGTTCGAACGCTGGAAGGCGCTGTAGCGGTGCTTCACCAGTGTGAGGTCGCCCGGCTGCGGGGCGAGCGCGGCGAGGATCGGCTGGTGCTCGGCCGCCGCGCTCATGCCCGGCCCCCAGAGGTCGGCCTGAAGCCCCCGGTCGCGCCGGTCCTGATTGCCTTCCTGCGCGGTGTAGAACACCGGCACGCCGGCCCGGCGGGCGGCCGTCGCCAGCGCCGCGATATTGGCGACGACGGGGGCGAGCGGGGAGGCATCGGGGGTGAAGACGCGCAGGAAATAGTTCTGCATGTCGTGGATCAGCAGCGCCGCGCGGTCGCGCTCCAGCGTCCACGGCGCGCGGGCCGCCGGCACCTCATGGGCGCGCGGCAGCTCGTAGGGGGGAATCGTCGGCAGGCCCTTGGTCGCGGACACGCTCAGCCCTCCGCCTGTTCGAGGAAGCGTCGGCGCAGGCTGGCGCGCAGTTCCTTGCGCGAGACCTTGCCGACGGCGGTGGTCTCGAAGCCATCGACGAAGACGATCTGGTCCGGCACCTTGAAGTCGGCGAGGCCGCGCGTGCGCATCCACGCCTTCAGCGCGGCGGCCTTGGGCTTCTGCCCTTGAGCGATCACAAAGGCGCAGGAGCGCTCGCCGAGAAAGTCGTCGGGCAGCGACACCACCGCCGCGTCGAACACGCTGGGGTGGCCGAGCAGATGGTCCTCGATTTCCTCGGCCGAGATCTTCTCGCCGGCGCGGTTGATGTGGTCGTTCGCCCGGCCCTGCACGACGAGGTAGCCCTCGGGCGTGCGCTTCACCACGTCGCCGGTGCGGTAGAAGCCGTCCTCGGTGAAGGCGCGGGCATTGGCCCCGTCATTATTGTGGTAGGCGCGGATCGTGTAGGGCCCGCGCGTCAGCAGGTTGCCGGCCTCGCCCTCCGGCACCGGGCGGCCCTCGTCGTCGAGGATCAGCACCTCATCGTCGGGGCTGATCGGGCGGCCCTGCGTCGAGACGATGGTCTCCTCGTCGTCGTCGAGGCGGGTGTAGTTCACCAGCCCCTCGGCCATGCCGAACACCTGCTGGAGCGTGCAGCCGAGCACGGGGCGCACCCGGCGGGCGGATTCGGTGAGGAACTTCGCCCCGCCGACCTGCAGTACCTCAAGCGAGGACAGGTCGTGCGACGTGTTGGGCGCCGCCTGAAGCCAGAGCAAGGCGAGCGGCGGCACCAGACCCGTAATGGTCACGCCCTCGCGCGCGATCAGCGGGAAGGCGACTTCCGGGCTCGGCGAGGGGGCGAGCACCACGCGCGAACCGGCGTAAAGCGCGCCGAACACGCCGGGCGAACTCATGGGGAAATTATGCGCCACCGGCAGCGCGGCGAGATAGACGCTGGAAGGGCCGAGCCGGCAAATCTCGGCGCTGGCGCGGAACGAATAGATGTAGTCGTCATGGGTACGCGGGATCAGCTTGGAAAGCCCGGTCGAGCCCCCGGAAATCTGCAGGAAGGCGACCTCGGACGGATCGGCATCTTGAGGCAGCGCCACCTCGTCGCCTGAGGGAAGCGCGGCGAGCGAGGCGAAGTCGCCGCCCTCGCCGACCACCACGATATGGTCGAGCGCCGGCACCTCGCGGCACACCTCCCGCGCCAGCGGACGGTAGTCGAAGCCCTCGTGTCCGGCGGCGAGGATGTAGCCGCGCGCTTCCGCCATGCGGGCGAAATGGACGATCTCGACGCTGCGATGGGCCGGCAGCGCATAGACCGGGATCAGCCGCGCGCGGAACAGGCCGAACACCACGGAAAGGAATTCCGGGATGTTGGGCAGTTGCACCACCACCCGGTCGCCCGGCTTCAGCCCCAGCGCCAGCAAGCCGCGCGCGATGCGCTCCGCCCGCGCCTCAAGCTCGGCGAAGCTCCAGCGCTGCTCGCCGCCGACCACGGCGAGGCGGTCGGGCATCTCGCTCGCCCGCGCGCGCAGGAAGGAGCAGAACGTCTCCCCGCGCCAATAGCCCTTCGCCCGGTAGCGGGCGGCGCATTCCCCGGGCCAGACCTGCCGCAACGGTATCACGCGCGATCCTCCACGAGCGGCTGGCCATCCTCGTCGATGCCGAGCGCGGACAGCAGGGCGGCGAACTTGGCCGAGGTCTCCTCGCCCTCGGCGACCGGATCGGACCCCGGCACGATGCCCGCCCCGGCATAGAGCCGCGCCTCGCGGCCGGCGATCTCGGCGCAGCGAATGGCGACGTGCCAGTCGCCGTCGCCCGCCGCGTCGCACCAGCCGAGGGCGCCGGCATAGAAGCCGCGCTCATAGCCCTCCAGCTCCGCGATGGCCCGCGCCGCCGGCAGGCGCGGCGTGCCGCAGACGGCCGGGGTCGGGTGCAGCAGCAGCGCGAGGTCGAGCGCGGAAAGCGAGGCGTCGCGCAGCCGGCCGGCGATCGACGTGCGCAGGTGCCACATGCTGGCGGTCGCCGCCAGTTCGGGCTGGTCCGGCGCGTAGAGTTCCACGCAATGGGGCGCAAGCTGGTCGAGAATGGCGGCGACCACCTCGCCATGCTCGCGAAGGTCCTTCTGCGAGGCCATCAGCGCCTCGCCCGCCGCGCGGTCGGCGCCGGTCTCGGGCAAGCGGCGGGCCGAGCCGGCCAGCGGGCGCGAGGCGATCGCCGTACCGCGCCGGGAGACCAGCAGTTCCGGCGTCGCGCCGACCAGCGCGCGGCCGGGGGCGCCGCCTTCCAGCGGCACGCAGAAGGCGGTGACGCTGGTATCCTCCGCCAGCGCGCGCAGCAGCGCGGCCGCATCGACCGGGCGGTCGGCGACCAGTCTGAGGCTGCGCGACAGCACGATCTTGCGCAGCCCCTCTTCCGCGCGGGCGAGGCGGGCCAGCGCCTCGGCCACCGCATAGCGATAGGCGGTCAGCGAGGGTTCGGCCCTCACCTGCCAGCGCGGGGCGGAGCCCTCCGGCGCCTTCACCAGCGCCGGCGGGGAGAAGGCGGCGGCAAAGCAGGCCCGCCCGGCGCTGAACGTCGCTTCCGCCGGACGGTAGAGATGGGCCGGCGCGCCGGTGTCGAAGGGCAGCGCGCCGACGATGAGGCGGGGCCCGGCGACGGTGCCGGCGAGCAGGGAACGCACCTGCTCGCCCGGCGGCACCGGGCCGGCGGTCACGTGATCGAGGCAGCCACGGCCGACAAGGGTCTGTCCGGCCGAGGCCAGCGCGAAGGGCAAGGCGGGGGCGAAGGCCGCCCTGCCGGCGGCCGCCGGCTCCGCACCGTCACCCATGCGCATCGCTCCGTGGCTCGACGTCATCGAAAGGCAGCCTCCGGCGGGGCGCGATCAGGGCTTGATCAGGGTGACGGTGTCGCCATAGGGGTCGACCATCGGCACCGGGCGGGCGCGCCCACCCTCACCCGCAGGCGGCGCGCCGGCAGGAGCGGCGGCAGGAGCGGCGGCAGGAGCGGCGGCAGGAGCGGCAGCGACGGCGGGCTGCGGCGCGCCGGGAGCCGCCGGGGCGGCACCGGCGGGCGGCGCCGGCGGGCGCGGACGGCCGGTGCTCTTCACCTTGTTGGAGACATAGGCGTTGCCGGTGGCGGCATCGACGGTCACGGTCTGCGGCATCGAGCCGGTGACGACATTGGCGACCGGCTCCAGCGTCTTGGTGTCGACGAGGCTGGTGAAGCCGGCCTGCCGGTTGGTGACGTAGAGAATGCTGCGCGTGGGATCGATGGCGAGGCTCAGCGCGCCGGCGCCGGTCGGGATCTTCTTGATCACCTTGCCGTCCTTCGCGTCGAGCGCGACCACCTCGCCCGAGCCCTGATGGGCGACGAAGACCTGATCGCCGGACGGGTCGTAGACGAGGTTGATGGCGCCCTCGCCGCCGGAGGGGAAGCGGTTCGTGACCTTCCTGGTGGCGAGATCGACCACCACCACCTCATTGGCCTGCAGAGCCGAGAGGAACAGCCGGTTGTTCCTGGCATCGAGCGAGATGCCGGCGATGCCGCCCGGAATATCGTCGATGCTGTCGACGATCTCCTTCTTGGCGCCGTCGATGATCCACACCGAGGACGGCGTGTCGCGCATGCCGAGCACGGTCACATAGGCGCGGTCGGCCGCCTCGTCGACCGCCACCTCGCGCACATGCGCCTTCTCGCCCTTGGCCAGCTTGGCCACCACCTTGCCGCTGGCGAGGTCGATCACCGCCAGCGAGCCGTCGCGGGTCTGGGTGCCGTAGAGCGTCTTCGTCTTGTTGTTGATGCCGAGGCCGAACACCGGGTCGTCGCCGAGCGCGATGGTCTCCTTCGTCTCCAGCGTCGCCGGGTCGAGCGCGTAGACGAAGGTCTCGCTCGCCCCGCGGGTGCCGGCGGCGGCGACATAGACGCGGTTCATCGGCCCGCTGAAGACCAGTTCGTACAGTCCCGCGCCGGGCTTCACCGATTTGACGAATTCGGGGTCGGCGAGGGCCGCGCCGGTCAGGCCGAACAGCGCCACGGTGGCGAGGGCGAGGCGGCGCAGGCGGGGCCGGGCAAGGGTCGCGTCGATCGGCATCGGGTGTCTCCGTTGATGGACAGGTGCGGGTGAGGCCGCGCGGCAGCCCCGGCTGCGGCCGCGCTCAGTCGAGGTCGATCCAGTTCGGCCCCTCGACCGGCACGGCGAGGAAGCGGACATTCACCTCCGCCACCGTCTTCTCGACATCGAGCCCGGCGAAGCGTTCGGGATGAACCCACTTGGCCAGAATCTCGACGGTGAAGAGGTCGAGCGGCGAATTCAGCATCTGGTGCGAGAGGCCGTGCACGCGCTTGTCGCGCACCGCCGCGAGCCCGGCGAAGCCGGGACGGGCGACCACGCGCGCCAGCGTCTCGCGCGCCTTCTCAAGGGTGTATTCGGGCCCGATCAGCAGCCCGGCGGTGCCTTCCATATGGCTGCCGCCGGTGGCGATGTAGACCTGCGGGTCCTGCGCCACGACATATTCGAGGTTGAGCTTGCCGAAGGCGCGCGGGATCACCGCCGCGCCGATATTGGTGCCGCCCACCGCCTCGATGATGTCGCCGACATTGCCGCGGCCGGGGGAATTGCAGCAGTCCGCCGTCATCGCCGCATGCGGTTCGAGGAAGACGCGCGGGCGCTCGCCCTCCTTCAGGCCGGCGAGCTTGTCCGTCACGGCGTCGAGATGGGCGCGGCGGAAGGCGAGGAACGCGCTTGCCTGCGCCTCGCGCCCGGTCGCCGTGCCGAGCAGAGCGAGGCTCGGTTCCACATTGGCGAGCGGGTGGGTGAAGAAGTCGATCACCACCACCGGGATGCCGGCCGCCTCGATGCGGGCGCGCTCCTCCGGCGAGGGCTGCGAGCCGAGCGAGAACACGGCGAGGTCCGGCCGCGCCGCCACCACCTGCTCGACCGAGAGCGCCCCGGCCGAGCTGGCCACCCGGGCGAGCCTCTCGATGGCGGGGAACTTCGCCGCATAGGCTTCATAGGTGCGCTTGCCGATGCGGTTGATGTCGCGCGGCCAGGCCGCCAGCACGCTCACCGGGTCGGGATGGATCAGCGCCAGCGCGACGAGGAAGCGCCCGTCGTCGATCAGCAGCCGGCTCGCCGGCGCGGCGAGCTTCACCTCGCGGCCGGTTACGTCCTTCAGAACGACCTCGGCGCGGGCAGGCGCGGCAATGGCCAGAAGAGCGAGAGCCAATCCCAGCAACAGGCCGGACTGTCCGGCCGGGCGGAAGGGAAGCAGGCCGCGAAGGGAAAGGCGCATGGGCGGAAGGCACCGACGGTGGAGCAATTCACTGCCGCCTAATCGGCTCTTCGCGCCGGATGTGTCAACTAAACATTTTGTAATTGCTTGTTTTTAATTAGTCTAATTTAGAGATAACGAGAATACAGATTTTCTTTTACTTCACGTCAGGAACGATGTCTTGACGTCGCGTCATCACTTCGCCGTGCGCGGGGCGCGCGCCCTGTCGCGAAACCGACGCACGACTCTGCAAAGAGGTTTCGTGCCCGCGCGGGCCGGCGCGTCCGTGCGTCGTCGGCTCGAACGAATGCGGGCGATTGGCTAAAGATGGCGCGGGACCCCGTCCCGGAGCCGGCCGACCGCGTTCGGCAGTGAGACTGTGAGGCCGCCATGCGCGTCGCGATGATCGGTACCGGCTATGTCGGGCTCGTGTCCGGCACCTGTTTCTCGGATTTCGGCCATGAGGTCGTCTGCGTCGACAAGGACGCCGACAAGATCGAGCGCCTCAAGCTCGGCGAGATCCCGATCTTCGAGCCCGGCCTCGAGGATCTGGTGCGCCGCAACGTCACCAGCGGGCGGCTGCAATTCGACACCGACCTGACCCAGGCGGTGCGCGAGGCCGAAGTGGTGTTCATCGCGGTGGGCACGCCCTCGCGGCGCGGCGACGGCCATGCGGACCTCTCCTATGTCCACGCCGCCGCCCGCGAGATCGCCCGCGCCGCGCAGGGCTTCACCGTCGTCGTCACCAAGTCGACCGTGCCCGTCGGCACCGGCGCCGACCTCGAGCACATCATCCGCGAGGAGGCCCCCTCGGCCGACATCGCCGTGGTCTCCAATCCCGAATTCCTGCGCGAAGGCGCCGCCATCGAGGACTTCAAGCGCCCGGACCGCATCGTCATCGGCACCGACGACCCCCGCGCCCGCGAGGTGATGGCCGCGCTCTACCGCCCGCTCTCGCTCAACGCCGCGCCGCTGCTGTTCACCGGCCGCAACAATGCCGAGCTGATCAAATATGCCAGCAACGCCTTCCTCGCGATGAAGATCACCTTCATCAACGAGATGGCCGACCTGTGCGAGAAGGTCGGCGGCGACGTGCAGGAAGTCGCGCGCGGCATCGGCCTCGACCGCCGCATCGGCCCGAAATTCCTGCATGCCGGCCCCGGCTATGGCGGCTCGTGCTTTCCCAAGGACACGCTGGCGCTGATGCGCACGGCGCAGGAGGCCGGCACCCCGCTGCGGCTCATCGAGACGGTGACGACGGTGAACGACAGCCGCAAGGCGGCGATGGGCCGGCGCGTGCTCGACGCCATCGGCACACCGCCGCGCGGCGCCACGGTGGCGGTGCTCGGCCTCACCTTCAAGCCGAACACCGACGACATGCGCGACAGCCCGGCGATCAACATCGTGCAGTCGCTGCTCGACCGCGGCGTGCGCGTGCGCGCCTTCGATCCCGCCGGCATCGAGGAGGCGCGCAAGGTGCTGCCCGCCGGCGTCGACTATGCCGGCGACCCCTATGACTGCGCTGAGGGCGCCGACGGCCTCGTCATCGTCACCGAATGGGATGCCTTCCGCGCCCTCGACCTCGACCGGCTCAAGGCGCTGCTGCGCCGGCCGGTGGTGGTCGACCTGCGCAACGTCTACCCGCCCGCCGACCTCATCGGCCGCGGCTTCACCTATGTCGGCATCGGGCGCGGCACGCTCGACTAGCGCGCCCGGCAGGGTCGCGCGCCCCTTCGGCGAGCCGGCGGGGCGCCCGCTTTTCTGATTTATTCAAGTTCTAATCTTTTGTTTTTAATCGTCTTTTTCATCCGGCGCCGTGGCGTCCGGGGGCCACCCTGCCTATTGTCGCGCCGTTCGCACGAGGCGATCGGATCGATGGAGCACGGCGTGCCACTGGCTCGGATTCTGGCAGTCATGGGAATGGTGGCGGCACTCGCGCAGCCGGCGCCGGGCGTGGAACCGGCGCCCGCGCAGCGCATTCTGGCCATCGGCGGCGCCGTCACTGAGACGCTCTACGCGCTCGGGCTTGAGGACCGCATCGTCGCCGTCGACACGTCGAGCACCTATCCGCCCCGCGCCCTCGCGGAAAAGCCGAATGTCGGCTACATGCGCGCCCTCTCGCCGGAGGGCGTGCTCTCCGTCGGGCCCGACCTCATCATCGCCGTGGAAAGCGCCGGCCCGCCCGACGCCGTGAAGGTGCTCAAGGGCGCCAGCATCCCCTTCGAGACGCTGCCGGAGGCGCGGGACGCCGAGACCGTTCTCGCCAATATCCGCCGCGTCGCCCGGCTTGCCGGCGTGCCGGAGCGCGGCGAGGAACTGGCGCAGGCCATCGCGGCCGATTTCGCCGCGCTGGCGCAGATGCGCGCGCGCATCGCCGCCCCGCGCAGCGCCATCTTCGTGCTCTCCGCCTCGGGTGCCGCGCCGGTCGTCGGCGGCGCAGGCACCGGCGCGCAGGCCATGTTCGATCTCGCAGGCGTCGCCAACGCGGTGCAGGGGCTGAACGGCTACAAGCCGGCCGTGGGCGAAGCCCTGCTGGCCGCCGACCCCTACGCCATCGTGCTGATGAAGGACCAGAACCACGCGCTTTCCGACGACGCCATCCGCGCCATGCCCGCCTTCGCCGGCGCCCGGGCGACGGCGGAAGGCCGTCTCTTCCGCATCAATGGCGGCTATCTCCTGAGCTTCGGGCCGCGCACGCCGCAGGCCGCGCGCGACCTCGCCGCGCGCGTCTATCCCGAACTCGACCTGCCGGCGCTGCCGGCGCGCGCCTGGGCCGCCGGGACGCCGTGAGCGCGACCGAAACCGTGAGCACACCTCCGGCCGGCGCGCCCCGTCGCCCCGTCCGGCGGTGGCGGGTGTCGTTCGCCATCGGCCTGTGCGCCGGCGTGGCGCTGGCGGCCTTCCTCGCCTCGCTCGCCATCGGCCCGGTCACGCTCTCCCCCGGCCGGATCGCTGAAATCCTCGGCGCCGCGCTGCGCGGCGAGCGGGCGGGCGGGGCCGCGCTGCGGGAAAGCGTAATCGTGCTGGATGTGCGCCTGCCGCGCACCCTGCTCGGGCTGCTGGTGGGCGGCGGCATCGCGCTGGCCGGGGCGGTGACGCAGGGCATCTTCCGCAACCCGCTGGCCGATCCCGGCCTCATCGGCATCTCGAACGGCGCCGCGCTGGCGGCCGCCATCTGGATCGTGCTCGGCGCGCATTTCGCCGGGGTGCTGCCGCCGGCGCTGGCCGATGCCGGGCTGCCGCTCATGGCCTTTGCCGGCGCGCTGGTGGCCACGGTGGTGCTCTATCTGATCGCGACGCGGGAGGGGCGCACCTCGGTCGCCACCATGCTGTTCGCCGGCATCGCCATCGCCGCGCTCGCCGCCGCCGGCACCGGGCTCACCGTGTTCGCCGCCTCCGACCAGCAATTGCGCGACTTCACCTTCTGGTCCTTCGGTTCGCTCGGCGGCGCCACCTGGCAGAAGGTGGCGGCGGCGCTGCCCTTCATGGCGGTGCTGGCGCTCATCTGCGGCCGGCTGGTGCGGGCGCTCGACGCGCTGGCGCTCGGCGAGGCCGAGGCCTTCCATGTCGGCATCGACGTGCAGCGCGCCAAATGGCTGGCGATCCTCGCCATCGCCGCCGGCGCCGGCGCGTCGGTCGCGGTGGCCGGCGTGATCGGCTTCGTCGGCCTCGTGGTGCCCCATCTCATCCGGCTGCTCTTCGGCCCCTCGCACCGGCTGCTGCTGCCCTGCGCGGCGCTGCTCGGCGGGGGGCTTCTGCTCGGGGCGGATGTGGTGGCGCGCACCGTGGTGAGCCCGGCCGAACTGCCGCTCGGCGTCGTCACCGCCGGATTCGGCGCGCCGTTCTTCCTGTGGCTGCTGCTGCGCCAGCGCGTGGGACTGACGGGCTAGGCGGATGTATCGCGCGCAGGACATCGCCTTCATGGCCGGCGGACGGCCGCTGCTGGACGGCGCCTCGGCGGAGGTCCGGCCGGGCCGCGTCACCGTGCTGATCGGGCCCAACGGGGCGGGCAAGTCGACCCTGCTGCGGGTGCTGGCCGGCGAACTGCGCCCGCGCGCCGGACGGGTGACGCTCGACGGCGCGGACATCGCCGCCCTGCCGCCGGCCCGGCTCGCCCGGCGCCGCGCCGTGCTGCCGCAGAGCGTCCAGGTCGCCTTTCCCTTCACGGTGGAGGAAGTCGCCGGCATCGGCGCGCCGCGCGGGGCCGATCCGGCCGCCCATGCCCGGCGGGCGCTGGCCCGCGTCGAACTGGCGGCGCTGGCCGGCGAGCGCTACGAGCACCTGTCGGGCGGCGAGAAGCAGCGCGTGCAGCTGGCCCGCGCGCTGGTGCAGCTGACCTGCGGCGAGGGCGGCGGCTATCTCCTGCTGGACGAGCCCACCGCCAGCCTCGACCTCGCCCAGCAGCTGCTGGTGCTCGGCCTGATGCGGGAGCTGGCCGCCGAGGGTGTCGGCCTGCTGGCCGTGCTGCACGACCTCAACCTCGCCGCCATGGTGGCCGACGAGATCGTCGCGCTGAAGGACGGGCGCGTCGCCGCGCGCGGCACGCCCGCCGAGGTGCTGACCGATACCCGCATCGCCGAGCTTTACGGCGTCGCCGCCCGGGTCGGCTGGGCTCCCTCGACGCCCTTCCTGCTGCCGCAGTCGGCGGCGCGCTGAGGACGGGTAACCCGATCCGGCAGAGATTCGGCGCGGGCGGTCTGGACAGGCCCACCCATTCCACTACCCTTGCGTCATGCACCGATGGAATCGCGGCGTCGGCCTGCCTCCCCGCGGCACCGCCGCCGTGAGGCGGGGCGCGTGCGGGACAGTGCGAAACGGGCCGGATGCGCGATCCGATTGTCGGCGCGGATCCAGGTGCGAAGGCTCGACAGGCCGTTGAAACGATGTCCGTGATGGATCGACAGGAACTGCTGCTGCCCCTGCCCGCGCAGCAGGGGGGCCCGTGCGGCTACACCGATGCCGACCTGACCAGCGGATCGCGCATTTCCGCCTGGCTGCGCGCCGGCACCGAACGGCTGCGCCGCGCCTGGCGGCCGCCGGGAGAAGCCGGGGGCATCGACTCCGAAGAACGCGAACCCGAGGACTGCGTCGAGCAGTTGATCCGGATTCTTCTTCACCACACGTTCAACTACCAGTCGCGCGGGCGGCTCGCCCCTCTGCTGGAGGGGTTGCGACAGAACCTGCGGCAACAGGTCCGCGAGCGCCGCCCGATCACCTTCTTCTTTCTCTATAATGGCGGCTATCGCGCCTCGCCGCTCGCCGGCGGCCCGCGCTTCATCTTTCGCCCGGACCAGACCGAACTCGCGCTCCTGTTCCAGATCGCGGCGCTGCAGGAGCGTGTCGCGGCGATCTATCCCGCCGGCATCGACTTCGTGATCGTCGTCAACAATGGCGTGTCGAGCTGGGTCAACCACATCCCCTGTGCGACGACCGAAGCCTATGCGGCGGAGCTGCGCCGCATGATCCGCGCGAGCGGTGCCGAAGGCGGCATCCGCGTGCTGGTCCAGTCGGAGGTGGAAGGCTATGGCGAGCTGGACCCGGACACGCCGGTGACGCCCCGCCCCGCCCTGTCGGCCAAGGAGCACGAGATCGTCGAGCGCTTCCTCGGCCGGCGGTGCAGCGAGGCGGAGGCGCGCCTCCTCAACGCGTTCTATGCCCTTTCCGAGTCGATCTGGGCCGAGCAGCTCCGGCCCATCGCCGCCGCGCAGCACGCGATCCTGTTCCGGCAGGTCGCCCACCCCTCGACGCTCTCCTTCCGTCCCTTCGCGGGCGGCGCGATACGCGTGCAGAACGGCACGCTCGGCTTTCATGAGAGCGAGGGGAGGCTGATCCCCCGGCTCGTCACGGCGTGCCTCGCCGATCATATGAGCGTCAGGCCGGTGCCGGTCGCCGTGCCCGGAGCCGCCGTCGACGATCCCGCCCCCGGCGTCGGGCACGCCTGATGGAGGCCGCCCTTCGCTGGCACGCCTCACCCTTCGCGGCACCGGACGACGACGCGCTCTCCACCCCCCTGCCGGCTTCGCTCGCCCGGATCGCCGCCCGCTGGCCGGATCGGCCGGCGGTGCTGCATGGCGGGCAGGGCGTCACATTTGGCGAACTCTGGCACCGCGTGGCGGGGCTTGCCGAGGAAATCCGGCTCTGCCCGGCGCCTCCCGGCCCGATCGCGCTTGTCCAGACGCTCGGCCTCGATGCCGTCGCCGCCTGGTTCGCCTGCCCGCTCGCCGGCCGCCCCTTCCTGCTGCTTGAACCGGGGCATCCACCGGCGCGGCTGGCGGAACTGATCGCGGCGGCCGGCGCGCCGCTGGTTCTGTGCGACGGCGCCACTATCGGGAGCCTGCCGCCGGACGCACCGGCAATCCGGCTGGTGTCGGACGGGCGCCGCCGTGCCGCGCATCCCGGCCCGATGCTCGGCGCGGACGAACCGGCCATGATCTTCCCGACATCCGGCTCCACCGGGCGGCCGAAGCTCGTCACCTATGCCTCGCGCAACCTGCAGGCCAAGGTGCAGGCCTCGATCGGGCTGATGAGGGTGCCGGAGGGCGCGCGCGTCCTGATCGCCGGATCGCACGGGAATTACGGCTACCTGCACCACGCGCTGGTCTTTCTCCTCGCCGGCGGAACGCTCTGCCTGTCGGATGTGAGGGAAGACGGCTTCAGCGGCATGCTCGCCGCGATCCGCCGGCTCGACGTGCGCCATCTCCGCTTCACGCCGTCGATGTTCCGGCTCTTCGCCCGCCTGCCGGAAGCGCGTGAATCGCTGCGTGGCCTCGACAGCGTGCGCTTCTCCGGCGAACCGCTCCTGACCAGCGACCTCGATCTCGCCCATGCCGTGCTCGGCCCCCACTGCCTCATCCAGAACGTCTATGGCAGCACCGAGAGCGCGCTCTTCGTCTGGAGCGAGGGCGATGCCCTCGATCCCGAGGCCGGCACAGTTCCCATCGGACGGGTCTACCCGCTGTTTTCCTATGCGCTGCGGCCCCTCGACGGGGCGGCACCGGCGGCCGGAGCGGGCGAGCTTGTCATCCGCTCCGCCGTCCATGCCCTCGGCGATCTGAGCGGCGGCGCCATCCGCACCGAACGCTTTGCGCCCGCGCCGGACGGCGAGGCCGGGAGGATCTACGCCACCGGCGACATCGTGCGCCCTCTGCCGGATGGCAGCCTCGTCCTGCTCGGGCGGACGAGCCGTATGGTCAAGATACGGGGCCAGAGGGTCTACCTCGCCGAAGTCGAGAATCATCTGCGCGCCATGCCCGGCGTCACCGGCGCCGCCGTGGTCGAGCGCATGGAGGCGGGCGCCGTCGTCCTGACCGGTTTCATCACCCTCGCCCCCGGCGCCGGGGCACCGCCCGACCCGCGCGGCTGGCTCGCCGGCCGCCTGCCGGATTTCATGCTGCCCCGCCGGATCCGCACCCTGCCGGAAATCCCGCTGCTGGCCGGCGGCAAGGTCGATCACGGCGCGCTTCGCGCGCAGATCCCGGACGAACCGGCCGACGCGCCAGCCCGGCGTGAGCGCGGCGGCAGCGATTTCGACCGCCTCGCCGGACTGTGGCGGGAGATACTGGGACCGGGCGCGGACGGCCCCGGACGCGACTTCTTCGCGCTTGGCGGGGACTCCCTCAAACTGATGGAGCTGGGCCTCGCCGTGGAACGGGATTTCGGGCGCCGGCTGCCGGCGGCGGACTTCATCGCCGATGCGACCCTGCCCGGCCTTGCCCGCCTTCTCGGGTTGCCCCCGCCCGCGCCGCCCCTCGGTGAGGGGACGGGGCTTCGCCTTCGTCGCGTCCGGCCCGCCCCGGGCGCCTCGGAAGGGGTGGCGCTGGCCATGCCGGGCGCGGGCGGGGTCGCCGCCCTCACCCCCTTCCAGCGGGCCGGGCTCTTTGCCGGCCACGATCTGTGGGCCGCCGACACGAGCGGGGAGACCGGCAGCCTGCTGGAGGGCCGGCGGTGGCTGCGGCGAACCTTCGAGATCGTGGAGCTTCTGCGCGCGGGAAAGGCCCCCGCGCCCCGGGTGATCTTCGGCTATTCGTTGAGCGGCAGCCTGGCCTGGCTGGTCGGCCGGCTGCTGGCGGGCACACCGCAGGCCCCCGACCTCGTGGTGATGGTCGACGCCGTGCCCCTGCACCGCATCGGCCTCTACCGCAACGCGGAGCTGGACCGCGCGCTCGCCGCCCTGCCCCGCGAGGCGGCGCCGCCGGTGCTGCACATCCGCCGTGGCCCGCTGCCCTCGCTCGGCCTCGCCTTCGACACGCTCAGCCTCTGGAAACCGGAGGACGGAATCACCGTCGCGGTCGACATCCCCACCGTCGAGCATGGCGATCTGGCCCGGCCCGAGGTGCTGGCCCTCGCCGGGGAATGCGTCGCGGCCGCGCTGGCCGTGCCGTCGCGCGAGCGCGCGGTGTCGTTTCCCGCCGATGCCGTCGAGAGCTTCGGCGGCCGCGTCTACCGGGCGCTGGAAGGCCCCGCGCCGCTCGGGGACGCGGGGCTCGACCGGCTCGTCGCGGATGTGCCGGACTGGATCGGATGGGAATGCGCGGTCGCGCTCGTGCCCCTGCTGCTGCGGGACGGCGGCAGGGACCGGGCGCGCCACTTCCTCGACAGCGCCCTCGCGCGGACCCCCGATTCGCGCCTGCTGCACTATGCGCGGCAGCGCCTCGAAAGGCCGCCGGAAGCCCTGCGTCCCGGCACCTCGCCGCTCGCCGGCCTTCATGCGGGGTCGGAGCATTTCCTGCGCCGGGCGGCGCTGATCGACCGGATACTGCTCGTGCACCAGACCCCCGCCGAGGCCCCGGTCTGGTCGCCCGCCGGCCATGCGCGGCAGGTGGCGGACATTGTGCGGTCCGTGCGCAACGCGCGCGCCGCCCGTCGCGGGATGTCCGCCAGCGCGGACGCGAAACGTCTTCCGCGCTCAAGGCGCGATGGCGACATCATGTAGGGAAATGCACGCGCCCGGACGGCACATCGGCCGCCTATCGGGCCGGTTGGAGGAAGTCCGGGACAAATCCGGGACTTCGGAAGCTGGTGGAGCCGAGGGGATTTGAACCCCTGACCTCTGCAGTGCGATTGCAGCGCTCTCCCAACTGAGCTACGGCCCCAAGCCTCAGGCCGCGCCTTGTACGTGCGGCGCCGGCCCGCTGTCAAGGCAGCTTGACGCACGCGCGGGCGCCGCCTGTGAATCGGGGTTGCCGCAATGCGGCCGCGCCATTAAGCATCTTGACGGGCGGCGGTTTCCGCGTCGCACACCGATCCCCTTCCGAGGCTCGCGATGTACTCGCTTCTCTGGCTCTTCGACACGCTGATCACGCTCTACGTCTGGATCCTCATCGCCTCGGCCATCCTGTCGTGGCTGGTGGCGTTCAACGTCGTCAACCCGCACAACCCGTTCGTGCGCAATCTCGGCGAATTCCTGTGGCGGGTCACCGAGCCGGTGCTGGCGCCGATCCGCCGGCTGCTGCCCAATCTCGGCGGCATCGACGTCTCGCCGGTCATCCTGATCATCCTGCTCTATTTCGTGCGCAATCTCGTCTTCGAGTTCCTGGCGGGCGCGTGAGTCTCCCCTCCGTTCCCTGGAGCCTTAGCGCCGACGCGGTGCTGGTGACGGTGCGCGCGACACCGCGCGGCGGGCGGGACGCGATCGACGGCCTCATCGCCCTTGGCGACGGGCGGCCCGCGCTCAAGGCGCGCGTCTCGGTCGCGGCCGAGGACGGCAAGGCGAATGACGCGCTCGCCCGGCTGCTCGCCAAGGCCGCCGGCATCGCCCCCTCGCGGGTGGAACTGGTCTCCGGCGCCACCGGCCGCACCAAATGCTTCCGCCTCTCCGGCGACCCGCATGACATCGCCGCGCGGCTCCAGGCGCTGATCGGAAACGGATCGCCGGCTTAATCGCAGGCGGTGAGGAAGCGGGCGCGCCGCTCAGCCGTTCCAGCCGAAGGCGAGCTTCTCCAGCGTGCGCTCGCCGAAGGTCTCGGTGGAGCGGGCGACGCCGAGCCCGCCCATGGCGCGGTAGAAGCCGACCGCCGTCTCGTTCGCCGCCAGCGCCCAGACCGCCATGCCGTCGAAGCCGGCATTGGCCAGTTCCTTGCGCGCATCGGCGAACAGGCGCCGGCCGAAGCCGAGCCCCTGATATTCCGGCCGCAGGTAAAGCTCGTAGATCTCGCCCTCATAGGGCAGGCCGCGCGCCCGGTTGCGCCCGACATTGGCGTAGCCCGCCACGCTGTCGCCGAAAGTGAGCACGACGACGCGCGAGCCGCGCTTGAGCGCGGTTTCCCACCAGGCGGGGCCGCGCCGCAGGATCATCTTCTCCAGCTCGAAGCCGGGGATCAGGCCGCGATAGGCGAAGCGCCACGCCGAGTCGTGGATCTCGGCGATGTTGGCGGCATCGGCCGGGGCAGCCCGGCGTGTCTCGACAAGGAGCGTGCTCATGACCCGATGGGAGCAAAACCGCTCCCCCGGATCAAGGGCTTTCCGCGTTACTGACGATTTCGTTCCACCGGGGCGTGGCATCGGCGCCACGCCCGGCGGAGCCGGCCGCGAGGCGAGGGCTCAGACGCCCTCGGACTCCTTGCGGCGCTCCTCGCGCTTGCGCTCGTTCGGATCGAGCCAGCGCTTGCGGATGCGGATCGACTTCGGCGTCACCTCGACCAGCTCGTCGTCCTGGATCCAGGCCAGCGAGCGCTCCAGCGTCATGCGGATCGGCGGGGTGAGGCGCACCGCCTCATCCTTCGAGGTGGTGCGGATATTGGTGAGCTTCTTGCCCTTGAGCACGTTCACCTCGAGATCGTTCTCGCGGTTGTGCTCGCCCACGATCATGCCCTGATAGACCTTCCAGCCGGGCTCGATCATCATCGGGCCGCGATCCTCGAGGTTCCACAGCGCATAGGCCACCGCCTCGCCGGCCTCGTTGGAGATCAGCACGCCGTTGCGGCGGCCGGGGATCTCGCCGCGATGCGGCTGATAGGCGTGGAACAGCCGGTTCATGATGGCGGTGCCGCGCGTGTCGGTCATCAGCTCGCCCTGATAGCCGATCAGGCCACGGGTGGGGGCGTAGAAGACGAGGCGCTGGCGGCTGCCGCCGGAGGGCTTCATCTCCACCATCTCGGCGCGGCGCTCGGACATCTTCTGGACGACCACGCCGGAATATTCCTCGTCGACGTCGATCAGCACTTCCTCGATCGGCTCGAGGATCTCGCCGGTCGCCTCGTCCTTCGAGAACACCACGCGCGGGCGCGAGACGGCGATCTCGAAGCCCTCGCGGCGCATGGTCTCGATCAGCACGGAAAGCTGGAGTTCGCCGCGGCCGGAGACGAAGAACGAATCCTTGTCCGAGGATTCCTCGATCTTCAGCGCGACATTGCCCTCCGCCTCGCGCAGCAGGCGGTCGCGGATGACGCGGCTGGTCACCTTGTCGCCCTCGGTGCCGGCGAGCGGCGAATCGTTGACGATGAAGGACATGGTGACGGTCGGCGGGTCGATCGGCTGCGCCTTGAGCGGCGTGGTCACGTCGAGCGCGCAGAAGGTGTCGGCCACCGTGCCCTTGGAGAGGCCGGCAATGGCGATGATGTCGCCCTGCACGCCTTCCTCGATCGGCTGGCGCTCGATGCCGCGGAAGGCGAGGATCTTGGAGACGCGGCCCTGCTCGACCAGCGAGCCGTCCTGCGCCAGAACCTTGATCGCCTGGTTCGGCTTGATCGAGCCGGAGGTGATGCGCCCGGTGATCATGCGGCCGAGGAAGGGGTTGGCCTCCAGCAGCGTGCCGATCATGGTGAAGGGGCCGTCATCGACGGTCGGCTCGGGCACATGCTTGAGCACGAGGTCGAACAGCGGGGCCATGCCCTCGTCCTGCGGGCCTTCCGGGCTCTCGGCCATCCAGCCATTGCGGCCGGAACCGTAGAGGATCGGGAAGTCGAGCTGCTCGTCGCTGGCGTCGAGCGCCGCGAACAGGTCGAACACCTCGTTGATGACTTCCTGCGCGCGGGCGTCGGAGCGGTCGACCTTGTTGATCGCCACGATGGGGCGCAGGCCCACCTTGAGCGCCTTGCCGACCACGAACTTGGTCTGCGGCATCGGCCCTTCGGCGGCGTCGACCAGAACGATGGCGCCGTCCACCATGTTGAGGATGCGCTCCACCTCGCCGCCGAAATCGGCGTGGCCGGGGGTGTCGACGATGTTGATCCGGGTGTCCTTCCAGACCACCGAGGTGGCCTTGGCGAGGATGGTGATGCCGCGCTCCTTTTCGAGATCGTTCGAATCCATCACACGCTCGGCGACGCGCTGGTTCTCGCGGTAGGAACCGGACTGCTTGAGCAGTTCGTCCACCAGAGTGGTCTTGCCGTGGTCGACGTGGGCGATGATGGCGATGTTGCGCAGCTTCATATGAAAACACCAAAAAGCGGGCCCGAAGGGCTTCGGACCCGCGTGAATTTTGCGGCGCACTATACTCAGAAAGCCCGCAATGGCAATGACGGCGCCGCGCGCTGCGTCAACCCGGCCGAAGGCGGGGCCGCCGGCCCGCGATATTCCGGCGCCTTCCGTTCCCGGAGGGCGCCCCGACCGCCGCCGGATTCAGTGGTCGAGCCGCAGTTCCCACAGCCGGCGGATCTGCGGCGGCTTGAGCACGGCGCCGTCGGCGGTGCGCAGCCAGGCGACCTCGCGATTGGCCGGCGCCTGCGTCATGGCGAAGGCGACGGCATCCTCGACGGAGCCGAACTCGAAGGCCTCGGGCCAGGAATCGGGGGCATCGACAGTGTGGGACGCCGGCCAGTACTGCAGCCGGACGGGTTCGTGACGGGCGGTCATCAGCCATCCTCCTCGAAACGCGCGTCGGAAGCGGGCCGGACCCGCGCGGGCGGGCGCGGCGGTCTTCTTCAACGTCCGGCGGGCGGAAAGGTTCCGCGCCCGCGCCATCGACGCTTCATCCGCCGCGAACCCTTGAAGCGCCGGGCGCACGGCCCACCTTGAAGCTATCGAGAACGCAAGGAGAGGGCGATGATCGACGACAGCGGCAGGCCGGGCGAGCCGGAATACACCGAGGCCGAGATCGACGAGACGGTGGAGGAGAGTTTCCCCGCCAGCGACCCGCCGGCGTTCGGCGGCATCACCGGCGATGTCAGGCCCTCCGATGGCGGCGTGCCGGGCGGCGCCGTGGCGACACCGCCACCCACCGAAGCGGATGTCGACGAGGCGCTGGAGGAGAGCTTCCCGGCCAGCGACCCACCCTCCTTCACCGGCGTCACCGGAGTCAAGGAAGGCTGAGGCGCGGCCTTCCCTGTTCCTCCCCGGAGAGGGGCTTCCTCACGCCACCGGCTTCTTCGCCCACGGGCCGAAGCGCGCGTCCGGCTGGGCGGCGCGCAGCATCATCATCTCGCCGACATTCTCCGGCGACAGCAGGCCGATGAGCTTGCCCGAGGCATCGAGCACGCCCACCACCGGGGCGCCGCTCTCGGTGATCAGCTTCAGCGCACGGTCGAGCGGGGTGCGCGCGCCCACAGTGGGCACCTCGCCCTGCATCGCCTCGATCACCGAGGAGGCCGGCCCCTTGGCCTGCAGCGCGTGGATCATCGCGTCGCGCGTCAGCACCCCGCGCAGATGGTCGGCGCCGTCGACGATGGGGAATTCCTTCTGCGTGGTGCGGATCAGCGCCTCGGCGGCATCGCCGACACTCGCCTGCGGGCCGAGCGTCTCGAAGCGCGTGATCATGGCGTCCTGCACCAGCAGGCCCTGCGCCGCCTGCTTCATCTGCACCTGACCGGCCTCGCCCGTCGCGGCGAGGAAGACGAAGACCGCGATGATGATCAGCATCGGATTGCCGAAGATGCCCAGCACGCCGAGCATCACCGCGAGGCCCTGGCCGATGGAGGCGGCGGTCTGCGTCGCCTGCGCGTGGCTCATCTTCATCGCCAGCAGCGCGCGCAGCACGCGCCCGCCATCCATCGGGAAGGCGGGAATGAGGTTGAACACCACGAGGAAGATGTTCGCCGCCGCCAGCTTGGCGATCAGGCTCACATGCGGGTTCTCGATGTTCTCGATGTGCTCGACCCCGACATTGCCGCCGAGATAGAGCAGCAGCAGCGCCGCGATGACGACATTGACCAGCGGCCCGGCAATGGCGACGACCAGTTCCTCGGACGGCTTCTCCGGGATGCGCTCCAGCCGGGCGATGCCGCCGAACGGCCACAGCGTGACCTCCGGCGTCTTCACCCCGTAGCGCCGCGCCGCGAAGATGTGCCCGAACTCGTGCAGCAGCACGCAGAAGAACAGCAGCCCGACAAAGGCCACGCCCTCCCACGCCGCGCCCGACCCGCCCTGCTGGTAATAGGCGACCCAGATCCAGACCAGAAACAGCAGGAAGGTGACATGGATGCGGACCGCGGTGCCGTAGACATGTCCGACGGTGAGCGACCAGGGCATGGGGTTCTCCTCGAGGCGGGCGGGCACGCTTGCCACCGCGCCGCCAGCATAACCGCAGCGCCATGACAGGACAGCGCAAATAGCCCTCTCCGCGCGGCGCCCGTCGCGAGGCCGTCATCCCGGACGGCCGCAGGCCGATCCGGGATCGCGGGCGGATTCGCGAACGCTCCCGGCGCTCGCTTCGCGCGGCCGGGACGACGATGGTCGGGCAAGGCGTCCATGCCCGGGACAGCCCCGGGCATGACGGCGTTCAGTCGGAAACGGCTACCGAAACGGGACGATCAGCGCCCCAAACGGCGGTCGCGATTGGCCAGCGTGCGCAGGCGCAGCGCGTTGAGCTTGATGAAGCCGGCGGCGTCGCGGTGGTCGTAGGCGACCGCGCCTTCCTCGAAGGTGACGAGGTCCTGATTGTACAGCGAGTAGGGCGAGGCGCGCCCGACCACCTCGACATTGCCCTTGTAGAGCTTGAGCCGGACTTCGCCGGTGACGAATTCCTGGCTCTTGTCGATCAGAGCCTGCAGCATCTCGCGCTCGGGCGAGAACCAGAAGCCGTAATAGATCAGCTCCGCATAGCGGGGCATGATGTCGTCCTTCAGATGCGCCGCGCCGCGATCGAGCGTGATGCTCTCGATGCCGCGATGGGCCTGAAGGAGAATCGTGCCGCCGGGGGTCTCGTAGACGCCGCGCGACTTCATGCCGACGAAGCGGTTCTCGACGAGATCGAGCCGGCCGATGCCGTTCTCCTTGCCGAGTTCGTTCAGCCGGGTCAGCAGGCTGGCCGGCGAGAGCGCGATGCCGTCGATGGAGACCGCGTCGCCCCTGTCGAAGCCGACGGTGATGTAGGTCGCCTTGTCCGGCGCCGCCTCGGGCGAGATGGTGCGCTGGTAGACATATTCGGGGGCTTCCTCGGCCGGGTCCTCCAGCACCTTTCCTTCCGAGGAGGAGTGCAGCAGGTTGGCGTCGACCGAGAACGGGGCTTCGCCCCTTTTGTCCTTGGCGATCGGGATCTGGTGGCTCTCGGCGAAGGCGATCAGCTGCTCGCGCGAGCGCAGATCCCATTCGCGCCACGGCGCGATCACCTTGATCTCCGGCTCCAGCGCGTAATAGCTCAGCTCGAAGCGCACCTGGTCGTTGCCCTTGCCGGTGGCCCCATGCGCCACCGCGTCGGCGCCGACCTTGCGGGCGATCTCGATCTGCTTCTTGGAGATCAGCGGGCGCGCGATGGAGGTGCCGAGCAGGTACAGCCCCTCATAGAGCGCATTGGCGCGGAACATCGGGAAGACGTATTCGGAGACGAACTCCTCGCGCACATCCTCGATGAAGATGTTCTCGGGCTTGATGCCGAGCATCTCGGCCTTCTTGCGCGCCGGCGCCAGCTCCTCGCCCTGGCCGAGATCGGCGGTGAAGGTCACCACCTCGCAGCCATAGGTGGTCTGCAGCCATTTGAGGATCACCGAGGTGTCGAGACCGCCCGAATAGGCGAGCACCACCTTCTTCACATCGTTCGCCATTTCACGTTCCGCAGGAAAGAAGCCGAGCTTTCGAAAGCGCGCGGACTATAGGCATGGCGCGCGCCGGTGCAAGCTCCGCCGTTCGCGCCTCAGGGGGCGGAGGGCGGCAGGGGTTCGGCGGGAGGCGCCCCGGCAGGCGAAGGGACCGGCGCGGCGGCGGGGCGCGGCGTGCCGAGCGGCTTCCAGAAGCCGGCATTCCAGCCCGCCACCAGCCAGTAGGCGAGCCCGCCGGCAAGGCCGGCCGCGACGATGTAGAGATCGCCGTCGAATGGCACCGGCGCCTGCGCATAGGGCGCGAAGACCGAAGCGGCGAGCCAGGCCGACAGCGCGCCATTGGCGACATGGAACATCCAGGAGCGCACGGCGAAGGCTTCGGCGAACAGGATGCCGATCAGCGCCACCGCCCACATCGCCAGCGCTACCATCATCAAGAGGTAGCTCGCCGCCGCCAGCGCGTCGAACAGCGCCGCCGCCTGCACCTCGGCATTGTCGGCGAGAATGTCGCCGAGGCGCCAATAGCCGAACAGGATGACGGCGAAGCTGGCGATGAAGCCGACGATCATGCCGAGCGGCACCACGACGAGGCGAAGCAGCAGACGCAGCAGATTGTCCATGAAGGCTCCTATTCCGCCGCCGCCGCCATGGCGCGCAGCGCCAGCCGCTCGCGGGCGGAGAGCTTCTCGGTCTCGCTCTTGAGCTGGCCGCAGGCAGCGAGGATGTCGCGCCCGCGCGGCGTGCGCACCGGGCTCGAATAGCCGGCGCGGAACACGATGTCGGAGAACTGCTCGATGGTCTCCCAGTCCGAGCACTCGTATTTGGTGCCCGGCCACGGGTTGAAGGGGATGAGGTTGATCTTCGCCGGGATGCCGGCGAGCAGCTTCACCAGCGCCTTCGCATCGGCCGGCGAATCGTTCACGCCCTTGAGCATGACGTACTCGAAGGTGATGCGCTTGGCGTTGGAGGCCGGCGGATAGGTGCGGCAGGCCTCCAGCAGCGCCTTGAGCGGGTACTTCTTGTTGATCGGCACCAGCTCGTCGCGCAGTTCGTCGCGCACCGCGTGCAGCGAGATGGCGAGCATCGGCCCGACCTCGCGGCCGAGCCGCTCGATTTCCGGCACCACGCCCGAGGTGGAGACGGTGATGCGGCGCTTGCCGATGCCGAGCCCCTCGCCATCCGCCAGCACCTCGATCGACTTGGCCACCGAGTCATAGGCATAGAGCGGCTCGCCCATGCCCATGAACACGATGTTGGTCACCAGCCGGTCGCCCTCGGTGGGCAGGCCGGGGCCGACGGCGCGCTCGCGGCCGGGATAGTCGCCGAGCCGGTCGCGCGCCACCATCACCTGCAAAACGATCTCGGCGCTGGTGAGGTTGCGCACGAGGCGCTGGGTGCCGGTGTGGCAGAAAGAGCAGTTGAGCGTGCAGCCGACCTGCGAGGAGACGCACAGCGTGCCGCGGTCGCTCTCGGGGATATAGACCATCTCGACATCGTGCGGCTTGTCGCCGGCAATGTCGGGGGGCAGGCGCAGCAGCCATTTGCGGGTGCCGTCATTCGACACCTGTTCGACCACCACCTCGGGCCGGTCGAGCGTGAAGGCAAGGCTGAGCTTCTCGCGCAGCCCCTTGCCGACATTGGTCATCTCGTCGAAGGACAGCGCCCCGCGCAGATAGATCCAGTGCCAGAGCTGGGCGACGCGCATGCGCTGCTCGCGCTCGCTCACGCCGATCTCGGCCAGCGCCTCTCCAAGCCCGGCGCGGTCGAGCCCGGCAAGGGAGCGCCGCTTTTCCGTGCCCGGCATTTCAACGGGGCCGCGCGCCCCGGCGGCGGACGCCGCAGTGGTATCGATCAGGTTCATCGCTTTATCGAAGGTCAGTGTTTGCGCGCCTCATAGCACAGAGCGGCGGGCGAGGCGAATGGGTAGACAGTCCCCGCCAATCCGGCGACGTCATCCCGGCCGCAGCGAAGCGGAGAGCCGGGATCGCACGCCAAGTCGTCACGCGATCCCGGATACGGCCTGACGGCCGTTCCGGGATGACGCGGGCAAGGCCCTCACTTCAGCGGCACCCAGATGTCGATGACGAGATCGTCCGGCGGCGTGGTGCGCGGGTCGGAGCGGTATTCCTCGACATAGAGATCCTGCGCCTCCAGGTCCTTGGCGTCGAGCAGGTTGGCGATCTGCTCATAGGTCGGGTCCATAGCGTCATAGGGCCCGCGATGGGTGAAGCGCAGCGCCCGGCCCGCCGGCGAGGCGGAGAACTCCGCGCCGTTCTGCGGCTTCTCCGTCGTCGCGCCCTCGAATGGCACCGCCGCCTCGAAGTCGAAGCCGAGATCGTCGGTCGCCGTGTAGATGATGAACGACGCGCCATTGGCCTTGAGCTTCAGCCGCGCCAGTTCGGCGTCGATGTCCCTCAGTGTGGCGACGATGGTCTCGAAGGCCTCGTCCCAGCTCGCATGCGCCTTCTTCATCAGCACCGGCACCGGCTTCAGCACCGCCTCGTCGCCGAATCCGTCCGGCCGCTTCAGCGGGTCGGGCGCCGGCGTCACCGTCTGGGTGTCGACGCCCTTGGGATCGACCACGGGCGGCGCGACGAGGGCGTCGTCGTCGAGCGGCCCGCCGTCGTCTTGCGGCGCCGGGTCGGCCGGCCCGGCCTCCGGGGCGGGAGCGGGCGTCGCGGGAGCGGGGGCCGCCTGCGCGTCCGTGGACGGGGCGCCTGCCGCCGGGGCGTCGGGCGCGGGAACCGTCTGCGCCGGCGGCGCGGCGGGGGCAGCGGCCTGCGCGTGCAGCGGCGCCGGCGCGCTCGCGAGGAGAAGGGCGGCGAGAAAGAACAACCGTCGCGTCAGCGGGCGAACGGGCGGAGACAGCAGCATGGTCGGATCACCGGAAAGGGCGCGGGCGCGCGCGATATGTAGCATTGTCCCGTAAGACCCGCGACGGGCGGCACGAAGGCGGCGCGAAGGCATGCGGGCTTTCGAGCGGCCCGCGCGCCCAATGAGACTGGCCAATGCGCGCCGCTTGGCCATATAAGGACGACACCCCTTCGGTCCCAGGGCCCCGGACCTTGGACCCAAGCCGCGATTTCGTCATGGCAGCGCTGGAAAACCGCCCCTTCGTCAAGATGAACGGCCTCGGCAACGAGATCGTCGTGCTGGACCTGCGCGACGCCCCGCTCGCCGTGCCGGCGCAGGAGGCGCGCGCGCTGGCGCGGCCGCAGTCGCTTCCCTTCGACCAGATCATGGCGCTCTACCCGCCGCAGACCGAGGGCACGCGCGCCTTTGTCCGCATCATCAACGCCGACGGTTCCGAATCCGGCGCCTGCGGCAACGGCACGCGCTGCATCGCGCTGTATGAGGCCGGCCGCACCGGCGCCGACCACATGGTGTTCGAGAGCGTCGCCGGCCTGCTCGACTGCACCGTCGTGCCCGACGGAGTGACCGCCGACATGGGCGTGCCCCATTTCGGCTGGCACGACATCCCGCTGGCCGGCCCGGTGGCCGACACCCGCGCCATCGAGTTGCAGGCCGGCCCCGCCGAGGCGCCGGTGCTGCGCGGGCCCGCCGTCGTGAATGTCGGCAACCCGCACGCGATCTTCTGGGTCGAGAATGTCGAGGCGGTCGACCTCGGCCGATACGGGCCGGAGCTTGAGCACCACCCGATCTTTCCCGAGCGCGCCAACATCTCGGCCGCGCAGGTTCTCTCGCCCGACCACATCGTCCTGAAGGTGTGGGAGCGCGGCGTCGGGCTGACGCGGGCCTGCGGCTCGGCCGCCTGCGCCGCCGCCGTCTCCGCCGCCCGCCTCGGCCTCACCGGCCGGCGCGTCACCGTCACCCTGCCCGGCGGCGACCTGCTGATCGACTGGCGCGAGGGCGACGACCACATATTGATGACCGGCCCCGCCGAATTCGAGTTCGAGGGCCGGCTTTCCGCCGACATGCTGACGGCTCCCGCCGAGCGCCCGGCCGGCATCGGCGCCGCCTGATCGATGCCGACAGCCCGCCCCGTGGAGATCGTGACCTTCGGCTGCCGCCTGAACGCGCTCGATTCCGCCACCGCCCGCGCCATGGCGGGCGCGGCCGGGCTCGACAATGCCGTCATCGTCAACACCTGCGCCGTCACCGCCGAGGCGGTGAAGCAGGCGCGCCAGACCATCCGCCGGCTCAAGCGCGAGGACCCGGCCCGCCGCATCGTCGTCACCGGCTGCGCGGCGCAGACCGAGCCGGCGAGCTTCGCCGGCATGACCGAAGTCGACCGCGTGCTCGGCAATGGCGAGAAGCGCGACCCGGCGAGCTGGGCCGACACTCGCCGGGCGCTCGATCTCGGCTCGTCCGAGAAAATCGTCGTCGGCGACATCATGGCCGTCCGCGAGACCGCGCCGCATCTCCTCGACGGGCCGGCCGACACCATTGAGGGGCACAGCCGCGCCTTCGTGCAGGTGCAGGACGGCTGTGACCACCGCTGCACCTTCTGCATCATCCCCTATGGGCGGGGGAACGCACGCTCCGTGCCGATGGGCGCCGTGGTCGAGCGCGTGCGCGCGCTGGTCGCGCAGGGATTCGGCGAAGTGGTGCTCACCGGGGTCGACCTCACCTCCTACGGCGCCGGCCTGCCCGGCGCGCCGCGCCTCGGTACGCTGGTGCGGGTGCTGCTGCGCCACGTGCCGGAACTGGCCCGGCTGCGCCTGTCCTCCATCGATTCGGTCGAGGTCGACACGGAGCTGATGCGCGCGCTCGCCGAGGAGGAGCGGCTGATGCCGCATCTGCACCTCTCGCTGCAGGCGGGCGACGATCTGATCCTCAAGCGCATGAAGCGCCGCCATTCGCGCGCCGACGCCATCGGCTTCTGCGCCGAGATGCGCCGCCGGCGGCCGGACATGGTGTTCGGCGCCGACATCATCGCCGGCTTCCCGACCGAGACCGGCGCCCAGTTCCGCGCCTCGCTCGATCTGGTCGATGCCTGCGGGCTGACGCATCTGCACGTCTTCCCCTTCTCGCCGCGCGCGGGCACGCCGGCCGCGCGCATGCCGCAGGTCGCGACCGAGATCGTCCGCGAGCGCGCCGCCCGCCTGCGCGAGAAGGGCACGCAGGCGCTGCTGCGCCATCTCGCCGCCGAGATCGGAACCACCCGACAGGTGCTGGCCGAGCGCGGCGGCATCGCCCGCACCCCGGGCTTCACCCCGGTTCGCCTGTCGCGGCCGACCGTGCCCGGCACGCTGACCCATATACGCATCGCCGGCCACGACGGCGCGCGGCTGATCGCGGCTTGAGAGACATGACCGACACGAGCGACAAGACCACCGGCTTCTGGAAGCGCCTGACGCAAGGCCTGACACGCACCGCGACGGAACTCCAGACCGGCATCACCGACCTGTTCACCAAGCGCCAGCTCGACGCCTCGACCATCGAGGATTTCGAGGATGTGCTCATCCGCGCCGATCTCGGTGTGGAGAACGCCGCTCATATCGCCGAAATCCTGCGTCTGGGCCTGTTCGACCGCAAGGCGGGGGCGGACGAGGTGCGCGAGGCGGTGGCGCACGAGATCGAGGCGATCCTCGCGCCGGTGGCGCGGCCGCTGACGTTCGATCCGGCCACCAAGCCCTTCGTGCTGCTGATGGTCGGCGTCAACGGCTCCGGCAAGACCACCACCATCGGCAAGCTCGCCTCGACATTGAAGGCGCAGGGCAAGAAGGTCGTGCTCGCCGCCGGCGACACCTTCCGCGCCGCCGCCGTCGAGCAGCTCAGGGTCTGGGCCGAACGCACCGGAGCGACCCTTGTCGCCCGCGCGCCGGGCGCGGACGCCGCCGGCGTCGCCTTCGACGGCATCGAGAAGGCGCGCGCCGAGGGCGCCGACGTCCTCATCATCGACACCGCCGGCCGCCTGCAGAACCGCGCCGAGCTGATGGCGGAACTGGAGAAGATCGTCCGCGTCATCAAGAAGCAGGATCCGACCGCCCCGCATGCGGTGGTTCTCACCCTCGACGCCACGGTGGGGCAGAACGCGCTGCTTCAGGTCGAGGCGTTCCAGCGCGTGGCCGGCGTCACCGGCCTCGTCATGACCAAGCTCGACGGCACCGCGCGCGGCGGCATCCTCGTCGCCATCGCGGCCAAATACCGGCTGCCTGTGCACCTGATCGGCGTCGGCGAGGGCGTCGACGACCTGCAACCCTTCGCGGCGCGCGACTTCGCCCGCGCCGTCGTCGGACTGGAGAGCTGAAAATGAGCGAGGCTTCGTCCGGGAGCGGACTGCGCTCCATGCACCCGATGCTCAAGCTGGCGCTGGAGCTCGGGCCGCTCGTGGTGTTCTTCGTCGCCAACGGGCGCGGCGGCATCTATGTCGCCACCGGCGCCTTCATGGTCGCGACCTTCGCCGCGCTGGCGGCGATGTGGCTCATCGCCCGCAAGATCGCGGTCATGCCGCTGATTTCGGCCGGCGTCGTGCTGGTGTTCGGCACGCTGACGCTGTGGCTGCAGGACGACCACTTCATCAAGATGAAGCCGACCATGGTCAACGCGCTGTTCGGCGTCGCGCTGCTCGGCGGGCTGTATTTCCGCAAGCCGCTGCTGCCCTATGTGCTCGGCGATGTCTTCGTGCTGACCGATCGCGGCTGGCGCGAGCTGACCATCCGCTGGGGCGGGTTCTTCATCACCATGGCGGTGCTGAACGAGGTCGTCTGGCGCAGCTTCTCGACCGACACCTGGGTCGCCTTCAAGACCTTCGTCTATCTCCCGCTCACGCTGGTCTTCGCCATGGCGCAGGTTCCCCTGATGACCCGCCACGCCCCCGAGCCGGCGAAGGACGAGGGGAAGGGCGAGAAGCGCTGAGGGGGCACCGGACGACTGTGAATCCGTTGATGTCGGTTCCTCTTACCCGTCATCGGGCTCGTCCTCTCGCCAGAACGAACCGAGCTTAACCGCCGGCCGCTTTTCGGGGCCGCCTGAGCCGATCAACGCGCCAAGTTCAGAACCTGGCTACGCACATCCGACAAATTGGCCGATGTGTCGACTTGCTTTGCATTCACATTGACATCAACGCCGCCATAGTCCCGCGTTCCGCCGGACTGGTCGGGCGGCGACGGCAGATAGGTTCCGGCAGGGGCGTTGATCGGATAGGTCCGAAGGAACCTGCGGGTCTCGTCGGAACAGGTTCGCTTCAAGCAGTCGATCTGAAGCTGCATGACCTCGCGATCACGCTGCCGCTTTGCCTCTATTGCCATTCTCTGCTTCTGCTCGAGCTCGTACAGTTCGCGTTCCGCCTGGGCCCGCCGATCGGTCTGCCACTGATCATAGGCGTTCCGGGGCATCGAACGGATTTCCTGGGCTTTCTCGCGAATCTCGGCCGCGGTGCGCTGAATCGAATCCGCGCATTCTTGCGCCCATTGCGTCCAGCTGCGCTTGATGCCCCACGTCTTGCTGCAGCCATCCGCCGAAGCGGGATCAGCGGCCAGCAACGCCGCGCCTGCCGCGGCAACGATCAGAACAGTCTTGCAGAGCATTGGACCACCCGCACGGTTCGGTTGAAGATCGGAATTCAGCCGCGACGTCTAGTATAAAGGCAGCCGGCAACAGCTTGGCCAGGATGGGTTATGAGACATCCCAGTCCAGCGTGCCGACAGCAGGCCGCTGCGCCATGACCCGCCTCACAGCGTCCGGCGTCACGAACTCGCGCCCCCCTAGAGTGGCGCGGTCGAAGCCTAGCGAAACGCCGCCGCAGATGGACCAGATCTGGCCGGACTGCCGATCGACGAAGCCGAGACCCGGCAGCGTTTCCGGTAATTTTACCGGCTCGGGCGTATAGGTGTCGAGCAACACTCGCATATCGACCCGCACCCGCTCCAAGACACGGCGCTGCTCCAGGATGCGGGCGACGGCGAAGTGTCGGAAGATGTTGTTCATGTCGCGCCAGATCGGCTCGGCGCGGTAGACGTCCTCCATACGCTCGGTCCAGGCGCAGGTGAAGGCACGCGCGATGGGATTGGTCAAACCGGAGGCAACCAGTGCCTGTCCTGTATTCCTCTGGTCTTCGTCCCGCAGGATTACTTGCGCCGTTTCGAGGAAGCCGGTCTCGCCGTCGGGTGATATCTGATAGTTGAACTGGCCGGGGGTGAACCAGAACCGCGTGCTTTGCGGCTGCTTGCCTGCAGCATTACGATCGCCGAGAGCGGCGCTGAGCTGAATCCGCAGTTCATGATGAGAGGGGAAAGGTGAAGCGATGGGCAGCTTCAGCGTCCCCTGTCCCACCTGCTTCATGCGGTAATCGGCATCGACCAGAGTATAGGCGACCCGCGTATGCCTCGGCATGCCGTCGACACGGACTTTCTGCGGCGAGGCGCAGACGCGCATGTATTCGGCATCGTAATCTGATCCGCTCGTCGACAGTTCGTTCAGACGCTTGAAGACGGCGGGATCGGCATCAATAGAGATGGCGGGTGCCAGATTATACCCCGGCTGACCGGGCTTGCCGACGTAGCGACCCCAGGCGGCGCGCAACGCTATGATAAAATCGTCGAAATCGAGCGGCGGAGCCCCCTTCTCCTTCTGCCCCCACAGGATCACGTCGCGATTTGCGGGGTCGGCGACGAAGCCATCCAAGCGCGTCATGCCACCGAGGCGTTTCAAGCGCGCGCAGCGCGTGCGGGCGAAACTCTCCGTTCGGCCTGAACAGGCGGCTATGGCCCCCGACAGCTCCTTCAGCGACACCGCGACAGCCGGAGCGGCGCTGAACCGCGTCGGCTGAAACTCGCAGGCAAACTTCTGCTGCTGGGCGTTCGCGGGATGCGCGGCAAGAAACGTCGCTGCGCCGGCGGTCGCGAAGCTCCCAGTCAGGAAGCGTCGGCGCGAGAGTGTCATGGCTTAGAGGCCGCCGCAGCACAGCCGGCGTGTAATGGCCAGCTTGTAATCAGGGGGCCTGTCGCTGCCCCACCGGGCACAAGCCGAACCGCAGCATCGTGTAGCAGCCGTATTGCCACTTCTCTCTCCGAGCCGCAGCCATCTCCCGTTACCCAACTCAGTGTTGCACGCCGCGCGCGAATGATACAACCTGTTTCCGTTACGCAATCATGGATGGCGACGATGCGGAAGCTTGACTGTCAGTCCTTCGCATACGCGTGTGCCTGGGGGCTGGCGAACGCGGCCTTTTTAGCCGCCACGCCAGCTTCCGCCGATAGCAAGACCTTTT
Organism: Ancylobacter sp. TS-1; assembly: GCF_009223885.1. NCBI lineage: Bacteria > Pseudomonadati > Pseudomonadota > Alphaproteobacteria > Hyphomicrobiales > Xanthobacteraceae > Ancylobacter > Ancylobacter sp. TS-1. Next base: position 2,312,150 of record NZ_CP045144.1, read on the forward strand.
TGTACGAGTTCATGAAGAGCGTAGGTTGCTCGCAGGTGCCGGCCTATGGGTGCGACCTCCTCGATGTCGATAACGCCCGCAGCATCGCACTGACCTATCGCGGCCTTCTCTCGAGCCATTACTGCGGAACGATTAACGTCGCGCAGGCGCGCCAGCTGTCGCAGATCGGCATGGCGTCCCCGGAATGCGACCTGATCATTCAGCAACTCTACGATGACACGCAAAGATGGAACCAGCCGACGGGCGCGACGGCGCCCGCCTCCGCTCCTGCTCCGGGTGGGGTCTCGGTTCACGTCGCGCCGCAGGGCCGAGAGAGCAACCTAGATGACGTGAGCGCCGCCGTTAACGCGCTGCGGTGAGCCTTCCGCTGAATTTCTTGTACTCTGGGTATCTGACCCTCGACTATATTTGGGCGTGCAAGTTGTCACATACTAAAGAAATATTACCACTTGTTCGCATGCGAATGCACGGTATGATTGCAACGCGCACATGGGATGGGCGAGGCGAAGATGGGGAGGCTTAGTTGGCTGTTTGTTGTCATCGCGATGATGCTCGCGGGTGGCGTTACGGCCAAGGCCGATCCCGACCTCTCGCTAAGCGCGTTCGCCAATGACCCTGCGGCGCCGGCATGTGACACGACAATCGATCCACAGTTCGGAATTGCGCCTATCAGTGCCGTACCGAGCTCGAAGGTCACTCCGGACTGGCATAAGATTTTTCTTCGGCTGAAGATCCTGCGATACCCTGCCTCGTCACCGTCCGAGCGACGTATCGCGGGCTTAGACTATAGCCATCTGTATGACGACCATATATTTATATTTCATTTCCCTGAGAATGAAATCGTCTTCGACCTGCAACGGGCGATGACATCAGGTGTCCCGCGAAATTCTCGATTAAGAGAGGTCGTCGACTGCTCTTACATGTCATCTAAGGAAATCGTACTTCACGCTCCATTTTTTGCGATGAATTCGGCGGGCACACCGGTTTCGGCCACCACCATCCTCCATGTGCTTCGCCGTTACTACGTGCCTAGCGAGCGTGTCCCGCGCGAGTCGGCAGTCGTGTCCGAGCCGTCTAAGCCGCAGTCCCTCGTCATCGTGCCCGACAGCAGGACGGGTGCGCCGCAGATCTGGGCGCAGAACTACTACCCATGGGTGGACGCCTCGCGTTCGCGAGACGTGAAAGCCGGCGAAGCGGTATTCGCGGTCGACCGCGCGACATGCGAACCAGACGGCAATTTTCTGCTCGGCACGATCGGCAATCTTGCCAACGACCAGGCTCCCGGGTCGGTTATACGCGGCGAGATGATTGCGCTTAACAATTATTACGGCGCCAGTGGCAACCCGACGGACCGCAAGGCAGTAACCGAAAGTGTCAACGATCGCGCCTACTGGTGTATCCCCAAGAGAGAGTTCTGCTACCAGCGCGTCGCCTTCGGAGATTTTGGCGTGCGGGCGAAGAAGGGCGAGCTGGCCGCGTTCGCGTCAAGCAAGATTTTTTCGATGGAAGACGGCCTGCTTGCGGCCCTCCAGGCCGCCATCGTCGGCACATGCGCCGTTCGACTGACTCAGGAGAGGAAGTACTGAACATGGCCCGCACGTTCTTGTTCTCCTTGTTTGTCGCCATGCTGGGGGTGGTGCTGATCGGCACCATCGGTGCACGCGCCGATGACGCCGAAATCGATTGCCGCGGCCCCGGCGAATTCTGCATCGTCACCAGCACAGGGCTACCGCTGCGGCTGCTAACCAAGCCTCAATCGAACATCTACGTGGAGATGGACGAGAACAGCCATCAGCCGGAATCCAACATCCCAGCCTTCGAGGCTCTATTCGCCTTCGACATGTTCGACGTGAAATACGACAAGACGAACTTTGCGGCAGAGGGATGGTTTTCCGTCGGGCGCACCACCAAGGAAATCCTCGGCTATATGAGGGCGGAGGACGTGGTGATGTGGAAGCAGGCGCTCGCGCTTGCCTATATCAATCCCGGCGTTTCGGAACGCAAACCCGTGCTGATGTTCGAGAGCGAGGACGCTCTCGACGAGACGCTCAAGCAGATCGACGGCGGAACGCTTCAGGCCACGAAACTCTATGAGGATATCGCCGCCGGAAAGCCCCCTTCAGGCATCGTCTCACGGGAAGGCAACGCTTGGATTGACATCAATCAGCAATTCTACCTGCTGCCGATCCTGCAGTTCGAGGATCTGAGCGACCTCAATCCGGGCAGCGAGATGCGCGCGCTGCAGACGGCCGCGCTTACAGCACAGGCCCGTTCGCGGCAGACCTCCGCTTGCGACATAAGGCAGTCCGGATCCGGCGACTGCTTCCAGCAACAGACCGGTGGGGGAGTCGGCGGCGTCGCGCTCGATGTCGTGTTCGTCATCGACATGACCGCGTCCATGGATCCTTATATCGAGGCGGTGGAGGCCGCCATCCGCGAGGCGTCGCAAGCTCTGTCGCAGAAGCTTGCTGATCCATCGGCCCTCAAATTCGGATTGGTCGGCTATCGAGACTCGGTCGAAGCAACTCCGGGGCTGGAATGGGTCGCCAACAATTTCACGCCGGATCTGGTTGACGGCAAGGCGTTCCGCGATCTCCTCGGGTCCGGCATCGTCAAGGCCGCGACTGCCGGCAGCGGCGACCACGAGGAAGAGGTTTTTGCCGGCGTCAAGATGGGCATAACCTCCAACTGGTCGCCTTCGGCGGCACGCATGATCATCCTGATCGGTGATGCAAGCTCGCATCCGCTTGGGCACGCGAAGAACACCAGCGCTCTCAGCGAACAGGCCGCACGCGCGCTGGCAGACCAGGAAAGGGTCTACATCGCCTCCATCTATGTCGGCGCGGAGGGGTCGGCGGACTTCGCGGCCGCAAAACCCCAGTTCTCCACCATGGCGGCCGGCGATGGCGAAAGCAGCGTTGCCTTCTCCGTCGTCGGTGGCGGCGGCGAGAGTCTGGAGGCCAGCCTTCGCAGCACCATCAGTCAGGTTGTCGACTTCATGAGCGCCGGCAAATTCGGCAGCATCTCGAATGCCAGCGCCGGCGGCGATCAGACGGCAGCCGCCATCCTTGGTGCCGCTCGTGCTGCGTTCGTGGAGTATATCGGTTCCGCCGCCACGCCGCCGTCCAACATCACGGCCTGGATGCTGGATCGCGACCTCACTGATTTTGCCAAACCCGCCTTCGAGGTGAAGGTTCTCGTGCGCAAAGGCGAGTTGCAGGGCCTGATGAGTACCCTCGACGAAGTGATCGAGACGGTGAAGGAGAATAAGACGACGACAGCGGATTTCTTCGCCGCGGTGCAGGTAAGCTCGACCAGCCAAGCGTTGGACATAAGGAGCCAGCTCGGCAAGGACCCGAGCAAGAAATTCGCGCAGGTCGTCCCGCGCTGGATCCAGTCCCTGCCCTACAAGAGCGAAATCCTGGGGCTGACGCTCGACGAATTCCGGCAGTCTTCCCCGGCGGATCGCACGCGCTTCGAGGAGCGGCTCACGAGCCTCGTCAAGCTCTACGATGACATTCTGAACCGCGCGGATGCCTGGGCGAGCCTGAATTCCGAGGATGTCGCTGAGGAACGCGTCTACATGCTCGACCTGAAGAATTTGCCCTGACGAGAGCGATGATATGCCCGCGTCATCGACCGTTCTTCAGATCAGATCGCTGACCAAGATTCTCGAGAGTGGCGGGTCGCGCTTCGAGTTGCGCATTCCGGACCTTTCGTTTCAGCGCGGTCGCTTCTACGGGATCGTGGGGCGAAGCGGCAGCGGAAAGAGCTCCTTGCTCGATCTGCTCGCCATGGTGTCGCGCCCAACAATGGTGGACACCTATGAACTGATCGCTGATCGCGAAACGGTCGATCTCGCCAACATCGTTCAGTCGGGCGATGACGCGGAGATCAGCCGCATCCGCCTGCGCCATTTCGGCTACATTCTTCAGTCAGGCGGCCTCTTCTCCTTCCTGACCGTACGCGAGAACTTGCAGCTACCGTTCATTCTCGCGGGGATCGAGGTGAATGAGGATACCATCCGCCAGTTCGTCGAGCTTTACGACATGGTGGCTCAGCTCGACAAGAAGCCGAGCCAGCTTTCGGGTGGCCAGCGCCAGCGCGTCAGCATTCTGCGCGCGCTCAGCTTAAGCCCGCAGATCGTCCTTGCCGACGAACCGACGGCCTCCGTCGACGAGAACATGGCGGAGGTGATCGTCGGCGAACTGAAGCGCCTGTCGCAGCTGAACGGCGTCACCGTGATCATGGTTTCGCACGATCTCGACCTGGTGCGCAGCTTCGCCGACGAGATCATCACGTTGCGGCCGGAGATGATCGGCGCCAACTCGACGCTGTCGGTCATCGGACAGGGAGGCGCCGGGTGATGGCGGTGCGAAACCCTCTCCGAAGCATCAGCTTCGTGGCGTTCAGGGATCTCGCCAACGAGAAGCTTATCAGCCTGTGCCTCGTGCTCTCGGTGGTGGCGGTCCTGGCACCGATCCTCCTGCTGGGGTCGGTCAAGGTGGGCTTCATCGACCGGCTCCGGTCCGAATTCATCGAGGATCCCAGCTTCCGGGAAGTGCGCCCGACCAACCCCGATCTGCGTCAGGAGCGATTTTTCGCCGAGCTGCGGAGCTGGGAAAATGTCGCTTTCGTCTCGCCTTCAGTAATGCTCGTGCCGCGCGAGGTCGATTATGTGGGACCCAAAGGCCGCAAAAGCGAGGCGCGGCTCGTACCCTCAAGCAGGGCGGACCCGCTCTTCAGCAAACTCACCGGCGAGGGACCCTCGGGCGACCGGGTGGTGCTGACGTCGGATATCGCCGACAAGGCTGGCCTCACGATAGGCTCCGCGTTCAAACTCTCCGTCAGCCGGATTGAGCGTGACCGCCGCAAGGTCGTGGAAGTACCCGTCACCGTGAGCGGAATCGTCCCGGATGAGCTTCTTCCCCAACCAACGATCCTCGCCGATCAGGCTCTCGACCGTCAGGTTGAAAGCTACCGCGCCGGGCTCGCAGTCAGCGAGCGGGGATGGCCCGGCGTCCCGATGCCGCCGCGCCAGGCTTACCCCCGGCTGATGATCGCGGCCGACGGCCCGCTTGGCGAAACCGTGCTGACCGACCTTCGCATCCGGGTGGGGGCGAAGAACCTGATCCCCATAGAGCCGGCACGTGTCGCGGATCTGTTCGGGGATGGGCTCGCCGGACTCACCGCCGGCGAGGCTTCTGCGACCGGACTCAGCGAGACCACGCATTTCTACCTGCTGGAAAATGCCAGCCGCCCCTATTCAGGCGTCGACATCGAGGAAGCACGGGCCGTGCTCGTCAACAGCCGCGCGCGTCCTGTCGGGGTCGGCACGCCCGTGTCGGTGCGCGTTCTCGGTGATGAGACCAAGCTGGTCGGGCTTGACCCGAAACTCTTCATCGGGCTCGGCCGCGATCCAGGCTGGGCGATCCGCAACGAGGCGGCCTACTCCTTGAACAATGGCGTTTTCCTGCCGGAGAAGCAGCGGATCGCGTGGGAGGCCGCCGGGCGTCCGTCTTCCGTCGAGATTGACCTCGTGCCCGATGCCGGTTGGGCCACCGGTCCGTTGAAGCTGACCGTGGCCTACCTCGGTTTCCTCGATGTCAATGCGGTGGTCGCCAGTCCGGTCCTGCTCGCCATGTTGCGCAGAGGTGCCGACGTCCCTTTGGCGTTCGACGCGGCCAATGCGAATATTGCCGAGCAATCCGCGGGCTTTCGGGGCTTTCGCCTGCTGGCGACCGACATAGACGCCGTGCCGCGGATCGTGGAACGCTTTGAACAGCTCGGCGTAGCCGTGCGAGCAAAGTCGGACGAGATTCGCAAGCTTCAGCAGCTCGAGCGCAGTTTGGATACTCTTATACTCGTCGTCGCCAGCGTCGCGCTCGCGGGCGGCTACTCCATCCTGTCGTCCAGCTTCTTTGCCAATGTTCAGCGCAAGCGCGTAGATTTCGCCACAATGCGACTGATCGGCATGCGCAAGCGCAGCATCTTCCTCATTCCGGTCAGCCAAGCACTGACCATTGCCCTACTGGGTTTCCTGGCTTCCGCCGCGGTCTACCTTCTGGTCTCAAGCTTCCTGAATTCGGTGATCGCGCCGCAGCTCGGCTTTGATGGCCAGTTGTCTAAGCTTTACTTCGTACATTTCGCCTTTTCGGCCACCTTCGTCCTGATCGGCTCCGGTCTTGCTTCGCTTGCCGCCGCGCGAGAAGCCACTCGGATCGATCCGGCGCAGGCCATCCGCTCCGGCTGACAGCGTAATGGGGTTGGGGGTCGCATGGTAAGGCTGATCAAAGCACTGATGCACGCGGCCTGCGCCCTTATGGCGCTGACGGCGCCCGCCGCCGCCCAAGGCTGCGCCGGGATCACCCTGTCGAGCGACGTCTTCGCCTCCTGGTCCAATCCCAAGCCAGACCCGGACGACTTCATACTCCCCGGTCCCGCCGGAATGCCCCTCATCTTCACACGCGTCGACCTCGGGAAGGCTGGGCTCTACGGAGATGAAAAGACCACCTACAAGATGGGCGCCGACAAAAAGGTCTTCGAGACGCCGCTCGATGTTCGTGTTGCCTCTCCAATTATCGACGCGGCCGGAAATTCGGTTCTGTTGATCGGCAAGTATGAGCTGTCCAAAGCACAGTATGTGTACATCATGGGCGGCGGACAGTTGGGGCGTGGGGTCGAAGCCCTCGCCTCGCGCACCAAGGATGAGCGCGTGCTCGGTGTGCTTCTGGACTACGTCGCGCCGGAGAGCAAATGCAAGGGCGTGCTGACCAAGCCGATCGCCGACCTGCTCTCCGAGCCGATCACCTATCTGAGCTACCGGGACTATGTCGAGGTGCTGGACGTCTTCAATCTGTTTTGCATCGGCAACAGGAGTTGTGCCGATAAGTTGGCAGCCCTTTCGCGGAATCCTGACTATCCCGGCTTCGTACGACTGCCGACCGAGCACGAATGGGAATTCGTGGCCCGCGGTGGCGAAGAGTTCATTGCCGGCACCATCACCCGCCAGTCATTGCAGACGGACGTGCCAGCCATGCCGTCGGGCACATTTCTTCAGGATTTCGCCCATCTCGGCAACGAGCCGCAGCGCCTGCTGCCGATCGGTTCACGCAAGAAGCTGTTCGGCTTCTACGACGTCATCGGCAATGCCGGCGAACTCATGCTCAATCCCTTCACTGCCGAGAACGGTTTCGGCGCGGTGGGCGCTTACGTGTCCCGCGGCGGCAGCTATCGTCTCCCCTCGGAGCAGTTCCGAATCTCGATGCGTGACGAGCAGCCGGCCTTCCGCCGGGACGATGTCAGCAAGAGCCTGCTCGTTCAGAACTTTCCCTATGTCGGCATTCGGCTCGCGCTGGGCCTTCCAGTCATCGGCAGCACCCAGCGCACCGGATCCACCGAACTCAACGACCAGTTCGTGGCGACATACCAGGCTATCAGTGAGACGGGCGATCCGGCAGGCAACAACTTCGCCAACGCCAAGGATCTGGGCGTTCTGACCGGCAATGGAGCCGAGACGGTCGAGCGATTGTCGGATGATGACACCGAGGACTTCTTCTCGCTGACGCTCAATGAGTATGCCGCGCTCGAGATCGAGATAAAGCCCACGGAGCCGCTGACCTTGTCAGTGCTCGACGAGGCTGACACGCTGTACGGCACGCTTGCGGCGACCAAGCCGCAGAAGAGCCTGACGACCCGCGATCTGCTGCCCGGGCGTTATTTCCTCCGACTCGCCTCGAATGGCGCGAGATCGCCGCCCAACCGCTACACGCTGAGTGTCCGCAAGAAGCCGACAGCCGACACAGGCATAGCCCGCCCGGAATCGGCGGCGTTGGCCTCGGCGCTTCCCCTCGCCTCGGGCTACACGGTGACCGGCTTCATAGGTGCCGGCGACCGCGCGGACACGTACCCCGTGATCATGAACGACGCTCGCGCGGGGATGAGCATAAGCGTCAGCGAGCTTAAATCCCCTGTAACGCTGATCTATCTCGACGAGCGGCAGCAGATCGTGGCGAGCGCGACATCGGAAGCGGGCAAGACGGCCTTCGAGCTCGCGGTCCCTGTGGCGCAGGGCAGCCGTGGATTCGTCCAGGTCGTAGCGGCAGGTAACGGCTCCACGGGTTACCGCCTGACGATCAGCCCGAAGAAGCTGTTCGACGAGGCTTTCTCGACCACCCTAGGTCAGGCGACACGGCAGACCGTTGCCCGCCGGGCCTATCCCGGCATGCTCACGCCTCAGGGCAACAGGCTTTTCCTCCCCATCACGCTGAACGAGCCCGCAAAGCTGCGGATCGAGCTGACGGGCCTTCTCGCGGCGGCGGACATGGAAGTCATTGATTCAAACGGCAACCCGGCCACGTCCGACCACAAGCGCCCTGGCACGCAGGACGAGGTGTTCGCGAAGGATCTCGAGAGCGGAAAGTATACCGTGCGGGTCCAACTGGCGTCGGGCGCGCTGCTCACGCCATTCAACCTTTACTTCTCGACCGAGGAGTTCTCAGGTGCCCGGACATTCGACCCCGCCACCGCGCGCGCCAATGCCACGGAGTTGACCGGCATCGAGTTCGACAATCTGAAACGCGGCGAAGCGAAATATTTCAAGATTACGGTCAGCGATGACCGCGCCTTGCTGATCGCAGACTTGTTCGGATTCAGCGCAGCATCCGATCTCGATCTATATGTCGAAGGACACGACGGCGGCGTCATTGGAAAATCGACAAACAGCGGAAGCGCACAGGAGACTATCCGTGCAACCGTGGAACGCGGCACGTATTACCTGCGCGTTGCACCATCTGGGACAGCCTCACAGAACAATTTCACGATCAATGTCGATCTGGTCACGGAGATGAAAGATCCCGACCTCTCGTGGATGGGAAGCTTCGTGGAAAGTCATGATGACTGGACCATCTATTCACAGGGTGGAAAATGCTATGCCGTCACGATCGCCCAAAATGTCGAACCTGACATCGGCTGGCGACCGCAGAAACCCTATTTCTATATCGGCGTCGAACGCGCGGATGCGTCCATCTGGATAGCACTGGACCAGTCCACGAAGGCGGGCGGAGACACTACCTACAAGAATGGCGAGGTCTCGGTACAAGTCGACGGCAGGTATGTCCCCGGTGAATTCGAGGGGCGCCAATTAAAGCCACTCACGAGGCGCAACTGCGCTTCGAACTCCTGTATCGATTCCGACGCCATACGCAGCTTCCGCAACGGGCACTATCTGGAGATCACAGGCGCAGACCCGGTCAGCGACGGTCGGGTCGCGGTCAGCTATAGCCTCAGTGGCTATACCAAATCCGCTCAACGCATTAACCAGATCTGCGGGGCCCGGGCGAACTGGGTTTGGAACAAGTGACCGTAGGACAGTAGGACTGCGGCCGGGTTCCGCGACATTCCGCGAAGAGGTTCTGACCTGACCATACGCTGGGGCGGGTTCTTCATCACCATGGCGGTGCTGAACGAGGTCGTCTGGCGCAGCTTCTCGACCGACACCTGGGTCGCCTTCAAGACCTTCGTCTATCTCCCGCTCACGCTGGTCTTCGCCATGGCGCAGGTTCCCCTGATGACCCGCCACGCCCCGCCACCCCCGCCGGATTCGGCAGCCGGCGACACGCGGGACGGCACGCAGGGCTGACGGCGGGCAGGGTCCCGCCGGTGGCAATCGCGCGCGGCCGGCGAGGCAAGCCAGAACGCTGGGCCTTGGCGCGGGGCCTTGGCGCGGGGCCTTGGCGCGGGGCCTTGGCGCGGGGCCTTGGCGCGGGGGCCTTGGCGGCGGGCGCCCCGGCGCCGATACTGCGGTGGAATAGGTCGACAGACCGCGAGCACGGGACGGAAGATCCGGCGCGCGGACGCGTTCCGCCATCTCCATCGGAACGAGCGCCATTCCCGGCCGGATCGACGAATAAAGGGTGAGGAGCGCCGACCATGGAAGCCAGCGCGGCCAACGCGGCAGCCGGTCCGCTGTCGGGAGTTCGCGTCGTCGAGCTCGGCAATCTGATCGCCGCGCCCTTCGCCACGCGGCTGATGGCCGACTTCGGCGCCGAGGTCGTCAAGATCGAGGCGCCCGGCGAGGGCGACCCGCTGCGCAAATGGCGCAAGCTGCACAAAAGCACCTCGCTCTGGTGGTACCTGCAATCGCGCAACAAGAAGTCGGTCGCCGTCGACCTGCGGCGGCCCGAAGGACAGGAGATCGTGCGCCGCCTCGCGCGCGACGCAGACGTGCTGGTCGAGAACTTCCGCCCCGGCACGCTGGAACGCTGGGGGCTCGGCTGGGAGGCGCTGCGTGAGGTCAATCCCAACCTCGTCATGGTGCGCATCTCCGGCTTCGGCCAGGACGGGCCCTATCGCGAGCGACCCGGCTTCGGCGCGGTGGGCGAGGCGATGGGCGGCATGCGCTTCACCACCGGCGATCCGGACCGTCCGCCGGCGCGCACCGGCATCAGCCTCGGCGACTCGCTGGCGGCACTCCACGCGGTGATGGGCGCCCTGATGGCGCTGCTGCGGGTGAAGAGCGGAGGCGGCGGGCAGGTCATCGACGTCTCGCTCTATGAGAGCGTGTTCAACCTGATGGAGAGCCTTGTCCCGGAATATGACGTGGTCGGCTTCGTGCGCGAGCGCTCCGGCGGCTCGCTGCCGGGCATCGCGCCGTCGAACTCCTATCCCACGGCGGAGGGCAGCTACGTCATCGTCGCCGGCAATGGCGACGCCATCTTCAAGCGGCTGATGACGGCGATCGGCCGCGAGGACATGGCGCTCGACCCCCGCTTCGCCTCCAATGACGGGCGCGTCGCCCATGTCGAGCTGATCGACGCCACCATCGCCAAATGGACGCGCCGCCATTCTCTGGAGGAAGTCACCACGGCGCTGGACCGCGCCGACGTGCCGAACGGGCGCATCTACTCGGTGGCCGACATCGTCTCGGACCCGCAATATCTCGCCCGGAAAATGATCCTGCCCTCGACGCTGCCGGACGGAACCGAGGTCAAGATGCCGGGCATCGTCCCGCATTTCTCGGAAACGCCGGGGGCGGTGAACTGGCTCGGCCCCCGGCTCGGCGAACACACGGCGCCCGTTCTGGCCGGGCTCGGCTACAGTGCCGAGGAGATCGACACGCTCGCCCGCAGCGGCGCCATCACGCGCGGGGAGGAGGAATGAACGGGGCCGCCCTGCCCTCCCGCGTCCATGTGCAGGAGGTCGTCGCGCGCGACGGGCTCCAGATCGAGCCGCGCTTTCTGCCGACCGCCGAAAAGATCGCCCTCATCGACGCCCTGTCGGAAACCGGCGTATCGAAGATCGAGGTGACGTCCTTCGTCTCGCCCCGCGCCGTGCCCAATCTTGCCGATGCGGGCATCGTCGCGCGCGCCATCGCGCGCCGGCCCGGCGTCACCTATGTGGCGCTGGTGCCGAATCTGCGCGGCGCGCAGGAGGCACTCGACGCGGGCATGGACGAGCTCAACCTCGTCATGTCGGCGAGCGAGACCCACAACCTCGCCAATATGGGAATGACCCCCGCGCAGTCGCTTGAGGGCTTCCGGGCCATCGCCGAGGCAGCGAAGGGGACGGGCACGACGCTCAACGGCTCGATCGCCACCGCCTTCGGCTGCCCCTTCGAGGGCGCCCAGCCGGAGGCGAAGGTGCTGGCGCTGATCGAGGACTATCTTGAGTCGGGCCTCGATTCCGTCACCCTCGCGGACACCACGGGCATGGCCAATCCGCGACAGGTGGCTCACCTCGTCGGCGCGGTGCGGCGCCAGTTCGGTACGCTGCCGCTCACCCTGCATTTCCACAACACGCGCGGCATGGGGCTCGCCAACGTGCTGGCGGCCCTCGACGCCGGCGCCGACCGCTTCGATGCCTCGCTCGGCGGCCTCGGCGGCTGTCCCTTCGCGCCCGGCGCGACCGGCAACATCTCGACCGAGGACCTCGTGCACATGCTGGACGAGATGGGCGTCGCGAGCGGCGTCGACCTTGCCCGCCTGCTCGCGCTGGCGCGCGCGCTGCCGGCCCTCATCGGCCACGATATTTCAGGGCAGGTGGCCAAGGCGGGCCGGAGCACGGACCTTCACCCCGCCCCGGCCAATCGGCACCCAGCGGCTCCATGACAGGACGAGAGACGAGAGAACAGGACATGGAGGGCGCCCCCCGGCGACCGCCCGCGCAGCCGGCGACGCCCGATTCCGCGCCCGTCGCGGTCGCGCTCGACGCGGTCAGCGTCCGTTTCGCGATCAGGGGCCAGCCGCTCTACGAGGCGGTCGCCCCGACCTCGCTGCGCGTGCGCGAAGGCGAATTCGTCGCCATCGTCGGCCCCACGGGCTGCGGCAAGTCCACCCTACTCAACGTCACCGCCGGCCTCCTCAGGCCCGCGGGCGGGGATGTGACGATCTTCGGCAGGACGCTGAACGGGCTGAACGCGCAGGCGGGCTACCTCTTCCAGCAGGACGCCCTCATGCCGTGGAAGACGGCGCTCGACAATGTTGCCATCGCGCTGGAGATCGGCGGCGCGCGCCGCGCCGACGCCCTCGCGCAGGCGGGGGAATGGCTGAGGAAGGTCGGCCTCGGCCGCTTCGGCGACCGCTACCCGCATCAGCTCTCCGGCGGCCAGCGCAAGCGCGTCGGCCTCGCCCAGGTGCTGGTGCGGCAGCCGAAGATCCTGCTCATGGACGAGCCCTTCGGCCCGCTCGACGCCCAGACGCGGCAGATCATGGGCACGCTGCTGCTCCGCCTGTGGGCGGACGACCGCAAGGCGGTGCTGTTCGTGACCCACGATCTGGAGGAGGCGATCGCCCTCTCCGACCGCGTCGTCATCATGTCGGCCGGGCCGCAGGCGCGCATCATCGGCGACTACCCGATCGACCTCGCCCGTCCCCGCGACACCGCCGACATTCGCCTCGACCCGCGCTTCCACCAGCTTCACCGCCAGATCTGGAACCAGCTCAAGGCGGAAGTCGCCAAGACCTATGGGGAGGACCTTGCGCCGTGAAACTTCATCCCGCCAAGCTGCTCTTCCTCCAGATCCTCGTCGCCCTCGTCGCGCTCGCCATCTGGCAGATCGGCGCCACCGTGCCGATCGGCGGCACCTACATGCTGCCGGAATTCTTCTTCTCGAAGCCCGGCGACGTGCTGGCGCGCGTCTATACGCTGTTCGCCACCGGCACGATCTGGAAGCATCTGTGGATCACACTCACCGAGACGGTGCTGGCCTTTCTCATCGGCTCCGTCGCCGGCGTCGTCTTCGGCTTCTGGTTCGCCCGCCAGCCCACCGTCGCGGCGGTGTTCGATCCCTATGTGAAGATGTTCAACGCCCTGCCGCGCGTGGTGCTGGCGCCGATCTTCATGCTCTGGCTCGGCCTCGGCATCTGGTCGAAGGTCGCGCTCGGCGTCACACTGGTGTTCTTCATCGTGTTCTTCAACGTCTATCAGGGCGTCAAGGAAGTGAGCCCGGTGGTTCTCGCCAATGCGCGCATGATGGGCATGAACGAGCGCCAGCTGCTGCGCCACGTCTACTGGCCGTCGGCGCTGTCGTGGATGTTCTCGTCGCTGCACACGGCGGTGGGCTTCGCGCTGGTGGGGGCCGTGGTCGGGGAATATCTCGGCTCCGCGGCGGGGCTCGGCTATCTCATCCATCAGGCGGAGGGCGTGTTCGACGTGACCGGCGTGTTCGCCGGCATGGTCATACTGGCCGGCTTCGTGCTCGTCATCGACTGGGGCGTCACCCGCATCGAGCGCCGGCTTCTCGTCTGGCGGCCGCAATCCGCCGGCGAGCAGAACTAGAGGGCGGCGCTTCGCGACGGCGTGCCCTTGCCGCCGCCCCTTGCCGCCGCCCCGGGCACCGCTAGAACAGGCCGATAACTCGAAAAGAACGGGAGGAACACCATGAAGATGCGCGCTCTGCTGCTCGCAGCCGGCCTTCTCATTTCCGCCTTCGGCGCCGCGCGGGCCGGCGAGGTCGAAAAGCCCAACCTGGCGCTGGGCGTCGGCGGCAAACCGCTGCTGTACTATCTCCCCCTGACGCTGGCCGAACGCCTCGGCTACTTCAAGGACGAGGGACTGACCGTCGAGATCAGCGATTTCGGCGGCGGTTCCAAGTCGCTGCAGGCGCTCATCGGCGGCTCCGTCGACGCCGTGGCCGGCGCCTATGAGCACACCATCCGCATGCAGGAGAAGAAGCAGGACGTGCGGGCGGTCATCGACCTCGGCCGCTATCCCGGCATCGTCGTCGCGGTGCGCAAGGACAAGGCCGACACCCTCCGCTCCGTCGCGGACTTCAAGGGGGCGAAGATCGGCGTCACCGCGCCGGGCTCATCGACCTATATTCTCGTGCAGTACCTGATGCGAAAGGCCGGGCTGAACCCCGACGACGCCTCCTTCATCGGCGTGGGCAGCGGCCCCTCGGCCGTCGCCGCCATGCAGAGGGGCGAGATCGACGTCATCTCCCACCTCGACCCCGTCATCTCCAAGCTGGAGGACATGGGCGCCATCAAGGTTCTGGTCGACACCCGCACCACCGAGGGGACCCTGCAGGTGTTCGGCGGCATGAACCCGGCGGCCGTGCTCTATCTCAAGGAGAGCTTCATCCGGCAGAACCCGAACACGGTTCAGGCTCTCACCAATGCCTTCTACAAGACGCTGAAATGGCTGGAGACCGCGACGCCGGAACAGGTCGCGGCGACGGTGCCGCAGGAATACTGGCTGGGCGACAAGGAGCTCTACATCAAGGCCTTCAATGCCTCGCGCCAGGCCTATTCGACCGATGGCGACATCAGCGAGGCGAGCATGAAGAGCGCGCTCAACCTGCTCACGACGACCGATCCGAGCTTCGGCGCCTCCGGCATCGACCTGTCCCGAACCTTCGACGGCTCGTTCCTCGCCAAGGCCAGGGGCCAGTAGCCGACAGACCCGACCGCAAGCCGCCGGCCGTCGACGCCGACGGCCATTCGTATTCCCCAAGGGCACGACCGACATGACCGCAGATGAACTCAAGGCCGCCCTGGAGACACTGGATGTATCGCCGGCCGCCATGGCCAGGCTCCTCGGTGTCGACGTCCGCACCTGCAGGCGCTGGAGCAGCGGCGCCAAACCGATCCCCGACACGGTAGCCACGCAGATCGCCGCCATGGTCGAGGCCGGCGGCGTCACGCCGCAGATGACGGCGGAGATCCAGGCGGCCGCCATCGGCGACGGGCAGGACGTCAGCCGGTTCCTCTGGGTGCAGGTCCGCGACGCCGACCCGTTCTGGACGGTGGCCGAGCATGACACGGTCTCGGACATCTATTACCTGCCCGGCCGGCTGGAGCGTTATGCCGCCGACGATCTGGTGCTCGGGCCGGCGGTCGCGGCACCGGCCGCCCCCGCCCCCGACGAGGCAGAGTGATAGGTAGCCGGCAAATAACCTACTGACACGTCGGTTTCCGGCGCACCCCCGCCGCGCCGGCCCTCAGGGGCAGGGATTGCCGCGCCGCTGATGCACCGCGTCGATGCGCTCAAGCACCTCGGCCGACAAAGCGACATCCGCCGCGCCGATATCGGCGACGAGCTGATCCATCGAGGTCGCGCCGATGATCACCGAGGTCATGAAGTCGCGCGTCAGGCAGAAGGCGATCGCCATCTGCGAGGGATCGAGCCCGGCGTCGTGGGCGATGGCGAGATAATCGTCGATCGCCTCTTCCGCGCCCGGCACCTGGTAGCGGTTGGCGCGCCGGAACAGCGTCGTGCGCGCGCCGGCGGGGAGCGCGCCCTTCTGGTATTTGCCGGTCAGGTAGCCCTGCGCCAGCGCCGAATAGGCGAGCAGGCTCACCTGTTCGCGCAGGCTCACCTCGGCGAGCGCCGTCTCATAGGTGCGGTTGAGAACATTGTAGGCATTCTGGACCGAGACCGCGCGCGGCCCGCCGGTGCGCTCGGCCTCGGCAAGGAAGCTCATCGTGCCCCAGGCGCTCTCGTTGGAGAGGCCGAAATGACGGATCTTGCCGTCCTTCACCAGTTCGTCGAAGGCGGCCAGGGTCTCGGATATGGACGTCTCCTCGCCCGCCAGCGCCTGCCAGCGCGTCGGGTTGGAGCCCCACCGCATCGGCCGGCCCGGCCAGTGCAGCTGGTAGAGGTCGATATAGTCGGTCTGCAGCCGCTTCAGGCTCTTCTCCACCGCCTCGCGGATCTGCACCCGCGTCGGCCGGCCGGGCGAGCCGTCGTCGCGAAACCAGGTCATCTCGGTGAGGCCGACGACCTTGGTCGCCAGGATCACCCTGTCGCGGCCGCCGCGCGCCTTGAGCCAGGTGCCGATGACGCGCTCGGTCGAGCCCTGCGTCTCGGGACTGGGCGGGATGGAATAGAGTTCGGCGGTGTCGAGAAAATTGACGCCGCAGTCGAGCGCGTAGTCGAGCTGCGCGTGCCCCTCGGCCTCGGTGTTCTGCTGACCGTAGGTCATGGTGCCGAGACAGATCGCGCTGACCTCGAGGCCGGTGCGGCCCAGCGGACGGTACTGCATGGGGTTCTTTTCGGAAGGTTGCGACGGAAGGGGGACGATAGGCAGCGGCGCGCACCCGCACAAGGCTGCCGAACGGAAAGCCGCGACGACGTATCCGCGTGCCGCCGCCGGCTAGCGCACGGGCGCGCGGGCGAGAATGCCCTCGATGGCGGCGGTGACCGCCGCCGTCACATGCGCCGCGCCATAGACCGACAGATGGTCGCGGTCGGCGTAGTAGCTTCCGCTGCCGTCGCCCCAGACATAGTGCCCGGCCTGTTCGAACTGCGGGTTGAGCGTGAGCACGGTGACATCCGGCCCCGCCAGCTTGCCGAACACCTCCTGCGAGAAGTGGCGCACATCGCCCACCGGGTCGACGGTCGGCGATGTCTGGACGACGAGTTCCTTCAGCCGGGCCTCGTCGACTTCGCTGCCGCGCCCCTGCAGGGCCGCCTGCTCGAAGATCTGCCGCGGCAGCACCGGCTGCACCGGGGCCTGCTCGATGATCAGCAGCGGAATCTTCAGCGCCGTGAACTCCTCCGCGATCTGCGTCATGCGGCGGGCGAAGGTCTCGCGCGCCGAATCGACGGTCGGCGCGCTCGTGGCGCCATCGTCGGCGATCCGGTAGTAATTGGCACCCGGACGGGCGGAATCGTGGCGGTCGGGACCCTCGGTGTAGAGCGCCCACCGCGCCACCAGCACCACGAGGTCGAAGCCGCCCGTGCGCGCCGCCTCCAGCGACAGGCGCGCGACTTCCTGGCACACGCCCTTGGCCTGCCCGGCGACGGAGACGCGCTCGATCGGCGGGCAGCCGCCATAGCCCATGTGATAGACCGCATCCTGCTCGCCGATCCGCGCGAAGGCGGGCAGCAGGGCATAGGAATGGCTGTCGCCGAGGACAAGGATGCGGGCCTTCGGCGCGGGCGGCTCGAAGATCGGGCAGAGCGTGACCGGCTGCGTCGTGTTCACGCGCTCGGCGCCGTAGCACTTGCCGCCCAGCTTGCTGATCTCGGTCGAGGACAGAAGGGCCACCGAGCGCGGGTCGGCCAGCGCGGCCTTCAGCCGTCCCGGAAAGCCGTTGGTCACGGTGGCATAGGCGCCGAAGCCGGCGAAGACCACGCCCACGGCGCCGCTGGCGGCGAAGACCGCGCGCCGGCTCGGCAGCAGCGGCACCGGCCCGCGCCGGAAGGGCTGCTCGACAAAGCGCCAGCTGAAATAGGCGAGGATGAGCGAGGCCGCCGCCAGAGCCAGCATCAGCGCCTCGGGCGGCGTGCCGATGGAACGGATGCGCGCGAAGGCGAACAGCGGCTGGTGCCAGAGATAGGCGCTGTAGCTGATCAGCCCGATGCCGACCAGCGCCCGCGCCGACAGCACCCGGGCGACGAGGGTGCCCTTCTGCCCGTAGAGCAGGATGAGCGCCGACCCGACCACCGGCACCAGGGCGTAGAAGCTCGGAAACGGCGTTTCCTTGTCATAGGCGAAGATGGCGAAGACGATCAGCGCCAGCCCGGCGGCGCCGAGCAGATTGTTCGGCCGGGGCGCCCGGCTGGTGGCGATGAAACCGCAGATGGAGCCGGCCAGCAGTTCCCAGACGCGGAACTGCGGCAGGAAGAAATTCGCGCGCGCCGCGAAGCGCCAGCCCCATTCGGTGGCCAGCAGGCTCGCCAGCGCCGTCGCCACGACCGACCAGAAGACGACCCGGCGGCCGAAGCGCCACAGCAGCGCGAGGCTGAGCGGCGCCAGCAGGTAATACTGCTCCTCGACCGCGAGGCTCCACGTATGCAGCAGCGGCTTCAGCTCGGCGGACGGGGCGAAATAGCCGGCCGATTCCTGCCAGAACAGGAAATTCGAGACGAAGAACACGACGGCCGCCACGCTCTGGCCGAAGGCCTTGAGCTGGTCCGGCATCATCCAGAGCCAGGCGAAGGGGATGCAGGCCGCCATGACGAGGAACAGCGCCGGCAAGATGCGCCGCGCCCGCCGCTCGTAGAATCGCGCGATCGAGAACTCACCCTTCTCGATTTCGGTGAGCAGGATGATCGTGATCAGATAGCCGCTGATGACGAAGAAGACGTCGACACCGACGAATCCGCCGCCGAATACTTCGAAGCCCGCGTGAAAAAGGATGACCGGGACGACGGCGACGGCCCTCAGGCCGTCAATCTCACTACGATATTTCATCGGGTCTCAGCGCGGGGCGGCCATCGTGCATCTGGACCACTTCCATACAGCACGATCTCCGCGCCCGTCGAGCGCAACCGCGCCACACTGTTGACCCAATTCGGCGGCCGGCGACGGCCCCCGCGCCGCCTGCCCGGCTCAGTTCGTTCGCGCGGGCAGCGTCGCCAGGAAGCTCTCCACGCTCGGCAGGATATGGGCGACGATGACGTCGACCCCCTCCGCCGTCGGGTGGATGCCGTCGGGCTGATTCAGCTTCGTGTTTCCGGCCACGCCGTCGAGATAGAAGGGGTAGAGGGGCACGCCATAGGTCGCGGCGAGGCGCGGATAGATCGGATCGAAGCGGGCGGCGTAGTCGGTGCCGAGATTGGGCGGCGCCCGCATGCCGGCGAGCAGCACCGGAATGCCGCGCTGCTTCAGCCGCGCGAGAATGGCGCCGAGCGCCTTCTCGGGGATAGCCGGATCGAGCCCGCGCAGCGCGTCATTGGCGCCGAGTTCGAGGATCACCCCATCGGTCCCGTCCGGCACCGACCAGTCCAGCCGCGAGAGGCCGCCGGTCGTGGTGTCGCCGGAAACGCCGGCATTGGCGATCACGACATCGTGTCCCTTCGCCTTCAGCGCCGCCTGCAGCCGGACCGGGAAGCTCTTGTCCGCCGGCAGGCCGTAGCCGGCGGTCAGGCTGTCGCCAAGGGCGACGAGGCGCAGCGGCTCGGCGCGCGCGGGGGCGGCCATGGCGAGAAGCGCGGCGGCGGCGAACAGGAACTGGAGCAATCGTGACAAGGCCGAACCTTTCCCTAAGCGATGCAGTGCAGCATATGTTGCGGGAATTCCCGGCCGCAAAGAGGCGATGCCCGCGAGATCGTCGCGCCGGCCCGCCATCAACGCACAGGACGACATGCCGCCTCATTCCCAGTCCGAAACCGCCCCGCTCGCCGTGAAGCTCGATGACGTCGAGCTGTCGCTCGGCACCGGCGCAGCGCGCGTGCACATCCTCAAGTGCGTCTCGCTCAGCATAGCCCCGGGCGAGGCGGTGGGTCTCGTCGGCCCCTCGGGCTCGGGCAAGTCGAGCCTGCTGATGGTGCTGGCCGGGCTGGAGCGTGCCGATTCCGGGCGTGTCAGCGTCGCCGGGCAGGAACTGACCGGGCTCGACGAGGACGCCCTCGCCCGCTTTCGCGGCCGCAATGTCGGCATCGTCTTCCAGGCCTTCCACCTCATCCCGACGATGACGGCGGTCGAGAACGTGGCGGTGCCGCTGGAACTGGCCGGCCGCGCCGACGCCTTCGAGCGCGCCGCCGCCGAATTGACGGCGGTCGGCCTCGG
Source organism: Ancylobacter sp. TS-1 (assembly GCF_009223885.1). Taxonomy (NCBI): domain Bacteria; kingdom Pseudomonadati; phylum Pseudomonadota; class Alphaproteobacteria; order Hyphomicrobiales; family Xanthobacteraceae; genus Ancylobacter; species Ancylobacter sp. TS-1. The sequence continues at coordinate 2,332,107 of NZ_CP045144.1, forward strand.
CCACCGGCTCGACCATTATCCGGCCCAGCTTTCCGGCGGCGAGCAGCAGCGCGTCGCGGTGGCTCGCGCGCTGGCGCCGGAGCCGCGCATCCTCGTCGCCGACGAGCCGACCGGCAATCTCGACGAGGCGACCGGCCGGCAGATCATGGACCTGCTGTTCGAGGCGCAGGCGCGCCGGGGCGCCACGCTGGTCATCGTTACCCATGACGCGACTCTGGCCCGGCGCTGCGACCGCACCGTGCGGCTGCGCTCGGGCACGGTCGAGACCGATGCCGCGGCGGAACTGGCCACCGCCGGGTCTCCCGCATGAATACCGACATGAGCACCGAACAGCTTTCCGCCGCCGCCGGGGCCGGCCATGCGCCCGCCGCCCGCCGCTCCGGGCGTGGGCCGCTGGCGTTGCGCTTCGCCCTGCGCGAATTGCGTGGCGGCCTGCGCGGCTTCGCGGTGTTCCTCGCCTGCCTCGCGCTCGGCGTGGCGTCCATCGCCGGCGTCGGCGCCTTCTCCCGCGCGCTGACCGACGGTCTGGCGCGCGAGGGGGCGACGCTGCTGGGGGGCGATGCCGCCTTTTCCCTCGTCCAGCGCGAGGCGAGCCCGCAGGAATACGCGCTCATCGCCTCCGGCGGGCGCGTCGCAACCATCGCGACGCTGCGCGCCATGGCACGCGCAGGCACCGGCGAGGGGCTCGACGCCACGCTCGCCGAGGTGAAGGCGGTCGACGGCGCCTATCCGATGGTGGGCGCACTGGAACTCAGCCCGCCGCAGGCGGTGCCCGGCGCCCTCGCCCGCGAAGGCAACGCGTTCGGCGCGGTGGTCGATCCGGCGCTGGCCGAGCGGCTCGGGCTGAAGACGGGCGACCGTTTCCGGCTCGGCGACGCCGAGCTGGTGCTGCGCGGCACCATCGCGCGCGAGCCGGACGCGCTCTCCACCGGCATCGGCTTCGGCCCCCGGCTGATGGTCTCGCTCGACGCGCTGCGCGCGACCAACCTGCTCCAGCCCGGCAGCCTCGTGCGCTGGCAGTACCGCGTGAAGCTCGCCGACCCGTCCGGCCTTGCCGCCTATGTCGAGCGTGTCCAGAACGGCGCGCCGGAGGCCGGCTTCGAGACCCGCACCCGCGAGGCCGCCGCCCCGCGCCTCGAAAACAATGTGCGCCGGTTCACCGAATATCTGACCCTCGTCGGCCTGACCGCCCTGCTGGTCGGCGGCGTCGGCGTCGCCAATGCGGTGAAGAGCCATCTCGACGCCAAGCGCGGCGTCATCGCCACCTTCAAGAGCCTCGGCGCGCCGGGCATCACCGTCTTCTCCATCTATCTCGCCGAGGTCGGGCTGATCGCGCTGGTCGGCATCGCCATCGGCGCCGTGGTCGGCTCGGCCCTGCCCTTCGCCGCCAACGCCGCCTTCGGCCATCTGCTGCCGATACCGATCGAGCCGAGCCTGCAACCGGCGGCGCTGGCGCTGGCCGTCGCCTATGGCGGGCTGATCGCGCTCGCCTTCGCGCTCTGGCCGCTGGGGCTCGCCCATGACGTGCCGGTGTCGGCGCTGTTCCGCGAGCAGGTGGAGAATGCCCGCCGCCGTCCGCGCCGCATCTATGTCGTGGCGACCGGCCTCGCCGTGCTGGCGCTCGCCGCGCTTGCCGTCGCCGCTTCCGAGGAACGACGCATCGCGATCTACTATCTCGTCGCGGCAGCGGCGGTGCTGGTGACGCTGCGCCTCGTCGCCGTCGGCATCATGGCGGTGGCCCGCCGCCTGCCGCGCCCGCGCTCGACCGCACTGCGCCTCGCGCTCTCCAACATCCACCGGCCGGCGGCGCTGACCCCAACCGTGGTGCTCTCGCTCGGCCTCGGCCTGACGCTGCTGGTGACGCTGGCGCTGATCGACCGCAGCCTGACCCGCGAGCTCTCCGCCCGCCTGCCGACCGAGGCGCCGAGCTATTTCTTCCTCGACATCCAGAACAGCGACACCGACCATTTCGCCTCATGGCTGCGCCAGCAGGCGCCGGAAGGCGAGGTCGAGGTGGTGCCGATGCTGCGCGGACGCCTCATCTCGATGGGCGGACGTCCGGTCGAGGACATCACCCCGCCGCCGGAATTCGCCTGGGTGCTCTCCTCCGACCGCGGCATCACCTATTCCGCCTCGGTGCCGGAAGGCTCGACCGTCGTCGCCGGCGACTGGTGGCCGGCCGACTATGCCGGCCCGCCGCAAGTCTCCTTCGAGCGCGAGATCGCCGACGCCTTCGGGCTGAAGATCGGCGACGAGGTGACGGTGAACGTGCTCGGCCGCTCCATCACCGCCACCATCGCCAATCTGCGGCAGGTGGAATGGGAGCGGCTCGCCATCAACTTCGTCATGGTGTTCTCGCCCAACACCTTCGCCGGCGCCCCGCACACCTCGCTCGCCACCCTCACTCTGCCCGACGGCGGCGACCCGGCCGCCGAGCGGGCCATCGGGCGGGCGGTGGCGACGCAGTTCCCGGCCGTCACTTCGGTGCGGGTGAAGGAGGCGCTGGTGCAGATCGGCGAGATCGTCGGCAACCTGCTCACCGCCATACGCGGCGCCAGCCTCGTCACCCTGCTGTCGAGCGTGCTGGTTCTGGCCGGCGCGCTGGCGGCGGGTCAGCACCACCGGGTCTACGACGCCGTGGTGCTGAAGACGCTGGGCGCCACCCGCGCGAGGCTGGTGGCGGCCTACGCGCTCGAATATGCCGCGCTCGGCCTCGTCACCGCCGTCGTGGCGGTGGGGGCCGGCGCCGCCGCTTCCTATGTCGTGGTGGTCTATGTGATGAAGCTCGGCTTCGCCTGGTCGACGGGGGCGGCGGTCGGCGCGGCGGCGGTGGCGCTGGTGCTCACCGTCGGCTTCGGGCTGATCGGCACCTGGCGGGCGCTCGGGCAGAAACCGGCGCGCATCCTGCGCAATCTGTGAGCGGGCGGGCCGGCAAAACCGGCTGCCGCAGCGTCAAACCTGTCGCAAACTTCACTTGCGGCAAGTCGTTACGCCCCTCATATTCGCGCTGATCGCCCATCCGGCCGCCGGTCCCCGGCAGGTACCGGGAGGGGAAACGGAATTATCGGGAGAGGATCCGACCATGTCCGACTTTAACCGCAACGTCTCCGTGCCGCGCTTCGGGGCGACGGCGGCGCGGACGCAGGCCGAGATCGACCAGGGCCTGCGCGCCTACATGCTGCGCGTCTACAACTACATGACGCTCGGCCTCGCCATCACCGGCGCGGCGGCGCTCGGCATCTACATGCTGTCCGTCTCCGACGTGCCGACCCAGGCCGCGATCGCGCCGGGCGTCTACCTTACCGATCTCGGCGTCGCGCTGTTTGCCAGCCCGCTGCGCTGGGTGGTGATGCTCGCGCCGCTGGCGGCCGTGTTCTTCCTCAGCTTCCGGGTCGACCGCCTGAGCGTCGGCGCCGCGCAGGGCATCTTCTGGCTCTATGCCGGCCTCGTCGGCGTGTCGCTGGCCAGCATCTTCCTAGTCTACACGCATGAGAGCATCGTCCGGGTGTTCTTCATCACCGCGGCGGCCTTCGGCGGCCTGAGCCTGTACGGCTACACGACGAGCCGCAGCCTGACCGGCATGGGCTCGTTCCTGATCATGGGCCTGTTCGGCATCATCATCGCGTCGCTGGTGAACATCTTCCTCGGCTCGTCGATGCTGCAGTTCGTGATCTCGGTGGTGGGCGTGCTCGTCTTCGCCGGCCTCACCGCCTACGACACCCAGCGCATCAAGGAGATGTACTTCGCGGGCGACGACGACGTGGTCGCCGGGCGCAAGGCCATCATGGGCGCGCTGACGCTGTATCTCGACTTCATCAACCTGTTCCTGATGCTGCTCCAGCTCTTCGGCAACCGGAACAACTGATCGTCGGGAACGTCCCGAAACACAAAAGCCCCGGCCTCGCGGCCGGGGCTTTTTCGTTGGCCGGCGCGCACTCTCCCGGCCGCGTCAGGTTTCCTCGACAGCCGGCAGTTCCGCCTTGGGCGGCAGCGGGAACAGGGTGAGAAAGCGCGCGGCGAGCGCGCGGTCGCCTTCCAGCTTCAGCAGCCCCGCCGCTTCCAGCGCCTCCAGCGACTGCCCGCCATAAACGGCGGCGGCGATGATGCCGGCCTCGCCGGTGAAGGTGAAGTCCGCCTGCGCATGGCGCCCGCGCACTGCCTCGATCGCGCCATCCGCCAGCGTGAGGCGGAAGGTCTCGCGCCCGATCACGAGATCGATCCGCGCCGACATCCCCGCCGCCAGGGCCGGGTCCAGCATGGTGCGCAGCGACAGCATCATCGAGACCGCGCCGAAGTGCAGCGTCGGGTCGTGCGTCGGCGAGCGCGCCGCCCAGCGGCCCAGCACCTGGAAAATCGGCTCGCTCTCATAGCCCCATTCGGTCAGCTCATAGACCTGCGTCGAGGCGGGCGGCGGCAGCTTCCGGCGGCGCAGGATTCCGACGCGCTCCAGCCCTTCCAGCCGCTGGGTGAGGATGTTGGCGCTGATGCCCGGCAGGTCGGCCTTTATATCGCCGAAGCGCTTGGGGCCGAGCATCAGTTCGCGCATCACCAGAAGCGCCCAGCGTTCGCCCACGAGGTCGAGCGCATGCGATGCGGCGCAGGCATCGTCATATCGCCGACGTACGGGTGTTCCATAAGTTATTTTCATTAACGACATGGTTGTTTTTGCTAACTACCTCGCTTATTCCTGTCAACGCCTTGCCGCAAGGGAATACGGCCGCGTGGAAGTCCCGCCGGACGAACGGCCGGCGGGCCCGATGGAAGACGCCAGACGGAGGAGACCCGATGCCCAAGATGATCTTCGTGAACCTGCCGGTTCGCGACCTGCCCCGCGCCGTTACCTTCTACGAGGCCATCGGCGCGACGAGAAACCCGCAATTCTCCGACGACACTGCCGCCTGCATGGTGTTCTCCGACACCATCTTCGTGATGCTGCTCACACACCCGAAATTCGCCGGCTTCGCCCCGCGCCCGATCGCCGATTCGCATGCGACGACCGGCATGCTGCTGGCACTCGCGCAGGACAGCCGCGCGGCGGTCGACGCCCTCGTGGCCGACGCCCTCGCTGGCGGCGGCATTGCCGATCCCCGCCCGGCGCAGGATCTCGGCTTCATGTTTTCGCGCAGCTTCGAGGATCCGGACGGGCATGTATGGGAACCGTTCTGGATGGACATGGCGGCGGTCGAGCCCGCCACCGAAAACGCATCCTGACACCGCTTCACCGCCAAGACGAGACGCGAGGATATCATGAGCTACATCGACGGATTCGTGGTTGCCGTGCCAACCGACAAGAAGGACGCCTACCGCGCCATGGCCGAGCGGGCGGCGCCGATCTTCATGGACCATGGCGCGCTGCGCCTCGTCGAGGCCTGGGGTGACGACGTGCCCGACGGCAAGGTGACGGATTTCCGCCGCGCCGTGCAGGCGACACCGGAGGAAACCGTGGTGTTCTCCTGGATCGTCTGGCCCTCGCGGGAGGTCCGCGACGCCGGCATGAAGGGCTTCATGGAGGACCCGCGCATGAAGGAGATGACCGACATGCCCTTCGACGGCCAGCGCATGATCTTCGGCGGCTTCGCGCCCATCGTCGATATCGGCCGGGAATGAGCCCATGTCGCCGCTGTGCACCTGCCTGTGGTTCGACGGCAAGGCGGAGGAGGCCGCGCGCCTCTACACGTCGCTGCTGTCGGATTCGCGGGTCGAGACCGTCAACCGCTCCCCCGTCGACACGCCCGGCGCCAAGGCCGGCGAGGTCATCACGGTGGAGTTCACCCTCAATGGCGCCCCCTATCTCGGGCTCAACGGGGGCGCGCGCTATCCGTTCACCCCGGCCGTCTCGCTGATCGTCCCCTGCGACGACCAGGCCGAGATCGACCGGCTGTGGGCGGCGTTCGCGGAGGGTGGCACGCCGGTGCAGTGCGGCTGGATCACCGACCGCTACGGCCTGTCCTGGCAGATCACCCCGCGCTGGCTGCTCCAGGCGATCAAGGACCCGGACGTCGCCCGCGCGAAGCGGGTGATGGAGGCGATGTTCGACATGGTGAAACTCGACATCGCCGCGCTGGAGGCCGCCTATCATCGCAGCTGATGCGCGCGCGCTGGCGTTGTCGCCGCCCGGCCCGGGCGTTACATAGCCTCACCCGGCGCCGGCCATGAGGGCCGGCGCCATGCGTTGCGGAGGCAGACCATGAGCTGGGCGGATTTCAGGCGCGAGGCGAATTTCATCGGCGGCCAGTGGCTGCCCGCCGATGGCGGCGGCACCATCGAGGTGACGAACCCGGCGACCGGCGAGGTCATCGGCACCGTGCCGAATGCCGGCGCCGCCGAGACCCGCCGCGCCATCGCGGCCGCCGATGCGGCCTTCGAGAGCTTCTCGCACACCACCGCCGACGAGCGCGCCCGGCTGCTGCGCCGGCTCCACGCCGCCATCATGGACAATCAGCGCGCGCTCGCCGAGCTGCTCACCGTCGAGCAGGGCAAGCCGCTGGCCGAATCCATGGGCGAGGTCGGCGCCAGCGCCGCCTATGTGCTGTGGTTCTCCGAGGAGGCCCGCCGCGCCTATGGCGACGTGATCCCCTCCCCCTGGGGCGAGCGGCGCATCCTCGTCACCCGCCAGCCGGTGGGCGTGGTCGCGGCCATCACGCCGTGGAACTTCCCCTCCTCCATGCTGGCCCGCAAGATCGGCCCGGCGCTGGCGACGGGCTGCACCTCGGTGGTGAAGCCGGCGACGCAGACCCCCTATTCGGGCCTCGCCTGGGGCGTGCTGGCCGAGCAGGTCGGCTACCCCGCCGGCGTCGTCAACATCCTCACCGGCTCGGCCTCGGCCATTGGCGGCGAACTCACCGCCAACCCGGCGGTGCGCAAGATCACCTTCACCGGCTCGACGCCGATCGGCAAGATCCTGATGAAGCAGGCCGCCGACACGGTGAAGCGGGTGTCGATGGAACTCGGCGGCAACGCCCCCTTCCTCGTCTTCGACGATGCCGATCTCGACAAGGCGGTGGAGGGCGCCATCGCCTCCAAGTACCGCAATTCGGGCCAGACCTGCGTCTGCGCCAACCGCTTCTACGCCCAGGCCGGCATCTACGACGCCTTCGTCGAGCGGCTGGCCGCCGCTTCCGCCGCGCTCAAGGTCGGCCCCGGCCTCGAGGACGGCGTGGTGCAGGGACCGCTGATCGACGACAAGGCGGTCGCCAAGACCGAGAGCTTCGTCGCCGACGCCCTCGCCAAGGGCGGCCGGGTCGTCACCGGCGGCGCGCGCCACGCGCGCGGCGGCCAGTTCTTCCAGCCGACCGTCATCGCCGACGCCACGGCGCAGATGAACTTCGCCCGCGAGGAAATCTTCGGGCCGGTCGCCCCGGTGTTCCGCTTCGAGACCGAGGCGGAGGCGGTGAAGCTCGCCAACGACACCGAGTTCGGCCTCGCCTGCTATTTCTACACGAGCGATCTCGGCCGCGCCTTCCGCGTCTCCGAGGCGCTGCGCTACGGGCAGGTCGGCATCAATGCCGGCGTCATCACGACGGAAGTGGCGCCCTTCGGCGGCGTGAAGGAATCCGGCATCGGCCGCGAGGGCTCGAAGTACGGCCTCGACGAGTATCTCGACCTGAAATACGTCTGCATCGGCCTGTAAGCCGTCCGGCCCGGGGAGCGGGTGCGCCGTCGGCGTGCCCGCCCTCGATGACGGGGGACAAGGTACGCCCCATGACGGGCCGTCAGCGCCCGCCGATCAGGCTGCGATATTCCTGCGTCAGCCGCGCGATCTCCTCGGCGGCGAACGACCAGTCGCCGACCGTCACGCCCTGGCGGATCTCGTTGGCGAGAACCGGCCAGAACCGCTCGACCAGCGCGGGAATTGCGCTGTCGGCAATGCCGCTGGCGCGCAGGTCGAGCGCGCATATCCGCCGGGCTGTCTCTTCTGTCTCACGCATAAATGCCCTCTAGCACAGCTGCGCGCCTCGCAGCGTGCACTAGTGGACACAGAAATGCGCTTGCGTGGACAGAACGGCGGAACCGGCCCGGAGCGGGCTCACGCTGCGGCGGACCGCCCGCTATCCCATGCTGGCGTGCGCCGGCGCCTCGGCGCCGAGCAGGTCGCGCACGAAATCGGCGAGGTCGGCAATGTCGGCAACGATGCGGTCGTCGCCACGGCTCGCCGAGGCATAGAAGATCCCGTCCAGCATCAAGCCGATGCGGCGTGCCGTGCGCGCGATGTCGACCGGGGCGAAGCGCCCGCCCTCGACCCCGCGCCGCAGCGCGCCCTCCAGCAGGATCTTCTCGCGGCCGTAGAAGCCGGCGATCAGCCCGTCGAGCTCCTCGTCGCGCAGCGAGGAACTGGCATAGTCCGACATCAGCTTGACCATCAGCGCCAGCGTCGGGGCAAGCTCCATATGGATGTCGAGCCAGGCGAGAATGTCCGAGAGCGGCTCGGTATCGACCGGGCGGCGTGCCTCATAGCCCGCCATCAATTGCTCGATGGCGTAGCCGAGCGCGCTGCGCACCAGGTCGTCCTTGTTGGCGAAGTAGTGGTAGAGCAGGCCGACATTGATGTCGCAGACCATGGCGATGTCGCGCACCGTGACCACCGAGAAATGGCGCTCGGCGAACAGTCTCAACGCTTCCTCGAGAATCATCGCCCGCCGCTCGGCCGGCTGGAGGCGCTTGCGCGCGGGTCGTGCAGTCATGCGTTTCCTCCGTAATTGTACGGAATTTTCTGCCTTGCTCATATGCTAAGCGTGCCCATTTGTTGGGCTTGCAGACGATATTAAGTCACCGTTTAATAGCCCGGTCCAGCCAATTCAGCGACCGGAGCCACTCCTCATGACGCGCATATTCAGGGCTGCTGCCATTATCCTCGGCCTCGCCGCCGCCACCCTCGCGGGGATGCCCGGGGCACAGGCGGCCCCCAAGAAGAGTTTCAAGGTCGCCTACACCGTCTATATCGGCTTCATGCCGTTCGCCTACCTCAAGTCGTCCGGCATCATGAAGAAGTGGGCCGACAAATACGGCATCGAGGTCGATATCATCCAGGCCAACGACTATGTCGGCTCGATCAACCAGTTCATCGCCGGCGAGATCGACGCGGTGGGCGTGGCCTCGATGGACGGCCTGACCATGCCGGCCGCCGGCGGTGTCGACACCTCCATCTTCCTCATTACCGACTATTCGAACGGCAACGACATCGTCGTCTCCAAGACCGCCAAGACGGTGAAGGAACTCGCCGGGCAGGACGTCTACCTGCTCCAGTACTCGGTCTCGCACTATCTGCTGAACCGCGCGCTGCAGCAGGCCGGCATTAACGATCCCACCGCCGCCAAGGCGGTGAACATCTCCGACGCGGAAATCTCCGCCGCCTTCGTCTCGCAGCCCGACATGAAGCACGCCGTGTCGTGGAAGCCGCTGACCGAGGACATGCTCAAGGTCGCCGGCACCACCAACCTCTTCGACTCCTCGAAGATCCCCGGCGAGATCATGGACGTGTTCATCGGCAACACGCAGACGCTGAAGGACAACCCCGCCTTCGCCAAGGCCGTCGTCGGCGCCTGGTACGAGGCGCTCGGCACCCTCAAGGCCGGCGGCCCGAAGGGCGAGGAGATGCGCGCGGTGATGACCAGCGCCATGGGCACCGATGCGGGCGGCCTGCAGGCCCAGCTCGACACCACCCACTTCTTCTACACCCCGGCCGAGGCGGCCAGCTTCCTGCTCTCGCCCGAGAACGAGAAGATCTGGGACAGCATCCGCACCTTCTGCTTCCAGCAGGGCCTGTTCGGCCAGGGCGCCACCAGCGTCGACACGATCGGCATCGAGGTCGCCGACGGCACCGTCCTCGGCGACAAGGCCAACATCAAGATGAGGGTCAACGCGACCTTCACCAAGGACGCGGCGGACGGCAAGCTCTAGGCTTCCCCCGCCGCCGGAGGCGGCACGCCGGACATTGCGCCCCCCCGTCCGGCGTGCCGCTCTCCCCCCATCCGCGCCACCCGCCCGGAACGTCGCTCAGGGAAAACCCATGCGCCGCCTGATCAACTATGCGCCCCGCCCGGGTGTCCGGATCATCCTCGCCATCCTGCCCTTCGTGGTGATGATCGCGGCCTATATGCTGGCTTCGAATGCGCGACTGGCGGTTGAGCCGGCCGACAAGCTGATGCCAAGCTTCGCCGCCTTCTGGGCGACCATCGTGCGCATGGCGACCACCATCGACGTCGCCACCAAGCAGTATCTGCTGTGGTGGGACACCTGGCTGAGCCTGTGGCGGCTCTTCGTCGGCCTCGGCATCTCGGCGCTGCTCGGGCTGGTGCTCGGCATCCTGGTCGGCTTCATTCCCTATCTTCGCTCCACCTTCGAGCCCTTCTTCGCCGCCTTCTCGCTGATCCCGCCGCTGGCGGTGCTGCCGATCCTGTTCATCCTGTTCGGCCTCGGCGAGGCCTCGAAGATCGTGCTCATCGTCTTCGGCATCGCGCCCTTCATCATCCGCGACGTGATGCTGCGGGTCTCCGCCATCCCCAACGAGCAGATCATCAAGGCGCAGACGCTCGGCGCCTCGACCTGGCAGATGATCACCGGCGTGGTGCTGCCGCAGGTCATGCCGCGCCTGATCGACTCGGTGCGGCTCTCGCTCGGCGCCGCCTGGCTCTTCGTCATCGCCGCCGAGGCGATCACCGCCGAGGGCGGCCTCGGCTACCGCATCTTCCTGGTGCGCCGCTATCTCGCGATGGACGTGATCCTGCCCTATGTCGCCTGGATCACCCTTCTCGCCTTCATCATGGATTACGCGCTGCGCCGCCTGGCGGCCGCCGCCTATCCCTGGGACCAGATCAAGGCGGCCTGAATGACCACGATCGTCTTCGAGAACATCTGGAAGGAATATGACGAGCGGGTCGTGCTGGAGCGCGTCAACCTCGCGCTCGACGATCACGAATTCCTCGTCATCATCGGCCCCTCCGGCGTCGGCAAGACCACCATGCTGCGCATGCTGCTCTCGCAGGAGCTGCCCACGCGCGGACGCATCCTGATCGACGGCGAGCCGATCGCCACCGAGCCCACCGTCGACCGCGGCGTCGTGTTCCAGCGCTACTCGGTGTTCCCGCACAGAACTGTGCTGGGCAATGTGATGATGGGTCCGCAATGGGCCGGCGCGCCGATCCTCGGGCGCTTCTTCGGCGCCCGCCGCCGCGCGCTGGAAGAGCAGGCCATGGCGCTGCTCACCCGCGTGGGCCTTGCCGAGCACGCGCAGAAATACCCCGCCCAGCTTTCCGGCGGCATGCAGCAGCGCCTGGCTTTGGCGCAGGCGCTGATCATGAAGCCGAAGGTGCTGCTGCTCGACGAGCCCTTCGGCGCGCTCGATCCCGGCACCCGCAAGTCGATGCACGAGCTGGTCGGCGAGCTGTGGGAGGAGAACCGCATGACCATCGTCATGGTCACGCACGATCTGCCCGAAGCCTTCCTGCTCGGCACCCGGGTCATCGCGGTCGACCGTCCGCGCAGGGACCCGCAGGCGCCAGAACGCTTCGGCGCCACCATCGTCTCCGACTTCGAAGCCAAGTGCCGCAGCATGCGGGATTCCCGCCTGTTCGAAGCCGAGCGCGAGAGGGCGCGCCTCGCCCTTCTCTCCGGCAACTCCGTACCCGCGGACGGCTCGCCCGTCCCGGCTCTTGTGAAGGACTGACTGACATGGCCGACAAGCGTTTCCATCTCGCCTGGTTCATGAACTTCACCCCCGACGAGTGGCGCGAACCCTTCGGACAGGGCGGCTATCCCTGGGACGGCCAGTTCTACATCGAGATGGCGCAGAGCCTTGAGCGCGCCTGCTTCGATCTCATCATGATCGAGGACAAGCTGATGGTGCCGGAAACCTACGGCGCCTCGCGCGACCTCTCGCTCAAGCACGCCATGATGGTGCCGAAGGCCGATCCCGCCCCGCTGGCGGTGGCGATGGGCATGGCGACGCGCCATCTGGGCGTCGTCGCCACCATGTCGACCATGGCCTACCCGCCCTTCATGCTGGCGCGCCTGTCCTCCACCATCGACAGCCTGACCAAGGGCCGCTTCGGCTGGAACGTCGTCACCTCGGCCGAAGACCTGATGGCCAAGAATTTCGGCATGGACAGGCTGCCTCCGCGCGAGGACCGCTACGCCATGGCCGACGAATACATGGAGGTGGTCGGCAAGCTGTTCGACAGCTGGGATCCGGACGCCGTGGTGCTCGACCGCGAGAACGGCATCTATGCCGATGGCTCCAAGGTCCACACGGTCGACCACAAGGGCCGCTTCTATCAGGTGCGCGGCCCGCTCAACACGGTGCCCTCGCCGCAGCGTCGCCCGGTCTACCTGCAGGCCGGCGCCTCGCCGCGCGGGCGCGACTTCGCCGCCCAGCACGCCGACGCCATCGTCTCGGTGGCGAACGGCGTCGAGGGGATGAAGGAGTTCCGCGCCGACATCCGCGCGCGCGCCGCCAAGATCGGCCGCAACCCGGACGACATCAAGGTGTTCTTCTGCATCACGCCGAGCCTCGGCGAAACCGAGGCGGAGGCCCGCCAGCGCTACGAGCACATCACCATGTCGGACAATTTCGTCACCGACGTGCTGATCTCGATCTCCGCCATCACCGAGATCGACTTCGCCCGGTTCGACGTCGACAAGCCGCTGCCCGAGAAGCTGGTGACGAACGGCGAATCCGGCACGCTCGACAAGTTCCAGCAATGGGGCTCCGGCAAGACGCTGCGCCAGCTCGCGGCCGATGGCGGCGGTGGCCTCGTCTCCTCGCTGGAGCTGATCGGCACCCCGGCGCAGGTGGCGCAGAAGATGGGCGACGCGATGGAGGAGGTCGGCGGCGACGGTTTCCTCATCACCACGCCGGTGCTGCGTGTCTCGCGCCGCTACATCACCGAGATCGTCGACGGGCTGGTGCCGGAGCTTCAGCGCCGCGGCCTCACCCGCACCGAGTACAAGCACCAGCTTCTGCGCGACAATCTGCGCGAATTCTGATCCGCGAAGGGACGCGGCCCCAGCGCCGCGCCCCTCAATTTTGCCGGCTCACGTTCCGGCACGAAGGAGAAGGGTATGGGTCAATGCTCGCCGGCCGACGGCGTGTCGGCTGCTCCCGGCCTTCCGGTCACGCGGCAGCAGTTCCGCGATGCCATGGCCCGCCTCGGCGCGGCCGTGAACATCGTCACCACCGACGGCCCGGCGGGGCGGCACGGCTTCACCGCCTCGGCGGTGTGTTCCGTCACCGATTCACCGCCGACCCTGCTGGTCTGCCTCAACAAGGGCTCGTCGGCGGCAAGCGCCGTGCACGCCAACGGCGTCGTCTGCGTCAACACGCTGGCCGCCGGCCATGAGGAACTGTCCAACCTGTTCGGCGGGCGCACCGCGCCGGAGGAGCGTTTCGCCCTTGGGCAATGGTGTTCCTCCGCCACCGGCGCGCCGATGCTGGCCGGGGCGGTGGTCGCCTTCGACTGCCGCATCGTGCGCACGGTCGAGGTCGGCACGCACGACGTGCTGTTCTGCGAGGTGGTCGGCCTCGCCGAGGGCGGCGCGCGCGAGGGGTTGATCTATTTCAGCCGCCGCTACCACACGGTCGCCGGCGCCCCCGAGGGCTGAACGCGGCCCCGCAGCCCGGCATCGCCCGGCCCGGACGCTTCAACATGCGGTGATCCCCCTAGGCGCTAGCACAGATGTGAGCGCCGGCCCGGCGTAGTAGGTGAATGGTGTGGAGGCGAGCCGGGGGGCCGCTGTGTCGAGGAACGCCATCATGGCCTACAGGAAGATCATCGCGCTTGCCGCGCTCGGGGCCGGCCTCGCCGTTCCCTTCGCCGCCATGGCGCAGAACCAGCCGCGCTCGCCCTTTCCGTGGGAGCAGCGGCAGAAGCTGCCCAGCCAGCCGAACAATTCCGCCGCCTCCAACGGCGACGCCGCCATTCGCTGGCAGTCGCTGATCAATTCCTACGCCCATCGCTGACCGACCCGCGCCGCGCGGCTCAAGGGGTCAGCTTCCGCGATAGGTCGAGTAGCTCCACGGCGTGACCGCCAGCGGCACGTGATAATGCCCTTCCGGCTCGGCGATGCCGAAACGGATCGGCACAGCGTCGAGAAAGGGCCGCTCGGGCAGGTCGAGCCCGCGCGCGGCGAAATAGGCGCCCATCTGGAACACCAGCTCATAGGTGCCGATCCGCAGTGGCGCGCCGGCTATCAGCGGCGCGTCGGTGCGCCCGTCCTCATTGGTCGTGGCCTGCCGCAGCAGCGCCCGGCCGGAGGCGCCCACCTCGTAGAGATCGATCCCCACCCCGGCGGCCGGCCCGCCCTTGTGGGTGTCGAGCACATGGGTCGACAGCCGCCCGACGACCTCCGGCGCACCCGGCCCGTCGACCCGCTCGACCAGACGCAGCCGGGTGATGTGGCCGATCTCGGCCAGCGCGGCGGCGAGTTCCTCCGCCCGTTCATGGGCCAGCCGCCGCTCGAAGGCGTCGAGAATGGCGTCGCGCGTCTGCCGCCGCACGCAGATCACGAAGGGAAAGCCGAACCGCTCGCGATAGGCGGTGTTCAGCGCCTCGAAGCGGCCGTACTCCTCCTCGGAGAGCCGGTCGAGGCCGAGGCCCGCCTGCTCGGACACCGACGCTGCCGTCATCGCGCCGGCCCGCGCGGCCTTGCCGGCGAGATCGGGATGGACGGCGACGAAGGTGGCCTGCTCGGCCTCGGTGCGCGCGCGCACCACGCCCATCATCGCCTCGTGCAGTGCCGCCACCGTCGCGAAGGGGCGGCGGGCATAGGCGCCTTCCGCCACCCAGGGCGTGTGCTCGAAAATGTCGCCCAGCGCGGCGATGAAGCCGGCCCGGTCGCGTCCGTTGAGATCGTCGAGGCTGATGCGGTCGGACACGGGCACCTCAGGAAGCCGCAGGGAGGAAGGGATCGCCCGCGCGGGCGCGGTCGTAGACGCGGGAGCCGGCGACATAGGTCGCGCGCACGGCGCGGTCGTCACCCAGCGTCATCAGCATGAACAGCAGTTCCTCGATCGAGGCGCAATAGCCGGCGCGGAAGGCCATCAGCGCCGTCGCCTGCGGGTCGAGCACGCAGATGTCGGCCTCATATCCCGGCGCCAGCCGGCCGAGCGTTCCCTCGAGCCCGAGCGCGCGGGCGCCGCCGAGTGTCGCGAGATAGAAGCCCTGCACGGCGTCGAGCTTGCGGCCGGTGAGCGCGGCGACCTTGTAGGCCTCGTTGAGCGACTGGAGCTGCGAGAGCGAGGTGCCCCCGCCCACATCCGTGCCGAGCCCGACCTTCACCGGCCGGCGCGGGTCCACCGCGTCGAACAGGCGGAACAGCCCGCTGCCGAGGAAGAGATTCGAGGTCGGGCAATGCGCCAGCGCCGCCCCGCCGGCGTGGCAGGTGCAGAAATCGCCCTCATGCATGTGCACGGCATGGCCGAACACCGAGCCCGGACCCACCAGCCCGGCATGGGCGTAGACGTCGAGATAGGAGGCGCGGGCGGGAAACAGCTCGCGCACCCATTCCACCTCGCCGGGATTCTCGCACAGATGGGTCTGCAGAAAGAGGCCGTCGCGGGTCTTCAGCAGCGCGCCGGCGGCGTCGAGTTGCGCCTCGGTGGAGGTCGGCGCGAAGCGCGGCGTCACGCAGTAGAGCTGGCGCCCGCGCCCATGCCAGCGCCCGATCAGCGCCAGGCTCTCGTCATAGCCACGTTGGGCGGTATCGAGCAGCGCCGCCGGGGCGTTGCGGTCCATCAGCACCTTGCCGGCGATCATGCGGGTGTTGAACCGCTCGGACTCGGCGAAGAACGCGTCCACCGAATGCGGATGCACGGTGCAGTAGACCACCGCCGTCGTGGTGCCCGCGCGCAGCAATTCGCGCAGAAACAGGCGCGCCACCCGCGCCGCATGGCCGGCATCGGCGAAGCTCATCTCGGCCGGGAAGGTGTAGGTGTCGAGCCATTCCAGCAATTGCGCGCCATAGGCGCCGATCATCTGCAATTGCGGGAAATGCACATGGGTGTCGATGAAGCCCGGCACGATCAGGTGGCCGGGATAGTGATACGTCTCGGCCCCCTCCGGCACGCTGTCCTTCAATTCGGCATAAGGGCCGAAGGCGCGGACGATGCCGCCCTCGATCACCACCAGCGCGTCCTCGTGAGTGGCGAGGCAGGCGCGCGAGGGCTGCTCGAACGGGTTGCCCACCAGCGTCGCCGCCGGCCCGCGCAGGACGATCGTTCCCCCCGCCGCGCTCATTGCCCCGTCTCCTTGCCGGCCTGATCGGGCAGCCGCGCATAGAGTTTGTCGGCCATGAAGGGCGTGGCGCGCAGGCGCACGCCGGTGGCGTCGAAGATCGCGTTGGCCAGCGCCGCCGCCACCGGGTTGTAGGGGCTCTCGCTCATCGATTTGGCGCCGAGCGGCCCCACGCTGTCATGCGTCGCGGCGAAGAACACCACGGTGCGCGGCACATCGGCGAAGGCGGGGATGTGGTAGCTGCGGAAGCTCGCATTGGCCACGGCGCCCGCCTCATCCATGATCAGCCGCTCATAGAGCGCGGCGCCGATCGCCTGCGCCACGCCGCCCTCGACCTGCCCCCGGCACTGCATGGGATTGATGACCGTGCCGGCGTCCGCCCCGTGCACCGAGCGCAGGATGCGGATCTCGCCATAGCGCCGGTGCACCGCCACCTCGAAGCCCTGCACGTTGAAGGCGACCGAACGCGGCGAGCCGTCGGCATCGCCCACCGCCTCCAGCGGCGCGAGGTCGGCCAGCGCGATTCGCCCGGCTCCCGCGACCACCGCCTCCGGCTCGATGCGGCATTGCTCCGGCACCCCGCCGAGCCGCGCGGCAGCGGCGCTGCGGATCGCCCCGGCCAGCGCCTCGGCGGCGCGGCGGGTCGCCTCGCCCGCCACCACCGTGCCGGTGGAGCCATAGGCGCCGGTGTCGTGCGCCACATGGGCGGTGTCGGACTGGTCTATGTCGATCTGGCTGGCGCGGGCGCCGAGCAGCGTCGCGGCGATCTGCGCATGCACCGTCGTGGTGCCGTTGCCGAACTCCGCCGTGCCGGTGCGCAGCGCGTAGCGCCCCTGCGGCGTGAGGCTCAGCCGGGTCTGCGCGACATGGCCGCGCGGAGGAATGGTGTCGATCATCGCCGCCGCCACGCCGCGCCCGATCATCCAGTCCTCCGACAGGTTCACCGGCGCCGGCCGCGCCAGCGCCGCCTCCACCGCGTCGAGGCACTGGTCGAGCCCGTAGCTGCCCATCTCGACGTCGTGTTCCTCCTCGGTGGTGGAGATCATCGCATCGCCCGGCACCACGACATTTAGCCGGCGAAATTCAAACGGATCGATGCCGAGCTTGTGCACCAGCTCGTCCATGGCGGATTCGACGGCAAAATTGGTCTGGCTCAGCCCGTAGCCGCGAAAGGCGCCGCTCGGCAGCGTGTGGGTGTAGACGGAATAGCCGTCCACCTTCTTGTTCGGGCAGCGATAGAGCGCGATGCACTCGCCCGAGCCGTGGAACAGCACGCCGCCGGCATGGTTGCCATAGGCGCCGGTGTTCAGCAGCATCCGCATGGAGATGGCGGTCAGCCGGCCCTCCCGCGTGGCGCCGATCTTCAGCGTCACCTTCATCGGATGGCGGCTGGTGGAGGCGCCGAACTGCTCGTTGCGGGTGAATTCCAGCTTCACCGGACGGCCGGTCTTCCTCACCGCCAGCGCCACGATGTCCTCGGTCAGCATTTCCTGCTTACCACCGAAGCCGCCGCCAACACGCTCGGCGACGACGCGCACGCCCTCGCGCGGCAGGTCGTAGAGCGCGGCCAGCGCGTCGCGGGTGAGGAACGGCGTCTGCGTCGACGAGCGGATGTTCAGCCGGCCCTCGGCGTCCGTCCAGCCGATGCAGCCATGCGTCTCCAGATGCGCGTGCTGCACACGCTGGCTCTCATAGGTCGCCTCGTGGATCACATCGGCCTGCGCGAACCCCGCCTCGACGTCGCCGACATGGCCGTGCAGTTCGGCGGCGAGGTTCCGCGCCGGATCGGCGATGCGCGATGCCGACCCCTTCTCGCCATGCACGAGCGGCGCTCCGGGCGCCATCGCCTGCTCGGGGTCGAACACCGCCGGTAGTATCTCGTAGTCGACCCGCAGCGCGTCGCAGCCCGCCTCGGCCGCCGCCTCGCTGGTGGCCACCACGGCGGCGACGCGCTGGCCGACATGGCGCAGCACCGGATCGAGCACGCGTGTGTCGTCGGCATCGTCGGTCGGGTGATGGTGGCGCGCGGTGGAGAACAGCCGGCGAGGCGCGTCCTCATGGGTCAGCACCGCGACCACGCCGGGCACCGCCCGCGCCGCCGTCGTGTCGATGGAGAGGATGCGGGCATGGGGATGCGGCGAGCGCAGCAGCTTCAGGTGCAGCAGGCCGGCGAGTTCGCCCTCCGGCGCCACGTCCATGGTGTAGCGGGCGCGGCCGGTGACGATGCCGGGGCCCGCCGGGGCCGGCAGGCTGCGCCCGGCCGCCGCGCCCGCCCGGTCCGGCTCGACGGCGGCGATGCCGTCAATGGCGTCGGCGATGGCCCGGTAGCCGGTGCAGCGGCACAGATTGCCCTTGAGGGCGACCGGCAGTTCCGCCTTCTGGCCCTGGTCGAGCACGGCGGCGGTCATCAGCATGCCGGCGGTGCAGAAGCCGCACTGGAACCCCTGCGCGGCAAGAAAGGCCTGCTGCATGGGATGCAGCCCCTCGCCGGCCACGGTCTCGGCCAGCCCCTCGATGGTGGTGACCGTCGCCCCCTCGGCGCGGAAGGCCGGGGTGAGGCAGCTATGCACCGCCCGCCCGTCCAGATGCACCGTGCAGGCGCCACAGTCGCCGGCGTCGCATCCCTTCTTCACGCCGAACCAGCCCAGTTCGCGCAGCAGCGTGCGCAGGCACTGGCCGGGGCGCGGCTCGATATCGTACAGCTGGCCGTTGACGGTCAGCTTCATCCGTCCGCCTCCGCAAGTTCCTCACGAATTTCCTCGGCAAGCACGGCGGTCATGTGGCGGCGCCAGTCCGGCGCCCCATGCACGTCGTCATAATAGAGGTCGACGGGAATCGCCGAGGCGATCCGCTCGGCCAGCGCCAGACGGCCGGGAAGGGCGGGAAAGTCGAGGCGGACCGGATGCCGCGTCGAGGCGGTGACGGTGAGGGCGAAGCCCGCCGCGTCCAGCGTGCCGATCAGCAGCACGCCCGAGCGCCCCAGCGGGGTCAGCGAGGCGCGGCGGAAGACGGCCCGGCGGGCCAGCGCCGCGGCCGGCAGTTCGATGGCCCGCAGCAATTCGCCCGGCTCCAGCGCCGTGTCGCGCGGGCCGCGCACGAAGTCGATCACCTTCACCCGCCGCTCGCCCCCCTCGGGCGTCCACACCACGCACACCCCGTCCAGCGCGGCGGCCAGCGAGATCATCGGCCCGGCGGGCAGGGCGAGGCAGATATTGCCGCCCACGGTCGCCATGCCCCAGATCTTGAAGGAGGCCAGGAAGGAGCGGCAGCACTCCGATATCAGCGCGGCCGCGCGCCAGCCCGGCGGCGGCTCGAAGCCGTAGAGCGTCACGATCGTGCAGGTGGCGGCGATGGTCAGGCCCTCCCCGTCGGCACGCAGCGGCGTCCAGCCGAGCCCGGAGAGATCGATCAGGCGGCGCAACGCCGGCTGCGGCTCGGAGAACAGCCAGGTGCCGCCGCCGAGCCAGGCGTCGCCGGCCTGCCGGGCCGGCAATTCCTCGCGCCCGCCCGGCCGCAGCACGGCGGTGACGGCATTCAGGTCCATGGGCAGCATCTCGCGGGGCCGGGTCGGGGCGGGTGGGTCGGCGAGCACGTCATCCGCGCGCGATCGTGCATTCGATCTGTCCGTGAGGCTCGTCGGTCGGGGTGAAGACCTGCCCGTCGAAGCCGCGCCCGAAGGGCGACAGGTCGATCGGCAGATAGTGCTTGTTCGGGCAGGCGACGGTGATCTCGGCGATCTGCGGCACCGCCGCCAGCACCGCCTCGCCCATCAGGTAGAGCGTGTTCTGGACACCGGGGCTGTAGGTGGTGGCGAACACTTTCAGCGCCTCTTCCAGCACCGCCGCATTCGCCGCCGCATAGGAGGCGGGCGCGCCCGACCACACCCAGGAGGCGTCCATCGCGGTCGCGAACAGCCGGTCGGCGGTCGGCTTCAGCGTCGTCGCCTCGTCGAACCAGTAATCCTCCCAGCCCGACTGCGTGGTCTTGAGGAAGGTGAAGCCGGAGATGCCGGAGGCGAGGCGCCGCCCCTCGCGCGTGGCGGAAAGGCTGACCACGGGCTTTCCGTTGCCGTCGAGCGCGAAGGAATGGTCGTGCCCGGCGCCCTCGATCGCGATCCGGCTCCACTTCATCTCGGTCGCGGTGACCTCCACGGCGTCGACATGGGCGTAGCGGTCGAGGAAATAGGTCGCCAGCAGGCCGGCAAAGTCCTCGTTCTCAGCCCCCACATTGTCGCGGGCGACGATGTTGACGATGTTCTTGATCGAGTCGGTGGCGATCACCTTCGTGTTGTCGCCCTCGGTATAGGCGGCCTCGAAATCGCCGGTCAGCATCACCTGCACGGAGAGTTCGCGCACCTCGTGGCGGGCGCTGTCGCGCTTCACCCGCATGATGCGCACGCGGCCCTTGCCATAGCTGTTGCGAATGAGCGGCATGACCACGTCTCCCTGTCACCGTCGGTACCATTGCCCGGCATGCGAAACCGATGCCAGCCGGCCGGTACGCCGTCGGCCACTGTGGCACGGGCGATAGCCGCTTCGGAAGCGCGATGCGGGCGGCTCAGCCCGGCGCCTCGCAGCGCCGGCGCAGGCGGGCGATTTCGCGGCGGAACACCTCCTCGTCGTCGCGCGCCTGGGCGAGCACGATGGCGCCCTGAATGCCGATCAGCACCTCCTCGGCGAGATCGGTCGTCGGGGCCGGGTGCCCGGCGCGGGCGAGCGCCCCGGCAAGCGCCATCTGCCAGCGCCAGAAATAGTCGTCGATCAGCACCGCGAACCGCCCGCGCGTGTGGCCGAGCGCGAAGGCACCGATCAGGCAGCTGCGCCGGCCGGAACGGAAATAGGCGTCGACATTGGCGAACATCGCGTCGACGCTCGCACGGGCGCCCTCGCGGTCCTCGCCGCCGC
This sequence comes from Ancylobacter sp. TS-1, assembly GCF_009223885.1. Lineage (NCBI taxonomy): Bacteria > Pseudomonadati > Pseudomonadota > Alphaproteobacteria > Hyphomicrobiales > Xanthobacteraceae > Ancylobacter > Ancylobacter sp. TS-1. The sequence goes on from NZ_CP045144.1 coordinate 2,353,237, forward strand.
GCAGCGGCGCGTAGATCTCGCGCTCGAACCAGCCGTCGATATCGGCCAGCACCGCCGCCGCCATCTCCTCCTTACCGCCCGGGAAGAAATGATAGAGGCTGCCCTTTCCAAGCCCGGTGCGGGCGCCGATGAGGGCAAGGCTGGTGCCCTCATAGCCGTGCTCGCGAAACAGTTCCGCCAGCACGGGCACCACATCGGCGCGCTCGGCGACCTGTCGCGCCATCAGGGCGCCCGGAGCGGATAGGTCGTGCCGGTGAAGCGGTGGAACAGAGCGGCGATGACCACCAGCGCCACCGCGCCGACGCCGACCGGCATCAGCACGAAGCTCCAGCCCGGATCGGAGGCGAAGACCAGCAGCGGGTCGGCCCCCGCCGGGGGATGGGTGACGCGCAGCAGCGCCATCAGGGAAATCGCCACCCCGACCGCGATGGCCGCCGCCCACCAGGTGCCCGGCAGCACCATGTGCAGCGCCACGGCGACCGCCGTCGCCAGAAGGTGGCCGCCGACCACATTGGCCGGCTGCGACAGCGGGCTGTTCGGCACCGAGAACAGCAGCACGCTGCTGGCGCCGAAGGGGGCGATGAGCAGCGGGGCGCCCGCGTGAAAACTGATCGCGCCGGTGACGCCGATGGCGATCATGGCGCCGATGCCGGCGAGCAGCGCGGTATGCGGCTTGTGGGGAGGCTGGTGGCGATGAATATAATGGCGCATCTTTGTACCAATCGGTCGTGACTGTACCAATCAGTACACAACGGTTGCCGACCTGTCCAGCGTCGGAAGCGGGTGGCACGGCGCGGCGCGACGCGCGAAAGTTCCGGCGATTCGCCGCCGGATCGAAGCCCGAGACCGCCCATGACAGAGGCTCCCGTGACAGACGCGCCCCTCGCCGACACTCCCATGCCAGACGCTCCCCTGCCCCCTCGCAGCCCGTTCCGCCTCGACGGGCGGGTCGCCCTCGTCACCGGCGCCGGGCGCGGGCTGGGCTTCGAGATGGCGAAGGCACTGGCGCTGGCCGGCGCCACGGTGGCGATCAACGGGCGCAATCGCGAGCGGCTCGACGCCGCGGCGGCGGCAATCGCGCAGGCCGGCGGCCGCCCGGTCCGCGCCATGGCCTTCGACGTCGCCGACAGCGAGGCCGGGACGGCGGCCATCGCCGCCCTTGCCCGCGACGAGCGCCGGCTCGACATTCTGGTCAACAATGTCGGCGCCCGCGACCGCCGCCCGCTGCAGGACTTCACCGCCGAGGAGGCGGCCCGCCTGCTCGCCACCGATCTGGTGGCGCCGATGATGCTGGCGCGCGCGGCGGCCGGGCACATGGTAGCGCACCGGCACGGGCGGCTGATCACCGTCACCTCCATTGCCGGCCATGTCGCCAATCGCAACGACCCCGTCTACACCGCCGCCAAGGCCGGCCTGACCGGGCTGATGCGCGCCCTCGCGGTCGATTATGCGCGCGAGGGCATCACCAGCAACGCCATCGCCCCCGGCATGTTCGCCACCGAGACCAATGAGGGGCTGGTGCGGGACGCGCAGTTCTCCGCCTTCGTCGACATCCGCGTGCCGGTCGGGCGCTGGGGCCGCCCGCACGAGATCGGCGCGGCGGCCGTCTTCCTTGCCTCGGACGAGGCCTCCTTCGTCAACGGCCATGTGCTGACGGTGGATGGCGGGCAGACGGTGCGGATGTAGCGCGCCGCTCTCGACGCCCGCGCCGCGCCGCCCTAGAACCGGCGAATGTCTGGCGGGAGGAAAGCGATGAGCTTCAGCGAGGAAATGCGCGCGCGCAACGCGCAGGAGTGGGAGGCCGCCACCGGCCACCGCTTCGTCGAGGAGATCTTCGCCGGCGCGGTGCCGCCGGAGGTGATGCGCCGCTATCTGACGCAGGACTACCAGTTCATCGACGGCTTCGTCGCGCTCCTCGGCATGGCCATCGCCACCGCCGACCGATTCGAATCGCGCATCCGCTTCGCCCAGTTCGCGGCGATGATCACTTCGGACGAGAACACCTATTTCCAGCGCTCCTTCGACGCGCTCGGCGTGCCGCAGGCCGAGCGCGCGCACCCCGTGCTCACCGCGCCGACGATCGGCTTCCAGGCGCTGATGCGCGACGCCGCCGCCAGCCGCGACTATGCCGCCTGCCTCGCCGTGCTCACCGTCGCCGAATGGATCTATCTCTCCTGGGCCGACCGCCCGGGCGCGGCGCTGCCGCCGGACTTCGTGCACGCCGAATGGATCACGCTGCACAATAATGACGGCTTCCGCGCCTTCGTGACCTGGCTGCGCGGGGAACTCGACCGCGTCGGCGCCGCCGTCGATCCCGAAAGCCGCGCCACCGCCGCCGCCTTCTTCTCGCGCGCGGTGACGCTCGAGCGCGCCTTCTTCGATCACATCTACGCCTGAGTTGCGGAACCTTCCGCCGTGGTGGATTTTTTCCCGCCACGGGCAGGAAACGGCGCCGTTTCACAAGATTGTGTCGGCGCGACTCGTTATTTCTATTTCCGAACTATGCTTTCCCGTCGATCCCGCGCGCAACCGCGCCGGCGTCGGCATGGGTTTTTCCTCGCGGTTTTCCTTTGCGCCGGTGGCGCCGTCACAGCGCGCGCGCCGTATGCGAGCAATGCATCGGCTCCACTTCCCTCACGTGAGCGAAAGCGCCGTGTCGCAGGGGTGGAAGACATACCGTGCACCAGAAAAACGACAACAGAACACGTGCAGTTCCACGAAAATCAGTTACTCTCAACACGCACTGCTTGGGATTTCTTGTTGACCTTTTCCCCGCCGGTGATAAATCCCTCGAGGCTTTCAATGGAGAAATAAATGTCGGAACAGGACGCTTCGTCGGTCGACTATCTCGGCCTCACTGCTGATGTCGTCGCCGCCTTCGTGGGCAACAATTCGGTTCCCGCCACCGAGCTTCCCGATCTGATCGCCAAGGTTCACGGCGCGCTGCTTCGCCTTTCCACCCCGGCTCCCGCCGTGGTCGAGGAAGTGCTGAAGCCCGCCGTCCCGGTCAAGAAGTCGGTCACGCCGGAATTCATCATCTGCCTTGAGGACGGGCTGAAGTTCAAGTCGCTCAAGCGCCATCTGCGCACCAAGTACAACCTGACGCCCGAGGAATACCGGGCCAAGTGGGGCCTGCCCAACGATTACCCGATGGTCGCCCCGAGCTATGCCGAGGCGCGCTCCAACCTTGCCAAGAAGATGGGCCTCGGCCAGCAGCGCAAGAAGCCTGTGGCGCCGGTGCCGGCCAAGGGTCGCGGCCGCGCCAAGAAGGTGGTCTGAGACAGGCCGGGCGACCTGCGGCTCCCCGGCTGCGCCGGACGCCCGCCTGACGGATCTAAAGAAAAAGCCGCGCCGGCCTGTGCCGCGCGGCTTTTTTCATGATCGGCCGTGCCGGACGGCACGCCGCCAGATCGGGGCGGCGCCTAGCCCGCCGGCAGCGCGCCGCTCGACAGCCAGTGATCGAGAAAGGCGTCGAGCCAGAGCCGGATGCGGCGGTCATGCTGGAGCCGGCCGTAGAAATGCGCCGGCCGCGGACGTGCGCCGGGCTGGCCAAGCCGGTCGCCGGCCCGCGCGGTCCAGCGATACATCATGCGGAACGTCACTTCCGGGTGGAACTGGATGCCATAGGCGGCCGGCCCGTAGCGGAAGGCCTGGTTCGGGAAGGTCGGCCCCTCGGCCAGCAGGTCGGCGCCGGCGGCAAGCTCGAAGCCCTCGCGGTGCCAGTGATAGACATGGCCCGGCCAGGCGGGGCCGGGCGTGCCGGCCTCGGCCGCCAGCAGCGCCGAGCCGGCGGCGGTCGCCCGCACCGGGTAATAGCCGATCTCCACCAGCCCCTCGGGATGCGGGGCCACGCGCGCGCCGAGATGGCGCGCCAGCATCTGGGCGCCGAGGCAGATGCCGAGATAGGGCTTGCGCTCGCTCAGCGGCACGCCGATCCACTCGATCTCGGCGCGCACATAGTCATGGCAGTCATTGGCGCTCTGCGGCCCGCCGAAGACGATGGCGCCGGCATGGCCGGCCAGGGTCGCGGGCAGCGCGTCCCCCATGCAGGGGCGCCTTATGTCCAGCCCATAGCCGCGCTCGACCAGCAGCCGGCCGATCCGGCCGGGGGAGGAATGCTCCTGGTGGAGCACGATCAGCACGGGAAGCGATGCAGCAGCGGAAGCCATTTCGGAGCGGGACAGGTGCCGGGAAGGAGGAAAAAGCGACTCAGCGATCAGGTTGACGGCAAGCAAGGATGACGCCACGTCCGCGCCGATACCGCAAGAAGGCCGCATCGCGTCGCGCCGTCCGCCGCAGCGGCCTAGCAGCGGGCCCTCAGTCTTCGGCGTCGTCGCGCACCCGCTTGCGGATCTGCACCCGCTCGCGCGAGCTGACATTGAGCAGCTCAGCCGCGCGCCAGACCAGATTGTCCTCGAATTCGGTCAGGCCGCCATCGGCATAGGCGACCTCGAACATCATTTCGACGACGCGCTTGCGGCCGTCCTCGTCCATGGCGCGGTTCAGCACGCTGGTGAAGGCGTAGAGGTCGACCGCCTCGGCGTCGCGGGCGATCGCCGCCTGCAGCAGCCGCTCGGATTCGGCGTCGGTCAGGCTGAACTGCGCGCCCAGGATCGCCCGCAGCCTGCCCATCTCGTCGGCACCGATCACCCCGTCAATGGTCACGACATGCACCAGCAGCGCCGCGGCGGCCAGCCGGTAGTCGTTCTCGGCGAAGGCGACGGTATCGCGTCCGCCGCCAGCGATCTCGGCGATGAAATCGGTCAACGAGCGCAGCATGCCGACGGGCTCCCCTGCGGCGTGGCGGAACGGCTGAATGTGAATAGGGGCCCGGCGTCCGGCCCTGGATCGTGCGTAACGTAATCGCCCGGGGCGCGCAACGGCCGACCTCTCGCGCGCGATACAGCGCGACGGCGCGGTGCAGCGGCGCCACACCCACGTGCGTGGCGGGGCGACGGGCGCCGGGCGGCCCGTCCGGGTCCGGCCCGGCGCCAAAAAAGAACCCGACGGGGTCGAGGAACCCGCCGGGAAGAGGTTGGGGACAGTGTCGGTGCGCGCCGGACGGGCCTGTGGCCCGCCGGCCGCCCCTCACTCCAGATAGTCGGCGTAGCGCGACACGTGGTCGGCAAGGCCCAGCGCATGGTTGCGCACCAGCGCCTCGGCGGCGGCAGTGTCGCGCGCCTCCAGCGCCTGGATGATGGCGAGATGGTCCTGGATCGAGCGGTCCGCCCGGTCCTCCTCGCCGATCGTCTTGCGGCGGATCATGCGCATGTGGGTGAACAGGTTCTCCGCCAGATTGACGAGGATTCCGTTGCCGCCCATCGCGATGATGGTCTGGTGGAACTGGATGTTGATCTCGGAATATTCGTCGAGCTTGGCATGCGGCGCGCCGTCGTCGAAGGAGGCGAACATCCGGCGAAGGCGGCCGATCTCGTCATCGCTGGCGTGCAGCGTGATCAGGCGTGCGGCGAGGCTCTCCAGCGCCGCCCATACCTGGATCATCTCGATGACTTCGCGCTTGGTCTTGCGCACCACATAGATGCCGCGGCGCGGCACCGAATGGACGAAGCCTTCGCGCTCCAGCTGCGCCATCGCCTCGCGCACCGGCGTGCGACTGACGCCGAGGCTCTGGGCGAGCTGGCGTTCGTCGAGCCGGACTTCGTTGCTCTGGTCGTAGATGTTGAGCGAGACGATGACCTCCTTCAGCGCGGCATAGGCGCGATTCTTGAAGGTGGAGGTGTCCTCGAGCGGAGCGACGGAGAGCTTCGCGGCTCCCCCGTTCACGCGGCGGATGGTGCTCTCGACGCTCATCATGATGCTTCCGTCCCGCGCCCGGCTGCGGGCACCGGCCCGCGGCATCGGGAATGAAGCCTGTTATCGGCGTAAGTCATTGGCGTTGCCTCCCGTCCCCCGAAACACCGGCTCGCGAACCGCACGTCTGCCACCTTCTCTGGCGTGGCTCGTCCGGCGGTTCCCCGCGGCCGCTGATTGCCCGATCTCCCTCTCCGGGGACGAGGGATTCGGCGGAAGGGCGATTGGCCCCGCCCTTCGCCTGGGCGCCGGAGAGGAGTGACGGACCGTCATCCCCCTCATGGCAGAGCCCGCCGCGCGACCGGCGCGCGGCGGGCGTTCGTCTTTCTGCCTCAGGCCGGCTGGGCGGAGTTACCGCGCAGCTTGCCGAAGAGCAGGCCGATCAGCGGCCAGATGCCGGCGACGACGCCGAGGCCCATGATCGAGGACACGAGACCGTTCGACCAGAACACCGAGATGGCGCCGCCCGAGGAGAGCAGGGCCTGGCGGAAGGCTTCCTCGGCACTGTCGCCGAGAACGATCGCCAGAACCAGCGGCGCGAGCGGGTAGTTCGTCTTCTTCAGCAGATAGCCGAGGACGCCGAACACCATCATCATGATCACGTCGAACACGTTGTTGTTCACCGTGTAGGCACCGATCGCGCAGATCACCAGGATCACCGGAGCGATGATCGAGAAGGGGATACGCAGGATCGAGGCGAACAGCGGCACCGTGGTCAGCACGAGGATGAGGCCGACGATGTTGCCGAGATACATGGAGGCGATGAGGCCCCACACGAATTCGGCCTGCTCGACGAACAGCATCGGACCGGGCTGCAGACCCCAGATCAGCAGGCCGCCGAGCAGAACCGCGGCGGTCGGCGAACCGGGGACACCCAGCGCCAGCATCGGCAGCATGGCGGCCGTACCGGCAGCGTGAGCGGCGGTCTCGGGGGCGACGACGCCCTCGATCTCGCCATTGCCGAAGTTCTTGCCGTTCTTCGACATGCGCTTGGCGATGCCATAGGCCATGAAGGAGGCCGGCGTCGCACCGGCGGGCGTGATGCCCATCCAGCAGCCGATGATGCAGGAGCGCAGGGACGTCACCCAGTACTTGGGCAGCGTCTTCCAGGTTTTCCACACCACCTTCGGGTCGATCTTCGCCGCCTTGCCGCGGAACTCCAGGCCTTCTTCCATCGTGAGCAGGATCTCGCCGATGCCGAAGAGACCGATGACCGCGATGAGGAAGTCGAAGCCGTTGAGCAGTTCGGTGATGCCGAAGGTCAGGCGCAGCTGGCCGGTCACCATGTCGAGGCCGACCGCGGCGAGCGCGAAGCCGATCATCATGGAGACGATGGTCTTGGCCGGCGGCTCCTTGCTCATGCCCACGAAGGAGGCAAAGGCGAGGAAGTACACCGCGAATTTCTCGGCCGGGCCGAACTGGAGCGCGAACTGTGCCACCAGCGGCGCGATCAGCGTGATCATGACGATCGCGAAGAAGGCACCGACGAAGGACGAGGTGAACGCCGCCGTCAGGGCTTCGCCCGCGCGTCCCGACCGCGCCATGGGATGACCGTCGAAGGTCGTGGCCACCGACCACGGCTCACCCGGAATGTTGAACAGCACCGAGGTGATGGCGCCGCCGAACAGGGCGCCCCAGTAGATGCAGGTCAACAGGATGATCGCCGAGGTCGGCGACATCGAGAAGGTGAGCGGCAGCAGGATGGCGACGCCGTTGGCGCCGCCGAGGCCCGGCAGCACGCCGATGATGACACCGAGCAGAATGCCGATGGCCATCAGCAGGATGTTGAACGGGTCGGAGGCGATGCCGAACCCGTGGTAGAGAAAGGTGAAATTCTCAGCAATCATATTCATGGGCGCTTATCCCCTTGGGAGGCCTTCTTGTCTGTGCCTGATCAGAGTCCGAGCATGGCCTCGATCGGCCCCTTCGGGAGCGGAATCAGGAACCAGCGCTCAAGCGTGATGTAGAAGAAGGCCGGTACGCCGAGGGCGACGGCCAGCGACAGCGGCCAGCCGTAATGGCCCAGCCAGATCATGAAGATGAGGATGAGCGCAACGGAAGGAAGATAGATGCCGAGGAAGGGGACCAGCGCCACATAGATGCAGGCCGGAATCAGAACCTTCAGCACCTGGCGAAGCTGGCCGTACTCGGCGAAGAGCGGCTCCGGATCCTCGCGCGCGCCCTGCACCAGATTGATGATGCTGCAGACGCAGATGATGAGGCCGACATAGAAGGGGAAGAAGCCAGCCTGCGGGCCGTCCGAGCCCCACCCGAAGCCGACGATAATGCTGCCGTAGAGGACGATGAGGCCGAATACCAGGGTCAGCAGCGCCGTACCGACCTCGATGGTACGTTGCTTCGGTCCCGTCTCGGCTCCGTGGTGAGACTGTTCCATCAGATGTCTCCGAAAATCCGCGCAAAAACCGGGCCGGCGGGACAAGAACCCGTCGACGGCACATTGGCGCCAGCCCGCTGGTTGTTTGTTGTTCGTTATGTCTCGCCCGGAGGGCGGCCCGGCGGGGAGCGTCTCCGCTCACCGCCTTGCGCCACGCGTACCGCGATCCGGTCGAGGATCGCGCGGCCGGCCACAGGGCCGGCCGTGCTCGGGGCTACGCCATCAAAGGCGCATCAGTTGCCGGCAATGAAGCCGGCTTCCTGCATCAGGCCCTTGTGGATCGTCTCGGACTGCTCGACCCACGCCTTGAACTCGTCGCCGGCCATGAAGGTCTGGTTGAAGGCACCATCCTTCATGAGCTGCTTCCACTCGGCGGTCTCGCGGACCTTCTTGAACAGGTTGACGAAGTAGTCGACCTGCTCCTGGCTCACGCCCGGGGGCATGAAGATGCCACGCAGCATGAGGTATTCGACGTCGAGGCCAGCCGACTTGCAGGTCGGAACCGAGGACCAGGACAGATCGCCGAGGATCTTGTCGGTGTAGGGCAGCGGCTTGGAGTCGAACACGCAGAGCGGACGCAGCTTGTCGCCGCGCCACTGGGAGACGGCCTCGATCGGGTTGTTGACCGACGAGTTGATGTGACCGCCGACCAGCTGCACCGCAACCTCGCCGCCGCCCTTGTACGGGATGTAGGTCAGCTTCTTGCCGAGCGCCTTCTGGATGGCGACGGTGATGATCTGGTCTTCCTGCTTGGAGCCAGTGCCGCCCATCTTGAAGGTGTTGTCCGGAGCCGCCTTGATCGCGGCTTCATATTCCTGAGCCGTCTTGTAGGGCTCCTGCGCGTTCACCCACAGGACGAATTCGTCGAGGGCGAGCATCGCGACCGGGGTCAGATCCTTCCAGTTGAAGGGAATGCCGGTCGCCAGCGGGGTGGTGAACAGGTTGGAGAGCGTGATGACGATCTTGTGCGGATTGCCCTTGGCGCTCTTCACGTCGAGGAAGCCCTCGCCGCCGGCGCCGCCGGACTTGTTGATGACGACGAGCTGGGTCGACATCAGGTCGTGCTTGGCAATGATGCCCTGAAGCGTGCGGGCCATCTGGTCGGCGCCACCGCCGGTACCGGCGGGCACGATGAACTCCACCGGCTTGGTGGGCTCCCACGCCGCCGCGGCGGGCAGCATGGACAGCGCGGACATGCCAAGAGCGGTCACGGCACCGAGGCCGAGAGCATGCAGATGTTTCATTTGGCGTTTCCTTCCCAAAGGGTTTGGCGAACGGCCGACTTTTGGCTGTCGGCTCTTTGGTTGGGCCGTGCTTGCCGCCCGGAGGGGCGATGCGCGACCTCGATAACCGGCGACTTTGTTGTGTCTCTCCGCCGGATATTCTGTGGAATAACTTGTACCAAGATGAACCTGATTCCAAGAGATAATTCTAAAGTTCAATGTTGCGGCGCAATGTAAACTGGTATTACGTATTTATATTATTATGTATTTGGCATACCATTCTTGGTATACCTAATAATCCATAATGTGCGGGCGAATACCTTATTACGCAAACCGTTGATGAGAAAGCCTTTTCGTTCAAGCCTCCATGCGGGTTCCGCCCTCTCGTCGGCGGACTGACCCAGCGTTCCTGCGGGCTGCGCCGAGGAGACCGCCGTCGCCGACGGTCCTCGGGCGAATACTTGGCGGGGCCGCAATTGCCCGATTTTACCCCGACACTCTCCACTTTCTCGCCATATTGCTGCATTGCAGCACATTTTCAGAAGCGGTCCGGTGCCCCGAATGCGGCCGGGCGGAGGCGGGCGGGGGGTTCATCATCGCGCCGTCGCAGACACCTCCCACAGTGCCGTGTTCGGGCATTGCCCGGTGATATCGCGGCGCGGAATCGTTTTTGCTAGGACAACGGGCGAACGGGCGTCGCGTCCGCAATCCAGCCCCATGTGGGCCGATAGAGTAGGCAGGGCGCACCGGCAGCGGGCGCATCTGCCCCGAGTCGAGGAGACACTGCTTAATGACAAGTCGCGTGATCCCGGTGGCTCCCTTCACCCTCACGGTCTTCGGCGCAACGGGCGACCTGTCCCGGCGCAAGCTGATTCCCGCCCTCTTCCATCGCGACCTGGACGGCCAGATCCCGGACGACGCCTCGATCATCGGCGTCTCGCGCCGGCACCTGAGCGACGACGAGTTCCGCGGCTTCGCCCATCAGGCGCTCAACGACCACATCCCCGCTTCCGAGCTTCAGGGGCCCGAGGTGCAGCGCTTCCTCTCGCGCCTCACCTATGTCACCGCAGATGCCGATGGCGATCCCGGCTGGGCCGAGCTTGCCGCGCGCGTCGAGAGCCAGCCTGAGCACATCCCCGTCTACTATCTCGCCACCGCGCCGCATCTGTTCGGCCCGATCTGCGAGCGGCTCGGCAAGTTCGGCCTGGCGGCGAAGGGGCGCGTCGTCATCGAGAAGCCGATCGGCAAGGACCTCAAATCGGCCCTCGCGCTGAACGAGCAGGTCGGCCGCATCTTCCCGGAAGACCGGGTCTACCGCATCGACCATTATCTCGGGAAGGAGACGGTGCAGAACCTGATGGCGCTGCGCTTCGCCAACGCCCTGTTCGAGCCGCTGTGGAACAACGCCCATATCGACCACGTGCAGATCACCGTGGCCGAGGCGCTCGGCGTCGAGGAGCGCGCGGGCTATTACGACACCGCCGGCGCCATGCGCGACATGGTGCAGAACCACATCCTCCAGCTTCTCTGCCTCGTCGCCATGGAGCCGCCCTCCTCGCTCGACGCCGATTCGGTGCGCGACGAGAAGCTCAAGGTTCTGCGCGCCCTCAAGCCTGTCGACGACCACAACGTTGCCGCTCTCACCGTGCGCGGCCAGTACCGCGCCGGCGCCTCGGCCGGCGGCGCGGTGCCCGGCTATCTGGAGGAACTCGGCTCGGCCACCAGCAGCACCGAAACCTTCGTCGCCGTGAAGGCGGAGGTGGAGAACTGGCGCTGGGCCGGCGTGCCCTTCTATCTGCGCACCGGCAAGCGCCTCGCCTCGCGCGTCTCGGAGATCGTGGTCGGCTTCAAGCCGGTGCCGCATTCGGTGTTCGATGCCAATGCCGGCCCCATCGAATCGAACCGGCTCGTCATCCGCCTTCAGCCGGACGAGGGCGTGAAGCTTTGGCTGATGATCAAGGACCCCGGCCCGGGCGGCATTCGCCTCACCCATGTGCCGCTCGACATGAGCTTCGCCAAGGCGTTCAAGGTCCGCAACCCGGACGCCTATGAGCGCCTCATCCTCGATGTGGTGCGCGGCAACCAGACCCTGTTCATGCGCCGCGACGAGGTCGAGGCGGCGTGGCGCTGGGTCGACCCGATCCTCGCCGCCTGGCGCGGCGCCAAGGAGCCGCCGCGTCCCTACACCGCCGGCACCTGGGGTCCCTCGGCATCCATCGCCCTCATCGAGCGCGACGGCCGCACGTGGCTGGAAGACGGCGCCTGACCGGCGCCTATGGTTGGAAGACGGCGCCGGTCGCGGGAGGGAGCCCGCGATCACAAGCCGGCGCGGTCCTCGCGAAGGGATCGCGGCGGCCGAGGCCATGGTCCTATACTCGGCAGCGGCCGGCAGGGGAGTGCCGGCCGCAGGCAAGCCGTCCCGACAACGGGCCGGCATCAGCGAGTGGAGAGGAAAGCGTGAGCGTGCCGGGATTTCACGAATTCAGCGACGGGACCGCTCTGGCCCGGGCGCTGGCGGATCATGTCGGCGCCGCGCTGACGGCCCGCGTCGCGCGCGACGGCATGGCGAGCCTTGCCGTCTCCGGCGGGCGCACGCCCACCCGCTTCTTCGAGGAGCTTTCCACCCGCGACCTGCCCTGGAACAAGATCGCGGTGACGCTGGTCGACGAGCGCTGGGTGCGCGAGACCTCGGACCGCTCCAATGCGCGCCTCGTGCGCCAGCATCTGCTGATCAACCGGGCGGCCGGCGCGAAATTCGTGCCGCTGGCCAATGACGCGCCGACCCCCGAGGACGGGCTGTTCGCCGTCAACGAGGCGCTGGAAGACCTGTCCTGGCCGCTCGCGGTGGCCATCCTCGGCATGGGCGACGACGGCCACACCGCCTCCTTTTTCCCCGATGGCGACCATCTGGAAGAGGCGATCGACCCGGACGCCGCGCTCGGCCTGATCCCGATGCGCGCGCCCAATGCCGGCGAGCCGCGCATCACCCTGACCCTGCCGGTGCTGCTGGCCGCCGACGCGCTGGCGCTCCACATCGAGGGCGAGGCCAAGCGCCCGGTGCTGGAGCAGGCGCTCGGCGAGGGTCCGGCCACCGACATGCCGATCCGCGCCGTGCTGCGGGCGCCGCGCCCGCTCGACATTTTCTGGGCGCCCTGACGGGCCCCGCCTTTCCGGCGCCGGGCTTCCGGCGCCGCCACCAATGAGCGGCCGGAATCGCCGGCCGCTGACGACCTGAGGAGAGCCGCATGGCCGACGCCATCCCGTCCAGCGTGAACGCCCGCATCGGCGAGGTCACGGAGCGCATCGCGCGGCGCTCCCACGACACCCGCGCGCGCTATCTGGAGCGCATCGCCGCCGCCGCCGAGCGCGGCCCAGGCCGGGCGAAGCTCGGCTGCGCCAACCAGGCGCACGGCTTCGCCGCCTGCGGCCCCTCCGACAAGGCGATGCTGCGCGAGGGGCCGGGGGCGAATCTGGCCATCGTCACCGCCTATAACGACATGCTTTCCGCCCACCAGCCCTATGAAGGCTACCCGGAACTGATCCGCGCCGCCGCGCGCCGGGCCGGCGGCGTGGCGCAGGTCGCCGGCGGCGTGCCGGCCATGTGCGACGGCGTCACCCAGGGCGAGGCCGGCATGGAACTGTCGCTGTTCTCGCGCGACGTGATCGCGCTGGCCACCGCCGTCGCCCTCTCGCACCAGACCTTCGACGCGGCCGTCTTCCTGGGCATCTGCGACAAGATCGTGCCCGGCCTCGTCATCGGCGCGCTCTCCTTCGGCCATTTGCCGGCGGTGTTCATCCCCGCCGGGCCGATGACCTCGGGCCTGCCGAACGACGAGAAGGCGAAGATCCGCCAGCTCTTCGCCGAGGGAAAGGTCGGCCGCGACGCGCTGCTCGAAGCCGAAAGCCAGTCCTATCACGGGCCGGGCACCTGCACTTTCTACGGCACCGCCAACACCAACCAGATGATGATGGAGATCATGGGCCTGCATCTGCCCGGCGCCTCCTTCGTCAACCCCAACACGCCGCTACGCGAGGCTTTGACCACCGCCGCCGCCGAGCGCGCCATGTCCATGACTGCGCTCGGCAACGACTACGTGCCGGTCGGCCGCATGCTGGACGAGAAGGCGTTCGTGAACGGCGTGGTCGGCCTGCACGCCACCGGCGGCTCGACCAACCACACGCTGCACATCGTCGCCATGGCGGCGGCGGCGGGCATCAGGCTGACCTGGGACGACTTCTCCGACCTCGCCGACATCACCCCCCTGCTCTGCCGCGTCTATCCCAACGGCAAGGCCGATGTGAACCATTTCCACGCCGCCGGCGGCATGGGCTTCGTCATCCGCGAGCTCCTCGCCGACGGCAAGCTGCACCGCGATGTCGAGACCGTGTGGGGCAAGGGGCTCGACGCCTACACGCAGGAGCCGGTGCTGCGCGAGGATGGCGGGCTCGACTGGCGCGAGGGAACCGCTGCCAGCGGCGACGAGGCCGTGCTGCGCGGGGCGACCGCCCCGTTCCAGTCCACCGGCGGGCTCAAGCTGCTCGCCGGCCCGCTCGGCCGCGCCGTCATCAAGACCTCGGCCATCGCGCCGGAACGCCACATCATCGAGGCGCCGGCCCGCGTGTTCCACAGCCAGGAGGAGCTTCAGGCCGCCTTCAAGGCCGGCGACCTCAAAGGCGATTTCATCGCCGTGGTGCGCTTTCAGGGGCCGAAGGCCAACGGCATGCCGGAACTGCACAAGCTGATGCCGCCGCTCGGCGTGTTGCAGGATCGCGGCAACAAGGTCGCCCTCGTCACCGACGGGCGCCTGTCCGGCGCCTCCGGCAAGGTGCCGGCGGCGATCCACGTGACGCCCGAGGCGGCGGATGGCGGCGCCATCGCGCTGATCCGCAATGGCGACATGATCCGGCTCGACGCGGTGGCGGGCACGCTCGACGTGCTGGTCGACGCGGAAGCCTGGGCTGAGCGCGCGCCCGCGCCGGCCAATCTGGCGTCCTCCCATGTCGGGGTCGGGCGCGAACTGTTCGCCTCCTTCCGCGCCGCTGTCGGCACGGCGGACACGGGGGCGAGCATCTTCGCGGTCTGAAGGCCGTTTCCCGGACGAGCCGCACGCCGTGCGGCGATGATCCGGGATCCGCTCAGAACAGCGGGCCGATTTTGCCGAGCGGCAGCACGCCGAGCGCCACGCGCCCGTCGCGGAACACGAAGGGGAAGCTGCTCGCCTTCTGGCCGTCGACGGTCGTCGGCAGGCCCGCCACCAGCAGGGCGGGCGCGAGGCCGGCGATGAAGTCCGGCATCAGCCCGGCCGCCACCAGCGCCGCGAACAGCGGCTGCGCCTTGACCAGCGACAGGTTGAGCCGGCCGTCCGGACGGCGCAGCAGGTCGAGGCCGAGATCGCCGGAAGCGGTGAGCGCGCCGCCCCCGCCCGTGACCTTGGCGACCTGAAGATCCACCCGCCCGCCGGCCTGCTGCCACAGCGCCAGCCGCTGCGCCGCCGGCATGGCGCGGAACGGCGGCACGCCGGTCACCGTCGCCTCCACCTCGCCGTCGACAGTGCTCGGCGGCACGGCCGGTGCCGGCGTCGCCGGAATTGCCGCGGCCGATGCGGGTGTCACGGGGGGGACGGCAAGCATCATGCCCGTCGCGCCCTTGAAGCCGAAGGCGATGTCGAGCGTGCCCACGGCCTGGCCGGGATGATGGCGCACATGCAGTTCGGCGTGGCGGGCGGCGAACACCGTGGTGCCGCCCTCGGCCAGCGAGTAGTCGTTGGCCGAGATCGAGACCCGCTCGGCCCGCCCCTCATTGCCGACGCCGCTCACCTGCAGCAGCGACCAGTTCGCCCTCACCTCGCGGCCGGTCGCCGTTTCGACCAGCGTCGACGGGCCCTCGAACTCGGCGATGATGTGGTTGGGGTTCCAGACCTGCGCCACCGCATGGGCGCGCGCCATCTTCGCCGTCCAGCCGCCGGGGCCGGCAAAGGTCACGGTCGGGTCGGCGCAGACCAGTTCGAAGCGGAAGGGAAAGCCCCCCAGTTCCCGGCTGGCGCAGGCCCAGTTGCGCCCCTCGGTGGCCTCGCGCGCGATCCAGGCGTCGATCTCGGCGGACGCGCGGCCGGAGGCGTAGAACCACGCCGCCGACCAGCCGAGCCCGGCCAGCACGATCAGCACCGTCGGCACCGCGATCAGCCAGGGCCGACGCCGCGCAGGCGGGGCACCGGCGGCGGCCGGCGGGGTCTGGGGATCGTGAGGGCTCATGCGGTTACTCCGGGTGGTCGAGGCCGGCGCACGCTCGGATGTCCATGCGGCAGGCTTAAGGCAGGCCAACCTAACCGTCCCGCCGGGGCCTGCAAATCCCGGCGAAAAGCTCCGCGCAAAGGACGACATGGCGCGGATCGGGGCGCGCGCGCATTCACGTCCGCTCTCATGTCCACGTTCACGTCCCCTTGCGCCATGATGGCGCCACGGGCAATGGCTTGAAAAGGTCTCCCGCCGCGCGCTGATTCAGGCCCCGCCATGACGTCCGCCACGACCGCCACCGATCTCTGGGTGTTCGCCTATGGCT
Organism: Ancylobacter sp. TS-1; assembly: GCF_009223885.1. Taxonomy (NCBI): domain Bacteria; kingdom Pseudomonadati; phylum Pseudomonadota; class Alphaproteobacteria; order Hyphomicrobiales; family Xanthobacteraceae; genus Ancylobacter; species Ancylobacter sp. TS-1. Next base: position 2,369,225 of record NZ_CP045144.1, read on the forward strand.
CCCTGATGTGGAAGCCGGGCTTCGATTTCGAGGAACGCGTGCCCGGCCGGCTGATCGGCGCCCACCGTTCGCTGTGTGTGCGCTCGGTGCACTGGCGCGGCACGCCGGAACGGCCGGGGCTGGTGCTGGGGCTGGACCGTGGCGGCTCCTGCGTCGGGATCGCCTTCCGCGTCGCCGCAGCGCGGGCCGACGACACGCTCGCCTATCTGCGCGAGCGCGAGCAGGTCACCAACATCTATCACGAGGCGACGCGCCGGGTCTGGCTGAAGGACGGCAGCGGGCGGGCGGTGGCGGCCGTGGTCTATCTGGTGGATCGCGGCCACACCCAATATGCCGGCCCGCTCTCGCGCGAGGAGCGCCTGCACATCGTCCGGCAGGGCCATGGCGTCGGCGGCCCGAACGCCGACTATGTGCTCGCCACCGCCCGGCAGCTCGAGGAGATCGGCCTGCGCGACGAGGAACTGGACTGGCTCGTCGCCCGGCTGTGACGGCGACGCCCTCGCGCGGCGGCGCGGCGGGCGGGCCTCAGAGCGGGGCGAGCGCGCCGCTGTCGGTCTCGGGCAATATGCGCAGATGGATTTCCTGCGCGCCATTGGCGAGCGCCGCGGTGCGCGCCTTGGCGCCGGCCGGGCCGGCCCACACCGGCACGCGGCGCGTTCCCTCCATGCGCACGGCAATCGCCACCGCGTCCGGATAGTCCGGCGCTTCCTCGGCGGCATAGACGGAGAACACCTGCCGCCGCCCGTCGGTGCCGCGCCACAGCCGGAAACGGCGGGCGAGCAGACCACGGGCGCTGAGCGGACCGGCGTCCTGCAGCGAATCGGCCAGTATCGTTTCGCGTGTCATCATGAGAACAAATCTAGAACATGCCCAAGCGGCGTCAACTCGTTCCTGTACTGAATCCGCCAAGATGCTGAATGTTCCGTTGCTCCCCCGCATCAGTGGCCGGAAGAACCGCCATTCTCTCCAAATTGTGATGCGGTGGCCGGCCAGACCCGCACTCCGGCATAGGCGGCGAGGAACTTGACGTATTCGACCAGCAGCAGCCGGGCCTTGCCGAGCGTGCCCCGCCAGCCGGCATCGGCGGCGCGCCGGGGCACCACCGGATAGGGCACCAGCTCGACCTCCGGCAGGGTCCGGCGCAGTTCCACCAGCGCCCGCGGCATGTGCCAGGCCGACGTCACCACCAGCAGCGAACGGAAATGGTTCCGGCGCGCCCACTCGGCCGCCTCCAGCGCGTTGCCGCGCGTGTTGAGCGCCGAATGGCCCAGCTCGACGCAGCATTCGAGCGCCTCCTGCGAGGCCGGGACATTGCGGCTGATCCCGGCCAGCGTGGTGTCGGGATGGACGCCGGTGATGAGCAGGCGCTTCGCGCGCCCGTCGATCAGCAGGTTGGTGGCGTCGACGATGCGGTCCGGGGTGCCGGTCAGCACGACGATGCCGTCGGCGCTGCGCTTTGTCTGCGCCTCGCGGCCCTCGATGCCGGCGACGAAGAAGGCGAAGCCCGTCAGCAGCGCGGCAAGGAGCGCGAGGAGCAGCAGGCCCAGCCAACGCAGCCGGCCGCGCCGGCCCGGTGCAGGGCCGGTACCGGAGGGTCGGGCGCCGGTCGGGCCGGCCTCTGGCGAAGGAATGTCGGTCACGGCGGCAGCCTAGCCGATGCCGCGCAGGGTGCGGTAGACCGTGGCGCGCGAGGTGAGCGTCGTCACCAGCGCCACCAGCACCGACACGCCGAAGATGCCGCCATAGCCGCGCAGATCGATGGTCAGCGCCCCGACCAGCGTGTCGATGCTGCGGTCGACGGCGAACCAGGACGGCACGGTCGAGCCGATGAAGAACAGCGCGACGGCCGCCCCGCCGCCTATGGCCGCGCCCTTCAGCCCGACGGTCAGGAAATGGTGCTGGAATTCGGAGACGATGAAGCTGTCGCGCGCGCCGACCAGATGCAGCACCTCGACCACCGAGCGCGCCGCGTCCACCGCCGCGCGGGTCGCCACCGCCACGCACAGCACCGTCGCCGCCCCCACGAGGCCGAGCACGGCAAGGCCGATCGCCATCGCCGTCCGGGCGGTGGAGGACAGCCGCTCGGCCCAGAGCCGGTGATCGTCGAGGGTCGCCGAAGGCACCTGTTCGGCCAGGCTCGCCCGCAGCGCCGCGAGCACCGGCGCCCCCGCGCCGGGCGTGAGATTCACCACCACGAGGCGGGGCACCGGCAGGTTGGCGAGGTCGATGCCCGCGCCGAGCCAGGGTTCCAGCAGGGCGGCGGTCTCGCTCTCGTCGAGCGCGCGCGCCTCGGCCACGCCCTCCGTGGAGCGGGCGACGTTCACCGCCTTGGCCAGCGCCGCCTCGACGTCGAGCCCGTCGCCGGGGCGGATCTGGATCGTGGTCTCGCGGGCGATGTCGGAAGTCCACTCGGTGGCGACGTTGCTCACCGCCGAGACCGCGCCGATGGTGATGCCGGCGAGGAAGGTCATGATGGCGATGACTGCGATCAGCGCCCGCGCCGTCACCGTGGCGCCGGGCACGATGGGGCGCTGCGCCGCCGAGCGCAGGGGAGCGCCCCCCGGCTTCGCGCCCGCCTTGCCCCCGGCCGGCGCGGGTTTCTCGCCCGGCGCCGCGCGTGCGGCGGAGGCAGGCGGGGCGCCGGCCGGATCGGCGCCGCGCGCCGGACGGTTGAGCCGGCCCGCGACGGCCGTCAGCAGGCCCGACATCCTGTTCCGATGCTCAGTCATAGACGGTCAGGCGCCCCTGATTGATGACGAGGCGGCGGGCGTCGAACTGGTCCATCAGCCCGATGTCGTGGGTGGCGATCAGCACCGAGGTGCCGCTCTTGTGCAGTTCGAGGAACAGCCGCAGCAGGCGGCGCGCAAGGCTGGGGTCGACATTGCCGGTCGGCTCGTCGGCGAGCAGGATCTCCGGCCGGCCGATCAGCGCGCGGGCGATGGCGGCGCGCTGCTTCTCGCCGCCCGACAGCACCGGCGGCAGCACATGCATGCGCTCGCCGAGCCCGACCCATTGCAGAAGCTCCTGCACCTCGGCGCGGTAGCTCGCCTCCTCGCGCCCCTGCACGCGCAACGGCAGGGCGACGTTCTCATAGGTGCTGAGATGGTCGAGCAGGCGGAAGTCCTGAAACACGATGCCGATGCGCTGGCGCAGCGCCGCCGTCTCGTCGGCGCCGAGCTTGGCGGCATCGCGCCCGAAGATGGTGATCAGCCCGCGCGTGGGGCGCAGCGACAGGAACAGCAGCCGCAGCAGCGTCGTCTTGCCCGCGCCGGAGGGGCCGGTCAGGAACTGGAAGGAATGCGGTGGAATGCCGAAGGTGACATCCCGCAACACCTCCGGCCCCATGCCGTAGCGCAGTCCGACATTCTCGAAGCGAACCAAGACTCTTTCCTTCAGGCTGGCCCGACGCGCCGCCTTCTGATTCTGATGGCGCAGTCACCCCTAACATAGCGTTTGCGCCGCGTGGCAAAAGACGGTGCGGCGCAGAGACCGCGGCTGCGGTATCCACGCCCCCCGGCTGGACGGCAAGGGGCCGCCCGGTCCATCCTGACGAACCGATGACAAGGCTCATGACAGGCGCCGCGAGCCCATGCGGCGGCGCGCACGAGGATGACGATGACGCAGCCGACGACGACCGACGCCGCTCCGGGCGGGGAGGCCAATGCCTACCGGGACGCCCGCATCGAGGTGCTTTTCGACGCCGAGACCATCGCAGGCCGCAACCGCGAGCTGGTCGCGGAGATCGTCGCCTCCAAGCCCGAGAAGCTGGTCGTCATCGCCGTGCTGAAGGGCAGCTTCGTCTTCGCCGCCGACCTCATCCGAGCCATGCACGACGCCGGCCTCGCGCCGGAGGTCGAGTTCATCACCCTGTCGAGCTACCGCGACGCGCGGGTCTCCTCCGGACAGGTGGCGGTGCTGCGCGACATCGACACCGATGTGCGCGGGCGCGACGTGCTGCTGATCGACGACATACTGGAATCCGGCCGCACCCTCGCCTTCGCCAAGGACCTGCTGGCCGCGCGCGGGGCGCGGCGGGTCTCGGTCTGCGTGCTGCTGGAGAAGCCGCACAAGCGCGCGGTGCAGATCACCGCCGATTTCGTCGGCTTCCAGTGCCCGGACTATTTCGTGGTCGGTTACGGCATGGACGTGTCGCACGCCTTCCGCCAGCTTCCCTTCATCGGCTACATCCCCGACGCCGAGAAGTAGCGGCGGCGGGCGGCGGCACGCGCCGGCCCGCATTTCCCGATGTCATCCCGGCCGCAGCGAAGCGGAGAGCCGGGATCGCTTGCCACGCCCGCTTGCCGAGCCCGCTTGCCAGCATCGGCACCCGATCCCGGATACGGCCTGGGGCCGTTCCGGGATGACGGGCCGAACTCAGAAGTCGCGCAGCAGGCGGTCGAGATAGTCGAGTTCGAGGCGCGGGCGGTCGGGCTCGCCGAAGCGGCGGCGCAGTTCCTCCAGCACGCGGCGGGCGCGCTGCATGTCGATCTCGTCCGGCACCTTCACGGTGACGTCGTCGCCATAGTCGCGCGAGCGCAGCGGCCGGCCGAGCGGGTCGTTGCGCTCGGCAGTCTCGCCCGAGGGGCCGCCCGGTTCCTGCCCCTGGCCGCCCTGCTGTTGCTGCATCGCCTCGGCCATCTGCTGGGCGCCCTTGCGCAGCGCCTGCAGCGCCTCGCTCTGCGCATCCACCGCGCCGGTGCCGTCGCCCTGGCCGAGCGCCTGCTCGGCCTCGCGCATGGCCTGCTCGGCCTCGCCGAGCCCGCCATCGCCGGGCATGCCCTGACCCTGACCTTGCTGGCCCTGCCCCTGCTGGCCCTGCCCCTGCTGGCCCTGCCCTTGCTGGCCCTGCTGACCCTGACCGTTCTGGCCCTGCTGCTCGCCCTGCTGGCCTTGCTGGCCCTGTTGGCCGCGCTGGGCCTGCTGCATCTTCTCGCGCAGCTGGCGAAGCTGGTCGCGGAGCTGCTCCTGGTTCTGCTTGAGATCGTTGAAGGCCTGGTCCTGCTGGCCGTCGCGCCCCTCCTTGAAGGTGCGGTCGCGCAGCTGCTGCTGGCGGCGGATCATGTCGCCGAGCTGGTCCATGTTCTGCGACATCTGGCTCTGGCCCTGCCGGCGCTGCTGCTGGCGGCCGGCCTGCAGGCCGTTCAGCATGTTCTGCAGCTCGCTGAGCATCTGGCGCGCCGCGTCGCGGGCGCCGTTGCGGGCCATGTCCTCGATGCGGTCGAGCATCTTCTGCAGGTCCTGCGGGCGCACGGTGCGGGTGTTGGGGTCCATGGGTTGGCTGCGGTCGGCGCGCTCGCCATTGCGCTGCGCCTCCTGCGCCAGCGCCTGCATGAATTCCTGCATCGCCTCGCGCAGCTGCTGCGCCAGCCGCTTGATCTCCTCGTCGCTGGCGCCGTTCTCGAGCGCGTTCTGCAACGCCTGCTGGGCGTCGCGCAGGCGCTTCTCGACATCGGAGAGGTCGCCATCCTCGATGCGCACGGCGATTTCCCAGAGATAGTCGACGACGCCGCGCAGATCCTCGTCGCTGCGGGCATTGGCGAGCCGCCAATAGGCGCTGCGCAGGCCCATGTAATGGGAAGGGTCGGGCGTGAAACGCTCCGGCGCGATGGCGAGGGCGTCGAGCCCGGCCTGCACGCGCTCGCGCTGGTTGGCGTCGAAGGCGAGCGTGCGCCGTTCCTCGATCAGCGCACGCGCCAGCGGGTTCGAGAAGCTGCGCTGCGGCAGGGTGAAGCCGCGCGGGCGCGACTGGCCGAGATTGCCGGCCTCGTCGCGCGCGACCAGCGTCATCGTCACCTTTGCGCCGGCCCACGGGCTCTCGGTCAGGTCCTTGGTGGTCTGCCCGGTCGCCACGCGAGCCCGGCCGCCGGACAGCGGCAGCGGGAAGTTCGGCGCCTCGACCAGCGGGCGCGCGGGCGCGGGGGGCGGCGCATTCTTCAGCGCGTGCAGCGGCGACGCGGGCGGCACGGCGGCGAAACGCGCCTCGGCGCTGGCGACCCCGTAATCGTCCTCGGCCTTGTAGGCGAGCGCCAGCCCGGTCGCGCCGGAGGCCTGCGGCTCCTTGGTCAGCTCGATGCTCGGCGGCTCGTCCGGCTGGGCGCGGAAGTGCCAGGAAACGAAGCGCCCGTCCGGCCCCTCGACGCGGGCGGAGCCGTCGCCGGCAACGATGAAGCGGCGCTCCTCGCCATTCGCCGCGCGCGCGGGGGCCGAGGGAGCGGTGGCGGCAGGCGCGGGCGCGGCGCCATCCGCCGTCTCGTCCTTGGTTTCCGGCGGCGGCGTCAGGCGGCCATCGGTGACGAGGCGCGCCTCGTCGAGCCCGGTGATGCGCACCACCAGCTCGCTGCCGGCCGGCACGGTCAGGGCGGTGGCGTCGAAGGTCGGCTCCGCCTCGGCGCCGCCGGCATTGCCGGCGGTGTCGAGCGAGCGCAGGCCCGGCAGCATCACCGGCGGGCGGCCGGTATAGCCGGGCGGCGTCACCCAGGCGTCGACCCGGTAGGGCTTGGGCGCCACCAGCGTCTGCCAGTCGAAGGCCGCCGCGATGCGGCGCAGATGGTCGCCGGGCACCATGAAGAAGGTGGCGATGACGCCGAGCATCACCAGCGCGCGCACCGCCCGCGTGTCGATGGCGGCAAGGCGCGGCGAGGGCAGGCCGGCACGCAGGCTGCCGAGCTGGGCCGACATGCGCGCGATATGGGCCCGCCACAGGGCGGCGCCGACGGGATCGTCCGGCCGGGAGGCGAGATGGTCGGCGAGCGCGGTCGCCGGCCGGTGCGGCTGGCGGCTTTCACGGTCGAGTCGCGAGAGCGCCTCGCCGGCGGAGGGCGGGCGGATACGCAGCGCCGGCACCAGGGCGAGGGCGAAAGCAAGGGCAAAGAGCACGAGGCCGGCGATGCGGCCATAGGGCGGCAGCGCGAGCCAGAGACCGAGCCAGGAGGCAATGAGAAACAGGCCGAGCGCGGCGCCCATGGCGGCGATCGCCGGCCAGACGCGCTCCCACAGCAGCGCCGCGCGCGCACGCTGGAGCGCGCTGCGCAGGCTATGCTCGGCGCGGCGCACCTCGGTGCGCGCATTGTCGGCACGCGGGGCCGCACCCGCCTCGGGATGCACCTCGCCGCCGTCCGTTCCTTCCGGTGTTGCCGTCACGCGTACGAGCCTCCGACGCACGTGGGTCCACACCAGCCCCAGCGTCACCTTAACATGGTGTCCCCCGCGCGCCAGCCCTGCCTCGAAAACAGGCGCGCCCGATTCATCATCAGATCGTGAAACGGGAGGAGGCCGAATGTGGCGGGCGCGGCGCGGCCGGTGCCGCCGGCGGGCTCAGCCGAGCCAGCCGGGAAGCCGGTCGAGCGCGATCAGCGCGTCGGTCTCCACGCGCGGGCGCACCACGGCGAATTCTTCGCCCCGCACCAGCACTTCCGGGATCAGCGCCCGGGTATTGTAGGTCGAGGCCTGCACCGCGCCATAGGCGCCGGCGGTCATCACCGAGATCAGGTCGCCCGCCTTGAGCGCCGGCAGCCGCCTTCCCAGCGCCAGATAATCGCCCGTCTCGCACACCGGCCCGACCACATCCGCGACGATCTGCCCCTCCCCGCCGGGTACCGGCTGGCGCACGGGCAAAATTTCGTGATGCGCCTCGTAGAGCGTCGGGCGGATGAGATCGTTCATCGCCGCGTCGACGATGACGAAGTGCTTGCCGTCGCCTTCCTTCACATAGAGCACGCGGGCGACGAGGATGCCGGCATTGGCCACCAGCATGCGCCCGACCTCGAAGACGAGGCCGAGGCCGAGATTATGCGTGTGCCGCTTCACCAGCGCCGCATAGGCGGAGGGCAGCGGCGGGTCCGGCTCGCCGGCGACATAGGGCACGCCGAGCCCGCCGCCGAGATCGAGATGGGTCAGCCGGTGGCCGTCCGCCATCAGTTCGCGGGCAAGCTCCACCAGCAGCGCGGTGGCGTTATCGAACGGACCGAGATCGGTGATCTGGCTGCCGATATGCATGTCGACGCCGGTGATGCGCAGCCCGGGAAGGGCGGCGGCATAGCGATAGACCTCGCGCGCCCGCGACACCGGAATGCCGAACTTGTTCTCCGACTTGCCGGTCGAGATCTTGTGGTGGGTCTTCGCGTCGACGTCCGGGTTGACGCGGATCGAGATCGGCGCCGCCACGCCATGGCTCACCGCCACCTCGGAGAGCGTCAGCAGTTCCGGCTCGCTCTCGACGTTGAAGCACATGATGCCGGCATCGAGCGCGGCGGCCATTTCCTCGCGCGTCTTGCCGACGCCGGAGAACACGATCTTCTGCGGCGCGATGCCGGCCGCCAGCGCCCGCTTGAGCTCGCCGCCCGACACGATGTCGGCGCCGGCGCCGAGCCTGGCGAAGGTGGCGATCACCGCCTGGTTGGAATTGGCCTTCACCGCGTAGCACAGCGTGGTTCGCATGTCGGCGAAGGCGTCGGTGAAGACGTGGAAGTGCCGTTCCAGCGTCGCCGTCGAGTAGACATAGAACGGCGTCCCGACCGCCGCCGCGATGGCGGGGAGGCTCACATCCTCGGCGTGGAGGATGCCGTCACGATAGGCGAAATGATGCATGGCGCGTTCGGCGGGTCAGAGCAGGCCGTCGAGGACGAAGGGCCGGTTCGGCTTCACCGGGCCGGTATCCTTCGGCACCTTGCCGTCCGGGCCGGGCTGCGCCTGCGGCGAGTTCGGCGGCGGCTCCAGCGGGCCTTTCACGCCACAGCCGCCCAGCGCCAGCGCGCCCGCGAGGACGAGCGTTGCGGCGAGGAGGCGGGACGGGCGGAGCGGGGAACGGCGGGACAAGGACGCTTCCTCGGCTTGGGATCACCAGAACGGAACAGCGTCCGCCGGCGGGCACCGGCGGGAACGCTCGGCGCAAACTATAACGGCGGCGCTGGAAAGGCGAGCCCGCAAAGCGGCTTCGCGGGCGGATGACGGCCGTCCGCTGTCCGCTCAGGCGTCGAACGTCACCACGACCGGCACATGGTCGGAAGGCCGCTCCCAGCCCCGCGCCTCGCGCAGCACCGTCATGGCCTGCGCGGCCGGCGCCAGCGCCGGTGTCGCCCACACATGGTCAAGCCGGCGGCCGCGATTCGAGGCCGCCCAGTCGGCGGCGCGGTAGCTCCACCACGTGTAGAGCTTCTCCTGCGGCGGCACGAAGCGGCGCATCACGTCGACCCAGTGGCCGGCCGCCTGCAGCCGGGCCAGCTTCTCCACCTCGACCGGCGTATGGCTCACCACGTCGAGCAGCTGCTTGTGGCTCCACACATCGGCCTCCAGCGGGGCGATGTTGAGGTCGCCGACCAGCACCGAACGCGCCGCCGGGTCCTGCGGGTGCAGCATCTCCCAGGCGGTCGCCTCGTCGAGGAAGGACAGCTTGTGGCGGAACTTCTCGTTCACCTGCGGGTCGGGAATGTCGCCGCCGGCCGGGATGTAGAAATTATGGATGGTCAGCGGTGCCGACAGCCCGGCCTCGCGCCCGAGCACGACCGAGATGTGGCGCGCATCGCCCATGTCGCAGAAGCCCTGTCGGCTTACCGCCTCGAAGGGCCGCTTCGAGAGGATGGCGACGCCGTGATAGCCCTTCTGGCCGTGGATGGCGGCATGGGGATAGCCGAACTTCGCCGCGTCCTTGAGCGGGAAGCGGTCATCCGGCGTCTTGGTTTCCTGCAGGCAGATGACGTCGGGCTGCTGCTCGGCGGCGAGCTTGGCGACAAGACCGATGCGCAGGCGCACCGAATTGATGTTCCAGGTGGCGATGGAAAGCGGCAAAGCGGGGAACCTTCACGAGGGCGACCTCAGAGGAACCCTCTCTATCAAGCCACCGCCGAAGGATGAAGAGAACGGTGGCCAGAAAAGGTGCTTTGCTTCGACGAGCAGCCGGCATGCGCTTCGAAATGCTCGAAATGCGCCCTCTGTCCCGTGGTACCGAGCTTGTGCGCGCGAACGCGGCCGTGGCACGCGGGACAGCGCATCAATTCCGGCCGCAGAACGAGCGCCTCCACGATGTCGAGAAGGTGCCAGCCCCCGTCCCGCTTGACTTCACACTGATCAGCGACGCTGCCTGCCATAGGCAACATGATGCCTCAGACAGCCGCAGCGTCAATTGCGGTTGATGACGAACAGCGCCGGATCCGGCCGGTCGGCGGTGTTGAGGTTCGAGACCGCGACGGTGGTGTCGTAGCCCTGCGGGTCGGTCACCGTCCACTGCTTGAGCTGCATGGTCTTGGCGTCGAACATGATCATCAGCCGGTAGGTGCCGACCATGGACTGCTTCTCCTCCAGCACCACGGTGGCGAAGATGTCGTCCTGGTACACGCCGGCGACGCTGGCGTTGCGGGCGAGGTCGAAATTCTCCGCCAGCAGGAAGCGCAGCGGGGTCGCCGAGAGCGGCGAGATGTCCTGCGTCTTCAGCCGCTTGTCGCGCACCGCCACCGAGCGCCCGTCCGCCACCAGTTCGATCGGACTCGGCGGAGCGTATTCGAACAGCACGCGGCCGGGCTTGAGGATGTAGAACTCGCCCTGCCGGCGGGTACCGTCCGGGTCGACCTGCACGAAATCGCCGGTCATGGTCTTGAAGCTGTTGAAATACTCGTTGATGCGCTGGACCGTGTCGGCCGCCGCGCGGCGGTTCGCCGTCGCCGCCATCTGGATGTTCGGATCGGATTTGGGGGCCGCCGCCGGCTGGACGGTCGCGGGCTTGGCGGCGGGCTTGGCGGCGGCGGCCGGCGCCGCCTGCGCGGTGCGGGTCATCGTCGCCGGCGCCGGCTTCTTGGGCGGCAGCGGCACCACGAAGGGCGGCGGTGGCACCTGCGCCTGGGCGACTCCGAGCGGCAGGACCAGCAGGGCGGAAGCGACGCAGGCGCGGATCAGATGGCGCATGGGGCGCATCTCCATGGGGCACGTCGAGGGGGCGCGACGCCGAATCGACGGGCGCGGCGCGGAAATCTGTCCGGACGCGGGTAGCGCGCCGCTGTGGCGATCCTGTGGCCCGGACGCAGGGTAAGGCGGGCGGTCCGGGCGCGGCATCGGCTCAGAAGCCCTCCGCGCCGGCCGGCTCGACGAGGATCTCGCGCTTGCCGGCGTGGTTGGCCGGCCCGACGAGGCCCTCGCGCTCCATGCGCTCGACCAGCGAGGCGGCGCGGTTGTAGCCGATCTGCAGCCGGCGCTGGATATAGGAGGTGGAGCACTTCCGGTCGCGCATCACCACCGCCACCGCCTGGCTGTAGAGGTCGCCGCCCTCCTCGGCGGTGCCCATGGCGCCCTTGTCGAAGACGGCGCCGTCCTCGCCGTCCTCGTCGAAGTCGGTCGTCACCGCGTCGAGATAGTCCGGCGCGCCCTGGGACTTCAGGTGCTCGACCACGCGCTCGACCTCCTGGTCGGAGACGAACGGGCCGTGCACGCGCGAGATGCGCCCGCCGCCGGCCATGTAGAGCATGTCGCCCTGGCCGAGCAGCTGCTCGGCGCCCATTTCGCCCAGAATCGTCCGCGAATCGATCTTCGACGTGACCTGGAAGGAGATGCGGGTCGGGAAGTTCGCCTTGATGGTGCCGGTAATGACGTCGACGCTCGGGCGCTGCGTCGCCATGATCAGGTGGATACCGGCGGCGCGCGCCATCTGGGCGAGGCGCTGGATGGCGCCTTCGATGTCCTTGCCGGCGACCATCATCAGGTCGGCCATCTCGTCGACCACGATCACGATGTAGGGAATCGGCGAGAGGTCCATCTCCTCGCGCTCATAGATCGCCTCGCCGGTCTCCTTGTCGAAACCGGTCTGCACGGTGCGCACGATCTGCTCGCCCTTGGCCTGCGCCTCGGCGATGCGGGCGTTGAAGCCGTCAATGTTGCGCACGCCGACCTTCGACATCTTGCGGTAGCGCTCCTCCATCTCGCGCACCGCCCATTTCAGCGCCACCACCGCCTTCTTCGGATCGGTGACGACGGGGGTGAGCAGATGGGGAATCCCGTCATAGACGGAAAGCTCCAGCATCTTCGGGTCGATCATGATCAGCCGGCAGTTCTCCGGCCTGTGCCGATAGAGCAGGCTCAAAATCATGGTGTTGATGGCGACCGACTTGCCGGAGCCGGTGGTGCCGGCGACCAGCAGATGCGGCATGCGGGCGAGGTCGACGATCACCGGCTCGCCGCCGATGGTCTTGCCGAGCGCGATGGCGAGCTTGTGCGCCGCCTCGCCGAAATCCCGCGCGGCGAGAATCTCGCGCAGCAGCACCTTGTCGCGCTTGGGATTGGGCAGTTCGATGCCGATGGCGTTCTTGCCCGGAATCACCGCGACGCGGGCGGAGATCGCGCTCATCGAGCGGGCGATGTCGTCGGCGAGGCCGATGACGCGGCTGGACTTGATGCCGGGCGCCGGCTCCAGCTCGTAAAGCGTCACGACAGGGCCGGGGCGCGCATTGACGATGGCGCCGCGCACGCCGAAATCGTCCAGCACGCCTTCCAGCAGGCGGGCGTTCTCGTCCAGCGCCTCGCGCGGCAGGGCCGGCCCGCTGCGCGGCGGCGGCGGCGACAGCAGGTCGAGGCCGGGCATCAGGTAGCGCCGGCGCTGCTCCTCCAGCGCGGCGCGCCCGCCCTTGATCGAGCGCAGCGGCGGCGGGCGGCGGGCGGTGGTGGCCGGCACCGGCGGCGCGGCGGGCTCGAAATCGGCCGGATCGGCACCGTCGGCGACGTCGTCCTCGGCCAGCTCGAAGCCGGCGACGTCGTCCTCCGGATCGAACTCGTCCCGGCCGCCGAAATTCGGTTCGTGGCGCGGCCCGCGCGCCAGCGGCGGCCCGTCCTCCTCGTCGAAGCCGAACGCACCGCGCACCCGTTCGCCCAGTCCCCGACGCGGGCGCTCGCGCGCCGGGCGGCGCGGCGCATCGGCGCCGAAACGGGCCCGGGCCGAGAGAAAGGCATGGGTGAACATGCCGAGCAGGAAGGCGAGCCTGCCCGGCTCATCATCCTCGAACTCGGCCTCGTCCGCCTCGTCGTCGACCGGGCCGGCGCCACCGCCCAGGCCGCCGCCGACGGCGATCGGCAGCGCGACGCTGGCGGCCAGAAGGCAGATGCCCCCGATCACGGCATAGTCCAGTGCCCCGAGCCAGTTGGTGCGGAAGGCCGCCGGCACTGCCAGCACGCCCTCGCCCAGCACGCCGCCGAGGCCGCTCGGCAGCGGCCAGCCGCCAAGGCGCGGCAGGCAGGCGGCGAAGCCCGCCGCGAACACCACCCCGACGACGAGGGCGATGAGCCGCGCGCGCGGACGGTGCGGGCGCCGGTGGGTGAGGATCAGCCAGCCCCACACGCCGATCGGCAGCACCACGGCGAGCGCCGCGATCCCGAACAGCTGCATGGTGAGATCGGCGAAGACCGCGCCGGGAAGGCCGAGGAAATTGGACGGGGCGACCGCGCTGGAGCGGGAGAGGCTGGGATCGTCCGCCGACCAGCTCGCCAGCGCCAGCAGCATCAGGCCGGACAGCGCCAGCAAAGCGAGACCGACGAGTTCGGCGCCGCGCCGGCCGAGGGCGCCGCGAACCTCCTCGGGAAGGAAGCCACCCGGCGCGTTCCTGCGGCGGGGGCCCTTGGCCCGCACCACCGCCTTGCCGCCGGGCTTGCCCGGAACCTTGCCCGCAACACCGCCCCCGGCCTTGCCCGTGCGGCCGGCGGAAACGCGCCCCGGCATGGCGTCGGACCGGGACGCGCGTAGCGCCGCCGCCGGCAGGCGTCCCGTCTGGCCCATCTCGCGCCCTATCTCTCGCCCCATCTCGCCCCGTTCCCCATCCGCCTCAGGACAGCCCGGCCAGCAGGCGGGGCAGCGCCGCCTCGGTCGTCGCCAGGTCCTGCACCAGCGCGATGCGCAGATAGTCGGCGCCCGGATTGCGCCCGTCCGGCCCGCTCCGGCACAGATAGCCGCCGGGAACCGTGCGCAGCCCCTCGCGCTGCCACAGGCGGCGCGCGGCCGCCTCGCCGCCGCTCAGCGCGCCCGTGCGCAGCCCGGCGACGTTCAGCCAGAGGAAGAAGCCGCCATCGGGCCGCTCATAGTCGAAATGCCCCGCCAGCACGCGGTCGGCGACGTCGAACTTCGCCCGGTAGAGGTCGCGGCTCGCGCGCACATGGGCCTCGTCGGCCAGCGCGGCGATGGCGACCCATTGCAGCGGCTCGGGCACCTGCGGCGCGGCCACGTTGCGGAACTCGCCGAAGGCGTCGATGAAGCGCGCATCGCCGGCGCAGAAGCCGCAGCGCAGCCCCGGCAGGCTGGAGCGCTTGGACAGCGAGTTGAAGGTGACGACGCCGGTGAAGTCCGCGCCCACGACCTCCAATATGCCGGTCGGCGGCGCCGCGCCGAGCCAGATCTCCGAATAGCACTCGTCGGCGAACACCATCACCTCATGGGCCCGGCACAGCGCCACCAGCCGTTCCAGATAGGCGCGCGGAGCGATGGTGCCCTGCGGGTTGGCCGGCGAGGCGAAATAGAGCGCCACGGTGCGGTCGAGCAGTTCCGGGGCGAGCGCGTCGAGGTCGGGCAGCCAGCCCCCTCCGGCCGGCAGCGGCAGGGCGACGCTCTTGCAGCCGGCCGCCTCCGCGCCCGCGCCATAGGCGGCGTAGAACGGGTTGGGCAGCAGCACGGCGGGAGCGCCGGCGCCGATGCTGGCCTGCTTGGACGGCGACAGCAGCCGGCGCGCCATCAGCGCGGCGAAGAACAGGCCCTCGCGGGAGCCGTTGAGCACCAGCACCTCGCGCTCGGCGTCGGGCCTGCGCGCCAGCGCGTAGCGGCGGGCGAGCCAGTCGGCGGCGGCGGCGCGAAACTCGGGCAGGCCCTTGCCGGCGGGGTAGCGGCCGAAGCCGTCGAGATGGGCGGCGAGCACCTCGCCGACGAAATCCGGCATGGCATGGCGCGGCTCGCCCACGGCAAGGCTCAGCGCCGGCCTGCCCGGCGCGATGTCGGCCAGCAGCTCGGTCAGCCGCACGAAGGGCGAGCGCGCCGCCGGGCCGGGATCGGCGGCCGGGCGCGTCGTCTCGTCGCTCGCAACGCCTTGAAGAACGGGATCGGGCACGGGTGAACGTCTCGCCATGCGCCGCAAAAGCGCGGCGTCTCGCTCCAGAATAGGACCGGCGCGGTAAAGGCGTTCTTAACCATGGAGGACGAGGGCGGCCGGGCGGGGCCGAAGAGGCCGGGCGCGGGAAGGCGCGCGGCGCGCGAGGGGGCGCACGGACCCATAACGCACGGGCCAACAAAAAAGACCCCGGCGCATGGCCGGGGTCTCGAGGCAGCGGGAGGCTGCGGAAAGGCAGGCGATGTCAGCTGTGGTAGGCGCGCTCGCCGTGCTCGACGATGTCGAGACCCTCGCGCTCCTTCTCCACCGACGGACGCAGGCCGACGAGGATGTTGACGATGTAGTAGATGATCGCCGAGACGACACCGCACCACACGATCGTGGCCGCCACCGCCTGGAGCTGCACCCACACCTGGTGCCCCATCTCGTAGTCCGCGATGCCCGGGCCGCCGAGGGCCGGAGCGACCACGATGCCGGTGCCGATGGCGCCGACGATGCCGCCCACGCCGTGGACGCCGAACACGTCGAGGCTGTCGTCATAGCCCAGCGCGTTCTTGATGGTGGTGCAGAAGAAGAAGCAGATGATCGAGGCGACGAAGCCGAGCACGATCGCGCCGAGCGGACCGGAAAGGCCGGCAGCCGGGGTGATCGCGACGAGGCCGGCGACCATGCCGGAGATCGCGCCGAGCATGGAGGGCTTGCCCTTGGCCAGCCACTCGATGAGCGACCAGCCCACGATCGCGCCGGCGGTGGCGACGAAGGTGTTGATCACGGCGAGCGTGGTGCCGGCATTGGCTTCGAGGTTGGAGCCGGCGTTGAAGCCGAACCAGCCGACCCACAGGACGCTGGCGCCGACCATCGCGAAGGGCAGCGAGTGGGGAGGCATCAGTTCCTTGCCGTAGCCCGTGCGCTTGCCGATGATGATGCAGCCCACGAGGCCCGCAATACCGGCATTGATGTGCACCACGGTGCCGCCGGCGAAGTCGAGCGCGCCCATGGCGAAGAGGTAGCCCTCCGAGAACCACACCATGTGGGCGATCGGGTAGTACACGAACGTCACCCACAGGACGCAGAACAGCACGATCGCCGAGAACTTCATGCGTTCGGCGAAGGCGCCGATGATCAGCGCGGGGGTGATGGCCGAGAAGGTCATCTGGAAGACGATGAAGATGTATTCGGGGATCTTCACATTGGCCGAGAAGGTGTCGGCGAGGCTTTCCGTCGTCACGCCGGCGAGGAAGGCCTTCTCGAAGCCACCGATGAAGGCGTTGCCCGAGGTGAAGGCGAGCGAGTAGCCGTAGAACACCCAGATCAGCATCATCACCGCGGCGATGACCGTGACCTGCATCAGCACGGAGAGCATGTTCTTGGCGCGCACCAGGCCGCCATAGAACAGGGCGAGGCCGGGCACCGTCATGAACAGCACGAGGATGGAGGAGACCATCATCCAGGTGACGTCGCCCTTGTCCACCGTGGCCACCACAGCGGCGGCCTCAGCGGTGGCTTCGGCGCCGGTGGCCGGGTTGTCCTGGGCGAAAGCGGCGGCCGCGAACAGCGCCGTCGTCGCCAGCACGGGAAGGCCCGCGCGTATCCAGTTCTTCGTCGTCATGGGTTCAATGCTCCGTCGCAATCGGAAAATGTCGGGATCAATGACGCGGGCTCAGAGCGCGTCGGCGTCGGTCTCACCGGTGCGGATGCGCACGGCCTGGTCGATCGCATAGACGAAGATCTTGCCGTCGCCGATCTGGCCGGTCTTGGCCGAGACGGTGATGGCGTCGATGACCTTGGAAACCTGATCGGAAGGCACGGCGACCTCGATCTTGAGCTTCGGCAGGAAGCTCACCGCGTATTCCGCGCCGCGATAGATCTCGGTGTGGCCCTTCTGACGGCCGTATCCCTTGACCTCCGTGACGGTCAGTCCGTGCACACCTATCCCAGTGAGCGCATCCCGGACTTCCTCAAGCTTGAAAGGCTTGATGATAGCCATGACGATCTTCATGGTTCCTGTCCCCGCTTGGCCCCGAACCGCTGGCGACAGGGTTCCGGGCGTTTCATTTCGGACTCGGCCAGGCGGATAACACTCCGACCCTTCGGTCAAGCCGCGAACAGGGAATCAATTCGCGTGCCAACCGTGCGGCGCAAACGGTTTCGTGCCGGTCGCACCCCGGCGAATCTCCGTTCACCAGCGCCGGCAAGCCGTGAGTCGGCGGGTTTCCCATGGCTAGGAAGGCGTGCGGGGGAAAGGCCGCTGCTCATTTCTTGATCGGACGGGCGGGCCTCCATCGGTGCCCGCCCAACAATTGCCACATGCTGATTAATTTTCAAGCAGATGCCTTGGCTGTAGGCGTTACCTGCCGGATCAGCCCCTCCTGCGCCACCGAGGCCACCAGCCGCGCGGCGCGGTCGTAGACCAGCCCGCGCGCCAGTCCGCGCGCGCCGGAGGCGCTGGGGCTGTCCTGCGTGTAGAGCAGCCAGTCGTCGGCCCGGAAGGGGCGGTGCAGCCAGAGCGCATGGTCGAGGCTCGCCGCCTGGATGTTCTGCCCGAGCACGCTGGTGCCGTGCACCAGCGTCGTCGCCTCCAGCAGCGTCATGTCGCTGGCATAGGCCAGCACCGCGCGATGCAGGCCCGGATCATCCGCCAGCGCTCCGGCGGCGCGGAACCAGAGGGCGCGGCGCGGCGCGCTGCGGGCCTCGCCGAGCCCGATCGGCCTCAGTTCGATCGGGCGCGGGCGCATCCAGTAGTCGCGCACCGGCTGGGGCAGGCGCTCGAGCACCGCCGCCGGCAGGTCCTCGATGCCCGGCACCTCCTCGGGAGTGGGCACCACCATTTCCAGGTCGAGCTGGTGCTCCAGCCCCGGCTCCTCGCGGTGGAACGACACCGACATGATGAAGATCGGCCGCCCGTGCTGGATCGCCACCGTGCGGCGGGTGGCGAAGCTGCGCCCGTCGCGCACCCGCTCGACCTCGTAGACGATCGGGATGGTGGGATCGCCGGCGAGCAGGAAATAGGCGTGCATGGAATGGGCGGCGAGATCGACCGTGCGCTGCGCGGCGACCAGCGCCTGCGCAAGCACCTGCCCGCCGAAGACGCGGGTGCGGAACGGCCAGCTTTCCGGCGGGTTGGAGCCGCGGAACAGGTTTTCCTCCAGCGGCTCCAGATCGAGCACATCGACCAGCTCGGCAACGTGGTTCGGCATCGGCGGCGACTCTCCTGCGCGGGATGCGCGGCTTGATCGGGCGCATTGTTCGAGGCGGGTAGCTAAGGCATATGATGCCCCCCGCACAATGCGGACGACGGGCGAAGGAAGCGAGAGGCGAAGCGGATGGGACAGCGGCAGACCTATGACGCGGTGATCGCTGGCGGCGGCCTCGCCGGCCTCTCCCTCGCGCTGGCGCTACGCCAGGGGCTGGGCGCGGGGGCGCGGATCGCCATTGCCGACCCCGCCTTCGCCGCGCCCGCCGCGGACGGGCTGCCGCGCAGCGCCGACATGCGCGCCTCGGCCATCGCCGCCGGCGCCCGCCGGCTGTTCGAGGCGCTCGGCGTGTGGGAGCACGTCGCCGCCGAGGCCGAGCCGATCCTCGCTATGGAGATCACCGATTCGAAGCTCGGCGACGCCGCGCGGCCGGTGTTCCTGTCCTTCGACGGCGAGGTCCGGCCGGGCGAGCCCTTCGCCCATATGGTGCCGAATGCGCGGCTTCAGGACGCCATGACGGCGCTGGCGCGCACGCGCGACATCGCGCTTCTGCCGACCCCGGTCGCCGGCTTCGCCGCCGGCCCGGCCCGCACGACGCTCACCCTCGCCGGCGGCGGCGAGATCGGCGCCGGCCTCCTCGCCGCCTGCGACGGTGCCCGCTCGAAGCTGCGCGCGCTGGCCGGCATCGGCGTGGTCGGCTGGCCCTACGGCCAGTCCGCCATCGTGATGACGGTCGGCCATGAGCGCCCGCATGGCGGCAAGGCGATCGAGCATTTCCTTCCCGCCGGCCCCTTCGCCATGCTGCCGCTGACCGGCAATCGCTGCTCCATTGTCTGGACCGAGGCGAGCGACACCGCCGCGCGCCTGCTCGCCCTTCCGCGCATTCTGCTCAAGGACGAGCTGGAGCGCCGCTTCGGGCTGGAGCTGGGGGAGATCGAGATCCTCGACGAGCCGAAGGCGTTCCCGCTCGGCTTCCAGATGGCGCGCGCCTTCATCGGCGAGCGGCTGGCGCTGGTGGGCGACGCCGCTCACACCATCCACCCCATCGCCGGGCAGGGCATCAATATGGGCCTGCGCGACGTCGCGGCGCTGGCGGAGGCCGTCACCGACGCCGCCCGCCTCGGCCTCGACATTGGCGGGCCGGACGTTCTGGAGCGCTACCAGCGCTGGCGCCGCTTCGACACGCTGGCCATGGGCGCGGCGACCGACGGGCTGAACCGGCTGTTCGGCATCCGCTCGGACGCGGTGCGCCTCGTGCGCGACGTCGGCCTCGGCCTCGTCGAGCGCATGCCGGCGCTGAAGTCCTTCTTCATCCGCGACGCCGCCGGCATTGGCGGGCAGGCGCCGAAGCTGCTGCGCGGCGAGGCGCTCTGAAGACGGCTAGCGCGCCAGCTCATCCTCGGTGAGCGCGCGGGCCTCGTCGGCGAGCATGATCGGGATGCCGTCGCGGATCGGATAGGCGAGGCGGGCGGCGCGGGAAATCAGCTCGCGGGCCTCGCGGTCATAGTCCAGCGGCGCCTTCGTCACCGGGCACACCAGCAGTTCGAGCAGCTTCGGGTCGATCTCGTAGCCGGAGCGGGCGGCGGGCTTGTCGGAATTCACGGTCATGGGCGCGGGCCTTCTTGATATCGGCGACGGCGACGGATTCCCGCTATATAGCGCAGCAAGCTGACATTCTCACGTCGCTACCCGTTTCTTCCCGCGCCCCGCCACGACAGCGATTGATGGACCTGCACGCCCTCGACCTCTCCCACGAACAGCGCCTCGACGGCGAGACCCTGCAACAATGGGTGTTCCGCCGCCTGCGGCGCTCGGTCATGTCCGGCCGTTTCCCCCCGGGCAAGGCGGTGACGATCCGCGGGCTCGCCGACGCGCTCGGCGTGTCCTCGATGCCGGTGCGCGAGGCGTTGCGGCGTCTGGTGGCCGAGCGGGCGCTGGTGCTGCTCGACAATCGCCGCGTGCGCGTGCCGGAAATGACCGCCCGCCGCTTCGAGGAACTGATGGCCGCGCGCACCCTGCTGGAATGCGAGGCGGCCTCGCGCGCGCTCGGCGTCGCCGACGCAGCCTTCATCGCGCGGCTGGACGAGCTCAACCGCGAATCGGACGCGGCGGTGGCGGCCGACGACATCGAGGCGATGATCGAGACCAACCTCGCCTTCCACGCCGCGCTTTATGGTGGGCGGCCCGACAATGTGCTGCTGCCGCTGATCGAATCGGTCTGGCTGCAGATCGGCCCGTTCATGCGCCTCGCCCTGGCCGATCTTGAGCGCCACTACACGGTCGACCGCCACGCGGAGGCGCTCTCTGCGCTCCGGGCCGGCGACGCAGCGGCGCTGCGCCGCGCCATCGAGGCCGACATTCGCGACGGCATCGGCCACCTGCTGGCGCAGCTCGGGTAGCCCCCGAACGTCATCCCGGCCGAAGGCGAAGCCGCAGAGCCGGGATCGCTTTCCATTCGGCTGACGATCCCGGATCGGCCTTCGGCCGTCCAGGATGACGGCGCGCGGCTCAGCCCGCAGCCTTCAGCCGCGCAGCGCCGTGCCGGCGCTCGGCCGCCAGACGGGCGGCGGCGCCGAAGGCGGTGAACACGCCCGAGGACAGCCGGTCCTGCCAGAAGCGCCATTCCGGGTGCCACTGGATGGCGATGTTGAAGCCCGGCGCGTCCGGCACGCGGAAGGCCTCGACCGTGCCGTCCTCGGCCCGCGCCTCGACCACGACGCCCGGCGCCAGATTCGCCACGCCCTGCCCGTGCAGCGAGTTCACCTGCCAGCGATCCGTTCCGGCAAGGCCGGCGAGCAGGCCGCCGGGCGCCAGCGCCACGTCGTGCGCCGGCCCGTACTGGGTCTCGATGTCGCGGGTGGAATCCTCGCGATGGTCGAATCGGCCGGGCTGCTCGTAGAGCTTCTGGAACAGCGTGCCGCCCAGCGCGACGTTCATCTCCTGGAAGCCGCGGCACACGCCGAACAGCGGCACGCCCCGCTCCAGCGCGGCGCGGATCAGCGGCAGCGAGATGTCGTCGCGATGAGGATCGGCCGGTAGCGGCGGGTCGTGCGGGACGTCGCCATAATGCTGTGGGGCGACATTGGAGGGGCTGCCGGGCAGGAAGATGGCGTCGACCAGATCGAAGATCTCGTCGATCACCGCGCGCTCCGGCGCCATGTCGGCATCGACGGCCGAGATGGTGCCGGGGATGAGGACCGGCATGGCCTGCGCGCCGCGCGCGACCGCGTAGATGTATTTTTCCGTGACGCCATGGACGACGTGGCCGCCGCTGGCCTTCACGTCGCTGATCACACCGATGACTGGACGCATGATGTCTCCCGCATGCTCGCGGTCAGATGTGGTACCGGCGCCCCCCGGCTGTCAACGGCGGCGCCGGCGCGGCGGCCATGCGGCGCACGAGGGGGTGGGCGGCGCGCGAGGTTTTGGTTGCCGGATCGCCGGTCGAAACGATAGGTTCCGGCGGCATCGGGCCACCGCCGCAAGAGCGCGGCCAGGGAACGCGGCCAAGGAACGCGGCCAAAGGGCCCGGGCAAGGGGCGCAACGAAGAGGCGCCGCCGCAGGTTCGCATGGTTTTTTCGTCGGTTTCCTTCCTGTTCTATTTCCTGCCGGCGTTCCTGGCCTGCTACTTCGTCCTGCCGGGCACGCGGGCGCGCAACGTCGTCCTCCTCGCCTTCTCGCTGGTCTTCTACGCCTGGGGCGGGCTCTCCAACCTCGCCGTTCTGGCCGTCTCGGTCGTCGCCAACTACCTGTTCGCGCGGGCGATCGACCCGCTCCCCGAGCCCCGGCGCCGGCGCATGCTGGTGCTCGCGGTGGCCACCAATCTCGCCGCGCTGGTCGTCTACAAATATCTCGGCTTCCTGACGCAGAACCTGAACCTTCTGCTGCCGGCCCCGCTCCAACTGCCGGGCGCCAGCCTGCCCCTGCCGCTCGGCATCTCCTTCTTCACCTTCCACGCCATTTCCTACTTGGTCGACGTCTATCGCCGCAAAGCGCGGGCGAATGGCCGCCTGGAGGAGATCGCGGTCTATCTCACCATGTTCCCGCAGCTGGTGGCGGGGCCGATCGTGCGCTACTCGACCATCGCGGACCGCATCCGCGCGCGCCGGACGACGCTCGGGCGGGTCTCGGCGGGGCTGCGCATCTTCGTCATCGGCCTCGCCTGGAAGGTGCTGATCGCCGATCAGGTGGCGCCCGTCGCCGAGGTGGTGTTCGACCGGACCGCCGCGCCCACTCTCGGCGAGGCATGGCTCGGCGTCAGCGCCTATGCGCTGCAGATCTATTTCGACTTCGGCGGCTACTCGAACATGGCCATCGGCCTCGCGCTGGCGATGGGCCTGCGGTTCCCGCGCAACTTCAACCTGCCCTATGGCGCCCGGTCGATCACCGATTTCTGGCGGCGCTGGCACATGAGCCTGTCGAGCTGGTTCCGCGACTATGTGTACGTCCCGCTCGGCGGCAACCGGCACGGCCACCTCCACACGGCGGTCAATCTGTGGACCGTGTTCCTGCTGTGCGGCCTCTGGCACGGGGCGAGCTGGAACTTCGTGATCTGGGGCATCCATCACGGCGCCTTCCTGGTGCTGGAGCGCACGCGCTTCGGCGCCCTCCTGCGCGCCGGGCCGGGCGTGCTGCGCCACGCCTATGTGCTGCTCGTCGTGCTCACCGGCTGGGTCTGGTTCCGCGCCGACAGCCTGCCCGGCGCGCTCGCGTTGTTTGCCGGCATGGCCGGCCTCAACGGCGCCGGGCCGCCGACGCTGCCTCTGGCGCTGGAGCTTGTTCCGATGACCAGCGCCATGCTGGTTCTGGGCTGGCCGCTGGCCATGTTCGGCCTGCCGAGGATGCCGTCGCTCTCGCTGCCGGCGCGCCTGCGCGCCGCGCTCGCGGGTGCGGGCGACACTCTGGCCATCGTGCTGATGTTCGGCCTCTGCCTCGTCTCGGTGGGCGCCTCGGCCTATGCGCCCTTCCTGTATTTCCGGTTCTGAGGGGGAGACGGGGATGACCTTGTTGCTGCGACTGAGGCGCTGGCTGGCGGTCTTCTTCTTCGCGGTGCTGTGCCTGCCGGCCCTCGGGCTGTTCCTGCCCGACCTGCCGGCGCCCGAGCGCACCGCGCTCGCCCCGGCCGCCCGATGGTGGAGGAACGCCTCCCGCCATCTCGATCCCTATATCAACGACACGTTCGGCTTCCGCGGCGCGGTGCTGGCGGCCCATGGGCGCTATCTGCGCTTCATCGGCTCGCCGCCGAGCGACCGCGTGCTGGAAGGCGAGAACGGCGCCCTGTTCATCCGCGACGACGCCACGCTCGAACAATCGCTCGGCCAGACGGTCCGCCCCGGGGCCGTCGCCGGCTTCGTCGACTTTACGCGATCGCTGGACGCGCAGGTGACGGCGCTGGGCGGCCGCTTCGTCGCCCTCATCGCGCCGAACGCCCAGACCGTCACGCGCGAGAACCTGCCCGCCTATGCCCGCCGCGCCATGAAGACGCCGACCGAATACGACCTGATCGCCGAACGGATGGCAGCGGACGGCATTCCCTTCGTCGACCTGCGTCCGCTGATGGAGGCGGCCAAGAAAGACGGGCCGATCTATTTCCGCTACGACACCCACTGGAACGAGCGCGGTGCCCTCCTTGCCTTCAACGCGGCGATGGACGCGGCCGGCCGGCCAGACCTCGCCGTAAGCCCCGAGGCCGCGCTGGGACCGCCGGTCGCCCGGCCCGATGGCGATCTGCTGCGCCTTGCCGGGCTCGAGCAACCCGATCCGCCCGATCGGCGCTTTCAGTGGCAGGAGCCCTTCATCGCCCCGCAGAACCTCGCGCCGGTCGCGGGCGCCGTCATGGAAGCCGACCATCCGATCTTTCATTCGGAAGCGTTCGAGACCGGCCATGCCGGGCCACGAATCATGGTGGTGGGGGATTCCTTCACCCGCGATTTCTGGCGTGGCCTGATAGCGACCCGAAGCTCCGCCTTCGCGTGGGCGCATCACCGGAGCTGCCGCTTCGATCGCGGCCTGATCGAGCGTTTCCGGCCCGATATCCTGATCTACATCCCGGTCGAGCGGTATCTTCCCTGCGACGCTTCCCTCGCGCCTGCCGGGGTGGCGGCGCCGAACGCCTTGCCCACCGGGCCGGCGGCGCACTAGAAGGCATCTTCCCGTCCGTTCAGCCCCGGCCCTTCCATGCCCCTTTCCTCCCAGGACCTTCTCGCCCGCCTCGCCGCGCTCGGCATCGAGCAGCGCACGGTCGAGCACCCGCCTCTGTTCACGGTGGAGGATTCGCAGGCGCTGCGCGGCGACATACCCGGCGGCCACACCAAGAATCTCTTCCTCAAGGACAAGAAGGGGAACCTCTTCCTCGTCGTGGTGGAGGAGGAGACCCGCGTCGACCTCAAGAACCTGCACATCCCGCTCGGGGCGGCGAGCAAGCTCTCCTTCGGCAGCGCCGAGCTGCTGGAGGAGGTGCTCGGCGTGAAGCCCGGCGCGGTGACGGCCTTCGGCCCGGTCAACGATACGGAAGGCCGCGTGAGCGTGGTGCTCGACGCCGGGCTCATGGAGCACGCGGCGATCAACTGCCATCCGCTGGTCAACACCGCGACCACCACCATAGGCCGCGACGATCTGGTGCGCTTCCTGCGTGCCACCGGGCATGAGCCGGTGATCCTCGCGGTGCCGCGCCGCAGCGAGGCGGCGGACGAGGCGTAAGCCCGCCGCGCCGGTTGCATTCGCGGCGCGGCCGACCATCTTAGACGGCGAGTACGAGCCCCATTGCGAGGACGCCCCATGTTGCTGAACCAGCCCTCCTCCCCGGCCGCGAACGGTGGCACGGCACCGGCCGGCGACGATGTCGTGATCGACGTCACGACCCGCGATTTCATGAAGGAGGTCGTGGAGGAATCACGCAAGCGCCCGGTTCTGGTGGACTTCTGGGCGCCGTGGTGCGGCCCCTGCCGCCAGCTCACGCCGGTCATCGAGAAGGTCGTGCGCGCCGCCAAGGGCAAGGTGCGCCTCGCCAAGATGAACACCGACGACCACCCCGCCATCGCCCAGCAGCTCGGCATCCAGTCGCTGCCGACCGTCTACGCCTTCGTCAACGGCCAGCCGGTCGACGGCTTCATGGGCGCGCAGACCGAGACGCAGGTGCAGGCGCTGGTCGACCGGCTCGCCGGCGCTTCGGCCGGTGACGACATCGCCGAGGTGATCGCCTCGGCCGAGGCCGCGCTCGCCGAGGGCGATCTCGTCGGCGCCGCCGAGATTTTCGCCGCCGTGCTCGGCGAGGAGCCGGCCAACCTCAAGGCTCTCGCCGGCCTCGCCCGCGCGCAGCTTCTCGCCGGCGATCTCGAACAGGCCAAGGCGACGCTGGCGCTGGCGCCCGAGACCGCCGCCAATGACAGCGGCCTCGCCGCCGTGCGCGCCGCCATCGAGCTTGAGGAAGCGGCCGCCGAACTCGGCGATGTGCGCGAGCTGGAAGCCCGCGTCGCCGCCAACCCGCTCAACCATCAGGCGCGCTTCGACCTCGCGCTGGCGCTCAATGCGCGCGGCATGCGCGAGGAGGCGGCCGACCACCTGCTCGCCATCGTGCGCAAGGACCGCGCCTGGGAAGACGACGGCGCGCGCAAGCAGCTCGTGCAGTTCTTCGAGGCCTGGGGGCCGACCGACGAGCACACCATCGCCGGCCGCCGCCGCCTGTCCTCGATCCTGTTCGCCTGACGCCCGGGGCCGCCGCCGGCCCGCAATCGCCGCAAGGCACAAGCCCAGCGGCACGCGCCGCAAGGAACGTCAATGGCGATCAACCGCCCCTACAAAGATCCGTCCGAGCTGGCGCCGATCATCCCGCTGTTCCCGCTGGAGGGGGCGCTGCTGCTGCCGCGCTGCCAGCTTCCGCTCAACGTCTTCGAGCCGCGCTATCTCACCATGGTGGATGCGGCGCTGGCGGGCCACCGCCTGATCGGCATCATCCAGACGGCGCCGGTCCAGCCGCCCCTCGCCGTGCCCGGAGCGCCGGAGATCGTGCAGGTCGGTTGCGTCGGCCGCATCACCGAGATCGCCGAGAGCGGCGACGGGCGCTACCTGATGAATCTCAGCGGCGTCGTGCGTTTCCGCGTCGTGGCGGAGGTCGATTCCGGCACGCCGTTCCGGCAGGCCCACGTCGACTACGAGCCGTTCCGCGGCGACTTCACGCCCAATCTCGGCGCCGACGCGGTGGACCGGGGCACGCTGCTGCGCACGCTCGCCGCCTATCTCGACGCCAACCAGCTCGACGCGGACTGGGAGAGCATCAAGGACGCGCCCAACGAGGCGCTGGTCAATGCGCTGGCCATGATGTCGCCCTTCGGCCCGCGCGAGAAGCAGGCGCTGCTGGAGGCCGGCAGCCTGGCCGCCCGCGCCGAGATGCTGATCGCGGTCACGCAGATGTCGATGGCCCGCACCGGCGGCGAGGGCGACGGCTCGCTGCAATAGCCACCCGCTCGCGAGGAGGCCGGCCGGTTCGAAAAAGGCGGACGAGGGACGCGGCGCCGGGGGGCGGTTGGCGTCGCATCCCTCGCCCTTTCCTCCCCGGCACGCCGGGAAGGATCGGAGCCGGCCTGTACCGCCGCCCTCTATTCCGCCGCGATGGGCGGGCGCGGGCCGGCGTGCTGGCCGGGGTGCGGCATGGCGTGCACGGTCGGCAGCACCGGCGCGGGAGCGTGCTCGTCCGGCTCGTCGCGGGCGCCGACGAAGCGCCCGAACAGGTGGGCGAACAGCCGGCCGAGATCGTCCATCAGCGTGAACACCGCCGGCACGAACACCAGCGACAGCACCGTCGAGGCGATCAGGCCGCCGATCACCGCGATCGCCATCGGCGAGCGGAAGTCGCCGCCTTCGCCGAGGCCGAGGGCGGAGGGCATCATGCCCGCCGCCATGGCGATGGTGGTCATTACGATGGGCTGGGCCCGCTTGCGGCCGGCCTCGATCAGCGCGGTGGTGCGGTCCACGCCCGCATGCACCGCCTCGATAGCGAAGTCGACCAGCAGGATCGCGTTCTTGGTCACGATGCCCATCAGCATCAGGAAGCCGATGACCACCGGCAGCGTCATCGCATTGTTGGTGAGCAGCAGCGCGATGAAGGCGCCGCCGACCGAGAGCGGCAGGGCGATGAGGATGGTGATCGGCTGCAGCACATTGGCGAACAGCAGCACCAGCACCGCCAGAACCATCAGGACGCCGGCGCCCATGGCGGTGGCGAAGCCGCCGAACACCTCGCCCATGATCTCGGCGTCGCCGGTCTCCTTCAGCATCACGCCGGCCGGCAGGTTCTTCGCGACAGGCAGCGCGTAGACCTCGGCCAGCGCCTCGCCGAGCTGGGTGTTGCCCGCCAGATCCGCCTCGATGGCGACGCGCCGGGCGCGGTCGTAGCGGTCGAGGCTGGAAGGGCCGGTGCCGAAGGAGAGATCGGCCACGGCCGAGAGCGGCACCGCGGTGCCCGCCGCCGTGCGGACCTTCAGCGTCTCGAAGGTCGAGAGCCGGGCGCGCGCCGTCTCGTCGAGCTGCACGCGGATCGGCACCTGCCGGTCGCCGGCGGAGAATTTGGCGAGGTTCTGCGACACGTCGCCAATGGTGGCGATGCGCACGGTCTGCGCGATGTCGGCGACTGAGACGCCGAGTTCGGCGGCTTCGGCGAGCTTGGGCACGACGCGCAGTTCCGGCCGCTCCAGCGCGGCGGAGGTCTGCACATTCGACAGGCCCTTCACGCTGGAGCGGATCTCCCGCTCCAGTTCCAACGCCGTCTTCTCCACCACCGCGCCGTCCGAACCGGAGAGGATGAGCGTGAACTCGCGCCCGCCCGGGCCGGCGCCGCCCGAGGCGCCGAAATTGAAGCGCAGGTCGGGGATCTCGGCGACCGCCTCACGCATGCGCATCTCGAACTGCTTCTGGGTCTCCTTGCGCTCGCCGCGCGGAACGAGATTGACGATGATGGTGGCCTTGCGCACCTCGCCGGCCCCGTTGACCGGCCCGCCGGTCGAGCCCGAGCCGGCGGTGGCGAACACGCTGGCCACTTCCGGCTGCGCCTTCAGCTTCGCCGACACCTCGTCGACGACCCGGCGCGTGGTGTCCAGCGTGGCGCCCGGCGGCAGTTCCAGCGCCAGTACAGAACGCGACACGTCGGAATTGGGGATGAAGCCGGACGGCAACAGGGTGGAGAGCCACATCGAGCCCATGAACAGCAGGATGCCCGCCGCCACGGTGAGGAAGCGGTGACGAACCGAGCGGCGCAGCAGCCCGATGTAAAGCCGCATCAGCGCGCCGTCCGGCGTCTCACGATGACCGTGGTCGCGCAGGAAATAGGCGGCCAGCATGGGCGTCAGCAGGCGCGCCACCAGCAGCGAGAACAGCACCGCCACGGCCACCGTGATGCCGAACTGGCGGAAATACTGGCCGGCAATGCCGCCCATGAAGCTGACGGGCAGGAACACCGCGACGATGGTCAGCGTGGTCGCCACCACGGCGAGGCCGATCTCGTCGGCGGCGTCGACGGCCGCGCGATAGGCCGACTTGCCCAGCCGCATGTGCCGCACGATGTTCTCGATCTCGACGATGGCGTCGTCGACGAGGATGCCGGTGACCAGCGTCACCGCCAGCAGGCTCACCCCGTTCAGCGAGAAGCCGAGCAGGTCCATGACCCAGAAGGTCGGCAGGATGGAGAGCGGAATGGCCGTCGCGGTGATGATGGTGGCGCGCCAGTCGCGCAGGAACAGCATGACCACGATGACCGCCAGCAGCGCGCCCTCGATGAGGGTGTGCATGGCCGAGCGGTAATCGGCCTGGGTGTATTTCACCGTCGAGTCGATCAGCGTGATGTCGACCTCGGGATGGCGCGCTTCCAGCGCGCGCAGCGCCTCGTCGGCCCGCTCGGCCACCACGACATCGGAGAAGCCCTTGGCGCGGTAGACGCCGAAGGCCACCACCGGCTTGCCGTCGAGCCGGGCGAAGATCCGCGGCTCGGCCGCGCCGTCGGTCACCGAGCCGAGATCGGCGAGGCGCACGTGACGTCCGCCCGGCAGGGCGATGCGGGTTTCGGCGAGGTCGGCCACCGTGGTCGCGCCGCCGAGCGTGCGGACGGATTGCTCCTGCGTGCCGATTTCGCCGCGCCCGCCGGCCAGATCGACATTGGTGGCGGCGAGCTGGCGGTTGACGTCCGCTGCCGTCACGCCGAGCGCGGCGAGCTTGTCGGGATCGAGCGAGATGCGGATCTCGCGCTCGACGCCGCCCTCGCGCTTGACCTGCGCCACGCCGCGCACGCCCTGAAGGGCGCGGATCACCGTGTCGTCGACGAACCAGGACAGCTCCTCCGGCGTCATGGCCGGTGCCGAGGCGGCATAGGTCACGATGGCCATGCCCTCGACGTCGACGCGCTGGATCAGCGGCTCCTGAATATCCTGCGGCAGCTCGGTGCGGATCTTGGTTACGGCGTCGCGCACGTCGTTGACGGCGCGGTCGACCTGCGTCTCGAGCTGGAACTCGACAACGGTGAGGGACGTGCCCTCGGTGATGGTCGAGGTGATGTGCTTGACGCCCTGCACGCCGGCGACCGAGGTCTCCACGCGCTTGGTCACCTGCGCCTCCAGCTCGCTCGGCGCGGCGCCGGGCTGGGTGATGGTGACGGAGACGATGGGCACGTCGATATTCGGCATGCGCGTGATCGGCAGCTGGTCGAAGGTGTAGAGGCCGATGGCGGTCAGCACCACGAACAGCACGATGGAGGGCACCGGCTTGCGGATCGCCCAGGCGGAGATGTTAAGGGCCATTACGCGCCGTCCCCCGTCGCGGGCGCGAGCGGCACCGGGTTCACCCGGTCGCCCTCGCGCAGGAACCCGCCGGCGCGGGCGACCACGGCATCGCCCTCCTTCACGCCCTCGCGGATCTCGATGAAACCCTCGCCGCGCAGGCCGGTCTTCACCGGCCGCAGGTGGACGGTCTCGTCCTCAACCACCAGCACGAAAGTCCCCTCGGGGCTGAACTGGACCGCCGACTGCGGCAGGGCGATGCCCTGATGGCGGGCGATCTCGATGGTGCCGCGGCCATAGGCGCCGGGGCGCAGGCGCGGGTCCTCGGGCAGGGCCACGGCGACGCGGGCAAGGCGGGTCGTCGCATCCACCTTGGCGCCGACGAGGCGCACCGAGCCGGCGAGCGGGGCTTCGAACCCGGCAGGCGTCACCGCCACCGGCAGGCCGGGCGTCACCCGCGTCAGCGCCGATTCCGGCACCTCGGCGTCGAGGTCGATGGCGCCGTCCTTCACGATGCGGAACAGCGGCTCGGCATGGGAAGAGAGCACGATGGCGCCGATGCGGGCCGAGCGCGCCGACACGATGCCCGCTTCCGGCGCCTTTATGTCGGTGCGGGCGAGGCGGACGTCGATCTCGTCGCGGTTGGCGCGGATCTGCGCCGCCTCGGCTTCGGCCGCCGTCACCATCTCCTCGGCCGCCGTCACCTGGGCGGACGTCACCTTCACCGCGCGCTCGCGCTGGTCGAGCACTTCCTGCGAGGTGGCACCGGTCTTGATCAGGGTGCGGGCGCGCTCCACCGCCGCCTCGGCTTCGGTGCGCTGGGCCAGCATCTGCTGGAGCTGCGCCTTCTGCTGGGCGATGGCGGCCTGCGCCTTGGCGGCGTTGGCGGTGTTCTGGGCGAGCAGCGTCTCCAGCGTGTCGCGCGACAGGCGGGCGAGCACCTGGCCCTTCTCGACCCGGTCGCCCTCCTCCACCAGTATATCGGTGATCTGGTAGCCGTCGATCTGCGGCCCGACCATGATCTCCTCACGCGGCACCAGCGTGCCGGTGACGGCCAGCGTCTCGATCACCTCGCGCGTGGCGGCGGGCACCACGGAGATGGTGATGCCGCGCACCTTCGCCGGCTCCGGCGCGGCGACGTCGGCCTGCGCCGGCTCGGCGAGGCTGAGCCCGCCAGCGATGCGGTCGCGGAAGGCATAGCCGGCCACGCCCACCACGATCACGGTCATGGCGAGCGCGAGCGCAATGCGGCCGCGGAAGGAGGGCGCCCGGCCGGTGCCGGGTTCGGGAGTGCCGGAAGAAGGGATCATGACGCGATGTCCGAAGGCGGGGCGGGCGAAAAGGCAGGCGTGGTGGCGGGTACGCCAGCGGGTACACCAGCGGGCGCGAGCATGCGCCCGATCAACGCGGCCAGCGCCGGCATCATGCGGTCGAGCGGCAGGTCGGGCTCGAAATTGTTGCGCAGCACCAGCCCGTCGCCGATGGCGTTGATCAGCAGCATGGCGATGTCGGGGTCGATGGAGGCGTCGATCTCGCCGCGCTCCTGCGCAGCGACGAGCAGCCTGCGGATCGCCACGTTCATCTCGTCCTCGACGGCGTCGAAGGTCGGCTTCAGCGCCGGGTTGCGCGCGGCCTCCGCGAAGATCTCCGGGCCGAGCGCCAGGCACACCATCTGCGTCTCGCCCGAGAACAGCGCCTGCCCCATCCGGGCAAGGCCCTCGACGAAACTCGGCGCACTTTCAAGGAGTTCGATGCAGCTCACCCGCACCGCGCGCTCTTCCTCCACGATGGCGATGATGATCGCCTCCTTGGAAGGGAAGTAGCGGTAGAGCGCGCCGGGGCTCATGCCGGCCTCGGCGCAGATCTCGTGCATCGAGGAGCCGTGGAAGCCGGAACGGGTGAAGCAGGCGACGGCGGCATCCAGCACGCGGCGGCGCGGGTCGGGCCGGGAGGCGGACCGCGGCGCGGGCGCGGCGGCGGCCGCGCGCGGACGGCCCGGCCCAGTGCCGGTTCCGGTGGACGGCGCGGCGCGGCTCGGGCGCTTGGCGGTGACGGTCATGCGGATTCCCGAAAAGAGCGAACGTTCGTTCGCATTTATGTCGGCGGCCCGGGTCGAGTCAAGAACGAACGTTCGTTCGCATTCTGGAGTCCGGCCCCGGAAGGCCCTCGGCACGGCCTTTCGCCGGCGGCGGCACCGCGCGGCGGCAGGCCGCGCCGAGCGGGTGCAGCATAACCCGCCGGGCCCGGAAAGGGTCTGCCGGATCGGATTATGATTAAGAGGCCGGCCGCGCTCGCGCGCCCGCAACGGCTAGCCGGCGCGCGCCACCAGCGGCAGGAACTGCGCCACCACGCGGTCATAGACCGACCGCTTGAACGGGATGATCAGCTCGGGCGTGCGCTCCAGATGCTCCCAGCGCCAGCCGGTGAATTCCGGCTTGTGCCGGCCGCCGCCGGGATGGCGCACGTCGATCTCGGCATCGTCGCCGGTGAAGCGCAGCGCCACCCATTTCTGCTTCTGGCCGCGATAGCGGCCCTTCCAGGCCTCGCGGGCGATCGGCTCCGGCAGGTCGTAGGCGAACCAGTCCGGCGCCACCGCCAGCGGCTCCACCGAGGAAACGCTGGTCTCCTCATAGAGTTCGCGCAGCGCCGCTTCCTCCGGGCTCTCGCCTTCGTCGATGCCGCCCTGCGGCATCTGCCAGGAATGATGCGCGTCGACATGCTCGGCGCCGCCGGTACGCTGGCCAATGAAGACGAGCCCGTCGCGATTGACGAGCACCACCCCGACGCAGGGGCGATAGGGAAGCTGGTCGAAGGGGATCATGCGGAAACCGGCGGAAAGGAGCGGCGGGAAACGCGGGACGCGGTGGCGGGGGCCGCCATCATGATAGGCGAAGATGACGCCCGCGCGTAGGGCGCGCGAGGGGCATTGGCCGCGCCGTCCTCAGCGGGCGAGCGGAGTGGCCTCGTCGCCGGAAAAGGCCGCCGCGTCGGCCGTGTCGAGTTCGGCCGGGGCGCCGACGATCTCGCGCTGCCCGGTCGAGGCGTCGAAGACGGTGATGGCGTCGCGGCGCTCGGCCTCGAAGCCCGGGCGCAGCATGGGCGCGTCCGCCGCCACGCCGGTCGGCAGGAGATTGCCGGCATCAAGGCCGAACAGGCTCCCCGTCGGCGCGGGCGCGTCGGCGGGACGGAAGGCATAGGCGCCGACGACGACGCCCACCATGGCGAGCCCCGCCAGAGCGAAAATGCCCACCGCCGCATAGTGCCGCGCGCTGTCCCTGCCGGCATCGTGCCCCGGCAGGGTCTGGACCGCCGCCGCCCCCGGAGGGGAGGCCGCCGGAGAGGTCGGGGCAGGCACGGCGCGAGGCGATGTCGAACTGTTCATGGCGACCTTTGTCGGCGCCGACCAAGGCAGAAGCGGGGCAGAATCAGGCACATGACGGGGCGCTGAAAAAACGAGACCCCGCTCTCGGGAAAGAGCGGGGTCCGTTGCGTCGGGGCCGGCCGGCGGGGCGCCGGCGGGCGGTCTCAGGTCGCGGTCAGTTCGGGACCGCAGCCTTGGGGTCGGCCGGATAGGCGGCGTTCTTCTGCACGCCCTGGATCAGGTCGATGGCCAGCTTGAGTTGGGTGTCGTCCTTCGGGTCCGGCGGGACATAGGCCGGCGAACCGGTCTGCTCGTCCTCGCCATTCTTCAGGTGGCCCTTGAGCGAAGCCTCGCCGCGCGTCGTCTCGACACCGGCCGCCTCGGCCTTCTCCTTGACGTCCTGCGGCACGTCCTGCACCAGCTCGATGTCCGGCTGGATGCCCTTGGCCTGGATCGAGCGGCCCGACGGCGTGTAGTAGCGCGCCGTGGTCAGCTTGATCGCGGCGTTGCCGGAAACCGGAATCACCGTCTGCACCGAGCCCTTGCCGAAGGAGAGCGAACCGAGAATGGTCGCGCGCTTGTGGTCCTGCAGCGCGCCGGCCACGATCTCCGAGGCCGAGGCGGAGCCGCCATTGACCAGCACGATCACCGGCTTGCCCTTGGCGAGGTCGCCCGGGCGCGCGTTGCGGCGCTCGGTTTCCTCGGCATTGCGCCCGCGGGTGGAGACGATCTCGCCGCGATCGAGGAAGGCGTCGGAGACGTCGATCGCCTGATCGAGCAGCCCGCCCGGATTGTTGCGCAGGTCGATGATGAAGCCCTTGAGCTTGTCCTCGCCGATCTGCTTGGTCAGGTCGGCGATGGCCTTCTTCAGGCTGTCGCCGGTCTGCTCGCTGAACGAGGTGATGCGGATATAGCCGATGTCGTCCGCCTCGACGCGCGAGCGCACCGACTTGATGTTGATGATGTCGCGCGTGAGCGTGAGCTCGAGCGGCTTGTCCTGGCCCTTGCGGATGATGGTCAGCTTGATCGGGGTAGCGACCGCGCCGCGCATCTTGTCGACGGCCTGGTTCAGGGTCAGGCCCTTCACTTCCTCGCCGTCGAGCTTGGCGATGAGATCGCCGGCCTGCACGCCCGCCTTGGCGGCCGGGGTGTCGTCGATCGGGGCGACGACCTTCACGAGGCCGTCCTCCATCGTCACCTCGATGCCGAGGCCGCCGAACTGGCCGCGCGTCTGCACCTGCATGTCGCGGAAGTCTTTCGCGTCCATGTAGGTCGAGTGCGGGTCGAGCGAGGAGAGCATGCCGTTGATGGCCGCCTCGACCAGCTTGGCGTCGTCCGGCTTCTCGACATAGTCGGCGCGCACGCGCTCGAACACGTCGCCGAACAGGTTCAGCTGACGATAAGTATCGGAGGCGGCCGCGACCGCCTGGGTCGGCTGGAGCAGCAGCCGCGGCTGGGTGGCACCGACCGCGATAAGGGCGCCGGCCGCCGCACCGAAGAGAAATACTGACGTCCTACGCATCATCCGCGTACCTTCTCGCTTTCGCTCGTCGCCCACCATGGCGCTGGATCGATCGAGATTCCATCCTTGCGGAACTCGACGTAAAGAATGGGTTGGGCGGTTCCAAGGCTGGCCGACGAAACAAGCTGCGGTCCGCGCCCCATGACCGCGACCGGCTCGCCGGACAGCACGAACTGACCCAGTTCTACGGTTATCTTATCCATCCCCGCCAAAAGAATATGGTATCCGCCGCCGGCATTGATGATCAATAGTTGGCCATAGGAGCGGAACGGGCCGGCATAGACCACCCAGCCGTCGGTCGGCGAGGCCACCTGCGCCTCGATCCGCGTGCCGAACGACACGCCCTTCTCCTGCCCGCCGTAGCTGTCCTCGGTGCCGAACGCCTTCAGCACGGCGCCGCCGACCGGCAGCGGCAGCAGGCCCTTCGCCTCGTCGAACGGCATGCCGGGGGTGAGCCGGCCGGGGTTCTGCAGCGCCGCCAGCTTGGCCGCAGCGCCTTGATCGGCGGGGGTTTGCGCCGCCTCCTGGGCCGCCTTGCGGGTGGCCGCGATCTCGGTCTCCATGCGCTGCATCAGCTCGCGCACATTGCCCGCCTCGGCGGCGAGCGTGGCGGCGCGGCTCTTCTCGCTGGCGAGCGCCGCCTCGCCCTGGTCGAGCGACTTCTTCTTCTCCTCGACGAGCGCGGCGGTGCGCCGGCGCTCCTCGGCAAGGGACAGCTTCAAATCTGCGAGAGCGTCGCGCTCGCGGGCGGTTTCCTGCCGCACGCGCTCCTGCGCGGTGAGCTCGCTGGCCAGCAGGTCGGTCTCCGCCTTCAGCTCGGGCAGCACCGCGCCGAGCAGCATGGCCGAGCGCACCGATTGCAGCGCGTCGTCCGGGCGCACCATCAGCGCCGGCGGCGGGCGGCGGCCGAGCCGCACCAGCCCGCCCAGCACCTCGGCCAGCACCTTGCGGCGGGCCTCCAGCGATTCGCGGATGTCGGCCTCCTCGCGGCCGAGCTGGAGAAGGCGCTGCTCGCTGGCGTCGAGCTTGCCCTCGGTCTCGCGCACCCGGATGGCCGTCTCCAGCAGCGCCGTGTTGAGCTTGGCGCGGTCGCCCTTCAGCGCCTCGATCTCGCGCACGAGCTGCTGCTGGGCGGCGGTGGAATCACGCAGCTCGGCGTCGATGCGCTCGATGCGCTGCTTCTGGGTGGGGCGGTCCGGGGCGGCGCCCGCCGGGGCCGGGCTGTCCTGCGCCCGCACCGGCACCGCCGCGAGCAGCCCCGCCAGGGCCGCGACGGCGAGCGCCCCGGCGCGGCAGACCGGGCGAGGCGCGGAAGTGGGGGTGCGGCGAGCGGGCATCGGCACAGGAGAGGGCGAACCGGGTTAAGCCTGAGTTAGCGCAGCCGGCGCCGCCCGCCCTCAGGCCTTGTGGTAGGGGTGGCCGGCGAGGATGGTCGTCGCGCGGTAGATCTGCTCGGCCATCATGACGCGGACGAGCTGGTGCGGAAAGGTGGCGCGCCCGAAGGCGACGAGACGGTCCGCCCGGCCGCGCGCGGCCTCGCTCAGCCCGTCGGCACCGCCGATCAGGAAACTCAGCGCCCGCACGCCACGGTCGCGCAGCGCGGCGATGTCGGCGGCGATCTCCTCGCTCGACATCTCCCGCCCGCGCGGGTCGAGCGCGATCACGGCGCCCGCCTCGGGCAGCGCGCCGATCAGCCCCGTGCCTTCCTCGCTCATGCGGTCTTCAGGCCGGCGCGCGGCACTTTCGGAAATCTCGATCACGTCGGGGCCGGAAAGGCCCAGCGACCTTCCTCCCTTGCCCGCGCGGTCGAGATAGCGCGCGCAAAGCTCCCTCTCGGGCCCGGCCTTCAGCCGGCCCACGGCAACGATTACCAGCCGCAAGGCGGCGCCTAGCCGCGCGTCAGCTTGGACGGACCACCGGGAACGGCGGCCGACCACATCTTCTCGATGTTGTAGAACCCGCGCACTTCCGGCTGGAAGACGTGGACGATGACGTCGCTGGCATCGATCAGCACCCAGTCGCAGGCCGGCATGCCTTCCATGCGCACACCCTTGACGCCACGCGCCTTGAGCGCCTCGGCGAGGTGCTCGGCGATGGCGCCGACATGGCGCTGGGAGCGGCCGGAGGCGACGACCATGTAATCGGCAATGGTCGTCTTGCCGCGCAGTTCGATGGAAACGACGTCCTCGGCCTTGTCGTCTTCGAGACGGGCCAGAACGAGGGCAAGAATCTCCTCGGCGTCGAAAGACGTTTCGGAGACAGGCGCAGTCGCCGGGCTGGAGGCGGCTGCTGCGAGCGCCATGATGGACAGGGGTCCGGATCCTCTCGTCAGTACGGCAACGGAAACGGCGGGGAGGCTCCACGCCGTTCATGCCTGTTTAAGATAGTGCGGAAGGGGGGTGTTTTTCAACCGGGGATGGGAGGAAGGCTGCGGGCCGGGGCGAGAGAGACGCGCCGCCGCGCCGCAGGCCGGTCGCGGGCACGGCCCAACCGTTCTGATTGCACGCGGCGCCGCCGTCCGCTAGACCGCTCGGATGAAAATCACCGACACCTATCAGGATCGCCAGAAGACCGCCGCTGCCGCGAAGGCGCGCATGGTCGCCCGGCTGGCCGCGCGCCCCGGCGCCGACGACCCCGCCACGCTCGAGCGAGCGGCGGAGCGCAAGGCCATCGACGAAGCCCGCACCGCGCGCCACGCCGCGCGCCGGGAGGCCGAAGCGGCAGAGGCCAGCGCCCGCGAGGAAGCGGCTCTCGCCCAGATCACGGCGGACCAGGACGCGGCGAAGGCGAAGCGCGATGCGCGGTATGCGGCGAGAAAACGCCGCACCGGCCAATAGCAGCGGGTTGCACCGATGAGCCGTCCTCCCACTCGCCGTTTTTCCGGTTCGGCCCGCGACGCTGCCGAGGCGGCCTTCAAGAGCGCCACGACGAAGCCGCCGGAGGCGCCCGCCGCCGGGCCGGCGAAGGCGCCGTCGCTGCCCAATGCCAGGGAGACGGTCTCCCTCCGGCTCGACCGCGACGTGCTGGAGCATTTCCAGGAGGAAGGCCCCGGCTGGCAGGATCGGATCAACGCCGCCCTCCGCAAGGCGGCCGGCCTGTAGAGCCTTCAGGCGGGCCCGCCTGAAGGGTTTTCCGCCGGAAGCCCCGGCAGGGAGTAGCCATGATCTCCA
This sequence comes from Ancylobacter sp. TS-1, assembly GCF_009223885.1. Classification (NCBI taxonomy): domain Bacteria; kingdom Pseudomonadati; phylum Pseudomonadota; class Alphaproteobacteria; order Hyphomicrobiales; family Xanthobacteraceae; genus Ancylobacter; species Ancylobacter sp. TS-1. The sequence goes on from NZ_CP045144.1 coordinate 2,407,291, forward strand.
GACTCGAGGCCCTGCGTGCGCAGTTGCTGTCCGCGCAGCGTGAACTCATCATTGCGGCGGCGGAAAGCGGCGCCGTGCCGTCGAACAACACCCTGCGCAAGATCGCCGACATCGAGGTGGCCATCGGCGCCATCGAGACGCTGATCGACGATCAGCGCAAGCGATAGCGCGGCGGCCGGCGTCCCGTTCGACACCTGACGACATCGCAGAGAGGCGGAGCCAGCCGTGCCCTTCATGACCACGAATCCGGCACTCGGGCGCGCCCTTGCCGAGCGCGACTACAACGACCCGACCCCGGTGCAGCTGGCCGTGCTGGCGCCGGAGACGGCCGGGCGCGACCTGCTGGTGTCGGCGCAGACCGGCTCCGGCAAGACCGTGGCTTATGGCCTCGCCATGGCGGAAACCCTGCTCGGCACCGATGAGCGCTTCGGGCCGGCCGCCGCGCCGCAGGCCCTCGTGGTCGCCCCTACCCGCGAGCTCGCCTTGCAGGTGCAGCGCGAATTCGCGTGGCTCTACACGGCGACCGACGCCCGCATCGTCGCCTGCGTCGGCGGCATGGACCCGCGCCAGGAGCAGCGCCTTCTCAATCAGGGCGCCCATATCGTCGTCGGCACGCCCGGGCGTCTGCGCGACCATCTGGAGCGCGGCCGGCTCGACATCTCCGCGGTGCGGGTGGTGGTGCTGGACGAAGCCGACGAGATGCTGGACCTCGGCTTCCGCGAGGATCTCGAATTCATCCTCAACGCCACGCCCGCCGAGCGGCGCAGCCTGCTATTCTCGGCCACCCTGCCGCGCGGCATCAGCGCGCTCGCCAAGCGCTACCAGCGGGACGCGCTGCGCATCGACATCACCGGTGCGGAAGGCGGGCACGCCGACATCGAATATCGCGCCCTGCGCATCGCGCCGAAGCAGATGGAGCACGTCGCGATCAACGTGCTCCGCTTCTACGACGCGCCGAGCGCCATCGTGTTCTGCAACACGCGCGAGGCGGTGCGCCACCTGCACGCCATGCTGCAGGAGCGCCAGTTCTCCGCCGTCGCCCTGTCGGGCGAGCTCAGCCAGAACGAGCGCAACCTCGCGCTCCAGTCGCTGCGCGACGGCCGCGCGCGGGTCTGCGTCGCCACCGACGTCGCCGCACGCGGCATCGACCTGCCGAGCCTCGGCCTCGTCATCCATGCCGAGCTGCCGAACGATGCCGAAAGCCTCCAGCACCGCAGCGGCCGCACCGGGCGCGCCGGCCGCAAGGGCATCAGCGTGCTGCTGGTCCCGCCCGCCCGCCGCCGCCGGGCGCAGGACCTGCTGGCCGGCCTCGGCGTCGCCGCGACCTGGTCCGGCCCGCCCACCGCCGACGAGATCCGCGCGCTCGACCATGAGCGCATGCTGGTCGACCCGCTGCTGACCGAGGCGCCGGGCGAGGACGATGCCGCCGCCGCCCGCACGCTGCTCGCCACGCATTCGGCCGAGCACCTCGCCGCCGCGCTGGCGCGGATGTACCGGGCCAGCCTGCCGGCCCCGGAAGAGGTGGAAGACCCCGGCGAGCCGCGCAGCGCCCGCGAGCGTCCCGTCCGGGGCGCGTTCGACGGCCCGGTGGCCGCCGGCGAGAGCGCGTGGTTCCGCCTCACCATCGGCCGCCGCCAGAATGCCGATCCGAAATGGCTGCTGCCGCTGATCTGCCGGCGCGGGAATGTGACGCGCCGGGACATCGGCGCCATCCGCATCTTCGACGAGGAAACCGCCTTCGAGGTCGGCCTCGCCGCCGTCGAGCGCTTCAGCAAGGCGGCGGGCCGGCCGGACAGTTCCGGCGCGCTCATCGAGCCGCTGGAAGGCCCGCCCCCGGCGGGCGGGCCCCGGTCGGGCGGAAGCCGGCCGGGCGGCGCCCGGTCCGGTGCCGACAGGCCCGGCAGGGACAGCCCGCGCGCGGACGCGCCCGGCGGGACGCGCAGCGAGGGCTGGACCCCGCTGCCCCGCGAGCGGCCGGCGCCCTACAAGGCTCCCTACAAGCCGGCGCGTGACGACAGGCCCGAAACCACGCGACCCGAGACCACACGACCCGAACCGACGCGCCCCGAGACGCGGCAGCCCGAGGCCGCGCGGCCCGCCCCCGACCGCCCGGCGCGACCGGCTCCCCGCTACGAGCGGACACGGGACGACACGCCGCGCCGCCCCGAAGGCGCGCGCGCCGAGCGCCGCGATGCCCCCGCCGGCCCGCCCGCCGGAGAGTTCAAGGGCAAGCCCAAGGGGGCGCCAAAGGGCGCATTCAAGGGCGCGCACAAGGCCGGGTCCAAGGGTGCGCCTGCGGGAGCCCCCACCGGCGCAGCCAAGGGAAAGCCCAAGGGACTCTCCAAGGGCAAGCCGAAGGGCAAGCCCAACGGAAAGCCGCCGCGACGCGGCCACGACTGACGCACCCTGCGCGTATGGCGCGGGCTGGCATCCGTCCGGAGGCGATGCGGCCTCAGGCCTGCCGGACGATGGCGCCGATCGCATTGACGAGAAGGCGCGCGGCGGTCAGCGCCGACAGACCATCCATGTCGGCGGGCGGGTAAAGCTCGACCAGATCGAAGCCCGCGATCCTCGCCTTTCGGCCCAGTCCCGCGATCAGGTCTATCGTCTGCGTGTAGGTGAGGCCGCCGGGTGTACGCGCCGCCACGCCCGGCATGATGCCGGGATCGAGCCCGTCGCAATCGAGGGTGACAACCACGCGCGCACCGTCGGGAATATGCCGGAGAGCGGCGTCGATTCCCCGGGCGTGAACCTCGCGGGCGGTCACGAGGCGGCTGCCATAATGGCGGGCGGCTGCCATTTCGGCCGGGCCTGCGCTGCCGACGCTGCGCAGGCCGACCTGCACGATGCCGGCGACATGCGCCATCTCGCTCGCCCGGCGCATGGGGCTGGAATAGCCGTGGCGTTCGCCGTTCACCTCGTCGCGCCAGTCGATATGGGCGTCGATCTGCAGGATCCAGACCGGACCGTGACCGGCAAATCCGCCAAAGAAGGGAATGGGCACGGAATCGTCGCCGCCAAGCAGGATCGGCACGGACGGCATGGCGAGTATCGCGCGCGTCCTCTCCTCGATCCGGGCCCGGTTGCCGGCATTGTCGTGCATGCGGGTCGGCACGTCGCCGCTGTCGACGCAGGAGACGGGCCCGCCGTCGAACAGCGGGCCGCCGAGGTCGAAATCCCAGTGCTCGATCAGCGGGGCATCGTCCTGGCTCGCCGCCCGGATGGCGGCGGCGGCCAGGGCATGGCCGCGACTGTCCTTGCCGGGATAGGTGCTGCCATGGCCGGCGCCGAAGATCACCGCGCGGGGCACGCGGCCACCGGCGAGGCGATCGGGAAGGCCGAGGAAGGAAGGCGCGGCGGTCATTTCCCGGGTTTCCTATCGTGCGTGGCCGACATTCGGCGGCGGGTAGGCGGGATGGACGCCCCCCTACCCGCCCGCCGCCCGCAACTGCGTCGAGGACATCGACGATTTCAGCCCGTGCAGGAACACCCAGGCGGGCGGGGGCAGGGTGGCGAGGCGGGGGCCTCGTGCTCGGGGCGGCGCCAGCGGGCCAGCGCGTGGGCGGCCGGCGAGCCCATGGCCGGCAGGGTGCAGCCGGCGCGGTCCACCACGGCGATCGGCACCAGCCGGGCGAGGGCCTGCCAGTGCTGCCAGCGGTGGAAGGAGGCGAGGTTGTCCGCCCCCATGATCCAGACGAAATGCACCTGCGGAAAGCGGCGCACCAGCGCGGCCACGGTGTCGTAGCTGTAGCGCGTGCCGAGCCCCGCCTCGAGCCCGGTCGGCACCAGCGCCGGGTGGCGGGCAATGGCGCGGGCCTGCGCCAGCCGCACCGCCAGCGGCGGCAGCCGGCCATTGTCCTTCAGCGGGTTGCCGGGCGTGACCAGCCACCACACGCGGTCGAGCCCGAGGCGCTTCAGCGCCATCAGGCTCACCGCGCGATGGGCGGCATGGGCCGGGTTGAAGCTGCCGCCATACAGGCCGATGCGCAGGCCCGGCGCCAGCGGCGGAAGGCGCGCCTCGGCCGGCAGCGCCTCGGTCACGGCCGGATCTGGCCGGTGCCGCGCACCCGGTACTTGAAGGAGGTGAGCTGCTCGGCGCCCACCGGCCCGCGCGCATGCATGCGCCCGGTCGCGATGCCGATCTCGCCGCCGAAGCCGAATTCGCCGCCATCGGCGAACTGGGTCGAGGCGTTGTGCACCACGATGGCGGAATCGACCTCGTTCAGAAAGGTCTCGGCCGCCGCCGCGTCCTCGGTCAGGATGGCGTCGGTGTGGTGCGAGCCATAGGTCTCGATATGGTCGATGGCGGCCTTCACCCCGTCGACCAGCTTCACCGCGATCACCGCGTCGAGATATTCGGTGCGCCAGTCCTCCTCGCTCGCCGGCGTCACGCGCGGATCGACCGCCTGCGCCGCCGGATCGCCATGCACCGCACAGCCCTCGTCGAGCAGCATGGTGACGAGGGGGGCGAGCAGGCGCCCGGCATCGGCGGCATCGACCAGCAGCGTCTCGGCCGCCCCGCACACGCTGGTGCGGCGCAGCTTGGCGTTGCGCACGATGGTCAGCGCCTTGCCGAGATCGGCGCCCTTGTCGACATAGACGTGCACGATGCCTTCCAGATGCGCGAAGACCGGCACCCGCGCCTCGCTCTGCACCCGGGCCACGAGGCTTTTTCCCCCACGCGGCACGATGACGTCGACCGTGCCGCCGAGCCCGGCGAGCATCTCGCCCACCGCGGCGCGGTCGCGGGTGGGCACGAGCTGGATGGCGTCGGCCGGCAGACCGGCGGAGACCAGCCCCTCCACCATGGCGGCATGGATGGCGCGCGAGGAATTGAAGCTGTCCGAGCCGCCGCGCAGGATCACCGCATTGCCCGCCTTCAGGCACAGGCTGCCGGCATCCGCCGTCACATTGGGCCGGCTCTCATAGATGACGCCGACCACGCCGAGCGGCGTGCGCACGCGCTCCAGCCGAAGGCCGTTCGGCCGCTCCCAGCTCTCCGTCACCTTGCCGACCGGATCGGGCAGCGCGGCGATCTCCTCGACGCCGCGCGCGGTGGCTTCCAGCCGGGCCGCGTTCAGGGTCAGGCGGTCGAGCATGGAGCCGCTCATGCCGGCGGCCGTGGCGGCCTCCACGTCTTGCGCATTGGCGGCGAGGATGTCGCCGGCATGGGCGCGGATCGCGGCGGCGGCGGCCATCAGCCCGGCGCTCTTGGCCGGCGCGGAGGCCAGCGCCAGCGTGCGGGCGGCGGCGCGGGCGCGGGCGCCGATCTCCAGCATCAGCGCCGGCACGTCCTCGCCCTGCGGGCCGCGCGGCACCGGCGCGCCGGGAAGGTTCCCGGTGGCGGGGGCGGCGCGCAGGGCAGAGGTCGCGGACATGGCTTCTCTCGCAGGTCACGAAAAGGGGTCTTGAAACGGGCGACCTGTCTAGCACAGACGCCCGCCCTCGCGCCAAAACGAAATGGCGGCGGGCGGCGCGGGGCAGGTCGCAGTTTTACCAATGCGACCGGAAAGGCTTGCCATTTTCCGCCCGGCATCCGATGTGACGGCGAGCCTGTCCGCGATCCGCCCGCGGCGGCGACGCCGCCGATCCGCCGCCGCGAGGAGACCCGAACTCTTGTTGCGCGCCTTCGACATCGCCTGGGATGCCTTCTGGCGCTTCGTCGAGGACGACGGATGGGCGATTTCCAGCCATATCGCGCTGTCGGCGCTGATGTCGCTGTTCCCCTTCCTCATCTTCGTCACCGCGCTGGCGGCGTTCTTCGATTTCCGGAACCTCGCCGACGAGACCGTGCAGCTCATGCTGGAGGCGTGGCCGGCGCAGGTGGCCGAGCCGATCGGGCGCGAGATCCGCAACGTGCTGACCCAGGTGCGCACCGACGTGCTGACCATCGGTGTCGTGCTGGCGATCTACTTCTCCTCCAACGGCATCGAGAGCCTGCGCATCGGGCTCAACCGCGCCTATGGCGTGCGCGAGGGCCGCGCCTGGTACTGGCTGCGCCTCGAATCCATCGGCTATGTCGTGGTCGGCGCCGCCGGGCTGCTGGCGCTGTCCTTCCTCGTCGTGCTCGGCCCGGTGCTGTGGCTGGCGGCGGTGCGCTGGGTGCCGGCGCTGGCGCCGTTCGGCTGGGTCATCACCTTCCTGCGCTACGCGGCGACCTCGGCCATCCTCATCGTGGCGCTGGTGGTGGCGCATATGTGGCTGCCCTCCGGCCGGCGCACGCTGGCCGAGGTGGCGCCCGGCATCATGGTGACGCTCGGCCTGTGGCTGGCCGCCGGCGCCGCCTTCGGGCGCTATCTCGCCGAATTCGCCAACAACTACGTCACCACCTATGCCGGCCTCGCCTCGGTGATGATCGCCCTGATCTTCCTCTACACCACCGCCTCGATCTTCGTTTACGGCGGCGAACTCAACGCCGCGATCCGCCGGGCGCGCGAAAACCGCTACTGAACCGCCGCCGCGCCGCCCGCCGGCGGAACCCGCGCCCCGGTCTCCCGCTTGACCAGGGTCAAGGCGGGCGCCCCGTCCGCCCTGTGCAATGGCGTGGACGCCGGAGACTGCCGGCGAGGAGGTGCCCAATGACAAGCAACAGCAAGCTCAGGATCGAGGCCGGCACGTGGGTCGTTGTCTGCGACGGGCGCAAGGCGCTGATCCTGCGCAATGAGGGCGACGCCATGTTTCCGAACCTGCGCACCCGCGAGGTGCACGAGCAGGACAACCCGCCGACCCGCGAGCAGGGCACCGACGCGCCCGGCCGCGTGCACGAATCGGCGAGCGCCGCGCGTTCCTCGGTCGAGACGACCGACTGGCACGACGAGGCCGAGCGCGCCTTCCTGCGCAAGGTGGCCCATCGCCTCGACGCCGCCGTGGCGGGCGGCGAGGCGCGCCGGCTGATCCTCGTCGCCCCGCCGCGCGCGCTCGGCGCCCTGCGCCCGATGCTCGGCAAGGCGGCGCACGAGGCGGTCGCCGCCGAGGTGGACCGCGACCTCGTGAAGATGCCCGTGCACGAGATCGAAAAGCATCTCGCCGCCTGATCCCGCGCCACCCCCGGCGCAACCTTGCAACGTCGTGCGAATTTCCAACCTCGCGAAAGCGTTCTACGCTGTCCCGTCCCGGCTGCCGCCGGGGCGGGGCTTTGCTGTGGGGGCGGCGCCATGTGGGATTTCTCGGTCGCGACGACGATCGCGCTGGTGCTGCGCACCTGGCCCTTCGTGCTGCTGCGCCTCGTCGTCCATGTCGGCATCGCCTTCGGCTTCATCGCCGGCACCGGCGCGGGAGCGGGCATCGGCTGGGCCATCGGCCTCGCCTTTGGCGAAGATGGCGAGATCACCGGCGCGCTGATCGGCGCCCTCGCCGGCTTCGGCCTCGTCTGCGGCGTGCTGTGGTGGGTGCGCCAATATCTGATCTATCTGGTCAAGGCCGGCCATGTGGCGGCGATGGACGCGCTGCTGCGCGGCGGCACCCTCCCCGGCGGGCAGGACCAGATCTCCTATGCCGTCGCCATGGTGAAGGCGCGTTTCCTCGAAGTGAACCTCCTGTTCGGCCTCGACCTGCTCATTCGCGGCGTGGTGCGCGCGCTGGTCGGCATCCTCAACCTCGTGACCGGCTGGATTCCCGGATTCAAGACGCTGAACGACTTCGTCAGTGCGGTCCTGAAGATCGCGCTCGGCCTCGTCGACGAGGTGATCCTCGCCTACATCATCCGCCGCGAGGGTGAGCCACCGGCGCAGGCGGCGCGCGACGGGCTGGTGCTCTACGCCCAGAATGCGGGCGCACTCATCCGCAACGCGGTGTGGATCGCGCTGTTCGAATATGCCGCCACCGCGCTCATCTTCCTGTTCCTGCTCGGCCCCGCCATCGGCCTCGCCTATGCGCTGCCGGGCGGGCTCACCGGCTTCGGGGTGGTGTTCGCCGCCATCCTCGCCTGGGCGCTGAAGGCGGCGCTGATCGAGCCGCTGTCCATCGCCGCGCTGCTGCAAGCCTACGACATCGCCATTCGCGGCCAGACCCCGGACCCGGACTGGACGGCGCGGCTCGACGGCGCCTCCTCGGCCTTCCGCGACCTCGCCGCGCGGTTCCCGTCCGGCCGCCGCGCGCCCTGGGGCCCCGGCCCGGCGGGTACCGATCCCGCCGCCCCGGCGTAAAAGAGGGCCGGCGTGAAAAGGGTGCGGCACGGGACCGCGCGGCGTGAACCGTCGCGGCGCCCGCGCGTATAAGATGGCACGTTCGCGCTTCGATTCCCCGGCCGGAGGAACCGCATGAAGACCCTCTCCTTCTTCCGCCTCGTCGTCGCGGTCGGGCTGTGCCTCGCCGTCGGTGCGGTCGGCTCGCTCGCCACCACGCCGAAGATCCCGACCTGGTATGCCGGCCTCGCCAAGCCGACCTGGACGCCGCCCGACGCGGTGTTCCCCATCGCCTGGACCACGCTCTACGTGCTGATGGCGGTGGCGCTCTGGCGGCTCTGGCAGCTTCACGCGCCCTCGCCGGAGCGGCGGAGGGCGGTCCTGCTATGGTTCGTGCAGCTCGCGCTCAACGCGATCTGGTCGCCGGTGTTCTTCGGGATGGAGGCGCCGGGAGCCGCGCTCGTCGTGGTGATCGCGCTCTGGCTCGCCATCGCCGCCACCCTCTGGGCGAGCGCGCGGATCGACCGCATGGCGGCCTGGCTGCTGGCCCCCTATCTGGCGTGGGTATCCTATGCGACAGCACTCAATGCTGCCATTGTCGCCCTGAACTGAAGGCTCCCGCGAGCCCGGAGACCCCCGATGGACGTCGTCACCATCGCCAAATTCATCATCCTGCCGATCGCGCTGGGCTCGGTCGCGCTGGTCCTCGTGCTCGGCCTCGCCAACATGGCGCGCGGCGGCTCGCCCCTCCTGTCGCAGAAGCTGATGCAGTGGCGCGTGCTGCTGCAGGCGGTGGCGCTGTGCTTCGTGCTCGCCACCATCATCCTGATGAATCACAGCTAATTCCCTAGAGGAAGCATCCCCATGGTGGTGCTGAACCGCATCTACACGCGCACCGGCGACGACGGCACCACCGCGCTCGGCAGCGGCGAGCGGCGGCCGAAGCACGATCTGCGCGTGGCCGCCTATGGCACGGTGGACGAGACCAACGCCGCCATCGGCGTCGCCCGCCTGCACGCCGGCGCGGAGGCCGGCCTCGCCGACATGGAGGCGATGCTCGCGCGCATCCAGAACGACCTGTTCGACCTCGGCGCCGACCTCGCCACGCCCGACACCGGGGAGCCGCTCGGCTACGAGCCGCTGCGCATCGTCGCCTCGCAGGTCGACCGGCTGGAGCGCGACATCGACGCGATCAACGCCCCGCTCAAGCCGCTGCGCTCCTTCGTGCTGCCGGCCGGCACCCCGGCGGCAGCGCATCTTCATGTCGCGCGCACCGTCTGCCGGCGCGCCGAGCGGCTGGCGGTCGAACTGGCGGGCACGCCGGGCGAGATCGTGTCGCCGGCGGCGGTGAAATATCTCAACCGCCTCTCCGACCTTCTCTTCGTCATGAGCCGCGCCGCCAATTTCCGCGCGGCGGGCGAGGGCGAAGCCGGCGACGTGCTCTGGGTGCCGGCGGCAGGACGCGCCGGCTGACACCATGCTGATCCCCTTCAACGACGACAACCCGCTGGAAGGGATCACCCACGCCTATGTCACCTGGGCGCTGATCGCGCTCAACGTGCTGATCTTCGTCTTCGTCCAGCACGGCTACCGGCCGGAGATCGACGTCGCCTCGGCCTTCGGCTACGGCGCCATCCCCGCCGTGGTGACGCACGCCGCCGTGCTGCCGGCCGAATATGCGCGCCTGCCCTCCGAGCTGACCCTCGTCAGCTACATGTTCCTGCATGGCGGCTGGCTGCACCTCGCCGGCAACATGGCCTTCCTCTGGGTGTTCGGCGACAATGTGGAGGACGCACTCGGCCATCTGCGCTTCCTGGTCTTCTATCTGCTGTGCGGCATCGCCGGCGGCCTCGCCCATGCGCTCGCCATGCCCGATTCCGCCTCGCCGCTGGTCGGCGCCTCGGCGGGAATCTCCGGGTTGGTCGGCGCCTATCTCATGCTGCACCCCAATGTGCGGATCTGGGTGCTGATGTTCATGCGCCTGCCGCTGCGCATCCCCGCCATCTGGCCGCTGGGGGCGTGGATCGGCTTCCAGCTCTGGAGCCTGTTCGCCTCCGGCGAGCAGGACACGGCGTGGTGGGCGCATATAGGCGGGCTCGCCACCGGCGCGGTGCTGGTCGTGTTCATGCGCCGGCGCGGCGTGCCGCTCTGGGTGATGACGCGCGACGGCACGCCCGGCGGCCCCCCGCCGGTCTGACATTCGAGGGGCCTGCACCGGCCCCTGCATGGCGGCGGGCGCCCGCCGCGACGGCGTTGACAGCCCTCGGGCCGAACCATAGTTTGCCGCGGTTTTCCGCAGGCCGAGCCGCCCCGCAGCACCGCCCACAAGCGCCCCCATCCGGTCCCTTGCACGGCCTCGCTGGCGGCTCTGCCTTCCCCGAATGCGGCTGCCAAGGGCGGGCCACGCGGCCACGCCCGACGGGAGATGTGTGATGAAGATCCTGGTGCCCGTGAAGCGGGTCGTCGACTACAACGTCAAGATCCGCGTCAGGGCGGACGGCTCGGGGGTGGAGCTCGCCAACATCAAGATGTCGATGAACCCCTTCGACGAGATCGCCGTCGAGGAGGCGCTGCGCCTGAGGGAGGCCGGCAAGGCGAGCGAAGTCGTCGCCGTCTCCATCGGCCCGGTCAAGACCGACGAGACCATCCGCACCGCTCTCGCCATGGGCGCCGACCGCGGCATCTGGGTGAAGACCGACGACGCCGGCATCGAGCCGCTCACCGTCGCCAAGCTCCTGAAGAAGATCGTCGAGGCGGAGGCGCCCGGCCTCGTCATCCTCGGCAAGCAGGCGATCGACGACGACTGCAACCAGACCGGCCAGATGCTGGCCGCCCTGCTCGGCTGGCCGCAGGCGACCTTCGCCTCGAAGGTCGCGGTCGGCGAGGGCACCCTCTCCGTCACCCGCGAGATCGACGGCGGCCTGCAGACGCTGGACCTCGACCTGCCGACGGTGCTGACCACCGATCTGCGCCTCAACGAGCCGCGCTACGCCTCGCTGCCCAACATCATGAAGGCGAAGAAGAAGCCGATCGACGAGAAGTCCGCCTCCGAACTCGGCGTCGACCTCGCCCCGCGCCTGGAAATCCTCTCCACCACCGAGCCCGCCGGCCGCACCGCCGGCATCAAGGTCGGCTCGCCGGCCGAACTCGTCGACCACCTCAAGAAGGCGGGAGTGCTCTGACCATGGCCGACCATCTGCCGACCCTGCTCCTCGCCGAGCATGACGATGCCAGCCTCAACCCGGTCACCGCCCGCGCGCTGACCGCCGCTCTGGCGCTCGGCGCCCCGGTGCATGTGCTGGTGGTGGGCGAGAACGCCCGCGCCGCCGCCGAGGCCGCCGCCCGGCTCGAGGGCGTCGCCGAGGTGCTGCTCGCCGATGCGCCCGCCTATGCCCACCGCCTCGCCGAGCCGGTGAGCGCGCTCGGCCTCGCGCTGGCGCCCGGCTATGGCGCGATCGTCGCCGCCTCCACCGCCTTCGGCAAGAGCGTGCTGCCGCGCATCGCCGCGCTGCTCGACGTGATGCAGGTCTCCGACGTCGTCGCCGTCGTCGCGCCCGACACGTTCGACCGGCCGATCTATGCCGGCAACGCGATCCAGCGCGTGCGGGCCACCGACGCGACGAAGGTGCTCACCATCCGCACCGCCGGCTTCGCGCCGGTCGGCGAGGCCGGCAGCGCGCCGGTCCGCGCCGTGGATGCCGCCGGCGCCGGCGCCGGCTCGCGCTTCGTCGGCGAAGAGATCGCCACCAGCGCCCGGCCCGAGCTGACCGCCGCCCGCATCATCGTCTCGGGCGGACGGGCCATCGGCTCGGCGGAGAACTTCCATTCCGTGGTCGAGCCGCTGGCCGACGCGCTGGGCGCGGCGGTCGGCGCCTCGCGCGCGGCGGTCGATGCCGGCTACGCGCCGAACGACTGGCAGGTCGGCCAGACCGGCAAGGTGGTGGCGCCCGACCTCTATGTCGCGCTCGGCATTTCCGGCGCCATCCAGCACCTCGCCGGCATGAAGGATTCCAAGGTCATCGTGGCGGTGAACAAGGACGAGGAGGCCCCGATCTTCCAGGTGGCCGACTACGGCCTCGTGGGCGATCTGTTCCAGATCGTGCCGGAGCTGACGGCCGAAATAGCTAAGGCAAAAGGCTGACGGCGCTCTATACTGGAACGGTCGTCGGCAAAGCACGCCGGCAACGAAGCGCGGCGGCGGCCGCCGACAGGGGCAGGACGAACGGACCATGGCTTTCGATATCAAGCGCGTCGGCATCATCGGGGCGGGCCAGATGGGCAACGGCATCGCGCATGTGTGCGCGCTTGCCGGCTATGATGTCGTGCTGAACGACCTCGAGTCCGACCGCATCAAGTCGGGCCTGGCCACCATCAACGGCAACATGGCGCGTCAGGTCTCCAAGGGCGCCTATAGCGAGGCCGAGAAGCAGGCCGCGCTCGGGCGCATCCACGGCACCAACCAGACCGCCGATCTCGCCGAGGTCGACCTGGTGATCGAGGCGGCGGTGGAGAAGGAGGAGATCAAGCGCAAGATCTTCTCCTCGGTCTGCCCGTTCCTGAAGCCCGAGGCGATCCTCGCCACCAACACCTCGTCCATCTCGATCACCCGGCTCGCCGCCTCGACGGACCGGCCCGAGCGCTTCATCGGCATCCACTTCATGAATCCGGTGCCGCTGATGCAGCTCGTCGAGCTGGTGCGCGGCATCGCCACCGAGGACGAGACCTTCGAGCTGTCCAAGGCCTTCGTCAGCCGGCTGGGCAAGACCTATGCGGTGTCGGAGGACTTCCCCGCCTTCATGGTCAACCGCATCCTGCTGCCGATGATCAACGAGGCGATCTACACGCTCTATGAGGGCGTGGGCTCGGTCGACGCCATCGACACCGCCATGCGGTTAGGGGCCAACCACCCGATGGGCCCGCTCCAGCTCGCCGACTTCATCGGGCTGGATACGTGCCTGTCGATCATGCAGGTGCTGCATGAGGGGCTGGCCGACAGCAAGTACCGCCCCTGCCCGCTGCTGGTGAAGTATGTCGAAGCCGGCTGGCTCGGCCGCAAGACCCAGCGCGGCTTCTACGACTATCGCGGCGAGAAGCCGGTGCCGACCCGCTAGAGGCGGGGCACGCCGGCACGTTGAGCAGGCCCCGGCGCAGCCGGGCCTCGCAGGACCAGACGCATCTGCCTTTCCGTCATCCCGGACGGCCGCAGGCCGATCCGGGATCGCGTGCCGATAGGCGGATGACGATCCCGGCTCTCGCTCCGCCCGGCCGGGATGACAGCGGCAGGCACCCCTACCCCATCCTCCCCCGCAGCCACCGCGCCGGGCGGCCGTCGATCGCCGCCAGCCCCAGCGCGATGATGGCGAAGCCGGCGAATTCGCGCGGCTCCAGCGCCTCGCCCAGCACCAGCGCGCCGAGCAGGATGGCGCTCACCGGCACCAGGAACGTCACCAGCGAGATGTTGGTCGCCCCGTTCCGCCCGACGATGCGGAAATAGAGGATATAGGCCAGCCCGGTGGAGAGCACGCCGAGGCCGAGAAGGGCGCCGATCACCGGCAGCGAGGGCGCCGGCAGATTCCATGGCTGGTCGATCACCGCCACCGCCGGCAGCAGCAGCAGGCTGGAGCTGGCCAGCTGCACCATGGCGATGCCGAGCGGCGGCAGATGGCGGAAGCGCCGGGAATAGACCGCCGCGAAGCCGTAGGACACGGTGGCGCCGATGGCCGCGAGCTGGGCGGGCAGTTCGTGCCCGCCGAGCTGGCCGAGCAGCGCCGGCCCCATCATGACCGCCACGCCGAGAAAGCCCAGGCTCACGCCGGTCAGCTTGCCGAGGGTGAACTTCTCGTCATGGGTGAAGGCCTGCGCCACCAGCACGGTGAACAGCGGCGTCGCGGCGTTGAGGATGGAGGACAGCCCGCTCGGCAGATGCTGCTGCGACCAGGCGATCAGCCCGAACGGAATGATGTTGGCGATGACCGCCAGCAGCATGAACTCGGCCACCAGCCGCCGGTTCAGCGGCATGTGGACGCCGCGCGCCCGGGCGATGACCCACAGCGCCAGCGCCCCGATGGCCACGCGCGTCAGCACCATGGTCAGCGGCGGGATCTCCGCGATCGCCACCTTGCCGAAGAAGAAGGAGCCGCCCCAGATCAGCCCCAGCAGCGCCAGCGCGCCCCAGTCGGAAGGTGCCATGGGCACGGGCGAGGAGGATACGCGGGGGGCGGAAGCCATGCGGGGGCACTGCGCGGTTTCAGGAACGCCCTGTTAGACCGTCTCGCCTGCCGGCACCACCCGAAATCGCCTGTGAGCCGTCCAGCGCCGAACACTGGAATAGTTCGGATTTAGCGCTAGTTTCATGACACACTTCGGCAATGGGGCCTCGCCGCACGAGAGGCCGCTCACAGGCTACGACGAGATGCCGTATCACGGTGAATTGCTGCGCGACGACGACCTCGCGATCGCCGTCATCGATGCACTCCCCCTGCAGATCTGCGTGCTCGATACCGACGGCGCCATCACGGCGGTGAACAGGGCGTGGAAGGACGACGCCGAGCGCGACGGCGCCCATCGGCTGGTGAACCCGATCGGCATCAATTACCTCGACGTGTGCCGGCACGCGACGGGGGACGCCTCGGAGGAGGCGATGCCCTTCGCCCGAGGGCTTCAGGCGGTGCTCGCCGGCGAAAGGGAAGAGTTCGAGATAGACTATGCCTGCCATTCGCCGACGGCGCTGAGATGGTTCCTGGTGCGCGTCACCCCGTTGCGGCGGCGCCTCGAAGTGGCGGACCAGCCGGACGCCCGCGGTCCGCTGGTCGGCGCGGTGGTGTCCCACATGAACATCACCGACCGCAAGCGCATCGAGGCGGACTTTGCCCGCCTCGCCGCCACCGATCCGCTGACCGGACTGGCGAACCGCCGTTTCCTTGACATCTTCGCTCCGGTGGAACTGAGCCGCTTTCATCGCTTCGGCAGCTCGCTGGCGGTGCTGATGATCGATCTCGACAGGTTCAAGGAGATCAACGACGCGTATGGCCATGCGGCGGGCGACGAGGTGCTGCGGCATGTGGCGGCCGTCGGCCAGGCCAGTTTCCGCAGCTGCGATCTTTTTGCCCGCCTGGGCGGCGACGAGTTCACCTGCGTGATGCCGAAGGCCGACATAACGGAGGCCGGCATCGCCGCCGAGAGGTTCCGCAGCGCGCTGGCGGCCAGCCCCGCCAGCTTCGCCGGCCACGCCATCCCGGTCACCGCCAGCATCGGCGTCACCGTGGCGAGTCCCGCCGATCGCGAGCTGGAGGATGTGCTCCACCGCGCCGACGCCGCGCTGTACCAGGTCAAGACCGGCGGTCGGAATCGTGTGTGGATCGCGCCGGCGGACGGCACATGGCCCATGCCGGCGGGGATCCGCCGTCGATCTAGCTTCCCAGTGCGGCCCTGATCAGCGCGATGGCGTCCGGGCTCGCCCATTCGGCCGGGCCGGCAATGTGGCCGATCTCGCAGCCGGTGGCGTCGATCAGCATGGTGGTCGGCAGGCCGAAGCCGCGCCCCACCGCGCGCAGGTCCTGGAACGCCTGCGCCTTGGGGTCGGCATAGAGCGCCAGATTCTTGATGCCGATCTCGTCGAAGAAGACCTTCGGCTTGGCCGGATCGCGGGTGTCGATGTTGAGCGCCACCACCTCGAAGCCGGGCACGTCGCCGCTGCCCTTGCGGCCGAGCGTCGCCTGCAACTGGTCGAGCGCCGGCATCTCCTTGCGGCACGGCACGCACCAGGTCGCCCAGATGTTCACGAGCTTCAGCCCGTCGCCGCCGACCTGCGACAGCTTCACCGGCGTGCCGTCGGGGGCGAGGAAGGCGAGGTCGGGAATGCGGGTCGGCTTGAGCGTCGGCGCGAAGGCGGCGAGTTCCCCGGTGGCGAAGGCGGCGAGGCGCTTGCCGGCCTCGCTGGCCGCACGGCACTGATCGTCCACCCCACCGGCCTGATTGCCCATATCGGCCCCGCCGGCTGCCGGCGGCACGGCGGGCCCGGTGGCAACGACGTTGCGCCCGACGCCTCCGATCCCGTATACGCCTGCCAGCCCGGCGAGGACGCCGAGGAGCAGCGCGGCCGACACCAGCAGGGCGAAACGGCCTCTCGGCCGCGCCTGTCCCGTCGTCCCGGGCCCCGTCGCGTCCTCAGGTCGTTCGGTCATGGCCGTCCTCGCGGAGATTAGTCAGCATGAGCAACAAGATGTGGGGCGGCCGCTTCGAGACCGGCCCCGATGCGATCATGGAGGAGATAAACGCCTCCATCGGTTTCGACCAGCGGCTATACGCGCAGGACATTGCGGGGTCGAAGGCGCATGCCTCGATGCTGGCGGCACAGGGGATCATCGACAGGGCTGATGCCGAAAAGATCGTCGCCGGTCTAGACACGATCCTGTCAGAGATCGATTCCGGCGACTTCACCTTCCAGCGCGCGCTGGAAGACATCCACATGAACGTCGAGTCGCGCCTCGCCACCCTGCTCGGCCCCGCCGCCGGGCGCCTGCACACCGCCCGCTCCCGCAACGACCAGGTGGCGACCGATTTCCGGCTCTATGTGCGCGACACCATCGACACGCTGGACACCCAGCTCAAGGACCTCCAGCTCGCGCTGGCCGAGAAGGCGCTGATCCATTCCGGCACGGTGATGCCCGGCTTCACGCACCTTCAGACCGCCCAGCCCGTGACCTTCGGCCACCATCTTCTGGCCTATGTCGAGATGCTCGGGCGCGACCGCGGCCGGCTCAAGGACGCCCGCGCGCGGCTCAACGAGTGCCCGCTCGGCGCCGCCGCGCTGGCCGGCACCTCTTTCCCCATCGACCGTTTCGCCACCGCGAGCGCCCTCGGCTTCGACCGCCCGACGGCGAACTCGCTCGATTCGGTCTCCGACCGCGACTTCGTGCTGGAGACGCTGGCCAGCGCCTCGATCTGCGCCATGCACCTCTCCCGCTTCGCCGAGGAGATCGTGATCTGGACCTCGCCGCTGGTGGGGCTGATGAAGCTCTCCGACCGCTTCACCTCCGGCTCCTCGATCATGCCGCAGAAGCGCAACCCCGACGCCGCCGAGCTGGTGCGCGCCAAGATCGGCCGAATCGCGGGTGCTTTCAATGGCTTGCTGATGGTGATGAAGGGGCTGGCGCTGGCCTATGCCAAGGACATGCAGGAGGACAAGGAAGGCACGTTCGACGCCCTCTCCACCCTCTCGCTGATGATCGCCGCCACATCCGGCATGGTGCGCGACATGGTGCCGGACGAGAAGCGGATGAAGGCGGCGGCCGGTTCCGGCTATTCCACCGCCACCGATCTCGCCGACTGGCTGGTGCGCGTGCTCGGCCTGCCCTTCCGCGAGGCGCACCACGTCACCGGCCGCATCGTCGCGCTGGCCTCGGCCAAGGACGCGCCGCTGCACAAGCTCTCGCTGGCCGAGATGCAGTCGGTCGAGCCGCGCATCACGGCGGAAGTGTTCGGCGTGCTCTCGGTGTCGAAATCGGTGGCGAGCCGCGTCTCCTATGGCGGCACCGCGCCGAAGAATGTGCGCGCGCAGGCACGCCGCTGGCTGAAGCTGCTGGCGAAGGCGTAAGGCCGGCCGCCCGCCACATCCGATGACCGTCATGGCCGGGCTTGGCCCGGCCATCCACGGCTTCTCTGGGGTGCAAAGACATGGATGCCCGGGCCAAGCCCGGGCATGACGATGCTCTGTTGGCCGCCGCTCCCTCAGTCGGTCCTCACCCCGCCTTCCGCCCCAGCAGCCGCAGGGCGTTCGCCGTCACCAGCACGGTGGCGCCGGTGTCGGCGAGGATCGCCGGCCACAGGCCGGTGATACCGGCGATGGTGGTGACGAGGAACACCGCCTTCAGCCCCAGCGCCAGCGTGATGTTCTGGTGGATATTGCCCATGGTGGCGCGCGACAGATCGATCATCGCCGCGACGTCGCCGACCCTCCCGTGCAGCACGGCGGCGTCCGCCGTCTCCAGCGCGACATCGGTGCCTCCGCCCATGGCGATGCCGACATCGGCCGCCGCCAGCGCCGGCGCGTCGTTGATGCCGTCGCCGACCTTGGCGACGACGAGGCCCTGGGCCTTCATCTCGCCGATGATGGCCTGCTTGTCGGCCGGCATCAGCCCGGCGCGCACCTCGATGCCCAGAGCGGCGCCGATGGCCTTCGCCGTGCGCTCGTTGTCGCCGGTCAGCATCACCGTGCGGATGCCCGCCGCCGTCAGCGCCGCCAGCCCGGCGGCCGCGTCGGGACGCGGCTCGTCGCGCATGGCGATGAGGCCGGCGGCGCGCCCGTCGGCCAGCAGCACGGCGACGGTCTTGCCGTCATCGTTCAAGGAGTGGATGGCGGCGCTCTGCTCCGCGCTCAGCGGCGCGCGTGCGCCCGCCGCCTTCGGCGAGCCGAGGAACAGCGCGGCGCCGTCGACCGTGCCGCTCACCCCCTCCCCGCCCAGCGCGCCGGCGGCGCTCACCGGCGGCGCGACAAGCCCGCGCGCGGCGGCCTCGTTCAGTATGGCGCTCGCCAGCGGGTGGGTGGAGCCGGCCTCCAGCGCGGCCGCGCGCGCAAGCAGCGCCGCCTCCTCGCCCTCGAAGGCCACCACATCCGTCACTTTCGGCTTGCCCTCGGTCAGCGTGCCGGTCTTGTCGAGCGCCACCGCGTTCACCGTGCGCAGCACCTCCAGCACCGCGCCGCCCTTGATCAGCAGCCCGCGCCGCGCGCCGGAGGCGAGACCCGCCGCGATGGCGGCTGGCGTCGAGATCACCAGCGCGCAGGGGCAGCCGATCAGCAGCAAGGCGAGGCCCTTGTAGATCCATTCGTCCCATGAGGCGCTGAACAGCAGCGGCGGCACCACGGCGACCAGCGCCGCCAGCAGCACCACGAAGGGCGTGTACCAGCGGGCGAAGCGGTCGATGAAGCGCTCGGTCGGCGCCTTGCTCTCCTGCGCCTCCTCGACGAGGCGGACCACGCGGGCGATGGTGTTGTCGGAGGGTTCGGTGGTGGTGCGCACGGTCAGCGCCGCCTCGCCGTTCACCGTGCCGGCGAAGACCGCATCGCCCGCCTGCTTGGCGACCGGCACGCTCTCGCCGGTCAGCGGCGCCTCGTTCACCGAGCCGGCGCCCTCCAGCACCTCGCCATCGGCGGGAATGCGCTCGCCGGGCCGCACGAGGATGACGTCGCCGACCGCGAGGCTGTCCGCCGGCACCTCGCGGGTGGAGGCGCCCTCGACGCGGCGGGCGGTCTTCGGCACCAGGCTGGTGAGGGCGCGGATCGAATCGCGCGCCCGTCCGGCGGCGACGCCCTCCAGCAACTCGCCGACGAGGAACAGGAACACCACGGCGGCCGCCTCCTCCGAGGCGCCGATGATGACGGCGCCGACGGCGGCGATGGTCATCAGCGTCTCGATGGAGAAGGGCGTGCCCGACAGCGCCGCCATCAGCGCCCGGCGGGCGATCGGGACGAGGCCGACCGAGAGCGCGGCGATGAAGATCCACGGGTCGAGCCCGGGGAAGAAATGGCCGAGCCCATAGGCCGCCGCCAGCGCCGCGCCGCAGACCAGGGTCAGGCGCGCCTTGCCGGTCTTCCACCACGGCACATCACCCGGCAGGTGGGCGTGACCATGAGCCTCCGGCGCGGCGCGCGCCGGCGCCGCCGGAACCTGAGCGTGACTGTGATCGTGGCTGTGGTCATGCGCGTGGTGGTGGTCGTGGTCATGGTCGTGCCCCCCGGCACAGCCGGCGCCGTGCACATGCGCGTGGTCGTGGTCGTGGTCGTGGTCTTGGTCTTGGGTCGGCGCCACGGGTGCCGCTACGCTCGCCGCCGTCAGCCGCACGATGCCGTAGCCCAGCCCCGCGACCCGAGTCTCCAGCAGGACAAGGTCCGCCGCCTCGTGCGCGACGGTCATCGTGCCGGCGGTCACGGAGACCGAGACCTCCTCCACGCCCTTCACCCGCCGCACCGCCGTGTCGATCTTCGCGGCACAGGACGCGCAGTCCATTCCCTCGATGCGGTAGCGGGTCTTCACGGCGGACATGGTGCGGCTCCTGTGCGAACCGGGCGTCATCGCGGACACCCTTGTCAGGTCATGGCAGACAACCTAATTCCTCTAGCGACTAGAGGAGCAAGAGTGGAAATGGCAACGGCGGCGGAGCAGTTCACCATCGGCGAGGCCGCGCGCACGAGCGGCGTTAAGGTGCCGACCATCCGCTATTACGAGGAGATCGGCCTGCTCCCCGCGCCGCCGCGCACCGAAGGCGGGCGCCGCGCCTATGGCGGCGACGACATGCGGCGCCTGGCCTTCATCCGCCATGCGCGGGAACTCGGCTTCGAGATCGAGGCTATCCGCACCCTGCTGCGGCTGCAGGACGAGCCCGGCCAGTCCTGCGCGGCGGCGGATGCGATCGCGCGCGATCATCTCGCCGCGGTGGAGCGGCGCATCGCCAGCCTCACGGCGCTGCGCGCCGAGCTGGCGCGCATGGTGGAGGGCTGCTCGCACGGGCATGTCGCCGAATGCCGGGTGATCGAGATTCTCGCCGACCACGGCGAATGCCGGCACCATCACGGGCATGCTGCGGCAGGCGTTGCCGGCCTGTAGCCTGCGGGGGGCCGGGCAAGTCACGGTAAAGAGGTATTAAAGCACCTTTAATGCACGGAGAACGTGTCCTCGCGGTAACAGTTCCGTCACAAGCTGCCCCATTGCCGCATCGTCACTTCCGGCACGGCGCGCGAGGAACTATGTCGATATTGGAATTAAGTTCGATGTATATGCTCGCCGATTCCTCCGCGCGGACGCCATGCACCGTCGCCGCTTCATTGCCGGTCTTGCCGCAAGCTGCCTGGGTCTGCCGTCGGCCCTCGCCGCGCCGGACGCGCCGGCGGCTCGCGAGCGCCTGACGCTCCTCCTTCCGGTGCCGGAAGGGGGAAGCCTTGCCTTGCTCGGCCACAGCCTCGCCGAGTGCCTGGGCGACGCCAACGTCGCCTCCCTGCTGACCCCGAAATGGACAAGCGCGCCGCTGGCGATCACGCGCTTCATCGACGAATACTCGGCACACAGCGACGCCCTCCTGCTGGGCGGCTCGGGTCTGGTCGGCTCCACAATCGTCGCGCAGCAGGCCACCAGCCTTGCCGATCTCGCGCCGGTGGCGCGGCTTACCACCGAATACGCCGCCTGCGCCGTGCGAACGGATTCGCCCTTCGCCACGCTGGGCGACCTGCTTACCGCGCTCCGCCAGTCCCCGGAGCGATTCTCCTTCTGCGGCAGCTCGCGGGGCAGCGCCGACCATATCCTCGCCGCCATGATCGCCCGCTACGCCGGCGTGCCCGCCCGTCATCTCCGGTATCAGCCCTATGTGGGCGGCGTGGGAGCCATCGAGGCGGTTGTGCGCGGCGAGCAGGATTGCATCTGCGCCGGCCTCGGCGAGGTGCGCAATCACCTCGTCGCCGGCCGGCTGCGCCTGCTGGGCCTGTCCGCCCCGCAGCGCCTGCCGGGCGTCCCGGTGGCGACCTTCGTCGAGCAGGGGCTCGACATCGAACTCTCCAATTGGCGCGGCGTGTTCGCCCCGCCGGGCATCGGCGCGGAAGCCCTCAATCGCCACATCCAGCTGATGAACGAGACGGTCGACGGTGCGGCCTGGAAGGCGACGCTGTTCCGCTACAACTGGACCGGCGACTATCTCGCCGGTCCTGCCTTCGGCGAGTTCGTGCACCGCGACACCTTGCGGATGCGTGACCAGCTGACCCAGCTCGGGCTCTAGGCTTCGGGGCCGAGAACCGCGCTCAGGCGGCGGCCGGCTCGCCCGGCTCCGGCGCGGCGACGAAGCAGGCGCGCTGCTCGCGCACCGCCCCGACGATGAAATCCTCCACCTCGCGAATGCGCCTGAGGTCGCGGATGTCGGCATGGGTGACCAGCCAGTAGGAGCGGCGGAAGGCCATTTCCGGCAGCAGCCGCACCAGCTCGGGATGCGCCCGCGCGGCGTAGTCGTGCAGGATGCCGATCCCGGCGCCCGCCCGCACCGCCTCCATCTGGCCGACCACGCTGGCGCATTCCAGCCGGCGCGCCCGCGTCTCGCGAAAGGCCTCGAAATAGTCGAGCGCCGGCGAGTAGACGAGATCCGCCACATAGGTCACCAGCAGCCGCCCGTCGATGTCGGCCAGCGTCCGCACCGGGCCGGTGCGCTCGAGATAGCTGTGCGCCGCATAGACCCCGAGCGTGTAGTCGGTGAGCTTGCGCGCCACCAGCCGCCCCTCCGCCGGCCGCTGCAAGGTGACGGCGATATCCACCTCGCGCTTGGGCAGCGAGAAGCTGCGCGGCAGCGGCGCCAGCTGGATGGACAGGCTCGGGTGCTCCTCCGCCAGCCACCCGAGGCGGGGCGCGAGGAAATAGGTGCCGAAGCCGTCCGGCGCGCCGATGCGCACCGTGCCGGCCAGCGCGAGGTCGACATTGCCGAGCGTCGACTGCGCCTGCAGCATCTCGGTCTCCATCCGCTCGGCATGGGCGAGCAGGCGCTCGCCGGCGGCGGTCAGCTCGCTGCCGGTGGTGCGCCGCTCGATCAGCTTGGTGCCGAGCCCCGCCTCCAGCGCGCCGAGCCGCCGGCCGACGGTGGCGTGGTCGAGCCCGAGCTGGCGCGCCGCCGCCAGCATCTGCCCGGCCCGCGCGACGGCGAGGAAGATGCGCAGGTGATCCCAATCCATGGCCGCTCCGCCCTCCCCTTACGGTGGTTATCGAAAATTCGCACAACGGTTTGGGAAACATCGTCGTTGAAGTGCGCCCGTTCGGCAAGCACAACGATGACAGCATCTCAAGGGAGAGAAAGCCTCATGGCGGTCATCGGTCACTATATCGGCGGCAAATCCGTTGGAACGGCAGGGCGCACCGCGCCGGTCTTCGATCCTTCCACCGGCGCACAGGCGGGCGAGGTGCTCCTCGCCTCCGCCGCCACGGTGGGCGAGGCGGTCGCCGCCGCCGCCGCCGCCTTCCCCGGCTGGGCCGACACGCCGCCGCTGACCCGCGCGCGCATCATGTTCAGGTTCAAGGCCCTGCTGGAGCGCGACATCGACGCGCTCGCCGCCGCCATCACCCGCGAGCACGGCAAGACCTTCGAGGACGCCAAGGGCGAGGTGACGCGCGGCATCGAGGTGGTCGAGTTCGCCTGCGGCATCCCGCACCTCGTGCGCGGCGACTTCACCGAGCAGGTGGCGCGCGGCGTCGACGTGTTCTCGGCCCGCCATCCCGTGGGCGTGGTGGCCGGCATCACCCCGTTCAACTTCCCCGTCATGGTGCCGATGTGGATGTTCCCGGTGGCGCTCGCCTGCGGCAACGCCTTCGTGCTCAAGCCCTCCGAGAAGGACCCGACCCCCTCGCTGATGCTGGCCGAACTGCTGGCCGAGGCCGGCCTGCCGGCCGGCGTGTTCAACGTGGTGCAGGGCGACAAGGAAGCGGTCGACACGCTGCTGACCCACCCGGATGTCGCTGCGGTGAGCTTCGTCGGCTCCACCGCCATCGGCGAATATGTCTACAAGACCGCCGCTGCGGCGGGTAAGCGCGCGCAGGCCCTGTGCGGCGCCAAGAACCACCTTGTGGTCATGCCCGACGCCGATCTCGACAAGACCGTCGACGCCCTGATGGGCGCCGGCTACGGCTCGGCCGGCGAGCGCTGCATGGCGGTGTCGGTGGCGGTCGCCGTCGGTGGCGTCGGCGACGCGCTGCTGGAGAAGCTGGTGCCGAAGGTGCGCGCGCTCAAGGTCGGCCCCGGTCTCGACCCCGACAGCGAGATGGGCCCGCTGGTGACGAAGGAGCATCTGGCCAAGGTCCGCGGCTATATCGACGATGGCGTCGCCGCCGGCGCCAGGCTCGTCGTCGACGGGCGCGACCTCAAGCTCCAGGGCTACGAGAACGGCTACTTCCTCGGCGGCACGCTGTTCGACGAGGTGACGCCGCAGATGAAGATCTACAAGGAAGAGATCTTCGGCCCGGTGCTCTCGGTGGTGCGCGTGCCGCGCTACGACGACGCGCTCAAGCTGGTCAACGACCACGAATACGGCAACGGCGCCGCCATCTTCACCCGCGACGGCGACGCCGCGCGCGCCTTCGACCGCGACGCGAAGGCCGGCATGATCGGCATCAACGTGCCGATCCCGGTGCCGGTGGCGTTCCATTCCTTCGGCGGCTGGAAGCGGTCGATCTTCGGCGATCGCAACGTCTACGGCATGGAGGGCGTCGGCTTCTACACCAAGCTGAAGACCACCACTGCGCGCTGGCCGACCGGCATCCGCGAGGGCGCCCAGTTCGTCATGCCGACCAGCGGCTGAGGTCATCGGCCCCGCCAAAGCGTCATCCCGGACGGCCAAAGGCCGATCCGGGATCGCATGCCGTTGCAGACGGACACCGATCCCGACTCTCCGCTGCGCTGCGGCCGGGATGACGACTAGAACTGCACCGGTTCGCCCCGCACCGCCGTCTGGAAGGGCGGGGCGCCGCCCTCGCGCCAGAACGGCTCCGACGTGGTGTCGAGAAAGGTCGCGAACAGCGCCCGCGCCTCGCTGCGGCGCACGCCTCCGGCAATCTCCACCGGGCGGTGCTGGTGGCGCGGCGGCGCGCCGTTGAGCGTCACCGAGGCGCAGCCGCCATAGGCGTCCTCCATCGCGAAAACCAGCCGCGTGATCGGCAGGTGCAGTAGCGTGCCGAAGCACATCACGCAGGGCTCCAGCGTGGTGTAGAGGGTGAGGCCGTCCGCGCGCGCGAAGCGGTAATCGCCCATGAACACCCGGTGGAACAGGTTCATCTCGGCATGGCTGAGATGGTTCGACGCCATGGTCTTGCGGGCGCGGCCGAGAATCCGCCCTCCCCGCGCCAGCACCGCGCCGACGGGAAACACGCCCGCCTCGAGGGCCAGGGCCGCCTCCGCCAGCGCCTCCCCCATCATGTCTTCGTCGCTCGCCCGGTCCATCCGCCGCGCCCCTGAAGACCCCTCGCGCGCCTTATTCGTGCGTGCGGCCGAAGTCCGGCGCCGCCGTCTCCTGCCCGATCTCGATGATCGAGCGGCGTATGGCGCGGGTGCGGGTGAACAGGTCGAACAGCTTGTCGCCCTCGGCCCAGCGTATCGCCCGCTGAAGCGCGATCAGGTCCTCGGTGAAGCGCCCCAGCACCTCGATCACCGCCTCGCGGTTGTTGAGAAACACGTCGCGCCACATGGTCGGGTCGGACGCTGCGATGCGGGTGAAGTCGCGGAAGCCGCCGGCCGAGTACTTGATAACCTCCGACTGCGTGACCGCCTCGAGGTCCGCCGCCGTGCCGACGATGTTGTAGGCGATCAGGTGCGGCACATGCGAGGTGATGGCCAGCACCAGATCGTGGTGCTCCGGCGTCATGGTCTCGACATTGGCGCCCATCGCCGCCCACAGCGCCGCGAGGCGCTCCACCGCCGCCGGGTCGGTTCCCTCCGGCGGGGTGAGGATCGACCAGCGGTTCTTGAACAGCGTCGCGAAGCCCGCATCCGGCCCCGAATATTCCGTGCCCGCCACCGGATGGCCGGGGACGATGTGGACATTGCCGGGCAGATGCGCGCGCAGCGCGCTCACCACGGCGCCCTTCACCGAGCCGACGTCGGAGACGATGGCGTCGGCCTTGAGATGCGGGGCGATGGCTTCCGCCACCGCGCCCATCGCGCCGACCGGCACGCACAGGATCACGATATCGGCGTCGCGCACCGCCTGCTCCGGCGTCGCGGCGACGAGATCGGCGAGGCCGAGCGCCAGCGCGCGGTCGCGCACGACCTCCGCGCCGTCATAGGCGACCAGCGTGCCGGCGAGCCCGCGCGCCTTCGCCGCGCGCAGGATCGACGAGCCGATCAGGCCGATTCCGATGACGGTGAGCCGGCCGACGATCGGGCTCGACAGCGGGGGATCAAGCACCATGACCCGCCCCCTTTTCCCCGAGGAACTCGGCCAGCGCCTCGACCAGCAGGCGGTTGGCCTCCTCCGTCCCCACCGTCAGGCGCAGGGCGCCCGGCAGGCCGTAGGAGTCCACCCGCCGCAGGATCAGCCCGCGCCCGCTGAGGAAGGCGTCGGCATCCTTCGCCGTGCGGCCTTCCACGTCGGGGAAATGCACCAGCAGGAAGTTGGCGACGCTCGGCGTCACGGTGAGGCCGAGCGCGGTCAGCTGCTCGGTCAGCCAGGGCAGCCAGGTCTCGTTATGCGCGATCGCCGCCTCGACATGGCCGGTGTCCTCCACCGCCGCGATGGCGGCGGCAAGGCCGGGTGCCGAGACGTTGAAGGCGCCGCGAATCCGGTTGATGGCGTCCACCACCTCGGCCGGCCCGTAGAGCCAGCCCACGCGCAGCGCCGCGAGGCCGTAGATCTTCGAGAAGGTGCGCAGCATCACCACATTCGGGCAGGTCGCCACCAGCTCGATGCCGGCCTCGTAATCGTTGCGCCGGACATATTCGGCATAGGCCGCGTCGAGCGCCAGCAGCACATTGGGCGGCAGGCCGCGCTGAAGCCGGCGCACCTCGTCGAAGGGCAGGTAGGTGCCGGTCGGGTTGTTCGGGTTGGCGAGGAAGACGACGCGCGTGCGCTCCGTCACCGCCGCCAGCAGGGCGTCGACATCGGTGCGGAAGTCCTTCTCCGGCGCCACCACGGGCGTCGCCCCCGCCGCCAGCGCGGCGATGCGGTAGACGAGGAAGCCGTGCTGCGAGAACAGCACCTCGTCGCCCGGCCCGGCAAAGGCGGCGGCGGTGAGCATCAGCAATTCGTCCGAGCCGGTGCCGCAGACGATGCGCGCCGGGTCGAGCCCGTAGGCGCTGGCGATGGTCTCGCGCAGCTTCGACGACGACCCGTCGGGGTAGAGCTCCAGCGCATTGGCCGACTGGAAGGCCGCGACTGCCTTCGGGCTCGGCCCGAGCGGGTTCTCGTTGGCCGAGAGCTTGTGCACCTTCATGCCCGCGCCGCCCTGCGACTTGCCCGGCACATAGGCCTCGATATCCAGCACGCCAGCGCGCGGGACGGGACGGTTGGGACGGGAAGAGGCGGACGACATGACGGAACTCCGGCAGGCGTTATCGAGGCGAAGGACGAAATGAGGCAAACGGCGGCAGGACGGCGTTCAGCCGTGCGGCGAGTGGGTATAGCGGCTCGCATGGCTCCCGACGAGGGTCGCCGCACGCACCGAGGCGCCGCTCGCGCGCAGCGCCGCCAGCACGGTGTCGAGGCTGGCGTCGTGCGCCCCCTGCCCGCCGACCGGAACCGAGGCGAGCAGCGCCGCGCCGTCGAGCCCGCGGTCGGGCACGGCGATGACCTCGGCGAGCGGGGCGAGCGCGCGCGCCGCCTGCGCGTTCCAGCCGGAGACGTGCAGGCTCCACACCTCGACCTCGGTCACGGCGCCGTCCGTCACCGGATGCGCGATGCAGAACACCGGCAGCCCGGCCGGATGGTCGGCCCGCTCGACGAAGGGCAGGCGGGCGATGATCTTGGGCGCGTGCGCGCCTTCGAGCGCGGTCCACCACGCCCCGGCGCCCGGCGCGGCAAAGGCCGGCACCAGGCCGAGGTCGCCACGCGAGCGCGCCACCGCCGCCACAACCCCGGCCGCCCCCATATGGCCGATGAACGGCACGGTGAAGCCGAAATGGAAGCGCGAGGTGTCGCGCATCGCCGCCTCGCCGGAAGCGAGGTCCGCATGCACGCCATAGGGCGCCTGCACATAGGTGAAGGTGGAGATGATGACGCGCCAGATGCCCTCCACCGTGTCGACGGGAAGGATGCCCCGGTGGCGGTCGACGATCTGGCGCATCATCGACGCCTCGCGCGCCGGCCGGAAGGCCGAGCCACCCTCCGTACCCCGCGCGCGCTTCACCGCCACCAGCCGGTCGATGATCTGGCTGCGCTCGATCAAAAGCGCGTGCATCGCCGCGTCGATGCGGTCGATCTCCGCGCGCAGCGCGCCGAGATCGGCCACCGGATCGGCGGGGGCCGGGGAAGCGGCGCCGGACGGCGCCGCGGGAGCGTTGGCGATCTTGTCCATCGGCCGATGTCCTAGAGCATTTCCGGTTCGTGTGGAATTGCCGGATGGCCCCGCGCCGCCACCAAAATCGCCGCCTCGCTCATATTGACAAGACGCCCCTGTAGGATCATCGGATCGTCCGGTAAAAAGAACTCTTCGTCCGGTAAGACGGTTTTCATGTCTGACACCACGGTCACGCCCGACATCACGGCCCGGCCCGACGCCGCGCTCGATAGCCTCCGGCTGGTCGAGGCGGCGCGCGGCGAGGCGGACCATCCCCATTCGGCGCTGGTGCGTTTCGGGACCGACCAGCCGCTCCAGCTCGATTCCGGCGCGGTGCTCAGCCCGTTCCAGATCGGCTACCAGACCTATGGCACGCTGAACGCGGCGCGCTCCAACGCCATTCTGGTCTGCCACGCGCTCTCGGGCGACCAGCACGCCGCCAATGTGCACCCCGTCACCGGCAAGCCGGGCTGGTGGGAGACGCTGATCGGGCCCGGCAAGCCGGTCGACACCGAGCGCTTCTTCGTCATCTCGTCCAACGTCATCGGCGGCTGCCTCGGCAGCACCGGCCCCTCCTCCACCAACCCGGCGACCGGCCAGCCCTACGGGCTCGATTTTCCCGTGCTGACCATCGGCGACATGGTGCGCGCGCAGGCCATGCTGGTCGACCATCTGGGCATCGACCGGCTGCTTGCCGTGGTCGGCGGCTCGATGGGCGGCATGCAGGTGCTGCAATGGACGGTGAGCTATCCCGAGCGCGTGGTCGCGGCGCTGCCGATCGCCACGGCGGCGCGCCACTCGGCGCAGAACATCGCCTTCCATGAGGTCGGCCGGCAGGCGGTCATGGCCGATCCCGACTGGCGCGGCGGTCGCTATCTCGCCGAGGGCACAAGCCCGCGCCGGGGGCTGGCGGTCGCGCGCATGGCCGCGCACATCACCTACATGTCCGACTCATCCCTGCACCGGAAGTTCGGCCGCAATTTGCAGGACCGCGCCGGGCGCACCTTCTCCTTCGACGCCGACTTCCAGGTGGAATCCTATCTGCGCCACCAGGGCGAGGCCTTCGTCGACCGCTTCGACGCCAATTCCTATCTCTACGTGACCCGGGCGATGGACTATTTCGACCTCGCGGCGGATTACGGCGGCGTGCTGGCGAACGCGTTCAAGGGCACGAAGACGCGTTTCTGCCTCGTCTCCTTCACCTCGGACTGGCTGTTCACGACCGCCGATTCCCGCGCCGTCGTCCACGCGCTCAACGCCGCCGGCGCGCCGGTCTCCTTCGCCGAGATCGAGAGCGACAAGGGCCACGACGCCTTCCTGCTCGACGAGCCGGAATTCTTCGCCATTGCGCGCGGCTTCATCGATTCCGCCGCCCGCACGCTCGGGGTGAAATGATGTCGCCGCCCGACCCGCCCGCGCCCGCCGACGCGCCCGCCAACGGGCGGGACCTGACCATGCGCGAGACCGTGCGCGCCGCCTCGGGCACCCGCGTCGACCTGCTGCTGATCGCCGAGATGGTGCAGCCCGGCACGCGCGTGCTCGATGTCGGCTCGGGCGACGGCGAATTGCTGGAACTGCTCGCCACCACGCGCGGCTGCGACGCGCGCGGCATCGAACTCTCGCGCGAGGGGGTGAATGCCGGCGTGGCGCGCGGCCTCGCCATCATCCAGGGCGACGCCGACATCGACCTTGCCGACTATCCCGACAATTCCTTCGACTATGTGATCCTGTCGCAGACCATCCAGGCGACGCGCCGGCCGAAATGGGTGCTGGACCAGATGCTGCGCGTGGGCACGCGGGCCATCGTCTCCTTTCCCAATTTCGGTTTCTGGCGGATGCGGCTCGATCTGCTGGTCAACGGCAAGATGCCCAGCACCGAGAACCTGCCCTATCGCTGGCACGACACGCCGAACATCCATTTCTGCACCATCCGCGACTTCGTGGATCTGGTGGAGGAGGTCGGCGCGCGCATCGACCGCGCCATCGCGCTCGACGCCTCCGGTCGCCCGGTGCGCGTCAACCTGCCCTGGGCGGTGTGGAACCTGCTCGGCGAGCAGGCGGTGTTCCTGCTGTCGCGGGAGAAGCCGGGCGAGCCGCGCCGCTGAGGCGCGCCCTCACCCGCCCGCAGGCGCCAGCGCCGGTTCCAGCACCGGCTGGAGCACGCGCAGGCGCGAGCGGCGCTTGGTCGCCACCGGCTTGTAGACCTGCTTGGTCGCCTCGACGATGTGCACGCCGGCGAAGGGCAGCGACAGCGTCGCGCCCACGCGCTCCCACGCCACCGCCGAGCGCAGGAACCAGTGCCGCGAAACCGGCGGCATGTAGAGCGCCTCGCCCCAGCTCACCGGCGTGAACAACGCCCCGCGCAGGAGATCGGTGATCTGCGAGCGCGAGAACGGCCGGCCATGGCCGAACGGGTTGTTCTCGGTGCGGGCCCACACGCCGCGCCGGCTCGGCACCACGCAGAGCAGCCGCCCGCCCGGCGCCAGCACACGCCAGACCTCTCGCAGCACTTCCTCCGCGTCGGGGGTCATCTCCAGCAGATGCACCGCGATCACCCGGTCGATCATGCCGTCGCGCAGCGGCAGCTCGGTTTCGTCGACCAGCGCCGCCAGCGTCGGCGCCGCCGAGGGCCAGCGCGTCACGCCCTGCGCGCCCGGCATGAAGGCGAGCGCGCGCTCGCATTCCTCGCGGAACACGCCGAGATAGGGCGTGGCATAGCCGATGCCGAGCACGGAAAGGCCGCGCACATTGTCGAAACGCGCGCGGATGGCGCGGCCGACGAGGCGCCGCGTCACCACGCCGAGCGGCTGGGCATAGAAACTTCGAAGGCCGACGACATCAGGATACATGGCCCGATCTTATAGCCGCACCGAAGACGCCTTGAAATCACCACCCTTTTAGGCCACATAGGCGGAACATACGGAAACGTGTCCGTATTCGGGGCCGCGTCGCTCGATGTCCGCTTTGGCTTGGTGAGGAATTCCTCGCTTTTCCGGCCGCAGCAGTCTTCAGCCCCTGATCATCCGAAAACGCCGACGTCCCAGGCTACGCGGGGTGTCTCACCGCCCCCGCCTGTGCAGTTCGCGCCCGATGTGCGCGCGGACGCACTCGCCCATGAAAGAATCCTACTTGACCAGTTTCAACGAACTCGGCCTCGCCGAGCCGATCCTGAAAGCCCTCGCGGAAGCGAACCACACCACCCCCACCCCGATCCAGATCCAGGCCGTGCCGCAGGTGCTGGCCGGGCGCGATCTCATCGGCATCGCCCAGACCGGTACCGGCAAGACCGCCGCCTTCGCGCTGCCGATCCTGCAGCACCTCGTCACCAACCGCTTCCGCCCGGAGCGCCGCTCGGCGCGCGCCCTGGTGCTGAGCCCGACCCGCGAGCTTTCCGGCCAGATCCTCGAGAGCTTCCGGCTGTACGGCAAGCATGTGCGTCCCTCGACCGCGCTCGCCATCGGCGGCGTGCCGATCGGCCGGCAGGCGCGTGCGCTGGCCGGCGGCGTCGACGTGCTGGTGGCCACCCCCGGCCGCCTCGTCGACCTGCTTGAGAACAACGCCGTCCGGCTCGACATGGTCGAAGTCCTCGTCCTCGACGAGGCCGACCAGATGCTCGACATGGGCTTCATCCACGCCATTCGCGCCATCTGCGCCCGGCTGCCGGCCAAGCGCCGCAACCTGTTCTTCTCGGCGACCATGCCGCGCGAGATCGAGAAGCTGGCGGATTCGCTGCTGACCAATCCCGTCCGCGTCGCCGTGACCCCGGTCGCCAAGACCGCCGATCGCGTCGAGCAGAAGGTGATGTTCACCGACCGCGCGGGCAAGCCGAACCTGCTGGTCGAACTGCTCTCCGAGCCGGATATGGACCGCGCCCTCGTCTTCTCCCGCACCAAGCACGGCGCCGACCGTGTGGTGAAGGGTCTGGCCGGGGCCGGCATCGCCGCCGAGGCGATCCACGGCAACAAGTCGCAGCCGCAGCGTGAGCGGGCGCTGGCCGCCTTCCGCCAGGGCGTCGTCAAGGTGCTGGTGGCGACCGACATCGCCGCGCGCGGCATCGACGTGCCGGGCGTCAGCCACGTCATCAATTACGACCTGCCGAACGTGCCGGAAAGCTATGTCCACCGCATCGGCCGCACCGCGCGCGCCGGCCGCGAGGGCATCGCCGTCTCGCTGTGCGACGGCGAGGAGCGCGCCTTCCTGCGCGACATCGAGCGGCTGATCAAGATCACCATTCCCTCGGTCGACCGCCGTGGCGAGAGCCGCCGCGAAGGCGCCCCGCGCCTCGAAGGCTTCCGTTCGGACGGCCCGCGCGAAGGCGATCGCCGTGATGGTGTGCGCCGCGATGGCGGCCGTCCCCCGCGCGGCCCGGCCGGCGAGCGCGGCCCCCGCGAGGGCGAGCGCTCCGCCCGCCCGTTCCCGCCGCGCGGCCCGCGTCCGGAAGGTCGCCCCGAGCGCGCCCCGCAGGACGGCCCGCGCCGTGACGAGTTCCGCGCCGAAGGCCATCGCCATGAAGGCGGGCGGCCCGACGCCGTGCGCCGCGAGGCGCCCGCGCGTGAAGGCCAGCGCCCGCCCCGGCGCCGGTCCTACCGCGCCGCGCCCTGACCCGACGCACTCAGCCGCGCGCTGGTGACGGCGCGCGGACGATGCCCTTCGACTGGCGGGCTCACACCCGCTGCGTTATCTGAACGAGACAAATGCGGCCGGTCAGGGTATTTGCCTGTCAGCGAGACGTGACAGCAAGACCGGCGGCAGCCTGTACCAGGAGAGCCATTAATGGCGAAAGAGGAACTGCTCGAGTTCGACGGCACCGTGACGGAAGTTCTGCCGGACGGCAACTTCCGCGTCGTGCTCGACAATGAACACGAGATTCTCGCCTATGCGGCGGGCAAGATGAAGAAGAACCGTATCCGCACCATCGTCGGCGACCGCGTCGTCGTCGAGATGTCGCCTTACGATCTTGAGCGCGGGCGCATCAATTTCCGCCACAAGACCGGCGGCCCGACCCCTCCGATCGGCAGCGGCCAGCGTCGTCCCCCGCCGGGCCGTCGTCGCTGATCGCATCGCAGGCGTCCGGCCACGGCCGGACGGATCCACCCCCGACATAGCTGGCCCGGGGCCGCGTTCAGCGCGGCGGCCGGGCGCGCGTCGTGAAGCCGAGCGCCTGCGCCAGCCCTTCCGCACGTTCGGGCGGCTCGCTCAGCTCCATGTCCGCCGCCACATGGGCGATATGCGCGCGCATCAGACGGGCGGCCTCCTCGGCCTCTCCGCGCGCGATGGCGGCGACGATCGCCCCATGCTCCCCCGGCGGGCAGGCGGAACGCTCGCCGCGTGCATAGAGCAGGATGGACAGCGAGCTTAACGCCTGCAATTCGGTGAGCAGGCGCACGAAGACCGGATTTCCCGCCACCTCCGCCAGCACCACGTGGAATTCGCCGGTCAGCCGCACAAGGCTGGCGCGGTCGTCGGCGGCGCGCACCTCGTCCTCCTGCCGGATGTGGCGGCGCAGGCGCTCCAGACCCTGCGCACCGCAGCCGCAGGCGGCCACGCGCACCACTTCCGGCTCGACCACCGCGCGCGCCGCCATCACATGGCACGCATCCGTGCGGCTCGGCGCCGCGACGAAGGCGCCGCGATTGGGATGCTGCTCGACGATGCCGTCCTGTGCGAGGCGCGCCAGCGCCTGCCGCACCACCGTCCGGCTCACCCCGAACAGCTCGGCCAGCCTGTCCTCGGTCAGCTTCTCGCCCGGCGCGAGGCGTCGTTCGAAGATCGCCTCCAGGATCCGCGTGCGGATGAGGTGCTCGGAGCGACCCCGCCCGGCGGGGCGAGGGTCCATGGTCGGCGCGTCGCTGGGCGTGGTCATGGGTCCGTCGGAAACAGGCCCCGACATTGATGCATGTTTCCTGCCGCGACGCCACGCACCGACATCATAGCGCGGCGCGGGGGCGGCCTGCCCTGCGCGCGGGCGCCGCCGGGCCGGTTCAGACCGGCCAGTCGGCCTGCCGCCAGGCCGAATCCCAGAACATCCATTCGAGCTGCGTGGCGTGCCGGTAGGCGGCATGCATGCGGGCGAGTTCGCCCGGAGAGGCGCCGGCCGCCGCGCGGTCCGTGGTGGCGATCACCGCCCGCACCGCCTCGTGGAATTCCTCGCCTGCATAGGTGTCGATCCAGGCGTCATAGGGATTGGGGCGCACCGCGCGGCCGAGAATGTCGCGGCCGATCTCGGCATAGATCCAGAAGCAGGGCAGCAGCGCCGCCAGCGCCACCGGATAGGGCTCGGCATGGGCGGTGGCGATGAGGAAGCTCGAATAATGGTGGCAGACCGGCGACATCGGCGTGCGCGCGAACTCGTCGGCGCTGACGCCGAACGTCTCGAAGAAGTCGGCGTGCAGCGAGCGCTCCACCACCACCGCCACCTTGGCGGCTTCCGCGAACTGCACCAGCCCGTCCGGGTCGTCCGCCTTGGCGGCGGCGAGGGCCAGCGCCCGGCCGAAGGCGATCAGATAGTGGGCGTCCTGGATCATGTAGTGGCGGAACTGCTCGGGCGAGAGCGTGCCCGCGGCCAGCGCGTCGTTGAACGGCATGGTCCGGATCGCCTCATAGGTCGGCAGATTACGGCCCCAGGCATGGGCGCTGAAGGTCGAGCCGTCGCTCATTCGCGTTTCCTCCGGAAATGAAAAGGGCCGCTGTGGTCAGCGGCCCGGATCATAATCGTCTCTGGCGGCGGGCAGAACTCAGTGCGAGGTGCGCGAGTCCGCCTCGATGGCCGCGGCCGCCGACTTGAGCTGCTCGAGGAAGAGCTGGCGGCTGGCCTTGATGGCCTCGTCGCGGGCGTCCTCGACGTCTTCCTGCGCGTCCTTGATCATCTGCGCGAGGTTCTCGACGCGCAGCTCGGCGAGCGGGATGGCGGTCTCGGCGAGCACGGTCAGGCCGGCCGGGTTCGCCTCGGCGAAGCCGCCGCGCACGAACAGCTTGCGGGGGGCGCCGTCGCCCTTGATGGTCAGCACGCCGGGCTTCAGCGTCGACACGAAGGGCGAATGGCCGGCGAGGATGCCGAACTCGCCCTCGGTGCCCGGAACGATGACCTCTGTCACCGAGCCGGAATAGACCAGACGCTCGGGCGAGACGAGTTCGAACGGGAAGGTGGCCATGGGTCCTCCAGGGGATGCGTCAGCGTCAGGGATCGACGCCCCGTGCCGTCAACGGCCGGGGCGCTCGGATCACGCCGCCTCGGCAGCCAGCTTCTTGCCCTTCTCGATCGCCTCTTCGATGGTGCCGACCATGTAGAAGGCCTGCTCCGGGAGGTGATCGTACTTGCCTTCCACCAGGCCCTTGAAGCCCTTGATGGTGTCGGCGAGGTCGACGAGCTTGCCGGGCGAGCCGGTGAAGACTTCGGCGACGTGGAAGGGCTGCGACAGGAAGCGCTCGATCTTGCGGGCGCGGGCGACCGTGGTCTTGTCCTCTTCGGACAGCTCGTCCATGCCCAGGATCGCGATGATGTCCTGCAGCGACTTGTAGCGCTGCAGCGTCTGCTGAACCTGGCGCGCGACGTTGTAGTGCTCCTCGCCGATGACGAGCGGCGAGAGGATGCGCGAGGTCGAGTCGAGCGGGTCGACCGCCGGGTAGATGCCCTTTTCCGCGATCGAGCGCGACAGCACCGTGGTGGCGTCGAGATGGGCGAAGGAGGCGGCCGGGGCCGGGTCGGTCAGGTCGTCGGCGGGCACGTAAATGGCCTGCACCGAGGTGATCGAACCCTTGGTGGTGGTGGTGATGCGCTCCTGCAGCGCGCCCATGTCGGTGGCGAGCGTCGGCTGATAGCCCACCGCCGAGGGAATGCGGCCGAGCAGAGCCGACACTTCCGAACCCGCCTGGGTGAAGCGGAAGATGTTGTCGACGAAGAACAGCACGTCCTGGCCCTGGTCGCGGAAGTGCTCGGCGACGGTGAGGCCGGTCAGGGCGACGCGGGCGCGCGCGCCCGGGGGCTCGTTCATCTGGCCATAGACGAGGGCGCACTTCGAGCCGGCCGAGGAGCCGCCATTCTCGTGCGGGTCGACGTTGACCTTGGACTCGATCATCTCGTGGTAGAGGTCGTTGCCCTCGCGGGTACGCTCGCCCACGCCGGCGAACACGGAGTAGCCGCCGTGCGCCTTCGCGATGTTGTTGATCAGCTCCATGATCAGCACGGTCTTGCCGACGCCGGCGCCGCCGAACAGGCCGACCTTGCCGCCCTTGGAATAGGGCGCCAGCAGGTCGACGACCTTGATGCCGGTGACGAGGATTTCCGCCTCGGTCGACTGCTCGGCATAGGACGGGGCCGGCTGGTGGATGCCGCGCGTGGTCTCGCCGACCAGCGGGCCCGCCTCGTCCACCGGCTCGCCGATGACGTTCATGATGCGGCCCAGCGTGGCGGCGCCGACCGGGACGGAGATCGCCCCGCCGGTGTCCTTCACCACGGTGCCGCGCACCAGACCCTCGGTGGAGTCCATCGCGATGGTGCGCACGGTGTTCTCGCCCAGATGCTGGGCAACCTCGAGCACGAGGCGATTGCCGTTATTGGTGGTCTCGAGCGCGTTCAGGATCTCCGGGAGGTGATCCTCGAACTGCACGTCCACGACGGCGCCGATGACCTGCGTGATGCGTCCGACCTTAGCCATGTTCGTCGTCCTTCCGGGTCCTGCCTCACAGCGCCTCGGCGCCGGAGATGATCTCGATAAGTTCCTTCGTGATCATCGCCTGACGGGTGCGGTTGTAGGTCAAAGTCTGCTTCTTGATCATTTCACCCGCGTTGCGGGTGGCGTTGTCCATCGCGCTCATGCGCGCGCCCTGCTCCGAGGCGCCGTTCTCGAGCAGCGCCTTGAAGATCTGCACCGCGAGGTTTCGCGGCAGCAGGTCGGCGAGGATCTCGGCCTCGCCGGGCTCGTATTCGTAGACCGCCGCGGCGCCGGAGGCGGCCTCGGCCGGCGCCTCGAAGGTCGCCGGGATCAGCTGCTGCGCGGTCGGGGTCTGCGAGATGACCGACTGGAAGCGGCTGAAGAACTGGGTGGCGACGTCGAACTCGCCGGCGGCGAACATCGCGCCGATCCTGTCGGCGACCGCCTGCGCGTCGGCGAAGGTGACGCCCTTGTTGGCGCGCAGCTCGACCACGCCGATCATCTGGCGCTCGAACTGGCGACGCAGCGCCTCGTGGCCCTTGCGGCCCACGCAGAAGATCTTGACCGTCCTGCCCTGGCCGAGCAGCGCGTTGGCGCGCTCGCGGGCGAGGCGGACGATCGACGAGTTGAAGGCGCCGCACAGGCCGCGCTCGGCGGTCAGCACGAGCAGCAGATGCGTCTCGTCCTTGCCGGTGCCGGTCAGCAGCAGCGGCGCGTCCGGCCCGCCGGAAATCGCGCCGGCGATGTTGCCGAGCACGCTCTCCATGCGCTGCGCATAGGGGCGCGCGGCCTCGGCAGCCTGCTGGGCGCGCCGCAGCTTGGCGGCGGCGACCATCTGCATCGCCTTGGTGATCTTCTGCGTCGCCTTCACCGAAGCGATGCGATTGCGCAGATCCTTAAGGCTGGCCATCTAACTTGGACTCCCGTGCCCTTTGCGCCGCCCTGCCACTCAGGCGAAGGTCTTCGCGAACGCGTCGATCGCCTTCACGAGCTTCTCGGTGGTGTCCTTCGACAGCTCCTTGGAGGTGCGGATCGTGTCGAGGATGTCGGCGTGCTTGGAACGCAGGAACAGCAGCAGGCCCTGCTCGAACTCGCGGACCTTGGAGACCGGCAGGACGTCGAGATAGCCGTTGGTGCCGGCGTAGATCACCACCACCTGCTCCTCGACCTTCAGCGGCGCGAACTGCGACTGCTTCAGCAGCTCGGTCAGGCGCGCGCCGCGGTTGAGCAGCTTCTGGGTCGAGGCGTCGAGGTCCGAGCCGAACTGGGCGAAGGCCGCCAGCTCGCGATACTGGGCCAGCTCGCCCTTGATCTTGCCGGCGACCTGCTTCATCGCCTTGATCTGGGCCGCCGAGCCGACGCGCGAGACCGAGAGGCCGACGTTCACGGCCGGGCGGATGCCCTGGAAGAACAGGTCGGACTCGAGGAAGATCTGGCCGTCGGTGATCGAGATCACGTTGGTCGGGATGTAGGCCGACACGTCGTTGGCCTGGGTCTCGATGACCGGGAGGGCGGTCAGCGAGCCGGCGCCGTTCTCGTCATTGAGCTTGGCGGCGCGCTCGAGCAGGCGCGAGTGGAGATAGAACACGTCGCCGGGATAGGCTTCGCGGCCCGGCGGGCGGCGCAGCAGCAGCGACATCTGGCGGTACGCCACGGCCTGCTTGGACAGGTCGTCATGGATGATGAGGGCGTGCATGCCGTTGTCGCGGAAGAACTCGCCCATGGCGGTGCCGGCGAACGGCGCCAGGAACTGCATCGGCGCCGCGTCCGAGGCGGTGGCGGCGACGATGATGGAGTACTCCAGCGCGCCCTGCTCCTCGAGCACCTTCACGAACTGGGCGACGGTCGAACGCTTCTGGCCCACCGCGACATAGACGCAGTAGAGCTTGGCCTTCTCGTCCGTGCCCTGGTTGATCGGCTTCTGGTTGAGGATCGAGTCGAGCGCAATCGCGGTCTTGCCGGTCTGGCGGTCGCCGATGATCAGCTCGCGCTGGCCGCGGCCGATCGGGATCAGCGCGTCGATGGCCTTGAGGCCGGTCTGCATCGGCTCATGCACCGACTTGCGCGGGATGATGCCCGGCGCCTTCACGTCGACGCGGCGGCGCTCGGTGAACTCGATCGGGCCCTTGCCGTCGATCGGGTTGCCGAGGGCGTCGACGACGCGGCCGAGCAGGCCCTTGCCGACCGGAACGTCGACGATGGCGCCGGTGCGCTTGACGGTCTGGCCTTCCTTGATCTCGCGGTCGGAGCCGAAGATCACGACGCCGACATTGTCGATTTCGAGGTTCAGCGCCATGCCGCGCGTGCCGTTCTCGAACTCGACCATCTCGCCCGCCTGGACGTTGTCGAGACCGTAGACGCGGGCGATGCCGTCACCGACGGAGAGGACCTGGCCGACCTCGGAAACTTCGGCTTCCTGGCCGAAATTCTTGATCTGTTCCTTGAGGATCGCGGAAATTTCAGCGGCGCGGATACTCATCAGCGAACCTCTTTCATCGCATGGCGGATCGAGTTGAGTTTGGTCTTGAGCGAAGCATCGACGAGCTTCGAGCCGATCTTGACCTTGAGACCGCCGAGCAGCGAGGGATCGACCTCGACGGCAAGCTTCACGTCCTTGCCGGTCAGCGCGTCGAGCGCCTCCTTCAGCGTGGCGGCGTGAGCCTCGGACAGCGGCTGGGCGACGGTGACTTCAGCCACCACTTCGCCCTTGTAGGCGGCCACCAGAGCATCGAAGCCCCGCATGATCGCCTCGACGGTGAACAGCCGGCGATTGGCCGCCACGGTCTTGAAGAAATTGCCCGCGAGCCCGCCGATGCCGGCCTTGTCGAGAATGGCGGCGATCGCCTTCTCCTGCTCGTCGGACGTGAACACCGGGCTGCGCACGAGGCGCTTGAGGTCGTCGCTTTCGGCGATCATGGCGCTGAACCTCTCAAGGTCCGCCTTCACCGCATCGACGGCACCGGCATCGCGGGCGAGCTCGAATAGAGCCGTCGCGTAGCGCCCCGCCACTCCGGATACGTAGGTCTCGGCCACTGTGCCTCTCTCGGGGTTGTCCGGCGCGATGCCCGCAAGGCGGAACGTCAGCTTCCAGACTGGAAAGATACAGCCTCGCGGCGGCGTAGGACTTTCCCTTACCCACCCTCAAGGTCGGCGGTTCCCTAACACGGCTCCGGGCGTGCTGCAACACGAGGACGTGAGGGATGGAGGGGGGCAAATGACGTAGCGGCCCCGTAACGGCCTCCGGCGCCGCTGCGCACGTCGTTTCAAGGCTTTGCGGCCCCTGCGGCGCATTGCTGCACCAGACGGGCGCCGCCGCGCGGGCGCTCCGGACCGGCGCCGTTCCCGCCCCTGCGCGAGGATGTCGCGCTTCTGGTATGCCAGACTGGCATGCCAGGACGGAATTCCGGCCGGCCGGCGCAGGACGCGCGGGCGTTCCCCACCCCCCTCAGTCGGGTCTCAGTCACGCGTCACCCGCAGCGCCGCCGCCGCCGCGACGGGTCCGAGCACCAGCGCGCCGAGCGACAGACCGGCGAGAACGAGAAAGGGCGTGCCGAACGATACCGTGCCGCCGAGGACGGTGCCGGTCGCCGCGACGCCGAAGATCAGCACGGGAATCGTCAGCGGCATCACCAGCACGGCGACGAGCAGGCCGCCGCGCCGGAAGGCGCTCGCGAAGGCCGCGCCGATCAGCCCGAGAAAGGTGATGGCCGGCGTGCCGACCAGCAGCGTCAGCGTCAGCGCGCCGATCGAGGCCGGTTCGAGGTTGAGCAGCAGCGAGAGCACCGGCGCCGCGACCACCAG
The DNA here is from genome assembly GCF_009223885.1 of Ancylobacter sp. TS-1. NCBI lineage: Bacteria > Pseudomonadati > Pseudomonadota > Alphaproteobacteria > Hyphomicrobiales > Xanthobacteraceae > Ancylobacter > Ancylobacter sp. TS-1. The sequence goes on from NZ_CP045144.1 coordinate 2,447,869, forward strand.
CGGCAGGCCGGTGGCGATCCAGTGCGCCAGCCCCTTGGCGGCGGCGATCAGTTCCAGCGGCAGCGCCAGCATGGCGAGCACGTCGAGCGAGCCGTCCTCGGCATCGGCCGCGAACAGCCGGTCGAGCCCGATCAGCGAGGCGAGCAGCGCCCCGATCCACAGGATCGCCGGCCCGATGCGGGCGAGCAGAGCGAGGTCGGGCCCGATGGCGAAGGGCGTCACCACCACCACGGCGAGGAAGAACACGACGCCGAGCCCCGCCCCGCCGCCGGCGCGCAGGGCAAGACGCAGGTCGCGGGCCACCAGGGCGAGAAAGGCCCGGCTCATGCGGCCACCGGCGAGGCGGGGCGCCAGGCGCCGAGATCGAGCGCGTCGGACGGGCCGAAATCGAGCGGGGCATGGGTGGCGGCGACGATCAGCCCGCCTTTGTCGACGTGAGCGCGCGCGAGAGCGGCGAAGCGCGCCTGCGCCGCCACATCGAGCGCCGTGGTCGGCTCGTCGAGCAGCCAGAGCGGGCGCTCGGCCACCAGCAGGCGGGCGAGCGCGAGGCGGCGCTTCTGCCCGGCCGAGAGCACCGCCACCGGCAGCCGCTCCAGCCCGCCGAGCCCGACCTCGGCCAGAGCCTCGCCGACGCCGAGCGCGGGACGCCCGAGCATGTCGCGCCAGAAGGCGAGGTTCTCCGCCGCGCTCAGCGCCAGCTTGTGGGCATCGAGATGGCCGAGATAGTGCACCTCCTCGGCGAAATCCTCCGGCTCGGCGGCGCCCTCCAGCCGGAGCGTTCCGTGCGCGGGCCGCGACAGGCCGGCCAGCAGGCGCAGCAGCGACGATTTCCCGGTGCCGTTCGGCCCCGTCACGATGAGCGCGCGCCCCGATTCGAGGGTGAAGCCGAGCCCCTCGAACAGGAGCCGGACACCGCGCCGGCACGAGAGCTGCTCGACCACAAGGCGCTTCACGAATTCGACTCCCTTACCGCTGCCTCGCGACGCACAATTTTCCGATGCAGCGCGCCATGCCCTCTAGGATCGGAGTTTGAAATGGCTCTATATAGAATTCCGAACGATGCGCCCCATGCCGCGACCAGGGCCGCGCGAGCTATAGCCCGCAAAGCTTCTCACCTCAAAGGCCCGGCGCACCCTTGTCACACCAAAGCGGGGACCTGCCAGCCGTGACGTCGCTCGACAGCTTCAAAAGCCGTAAGACCCTCACCGTCGGAAGCAAGACCTACACCTATTACAGCCTGCCCGATGCCGAGAAGAACGGGCTGGACGGCGTTTCCGCGCTGCCCTTCTCGATGAAGGTGCTGCTGGAGAACCTGCTCCGCTTCGAGGACGGACGCTCCGTCTCGAAGAAGGACATCGTGTTCATCAAGGACTGGCTGGTGAACCGCGGCAAGGTCGAGAACGAGATCGCCTACCGTCCCGCCCGCGTGCTGATGCAGGACTTCACCGGCGTGCCGGCGGTGGTCGACCTCGCCGCCATGCGCGACGCGATGGTGCATCTGGGCGGCGACCCGAAGCGGATCAACCCGCTGGTTCCCGTCGACCTCGTCATCGACCATTCGGTGATCGTCAACTTCTTCGGCGACAACGCCGCCTTCGGCAAGAATGTCGAGGAAGAGTACAAGCAGAACCAGGAGCGCTACCGCTTCCTGAAGTGGGGCCAGTCGGCCTTCGACAATTTCCGCGTGGTGCCGCCGGGCACCGGCATCTGCCACCAGGTGAACCTCGAATATCTCGCCCAGACCGTCTGGACGAAGGACGAGGACGGTGTGACCGTCGCCTATCCCGACACCTGCGTCGGCACCGACAGCCACACCACCATGATCAACGGCCTCGGCGTGCTCGGCTGGGGCGTGGGCGGCATCGAAGCGGAAGCGGCCATGCTCGGCCAGCCGGTCTCCATGCTCATCCCCGAAGTCATCGGCTTCAAGATGACGGGCGAGATGAAGGAAGGCATTACCGCCACCGACCTCGTGCTCACCGTCACCCAGATGCTGCGCAAGAAGGGCGTGGTCGGCAAGTTCGTCGAGTTCTTCGGCCCCGGCCTCGACCACCTCTCGCTGGCCGACCGCGCCACCATCGGCAACATGGCGCCGGAATATGGCGCCACCTGCGGCTTCTTCCCGGTCGATTCGGAAACCATCGCCTATCTCGACGAGACCGGCCGCACGGATGAGCGCATCGCGCTGGTCGAGGCCTATTCCAAGGCGCAGGGCCTGTGGCGCACCGCGGGCACGCCCGACCCGGTGTTCACCGACGTGCTGGAGCTCGACATCTCCACCGTGCTGCCCTCGCTCGCCGGCCCCAAGCGCCCGCAGGACCGCGTGCTGCTCTCCGGCACCAAGGCCGGCTTCATCGCCGCGCTGGAAGGCGAGTTCAAGAAGGCGGGCGAGGTCGGCAAACGCGTGCCGGTCGCCGGCACCGACTACGATCTCGGCCATGGCGACGTGACCATCGCCGCCATCACCTCCTGCACCAACACCTCGAACCCCAGCGTGCTGATCGCCGCCGGCCTGCTCGCCCGCAACGCGGTCGCCAAGGGCCTGAAGTCGAAGCCCTGGGTGAAGACCTCGCTGGCGCCCGGCAGCCAGGTGGTGGAAGGCTATCTCGCCTCCGCCGGCCTGCAGGACGACCTCGACGCGCTCGGCTTCAACCTGGTCGGCTTCGGCTGCACCACCTGCATCGGCAATTCCGGCCCGCTGCCGGAGCCGATCTCGGAAGCCATCAACAAGAACGACCTCGTTGCCGGCGCCGTCATCTCCGGCAACCGCAACTTCGAGGGCCGCGTGAACCCCGACGTGAAGGCGAACTACCTCGCCTCCCCGCCGCTGGTCGTCGCCTACGCCATCGCCGGCTCGCTGCAGATCGATCTCGTCACCGAGCCGCTCGGCATCGGTTCGGACGGGCAGCCGGTGTTCCTCAAGGACGTCTGGCCGTCGAACCAGGAGATCGCGAAATTCATCCGCGAGAACGTCACCAAGAAGGTGTTCCAGGAGAAGTACTCCGACGTCTTCAAGGGTGACGAGAACTGGCAGAAGATCGCCATTCCGGTCGGCGAGACCTACGCCTGGGACGACCGCTCGACCTATGTGCAGAACCCGCCCTATTTCGAGGGCATGAAGATGCTGCCGGAGCCGGTCACCGACGTCATCGAGGCGCGGGTCATCGGCCTGTTCCTCGACTCCATCACCACCGACCACATCTCGCCCGCCGGCTCGATCAAGGAAGCCAGCCCCGCCGGCGCCTATCTGCGCGACCATCAGGTCCGGCCGGCCGACTTCAACCAGTACGGCACGCGGCGCGGCAACCATCAGATCATGATGCGCGGCACCTTCGCCAATATCCGCATCAAGAACCAGATGCTGAGCGGCAAGGAAGGCGGCTTCACCAGGCACTGGCCGGACGGCGCCGAACTGCCGATCTACGACGCCGCCATGCTCTACCGGCAGGAAGGCGTTCCCACCGTCGTCTTCGCCGGCAAGGAATACGGCACCGGCTCCTCGCGCGACTGGGCGGCCAAGGGAACGGCCCTGCTCGGCATCCGCGCCGTCGTCGCCCAGAGCTTCGAGCGCATCCACCGCTCGAACCTGGTCGGCATGGGCGTGGTGCCGCTGGTGTTCCAGAACGACGAAAGCTGGCAGTCGCTCGGCATCAAGGGTGACGAGATCGTCACCATCCGCGGCATCGAGGGCGACCTCAAGCCGCGCCAGACGCTGATCGCCGAGATCGCCTTCAGCGACGGCACGGTCAAGAACGTGCCGCTGACCTGCCGCATCGATACGCTGGACGAGCTCGACTACTTCCGCAATGGCGGCATCCTGCCCTACGTGCTGCGCAACCTCGCGGCGTGATCGCGGGCCGGTCCCGAAGATGTGAGGCCGGCGCGGGAAAGACCCCCGCGCCGGCCTTTTTCTTACGCGCCCGTGCCCGCCCTGCCGGCCGCTGCGGCAGGGCGGCGACACCGGCCCGCCGACGGCGCGGCGACACCCGAATGTGACTGGTCGCCAGCGCCGTGCCGTCCTATTGGCTAGGGCGGATCCGGTCGGGAACACCCGTCCGGGAGCCCTCCACGGGCCGGGCAAAGAGGCCGCAGCCGCGCGATTTCCGCGCGTGCCGCCGGCATCCCCGCACCGGACCCGCGAGCCCGCGACAAGGACGATCCGCCCGACATGTCCGTTTACGCCGCCCCCGCCCGCCGCCTGCAAGACCTCGCCCGGCACCCTGCCCGGCGACCTGCGCGCCTTCCGAACCTTGGCGGATTCCTGCGCGGCGGGCTCGCGCGCAATGCCTGCACTCTGGCGCTGATGCTGGCGCTTCCCGCCGCCGCCTGGGCCGGCGAGACCTCCACCGAGGGCACGGCCCCCAAGGCCGTGACGGCGCCCAAGGCGATGATCGAGCTGTTCACCAGCCAGGGCTGTTCCTCCTGCCCGCCGGCCGACAAGCTGATGAGCGAGCTGGCCGAGCGCCCGGACGTCATCGCCCTGACGCTGGCCGTCGATTACTGGGACTATCTCGGCTGGAAGGACACGCTGGCCAAGCACGGCCATTCGCTGCGCCAGAAGGCCTATGCCCGCATGCGCGGCGACGGCAAGATGTTCACCCCGCAGGCGGTCGTGAACGGGCGCGTGATGGCCATCGGCTCCGACCGCGCGATGATCGAGCGCACCGTTTCCGCCATCGCCCGCCCCACCGTCCCGGTGGCGGTGGAGACCATGGGCGACCGGGTGCGGATCACGGTCGGCGCCGCGCCCGGCGCCGGCGCGGGCGAGGTGTGGCTGTGCCCCGTCGCCTCGCGCATGAAGGTCGATATCGGCCGCGGCGAGAACGAGGGCACCAGCATGACCTACCACAATGTGGTGCGCGGCTGGGTCAAGCTCGGCAACTGGAACGGCGACGAGGCGAGCTACGAGGCGGCGCTGCGCCGCCTGCCGGGCGACCCGACCGACGCGGTCGTCGTCTTCGTGCAGTCCGGTTCGTCGACCGAGCCCGGCCCCGTGCTCGGCGCCGCGCTCCAGCCGCTGCCCTGACACCAGCCCGTTTCCGTTCTCATCCGGACAAAGAAAAAGGCCCGGCGGGGGAGCCGGGCCTGAAGGTCAATTCGGGGATTGAACCTAGAACGTAACGTCAGGCCGGTCCACGAGCACCGCGGGGGGCTGGGGGGCTGGGAAACCGATGCGCCACGTGCACCGGCCCAACGCTATGATGAGAGATTGGAAGCCGGGCACGGCATCGCAACGGCTGAATTCGGGCGGCCGTGTGAATTCCGTTAACGAGGGCGTGAACGGCTGTCCGCCGGGCACAAGAGCGGCCCACACGCGAAAGGCGCTTGAAGGCGCCCCCGGCGAGGTGGATCATGACAGGCAAATGACGCGTTGCGCCGGAGGCCGCCTTGGCAGCGGGCCCGGATCAGCCGGAGGAGCCGCGTGGCGGAAATTGACCCCATAGCCTTGCCGGTCGGCGCGCGTGCCGATCTCGTCACCTTCGACCGGCGCGAGCTCGACCTCATCCTCGACCTTTACGGGCGCATGGTGGCGCTCGGCGAATGGCGCGACTACGCCATCGACTTCACCCGCGACAAGGCCGTGTTCTCGATCTTCCGCCGCGCCGCCGAGGTGCCGATCTACCGCATCGAGAAGGACCCGCGCCTCGCCCGCCGGCAGGGCGCCTACACGGTGGTGTCGCAGACCGGCCTCATCCTGAAGCGCGGGCACGAGCTTCGCCGCGTCGTCGCGGTGCTCGAAAAGCCGCTGCGCGCGGTCAACTGACCCGCCGACCCTCTACACCGGAGAACATGATGCGCAGCCTGACCGTTGCCGCCACCCAGATGCGCTGCGACTGGGACATCGAGGCCAACATCGCCCGCGCCGAGGCGCTGGTGCGCGAGGCCGCCGGACGCGGCGCGACGCTCATCCTGCTGCAGGAGCTGTTCGAGACCCCCTATTTCTGCCAGGACCAGCTCTACGAGTTCCTCGACCTCGCCGCTCCCTTCGAGGGCAACCGGCTGATCGCCCGTTTCGCCGGGCTGGCCCGGGAACTCGGCGTGGTGCTGCCGGTCTCCTTCTTCGAGCGTGCCGGGCAGGCGACGTTCAACTCCATCGCGGTGATCGACGCCGACGGCTCGATCCTCGGCCTCTACCGCAAGAGCCACATTCCGGACGGGCCGGGCTACACTGAGAAATTCTACTTCTCCCCCGGCGACACCGGCTTTCGCGTGTGGGACACGGCGGTCGGGCGCATCGGCGTCGGCATCTGCTGGGACCAGTGGTTCCCCGAATGCGCCCGCGCCATGGCGCTGCTGGGCGCCGAGGTGCTGCTCTACCCGACCGCCATCGGCTCCGAGCCGCACGATACCGGCCTCGACTCGTCCGGCCACTGGCAGCGCGTGATGCAGGGCCATGCGGGGGCCAACCTCACCCCGCTGATCGCCTCCAACCGCATCGGCACCGAGCCGGGGCGCAACGGGACTGAGATAACCTTCTACGGCTCCTCCTTCATCGCCGGGCCGACCGGCGAGAAGGTCGCCGAGGCGGGCCGCACCGACGAGACCGTGCTCACCGCGACCTTCGACCTCGACGGCATCGCCCGCCAGCGCCAGAGCTGGGGCGTGTTCCGCGACCGGCGGCCGGAACTCTACGCGCCGCTGCTCTCCCTCGACGGGCGCGCGCCCACCCGCCGGATCGGATGAGCCCCATGAGCGACACCCTGACCAGCCTTCCCGCCGCCGACGGCTTCCGCATGCCGGCCGAATGGGAGCCGCATGCCGGCACCTGGATGATCTGGCCGGAGCGGCCGGACAATTGGCGCGAGGGCGCGGAGCCGGCGCAGGAGGCCTTCGTCGCGGTCGCCGGCGCCATCGCCCGCTTCGAGCCCGTCACCATGCTCGCCACCGCCCGGCAATGGCGCCATGCGCGCGCCGCCCTGCCCGCCTCGGTGCGGGTGGTGGAGGCAGCCTCCGACGATTCCTGGTGCCGCGACAGCGGCGCCACCTTCGTCACCGATGCGGCCGGGCGGGTGCGCGGCGTCGACTGGGGTTTCAACGCCTGGGGCGGGCTCTACGCGCCCTGCGACCAGGACGAGCTGATCGCCGCCAAGATGCTGGAGATCGAGCGCACCCCGCGCTACGCCGCGCCGCTGATTCTCGAGGGCGGCTCGATCCATGTCGACGGCCAGGGCACGGTGCTCACCACCGAGGAATGCCTTCTCAATCCCAACCGCAACCCGCACCTCTCCCGCGAGGAGATCGAGCAGCATCTGCGCGACTATCTCGGCATCTCCCGGGTGCTGTGGCTCGGCGCCGGCCTCGTCGACGACGAGACCTCCGGCCATATCGACAACCTCGCCTGCTTCGTGCGCCCCGGCGTCGTCGCGCTGACCTGGTGCGAGGACCCGCTCGACCCGCAATACGCCATCTCGCGCGACGCGCTGGAGCGGCTGTCGAAGGCGACCGACGCGCGCGGGCGCTCCATCGAGGTGGTCAAGCTGCCGCTGCCGGGCCCGCTGTTCCGCACGATGGAGGAGACCATCGATCTCGGGCCGGGCTCCGGCACCATGTCGCGCGGCCTCGGCGAGCGGCTCGGCGCCTCCTATGCCAATTTCTATGTCGGCAACGGCTTCGTGCTGATGCCGCTGCTCGACGAGGCGCATGACGAGGAAGCCGCCGGCATCCTCTCCCGCCTGTTCCCGGATCGGGAGGTGGTCGGGGTGCCGACGCGCGAGATCATCCTCGGCGGCGGCAACATCCACTGCATCACCCAGCAGCAGCCCGCCGGCACGCCGGGCTGAGGACTTCGCCCTTTCGCCTTGCCGTCATCCTGGACGGCCCGCAGGGCCGATCCGGGATCGCATGCACGATGGCGAGCGATCCCGGCTCTCCGCTGCGCTGCGGCCGGGATGACGGCGAACGAGGGTGGCGACGGAAAACGGCGGACAGCGCGAATCTATGCCTTCACCAGCCCCAGCCGGATCAGGCTCTCGCCGGTGGCGGCGATGGCCTCATCCGCCGGGCGCGGGGTCCAGCCGAGAAGGTGCTCCGCCTTCTCGCCGCTCGCATTGCGCACGAGGCCGAGCTGCGGCACCGCCGCGCGCGCCATCGGCACGAAGGGCGCGGCGAGGCGCACCATCGCATCCGGCATCTGGAAGCGCGGCACGCGCCGCGCCGCCGGACCGAGACGCGCCCGCAGCGTGCGCGCCACCTCGATCAGCGACACGCAGTCCCCGGCCGTGGCGAGGAAGCGCTCCCCGGCCGCCTGCGGCGCGGTCATGGCGCGCAGATGCAGGTCGGCGACGTCGCGCACATCGACCACGCCGAAGAAGATGCGCGGGCAGGCGGGAATCGCCCCTTCCAGCATCGCCTTGACGAGACGGGTCGAGGTCGACAGGTCCGGCCCCGCCACCGGCCCGAACACGCCGACGGGATTCACCGCGACCAGTTCCATTCCGCCGCCCTCGCGGGCGATGAAATCCCACGCCGCCCGCTCGGCCAGCGTCTTGGAGACCATGTAGGGCTGCGCGTCGGCGCCCGCCGGGTCGGTCCAGTCAGTCTCGTCATAGCGCGGCTTGCGAACCGTGTGGCCGTAGCCCACCGCCGCGAAGGAAGACGTCACCACGACACGCTTCGCCCCCGCCTCACGCGCCGCCCGCAGTACCCTGAGCGTGCCCTCGCGGGCCGGGCGGATCAGCTCGTCGGCATCCCCGGGCACGCCGGCGGGAAAGGGCGAGGCGACATGCTGCACGAATTCGACACCCGCCATCGCCTGCGCCCAGCCGGCATCGTCGAGAAGATCGGCGACGGCAAAGTCCAACCGTTCCCCGGGATCGGCGCCGAGCACGCCCAGCGCCGCGCGCAATTCGCCCTCGCGCGCGGGATTGCGCAGGCTCGCGCGCACCGCATGCCCCTCGGCCAGCAGCCGGGCGATGACATGGGTGGCGATGAAGCCGCTGCCGCCGGTGACGAGCACGCTGGCCATGCTGGCCCTTTCCCTGGAGCTACCCGGCCGCGCGGGCGCCCAGCATTTTGAGGGCGGCGCAAGCGGCGCCGAAGCCGTTGTCGATGTTCACGACGACCACCCCCGGCGCGCAGCTCGCCAGCGCCGAATGCAGCGCCGCGCGCCCGCCTTCCGCCACGCCATAGCCGACCGAACTCGGCACCGCGATGACCGGGGCGCTCACCAGCCCGCCCAGCACGGAGAACAGCGCGCCCTCCATGCCGGCGACCGCGATCACCACCCTGCAGGTGCGGATTTCCTCGATCCGCGCCATCAGCCGCCACAGCCCGGCGACCCCGACATCGGCGATGAGCAGCGCCTCGTGACCGGAGAAGGCCAGCGTGCGCGCCGCCTCGCGGGCGACCGGCAGGTCGGAGGTGCCGGCCGCCACCACGGCGACCGCCCCCGCCACGGTAGGCACCGGCCCGCCGAGCACGGCGGTATGCGAGAGCGGGTCGTAATCGAGCCCGGCGCGGGCGTCCTCGTCGAGCCCCGCGAAGGCGGCCGGCTCCAGCCGGGTCAGCAGCAGCCGGGCGCGGCGCGCGCGAGCCTCGCCGAGGATGAAACCGATCTGTGCCGGGCTCTTGGCGCCGCACAGCACCGCCTCGGACACGCCGGTACGGGCGCCACGCTGCCAGTCGAACACGAATTCCATCGCTCAGCTCCTGACGAACATCGCGCCGCGCCGATAGGCCCGGGTGCCGGCATAGGCGCGCACCGCGCCGGCGCACAGGCCCGCCGCGATGGCGCCGATGGCCTCCGCCGCCTCCATCGCCGCGCCGTCAAGCTCGACGACGACGCCGTGATGGGTGATCCGGCAGCGCAGCGTGCCGCCCTTCGCCAGCGGCGCGAGGCGGCGCTCGGCGGTCTCGACAAAGGCGAGGTCGGCGGCGTCGATGGCGATGCCGGTCTCGACCCGGCTGGCGAGGCAGGGCTGCGCCGGCAGTTCGGCTATATCCGGCAGGCCGAGCGCGCGGGCGAGCGCGCGCACATCGGCCTTGGTCATCCCCGCCTCGATCATCGGATGCACGACGCGGCGCTCGGCGGCGGCGATGAGGCCGGGGCGGTAGTCGCCGAGATCGTCGAGATTGGCGCCGGAGGCGATGGGCCGCTCGGTCAGGCCGGCGATGCGGTCGTAAAGATTGGTCTTGCAGAAATAGCAGCGGTCGACCGGGTTGTCGCGGTAGCGCGGATCGTCGAATTCGCCGGTGCCGGTGACGACCAGTTCCCAGCCCTCGGCCTCCGCGAGGTTCCGCACCCGCGCCGTGGCCTCGGCCGGCACGGCGGGCGAGACCGCGTGGATGGCGGTGAGCGGCAACCCCTGCCGGTGCGCGAAGGTGGCAAGCGTCAGGGAATCGACGCCCCCGCTCACCGCGACCGCAAGCGTCTCGAAACGGGCGAGCACGCGCGCCAGTTCTTGCGCCAGCGCCGCGTCCTCACGCATCGCCGCCTCCGGTGGCCCGCTCGGCACGCGATTCGGCACGAGCCTTGGCGGCGCGGCGCTCGGCCAGCGTGGCGCCGTTCAGCGCGTCGCTCTCGGCCTTCACCGTCGCCCCGCCCGGCCGCGCGACCCGCTTCACGGCAATACCGGCGATCTCCCCGGCGGCGCGGGCAAGCGTCAGCCGGCGTTCCTCGGTGAGCCGAAGCCCGATGGTCGAGGTCTGCTCGAAGCAGGCGCGGGCGGCGTCCTCGGCCGCCTCCGGCCGGGCCAGCAGGCGGAACGAGACCGCCGGCCGCCCCTTCTTGCCGGCGAGCTGGCCGAGGCTGACATCGAGCACGCCCGCCGTCGCGCGTAGCCGCTCGGCGGCGGTGCCGATCTCCTCGCCGGTCATGTCGTCGACCTCGAAGGCGATCACCGCCACCGTGTCGCGGTCATAGCCATCCGGCGCCGCCTCTTCGAAGGCGAGCACACGCAGCACGTTCGGCATGCCCGGCAGGGCACGCGTGCCCGCCCCGGTGCCGGTGGCGACGAGCCGCCCGCCGGCGGGACGGCCGGGGCGCGCGAGATGCCTGAGGATCGCCGCGCCGGTCGGGGTAACACGCTCGCCGGCCACGCCGTCGTCGCGCCAGTCGAAGCCCTCGAGTAGGGCGGCGGTGGCGGGCGCGGGAACGGGGAGAAGCCCGTGCTGCGTCCTCACCAGCCCGCCGCCGAGCGGCAGCGGCGAGATTGACCACTCGGCACCGTCGAGCGCGGCGGCGATACTGCCGGCCGCCACCACGTCGAGCAGCGAATCCCAGTCGGCGATCTCATGGAAATGCACGTCCTCGATGGCGACGCGATGAATCCCCGCCTCGGCGCGGGCGAGGATGGCGAGGATCGCTCCCGCATGCTCGGCCGTGCCCGGATGCAGCGCCGCTGCGTCGATGCGCGCCCGCATGTCGGGATAGGTGCCGGCATGGGTCGGCATGTCCTTAGCCGGCTTTTCAACATCCGCCGCGACGGTGATGTCGCCGTGATGGTGATGCGCGTGATCGTGCGAATGCCCGTGCGCATGAACATGGGAGTGACCATGCCCGGCCTGCCCGGCCCCGCCGCCCGCCTCCAACCCGAAGCGCAGCGCCCGCACGGCGCCGCTCTCGCCCTCGGTCAGCACCGGCGCGCCGATTCCCGCCGGCAGCACGGCGCGGGCATCCGCCAGCACCCGTTCGCGCAGATCGGGGAACGCGTCGAGCAGCGCGGCGACGAACATGTCGCCGGCGACGCCGCCCACCGCGTCGAGATGGATCCGCCGCACCGAGGCGGATGTCGCGCCGCCGGATGTCACGCCGCCGCCTGCCGCTCGCGGAAAACCGGGATCACATAGGGCCCCTCCGGCACGATGGCGAGCGCGTCGTCGCCCGAGCGCGCCAGGCTCTGCGCGATCGCCTCGTTGATGTCGGGCACGATCTCCACCGCCGTGATGCGCCGCTCCTCGGCGGTGAGGCCCGTCGTGTAGAGCTGGATGCGCCCGACGCGCATCGGCTTGAGCTGCATCTCGGTCTGCCACTCGTCGACATCGGCCAGCGTCTTGGCGGTCAGCGTGGCTAGGAATCGCTCCGGGCCGAGTTCGACGAGGCGGGCTTGCGCCTCGCGGAATTCCTCGCTGCCGAAGCCTTCCGAGCATTCCGAGGCGATGATCAGCGTGCCGCCGGGGGCGAGGATGTCGAGCGGCGTCACCATGCCCTTCACCGTCTGGTAGTAGGTCTTGTCGAGCGGATAGCCGGCCGAGGACGTCACCACCGTATGGAAGCGGCGCGGCACGCCGATGATGGTGGCGCCCTCCACATACTCCACCGCCGCGAGATGGCTGGCGATAATCTCGCCGAAGGAGACGAAGACGAGGTCGCGCGCCTCGTCCAGCACCGTGTTGAGCGCGTAGATCTCGCCCAGCTTGCGCACGATCTCCAGCTGCTCCTCGTGCAGCGGGTTGCCGACGAGGTTGCACTGCACCGCCAGCGGGTCTTCCATGAAGCGGGCGGAATGGAAGGTGCGGATGGTCTGGTGGCCGGCGACGCCCGGCGCCACCACCTTGCGCCCGCCGGACCAGCCGGCCATGAAATGCGGCTCGACCAGCCCGGTCGCGATGCGCAGATCCGCCTCGACGAAGCGGCGGTCGATGAAGACAGGCGTGCCGCGCGTGGCGGTCGGGCCGAGGTCGACATGAGCCGCCTCGTCGCGGGCGAAATGGTTGACGACGCTCACCGTCTCCTGCACCCACGGATCGCCGATCAGCTCGGCCAGTTCCTCGCCCTCATTGGGGCGGTGCAGGCCGGTCGCCACCAGCACGGTGATCGCCTCGGCGGGAATGCCGCCGGCGAGCATCGCCTCGATCATCGGGCGCAGGAACAGCCTGTTCGGCACCGGGCGGGTGATGTCGCAGACGAGGATGCAGGCGCTCTTGCGCCCCTTCGCCAGCGCGGCCAGCGGGGCCGAGCCGACGGGATTGTCGAAGGCGTGGCGGATGGCGGCGGCATTGTCCGGCAACTTGGGAAGGTCCGCCTTGCGCAGCACAGTCGGGCGCGCCCGCGCCGGCAGGTTGAGCGGCAGCGTGCCGCGGCCGAAGGCGAGTTCGAGGGCCGTGTCGTGCATGGTCGATCCTTAATCTGTGGCGGGCGGCGCGGGCGCGCGCCGATGACGGGCGCCCCTCATGACGGCTGTCATGATAGCCGCTCGCGGCCGCCTCTTAAACCGGCCGGCGGCGCGGGCCAAGCCATCCCCGCGCGCACCTCGTCGCCACGCTCAGATCACCGTGACGACGGGCGCCCCTTCCGACACCTCGCCGATGATGGCGGCCCGGCCGTAGCCGGCGGCGTGGATCGCGGCCAGAACGCGCTCCGCCGCTTCCGGCGCCACGGCGGCCAGCAGGCCGCCGGAGGTCTGCGGGTCGGTCAGCAGATGCCGACGCCAGTCGGGCAGGCCGTCGGGCAGGCGCACCGCCTCGCCATAGCTCGCCCAGTTGCGGTGCGAGGCGCCGGTGATGTGCCCGGCCTGCGCCAGCGTCCCGGCCTCCGTCAGGAAAGGCAGGGCCGACGCCTCGATCCCCAGCGCGAGGCCCGAGCCGCGCGCCATCTCCAGCCCGTGGCCGAGAATGCCGAAGCCGGTCACATCGGTGACGGCGTGCACGTCCGGGTCCGTGCCGAGCGCGGTGCCGACGCGGTTGAGCGTCGTCATCGAGGCGATCATCTCGGCATAGGCGGCGGCGGAGAGCGCCTCCTTCTTGAACGCGGCGGAATAGACACCGACGCCGAGCGCCTTGGTCAGGATCAGCACGTCGCCGGCACGGGCGGTGCTGTTCCTGCGGATTGCCTCGGGCCGCGCGGTGCCGATCACCGCGAGGCCGTAGATCGGCTCGGGCGAATCGATGGAATGGCCGCCGGCCACCGGAATGCCGGCCTCGGCGGCGATCGAGGCCCCGCCCTTCAGGATCTCGCGCACCATCGCCGGCTCCAGCTTGCCGAGCGGCATGCCGAGAATGGCGAGCGCCAGCAGCGGCTTGCCGCCCATGGCGTAGACGTCGGAGATGGCGTTGGTGGCGGCGATGCGGCCGAACGCATAGGGGTCGTCCACCATCGGCATGAAGAAGTCGGTGGTGGCGATCAGGCAGGTGTCGTCGTCGAGCTGCCAGACCGCCGCGTCGTCGCCGGTCTCGGTGCCGACCAGCAGCCGCTCGAAGGGCGAGCCCGGCGGCTGCTCGGACAGCAGTTCGCGCAGCACCGAAGGCGCCAGCTTGCAGCCGCAGCCCCCGCCATGGGCGAGGCTGGTGAGGCGGAACGGGGCGGCGTCGGCGGGTTTGTCGAGCATGGCCATGGCCTGTGTCGAGCGTCATCCCGGACGGCCGCAAGGCCGATCCGGGATCGCGTCGTGGTGGGAGAACGATCCCGGCTCTCGCTGCGCTCGGCCGGGATGACGATCATGGGTGGATCAGGCCGAGATTTCGCTCGCCTTGATCACATAGGCGAACGCGTCGGGTTCGAGGCAGTCATGGCGCAGGCTCGCCACTTCCGCCTGCGGGTACATGAGGAAGCCGAGCTTCGGCCCGCTGGCGCCCGGCAGGGCGATGTCGTGGCCGTCATTATAGGCCAGCCAGTTGCCCTCCCAGGAACCGAACAGCGCCTTGCGCGCGGCGAGCACCTTGGCGTCGTCCATGGCGTTCTTGCCCGGCGGCTCCTCCAGCACGACCTTGCGCACGTCGGCCGGATCGGTTGCGACCCAGCCGAAGCCGTCCAGCCACACTTCGGCGCGGCAGTGCTGCGCCTTGGAGATGGTCGGCGAATTGGCGCCGAGGCTCTTGTAGCCGAAGGCCGAGGGCGCCACGCGGATGCCGTAGATGTCGCGCGCCGGGATGCCGGCGGCGCGGTTGAGGCCGACGAACAGGGCGTTGAGATCGGCGCATTTGCCGCCGAGATTGCCGCTCGCCAGCAGCGAGGCGACATCGCCGGTGCCGCAGCCGCGCGTGGCGGCGTTGCGATAGGTGTTCTCGACCACCCATTCATAGATGGCGCGCGACTTCTCGAGGTCGCTCGCCTTGCCGGCGGTGATCCTGTCGGCGGTCGCCTTCACGATGCCGTCGGTGGGAATGAGGTCGGTGGCGGCCAGGAACAACGCCCGCTCTTCCGGAGAGAGGGCGGCGACACTGCCCGGCCTGGAGAAGTCGGTCGCGCGGTCGCGGGTGGAAAAGCGCGAGGTGATCTCGACGCTCGGATCGGCCGCGCCGGGTGCCCAGGTCAGGTGCAGCAGCTTGGCGCCGTAATGGGGATCCGTCACCACTTCGGCGCTGGCGGCGTTGGTCTTCCATGTGCTCTCGCCGGGCCTGAACCAGTCGGCGGCGCGGTAGGAGGGCAGCGGCACCCAGGCCTGCGCCGGGCCGGCCTTGCCGTCGACGGGGGCGACGTTCAGCGTCGTCACCACCTCGAAGTCGCGCCACTTGCCCGGGCTGGGGGCGAAGAGCGCGGCGCCGGCGGGGGCGGCCGCCTGCGCGAAGGCGGCGTGCGGGGCGGCGGCGACGGCCGCAAGGGCGACGCCGGCTTTGAGGAAGTCACGACGGCTGGTCATGGCGAGTTCTCCCGGGTCGGTTCATCTTCATTGAGGGGCGGCAGCCCCGCGCTCTCGGGCGCGGCGGCCGGGTCGGACACATTGTCGAGCAGGCGGTCGGCGGCCGGGTCGTCCCAGTCGACCGGGCCATCGGCGTAAAGGCGCAGGGCATGGGAGGCGTCGAGCACGAAGCTCGACGGCAGGGCGACGACCTTCCACGCCTTCATGGCGGAACGGTCCTCGTCGAGCAGCACGGGAAACGGCACCGGGTTGGCGTCGAAGAAGCGGCGCACCCGCAGCTCCACCTCGCCGACATCGACGGCAAGCAGCGCGAAGGGTCGGTCCTTGCGGCGCGCGGCGAGCCGCGAGAGCCCGGCCATCTCCGCGCGGCAGGGTTCGCACCATGTCGCGAAGAAGTGAACGAGAACGGGGCGTCCGTGCAGTGCAGCAAGGTCCTGCCGGCCATGCGCCAGCGACGGCAGGGCGAGCGCGGGCGCCGCCTGTCCGGGGACAAGGCCGGGGGCGGCCTCCGGGGCGGCGGCAGCCAAGGTCGAACTCCCCATCGCCAATGACGCAAGGGAAGCCACGACAAGCCGGTAGAGCGGGTTGATCTCGCCCCGACACGCGGGAGCTGCATGCGCGATCACACCGGCGATGCTGCGACGAGCCCGCGCAATCGTCAATCACCCGATAGGCGAAACCCATGGCTGCTGCGCCGCAGCATTTCGGGAACGCACTGCGATGGTCGGAATCCCTTGGTATTCCACGACTTTTCGGGCCCGCCTTCGACCTTCGTCTGTTTGACTTTAGATGAACTAAAAAATAGCCTTGCGATTGGGAAAGCCTATCGCTCGACGGGCTTTGTGAGGTAACTCGGGAGGGCCTCGATGAACATGGAGCTCTCGCGCCGTACGTTTCTGAAAACGTCGGGTGCGGGGATCGCGGGCACGACGCTCGGTGCCTTCGGCTTCAGCGAAGCGGAGGCCGCCGTGGCCGCCGCTGTGAAGCCGTTCCACCTGGCGAACACGTCGGAAACGCGAAACACCTGCACCTACTGCTCGGTTGCCTGCGGCATCATCATCTATTCCAAGGGCGACCTTCGGAAAGGCGAGAAGGCCGACATCGTCCATATCGAGGGCGATTCCGATCACCCGACCAATCGCGGCACGCTCTGCCCCAAGGGCTCGGCGCTGCGCGACATCGTGAAGTCGCAGACCCGGCTGACCCAGCCGATGCTGCGCAAGCCCGGCTCGGACAAGTTCGAGGCCGTCTCGTGGGATGTGGCGCTCGACAAGATCGCCCGCGCCATGAAGGACGACCGCGACGCCAATTTCGTCGCCACCAACTCGGACGGGGTGACGGTCAATCGCTGGCTCACCACCGGCTTCCTCGCGGCCTCCGCGACCACCAACGAAACCGCGTTCGCGACCTACAAGGTCGTGCGCTCGACCGGCATATTGGCGTTCGATAACCAAGCGCGCGTCTGACACGGCCCGACGGTGGCGAGTCTCGCCCCAACATTTGGCCGTGGCGCAATGACCAACGCCTGGACGGACATCAAGAACACCGACCTCGTGGTCATCATGGGCGGCAATGCCGCCGAAGCCCATCCGTGCGGATTCAAATGGGTCACCGAGGCGAAAGCCAACCGTGGCGCCAAGCTCATCGTCGTCGACCCGCGCTACAACCGCTCGGCCTCGGTGGCGGATTTCTACGCGCCGATCCGGCAGGGGTCGGACATCGCCTTCCTGATGGGCCTGATCAATTACTGCATCGGCAACGACAAGGTGCAGTGGGACTATGTGAAGCCCTTCACCAACGCCAGCTTCGTGGTGCGCGAGGGCTACGCCTATCAGGACGGCCTGTTCACCGGCTATGACGAGGAAAAGCGCGACTACGTCAAGGACACCTGGGAGTATGAGATCGGCCCGGACGGCTATGCCGTGGTCGACGAGACGCTGCAGAATCCGCGCTGCGTGTGGAACCTGCTGAAGCAGCACGTCGCGATCTACACGCCCGAGATGGTGGAGCGCATCTGCGGCACGCCGAAGGACGCCTTCCTCAAGGTGGCCGAGATGGTGGGCGAATGCTCGACCCCGACCAAGACCATGACGAGCATGTACGCGCTCGGCTGGACCCAGCATTCCAAGGGTGCGCAGAACATTCGCGGCATGGCGATGCTTCAGCTCATCCTGGGCAATATCGGCGTGCGCGGCGGTGGCATGAACGCCCTGCGCGGGCATTCCAACATCCAGGGGCTGACCGATCTCGGGCTGATGAGCAACCTCATCCCCGGCTATCTCAACATCCCCACCCAGAAGGAAGCCGACTTCGCCACCTATATGTCGACGCGGGCCTTCAAGCCGCTGCGGCCGAACCAGACGAGCTACTGGCAGAACTACCGCAAGTTCTTCGTCAGCTTCATGAAGTCGATGTACGGGCCCGCCGCCACCGCGGAGAACGACTGGGCCTACAGCTACCTGCCGAAGCTCGATGTCCCGAGCTACGACGTGCTGCGCATCTTCGACATGATGAAGAACGGCAAGGTGAACCTCTATTTCTGCCAGGGGTTCAACCCGCTGCAGGCCTTCCCCAACAAGGCCAAGCTGGCCGAGGGCCTGGCCAAGCTCAAGCTGCTCGTGATCATGGACCCGCTCCAGACCGAGACGGCCCGCTTCTGGGAGGACCACGGCACCTTCAACAAGGTGAACCCGGCCGACATCAAGACCGAGGTGATCCAGCTTCCCACCACCTGCTTCGCCGAGGACGAGGGCTCGCTGGTCAATTCCGGCCGCTGGCTGCAATGGCACTGGCCCGGCGGCTCGCCTCCGGGCGAGGCGAAGACCGACACCTGGATCATGGCGCAGATCCATCTGCGGCTGAAGGCGCTGTACCAGAAGGAGGGCGGCGCCTTCCCCGACCCGATCGTCAATCTCAACTGGTCCTACAAGGACCCGGGCGAGCCGACGGCGGAGGAACTGGCGAAGGAGATGAACGGCTCGGTGCTGGCCGACGTCTACGACCCCGTCGACCCGACCAAGAAGATCCTGGAAGCGGGCAAGCAGCTTGCCGGCTTCGGCCAGATGCGCGACGACGGCACCACGGCGGGCGGCTGCTGGATATTCTCCGGCTGCTGGACCGAGGCCGGCAACATGATGGCGCGGCGGGACAATTCCGACCCCGGCGATGCCGGCATGTTCCTGAAGTGGTCCTATTCCTGGCCAGCCAACCGGCGCATCCTCTACAACCGCGCCTCCTGCGACCTCGACGGCAAGCCGTGGGATCCCTCGCGCAAGCTGATCGAGTGGGATGGCGCCAAGTGGACCGGCTACGACGTGCCGGACATCGCGCCCACCGCCAAGCCCAGGGATGTCGGCCCCTTCATCATGAACCCCGAAGGCACGTCCCGCCTGTGGGTGCGCAAGATGATGCGGGACGGGCCGTTCCCGGTGCATTACGAGCCGTTCGAGAGCCCGGTCGCCAACGTCATCGCGCCGAAGATACGCGGCAACCCGGTGGCGCGCGTGTTCAAGGACGACTGGAAGAGCTTCGCCGACATCGGCGATCCGAACTTCCCCTATGCCGGCACCTCCTACCGTCTCACCGAGCATTTCCACTACTGGACCAAGAACAACCATGTGAACTCGGTCCTGCAGCCGGAACAGTTCGTCGAGATTTCCGAGGAACTGGCGAAGGAGAAGGGCATCGCGCTCGGCGGCTGGGTGCGGGTGTGGTCGAAGCGCGGCGAGCTTTACGCCAAGGCGGTCGTCACCAAGCGCATCAAGCCGATGACCGTCGACGGCAAGGTCGTCCACATTGTCGGCGTGCCGATCCACTGGGGCTTCGTCGGAGCCGCCCGCAAGGGCTTCCCGGCGAACACGCTGACCCCGTTCGTGGGTGACGCGAACATCGAGACGCCGGAGTTCAAGGCGTTCATGGTCAACATCGAGCCCTCCACCGGGCCGGTGGTGGCATAGGGAGGCGGCACGATGTTTCCAGCGATTCCGAACCCGTCCGTCTCCCCCGGCGCCGACAAGCCGCGCTTCGGGGAAAAGGACATCATGCGGCGCTCCGCCTCCGAGGTCACGCCGCCTGCCGAGCGGCTGACCGAGGTGGCCAAGCTGATCGACGTCACCAAGTGCATCGGCTGCAAGGCCTGCCAGGCGGCGTGCCTCGAATGGAACAACCTGACCGAGGAGATCGGCTTCAACCACGGGGTCTACACAAACCCCATGGACCTGACGCCCGACACCTTCACGCTCATGCGCTTTACCGAATGGGTGAACCCCGAGACCGAGAATCTCGAATGGCTCATCCGCAAGGACGGCTGCATGCACTGCGAGGATCCGGGCTGCCTCAAGGCCTGCCCGGCGCCGGGCGCGATCGTGCAGTACTCGAACGGCATCGTCGACTTCCAGCACGAGAACTGCATCGGCTGCGGCTACTGCATCAAGGGCTGCCCCTTCAACATCCCGCGCATCTCGAAGGTCGACCACACGGCGTATAAATGCACGCTGTGCTCGGACCGCGTGGCGGTGGGCCAGGGCCCGGCCTGCCAGAAGGCCTGCCCGACCCAGGCCATCGTCTTCGGCACCAAGCAGGAGATGAAGGACTGGGCCGAGCTGCGCATCACCGACCTCAAGTCGCGGGGCTTCGACAAGGCCGGCCTCTACGACCCGCAGGGCGTGGGCGGCACCCATGTCATGTACGTGCTGCACCACGCCGACACGCCGTCCATCTATGCCGGCCTGCCGGACAATCCGCGCATCTCGCCGATCGTCGAGACCTGGAAGGGCGTGACCAAATATGTCGGTCTCGCCGTGATGGGCTTCGCCGCCGCGGCGGGCTTCCTCCACTACGTCGTCGCCGGTCCCAACAAGGTCGGCGAGGAGGATGAAGAGAACGCCGAGAGGCTGGTCGAGGGCACGGCGCCCCCGCCGCCGGCCGATCCGACGCAGCCGGAAGGGAGGGTCTGATGACCGCCATCGACCCCCATGCGCACGGGCACGTGCCCGACGACGTCGAGCCGGGCGACGCGGTGCGTCCCGGCCACCCGGTGCAGGTGGCGCGCTACACGCTCGCCGCCCGCATCAACCACTGGATCACCGCCATCAGCCTGATCGCGCTGGCGCTGTCCGGCATGGCGCTGTTCACGCCGAGGCTGTTCTTCCTCACCGGCCTGTTCGGCGGCGGGCAGTGGACGCGCGCGATCCATCCGTGGATCGGCGTGGTGCTGTTCTTCTCCTTCTTCATCCTGTTCGTGCGGTTCTGGCGGGCCAACCTTCCCGCCCGCGAGGACGGCACCTGGCTGGCGCGCATCAGCGACGTGCTGGGCGGGCATGAGGAGAGGCTGCCGGAGATCGGCAAGTACAATGCCGGCCAGAAATTCGTCTTCTGGTCGATGTCCGGCCTGATCCTCGTGCTGATCGGCAGCGGCATCGTGATGTGGGACCAGTATTTCTACCCCTTCACCACGATCGAGCAGAAGCGCATCGCCATCCTCGTCCATGCGGTGGCGGCGGTGTGCATCATCTGCGTGTGGATCATCCACGTCTACGCGGCGATCTGGGTCAAGGGTACCATCGGCGCCATGACGCGCGGCGAGGTGACGGGCGGCTGGGCCTGGCGCCACCACCGCAAATGGCTGCGCGAGCTTGTGGGCAAGCCCCGCGGCCCGGGCGCGCCGGCCGAATAGGCCGCCCGCGCCGGTTCTGTCGCCGGCCTCCCGGAGCGGCCGAAGGCCGTCTTCGGGAACGCCGTCCGGCCTGAGACGGACGACGATCCCGGTCGCTGCCGCGCGGCGACCGGGATCGCTCCCCATATGGTCCACGTGGCCCGTGCGGTTCGTGAGGAAACAATGTCGGCCGATCTCAAGCCCGATCCGTCCGCGATCGGTAGCGTCTCCACCCCGCCCTTCGCGGTGCTGCCCGATCCCGCCACGCTGTTCGCCGTCCGCGCGAAGCGGCTGCGCACCTATGCGGCGGTGAGCCCGCTCAAGCCCTATCTCGATTTCGTCGCCGGCCTCGTCGACGCCCAGCACGCCATCGTGCCGGCGCTGCCGCCGGTCGAGGTGCCGGACGCGGAGGCGCTGGAGCGCGCGAGCGCCTTCGAGATGCCCCCGCTCGACCGCGCCCGCGCCACGCTCGACGACACGCTGGAGGCGACGCTCGACGCGCTGTTCGATGCCAGCGCCCGCGTGGCGATGCCGGAAGAGGCGGCGCAGGCGCTCACCCGCGCCCGCCACGCCGACGGCGCCCTGCGCGCGCAGATGGTGCGCGACGTGCTCGCCCACGACATGCCGGTGGAGACGCTGGCCGAGCATGTCTATGTCGCGGCCGCCCTTCAGGTGCATTTCTCCCGGCTCGCCGCCGGTCTCGACGCAAAGCGCCTCGTGCCGGTCGGCGACGGCGCCTGCCCGGCCTGCGGCGGACCGCCGGTCGCTTCCCTGATCGTCGAATGGCCGAACGCGCACGGCAACCGCTTCTGCGCCTGCTCGCTTTGCTCCACCCTGTGGAACTATGTCCGCATACGCTGCTGCTCCTGCGGCACCACCAAGGGCATCGGCTATCAGGAGATCGAGGGCAGCCCGGGCACGGTGAAGGCCGAGACCTGCGACGAGTGCCGCACCTATGTGAAGGTGATGTACCAGAACAGGGACGTCACCATCGAGCCGGTGGCCGACGACATCGGCACGCTCGGCCTCGATCTGATGATGCGCGAGGGCCCTTACCGGCGCGCCGCCTTCAACCCGTTCCTGCTCGGCTATTGAGGGGCAGGCGATGGACGCCGAAACCCGCCCCTCCGGCCCGCCTTCCCTGCGCGAACTGCCCTCGGTCGACCAGGTGCTGAAGACCGCCTCCGCCGCGCTGGCGCTGGAGCGGCACGGCCGCGCGCCGCTCACGCAGGCGGTGCGCGCCGCGCTCGACGAGGCGCGGGCCGGCGTGCAGGCGGGCCGGGTCCTCGCCCTGCCCTCGGCCGACCATGTGGCGCTCGCCGCCGGCGAGGCGCTGGAGCGCACCGCGCGTTCCAGCCTGCGCCCGGTGTTCAACCTCACCGGCACGGTGCTGCACACCAATCTCGGCCGCGCCTTGCTGGCGCAGGAGGCCATCGCGGCCGCCACCGCCGCCATGGCCTCGGCGGTGGCGCTGGAATTCGACCTCGCCACCGGCCAGCGCGGCGAGCGCGACGACCATGTGCGCGAGCTGCTGGTGGAGCTGACGGGTGCCGAGGACGCCACCGTCGTCAACAACAACGCCGCCGCCGTGCTCATCGTGCTCAACACGCTGGGCCTCGGCCGCGAAGCCGTCGTTTCGCGCGGCGAACTGATCGAGATCGGCGGCGCCTTCCGCATGCCCGACATCATGGCCCGGGCCGGGGTGAAGCTGGTCGAGGTCGGCACCACCAACCGCACCCATCCGAAGGACTATGCCGGCGCGCTCGGCGAGGCGACCGGGCTGGTGCTGAAGGTGCACACCTCGAACTACCGCATCGAGGGCTTTACCCGCGAGGTGCCGGCGCGCGAGTTGGCCGGCATCGCCCATGCGCGCGGCGTGCCGCTCGTCAACGATCTCGGCTCGGGCACGCTGTTCGATCTCACCCGCCTCGGCCTCGCCCATGAGCCGACCGTGCGCGAGGCGGTGGCCGAGGGCGCCGACATAGTCACCTTCTCCGGCGACAAGCTGCTCGGCGGCCCGCAGACCGGCTTCATCGTCGGCCGCGCCGAGCTGATCGCGAAGATCAACAAAAACCCGATGAAGCGGGCGCTGCGCGTCGACAAGATCCGTCTGGCGGCGCTGGAGGCGACGCTGCGGCTCTACCGCGACCCCGAGCGCCTCAAGGCCCGCCTGCCAACGCTGCGCCTGCTCGCCCGCACCCGCGCCGAACTCGCCGCCCGCGCCGAGGCGCTGGCCGCCCCGGTCGGCGCCCGGCTCGGCTCGGGCTTCACGGTGGAAGCGGCGGACTGCGCCAGCCAGATCGGCTCCGGCGCGCTGCCGCTGGAAACCCTGCCGAGCGCCGCGCTCGCCATTCGCCCGGCTGGCGGCTCCGGCGGCACGCTCAACGCGTTGCAGGCGGCGCTGCGCGACCTGCCGGTGCCGGTCATCGGCCGCATCGCCGAGGGCGCGCTCATCCTCGACCTGCGCTGCCTCGAGGACGAGGCCGGCTTCCTCGCCGACCTCGACCATCTGAAGGTGGCGCCATGATCATCGGCACGGCCGGACATATCGACCATGGCAAGACCGCGCTGGTGGGCGCGCTCACCGGCGTCGACACCGACCGGCTGAAGGAGGAGAAGGCGCGCGGCATCTCCATCGACCTCGGCTTCGCCTATCTGCCGACCGAGGCCGGCACGCTCGGCTTCATCGACGTGCCGGGGCACGAGAAGTTCATCCACACCATGCTGGCCGGGGCGAGCGGCATCGATTTCGCCTTGCTCATCGTCGCCGCCGATGACGGGGTGATGCCGCAGACCCGCGAGCATCTGGCCCTGCTCGACCTGCTCGGCATCTCGCGCGGTCTGGTCGCGCTGACCAAGGCGGACATTGCCGGCGCGGAACGGCGCGGCGAAGTGGCCGGCGAGATCGCCGCCCTGCTGGAGGGCACGGCGCTGGAAGGCGCCGACATACTGCCGGTCTCGTCCATCACCGGCGAGGGCATCGAGACACTGCGCGCGCGCCTCGTCACTGAGGCCCGCGCCTTCACCTCCCGGGCGGCGGGGGGACGCTTCCGCCTCGCCGTGGACCGCTGCTTCACCCTGTCGGGCGCCG
This sequence comes from Ancylobacter sp. TS-1, assembly GCF_009223885.1. Taxonomy (NCBI): domain Bacteria; kingdom Pseudomonadati; phylum Pseudomonadota; class Alphaproteobacteria; order Hyphomicrobiales; family Xanthobacteraceae; genus Ancylobacter; species Ancylobacter sp. TS-1. The sequence goes on from NZ_CP045144.1 coordinate 2,472,128, forward strand.
GCACGGTGGTGACGGGCACCGTGCTCTCCGGCCGGGTGCGCGTCGGCGACACGGTGACGGCCTCGCCGCAGGGCCTTCCCGCCCGCGTGCGCTCCATCCACGCGCAGAACCGCAAGGCCGAGGAAGGCCGGGCCGGCGACCGCTGCGCGCTCAATCTCGCCGGCGAGGGCATCTCGCACGACGCGATCCATCGCGGCGACATGGTGCTCGACCCCGCGCTCGACGCCCCGACCGCGCGCATCGACGCCACGCTCAACGTGCTGGCCGGCGAGCCGAAGCCGCTCGGCCAGTGGTTCCCGGTGCGCTTCCATCAGGGTTCGGCCGAGATCGGCGCCCGCCTCGTGCCCCTGTCGGGGGAATCGCTGGCGCCGGGCGCCGCCGGCCTCGTGCAGATCGTGCTCGACAGCCCTCTCGCGGCGGCGGCGGGCGACCGCTTCGTCATCCGCGACACCTCGGCCCAGCGCACCATCGGCGGCGGGCGCCTCCTCGACCTGCGCGCCCCGGCCCGCAAGCGCCGCACCCCCGAGCGCCTCGCCCAGCTTGCCGCGCTCGGCGAGGCCGAGGCCGACGCCGCCGTGGCCGGGCTGCTGGCGGCCGAGCCGTTCCATCTCGACCTCGACGCCTTTGCCCGCGACCGGGCCTTGGGTGCGGACGCGGCCGGCGGCCTCATGGAGAGGCTCGGCCTCGTCGCGCTGGCGGGGGGCGGTGCGCTCACCGTGCTGTCCGCCGCGCGCTGGCCCCTCTACGCCGACGCGCTGCTGGCCGAGCTGGCGCGCTTCCACGAGGCCAATCCCGACCTGCCGGGCATGGGCACCGAGCGCCTGCGGCTCGCCCTCGCCCCGCGCCTGCCCAAGCCCGCCTTCGCCGAGGCGCTTCGGCGCCTGTCCGGCGACGGGCGGCTGGCGGTCGACGGCGCCTGGGTGCGCCTGTCCGGCCACGAGGTGCGCCTCACCCGCGCGGACGAACTGCGCTGGGAGCTGGTGGAGCCGCTGCTCGGCGGCGGCGCGCGCTTCCGTCCACCGCGCGTGCGCGACGTCGCGGCGATGACCGGCGAGGCCGAGCCCGAGATCCGCCGCCTGCTCAAGCTGCTCGCCCGCATGGGCAAGGTCGACGAGGTGGCGCACGACCATTTCTTCCTGCGCCGGACGGTCGCCGCCATGGTGGCGATGGTGCGCGCCCTGTCGGAGGCGGCCGCGGACGGCCAGTTCGCCGCCGGCGCCTTCCGCGACCGAATCGAGCACGGCGAGCACGCGGTCGGCCGCAAGGTGGCGATCCAGATCCTCGAATTCTTCGACCGGCACGGCGTCACGCTGCGCCGGGGCGACCTTCGCCGCGTCAACAGGCACCGGCTGGACCTGTTCGGCGCGATGGAGGACACTGAGGCACAGGCGCCGCCAACGACCGGCCGCGCCTGTGACGACCAAGCCTGTGCCAACCAAGCCTGTGCCAACCAAGCCTGTGACGACCCCGCAGCAACCGACGGCACGTCGGGCGATGCGGCATCTGGAAGAGCGTTATCTCCGGTGAGGTACCCGGACTTCAAATCCGGGAGGGGCCGCGAGCCGGTCCCTGGTGGGTTCGACTCCCACTCTCTTCCGCCATCCCCCGTCCCCGGGCGCTGACCCGGCGACCGCCTTGCTCCGGCGCACGCGCCGGCGAGCCCGTGCCGGCCGCTCGGCGCGGCTGAAGCGCCGACCCTCCCGTGTCGAAATTGCACAAGTGCCCTGCGACGCTTGCCGTGCATGCATGCACGAAAGAACCGGCGCCGGCGCCATCGCATTGTCACCTGCGTCCGGCAAACATCGTGATAGAAATATCTCAATGCGAGGCGCTTCGACGACGACATGCGGAGAGTCCGAAAGCGTCTTTTCCGCAGATTCGAAATAAAACAGTATCAATCGACGATCAGATAATCTCTTTCCACCCGAAGGGAACCACATTATGGGCTACGTTACGACCAAAGACGGCGTTGACATCTTCTTCAAAGACTGGGGTCCGAAGGATGCACAGCCGATCGTCTTCCATCACGGCTGGCCGCTGTCGTCGGACGACTGGGACGCCCAGATGCTGTACTTCCTCCAGCACGGCTTCCGCGTCGTCGCCAGCGACCGCCGCGGCCATGGCCGCTCGGCGCAGGTGAGCGAGGGCCATGACATGGACCATTACGCCGCCGACGTCTCGGCCGTGGTCGAGCATCTCGACCTGAAGAACGCCGTTCATATCGGCCACTCCACCGGCGGTGGCCAGGTCGCCCGCTACGTCGCCAAGTTCGGCCTGCCGCAGGGCCGCGTCGCCAAGGCCGTGCTGGTCGCCGCCGTGCCGCCGATCATGCTGAAGACCGAAGCCTATCCTGGCGGCCTGCCGGTCGAGGTGTTCGACGGCCTGCGCGCCGCGCTCGCCGCCAACCGCGCCCAGTTCTACATCGACGTCGCCGCCGGCCCGTTCTACGGCTTCAACCGCGACGGCGCCAAGGTCTCGCAGGGCGTGATCGACAATTGGTGGCGCCAGGGCATGGTCGGCAGCGCCAAGGCGCATTACGAGGGCATCAAGGCCTTCTCCGAGACCGACCAGACCGAAGACCTCAAGGCGATGACGGTCCCCACCCTCGTCCTCCAGGGCGATGACGACCAGATCGTCCCGCACAAGAACGCCAGCGCGCTGCAGGCGGAACTGCTGCCGAACCCCACGCTGAAGGTCTATCCCGGCTTCCCGCACGGCATGCTCACCACCCATGCCGACGTGGTCAACCCGGACATTCTCGCCTTCATCAAGGCTTGATCCGCGCCGCCTGAAAGGCTTCAACGCCGGCCATGACTCTTGCGGTCATGGCCGGCGGTCGCGTGTCGCGACGGCGGGGGAACCCGCCCGCCGGTGGCAGGAACCGCCGAACGAAAGCGACAGAGCGTGCCCCACTCCCTCCCCATCGTCCCGCCCCTCATCCGCGACGCCCGCGACGACGACATGCCGGCCGTGCAGGCGATCTACGCCCATCATGTGCTCACCGGCCTCGCCAGCTTCGAGGAAGTGCCGCCCTCCGCCGCCGAGATGACCGCCCGGCGCGCCCATGTGCTGGCGCTCGGCCTGCCCTATCTCGTCGCCGAGCGGGAGGGCACGGTCGTCGGCTATGCCTATGCCTCCACCTACCGCCCGCGCCCGGCCTACCGCTTCACGGTGGAGGATTCGGTCTATGTGGCGCCGGGCTGCGGCGGAAAGGGCATTGGCGGCGCGCTGCTCGGTGCCCTCATCGCCCGCTGCGAGGCCGGCCCCTGGCGGCAGATGCTGGCGGTGATCGGCGACAGCGACAATGCCGGCTCGCTCGCCCTGCACCGCCGGCTCGGCTTCCGCCCGGCCGGCACGCTGGCCGCGGTCGGCTTCAAGTTTGGCCGCTGGGTCGATTCGGTGCTCATGCAGCGCCCGCTCGGCCCCGGCGACGACACCCTGCCCACCCCGCCGCCGACGTGAGCGGGGGTAAGGGCCGGCGCTTCAGCCCATCGCCGGCGCCGGCGTGCCGGAAAGCTCGGCCTCCTCGGCCTCCAATGCGGCGCGCTGGCGCTGCGCGGCGACCGCGTCGGAGCGGCGCTTGTAGATCTCATAGGCGATGGCGCCGATCACCGTCACCGCCACGATGAGCACCGCCAGCGCCGAGATGGCCGGCGTGGTGCCCTGCCGCACCCGGCCCGCGAGCACCGTGGTCAGCGTCTTGTCCGAGAGGATCGAGAAGGTCGTCGTGTTGTAGTTCTCGAAGGAGGACAGGAAGGCCAGCACCGCCGCCGAGGCCAGCGCCGGCTTGAGGAAGGGCACCAATATGTGGCGGAACACCTGCGGGTAGCTGGCGCCGAGATCGAGCGCCGCCTCCTCCTGCGCGCGGTCGAAGCGCTGGAGCCGGGCGAGGATGATCAGCATGCAATAGGCCGAAATGAAGCTCGCCTGGCCCAGCACGGTGAGCACCACGCCGTCATAGAGGAAGCGCGTGCCGGTCTGGCCGGTGAACTGGCGCCAGAACACCACGGTCGAGATGCCGATGATGATCCCCGGGGTCAGCACCGGCGAGACCACGATCAGGTAATAGGCCGAGCGCACCCGTGCCTGGATCTGCGTCATCACGATGGCGCCGGCGAGCCCGATGGGCACCGAGATCGCCACCACGAGGAAGCCGATCCAGATGCTCATGTGCAGGCCGGTCATCATGTCCTGGTCGGCCAGCAGCTGGCCGAACCAGTCCAGCGTGAAGCCCTCGATCGGCCAGACCTGCGGGTATTGCGGGGTGTTGAAGGCGGAGACGCCCATCACCGCCAGCGGGCCCAGCAGATAGAGGAAGAAGATCACGGTGTAGACCGCGAACATCACGCGCTGGAACGGACTCGGCGTCATCGCGTAATTTCCCCGAGGCTGAGCCGGAACGCCTTCAGCACCACCAGCACGAAGATGATGCAGCTCACCAGCAGGATGAAGGCGTAGGCCGCGCCCTGCGGCCAGTTGAAGGCCTGGTAGAAGCGGTCATAGACGATGGGCGTGAACCACAGCGTGCGCGGCCCGCCCAGCACCAGCGGCGCGGCCAGCGCGCCGGCGGTGAGCATGAACACCAGCGTGCAGCCGGAGGCGATGCCGGGCTTGGCGTGCGGCATCACGATGAAGGCGTGGATGTGCCACCACGGCGCGCCAAGGTCCCGCGCCGCCTCGATCTGGTTGCGGTCGAGGCTCTCGATGGCGTTGTAGAGCGGGAAGATCATCATCAGGAGATAGGCGTAGGACAGGCCGACATAGAGGCCGACATCGGCGCCGAGGAAGTCGATCGGCTCGGAAGTCAGGCCGACGCCCATCAGCATCTGGTTGATGATGCCGCCCGAGGACAGCAGCACGCGGAAGGCGAAGGCGCGCAGGATCTCGTTCACCCAATAGGGCAGGATCAGCAGCAGCAGCAGCACGCGCAGCCGCGCAGCCGTCGCCGACTGCGCCATGTGGAAGGCGAGCGGGTAGGAGATCGCGAAATTCAGCAGCGTGATCGCGATGCTGACGCCGATAGTGAGGAAGAAGGCCTTGATGTGCAGCCAGTTCCATTCGGCGGTCGAGGTGGTCGAGCCGAACAGGAAGTAGCGGTAGTTCTCCAGCGTGAAGACGTCCTTCGGCCCGCCCATCTGCGCCGGCGGCAGCTTCGGGCGGAACGACATGTCCACCATGGCGAGCTGCGGCAGCAGGATGATGAAGAAGGCCCAGAAGCCGACGGCGACCACGAGATAGGTGCCGACCCCGATTCCGTTGCGCTGGAAGAAGCCCGGCCCGGAGGCAAGGCCGGTGCGCCGCTCATAGGCGGCGAGCAGGAAGAAGCCGACCGCCACGACCAGCGGCAGGCCGAAGACCAGGGCGAGGCCGCCGCTCATCTCAGTGCCTTTCCGGCCGGGCCAGCAGCAGGCCGTCCTCGGGACGGAAGCCGATATGCAGGCTCTCGCCCGCGCTCGGCAGCACCATTCCCGCGCCGGCGCCAATGCTGGCCGTGACCTTCTGTCCGGTCTTCACCCGCAGCGTGACATGGGTGACGCTGCCTTCGTAGGCGACGTCCAGCGTCTCGCCCTCGAAGCCGGTGGTGGAGCCGTTGGCGTGCAGCTGCATCGCCTCGGGGCGCACGAACAGCAACGCCTCCTGCCCGCTGGTGAGGCCAACCGGGTTGCGGCCCTTCAACGTGCCGAGCGGGGTCTCCAGCGTGGCGATGTCGCCCTCGATGGTGGAGATGCGTCCGCGTATGGCGTTGTTCTCGCCGACGAAGGAGGCGACGAAGGGCGTGCGCGGCTCGGCATAGACGGCGCGCCCGTCGCCGACCTGCTCGATCACCCCGGCATTCATCACGGCGATGCGGTCCGACATGGTCAGCGCCTCGCCCTGATCGTGGGTGATGTAGATGAAGGTGATGCCGACCCGCTTCTGGATGGCGCGCAGTTCCGAACGCATGTGCTGGCGCAGCTTGAGGTCGAGCGCGGAGAGCGGCTCGTCCAGAAGCAATACCGACGGCTCGACGGCCAGGGCGCGGGCGATGGCCACGCGCTGCTTCTGGCCGCCGGAAAGCTCGGACACCCGCTTGTGGCCATGCTCGGTGAGCGCGACCTGGATCAGCAGGTTCTTCACCTTCTCGTCGCGCTCGTGGCGCGGCACGCCGCGCACCCGGAGGCCGTAGCCGATATTCTCGGCCACCGTCATCATCGGGAACAGAGCGAGGTTCTGGAAGATCAGCGCGGTGGGCCGCTTGTTCGGCCCGATGCCCTTCATGTCCTCGCCGCCGATCTTCACCCGCCCCCGCGTCGGTTCGATGAAGCCGGAGATGGTGCGCAGCAGCGTGGTCTTGCCGCAGCCGGACGGCCCGAGGAAGGAGAAGAACTCGCCCGGCTCGATGGTGAGGTTGGCTTCCTTGACGGCGACGAAGTCGCCGAAGGTGACATTGACGCCCTCAAGCTCGACGGCAGCGGCCATGCGGATTTCCGTTCAGTTGGTTGCCGTCGTCCCGGACGCCGCACCAGCGGCGATCCGGGACCGTGAGACGGGCGGGTATCGTGTGACGGGCGACCCGCCCGTTCGAAGAGAACGCCGTCATCCCGGCCGAAGGCGGAGCCGCGGAGCCGGGATCGTTCCCGGATCGGCCTGCCGGCCGTCCGGGATGACGGGGAGGGACGGCGCGAGGACCGTCCCCCGCACTCACGCCGCCTTGAACTTCTCGGCGTACTGCGTGCGCAGCTCGGCGTACCACGACGGCTCCGGCGGGCGGCTCCACAGATTGTCGAGCGCGTTGCCGGGATAGGCCTCGGCGAAGTTCTTCTTGGCGACCTCGGAGAGGAACTTGTCGGCGCCCTTGACGACCGGGTTGTAGCCCGAGCCGTTGGCGACCATCGCCGAGATTTCCGGCTGGTGGACGAAGTTGATGAACTCGTAGAGCTGCGGCACGTTCTTCGCCGCCTTGGTCATCGACCAGCCGTCGATCCAGGTGATGGCGCCTTCCTGCGGGGCCATGTAGTTGATCGGCTTGCCGGCCTTCTTCAGCGAGAGCGGCGGGCCATCCCAGGTCTGGCCGATGACGCAGCCATTCTCCATGAAGCCGGACTTGGTGTTGTCGGCCGAATCCCAGAACTGCTTGACCTGCGCCTTGTTCTCGATGGCGAAGGCGAGGATGGGATCGTAGATCTTCTTCATCGTCGCCTCGTCCTTGAAGGCGTCGAGCATGCGGTTGGAGGGCAGCTTGCCGGACTTGTCCCACCACAGGCCGATGCCGAGCAGCAGCGAGTGCGGGCGGCCCTGCATCTTGCCCTTGAATTCCGGGCTCCAGAGCGTGCCGTAGCTGAGCTTGTCATAGGTCAGGGTGGCGAGGTCGGTGCGCCAGGAGATCGCCTCCGAGCCCCAGCAATGGGGCACGTGGTAGAGGCCGCCATCCCAGGTCCACACGCTGGTGGAGCCTTCGAGCATCGCCGGCAGCACCTGGTCGAGCTTCAGCTTGGAGAGGTCGTAGGGCGCCAGCACGCCCAGCTCCTTGAACTGCGGGGCGCGGTCGCGCGTCGGCGCGCACAGGTCGAAGCCCTCGCCCTCGGTGGCCTGCAGCTTGTTGATCTGCTCCTCGTTCTGCGAGAACGGGGTGGAGTTGACCTTGATGCCGGTCTTCTTGGTGAATTCCGGGAGAACCGGATCGGGCAGTTCGTCCGACCAGTTGAGGATGTTCAGCTCGCCCGAGGAGGAGAAGGCGTCCTTCACCAGCCACGGGCCGGTCGCGGCGACCGTACCGGCGGCCAGCGCCCCTTTGAACAGCACGCGGCGGGTGAAGCTGCGCGCTGCCAGCAGCGTTTCGATGGACGAGTTGGGAGCTTCCGGCTTCTTCGTCACGACATGTTCCTCGCTCTGGCCGCCCGGCACAGACCTGTTGGGCGGAAGTGGCCGGGAGGCTTGGAGCACGAAGCGTGCCAGCGGCGCCGCCCGTTGCACAGGTGCGACGAACCGCCAGAACGGGCACGACACGCCCCGCCCCGGACCCTGCATCGCCCGTCCCGCACTGTTGCGGCCGGCCGCGCCCGCCCGCCCCGCCTGCGCTTCGCCACTGGCGCCGAATTAGCCACGGTTCGCCAAATTGTGTGCACGAAAAATGCGCGTATGCCACGCGCTTCGGCGTCGTGGCGAAACCGGCGGGCTTTCGTTTGCCGGCCAAACGCAAGCCGGCGGCGCGCGTTTCAGCCCAGCGCGGCGAGGAGGTCGCCGGCCAGCGCGTGCAGGTCGTCGCGGTGGCCGGTGCGGCCGGCGGGCGCGTCGGTGGCGGAGGTCATGACCAGGCAGGCCGCCCGTTCCGGCGCCACATAGAGCATCTGCCCGCCATAGCCCCAGCCGTAATGCACCCGCGTCCCGGCGATCTCGCGCGCGAACCAGCCATAGCCATAGGCGTCGCCGGTGAAGCGCGAGGCCGTGCGCGCCGTCCAGCACTGTTCGATCCACGCCGGCGGAATCACCTGCTCCCCGGCCCGGTTGCGCCCGCCCTTGCGGCAGCACTCGACGAAGGCAAGCAGCGCGGTCGGGCGCATCGCCATCTGGTTGCCGCCGAAATAGATGCCCTGCCGGTCGCGCTCCCAGTCGGCGATCGCGAAGCCCTCGATGGCGCCGAGCCAGTCGCGCGCCAGCGCCAGCGTCGAGCGCCCGGAGGCGCGCGTCAGGATGGCGGAGAGCAGATGCGTCGAGCCGGTGGAATAGAGCATGGCGCCGCCCGGCGCATCGACAAAGGGCCGCGCCAGCGCCGCCCGCACCCAGTTTCGCGAGGCGATCCACTGGCCGTAAGAGGGCCCGGAGGTGCGCTCCAGCCCTGCCTGCATGGAAAGCAGATGGCCGATGGTGATCTCATAAAGGCGCGGGTCGGGGTCGTCAGGCAGATCGGCGCGCAGCAGCGGGGCGATCTTCTGGTCCGCCCCTTCCAGCACGCCCTTGTCGATGGCGATGCCGACCAGCATGGCGAGGATGCTTTTCGAGGCCGACTTGATGTTGGCCGGCCGGTCCACCCGCCCGCCTTTGTAGCCGCGCGCGGCGAGCGTCTCGCCGGCCCTCATCACGAGCGCGGTGCGCAGCGGCTCAAAGGCGGCGGCGCGGTCGAGCAGAGGCGTCAGCCGTGCGGCAGCGTCGGAGTGTATGGGCGACTCACTTTGAGCGCGCGCGAGGCGCGGGGCGAGCAGAAGCAGCGGAGCGGCAAGCAGGGAGCGACGGTGCATGCCGGGGAAGATAGGGCGGGAGCGGGGGATGTGGGGTCACGATGGGGGGAGCTGAGGCTGTGCGCTCGTCGTGGCGGGACGCTTATACTTTTCGAGAGACGCCGCATTTTCCAGATCAGTCTTATAGTTTCTCATCATTAATAGAACATTCTCGACTAGATCAGAAAATTCCTTTCCTCCTATATCTATGTACTCTCCATGCGCTATTTTATTACGCCGATGGACAAGACTCTGATCAATTAGGTTAAAATGCATTTGATAGGCGTCAATTTCTATATCCAAAGATTGCGCAATATTCGAAAAAACTATCGATGTAAGATTTGATTCTGTATCAATATAATTAGATCCATAGATGGAAGCCGTTTTACCTAATTCGGACGTAATAAATTCGAACGCCTCTACATTTGCCTTGGATTTCTTCGACTCCCTTAACATATTAAGTTTCGATTTTAGTCCCATAACTGCAAAGCAACTTTTTAAGTCAGCATATGAAAGACTTTTATTGTGTATGTAATTTAAATACATATCCGAGGATGACTTAATAAACCCCTCCCAATGAGCATACAAAAGAGCAACTCCGGCACGTATAAAAAAACGTCTCTGCGGACCATTGGCCTTTGCTGCAACTGTAAAACTACCGATCTCTTTTACGCGCCAACTCATCTCCTTATCAAGGGCGTCTTGCAACTGGGGGAGTGTTTTGATTTCTGACATGGCGCACTCTACGGGCGCAGAAGATCGGCAGATATAGGCAACAATTTAGCGAGTCTAGTTGTTCCTCGAACACCAGCACCAGAATTTTGGGTGAACGAAGGATTACTCCAAAGTTTTTTAGCGACCTCTTTTATAAAGACATCGCGATCGTGAGGTGACATAGCATTCAAATGAACCAAATTGTAAGAGACCCCGGTAGCCATGACCTCATAGACAGACATCAGGAATTTTCCGGAAAAATTTCCTCCGTTCCATTTCTTGAATGCGGCATCCCCGAGCGCGGCGTTTAAGAAAGTGAATGTTTTTTGAAAAACATCACGCTCCCCCAACATATCAAAATCATTACTTGTGGCCATCTGCATAAGGGCGCCGTTCAAATATTCATGAACATCAAGTCCCGATTGATATGCCACAGATCTAAACGCGAAAAAACGTAACGCAAGCTCGACACCGGCCTGCGCCTCTAATGCGGTATCAGTTTGATTTGTTGTTAACTTAAAAGCGTCGAAATTTGCGCAGTCAATTAGCCAGTCATAGAAATTTTTATTCAAAGATACAGCTATACTGTTACGAACTTCCTGCTCAGTGAGGCCAGCTCCTCCGGTATTTAGGCGCTGAAAAAGTTCAAACTTGGCAGATATGTCGCTTTCAGATTTAAGTATTTCCACACGAACACGAGCTCGCTTAAGTTCAATCTGAAATGCCTGCCCTATTCCATCATCAATACTAGGTCCGGATGACTTCCATCGCTTACCATTGAGACTCGGAAGAAGCCTAGTTCCATTCAATACGAGTGGTCCGAGCTGATCAGCTCGCTCACCTTTCAAGTCGCCCGTCAACTGAAGTACGGTCGATATTCTTTGCAGTCCGTCAACGAGCTCCCAAACACCGAATTCCGTTTGGTATACAAAAATAGACGGTATTGGTATACCAAGTAAAAGAGATTCAATGAACCGCGTCTTCCGTTCGTCGTCCCATCTAAATAATCTCTGAAATACCGGATCTATGACTAATTCAGACTCTTTATATAAATTAATAATCTCACCGATGGACATGTCATAGCCATCGGTAACAACTTTCTTGCGAGCAGCCTGGACTTCATCATCGAGCGCCATAATCAACCCTTTCTTATGATGAAAAGGTTAGCCTGAATTCCCGAATGAATCTAGGTCCGTCTCACCCACCCCCGCCCAGCACCAGATCGTCCCGGTGCACCATCGCCGCGCGACCCTCGAAGCCGGTGATGGTGGCGATCTCGTCTGAGGACTTGCCGCGGATGCGCTCGGCATAGTCGGCGTCATAGGCCACCAGGCCGCGGCCGATCTCGGCGCCGTCCGGCCCGCGCAGCACCACGGCGTCGCCGCGCGTGAAGTCGCCTTCCACCAGCTTTACCCCCGCCGGCAGCAGCGAGGAGCCCCGGCGCAGCGCGGCCACGGCGCCGGCGTCGAGATGCAGCACGCCGCGCGGCTCCAGCGAGCCGGCGATCCAGCGCTTGCGCGAGGCGACCGGGTTGGCCGGGGCGAGGAACCAGGTGCAGCGCGCGCCCTCGGCAATGGCGCGCAGCGGGTTCTTCACCTTGCCGGAGGCGATCACCATATGCGCGCCCGCCGTGGTGGCGATCTTGCCGGCCTCGATCTTGGTCTTCATGCCGCCGCGCGACAGCTCGGTGCCGGCGCCGCCCGCCATCGCCTCGACCTCGGCGGTGATGCGCGGCACCAGCGGCAGGAAGCGCGCATCGGGGTCGTCATTGGGCGGGGCGGTGTAGAGCCCGTCAATATCGGAGAGCAGCACGAGAAGGTCGGCGCTCGCCATGCCGGCGACGCGGGCGGCGAGGCGGTCATTGTCGCCATAGCGGATTTCCGAGGTCGCCACCGTGTCGTTCTCGTTGATGACGGGCACGACCTTGAGGTCGATCAGCTTGGCCAGCGTCGAGCGGGCGTTGAGGTAGCGCCGGCGCTCCTCGGTGTCGCCGAGCGTGATGAGGATCTGGCCGGCCGCGACGCCCTCATGCGCCAGCGCCTCCGACCACGCCCGCGCCAGCGCGATCTGCCCGACGGCGGCGGCGGCCTGGCTTTCCTCCAGCTTCAGCGGGCGCTTGGGCAGCTTCAAGACATTGCGCCCGAGCGCGATGGCGCCCGAGGAGACGACCAGCACCTCCTTGCCCTCGCGGTGAAGCTGGGCGACGTCCTCGGCCAGCGCCGCCAGCCACGCATGCCGCAGCGCCCCGCGCGAGGAGTCCACCAGCAGCGCCGAGCCGACCTTCACCACGATGCGACGGAAGGAGGAAAGCTGCGGCACCGGCGTGCCGGCGGTCCCGGTAGCGGCGGTCCCGGTGGCGGCGGTGTCGGTGGCGGCGGCGGGCGAGGCGGGACGGTTCATCGGAGGCGCTTCGGCTGGAAATGAGGGACGGCGCGCTTCATACGCCGATTTCGCCGCCAAGGCGCGGGATTTGTGGGGGGCGTTTGGCGCCCGTCACGGCCGCCAGGGTTCGACGACGTCCCGTGCGACTTCCTCGGCCTTGCCCTCGTCGATGACATGGATGAGCGCGCGCAGCGCCTCGCGCACGCCCTCGCCGGACTGCGCCGAGAGCGTCAGCGGCTTGCGCTTGGCGGCGCGCTGGAGCCGGGCGAGCTGGGTCTTCAGCGTCTCCGGGTCGAGCGCGTCGATCTTGGAGAGGGCGACGATCTCGGGCTTGTCCTCCAGCCCCTGCCCGTAGGCTTCCAGCTCCGCGCGCACGGTCTTGTAGGTCTTGCCGGCATGCTCGCAGGTGCCGTCGACAAGGTGCAGCAGCACGCGGCAGCGCTCGATATGGGCGAGGAAGCGGTCGCCGAGGCCGACGCCCTCATGCGCGCCCTCGATCAGGCCGGGAATGTCGGCCAGCACGAATTCGCGCCCGTCCACCTTCACCACGCCGAGCCCAGGATGCAGCGTGGTGAAGGGGTAGTCCGCGACTTTCGGCTTCGCCGCCGTCGTCGCCGCGAGGAAGGTCGACTTGCCGGCATTGGGCAAGCCGACAAGACCGGCATCAGCGATGAGTTTCAACCGCAGCACAATCCACCGCTCCTCACCCTCCTGCCCCGGATTGACGCGGCGCGGGGCCTGGTTGGTCGAGGTCTGGAAATGGGCGTTGCCGAAGCCGCCATTGCCACCCTTGATGAGGCGGATGCGCTGGCCGATATGGGTCAGATCGGCCAGAACGGTCTCACCGTCCTCATCGAGCACCTCGGTCCCCGCCGGCACTTTCAGCACGGCATCGTCGCCCTTGGCCCCGGCGCGGTTCTTGCCCATGCCGAAGCCGCCCTTCTTGGCTTTGAAGTGCTGCTGGAAGCGGTAGTCGATGAGCGTGTTCAACCCGTCGACGCACTCGATCCACACATCCCCGCCCCGCCCGCCGTCGCCGCCGTCCGGGCCGCCGAACTCGATGAACTTCTCGCGCCGGAACGAGAGGCAGCCCGCGCCGCCGTCGCCGGCACGGACATAGATCTTGGCCTGGTCGAGAAACTTCATCGGTACGGCTCAACGGTTCGGGGCCCCCGCCCGCGCGGGAACCCGTTCAGGATAGCAGATGCCCCGGCTCAATGCCGGGTGGAGTCGTGCAGGCGCGGCGGCTTGGTGGCGCCCCAGGCCCGCAGCGAGGTCCACAGCCGGCGCTCCAGCCGGAAGCGGTCGACCGGCACCGAGGCGCCGATAGCCCGGACCCGGGCCAGCCCGACCCCGGTCCACTGGAAGCCGCACTTCTCCAGCACCCGGCGCGAGGCCGGATTGACGACGCGCGCGGAGGCGATGAGCGCCTCCAGCTTGCGGTCGCCAAAGGCGTGGTCGATCAGCGCGCGCGTGGCCTCGGTGGCGATGCCGTGGTCCCAATAGGGCTCGGCAAGCCAGTAGCCGATCTCCGGCGCGTCCTCGTCGCGGCGCACGAAGCCGCACATGCCGACCGGAATCGGCGGGCCGAAGCCCGCGGTGCCCCGCAGCACGCCCTCGTCCTTCAGGAAGATGGCGAAGGTCGCCGCCTCGGGGCCGCCCGGCAGGTTGGCGACGAAGGCCGCCGCATCCGCCATGCCGTAGGGATGGGGGATGTTCGCCGTCATCTCCGCGACCTTGCGGTTGTCGGCGAGCTCGGCGATCCACGTCATGTCCTCGATGCGCGGCACGCGAAGGAGGAGGCGGCCGGTTTCGAGGACGGCGATACTGCTCTCGGCAAGGGTCGACCCGGGGGTCGCTTCGACGATGGTCATTGAGGGTCTCCTGGGGGCCTGAACGACGAAGGGGAGGCGGTCTTCTCGCCTCCCCTGTCGGGCACCCCGGACTGTCCTCAAGGACATCAGGGAAATCCTACCGGTCGGGCGAGACCGGCGGGATTTCCATGAACCCTCACCGGCTTTATTCGGCGGCCTCGGCGGCCGGAATGACGGATACGTACGTGCGGGAATTTGCTTTCGTGCGGAACTCGACTCGGCCATCGCTCAGCGCAAAGAGGGTATGATCCTTGCCCATGCCGACATTGGTGCCGGGATGCCAGGTCGTACCGCGCTGACGCACGATGATGTTGCCGGCGACGACCTTCTCGCTGCCGAACTTCTTTACGCCGAGACGACGACCTTCGGAGTCGCGACCGTTGCGGGAGGAACCGCCTGCCTTCTTGTGAGCCATGATGCTCTCCTAATTCTTTCCTGCTGGCGGTCTCAGGCGCCGGTGATCGAGGTCACGCGCACGACGGTGAAGTCCTGGCGATGGCCGATCTTACGACGCGAATTCTGACGACGACGCTTCTTGAACGCAATGACCTTGTCGCCACGGGTGTGCTTGACGACCTCGATGGTGACGGCGGCGCCGTCCACGAGCGGGGCACCGACCTTCGGGCTTTCGCCGCCGAGCATAAGCACCGGCAGGGTGACGGACGAACCCGCCTCGGCGTCGATCTTGCCGACGGTCACGAGTTCGTTGGGGGCGACCCGATACTGCTTGCCGCCCGTCTTGATGACCGCGAACATGTTCTGTCCTTTCGTTCGAGCCCGGTCTCCGGCACTGCGCGGAACGCTGATGCGCGACGCTGGCCTGGACCGGCTTCTTTCGGTCGATGGGTTTCAATATGCGCGCGAGGGACGCAGGACGCCCATCACGCAGCGCCGGGCTCATAGCCGCCGGGGCCGCTCCTGTCAAGGAAAGTACACATTATCGCGGCCTCGCGCCCGATGAACCTTCCGCCCCGCCCGGCGTTCTCCCCGCACAGGCGCGGCGACCCCGCCGCGCGTCAGATCGGAGTTCGGCAATGGACACTCAGCGTATCACGGGCGCGGCCCGGCAGGTCGGCGGCAAGCTGCGGCGCGTGGCGGGCGAGACCGGCCGCGAGGCCTACGACACCGCCGCCCACCGTGCCGAGGACGCCTATGAGGAAGCCTTCGACCTCGGCTCGCGGGCGGTGCGCCATGCCCGCAGCGGGGCGCTGCGGCTTGCCGACGACGCGCTGGAGAACGGTCAGGCGCTGTACGGGCGCGGCGTCGGCGCGCTGTCGCGGCAGGCCGGCGATCACCCGCTGCTGCTGGTCGCCGCCGCCGCGCTCACCGGCGCCGCCATCGCCTGGCTGGCGCTGAACGCGCAGCGGCGCTGAGCGGGCCTCTCAGAAGCCGCTCTTCACCCGCAGATGGGTGTGCTCATGGGCGGCGCCCTGATTGTGGACGTGGCGGTCCGCCCCCGCGTCCACCGGCACCAAAGCGAGCGTGCCGTGCATGACGCCGCGTTCGAGGAACAGCGCCTCGGCATAGGCCGACACGTCGCCGACATGGCCGCGCATCAGCGTCACGTCGAGCGACGTCGTGTGGTCGAGCGGCACGGAGAGCGCCGCGACGGTCTGGTCGTGGCGCTCCAGCCGCCCCTGCGGCACGCGGGCGGCGAGGTTGCGCACCGACTGGTCGATGGTGCAGCTGATCACCCCGAAGCACTGCGCCTGCGCCGGCCCCTCGGGACGGGCGGAAAGGCCGCGCCGCACGAGGTCGCGGATCGCCTCCGAGCGGCTGGTCGAGCCGCTCGCTTCCATATGGGCATCGAGCCGGGCGGCGAGATCATCGTCGATGGCGATGGTGATCCGTTGCATGGCTCGTCTCCGCGAAACTGGACGCGAAGCCTAACATTCAGAGGGTGACGGAGAAATTGGAAACGGCGGCGGTGTTTGGCGCTTGCGCATCGGGACCGGGCCTCAGTATGATTTTTTATAGATGATTTCATACGATGCGGAACCCCGCCCGATGCCCCTCGCCGCCTTCCCGTCCGCCTCCACGTTCCTCGCGGCCGTGCTGAGAGGCGGCGTGCTCGCCCTGCCGCTGCTCGGCGCGGCCGCGCTTTTCACGCCGGCCCGGGCGCATTTCCAGGAGATCATTCCTTCCGCCGACGTGCTGCCGGACGGCGGCACCGTCACGCTCGACCTTGTCTTCACCCACCCGGTCGAGGGCGGCCCGGTGATGGACATGAAGAAGCCGGTGCGCGTGGGCGTGCTGTCGGGCGGCCGGCAGACCGACCTCACGGGCGCGATCGCTGCCCGCCCGGTCGCGGGCAAGCAGGCCTGGACGCTGAGCCACGACCTGCCGGAGCCGGGCGCCGCCGTCTTCTTTGTCGAGCCGCAGCCCTATTGGGAGCCGGCCGAGGGCAAATACATCGTCCACTACGCGAAAGTGGTGGTCGACGGCTTCGCCTCCGGCGAGGGCTGGGACCAACTGGTCGGCCTGCCGGTCGAGATCCGGCCGCTCACCCGCCCCTCCGGCCTGTGGACCGGCAACCTGTTCACCGGCGTCGTGCTGAAGGACGGCAAGCCGGTGCCCTTCGCCGAGATCGAGGTGGAGTTCGTCAATGACGGCACGGTGAAGCCGCCCAACGATGCCTTCGTCACCCAGGTGATCAAGGCCGACGCCAACGGCACCTTCAGCTACGCCATGCCGCGCACCGGCTGGTGGGGCTTCGCCGCGCTGGTCGAGGCCGACACGCCGGCCACCTCGCCGGAAGGCAAGCCGGTGCCGGTGGAACTTGGCGGCCTCATCTGGGTCAAGGCCACCGACATGAACACGGCGACGAGCGGCAAATAGCCCGACAGGTAACCCTCTATGGCGCACATCCCCGATGGCATCCTCTCCGCCCCGGTGCTGATCGGGGGCGGCCTTCTCGCGGCCGGCGGCGTCGCGCTGGCGGTACGCGGGCTCGACGACCGGGCGATCCCGCGCACCGCCATCCTCTCCGCCGCCTTCTTCGCCGGCTCGCTGATCGCGGTGCCGATGGGCCCGACCAGCATCCACCTGCTGCTGTCCGGGCTGATGGGGATCATGCTGGGCGCCGGCGCGTTCGCCGCCGTGCTGGTGGCGCTGCTGCTGCAGGTGCTGCTGTTCGGCTTCGGCGGGCTCACCACGCTGGGCGTCAACACGGTCAACATCGCGCTGCCGGGCGTGCTGCTCGGTATGGCGCTGGGACCGGCGATCCGCGCCGCGCGCCGGCCGCTCGCCCGCGCGCTGCTCGCCGGCGCGGTGGGGGCGTTCGCCGTGCTCGGCACCGGCGGCATGGTCGCGCTGTCGCTGGCGCTTTCCGGCTCGGAATACACGCCGCTGGCGAGCGTGCTCGTCGCCACCTACCTGCCGCTGGCTCTGGGCGAAGCCTTCGTCACCGCCGCCGTGGTCGCCTTTCTCGCCCGGGTGCAGCCCGACGCGCTGCGCCCCGCGCTACCGTGAAAGCCTGCTATGGGTGGGCCACCATGAAACGACTGGCGGCCGCGCTCCTCCTCTTCCTGCTCGCCTTCGCCGCGCCGGCGCAGGCGCACAAGCTCAAGGTGTTCGCCACCGTCGCGGGCGATTCGATTGCCGGCTACGCCTTCTTCATCGGCGGCGGCCGCGCCAGGGGCACACCCTGGATCGCGAAGGATTCGGCCGGCGCCACTCTTATCAGCGGCACCACCGATGCCGAGGGCCGCTTCGCCTTCGCCCTGCCGCCGGAGGCGACCGGCGACGTCACCGTCACCGTCGACACGCGCGAGGGACACATCGCCTCCGCCACGCTCACTGCCGCCCGTCTGGCGGGAGGCGCCGCACCCTCCCCCTCCCCGGCGGCAGCAACGGATTCCCCTGTATCGACGATCGCGGACACCCGCCCGCTCGAAGCCGCCATCGAGGCGGCCGTGCAGCGTCAGGTCGAGCCGCTGCTGGAGCGCATCGAGGAACTCGACGCAAGGCTGCGCGTGACCGACATCGTCTCAGGCGTCTTCCTCATCCTCGGCCTTGCCGGCATGGCACTGTGGGCGCGGGGACGGCGAAAATGAGCCTCGCACCGGCCGACCTGCGGCTGCGCCTCGCCGCAACCTTCATCGCCGTCGCCTGCCTCTCGCAGTTGCGCACGCCCGCCATCGCCGCCGCTGCGCTCCTCGCCGCGCTGGCGCTGTGGCGGACGAGCCCGGCGCGGGTCTCGTGGCGCCGCCTCCTGCATGTGGAAGGCTTCGTGCTGCTGCTCTTCCTCACTTTGCCCTTCACCGTGGCGGGCACGTCGCTCGTGTCGCTCGGCCCGCTGACCGCCAGCGCGGAGGGCCTGGCGCGCGCCGTATTGGTAGCCCTCAAGATATCCGCCGCGATGATGCTCATCACCACGCTGCTCGGCGACGTCGAGCCTTCCCGGCTCGGTGGCGCGCTGCGCGGGCTGCGCGTACCCGAGGCGATCGCTCGGCTCTTCGTGCTGACCGCCCGCTATGTCGGCCTCCTCCGCGACGAGGCGCGCCGGCTGCACGAGGCGATGCGCGCCCGCGGCTTCCGCCCGCGAACGAACCGCCACACCTGGCGCAGCTATGGCAATCTCATCGGCATGCTGCTGGTGCGCGCCCTCGACCGCGCGCAGCGCGTGGAGGAAGCGATGCTCTGCCGGGGCTATGATGGCCGGTTTCCCCATGCCACCGCGCCCGCACCGACGCGGCGCGACTGGGCCGGCTTCGCGCTGGTGGCGGGTGGCGGCCTGCTCGCCCTTGCCGTCGAGCTGACCGGGGTGGGGCGGTCATGAGCGCGCTGCTCTCGCTGCACGGCGTGACGGTGCGGCGCGACGGCGTGCCGGTGCTGCGCGAGGCCAGCCTCGCCCTCGCGGCCGGCGAGCGGCTCGCCATTGTCGGGCCGAACGGCGCCGGCAAGACCACGCTGCTGCGCACGCTGGTCGGGCTGGAGCGGGCGAGTGCCGGCGAGGTGCGGCTGTTCGGTGCCCTCTGCCGGGCCGAGCGCGACTTCCGCCCGCTGCGACCGCGCATCGGCTACCTGTTCCAGGACAGCGACGATCAGCTCTTCTGCCCCACCGTGATCGAGGACGTCGCCTTCGGGCCGCTCAACACCGGCTGCACCGAGGCGCAGGCCCGCGCCCGCGGGCAGGAGGCGCTGGACGGGCTCGGCATCGGCCCTCTGGCGGATCGCGTCAGCCATCGCCTCTCGGGGGGCGAGAAACGGCTCGTCTGCCTTGCCGGGCTGCTCGCCATGCGGCCGGACGTGCTGATGCTCGACGAGCCGACCAATGGCGTCGACGCGGCCAATCGCGAGCGGCTGCGAAACGCGCTGCATCGCTTTGCCGGCGCGCTGCTGCTGGTCTCGCACGATGACGGCTTCGTCGCCGAGCTGGCGACCCGGGCAATGACCATGCGCGAGGGCATGCTGGCGCCGGCCGAGATCCACGACCACCCGCATCTGCACCGCCACCCGCATGTGCATCCCGCGCACGACTGAGCGGGGGCGAACGCCTCAGGCGACTGGGAAGCGATAGACCGAGACGTGGCGGTAGGTCTCGCCCGGATCGAGCCGGGCGGAGGGGTAGTCCGCCCGGTTCGGCGCGTCCGGCCACGCCTGCGGTTCGAGGCAGAACGCCTCCGACTGGCGGTAGAGCCGGCCATATTTGCCCGGCGTGCGCCCGTCGAGATGGTTGCCGGAATAGAACTGAAGGCCCGGCTGGTCGGTCAGCAGTTCCATTACCCGCCCGGAAGCAGGGTGATGCACCCGCGCGGCAAGGCGCGGCTGCGCGGTGAAGCCGCCGTCGAGGCAATAGGTGTGGTCGTAGCCGAAGCCGCGCCGCAACTGCTCGTCGGCCTGCCGGATACGCGCGCCGATGGGGCGGGGGGTGCAGAAGTCGAACGGCGTGCCGTCGACGCTCTGCGGCCCGCCGAGCGGGATCGCCGCCGCGTCGATGGGCAGGTAGTCGTCGGCATGGATGGTGAGGAGATGGTCGAGCACGTCGCCGCCCTCCTCAACGCCGCCGAGGTTGAAATAGCCGTGATGGGTGAGGTTCACCACCGTCGGCCGGTCCGTCGCTGCCGTGAAGGCGATGGTGAGTTCGTCTGGCCCGGTGAGCGTGTAGGTCACGCCCGCCTCCAGCCGTCCGGGAAAGCCCTGGTCGCCATGGGGGCTCACCAGCGAAAGCCGCACCGAAGGCGCCTCGCCCTCGGCCGTCTCCTCCACGCGCCACAGCCGCCGGTCGAAGCCCTCGGTCCCGCCATGCAGCGCGTGCGGCCCGTCATTGGCCGGAATGGAGACGCGCGCGCCGTCGAGTTCGAAACGGCCGCCGGCGATGCGGTTGGCGTAGCGCCCCACCGCCACGCCGAAGAAGCGCGGCGTGGCGAGATAGGGCTCCGGCGTGTCGTGGCCGAGCACGATGTCGGCCAGCCGCCCGTAGCGGTCGGGCACGTGGAGCGCCTGCACCGTGGCGCCGAGCGTGAGCACCGCCACCTCGAACCCCTCGGGACCGATCAGGCGGATGCGCTCGACAGGGCGCCCGTCCGGCAGGGTGCCGAAGGGCTCGCGCAGAAGACGGGAAGCGGTGGCGGTCATGGCGAAGCCCGGAATGGACGCCCGGCAATGTCGGCCACGCTCTATAGCCGTTTCCCGCGCGCCCGTCTCCGGTTCGCGCCGTCTCACACCGCTTCGGCCACCCGCTTCGCCCCGACCGAACGGCCGGCGCCCTCCGGCGCGGCGAGCCGCGCATGCGCCTGCGCAATCGGCGACAAACCGGCCAGCACAGCCTCCGGCGCCGGCACCGCGCGCCCCGCCCTAGTGTCGACATGCAGCAGCATCTGCTCGGCGGTGGCGATCTCCCGGCCCTCGGGCCCGGCGAACAGGCGGTGGAACAGGTGGATGCGCTTGCCGTCGACCGCGAGAAGCTGCGTCGTGACACGCAGCGCCTCGCCGAGCCGCGCCTCGTCGAGATGGCGGATATGGGTCTCGACCGTGTAGTAGCTGCGGCCGGCCTCGACATAGGCGAGATCGACGCCGATCAGGCGCAGCAGCGCGTCGGTGGCGTCGCCGAACGCCTGCAAATAGCGGTGCTCGGTCATGTGGCCGTTATAGTCGATCCAGGCCGGCGAGACGCGCGCCTCGTGCAGCGCCAGCGGCGCGGCGATATCGGGCGCCCCGGCGGATTCGCCGCCGGCCGCCGCCCACAGCCGCCGCTCGAAATCGCCCAGCAGCGCGCCCGCACCCCAGCCCTCGCCACCCCGGCTCGCCTTCAGCGCCTGCACGATGCCGACGAGGTTCTCGTCGCGTATGCGCTCCAGCTCGCGGATCGAGAGCCCCGCCGCCTGCGCATCCGACTGCGCGCCGATCTTCTCGACCAGCGCGTCGTCGAGGTCGACGACATCGGTCAGCTTGGTCCACGGCCACTGCAGGCACGGGCCGAACTGGGCGAGGAAATGGCGCATGCCGGCCTCGCCGCCGGCGATGCGGTAGGTCTGGAACAGCCCCATCTGCGCCCAGCGCAGGCCGAAGGAATAGCGGATCACGTCGTCCAAAGTCTCGACGTCGCAAATGTCGTCCTTGATCAGCCACAGCGCCTCGCGCCACAGCGCCTCCAGCAGCCGGTCGCCGACGAAGGCCTCGATCTCGCGGGCGATGACGACGCCCTTCATGCCGATGGCTTCCAGCACCTGCTTCGCCCGCGCGACGGTGGCGGGCGTGGTCGCCGCGCCGCCGACGATCTCCACCAGCGGCAGCAGATAGACCGGGTTATAGGGATGGGCGACGAAGAGCCGTTCGGGATGCGCCAGCGCTTCCTGCAGGTCGGTCGGCTTGAGGCCGGAGGTGGAGGAGCCGATCAGCGCCTCCGCCGGGGCCGCCGCGTCGATCTCGGCGAGCACGCGGCGCTTGAGGTCGAGCCGCTCGGGCACGCTCTCCTGCACCCATTGCGCATCCGCCACCGCCTCGGCCACACTGGCGCAGAAGGTGAGCCGGCCGCGCGCGGGCAGCGGCGCGCTGGTGAGCAGCCCATAGGCCCGCTCGGCATTGGCGATCACCTCCGCCACGATGCGCTGCGCCTCGGGGTGCGGATCGAACACCTTCATGTCGATGCCGGCGAGCAGGAAGCGGGCGATCCAGCCGCCGCCGATGACCCCGCCGCCGATGGCGGCCGCGCGGGAGATGGGAGCAAGGCCCCCCGGAATTGTCGCCGTCATCGTCGTCTCCTCAGCGCTTCACCAGCTTCAGCTTCTCGCGCACCTCAGCCGGGCCGATGATGCGCGCGCCCATATTCGTCACCACCGTCGCGGCCTTTTCGACGAGCTGGGCGTTGGTGGCGAGCTGGCCCTTGCCGGCATAGAGGTTGTCCTCCAGCCCGACGCGGACATTGCCGCCCGCCAGCACCGCAGCGGCGGGATAGGCGAGGGCGTTGCGCCCGATGGAGAAGGCCGAGAAGGTCCAACTGGCCGGCACGTTGTTGACCATCGCCATGAACGTGTTGAGGTCGTCCGGCGCGCCCCACGGAATACCCATGCAGAGCTGGATCAGCACCGGGTCCTCGATCAGCCCTTCCTCGACGAGCTGCTTGGCGAACCAGAGGTGCCCGGTGTCGAAGGCTTCGATCTCGGGACGCACGCCGAGCGCCGTCATCTGCCGCGCCATCTCGCGCAGGGTGGAGGGCGTGTTGGTCATCACATAGTCGCCGAGGCTGAAATTCATCGTGCCGCAGTCGAGCGTGCAGATTTCCGGCAGGCAGTCGGCGACATGGGCGACGCGCTCGGTGGCGCCCACGAGGTCGGTGCCCCCAGCGTTCAGCGGGAAGGGCGCCTCGACGCCGCCGAAGACGAGGTCGCCGCCCATGCCGGCGGTCAGGTTCAGCACCACATCGATGTCCGCCGAGCGGATGCGGTCGGTCACCTCGCGATAGAGTTCAAGCCGGCGCGCCGCCGCCCCGGTCTCCGGGTCGCGGACATGGCAGTGCACGATAGCCGCACCCGCCTTGGCCGCGTCGATGGCCGATTCCGCGATCTGCTGGGGCGTCACCGGCACATGCGGGGACTTGCCCGTGGTGGCGCCCGCACCGGTGACGGCGCAGGTGATGAAGACGTCGCGATTCATCGAAAGCGGCATGGATACCTCCGGTATGATGGGTGGAGCTTGACGGCAAAGCCGCGCTGTGACGCAACTTGATGCGCACGCCATTTTTCATTTTGCGAAGCGATGATCTTTGCCCATTCCAACGAGCCGCTGGACGTCACGCTGGTGCTGTTCTCTGGCCTGTCGCTGCTCTCGCTCGCCGCCACGCTCGACCCGATGCGCGGCGCCAATCGCGTGTTGGGGCGCCCCGCCTATCGCTGGCGGCTGACCTCGATGGACGGCGCCATGCCGGTGTCGAGCTGCGGCCTGCCGATCCCGGTGGAAGGCGCCTTCGATCCGACGGCGCGGCAGGATGCGCTGATCGCCGTGGCCGCCTTCGATGTCGCCAGCCACGCCACGTCCCCGGTGCTGAAGGCGATCCGCGCGGGGGCCAAGCGCTCTTCCATCGTCGGCGGCATCGAATCCGGCTCCTGGCTGCTCGGCTATGCCGGGCTGCTGGACGGGCGCCGGGCGACGACCCACTGGGAGGACCTGGAGGATTTCGCCGCACGCTTTCCCCATGCCGACGTGCAGCCCGACCGCTGGGTGGTGGACGAGCCGGTGTTCACCACCGGCGGGGCGACGCCGGCGCTCGACTGCATGCTGGCGCTGATCCGCGCCCGGCAGGGCTATTCGGCGGCGCTCGATGTCGCCAGCCTCTACATCTACGAGGAGGTGCGCACCGGCTCGGACGTGCAGCCCATCGTCTCGCTCGGGCGTATCCGCCAGCACGAGCCGCGCGTCGCCGAGGCGATCCGCATCATGGAGACCCATATCGACCGCCCGCTCACCATCGCCGC
Source organism: Ancylobacter sp. TS-1 (assembly GCF_009223885.1). NCBI lineage: Bacteria > Pseudomonadati > Pseudomonadota > Alphaproteobacteria > Hyphomicrobiales > Xanthobacteraceae > Ancylobacter > Ancylobacter sp. TS-1. The sequence continues at coordinate 2,496,206 of NZ_CP045144.1, forward strand.
TATCGCGCGGCGGGTGGGCGTGTCGACCCGCAGCCTGGAAACGCTGTTCCTGCGCACGGTCGACGTGGCACCGGGGGCCTATTACATCGCCCTGCGCCTCAGCGCGGCGCGGCGGCTCGTGCTCGACACCAACCTGCCCATTGCCGACATCGCCGAGCGCACCGGCTTCTCGGCCATCGCCTCGCTCTCGCGCGCCTTCCGCCGCCAGTTCGGCCAGCCGCCCTCGGCAGCAAGAAGGGCCCGGCTGTAGCCGGGCCCTTTCGTCGTCTGTCGTTTCGTCGTCGGATCGCGTCAGGACTTGAGGCCGAGCGCGCCCTTCACCGCCGCCGCGCCCGGCTTGCCGTCGAGCGTGGTCACGCCGTCGAGCCAGCGGTCAATGGCGGCCGGGTTCTCCTTCAGCCAGGCGCGCACGGCGGCGTCGGGCTGCATCCCCTTGTCGAGGATATCGCTCATCAGCCGGTCCTCGGTGGCGACGTCGAAGGTCAGGTTGGTCAGCAGCTTGCCGACATTCGGGCACTGCTTGACGTAGCCCGGCCGGGTCAGCGTGACCACGGTGGCGCCGCCGTCATTGGGGCCGAACACGTCGTTGCCATTGGTCAGATAGGTGATCGGCAGATTGAGGTTCATCGGGTGCGGCTGCCAGCCGAAGAACACCACAGGCTCGCCCTGCTTGATGCGGTGGGCGGCCTGCGAGAGCATCGCCTGCTCGCTCGACTCCACCAGCGTGAAGCCGCCGACGCCGAAGGTGTTGTCGGCGATCATCTTGGAGATGGTGGTGTTGGCGCTGCTGCCGGCCTCGATGCCGTAGATCTTGCCGTCCAGCTTGTCCTTGAACTTGGCGATGTCGGCATAGGTCTTCAGGCCCGTATCATAGGCGGCCTTGGAGGTCGCGAAGCCAACGCGGGCATCCTTGAGGTTGGTGGCGACGACGTCGATCTTGCCGGCCTTGACGAGAGGCACCTGCGTCGGCTCCTGCAGGGGCATCCAGTTGCCGAGGAAGATGTCGCGGTCGCCGTTCTCCAGCGCCTTGAAGGTGATGGCGACGGAGAGGATGGCGACGTCCGGCTTGTAGCCGAGGCTGGCGAGGATCTGCCGGGTGATCTCGGTGGTGGCGGTGATGTCGGTCCAGCCGACATCGGAGAGGCTCGGCTTCGCACAGGTCGCCGGGTCGCCGGCGAAGGCGGCGGGCGACGCGAGCGATGCGGACAGGGCGACGCAGGCAACGAGAAGGCGCTTGATCATTGCTGTTCCCTCATATTGGCGATCATGCCGCTGTATCGGCATCGCGGGGAAAGCCTATTGCCTGCGTCACCGCCTGCTTGATCATAGTCGAAGCGCAGATGACCGAATGCGCAGCCGCCTCACGCCGCGTCACCCCTCGCCCGGCGCGGAGGCGACAGGGGCGGTGAGACAGCCCACACCGCCCACACCGCTCAGCTCCGCAGCCCCGGCGCCTCCTGCCCGGTCCGCGCGACATATTCGGTGTAGCCGCCGCCATACTGGTGCACGCCCTCGGGCGTCAGCTCCAGCACCCGGTTCGACAGCGCGGCGAGGAAGTGCCGGTCGTGGCTGACGAAGACCATGGTGCCCTCGTAATTGGCGAGCGCGGCGATCAGCATCTCCTTGGTGGCGATGTCGAGATGGTTGGTCGGCTCGTCGAGCACGAGGAAATTCGGCGGGTCGTAGAGCATGCGGGCCATGGCGAGCCGCGCCTTCTCGCCGCCCGAGAGCACGCGGCAGCGCTTCTCCACGTCGTCGCCGGAGAAGCCGAAGCAGCCCGCGAGCGAGCGCAGGCTGCCCTGTCCAGCCTGCGGGAAGGCGTCCTCCAGCGTCTCGAACACGGTGCGCTCGCCCTCCAGCACTTCCATGGCATGCTGGGCGAAATAGGCCATCTTCACGCTGCCGCCGAGGGCGACGGTGCCGTCGTCGGGCCGCGTCTCGCCGGCCACCAGCTTGAGCAGGGTCGACTTGCCGGCGCCGTTCACGCCCATCACGCACCAGCGCTCGCGCCGACGCACACTGAAGTCCAGCCCCTCATAGATGCGGCGCGGGCCGTAGCTCTTGTGCACTCCTCTGAGGCTCACGACATCCTCGCCCGAACGCGGCGGCGACTGGAACTCGAAGGCGACGGTCTGGCGGCGGCGCGGCGGCTCCACCCGCTCGATCTTGTCGAGCTTCTTCACCCGGCTCTGCACCTGCGCGGCGTGCGAGGCGCGCGCCTTGAACCGCTCGATGAAGGCGATCTCCTTGGCCAGCATGGCCTGCTGGCGCTCGAACTGCGCCTGCTGCTGCTTCTCGGCGAGCGCGCGCTGCTGGGCGTAGAACTCGTAATCGCCGGAATAGGAGGTAAGCGTCCCGGCGTCGATCTCCACCACCTTGGTGACGATGCGGTTCATGAAGGCGCGGTCGTGCGAGGTCATCATCAGCGCGCCGTCGAAATTCTTCAGGAACGCCTCCAGCCAGATCAGGCTCTCGATGTCGAGATGGTTGGAGGGCTCGTCGAGCAGCATCACGTCGGGGCGCATGAGCAGGATGCGGGCGAGCGCCACGCGCATCTTCCAGCCGCCCGAGAGCTTGCCGACATCGCCGTCGATCATCTCCTGCGAGAAGCCGAGACCGGCGAGCACCTCGGCGGCGCGGCCCTCCAGCGAATAGCCGTCCAGTTCCTCGAAGCGCGCCTGCACCTCGCCATAGCGCTCGATGACGGCGTCCATCTCGTCGGCGCGGTCGGGATCGACCATGGCCGCTTCCAGTGACCGCAGCTCGGCGGCGATGGTGCTCACCGGCCCGGCGCCGTCCATCACCTCGGCCAGCACGGACTGGCCGGCCATCTCGCCCACATCCTGGCTGAAATAGCCGATGGTGGTGCCGCGATCGACCGACACCTGTCCCTCATCCGCCGCTTCCTCGCCGGTGATCATCCGGAACAGCGTGGTCTTGCCGGCGCCATTGGGGCCGACGAGGCCGATCTTCTCGCCCTTGAGCAACGTCGCCGACGCCTCGATGAAGACGATCTGCTTGCCGTTCTGCTTGCTGATGGAATCGAGGCGGATCATGCGCGCGGGGCCCTGCGAGGATTATGCAGGGCGCTTAGGCCATTTGACGCGCCGGGGGAAGCCGCGCCGGCGCATCGCGGCCCTGCGCCGCGGCCGCCGCCGGGTGGACGGGGCCACATGCCTTCGAAATTGGCACTGTCACTTTTCAGGCAAACGGCACTTTCTGGAGAGGGCCGCTTGCGCCAACCTCCGCTCCGCAATGGCGCAACCCTACTGCCTGGAGTGCATGCGATGAGCGAGGCGAAACCCGATTTCTCGAAAGGCGCCGCCTACATCAACGGCCAGTTCGTTCCGATCTCCGAGGCCAAGATCCCGGTCGGCGACTGGGGCTTCACCCATTCGGACGTGACCTATGACGTCGTCCACGTCACCGATGGCGGCTTCTTCCGCCTCGAGGATCATCTCGACCGCTTCCACCGCTCGCTGGAAGGCTACCGGCTGGATCCCGGCGTCACCCGCGAGGAGATGCGGGCGATCCTCGGCAAGGTCGTCGCCCTGTCCGGCCTGAAGGACGCCTTCGTCGCCATGATCTCGACCCGCGGCGTGCCGCGCGTCTACGGCTCGCGCGACCCGGCCGACTGCCAGAACACCTTCATCGCCTATGCGGTGCCATGGGTGGACGTGATCAAGCCGGACGTGCAGGAGCGCGGCGCGCATCTGCTCGTCGCCCAGGTTCCGCGCATCTCGCAGAACTCGCTCGACCCGACGCTGAAGAACTACATGTGGCGCGACTTCACGCGCGGCATGTTCGAGGCCAAGGACAAGGGCTTCGACACCGCCATCCTGCTCGATTCCGAGGGCTATCTGACCGAGGGCGCCGGCTTCAACGTCTTCATCGTGAAGGGCGACAAGGTCATCACGCCCGATCGCGGCGCGCTGCGCGGCATCACCCGCCTCGCCGTGCTCGACATCTGCCCGGAACTGGGCCTCGAGCCGATCGTCGGGCCGATCACCTTCGAGGAGCTGATGGACGCCGACGAGGTGTTCACCACCACCACGGCCGGCGGCGTCATGCCCTGCGCCCGCGTCAACGAACGCATCTACGGCAATGACCGGCCCGGCCCGATCAGCGCGAAGATCAAGGAAACCTATTGGCGCAAGCACAAGGAGGGCTGGCACATGACGCCGGTCAACTATGCCGACGCCGACAATCCCTTCGCCGTCGCCGCCTGAACGCGACGCGCCGATGAACGCCGGACCCCGGGCCGATGCAGCCCGGGGCCGGAATGCGGGAGAGACCACAGGTCGGGCGGTTCCCGCCGATGCTCAACGCCACAACGAACCAGGGGACAGGAAGATGAAACCGCACGAGCCGCATTCCGACGCCGCCTCGCCCGCCGCTCCGGCCGCCGCTCCGGCTGCATCGTCGGTCGACCGCCGCCAGGCCCTCAAGGTGATGGCCGCCGGCGCGCTGGCCACCGTCGCCGCGCCCTATATCCGCCCGGCCTCCGCCGCCCCCGGCCAGCTCCGCGCGCTGATGTGGGAAGGCTACCTGCTGCCGGACGTGATCGCCGGCTTCGAGGAGACCCACAAGGTCAAGTTCGCGCCCACCTTCTTCGACGGCAATTCCGAGGCCTACAACAAGCTGCGCGTCGGCGGCACCAAGGATTTCGATCTCGTGCAGGCGGACGGCTTCTGGCCGAGCCTGTATTTCCGCGAGAAGCTGATCCGCACCGTCGACTACGCCAAGATGCCGAGCACGCAGCATTTGTTCCCGGTGTTCAAGCCGGACCAGTACAAGCTGCTGACCGACGAGAAGACCGGCGTGCAGTTCGGCGTGCCCTTCTGCTGGGGCAGCTACGGCACCACCTACAATGCCGACCAGGTGCCGGCCGAGAAGGCCGCCAGCATCGAATTGCTGTTCGATCCCGCATTCGGCGGCCGGCTGTCGACCAGCGCCCGCTTCGAGGAAAACATCGCCCTCACCGGAATCCTCGTCGCCTCCCGCATGGGCACGATCGACAAGCCGCGCCCGGACGGCAAGTCCTTCAATCCCTACGTGCTCACCGACGCGGAGCTGGAAGGCGTCGAGAAGCTGCTGATCGAGCAGAAGAAGCTTCTCCTCACCCGCTATCAGGACAACGCCACGCTGGAGCAGCTTCTGGCGAGCGGCGCCGTGGTCGCCGCGCCGGAATTCGCGCAGGTCTACCGCCTGCTGCTGGCCAAGAAGGCGAAAGGCGAGATCGACACCACCTTCGCCCATACGCTGGTGCCGAAGGAAGGCGGCCTCGGCTGGGTCGACACCTGGCTGGTCTCCTCCGGCGTGCCGGACGGGGCCGGGCTCGATGTATGCCAGAGCTTCATCGACCTGATGACGACGCCCGAGACCATGAAGAAGATCGCGCTGGCCAGCGGCTGCTCGACCACGATCGACATACGCAGCCTGTCCACCCCGGAGGAGCAGAAGCTCTATCTGATGGACCGCACCGGCGAACTGTCCAAGATGTACATGTTCGACCAGCCCTCCTCGACCGAGAAGTGGGAGCGGGTCTGGTCGCGGATGCAGGCGGCCTGAGCGCGCCGGCGGCCGGGCGGTCTCGCAGCCCGCCCTCGCCCGGCCGCCACGTCGACCCTTACGTCCTGAATCCGGGAGCCTGACAACGTGTACATCACCCTCGACGGGGTCTCGCGCCAGTACGGCGACATCTGGGCCGTGGACCGCGTGGACATGGGGATCGGCAGGAGCGAGTTCGTCTCGCTGCTTGGCCCCAGCGGTTCCGGCAAGACGACGCTGCTGCGCATCATCGCCGGCCTTGAGAAGCCCACGCAGGGCCGCGTGCTGATCGACGGCGTCGACGTCACCGACCTGCCGCCGCACAAGCGCGGCGTCGCCATGGTGTTCCAGGAATTCCTGCTGTTCCCCCACCGCACCGTCTACGAGAACCTCGCCTTCCCGCTGCGCATGCTCAAGCTGCCCAGGGCCGAGATCGAGGAGCGCGTGGCCTGGGTGGTCGGCATCCTGTCGCTGTCCGGGCTGGAGAAGCGCTACCCGAACCAGCTTTCCGGCGGCCAGCAGCAGCGCGTGGCGCTGGGGCGCGGCCTCGTCGGCCGGCCCAAGGCCCTGCTGCTCGACGAGCCGCTGGCCAATCTCGACCGCGAGCTGCGCCAGGAAATGGAGGTGGAGATCCGCCGCCACCAGATCGCGCTCGGCATCCCCTTCATCTACGTCACCCACAATCAGGAAGAGGCGCTCTCGATGAGCGACCGCATCGCGGTCGTGCGCAAGGGGCGCGTGGAGGACTTCGCGCCGCGCACGCAGATCTACGACACGCCGCGCACCGCCTTCATCGCCCAGTTCGTCGGCCGCTCGAACCGCTTCGAGGGAGTGGTGGAAGCCGACGGCACGGTCGCGAGCGACTGCGGCGCGCGGCTCGCGATTCCCGCCTCCGGCCTTGCCGGCGGGTCCCGCGCGGTGGTCTTCGTCAAGAACGAGAAGCTGCGCCTCGATCCGGCCGGCATGGCGCCTGCCGGTGCCACGTGCCTGCCCTGCACGGTCAAGGACGTTATCCTGCGCGGCGCCTATGCCGACTACATCCTCGCCTTCGGCGCGCGCGAGCTGAACGCCAGCCGCCCGCGCTCCGAACGGGCCTTCCTCGCCGGCGAGGCGGTGACGGCGAGCTTCGACCCTGCCGATGTGGACGTGTTCGACAGCGCGGGGGAGCGGCCCTCATGAAGCGACGTTTCGCCGGCCCGCTCCTGCTCGGCATCCCGACGGCGTTCCTGCTGGCGCTGTTCGTGCTGCCGCTGGTCTCGATGGTGGTGCTCAGCTTCTGGCGCACCGAGAACTACCACATCGTCCAGGACTGGAATCTCGGCAACTACATCACGCTGGCGACCGGCGGCGCCTATGTCACCTTCCTGATCCGCTCGCTGGTAATGGCGAGCATCGTCTCCATGGTGTCGGTCGTCATCGCCTGGCCGGTGAGCTACGCCATCATCCTGTATGGCGGGCGCTACCGGCTGCTGTTCACCCTCGCCTTCGCCGTGCCGTTCCTCACCGGCGAGGTGCTGCGCGTCATCGCGCTGCAGGGCCTGCTCGGCCCGCTCGGGCTGATCAACGGCGTGCTGATGTCGCTCGGCGCGGCGCCGCTGCGCTTCATCATGTACACCAACGTCGCCAGCGCCATCGGCCTCGTCTATCTCTACCTGCCGATCGTGGTGACGGTGATCTACCTGTCGCTGCTCAATTTCGACGCCCGGCTGATCGACGCCGCCAAGATCTTCGGCGCCAGCCCGGCCCGCGCCTTCTTCGAGGTCACCTGGCCGCTGAACCTGTTCGGCACGCTGATCGGCTTCGCGCTGTGCTTCATCCCGTGCCTGTCGGCCACGCTGGCGCCGCGCTTCCTGGGCGGGCCCAACGGCACGCTCTACGGCATGGCGATGGCGCAGCAATTCGGCGAATCCGGCACCTGGGCGCTCGGCGCGGCGATGGGCGTGGTGCTGTTCCTGACCTCGATTCTCGCCGTGCTCGCGGTCTGCCTCAAGGTCGATCTGCGCCGCACCGGCTTCACCGGCCTGGGGAGGGGATGATGGCCCGCCGCCTCACACGGCTCCTGAGCAAATACGCGCTGCTGGCGACGCTCGCCGTCTCCTATCTCTTCCTCTATCTGCCGATCGTGCATATCGGCCTCGGCGCCTTCGCCAGGAACCACGCCTTCCCCTACCCGCCGCGCTGGACGCTCGACACTTTCGGGCGGCTGTTCGCCAACTCGCTGTACCAGAGCGCCTTCGCCAACAGCCTGATCCTCGGCATCGGCGCCGGCGCGCTCTCCACCGCGCTCGCCGCCGCCGCCACGCTCGGGCTGATGCGCCATGCCGGCCGGCGCACCGGCTTCTATCTCGTGCTCTTCGTCGCCCCGCTCTTCGTGGCGGAGGTGCTGCTCGGCATCGCCTCGCTGATCTTCAACGGGCTGTTCCTGGAGCTTCAGGGCAATCTCGTCTCGGCGATCCTCGCCAATGCGGTGCACTGCTTCAGCTATGCGCTGCTGATCATGGCGACGCAGCTCTACCGCTATGACTGGCGGCTCGACGACGCGGCGATGGTGTTCGGCGCCTCGCCCCTTCGCACCTTCTTCGAGGTGACGCTGCCGCTGATCTGGCCGGGCCTGCTCGGCGCCTTCGTCGTCACCTTCATCATGGCGTTCAACAATCTGGAGATTTCCTTCTACCTGCTCGGCGCCACGCCGACCCTGCCCTCGGTCGCCTGGGGCGCGCTGCGCTACGGCGTGAAGCCGGAGCTTTACGCGCTGGCCACCGCCGTCAACCTCGTCGTCGTGGTCGGGCTCGCGGTGATGTTCGTGCTGATGCTCACCGGCAAGGTCGCCTTCGGCCACCGGCCCGAGCGCGAGCGGGCGGTCTGAGGCGGAGAGGGCCGGCGCGCTGTGGTCCGGCCCGCAATGTGGCATGCTCATTGCGTGGCTCCGCAGGGGGGCTTTGACCGCGGAGTGCAGGACGTGTTGCTCGATGGGCTGGCACTGACTCTCGAACGCCGGCCGGATGCGCCGCTCTATCGCCAGATCTATCAGGGGCTGGCGGCCGAGATCGTCGGCGGCGCGATCCGGCCCGGGCAGCGCCTGCCCTCGACGCGCGATCTCGCCCAGGCGCTCGGCGTCTCGCGCAACACCATCATGCTCGCCTTCGAGCAGCTCGCCGCCGAAGGCTATCTGGAAGGGCTGTCCGGCTCGGGCACCTATGTCTCGCGCGAGCCGCCGGCCGAAGTGGTGGAGCCCGGCGCGCCGCGCATCAACCCGGCGATCCGCGCCGCCGGCAGCCTCGACCGCAGCCTCGACCTCGCCGTCGATCTCGACGCCGCGCTCGGCATCGACCCCGACGCCGACCTCGGCGGGGCGCTCGCCCACGCGCCGCAGACGCTGCGCCACATGCGCCGGCCGGTGCCGTTCCGCTCCAACTTCCCCGCGCTCGACGCCTTCCCGGTGCAGCTCTGGGCCAAGCTCGCCGCCGACCTCTACCGCAAGCTCGACGCCGACACCGCCAACCATCTGATGGGCGAGGGCGACCCGCAGGGCTACGCGCCGCTGCGCGAGGCCATCGCCGAGCATGTCTCGCTCGGCCGCGGCATCGACTGCACGGCCGGCAACGTCATCATCTTCGCCGGCGCCCAGCAGGCCGTCGACCTCGCTTGCCGCCTGCTGCTGATGCCCGGCGACAAGGTGGTGTGCGAGGACCCCGGCTATGACGGCATCTACGCCTCGGCCATTGCCACCGGCGCCGTGCCGGTGCCGGTACCGGTCGACACGGACGGGCTCGACATCGAGGAGGCGCTACGCCGGGCGCCGGACGGGCGCATGATCTATGTCACCCCCTCCAAGCAGTTCCCGCTCGGCATGGCGCTCTCGCTGGAGCGCCGGCACCGCCTCGTCGACTGGGCCAACCGTTCCGGCGGCTGGATCGTCGAAGACGATTACGACAGCGAGTTCCGCTATTCCGGGCGCCCGCTGCCCTCGCTCTACGGCATGGATCGCGGCGGGCGGGTGATCTATCTCGGCACCTTCAGCAAGACGCTGTTCCCGGCGCTGCGGCTCGGCTTCGCCATCGTGCCGGAGCCGCTGGTGGAAGCCTTCGTCTCCGCCCGCACCGTGGTCGGGCGCTATTCGCCGATTCTGGAGCAGGTGCTGGTCGCCCGCTTCATGAAGGAGGGGCATTTCGCCAGCCATGTGCGCAAGATGCGCAAGCTCTACGCCCAGCGGCAGGAATACCTTCTCGACGCAGTGGCGCGCCGGCTCGGCGCCTGCATGACCGCACGTCCGACCGACACCGGCATGGAAATCGTCGCCGAACTGGCGCCGGGCATCAGCGCGCGGGCGCTGGCCAAGGCGGCGGCGCGCGAGGGGCTGGAGATCATGCCGCTCTCGCTGCTCGCCCGCAGCGGCGAGGTCGATGTCGACGACCGCATCACGCTCGGCTTCAGCCCCTTCACCGCCCGCCAGATCGACGAGGCGGTGGAGACGCTGCGCCGGGTCGCCGAGAACCTGCCGCGCGCGCCCATCGCCTCCTGAACGCGGCGTTCGTCCGGCCTATTCCTCGCGGCGCGAGGCGCCGTCGCGGTCGCGCGGGTAGTGCCGTGCCAGCGGAAACGGCGGCAGCCAGGATTCGCGGCGGACGGTCCACAGCTCGTAGGTGGGCACGAACTGGTCGGGGGCGTCGAGCGCGCCCAGATTCACCTCGATCTCGTCGCCACTGTGCCCGAAGACGGAGGAGCCGCAGCGGGGACAGAAATGCCGCCCGCCATAGTCGCGCGTCTCGCCCTCCACCGTCACGGTGCCCTCGGGGAAGATGGCGGAGGCGTGGAACAGCGCGCCGTGATGCTTGCGGCAGTCGAGGCAGTGGCAGAGGCCGACCCGATAGGGGCGCCCCGTCGCCACGATGCGCACATCCCCGCACAGGCAGCCGCCCGTAAACCGCTCCATTCCGCGCCCTCCCCTGCATTCCGGCAGGCGCAAGCCTACACCCGGCGCCCGGCCGCCGCGATTGTCCGCTAACGGCGCTTGAACGCGTCCATGAGCGCGGCGCCGAGGGCGCCCTGCGGCTCCGGGCGGCGCTCGGGGCGCTTATCCTTAGCCGGCACACTACCGGCCTTCGCCTCGGGGCGGGGCGCGCGCTCGCCCGCCACCGGGGGCCGCCCGCCGCTCGTCCCCGCACCCGCGCCCGCGTCGCGGCGCATGGAGAGCGAGATGCGCTTGCGCTTGAGGTCGATCTCCAGCACCCGCACCTTCACCACGTCGCCGACCTTCACCACCTCATGCGCGTCCTTGATGAAGCGGTCGGCGAGCTGGGAGACATGCACCAGCCCGTCCTGATGCACGCCGATATCGACGAAGGCGCCGAAGGCGGCGACATTGGTCACCGTGCCTTCCAGCTCCATGCCGGGCTTGAGGTCCTTCATCTCGTCAATGCCGTCGGCGAAGGTCGCGGTCTTGAAGGCGGGGCGCGGGTCGCGGCCGGGCTTGTCCAGCTCGGCGATGATGTCGCGCACGGTCGGCAGGCCGAAGCGCTCGTCGACGAAGGCGCGGGGGTCCACGCCGGACAGCGCGGCACTGTCGCCCATCAGGGCGCGCAGGTCGCGCCCGCAGGCGGCGACGATCTTGCGCGCGACGCCATAGGCCTCCGGATGCACGGCGGAGGCGTCGAGCGGCTCATTGCCGTCGCGGATGCGCAGGAATCCCGCGCACTGCTCGAAGGTGCGCGGCCCGAGCCGGGCGACATCAAGCAATTGCCTGCGGCTGGCGAAGGGGCCGTTGGCGTCGCGATGGGCGACCACGGCCTCGGCCAGCGAGGTACCGAGGCCCGAGACCCGCGCCAGCAGCGAGGCCGAGGCGGTGTTGAGGTCGACGCCGACCGCGTTCACCGCGTCCTCCACCACCGCGTCGAGCGCGCGGGCGAGGTGATACTGGTCGACATCATGCTGGTACTGGCCGACGCCGATCGACTTCGGCTCGATCTTCACCAGCTCGGCCAGCGGGTCCTGCAGGCGGCGGGCGATGGAGACCGCCCCGCGCAGCGAGACGTCGAGGCCGGGGAACTCGGCCGCCGCCAGCGCCGAGGCGGAATAGACCGAGGCGCCGGCCTCCGAGACCACAACCTTGATCGGCTTGGGAGGCGGCAGGTCCGCCAGCATCTCCGCGACCAGCTTCTCGGTCTCGCGGCTTCCCGTGCCGTTGCCGATGGCGACCAGCTCGACGCCGTGCTGGCGGATGAGGCGGGCCAGTTCGCCCTGCGTGCCGCGCACGTCGTTCTTCGGCGGGAAGGGATAGACCGTCGAGGTGGCCAGCAGCTTGCCGGTGCCGTCGATCACCGCCACCTTCACCCCGGTGCGGATGCCCGGGTCCAGCCCCATCGTGGCGCGCGAGCCGGCGGGGGCGGCGAGCAGCAGGTCCCTGAGATTTCGGGCGAAGACGTTGATCGCCTCGGTCTCGGCCTTGAGGCGCAGCTCGGTCATCAGGTCGAGCGAGAGGTGCAGGGAGAGCTTCACCCGCCAGGTCCAGCCGGCGACCTCCATCAGCCACGCGTCGCCCGGCAGCCTGTCGCCGATCGAATAGGCGTCGGCGATCATCCGCACCACGGGCTTGATCGGGCGCGGATCGTCGGCATCGACCTCGATCTCCAGCGTCAGCACATCCTCGTTGCGCCCGCGCAGCATGGCGAGCGCGCGGTGGCTCGGCACGCCCGACCAGCGCTCCACATGGTCGAAATAGTCGGAGAACTTGGCGCCGGCCTCCTGCTTGCCCTCCACCATCCGCGAGCGCAGGAAGGCGTGCGCGTGCAGATGGGCGCGCAGCCGGCGCAGAAGCTCGGCGTTCTGGGCGAACTGCTCGGAAAGGATGTCGCGCGCCCCTTCCAGCGCCGTCTTGGCGTCAGGCACCTCGTCGGTGAGGTAGTCCTTCGCGATCTCCGCCGGCACGAGGGCGCGGTCGGCGAGGATGGCCTCCGCCAGCGGGCCGAGGCCGCGCTCGCGGGCGATGTCGGCGCGGTTGCGGCGCTTGGGCTTGAAGGGAAGATAGATGTCCTCCAGCTCCGCCTTGGTGCCGGCGGCGGCGATGGCGGCCTCCAGCGCCGGGGTCAGCTTCTCCTGCTGGCGGATCGACTCGAGGATCGCGCCGCGCCGCGCCTCCAGCTCGCGCAGATAGACCAGCCGCTCATCCAGCAGGCGCAGCTGGGTGTCGTCCAGCCCGCCGGTCGCCTCCTTGCGGTAGCGCGCGATGAAGGGAACCGTCGCCCCCTCGTCGAGCAGCCCGATGGCGGCGGCGGCCTGCGCCGGCCGGGCGCCGATCTCCTGGGCGATCTGCTGGGCGATGCGGGCGGCGGCGGGTGCGGCGGCAGTCATGCGGAACCGGATTTCCTTCGAAGGGCACTCAGGCGCGAGGGCGAGACCATATTCATCCGCGCCGCCCGGCGCCACGCCCCCATGCCCACGTCTCCCCACCTGTTGATGACGCCGCCCGGCCGGGCAACGCCCCTGACAGACATTCGACATAGGACATTAAATTGTTGACACTTGACAATCGAGGCGTAGGCTCACCGGCATGTCAGCATCCACGACCGCCCGCGATGTCACCTTCCTGCGCCTCAACTCGCTGCCCATGCTGCTGGAGCGCGAGATCGAGAGCATGATCCTCGACGGCCGCCTCTCGGTCGGGGGTCGGGTGAACGAGAACCAGCTTGCCGCCACCTTCGGCGTCAGCCGGGGACCGGTGCGCGAGGCGCTGCGCTCGCTGGAGGCGCTCGGCCTGGTCGAGCTGCTGCCCAATCGCGGCGTGTTCATCCGCCGGCTCGAGATCGAGCAGGTGGTGGAAGTCTACGGCGTGCGCGCGGCGCTGTTCGGCTATGCCGGGCGGCTTCTGGCCGAGCAGGCCGACCCGGATGTGATCGCGCGGCTGCGCGCCATGCTCGACGAGATGTCGGCGGCGGCGCAGGTGCACGATTTCGACCGCTACTACCCGCTGAACTTCGCCTTTCACGACCTTGTCGTCGCCAGCACCGGCAACACGGTGCTGGCCGCCCAGTATCGCGGCCTCGTCAAGCAGCTCCGGCTCTACCGCGCCGGCAACCTGATGACCGGCAACACGCTGGAGCTTTCCAACGAGGAACATGCCCGCATGGTGGACGCCATCGCCCGTGGCGATGGCGACGCCGCCTACCGGGCCTGCTTCGACCATGTCGAACGCGGCAAGGAGCGCCTTCTCGCGCGCTCCGCCTCCGCCGGCGCCCCGCCGCAGGAGAAGTCCGCGTGACCACCGCCTGAACTCGTCACTGGGAGACCGCCCGCCAGAGGCGGCCCCGCACTATGGGAGGAAACAATGCGCAAGACCCTGACCGGCCTGCTTGCGACGGCCATGACCGTCGCTCTCGGGACATTCGCCCTTCACGCCGAGCCGCTCGCCTACCCGCAGAAGGTCGTCACCCTCGTCACCCACTCCAGCCCCGGTGGCGGCAGCGACGTGTTCCTGCGCGAGCTGAGCAAGTATCTCGGCAAGTATATCGACGCGACCTTCGTGGTCGAGAACGTGCAGGGCGGCAGCGGCGCCAAGGCGGTTGCCCGTGTCGCCGCAGCCCCGGCCGACGGCAGCGTGCTCTACGCCACCACGCCGACCTACATCTACACCTCGCTGCTCTCCAAGCCCTCGGCCACCTACAAGGACCTGGAGCCGGTGGTGAACCTGTTCGCCGACAGCGAGGTCATCTACACCCGCGCCGACGGTCCCTTCGAGACGCTCAAGGACGTGATCGAGAAGGCGAAGAAGGAGCGCGGGCGCTGGGGCGCCGCCAACCCCGCCTCGCTGGAACGCCAGGCCGCCGAGCAGCTCAAGCGCGCCGCCGGTGTCAACGCCGCCATCGTCACCCATGAGGGCGGCGGCGACATGATGCTCAACGTGCTCAACGGCACGCTCGACATCGGCATCGGCGAGATCCAGGAACTGCGTTCGCAGATCGCCGCCGGCAAGGTGCGCCTGCTCGCCACCTTCAACCCGCAGCGCATTCCCGAGAAGCCTGATGTGCCCACCGTCAAGGAAAGCGGCTACGACGTCACGCTGGTCAAGTTCCGTGGCCTCGCCGGCCCCAAGGGCCTGCCGGAGAACGTGACCAAGATCTGGGACACTGCCATCAAGGCCGTGCTGGACGACCCCGAGTACAAGAAGCGCTACACCGAGGAAGTTCTGGTCCCGAACTTCATCCCGCACGCGCAATACCCGGCCTTCATCACCAATTTCGCCGACACCACCGAGGCGTTCCTCAAGGAGACCGGCGCGGTCAAGTAACGACCCGCCGATCCGAAACGGCGCCGGCGCGAGCCGTCGGCGCCGCTCCTATCCACGTCCCCCCGCGAGGATCGTTCCATGAACCGCGATCTGGTCGCCGGCGCCGTGCTGCTCGCCATCGCCGGCGCCTATTACAACACCATCGGCAACATCGCCGAGAGCACCCTCTCCGACGAGGTCGGCGCCGCCGGCCTGCCGCGCCTGCTGGCGGGGCTGCTCGCCCTCATCGCCGTCGTGATGATGGCGCGCGCCCTGCTCGCCGTCCGCAAGTCCCGCAAGGCGGTGGCCGCCCCGCGCGCCTCGGACGAGGACGAGGAGGAGAACGCCTCGGTGCCCCGCGCCGCCGGCCTGCTGCTGATCGGCGCAGGCTATGTCGTGTTGCTTCCCTTCGCCGGCTATGTGGTCTGCGTCGCCCTGCTCATCGCAGCGGTCGCGCTCTATGAGGGCGCCGCGCGCAGCTGGGTGATCCCGGCCGCGGCCATCGGCGGCGCCACGCTGTACTGGGCGATCTTCGTCAAGCTGCTGGGCGTCCACCAGCCCGCCGGCATCCTCATTCAGGGATGGCTCTCGTGACCACCTTCTGGGACATCGTGCATCTGCTCACCGGCACGCCGCTCATTCCGATCGCCATTCTCGGCCTGACCTGGGGCATCCTCGGCGGCGCGCTGCCGGGAATCTCGGCCTCGATCACCATGGCGCTGGTGCTGCCCTTCACCTACACCATGGACCCGGCCATGGCGATCGCGCTGCTCGCCTGCGTCTATATCGGCGCGGAATATGGCGGCTCGATCCCGGCGATCCTCATCCGCACGCCGGGCACCAACTCCTCGGCGGCCACCGTCATCGACGGCTATGAGATGAACCGGCAGGGTCGCGCCGGCGAGGCGCTCGGCATCTCGCTGATGTCCGGCGTCGTCGGCAGCCTGTTCGGCCTCGTCATGCTGGCGTTGCTGACCGAGCCGCTCTCCTGGCTGGCGCTCGCCTTCAAGCCGACCTCCTATTTCGCGCTCGGCATACTCGGCCTCAGCGTCATCGCCTCCATGGGCGGGGATTCGCTGCTCAAGGGCCTCGCCGCCGCCGTCATCGGCCTGATGATCGCCACCGTCGGCACCGACCCGATCTCCGGCGTCACCCGCTTCACCTTCGATGTGCCGGACCTGCTCGGCGGCGTCGAGCCGGTGGTGGTGATGGTCGGGCTGTTCGCGCTCACCGAGCTGATGAGCCAGTCCGGCTCCACCTCCGTCACCCAGCTCGGCAACTCGATCCGCATCCGCCTGCCGGGCTGGGAGATGATGCGCCGGCTGCGCCGCTCGCAGATCATCGGCTGCATCCTCGGCCTGTTCGAGGGGCTGACGCCGGGCGGCGGCGGCTCGGTCGCCGCCTTCATGTCCTACAACGAGGCCCGGCGCTGGTCGAAGACCCCGGAGAAGTTCGGCAAGGGCTCCGAGGAAGGCATCGCCGCGCCGGAGACCGCCAACAACACGGTGGCCTCCACCGCGCTGATCCCGCTGCTCAGCTTCGGCATACCGAGTTCCAACTCCACCGCCGTGCTGCTCGGCGGGCTGCTGATGCACGGCCTGCTGCCCGGCCCGCGCCTGTTCGAGCAGAACCCGCAGGTCATCGACAGCCTCTATGTCGGCTCGCTGATCGCCATCATCGCCCAGATCGGCATCGGCGTGATCATCCTGCCGGCCTGCGTGTGGCTGGTGAACCGCCCGCGTCCCTACCGCTCGGGCTTCATCTTCGCGCTCATTCTCTCGGGCCTGTACACGCTCAACAACAGTTCGTTCGACCTCGGCCTCGCGCTCGCGCTCGGGCTTGTCGGCTACTTCATGCGTATCGCCCGCTTCCCGGTACTGCCGATGATCCTCGGCGTCGTGCTCGGGCACATGGTCGAATCCAGCTACCGCCGCTCGCTGGTGCTCTCGGGCGGCGACTTCCACATCTTCGTCGAGGACCCGATCGCGTTCGGGCTGCTCGGCGCCGCCTTGTTCTTCATCGCCTTCTCCCTGGCCCGCGAATATCGCGATGCGCGCCGGACCAAGCTGCAGGAAGCCCACCAGTGAACCAGCACAGCCCCCTCTCCGGCCCGACCGTCGCGGACCGCCTCGCCGCCTTCGCCGAAAGCGCCGTCCCGCCGCCGGCGGCCGACGCGGTGAGCCGGCGCCTGCTGCTGGATATCGTCGGCCTCGCCTACTCGGCGCGGCATGAGCCCTACACCCGCGCCGCGCTCGCCAGCGCGGCGGGCACCGGCCCCTGCACCGCCATCGGCCACGCGCAGGGCTATTCGCTCTACGACGCCGCCCTGATCAACGGCACGGCGGCGCATGGCGAGGACTATGACGACACCTTCGAGGGCGGCCCGGTACATGCCGGCGCCGTGCTGGTGCCGGCGACGCTCGCCATCGCCCAGCACCGCAAGCTGAATGGCGCGGCGGTGATGCGCGCCCTCGGCATTGGCGCCGAGCTCATGAGCCGGCTCAGCCTGGTCACGCCGCAGGCGATCCACAAGGCCGGCTTCCACCCCACGGGGGTGATCGGCGCGCTCGCCGCCGCCGCCGCCGTGAGCGTCGCCATCGGGCTCGATCGCGCGCGCACCGCCCATGCGCTCGGCACCGCCGGCAGCCTGGCCTCCGGCATCATCGAGTATCTGTCCGACGGTTCCTGGACCAAGCGGCTGCATCCGGGCGCGGCGGCGCAGGCGGGGCTGCGCGCGGCGCTGCTCGCCGAGGCCGGCTTCAAGGGCCCGGGCACGGTGTTCGAGGGCGACCACGGCTTCTTCCGCGCCTTCGCGCCCTCGAAGACGGCGAATTTCGCTCCCCTGCTCGACGGGCTCGGCGAGAACTGGATCATGCCGACCATCGCCTTCAAGCCCTATGCCTGCGGGACCATGACCCAGCCCTTCATCGACTGCGCCATCGCCCTCGCCCGCCAGGGCGTGGCGGCCGACGATATCGTCAGCCTGGTGTGCAAGGTCGGCGAGGGCACGGTGCACCGGCTGTGGGAGCCGCTCGCCGCCAAGCAGGCGGTGCCGAACGGCTACGCCGCGAAATTCTCCACCCCCTACTGCATGGCGGTCGGCTTCCTCGACGGCGCCGCCGGGCTGCGCCAGTTCGGCAACGACCAGACCGAGCGCGCGGATGTGCGGGCGTTGGCCGCCCGCATCTCCTACGAGATCGACCCCAAGGACGAGTATCCGAGCAACTTCACCGGCCATTTGCGGGCGACGCTGAAGGACGGCTCGGTGCGCGAGATCCGCCAGCCGCACATGCGCGGCGGCGCCCGCGAGCCGCTCTCCGACGCCGAGCTGGTGGCCAAGTTCACCGCCAATGTGATCTTCGGCGGTGGCGACGCGGCGACCGCCGAGGCGCTGCGGACCGCCATCGACCGCATCGCCGCCGGAGCGGCCACCGTCACCCTGGGAGCCGGCGCATGAACACACCCTCCCGCGAACCCCATTCCCGCCCGGTCGCCATCGTCACCGGCGCCTCGCGCAATATCGGGCGCGCCATCGCGCTGGCGCTGGCCGGAGCCGGAACCTCGGTCGTCATCGTCGCCCGCAGCGACCGGGAGAGCGCGGAGGCGGTCGCCCGCGAGGTGGAAGCGGCCGGCGTCGAGGCGAGCGTGGTCCTCGCCGACGTGGCGCGCGAATCCTCCGCCGACATCATCGTCGACCACGCGCTGGAACGCTTCGGCCGGCTCGACATACTGGTCAACAACGCCTCCGTGCGGCGCGAGAAGCCGGTGGAGGCGATGAGCTTCGCCGAGTGGCACGAGATCCTCGGTATCTGTCTCGACGGCGCCTTCCTGCTGACGCGGGCCGCCATTCCGCATCTTTCCGCCTCGCCGGCCGGCACCATCGTCAACATAGGCGGGCTGACCGCCTATACCGGCGCGCCCAACCGCGCCCATGTGGTCGCCGCCAAGGCCGGGCTGGACGGGCTGACCAAGGCGCTGGCGGTGGAGCTTGCGCCGCGCGGCATCACGGTCAATCTGGTCTCGCCCGGACGCATCGCCACCGACCGCAGCCATGCCGGGGCCGAGAAGAACCCCGCCCACCACACCCGCAACCGCACGCTGTCCGGCGTGGAGGGCAGCGCCGAGGACGTCGCCTCGATGGTGGCCTATCTTGCCGGGCCGGCCGCGCGATTCGTGACCGGCCAGACCGTCCATGTGAACGGCGGCGCCTTCCTGCCTTGAGGCGGGCCGCGCCGCCGGTCCTCCCGGGAGCACGCCATGTTGGCTGACGTCACGCTGACGCAGTATGCGCTGGTGGCGCTGATGTCCTTCTTTGCCGGCGCGCTGGGCGGCGTCACCGGCTATGGACCTGGGCTGCTCCTGCCACCCATCCTGCTGCCCATCGTCGGGCCGGAGGCGGTGGTGCCGGTGATCGGCGTTTCCTCCATCTTCTCCAACGCCTCGCGGCTGGTCGCCTTCCGCCGCGATCTCGACCTGCGACGGGCGCTGATCGTGGTTGCGCTCGCCCTGCCCGCCTCGGCGCTGGGCGCCTGGGGCTACACGATGCTGTCGGGCGGGATCATCTCGGTGATCATCGGCGCGGTGCTGCTGATCACCGTCCCCACCCGGCACGCGCTCATGAGACTGCGCAGGCACCTGTCGACGCGGGGACTGATGGCGGCGGGCGCCGGCTTCGGCTTCCTGATGGGCGGCACGGCGGGAACCGGCGTCGTGCTGCTCTCGATCCTGCTGGCAACAGGGCTGAACGGCGCCGCGGTCATCGCCACCGATGCCGGTATCTCGCTGGTCCTCAGCGTGGTGAAGGTCGCCGTGTTCCAGGCGGCGGGCTCATTGCCGCTGGCGTCCTGGATCATGGCGCTGCTCATCGGCGTCTCCGCCACGCCCGGCGTGTTTCTGGCGAAGAAGCTGCTCGGAACCCTCTCCAACCGCGCCCATATCCGCATTCTCGACGTCATCGTGTCGATTGGCGGGGTGATCCTGATCGTGCAGGGGCTGCGGGCGATGCCCGGCTGAACTCAGAGCGGGCGGATGCGCCCGCCCCCGCCGACCGGCGAACTGGAGAGGAACTGGATCGAGCGCCGCACCAGTTCCGGCAGGCTGTTGGCGCCGAGCTTGGACTTCAGCGCCGAGCAGGTATTGGCGACCGTCTTGTAGCTGATGCCCAGCTCATGGGCGATCAGCGTGTAGTCCTTGCCTTCCGCCAGCAGCGAGAGCGTCTGCAACTCGCGCGGGGTGATGTCGGCCAGCATGGTGGCCTTCCGGGTGCCGAGCATGGCGACCTGCATGGCGAGGTCGTGGCTCATATAGGGCTGGCCGCGCCGCACCTTGTCGAACGCCTCCAGCAGCGCGCCGGACGAGGTGTCCTTCAGCACATAGCCATTGGCACCCGCCTCCAGCGCGCGGCTGGCGATGACGGGATCGCCATGCATGGAGAAGACGAGGATCGGCGTGCGCGCGTCCTGCATGCGCAGCCGGCGCACCAGCACCAGCCCGCTCAGGCCGTTGCCGTGCAGCGCCAGGTCGACGATCACCACGTCGGGCCGCTCGCGGCGGAACAGGCGGTAGCCCGCCAGAACCGTGCTCGCCTCCAGCACGCGATCGACGCCGGCATCTTCCAGCAGGCGCCGGCAGCCCTGCAGCACGATCGGATGGTCGTCGATGACGAGCGCGCTGGTCATGTCGCGGCGGTCCTTTCAGTGGTGCGGTTCTCGGCTGGCCGAGCCCCGGCCTCCCCGCGCAGCGGGACGCTCATCTCGACGCGGGTGCCGCTCGGCCGGGCCGGCACGAGCCGCCAGCTTCCCCCGAGCGCACCTACCCGCTCCTCGATGCCGAGCAGGCCGTAGCCGCGCGCCGCACCCGCCGGCACGCCGAGCCCGTCATCCTCCACCACGAGATGGAGCCGGCCCGCGCGCAGATCGACATGCAGGGAGACGGCGATGTGGCGGGCCCCGCCATGGCGCAGCGCGTTCGTCACCGCTTCCTGGATGCAACGATAGACCGTGATGTCCACGCTGTCGCCATAGCGTTCGGCGAGCCCGTCGGCGGAGAGGGCGAAGGTACGGCCGGGCGAGTGGCGCTCGAACTCGGCGAGGAGGTCCGCGATCAGTGCCGCCAGCGGCACATGGCCGAGCGCCATCGGGCGTATCTTGCGCAGCAGGCGCCGGTTGAGATCCTGCACGCGGTCGAGAATATCGGCCATGGTGCCGGCGCGCTCGCCGATACGCCGGCCGAGTTCCGGCTCGGTGCGCCCGGCGAGGCGCTCGATCGATTCGAGATTGGCGCGCAGCCCGAACAGGCAGGGGCCGAGCTCGTCATGCAGGTCGGCGGCGATCTGGCGGCGCTCCTCATCCTGGATGTGGATGATGTCCTCGTTGAGCCGCGCATTGTCCTCGCGGGCACTGTCCAGCGCGGCGCCCAGCGCGTTGAAGCGGTCGGCGATCACGGCCAGTTCGCGCACCTTCGGCAGCGGCAGGCGGTGCTCAAAACGCCCCGCCTCCAGCTCGGACAGGCCGGCGGAGAGCGTCCTCAGCGGCATCAGCAGCCGCCCGAGCACCAGATAGAGGGCGCCGAGCACGGCGATGTTGACGGCCAGCGCCAGCAGCGCGAGGTCGGACGTGTCGTTCCAGACCTCGGCGGTCTCGTCCGACGCCTCGCCGACGAGGCGGACATTGCCGATGACCAGCCCGTTCTCCGTCACCGGAATATCGCGTCGCGCGCCCTCGACGGCGACGAGGGCGGCGAACCAGCCCGGCACCTCGGCCTCGTGCTCGTCCTCCTCGCCCGCCCCTTCGCCGGAGGAGGGGACCAGTTCGACGGCATTGCCCTGCGCGTCCTCGATGCGGATGCGCACATGACGCAGGCCGCTGACATGCAGCGGCAGCTGCTTCAGCGAGGTCGCCGCATCCTGCGTGCCGGCGAGGCGCTCCACCGTCTCCTCGACGAAGCGCTCGGCCACCACGAGCGAGGCGTTCATCTCGACCTCGGTCGCCCGGCGCGCATTGGCGATGATGACCACCAGCGCCAGCAGCGCGGCACCGAGGTTGATGGCGATGACCGCCGCCATCATCTGCCAGCGCAGCGAGCGCCGGTGCCAGAAGCTGAAGCCCGCCGCCGGAGGGCCGGGAGGCGCTGGAACGAAGGCACTCATGGCGAGACCTTTCCGCCCGTGCTTCCCGTCGCGGCCGCCGCCGGCGAAACTGCCGGAGCCCCAGCCGGCGCCTCGGCCCGCAGGCGCTCCAGTGCCGCCGCGCGGCTGGCACCCTGCGCACGCAGATTATAGTAGTGCTGGCACAGATCGCTGAAGCCCGCCCGCGCACCCTTCGGGACAAGCGCGGAGAAGTCCGCCAGAATCTGCCGGGCGCCCTCCTCGATGCGGATCTCGCGCAGCATGCCCTCGAGCTGCACGGCGCGGTTGGCGATCATGCGGTCGGTCTCCCCGAAGCGCGCGCCAGCATCCGCCAGCACCCCGCGCCAGCCGGCCACCGCCGGATCGTTCTGGCCGATGTCGTGGCCCGTCTCCCGGCTGGCGAGCCACAGGTCCGGCGCCGTGTCGTCGGTCTGCGTCAGCCATTTCCGCTTCGCCAGATCGTCCCCGGCCGGCGCCGCCACGCGCTCGCGCGTCTCCTGCGCGCGCTCATCCGCCCGCTCATCGGAGCAGCCGGCAAGGGCGACGGCGAGCGCGACGGCGAGGGCAGCGCCGGGGAGGGCGCGGGCGAACGGGTTGAGAGCGAGCTTCATCTATACTTATGAACTTCTTATAAGGCGGACCGTCGAGCGAATGCCTTCATGCATCGATGCCGGAAAGGTGCACGGGCGACTGCCGCGCGGCGATGCCGCGCCGACGGCACCGCGCCGCCTCCGAACCGCATCAAGGCGCTGACAGGAAAACAGTTTTCTGCCTCCCTGACAAGGTTTCCGGTTCGCGGCGGCGACTTCTCTTGTCAAACAGGGAAAAGTTCCCGCCCACAATTTCCATCTTGCCTACAGACATCAAAAGCGGTCACGGCGAACAATATTGGCGTGAATAACTACAACCTTAAAGAAACATAAGAATTCTTCTCGGCGCACCCAAATAAAGCCATCGGCGACGCCATCACCCGATGCGGGGCACCGGAAGAGCGAAGAAGTCTGCGCCTCCTGCGGCGAAAGCCGGAGGGCGACGCGGAACGTCCTGGGATTAGGAAACGCGAGGAACGTCCAATGAGCCGACTGCACACTTCGGTGTCCGCGCTCACCGTCGCCGCCGCCTTGGCGACGGTGGTAGGTCTCGGCGCCACGGCGCCGGCGGTGGCCAACGACAAGCTCGTCGAGCTGTCGAAGAACACCGACAACTGGCCGATGACCGGCAAGAACTACAGCGCCAACAACTACAGCGAAGCGAACCAGGTCACGAAGCAGAACGTCAAGCAGCTGCGTCCGGCCTGGTCCTTCTCCACCGGCGTCCTGAGCGGCCACGAGGGCACTCCCCTCGTCGTCGACGGCGTGATGTACATTCACTCGCCGTTCCCCAACACGACCTTCGCGGTCGGGCTGGACGACCCGGGCAAGATCCTGTGGCAGCACAAGCCGAAGCAGAACCCGACCGCCCGCGCGGTGGCCTGCTGCGACGTCGTCAACCGCGGCCTCGCCTACTGGCCCGGCAACGGCACGGTCGGCCCGATGATCATCAAGACCCAGCTCGACGGCCATGTCGTCGCCCTCGACGCCAAGACCGGCGAGGAATACTGGAAGCTCGAGAACTCCGACATCAAGGTCGGCTCGACGCTCACCATCGCGCCCTACGTCGTCAAGGACACCGTGCTGATCGGCTCCTCGGGCGCCGAGCTCGGCGTGCGCGGCTACGTGACCGCCTACGACATCGCCACCGGCACCCAGAAGTGGCGCGCCTTCGCCACCGGCCCGGATGACGAGGTCCGCCTCGCCGACGACTTCAACAGCGCCAACCCGCATTACGGCCAGAAGGGCCTCGGCCAGGCCACCTGGGAAGGCGAGGCGTGGAAGATCGGCGGCGGCACCAACTGGGGCTGGTACGCCTTCGACCCGGGCACCAACCTCTTCTACTACGGCTCGGGCAACCCGGCGCCGTGGAACGAGACGATGCGTCCGGGCGACAACAAGTGGACGATGACCATCTGGGGTCGCGACATCGACACGGGTAACGCCAAGTTCGGCTACCAGAAGACCCCGCACGACGAGTGGGACTATGCCGGCGTCAACGTCATGATGCTCTCCGAGCAGAAGGACAAGACCGGCAAGATGAGGAAGCTCCTCACCCACCCGGACCGCAACGGCATCGTCTACACGCTCGATCGCGAGAACGGCGACCTCGTGTCGGCCGACAAGCTCGACGAGACGGTGAACTGGGTGAAGCAGGTCGACCTCAAGACCGGCCTGCCGCAGCGCGACCCGGAATTCGGCACTCGCATGGACCATCGTGGCCGCGACATCTGCCCGTCGGCCATGGGCTACCACAACCAGGGACATGACTCCTACGATCCGGAGCGCAAGTCCTTCTTCATGGGTATCAACCACATCTGCATGGACTGGGAGCCCTTCATGCTTCCCTACCGTGCCGGCCAGTTCTTCGTCGGCGCGACCCTGTGGATGTATCCGGGCCCGAAGGGTGACCGCCAGACCTATGAAGGTCTCGGTCAGGTGAAGGCCTACGATGCCATCAACAACAAGTACAAGTGGCAGGTGATGGAACGCTTCGCGGCCTGGGGCGGCACGCTTGCCACCGCTGGCGGCGTGATGTTCTACGGTACGCTGGACGGCTTCATCAAGGCGCGTGACAGCGACACCGGCGAACTGCTCTGGAAGTTCAAGCTTCCCTCGGGCGTGATCGGCCACCCGATGACCTACACCCACAAGGGCACGCAGTACGTCGCCATCTACTACGGCGTCGGCGGCTGGCCGGGCGTCGGCCTGGTGTTCGACCTCAACGACCCGACCGCCGGCCTCGGCTCGGTGGGCGCCTTCAAGCAGCTCCAGCACTACACCCAGATGGGTGGCGGCGTGATGGTGTTCTCGCTCGACGGCAAGGGCCCCTACGACGATCCGAATGTGGGCGAGTACTCGACCACCGTGATCCAGGGCGGCTGACCTCCGTCCCGGCTGACGGCCGCCCGCCGCGCCCCTCCTGACGCGGCGGGCGGTCCCGTCACCGACACCGGCCTGACGGCGCCGCGGCGCCGTCACTTCCCCAGATCTCCCCCCAAACGCGGACCCGAAGCGGTTCGGCGTCATCCGGTCCAGGAGGATCCATCATGTCGAAGGCGCTTTCCATGAGCCGGCTCAGCATCCTTGCCGGCCTCGCCGTCTCCGCTCTCGCCCTTGGCCTTGCCCAGGGTTCCCTCGCCACAGCCGCGACGGTCGAGGCCGACAAGGCCGGCGGCCGCAACCCGAACGAACTGCGCATCTGCGCGTCCAATGTCGAGGCGCCGTTCTCGGCCGCCGATTCCACCGGCTTCGAGGACCGCATCGCCACCGTGCTGGCGCAGGCCATGGGCCGCAAGCCGGTCTTCGTGCGCTCCGACCAGCCGGGCATCTATCTGGTGCGCGACCAGCTCGACAAGAACAACTGCGACCTCGTGATGGGCGTGGATGTCGGCGACGAGCGCCTGCTCACCTCCCAGCCCTATTACCGCACCGGCTATGTGCTGGTGACGAAGGCAGACCGCAACATCACCACCGGCGACTGGGAAGACCAGCAGATCAAGGACCAGACGCGCTTTGCCGTGCGCTTCTACTCGCCGGCGGAAACCATGCTCAAGCGCATCGGGCGCTTCGAGGACAATGCGGCCTACATGTACTCGCTGGTCAACTTCAAGTCGCGCCGCAACCAGTGGGTCCAGGTGCCCGGCGACCGCATCGTGACCGAGGTCGCCAGCGGCGAGGCCGATGTCGGCATCGCCTTCGCCCCCGAGGTCGCGCGCTATGTGAAGTCCTCCTCGACGCCGCTGCGCATGACGGTGATCACCAGGGACATCGACCGGCCGAACGATAATCCGATCCCGATGCACTACGACCAGGCCATCGGCGTGCGCAAGAACGACCCGGCGCTGCTGGCCGAGATCAACACGGCGATCGAGAAGGCCCGTCCGCAGATCGAGCAGATCCTGACGCAGGAAGGCATCCCCCTGCTCGATCCCAACACCTGAGCCGATCGCGGCCTCGACTGAACCCCGACGCGGAGCGCCGGCGCGCCCCAGGCGCCGCCGGCACCGCCCCCGACCTCGCGAAGTGAACAAGGTTCGATGACCAAGCCGATCTTTAGCAAGATGAGCGTCAGCCGGAAGGCGGCGCTCCTCCTTCTCGCCGGAGCCCTCGGAGCAGGTGTCGTGGGGTTCGGTGCCCGCGCGGCGATCATGCTGACCAACACCGTGACCGGCCAGCCGCTGGACCTCGCGGAGGCGCCCGAGGAAGGCCGCGACACCAAGGCGGTGAAGACCTTCCTCGAGACCGGCGTCAACATCTACAACGAGGACAAGGCCTGCCTGCCCAAAGCGCACGAGCTCTTCCTCTCCATGTGCTCGGGCTGCCACGGACACTATGGCGAGGGCAAGATCGGGCCGGGCCTCAACGATTCCTACTGGACCTATCCGAAGAACGAGACCGATCAGGGCCTGTTCGAGACCGTCTTCGGCGGCGCCAACGGCCAGATGGGCCCGATGTACGGCGCGCTGAACATGAACGAGATGCTGCTCGTCATGTCCTGGGTCCGGCACCTCTACAAGGACGATCCGAAGGGAGCGACGTGGCTGAACGACACTCAGCGCGCCGCCTTCAAACCCTTCGACGCGAACGCCAAGCACATCGAGCCAGCCGAAGAGCTGACCGCGGCTTGTGGCGGGCCGGCGGGCTGAACCCCATCGGCCGAAGAACGGGTGGAAACGACGAGGAGACGTAACATGAGCATGATCGATCGCAGCGTGAAGTTCGCCTTTGCCCTCGCCGGCGCGGGGGCTCTCGCCCTCGCCATGGCGGGCGGCGCCAGCGCCTATGACGGCACCAACTGCAAGGCCCCCGGCAATTGCTGGGAACCCAAGCCCGGCTTCCCCGAAAAGGTCGCCGGCTCCAAGTACGATCCCAAGCACGACCCGAAGGAAGTCAACAAGCAGTCCGAGTCGCTCAAGGCGATGGAAGCGCGCAACGCCCAGCGCATCGCGAACTTCAAGAAGACGGGCAAGTTCGTCTACGACGTGAGCAAGATCCCGAGCGCGAACTGACGGTTCCACCGGCCCCCGCGTGCGCCTTCGACGGCGCGCGCGGGGAAGGCCGGAGTGCTGGAACCCGCCTCTTTCACGAACCCACTTGCGGGCGGACGTCATTCTCCTGTCCGCCCCGCGATCCTCCGGGCTAGCCGTCCGAGTTGTGGGCAACTGGCGCGGCCGACGCCCCGGGGATGACCGCCCCGGGGCGTGGGCCGCGCCCTTTCCGGGCCCGGCCGCGCAGCGCCGCCCGGCACGAAGGGAACCGGGATGCATCTCGCGCGCGAAACCGACCTCGCCCTTTCGGACTGGCGGGCCCAGGCACTGCGCTTCGAGCGCGAGATCGGCAAGGTGGTGCTGGGCCAGGAGCGCGTCATCCGCCTGCTGACCATCGCCACCTTCGCGCGCGGCCATGTGCTGCTCGAAGGCGATGTCGGCGTCGGCAAGACCACGCTGCTGCGCGCCATGGCCCGCGCCATCGGCGGCGCCTTCGAGCGGATCGAGGGCACCATCGACCTGATGCCCGCCGACCTCATCTACCACGCCCATCTCGGCGAGGACGGGCGCCCGCGCATCGACCCCGGCCCGCTGCTGCGGCAGGGCGAGGAACTCGCCATCTTCTTCTTCAACGAGATCAACCGCGCCCGCCCACAGGTGCACTCGCTGCTTCTGCGGCTCATGGCCGAGCGGTCGGTGTCGGCCTTCAACCGCGAATACCGCTTCCCCCATGTGCAGGTCTTCGCCGACCGCAACCGGGTCGAGCGCGAGGAGACCTTCGAACTGCCCGCCGCCGCGCGCGACCGCTTCCTCATGGAGGTGCAGGTCGCCATGCCGGCGCAGGACGAGGCGCGGCGCTCCCTCGTCTTCGATCCGCGCTTCCACGATGTCGACGCGTTGCTGATGGAGGTCGAGCCCGGAGTGCTCGACCCGCAGGCGCTCGGCACGGTGGCGCGGGCGATCCAGATCGGCGTGCGCACCAGCCCGACGCTGGAAGCCTACACGCTGGCCCTGTGGGCGGGCGTGCGCGAGCCGGCCTCGCTCGGCATCGACATTGACGGCGTGGACACCGCCCGGCTGGTGCAGGGCGGCGCCAGCCCGCGCGGCGTGAGCTATCTCGTGCGGGCGGCGCGGGTGCGGGCCTGGCTCGACGGACGCGACATGGTGGTGCCGGAGGACCTGCGCGCCGTGTTCCCCGAGGTGATGGCGCACCGCATCTTCATCGACCCGATCTACGAGCTGCGCCGCGAGCGCATCGTCTCCGCCCTTATTGCGGGGGTGTTCGAGAAGGTGCAGGCGCCATGAAAGACACCCTGAACGACACCGTGACGGACGCCCGGGGTGGCGCCGCGCGGGGCGCGGGCGGGAATGCGGGCGCCGAGTGGCAGCCGATTGCCTACCGGCTGCGCTGGCGGCCGGAGGGCATCCTCCCCGGCGCCCATCCGGGCCATGGCGAGGGCGCCGAGGGCCAGTTCCGCCGCCATGTGCCGCTGCTCCGCCAGCCGGACCCGCGCCGCATCGACCTGCGCGTCTCGCTGCGCGACCCGTTCGGCGAGCTGCATGTGCGCCAGTTCGCGCCGCGCCGGACCGTGCCGGTGGCGGCGCTGGTCGACCTGTCCGGCTCCATGCGCTTCGGCGGCGCCGTCGCCGGACGGGTGGCGGATCTGTGCGCGCTGGTGGCGCTTTCCGCCGTGCGCGCGGGCGACAGCTTCGCCCTGTTCGGCGCCGACGCCCGGCTGCGCGAGGAGGTGACGCTTCCCCTCGCCCGCCGGCGCGGGCTGGAGGAGGAGGTGCGCGAGCGCCTGCTCACCGCCCGCCCCGGCGGCACTGGCACCGAAGGGCTGATGGACGCCGCCGCACGCCTGCCGGGACGTCGCGGCCTGGTCTTCCTGATCTCCGATTTCCTGATGCCGCCCGTGGCGCTCGAACGGCTGCTCGACGCGCTGTGGCGGCACGATGTCGTGCCCGTAATCCTGCGCGACGGCGGGGTGGAGGAGCGCCTGCCGCGCTGGGGGCTGATCGAGCTCGGCGACCTCGAAACCGGCCGCGCCCGCCTCGTCGTCATGCGCCCCGGCCTGCGCGCGCGCTGGATCGAGGCCGCCGCCGCCCGTCGGCGCGCGCTCGCCGCCCTGTTCGCCCGGCGCGGCCTGCGCCCCGTCGAGCTCGGCGACGCGCTCGACGCCGATGCGCTGGCGCAGCGGCTGATGGAGGGGTGAATGCGGGGGCTCGCGCGCCTTGTCCTGCTGCTCGCCCTGCTGACCTCGCCGGCGCACGCGCAGCTGCGCGGCATCGATCTCTACGCCCCGCGCCCCTTCGGCTATGTCATTGGCGATGTCGTCACCCTGACCGCCGAGATCGCGCTCGACGCGCCCTTCGTCCTCGATCCCGCCTCGCTGCCGGCCCCGCGCGCGCTCGACTACTGGCTCGACCTGCGCGGGGTGACGCTCACCGACGAGGGGGTAGCGGACGGCGTGCGCCGCTACACGCTCGATCTCGTCTACCAGACCTTCTACGCGCCGCTGGAGCCGCGCCGGATGAGCCTTCCCGGCCTCACGCTGACGGCGGTCGCCGAGGGGCGCCGGGTGCCGGTGGAGGTGCCGCCCTGGTCGTTCCTGATGTCGCCGCTGCGCGAGATCGTCGCCACCGGCGCGGGGCCGGCAATGGCGCTGCGCCCCGATATTGCGCCGGCCCCGATCCCGACCGGGACGACGCTGCGCCGTCTGCTCGCCGCTCTGGCCGTCGCGCTCCTCGCCTTTCTCGTGCTCGCCTGGCAGATGGGCTGGGGACCGTTCGGGCGACGCGCGGCGCGCCCCTTCGCCCGGGCCGCGCGGGCGGTACCTACCAGTCTCGGCACGACGGCCGATCCGTCGCCAGCCGCCTATGGCGGCGCGCTGCGCGCCCTGCACCGCGCCTTCGACGCCACGGCGGGCAAGGGTGTCTTCGCCGAGGACCTGCCCGACTTCTTCCGGGCGTACCCGGCCTTCCACGCGGCCGAGGCGGAGGTGAGACGGCTCTTCAACGCCTCCCGCCGCGCCTTCTTCGGCGGCGACATGGACGGCGCCCGGCGCGAATTGCCGCCGGAGGCGCTGGTCGCGCTTTCCCGGCGCCTGCGGGCGGTCGAGCGGGGGAGCGCATGAGCGGGGCCGGCGGCACGATCGAGGCGCTGACGCGCAACTGGGGCGTCGATTACCCGCTCGTGCTGGCGCTCGCCGTCCTCGCCGTGCTGCCGCTGCTTGCCGGCGTGTTCGCCCGCCGGGGCCTGCCCGCGCTCGAGTTGGTGCCAGCCGACCCGCTTTCGCGCGCGGTCGCCCTTGTCCTGCGTCTGGCCGGGGCGGTCGCCGTGCTCGCCCTCGTGCTCGGCCTCGCCGGGCTGCACCGGCGCGAGCAGGGCATCGAGCGCGAGGGCACGGGCGCCCATCTGGTGCTGCTGCTCGACCGCTCGTCGAGCATGGACAACAGCTTCGCCGACCGCGCCCCGACCGGCGACCAGGAATCCAAATCCGCTGCCGCCAGGCGCCTGCTGGCGGAGTTCGTCGGGCGGCGCCCGCATGACCGCATGGCGGTGGCCGCCTTCTCGACCTCGCCCATGCCGGTGCTGCCGCTGACCGACCATCACGAGGTGGTCGAGGCCGCCATCGACGCCATCGACCGGCCGGGCCTCGCCTTCACCGATGTCGGGCGCGGCCTCGCGCTGGCCTTCTCCACTTTCGCCGGCGACACCGATGAGACCTCCCGCGCGGTGCTGCTGGTGTCGGACGGCGCCGCGCTGGTCGACCGGCGGGTGCAGGAAGCCCTGCGCGACGCGGCGACCCGCACGCCGGTGCATCTCTACTGGCTGTTCCTGCGCTCGCGCGGCGCGAAAAGCATCTTCGAGGTGCCCCCGCCGGGCGAGGACACGCCGCAGGCCAACCCCGAACGCCACCTGCATCTGTTCCTGCAGACGCTCGGCGTGCCCTATCGCGCCTTCGAGGCGACGAGCCCGCAGGCGGTGGCCGATGCCATCGCCGAGATCGACCGGCAGGAGACGCGGCCGATCCGCTATGTCGAGCGCATCCCGCGCCGCGACTTCGCCCGCCCCGCCTTCGCGGTGGCCGGCGCCGCGCTGGCGCTGCTGATGGCGGCCAAGCTCGCCGAACGGCGGCTGTCGCCCGCCGGGCACGCGCCGGCCGGGCATGGCGCCAACCGTGCCGGCGAAACCGCGACCCCGCCGGCGCAACGGAGGGCGGCATGAACCCGGCACGCCTCGTCATCCTCGCCAGCACCGCCTTCCTTGCGGCGGGCCTCATCGCCGCCGGCTGGTTCGCCGCGCGCCTTTTCGTCGATCGCCACGACAACGCGCTCATCGCCGCGCTGGTGTCGGGCCACGACCTCGCGACAAGCCCGCAGGACCCGGCCGAACTCACCTTCGCGCGCCTGCATTTCCTCACCGTGCGCGACCGGCTCGACGAGGCCCAGCCGCTGCTGAACCGGCTTGCCGCCGACCCCGACCGTCGGCTCGCCGTGGCCGCGCTCTACGACATGGCCAATGCCCGGCTGCGGCTCGCCATCGACCATCTCGGCTCCAACCGGATCGACCCGGCGGTGCCGCTGGTGCGGCTCGCCAAGGAGGGCTACCGGCGCGCCCTCGTCATCGAACCCGGCTTCTGGGACGCGAAGTACAATCTCGACATCGCCATGCGGCTGGTGCGCGACTTTCCCCAGCTCGACGTCGAGGGCGAGGAAATGCCGCCAGAGGCCGCCAAGAAGCTCTGGACCGACCTGCCGGGCATCCCTAGGGGATTGCCATGAGCCGGTTCGCGGCCCGCCCCCCCGCGCAGGATGCGGCTGGCCGCGGCCCGCTCATCCCGGCGCGCGACTGGCGTTTCTGGCTGCTGACGGCGGCACTGCTGGCGGTGCTCGCCGCGCTGGTCGCTCCGCGCGTCGCCGTCACCCGCCCCACCCGCGACATCCTCCTCGTGGTGGACGTGACCGGCAGCATGAACGTGCGCGACGCGTTTCTCGACGGCCGGCCGGCGACGCGCCTCGCCGCCGCCCGGCAGGGCGCGCGGGAACTGCTCGCCGCCCTGCCCTGCCGCTCGCGGGTCGGGCTCGGCATCTTCACCGAGCGCCGCACCTTCCTGCTCTTCGAGCCGGCGGAGCTGTGCGGGAACTTCGCCGCCATCGAGGGCGCCATCGATAGTCTCGACTGGCGCATGGCGTGGGAGGGCGACAGCTATGTCGCGCGCGGCGTGCATTCCGGCCTCGCCATCGCCACCGATCTCGACGCCGATCTCGTCTTCATGACCGACGGCCACGAGGCGCCCCCGCTCGCCGGCGGCGCGCTGCCACCCTTCGACGGCGAGCCGGGCAAGGTGGCGGGGCTGCTGGTCGGTATCGGCGGCGCCGCGCCGGCACCGATCCCGAAATACGACGCCGACGGGCGCGAGATCGGCTTCTATGACGAGCAGGACGTGCCGCAGGAGAACCGCCTCGGCCCGCCGCCGGAGGACGCGCCCACACGCGCCGGCTGGAACCCGCGCAACGCGCCCTGGGGCGGCGAACCGGCCGGCGGCACCGAGCATCTGAGCTCGATGCGCGAGGAGCATCTGCGCGCCCTCGCCGCGCAGACCGGGCTCGGCTTCGCCCCGCTCGACCCGCCCGCCGGCTTTCTCGCCGCCGTCGAGGCCGACACGCGCGTGCGGCCGGTCGAGACCCGCGTCGAGACCGCCGCCGTGCCGGCGGCGCTGGCGCTCGCCTGCCTTTCCCTGCTGTTCGGCATCGGCGCCTTTTCCGGTCGCCGGCCCGAGCGGCTTCCTGCCCGATGAAGGAAACTGAGACGATGCTTCGACGAATCCTGCTCGCGTCCGGCCTGCTGCTTGCAAGCTCCCTCGCCGGCCTGCTGCCCGCCACCGCACACGGCCCCACGCCCCAGCGCGCGGATGAGAGCATCGTCGTCGAGGCGCCGGCCGATCAGGTGTGGAAGCTGGTGTCGAGCTTCGGCGGCATCGGCGACTGGAACCCGCTGGTGAAGAAGGTCGCGTTTACCGGGGGCGACGCCGCCGGCGCCGAGCGCACCCTTACACTCGCCAAGGGCGAGATCACCGAGGGTCTCGACGAGGTCGACCCCGCCGCCAAACGCATCTCCTACCGGCTGCTGAAGGAGAATGTGGAGGCGATCCCGGTCAGCTTCTACACCGCCACCATCGAGGTGAAGCCGTCCGGCGGCGGCAGCGAGGTCGCCTGGAGCGCGCGCTTCTACCGCGCCGACACCACCAACGAGCCGCCCGAGGAACTGAACGACGCGGCCGCCATCGCCGCGATGACCGACTTCATCAAGCAGGGCCTGGAAGGGCTCAAGGCGAAGGCGGGGGGCAAGTGACCCCCGCTTGGCGGTGGCGGGCGCGGCGGTGGCGGAAGACGCTTGCCGCCCTTCTCCTGCTGGCCGCCGCCCCGGCCGAGGCGCAGGAGGCGCCCGAGATCGTGGCGGTGGTCTCCCAGCAGGCCGGCATCGTCACGCTCATTGATGCCGGCGCGGCGACGATCCTCGCCACTGTCGCCGTGCCACGCGTGCCGGCCGCCCTCGCCGCCTCGGCGGACGGGAAGCGCCTCTATGTGACGCATCCCGACCTCGGCCTG
Organism: Ancylobacter sp. TS-1; assembly: GCF_009223885.1. Lineage (NCBI taxonomy): Bacteria > Pseudomonadati > Pseudomonadota > Alphaproteobacteria > Hyphomicrobiales > Xanthobacteraceae > Ancylobacter > Ancylobacter sp. TS-1. The sequence goes on from NZ_CP045144.1 coordinate 2,529,836, forward strand.
GTGAGCCGGCTCGATGTGGCGGGCCGCCGCGTCGAGACGAGCTTTCCGGTCGGCCGCGAGCCGTTCGGCATCGCCGTCATCGAGGACGGGCGCGCGCTCCTCGTCAGCGACTGGAGCGCCGACGCGCTGATCCGCGTCGATGCCGTCGACGGGCGCGAGACGGGCCGCGTCGCCATCGGCCGCGCCCCGGCCGGGCTGGTGGTCGATCTTGCGGCAGGCCGCGCCTATGTCGCCGACCGCGAAAGCGACCAGATCAGCGTCGTCGACATCGCCACCCTGACCCGCCTCGCCACCGTGCCCACCGGCCGCGCGCCCTTCGCGCTGGCGCTGTCGCCGGACGGACGGGAGTTGTACGTCGCCAATGTGCAGAGCAACGACCTGTCGATCATCGACACGGTGGCACTGCGCGAGACCGCGCGCCTGCGCATCGGGCTGATGCCCTATGGCGTCGCGGTGACGGCCGACGGCGCGCGGGTGGCGGTGACGAACCAGCAGAGCGGCAAGCTCGCCCTGCTGGACCGCGCCGCCGGCACGGTCGGCACCGAGCGGCGCGTCGGCGACTACCCCGAAGGTGTCGTCGTCACGCCGAAAGGCCGGCTCGTCGTCGCCAACTGGGCCGACGATAGCCTGTGCGTCGCCGGAATCGGCGCGGCATCGCCCTGCACCAGCCGGCTCCCGGTCGCCGCCGGCCCCCGCAATCTCGTCCTCCTGCCGGCGCGCGCGCCCGCCCCGCCCTGAGCGGCCCGCAAGGCGGCGCAGCTTGCGTTTTCCCCGCCCCCGCGCCAATAAACGCGGGATGTCCGGATCGCACGGCGGCGGGCAGAAACGGCGGCAAGCGGGCCAGCGGATAGAAGCGGTGACGGGTCTCGACAGGAGCGAAGCCAATGCGGGTGCCGGGTCAGGCACCTGGCGGATCGGCGTGCTGTTCTCCCGCAAGGGGCACATGCAGATGCCCGAGACCGAGCATTTCCGCGGCACGGCGCTCGCCATCGAGGAGATCAACCTCGCCGGCGGCGTGCGGGGCCGGGCCATCGAGCCGGTCTGCTACGATCCCGAATCGAGCCCCGAGCTCTACCGGCGCTATGCCGAGCGCCTGCTCACCGAAGACGGCATCAGCACCATCTTCGGCTGCTGCGCCTCCTCCAGCCGCAAGGCGATCCTGGCCACGGTCGAGCGGCGCAACGCGCTGCTCTGGTACCCGTCCCTCTATGAGGGCTTCGAGTACTCGCCCAACGTGATCTACACCGGGGCGGCGCCGAACCAGAACAGCCTGCAGCTCGCGCGCTATCTCTTCGCCGGCTATGGACGGCGCTTCTATCTCGTCGGCTCCGACTACATCTACCCCCGCGAATCCAACCGCATCATGCGCGACGTGGTGGGACGCGAGGGCGGCGAGGTGGTGGCCGAGGCCTATGTGCCGGTCACCCCGCACGAGGACCAGATCCGCCGCGTGGTCGAGGACATACGCCGGAAGGCGCCGGACGTGGTGTTCTCCACCGTGGTCGGCACCGGCGGCCAGGCCTTCTACCGCATCTTCCGCGAGGCCGGGCTCGACCCGCACACCATGCCGGTGGCGAGCCTCACCACCGCTGAGGGCGAGGTGGCGGCCATCGGCCCAGAACTGTGCGTCGGCCACATCACCGCCGCCCCCTATTTCTCCACCGTCGACACGCCGGCCAACCGCCGCTTCGTGGCCGCCTACCGCGCCCGCTTCGGCCGCGACGCGCCGGTGACGATGTATGCCGAGGCGGCCTATTTCCAGATCCACCTCTTCGCCGATGCGCTGCGGCGCGCCGGCTCGCTCGACACCCAGCGCCTCGTCGACGCCGCCCTCGGCACCGAATACGACGCGCCGCAGGGGCGCATCCGCATCGACCCGGACAACAACCACACCTATCTGCACCCGCGCATCGGCGTGGTGAACGAGCACGGCACCTTCGACGTGGTGTGGGAGTCGAAGGCGCCGGTGAAGCCCGACCCCTATCTCGTCGACCATGTGTACGACCATGCGTAGCGCCGCCGGGCAGGTGAGGCGGGCGGCGGCGGCCGCGCGGGCGGCCCGGTGAACGCGTCGGTCATCCAGAACCTGCGCAACATGCGCGTCGCCGTCGTGCATCCGCGCGACCAGGACGGCGACGACCTCGTGCGCCAGCTCCAGCGCATCGGTTGCCAGGTACAGGTCGTCTGGCCACCCCCGACGCAGCTTCCGCTGCCGCTCGACGCGGTGTTCTTCCTGCTCGACCGCGACACGAAAAGCTCGATGCCGTGGCGCATGGCGGATCTCAGCATCGCCCACATCGCCATCGTCGACTACGAGAACCCGACCGTCCTGAAGGCTCTGCTCGATTCGAGCGCGCATGGCGTGCTGGTGCGCCCGATCCGGGCCTCGGGCGTGCTGTCGAACCTCGTGCTGGCGCTGTCCATGCGCGGCTACGAGAGCCGGCTGCTCGCCAAGATCGCCAAGCTGGAGGACACGCTGCGCACCCGCCGCGACGTCGAGAAGGCGACCCGGCTGCTGATGGGCCTGCGCAACATCAGCGAGGACGAGGCCTACCAGTTCATCCGCAAGCAGGCGACCGCGCGGCGTGTGCCGATCGGCACCGTCGCCGGCTCCATCATCAACGCGCAGGCCATGCTGGCCGAGCTCGGCCGCGAGGGCGACGGCGAGCGCTGAGCGGTCGCCCATTTTCTGGGCACCGGATTAATTGCCACTCTCGACGGCAGATCGGGCTTGACTCAGTCCGCCGGCTGCGTTTCCATCGCGGTGCTCCATGGGGAGCGTTGGCGGCAGCGTTGCCGCTTCACATTCAGGCTGTGCAGCCCTCGTTGGCGCCGGAAGGCGCTGCCGGGGGCTTTTTGTTTTCGCGACGCGGGCGACCGCGGCGCCCGGAGGGGTGTGCCCAGATGCCGAGTTCGAGTCTTGTTCGTGTCGCCTGCATCCAGATGGAGCCGCGCTTCGGCGACACCTCGGCCAATGTCGCCCACACGCTCGACCTGATCTCCCGCGCGGCGGACGACGGCGCCAGGCTGGTCGTGCTGCCCGAGCTCGCCAACACCGGCTACGTCTTCGAGACCCGCGAGGAAGCCTTCGCGCTGGCCGAGACCATTCCCGACGGCCCGACCTGCCTCGCCTGGGCGAAGATCGCCGCCGAGCGCGGCCTCATCATCGTCGCCGGCATCACCGAGCGCGAGGGCAACGCGCTCTACAACAGCGCCGTGGTCATCGGCCCGCAGGGGCATGTCGGCACCTATCGCAAGATGCATCTGTGGGGGAACGAGAACCTGTTCTTCGAGCCGGGCAATAACGGCTTCCCGGTGTTCCAGACCTCCATCGGGCGCATCGGCGTCGCCATCTGCTACGACGGCTGGTTCCCGGAAGTGTACCGGCTGCAGGCGCTGCAGGGCGCCGACATCGTGTGCGTGCCGACCAACTGGGTGCCGATCCCCGGTCAGGCGAAGGGGCGCGAGGCGATGGCCAACATCCTCGCCATGGCCGCCGCCCACTCGAACTCACTCTACATCGCCTGCGCCGACCGCATCGGCACCGAGCGCGGCCAGCCCTTCGAGGGCCAGAGCCTGATCGTCGGCCACACCGGCTGGCCCGCCGCCGGCCCCGCCAGCCGCGACAGCGAGGAAATCGTCTCCGCCGAAATCGACCTCGGCGCCGCGCGGCGCGACCGCAACTGGAACGCCTTCAACCAGGTGCTGCGCGACCGCCGCACCGACGTCTACGCCGAGATGCTCGGCTCCGACATCACCCGCGGCTGGTACTGAGCCCGCCGCGTCCGCCTGCGACACAACGATAACCTTCCGGAGAACAAAGCCATGTCCCTGTCCCTGATGCGTCTTTCACGCCGCCGGCTGCTTCTGGCCGGTACCGTCGCCGCCGGCCTGCTGGCCGGCCCGGCCCTTGCCGCCGACACCATCACCATCGGCATCCCGGTCGGCCTGTCCGGCGCCAACTCCGTCGTCGCCCCCTCGGTGGTGCAGTCGGCCGAACTCGCCGTCGAGGAGATCAACGCCAAGGGCGGCATCCTCGGCAAGAAGGTCGTCCTCGAAGTCGCCGACGACGCCTCCGGCGCCGCTGGCGCGCAGAAGGCCTTCGATTCGCTGATCTTCCAGAAGAAGGTCGACGCGCTGATCTCCATGGAGACTTCGGCCGCCCGCAATGCCGGCCTGCCGATCGTCAACCGCGGCAAGGTCCCCTACATCTACACCTCGTTCTACGAGGGCCGCTCCTGCTCGCCCTTCATGTATGTCAACGCCTGGGTGCCCGACCAGCAGGTCGCCCCCATCGTCGACTTCTTCAAGGAGAAGGGCGCCAAGACCTACTTCCTGATCGGCTCGGACTACGCCTTCGGTCGCGGCATGCTCGCCTTCACCAAGGAGTACATCGAGAAGACCGGCGGCAAGATCGTTGGCGACGAATACGCCCCGATGGACGCCACCGACTGGACCGCCATCCTCTCCAAGGTGAAGGCGGCCAATCCCGACGCCATCATCACCTCCACCGCCGGCGGCGCGCCGAATGTGACGCTCACCAAGCAGCTGCGCGCGGCGGGCATCAAGTCGCTCTACGGCAACCTCGCCGTGGATGAGGGCACGGCCAAGTCCATGGGCCCGGATGCCGAGGGCATCTACATCGCCGGCTCCTACTTCACCAATATCGACACCCCGGCCAACAAGGCCTTCCTGGCCGCGATGGAAAAGAAGTTCGGCAAGGACCTGAAGACCCCGAACGACCTCTCCGTGCCGGAATACGAGGCCGTCTACGCCTACAAGGCGGCGGTGGAGAAGGCCGGCACGACCGACGCCGCCAAGGTGATCCCGGCGCTGGCCGAGGTGACGGTGGACGGGCCGCGCGGCGCCATCACCATGAACAAGCAGCGCCACGCGCCGCTGACCATGTATCTCGGTCAGGTCAAGGGCGACGGCTCGGTCGGCATCATCTCCACCTTCAAGAATGTCGATCCCGGCGAGCAGTGCCCCAAGCTGAAGTGAGCGCCTGACGCTCCGCCAAGCCATCCCCGGCCACGTCCGGGGATGGCACGTCTTTTGTGACGTCGCCCTGCAGAACGTCGCCTTATCGACCCGAAGGATCCTCGCATGATCGCCCAGACGCTGGACATCGTGACGACCGCCGCCATCCTCTATGCGGTGGCGACCGGGCTGCTGCTCGTGTTCGGCGTCATGAAGATCATCAACTTCGCCCATGGGGGGCTGATGACGCTCGGCGGCTATGCCGCGCTCATCGCCACCCAGGCGGGGCTCAATCCGTGGCTGGCCATCCCGCTGGCCGCGCTGTTCGGCGGCGTCGCCGGCATGGCCATCGAACGCTTCGTGGTGCGCCCGCTCTATGCGCGCCCGCTCGACGCCATTCTCGCCACCTGGGGCCTGTCGATCATCATCGGGCAGGTCATCACCCTCGTTTTCGGGCGCGGCGTGCAGTTCACGCAGGCCCCGCTGGAAGGCACGCTGGACCTGTTCGGCGAGAGCTATTCCGCCTATCGCCTCGCGCTGGTCGGCATCGCCGCCGCGCTCGGCATCGCGCTCACCGCGCTGCTGCAGGGCACCCGCCTCGGCCTCGAAACCCGCGCGGTCATCATGAACGAGGACCTCGCGCGCGGGCTCGGCATCAACAGCGCGCTGGTGCGCTTCATCACCTTCACCCTCGGCTCGGCGCTGGCCGGCGTCGCCGGCGCGCTCATCACCCCGCTGTCGAGCGTCGACCCGAACATGGGCGTGCCCTGGCTGGTGAACGCCTTCATGCTGGTGCTGGTCTCGGGCGCCTCGCTCGCCAGCCTGCTGGCGGCCTGCCTGGTGCTGGGCGGCGCGCAGGTTCTGGTGGCGACCTATCTCAGCCCGGTGCTGGGCGGGCTGACCATCGCCGTGCTCGCCGCCGTCATCCTGCGCATCCGCCCGCAGGGGTTCGCCCGTGACTGAAGCGCGCCGCCTGTCCCTCATCCTCGCCGTCGCCGCCCTCGCCCTGGCCGCCATCGGTGTTGGCCCCTATGTGCTCGACACCTATTCGGTGAACGTGCTCACCCGCTCGCTGCTCTATGCGGCGGTGGCGCTGACCGTGGACCTTCTGTGGGGCTATCTCGGCATCCTCACCTTCGGTCAGTCGGTGTTCTTCGCCTGCGGCGCCTATGCCGCAGGCCTCGTCTTCACCCATATGGACTTCACCGAGGGCAACGCCGTCCTCGCCCTCGCCCTCGGCGTCGGCGCCGCGCTGCTCACCGCCGCCATCGTCGGCTGGCTCGCCTTCTGGCACGGCGCCTCGGCGCTCTATGCCTCGGTGATCACGCTGGTGCTGCCCATCGTGGCGACGCAGCTGCTCTATTCCGGCGGCACCTTCACCGGCTCGTCGAGCGGCCTGTCCGGCTTCACGAGCTTCGACCTGTCCATGGAGGCGTGGTTCTGGCTGGCCGGCGGATTCCTCGTCTGCGTGACGACGCTGGCCTACATCGTCGTGCAGAGCGACGCCGGCCGCCTGCTGGTGGCGGTGCGCGAGAACGAGCAGCGCTGCAAATATCTCGGCCTCGACACCTCGCGGCTGAAGATCCTCGTCTATCTCGCCTGCGCCGTCATCGGCGCGGTGGCCGGCTATATCTATGCCGGCTACGCGATGGTGGTGGCGCCGGAACTCGCCGGCTTCGTCTTCGGCACCGAGCTGGTCATCTGGACCGCGCTCGGCGGGCGCGGCACGCTGCTCGGCCCGGTCTTCGGCGCGCTGATCGTCGACTATGAGAGCGCGCAGCTTGCCGGCGACTACCCCTTCGTCTGGCAGCTCATCATCGGCACGCTGTTCGTGCTGGTCATCATCGCCTTCCCACGCGGGCTGCTGCCGGTACTGTTCGACGTGCCGCGCAAGCTGATCGGGCTTGTGCGCAAGCGTGCCCCGGCGCCCCGCGCGGCCGTGCGCCTGTCGACGCTCGACCCCGCCGAGACGCAGGGCGAGGAGGTCGGCGACGATGGCCCGGCGCTGGCGGTGCATGGCGTCGCCCGCCGCTTCGGCAGCCTCAACGTGCTGGAGGCGATCGACTTCGAGGCCCGCGCCGGCGAGCTGGTGAGCCTCGTCGGTCCCAACGGCGCCGGCAAGACCACGCTGATGCGCTGCATCGCCGACGGCGCCGAGCGCTCGGCCGGCACCATCGTCATCAACGGCCACGACATCGGCCGCAAACCGCCGGAAGCCTGCGTCGCGCTCGGCGTCGGCCGCAAGTTCCAGATGGCCAACGTGTTCGAGACGCTGACCGTCGCGCAATGCCTGCAGATCGCCCGCGCCCGCCATGCGCGCCCCTCGCTCTGGCGCCGCGCGCGGGAACTGCCGCTGCCGGAAGCGGCGATGCACGTCATCGCCACGACGGGGCTGGACCGGCAGCTTTCCACCCCGGCGCATCTGCTCTCGCACGGCATGAAGCAGGCGCTCGAACTCTCTATGGTGCTGGCGCTGGAGCCGCGCGTGCTGCTGCTGGACGAGCCCACCGCCGGCCTGACCAAGACCGAGCGCATGCAGATCGGCGCCATCCTGATCGACCTGACCAGGAAGCAGGGGCTGTGCGTGCTCCTCGTCGAGCACGACCTCGACTTCGTGCGCGAGATTTCCTCGCGGGTCATCGTTCTGCATCAGGGCCGCATCGTGCTCGACGGCTCGGTGGAGGAGGTCGTCGCCTCCGAACTGGTGAAGCAGGTCTATGCGGGCTCCGGCCATGCCGGCATCGCCCATGAAACCGGCCGGCCCGGCTCCGATCCTTCCGCCGCGCAGGAGGTGCCGGCATGAACACGCTCCAGATCGAATCCCTGTCGAGCGGCTATGCCGGCGCCGTGGTGGTGCGGGATGTCAGCCTTGCCATAGCGGAAGGAGAGATCCTCGCCGTGCTCGGCAAGAACGGCATGGGCAAGTCGACCCTGCTCAAGGCCATGATGGGCTTTTTGCCCAAGATGGCCGGCACCGTCGCCATCGCCGGCACCGAGGCGACGCGGCTCTCCCCGCACCGCGTGGCGCGTCTGGGCGTCGGCTATGTCGCGCAGGAAAAGGCGCTGTTCCAGGACCTGACCGTCGAGGACAATCTGCGCCTCGCCGTGCGCCGGCCGGATTTCGAGGCCGCGCTGGCCGAGGTGGAGGCCTCCTTCCCCTTCCTGCTGCAGCGGCTGAAACAGCGCGCCGGCACGCTGTCGGGCGGCGAGCAGAAGATGCTGCTCATGGCCCGCTCGCTGGCGACGGGGGCCAAGCTGCTGCTGGTCGACGAGATCACCGAGGGGCTCCAGCCCTCCGTCATCGACCGCCTCGCCGGTGTCATCCGCGCTTCGCGCGAGCGCCACGGCACCACCATGCTCCTCGTCGAGCAGCATCTGCCCTTCGCGCTGGCCGTTGCCGACCGCTGGGCGGTGCTCGACCGCGGCGAGATCGCCGAGACCGGCGCCGCCGCCGATCCGGACGCCCGCGCGCGGGTGCTGAAGCATCTGAGCGTGTGAAGGGGGGCGCCGCATGACCTTCTCCATCGTCGCCCGCTGCCCCTTGAGCGGACGCCTCGGCGTCGCGGTCGCCACCGCCGTTCCGGCGGTCGGCTCCATGTGCCCCTTCACCCGCGCCGGCACCGGGGCGGTCTCCACCCAATCCTGGGTCAACCCCTATCTCGCCCTCGGTGTGCTCGACCTCATCGCCGGCGGCATGCCCGCGCCCGAGGCGCTGATAGCCGTACTGGCGCAGGACGCGGCGCGCGAGCTGCGCCAGATCGGCGTAGTGGACGCCTCAGGCCGCGCCAGCGCCTTCACCGGCGCCGCGTGCACGCAATGGTGCGGGCAGGAGACCGGCGAGGGTTTCGCCGTGCAGGGCAACATGCTCACCGGGCCCGAGGTGATCGCCGCCATGGCAAGCGCCTTCCGCGCCTCGGCCGGCGCCCCGCTCGACGAGCGGCTGATGCGGGCGATGGAAGCGGGCGACGCCGCCGGCGGCGACCGGCGCGGGCGGCAGTCGGCAAGCCTGCGCCTACAGGGCGCCGAGGACTATCCCGCGCTCGACCTGCGCGTCGACGAACACGCCGCCCCGGTGGGCGAGCTGCGCCGCGTATTGGAGATCGCCCGGCTCCAGCTCGTGCCCTTCGTCGAGGGCATGCCCAAGCGCGGCGAACCGCCGGGACCCGCTCCCGAAGCCGTCACCGCCATGCTGGCACTGGCACCGCCGGACCGGCCGGGCGGCGGCGGCAGCGGCCCGGCCTGATCGCCCTTCGGCGAGGGCCGAACCGAAAGGCTAAGCGTCCGCCGCGCGCAGCTGCGTCAGCGCGGGCGCGAGGACGCCTTCCAGCAATGCCCGCTCGGGCCGCACCCGCGCCAGCACGCGGATGCCCATCAGAACGCCGAGCAAATGCCGCGCGAGGTCTTCGGCCGCCAGCGCGGAGGTGATCGACCCGTCGGCCTGGCCCTGGCGCACACGGCCAAGGAAGAAAGCCTCGATACGCGCCAGCACGCCGGCGACAATCTCCTGAAATTCGGGATCGTGCGGCGCCACGTCGAGAGCGGCGTTCACCAGCATGCAGCCCTTGTGATCCGGGTCCGCCATCGAGCGGGCGATGATCTCGTCGAAAAACGCCGCGATCCCGTCCAGCGGCGCCATCTCCTCGCAACGCTGGATCCGGTCGCCGATGCTGGCCTCGACATAATGGTCCAGCGCCCTCTGATACAGCGCGCGCTTGTCGCCGAAGGCGTTGTAGAGGCTCGCCCCGGTGAGCCCGGTGCGTTCCATCAGCTCGCGCATCGACGTCGCCTCGTAGCCGCGGCTCCAGAAGCAGTGCACCACCGCGTCGAGCACGGCGGCCTCGCTGAATTCCCTGGGCCTGGCCATGGCGTCCCCGCGTCTGCGATCCGATGGCACCTTGCCACGAACGGCGTTGTCGCGCATTCTAGAACAGTCGTACTAAAAATGAAACGGCAACCCGCCGCCGGGAGGAACCCCTTGTGATCCGCTTCTACTTCCACCCCACGCCCAACCCCGCCAAGGTCGCGCTGCTGCTTGAGGAGACCGGCCTGCCCTACGAGCTGGTTCCCGTCGACACCAGCAAGGGCGAGCAGCACAGCCCGGAATTTCGCGCCATCAATCCGAACGGCAAGGTCCCGGCCATCGTCGACACCGACGGGCCGGGCGGGCGCGAGGCGCGGGTCTTCGATTCCAGCGCCATTCTGCTCTATCTCGCCGAGAAGACCGGCACGTTTCTCGGCGCGCCGCAGGACCGGCCGGAACTCCTGTCCTGGCTGATGTTCATCGCCTCGGGGCTGGGCCCGTTCTCGGGCCAGTCGGTTCACTTCCAGCACGCGGCCCCGGAGGGTCTCGACTATGCCGTGAACCGCTACCGCCGCGAAGCGGAGCGCCACTACCAGGTCCTTGACGACCATCTGCGGGGACGGCCCTACATACTGGGCGACACCTATACGATCGCGGACATCTCCGCCTGGGGCTGGCTCGACCGCGCCTCCCGCGTGCGCAAGGGCGCCGACGACCCGCTCGCGCCCTACCCCGACCTCAAGCGACTGTTCGAGACCGTCGACGCGCGCCCCGCTGCCGCACGTGCCCGCGCGGTCGGCGCCGACCACCCCTTCAAGCGGGTGAACGACGAGGAGACGCGACGCGCACTGTTCCCCTCCAACTACCCGCCCGCCACCCCGCAGGGAGACGACCGATGAACCTCGCCAACAAGCGCATATTGATCACCGGCGGTTCGAGCGGCATCGGCCTTGCGCTCGCCCGTGCCTTCCTCGCCCGTGGCGCGCGCGTGGTCGTCACCGGCCGGCGCCCGGACGTGCTGGCCACCGCCGTGGCGGAACTCCGGGAGACGGGCGGCGACGTGCTGGGCGTGGCCGCCGACATCGGCGCCGCCGAGGGCCGCGCGACGACCCTGCGCGAAGCGCTCGCTCACCTCGGCGGGCTGGACATTCTCGTCAACAATGCCGGCGGCGTGCGCGCCGGACGGCTGGAGGACGTGCCCGAGCGCGACCTTCAGGCCATGATCGATGTCGATCTCCTCGCCCCCATCCTGCTGACGCGCGCGGCCCTGCCCGAACTGCGCGCCAGCGGCGAGGCGACGGTCGTCAATATCGCCTCCGGCATCGCCCTCGTCGGCGCGCCGTTCTACGCGACCTATGCGGCGGTGAAGGCCGGCCTCGCCCGCTTCGGCGAGTCACTGCGGCGCGAGCTGAAGGGCGAGGGCGTGCATGTGCTGACGGCCTATCCGGGCGGCACCGACACGCCGATGATGAAGTCCAACCGCGCCGGGCCGGAACTCGGCTTCTCCCGGGAGCCGGCCTCCGATGTCGCCGAGGCCATCGTCGCCGGGGTCGAGGCGGGCGCCTTCGAGGTGATCCGGGGCGGCGAGACGCGCGCAAAGATGATCGCGCTCAACCGCGAGGATCCGGCCGCCGTCGACGAGCGCTTCCTTGGCCTCAAGCCGGCGCTGGAGGAGGCGGTGAAGGATCACTCGGCGCTGTAGCCGGAAGGGTCGCCTCGGGCCAGCCCTTCACCAGCGCAGCAGCCGGCGGCCCAGAAGGTAGCCGGCTGTTGTCACCATCGCGATGGCGATCGAATACCAGAGCATCACGAAGAGCGGGCTGTCGTCGTCGCAGTTCGCCGCATAGAAGCTCGCCGCGATGGCGCTCGCGGCGAGGCCGGCCAGCGCGCCCGCGAGGCCCGGATTGGACGGCGCCCCCCGGCGCAGCGCCGCCATGAAGCAGGCCAGCGGGCCGATGGCGAGCAGGGGAATGAGCGTCAGGCAGAAGCGCGCATTATGGCCGATCATGTCCGCCATCCACTGCGTCTGCGGCAGCGCGATCAGTTCCAGGCCGACGCCGCCGGCGAGCAGGGCGACAACGAGCGCAAGCGGCAGAAGCCGCGCCGCCACCGGCGTCCCGGGCCGGCCGAGGGCCCCCATCGCCACGGTGGCGATGACCGCCAGCGTGATTGTCACCGCGAACTTGAACAGGAAGCGCACACTCTCCAGCGCCTCCGCGATATCGGGGCGGAAGCCGATGGCCGCGAAGAACAGCGCCGCTGCGGTCAGCACCCCGGCGACGGTGGCGGCGCGCAGCACCCGGCCGAACCGCCAGCGCGGTTGCGAATCGGCGGCCAGCGTGCGGATGAAATCGTCAGTCCTCACGGAACCTGCTCCGGTAGAGGGCGCCCAGCGCCTTGAGCGCGCGATGCAGGGACACCCGCACGGCACCCTCGCTCATCGTGAGGCGTGCCGCCGTCTCGCGGATGCTCTGGCCATTCAGCGATATGGACCGGACGATCTCTTCCTGCTGTGCCTTCAGATGCCCGAGCAGCATGTCGATATCACGCGCCGAAAGTTCCGGCGTGTTGTCCTCGGCGGGCAGCACATCCATGACATCCTCGATCGGGATCGCCGCGTGTCGGCCATTGCGCCGGAGAATGTCGATCAGCTTGTTGCGCGTGATGGCCGAGACCCAGGGGCCGATGGGACGGGTACCGTCCCACGTTTCCCGCTTCAGATGGATCGTCAGCAGCACTTCCTGCACGATGTCCTCGACCTCGTTTCCCGCGACATGGAGCGTCCGGCACCGCGCGCGGGCGACCGAGCGGATATGCGGTGTGACCGCCGCCAGAAAGCGTCGATAGGAGGCGCCGTCGCCGGCGATGCCCGCACGCATCCACGTCGCCCATTCGCTCTCCCGGCTGGGCTCCCGACACGTGGCGGTCATCTGCCATCCCTTACGAAACCGGCGCCGGATTCGTTACAGCGCGCCCGGCGCCATCGGCTCGCACCGGCGGCCCGTGCGCGTACTGATCTCACCCGCGTGCCCTCCCCGCAATCCCAAGATTCTAGAACATTTGTTATATATTCTGGGTGTCGATGACCAGACGGCCCGGCGGGCGCGGCCGGGTCGTCCGGAAAAAACATGGCGCGGCGCTGTAACGGGCCCCGACCACGATCCGTAGTGCTGGCGTGTCCAATATGGGCACTTCGAAATCCAGCATGGAGAGATCCAATGTCCGTGAAAAACGTCGTGAGCTCCGCCGTCCTCGCCAGCGCCATGGTCACGGCCCTCGCCTCGATGGCGGGCGCCGGCCCGCTGACCAAGGCCGAAGGCGAGGCCGCTGCCGCCGCCCACAAGGAGAAGTGCTTCGGCGTCGCCCTCAAGGGCCAGAACGACTGCGCCGCCGGTCCCGGCACCACCTGCCAGGGCACCTCGACGATCGATTTCCAGGGCAATGCGTGGAAGTTCGTCCAGGGTGGCACCTGCACCTCCATCGTCCTGCCGAACGGCAAGCACGGCTCGCTGAAGGCGACCTGATCCCGCCGCTTCGGCCCCGCCATTCCACGCCCACCGCTCCAAAACCCGACCATTGCCGGAAGGCAGGGAACTGCCGAGGAAGCTTGCCATGAATGCAACGCCCCGCTTCGCCGCTGCGTCCGCGGCATTTCCTCCCCGCCTTCCGGCACATGCGGTCGCCGGTCTGGCCGGCACCAGCTTCAAGCACGAGCATCTCGCGGCGATCCTCGCCGACGGAACGCCGAAGGGCTTCTTCGAGGTGCACGCCGAGAACTACATGGGGGCCGGCGGCCCGCCGCACCGCGCCCTCGAAGCCATGCGCCGCGACAACCCCGTCTCGCTGCACGGCGTGTGCATGTCGATCGGCGGCCCCCAGCCGCTCGACCCGGCGCATCTCGCCCGGTTCGCGGCGCTGGTCGAGCGTTATGAGCCGGCTCTGGTTTCCGAGCATCTCGCCTGGTCGACCCATGAGACGACCTTTTTCAACGACCTGCTCCCGCTGCCCTATACGGAGGCGACGCTGCGCCGGGTCTGCGAGCATGTCGACGAGGTGCAGGAGGCGATCGGGCGGACGATGCTGCTCGAGAATCCCTCCACCTATGTCGTCTTTCCCGAATCCACCATGAGCGAGACGCAGTTCATCCGCGCCATCGCCCGGCGCACGGGTTGCGGGCTGCTGCTCGACGTCAACAACGTGTTCGTCTCGGCCGTCAATCACGGCTTTGCCGCGCTCGACTATCTCGCCGACTTCCCGCTCGAGGCGGTCGGGGAGATCCACCTCGCCGGCCACGCCGAGCAGGCCGACGACGAGGGCGATCGGCTTCTCATCGACAGCCATGACGGCCCCGTCGCCGATGCGGTCTGGAAGCTCTACGAGATCGTCATCGGCCGGGGCGGGCCGGTGCCGACGCTCATCGAATGGGACAGCAACATCCCCGACTGGCCGGTGCTGAAGGCGGAGGCCGCGGCGGCGCAGGCGATCCTCGACCGCCATGCGGGACGGAGGGCGAGCCATGCCGCCTGATGTCATTCAAGTCGCCGGAGGGTTTGCCGGCGCGGAACCGGCGGATTTCGCGGCGCGCTTCGCCCCGGCCCTCACCGATCCCGCCCGCGCCACGCCGGATCTGGTCGCCGGCCCGCGCGGCAAGGCGGCCGGGCGGCGCTACGACGTCTATCGCAACAACGTCACCGTCAGCCTGATCGAGGCCCTCGCCGCGATCTACCCGGCGGTGCAGCGGCTCACCGGCGCCGCGTTCTTCCGCGCCATGGCCCGGTTCCATGTCCGCCAGACGCCACCGACCTCGCCGCTGCTGTTCGAGTATGGCCGGGACTTCCCCGCCTTCATCGCGGCCTATGAGCATGCGCGCGACATACCCTGGCTGGCGGATGTGGCGCGCATCGAGCGTGCCTGGCTCGACGCCTACCACGCCGCCGACGCCGATCCGCTCGATGCCGGCGCCCTCGCGCGCGTGCCCGCAGACCGTCTGGCCGGGCTGACGTTCCGCGCCCATCCGGCGACGCGCATCGTCCGCTCGGTCTATGCGAGCGGCACCATCTTCGCCGCCAATCGCGGCGACGGACATGACGGCACCATCGATGCCGGCATGGCCGAAGATGTCCTCATCACCCGGCCCGATGCCAACGTCGCCCTGCGTCAGCTTCCGCCGGGCGCCGCCGCCTTTCTCGGTCGCCTCGTCGACGGCCACCGCCTCGACGAGGCGGCACAGGCCGCGCTGGACGCCGCGCCCGGCTTCGACATCGGCGCCGCCATCGCCGCGATGATCGAGGCGGGCGCCTTCACCGCACTGGAACTGGAGGACTTGCCATGACGGCGATGGAACGACCGATGGAGACCGGGACCCACTGCGGCGGCCTCGCCGGCCTCGTCGGCCGGGCCGAGGACCTCGTGCGCCGGCTCGCGACGCCCTCCCTCGTCCAGCTCGCCCTGCGCCTCGCGCTCGCCGTGCCGTTCTGGCGCTCGGGCGTGCTGAAATGGGACGGGTTCCTTCAGCTCAACGAGATCGCGGTGACGCTCTTCACCGACGAGTTCATGCTGCACCTGCCCGGCGGCCCCTATCCCTTCCCGGCGCCGATGCTGACGGCGTTCCTGGCGGGCTGCGGCGAGATCGTCCTGCCGGTTCTGCTGGTGCTGGGGCTGGGAACCCGCTTCGCCGCGCTGGGCCTGCTGCTCATGACGGCCGTGGTCCAGCTCACCGTGCCGGAAGGCTGGCCGATCCACCTCACCTGGGCGGCGATGGCCCTCGCCGTCATGGCCGGCGGCGCGGGACGCATCTCCCTCGACGCCCTTGTCTCCCGGCGGTGAACAGGCACCGTCCGCGTCGCCCCGCGCGCGGCCGGCTCACGGCCGGGCGGCCGGCTCCAGCGCTCCCGCGAGAATGTCCCTCGCCGCCGCCTTCGCGACGGCGGCGATGCGCGGATCGCCCGTGACCATGGCATTGACGATGGCGCCGTCGACGACCAGCCCGATCTTCTCGGTGAGCAGACCGGGGTCGCGCGCGCCGGCGGCAATGGCGAGATCGCACAGGCGCCCATTGATGCGGTCGCGATGGGCCATGGCGATGTCGCGGATCCAGCCGTCACGCTTCTCGTGCTCGGCAACCGCGTTGATGAAGACGCAGCCGAAGAAGTCGCTGCTGGCGAACCAGCGCTCCAGCAGATCGAACAAGGCGAGGATGCGCGCGACCGGCTCCTCGCCCCGGTTCGGAATGTCGTGGTCGAACCAGTGGAACCACATGTCGGCTTCGGCGATGAACACCGCGCGCAGCAGATTGTCCTTCGAGCCGTAGCGGTCGTAGAGCGTTTTGCGCGCGACCCCGGCTTCCTTGATGATCCGGGCGACGCCGGTGGCATGGATGCCTTCGTTGCAGAACAGGCGCCGGGCCGCGTTCAGCAGCTTTGCCTCCGGCGATGTGCGATGTGGCTGATCGAGCACGCGTCTGGTCCCCTTTCGTTAGAATATCAGGCTTTCGGGCTCGTCGCCTACCGCTGATTCCGCGCCATCCCCGTTCAATCGCCGCCCGAAATCTATGCGCGTGCTGCTTTTTCGGGCGGCCACCCTTGCGGAAAACTGCGTAGACCGGTCGGTCTCCTGCTGGCACGTGCCTTGCAGGAGACTGATCGGTCTACTCAACGGTCCGCAGGGCCAGAACAGGGAGCGGTGCAGATGAAGCTGTTTCATCACGGGCATATCGAAGGTTCGGGCTGCTGCGAGGGGCGGGAGAAGGCGGGCGAGGCGGCACAGCCGGCCGGCCTGTCGCGACGCGGCTTTCTGGCGTGTGGCTGCGCCACGCTGGCGGTGAGCGCGGCCGGCGCCGCGATGATCGCCAGCACCACGAGGGCGGAAGCAGAGGCCGGCGGCGCCGTGCTCAAGGTCGGCCACCTGCCGGCCGGCTGCGTGTCGCACCTCCTGCTCGCCAAGAAGCGCGACATGTTCGCCGAGGCCGGTCTGACGGTGGAGATGACGCAGTTCAACGGCCCGGCCGACAATCTTCAGGCCCTTGTCGCCGGCGGCATCGACGTCATGCACAACCCGTGGACCACCACCATGGCGGCCTATGGCGAGGGGACGAAGGACCTGCGCATCATTGGCGGGTCCGGCCTCGCCGGCATCGAGCTCGTCGCCCGCGAGGGGTCGGTGAAGAACGTCAACGAGTTCGTGGCGGCTGCCGGCAAGGGCCTGCGGGTTGGCACGCTCAAGCTCGATACGCTCGAACTGGTCGGCTACGGGACGATGTCGCAGAACGGCAAGTCCTATGGCGACTACGCGATGACCTTCTTCCCGAGCATGGTGGGCATGGGCGAGGCGCTCACAAGCGGCGCGGTCGATGTCTGCACGCTGGCGCAGCCCTATGCCGAAAGCGTCGTCAAGCAGGCGAACGGCATCTATCTCGCCAATTCCAACGACGTCTGGGGTCCCGAGGCGCCCGACTGCGTGATCAACACGCTGAGCGGCACGATCGGCGCCAAGGGCGCGCTGCTCACGCGCTACATGGGCGTGCTGAAGGCGGCGGCGCGGGAGTTCTACGGCAACTTCGATTCCGCGCTCGACGACCTGCAGCCGATCTATGGCGCGCCGCGCGAGGTGCTCGCCATCGCGCTCAAGCGCCAGTCGCCCAATCCGATCATCGGCGACGCCGGCGCCTCCGGCATCCGGGGCGGCATGAAGTACCTGATCGAGCTCGGCTATTTCAAGGACAACTTCGCCGATCAGGTGCTCGACCTGTCTCTCCAGCCGACGGCGGCGTGACGCCTGTTCCCCGGAGCCGCGTGCTCCGGGTCCCTTCCTGTCAGACGGAGCATGTCAGCTGTGACACCTGCGAATGGTCTCGCATTCGATGCGGTCATTGTCGGCGCGCGCGCCGCCGGTGCCTCGCTCGCCCTTCTCCTCGCCAAGGCCGGATGGCGCGTCGCCCTCATCGACCGCGCAAGCTTTCCTTCCGACACCATGTCGACCCATGTGATCTATCCCAACACCATCGCCCGGCTCGACGCCTATGGCGTCCTCGACCGGGTGATGGCGCACCGCCCCCCGCCCCTCTACACGGCCTGGCACCATGAGGGGCGCATGTTCGTCGCCCCCCACCAGCCGATCGAAGGGCGCGACTGGGCGATCTGCGTGCGGCGGATCACGCTCGACGCGATCCTTCTCGAGCGGGCACGCGAGGCCGGCGCCACGGTGTTCGAGAACACCCAGGTGGACAGCCTCATCGGCGCCGGCACTGCGGGCGATCCCGTGCGCGGCGTGGTGGCGACGACCCCGGCGGGCCCGATCACCGTCCTTGGCTCAGTGGTCATCGGCGCCGATGGGGTAAGCTCCACCGTCGCCAGCCTGGTCGGTGCCGCGCGCACGAAGGTGATGCCGACCGAAACCATGCTGTACTTCGCCTACTGGACCGGAGCGAAGATCCGCAACACCCAGGACTTCTTCTTCGAGCCGCCCTGGGTCTGCGCCCACTTCCCCGCCGATGACGGCCATCACGTCGTCACCATGAACGGGCCGGTGGCGGAACGCGCCGGCATCCGCGACCTCGAAGCGTTCTATCTCGAGAAGATCCGGTCCGTTCCGCAATTGTGGGCGCGTCTCGAGGGCGCGACCAAGGTGAGCCGCGTGCTCGGCACCACGCGGCTTGACGGCTATTACCGCCAGCACACCGGCCCGGGCTGGGCGCTGATCGGCGACGCCGCCCATTTCAAGCATCCGGCCGGCGCGCAGGGAATCTGGGACGCCTTCGAATCCTCCCGCGTCCTCGCCGACGGCCTCCTCGCCGGCGACTGGATGGAGAGCTATCCCGCCTGGCGGGACCGCGAGAGCCGGGAATTCTACGCCTTCTCCAAGCACCTCGCGGAGCCGCCGGGCGACGAGGGCCTGCGCCGCACCATGGATATACTGATCCGCGACGCCGACCTCGCCCGCCGCATGGTGGATGTCTGGTCGCGCACGTCGCGGCCCTGGGTCGACGTCATTCCCCATATTGCGGGGATGGACAGGATCGCCGGCGCGTCCATCGATGCCGTGCTTGCGCCGTTCGAAATGCCTCCTGTCGACGCGGCGGCATCGGCATGAGCGCGGTGACGGACAGTGCGGCCATGCCGGACGCGGCCCGCGGACCCGATGCCACGGCCATCGAGCGGATACGGGCCTGCGTGCCGGTGGTCCGCGAACTGGTGAGCGCGCGCGAGGCGCTCGGCCTCGCGGAGGGCGAGCTTGGCCATGCCGGCCCGCCTTTTGCTCCGGGCGAGGCTCCGCCGGTTGTGGTGCTGAACGCGCTGGCCGGCGCGGCGGTCCATGAAGGCTGGGCCGGTGACATGGAGGCGGGTCGGGCCATGGTTCTCGACGGCGGAATCCGGCTGCGGTCCAACCATGCGCTCGGCACGGTTTCGCCGATGTCCGGCGTGGTGCGTCCCGGCCAGCGCCTGTTCCGGATCGAGGACCGGGTGAGCGGGGCCAGCACCTTCGCCACACTGGCGGAGAAGGGACGCCACGTGCTGCGCTTCGGCTACTACGATGCGACGGTCGCCGAAGGGCTACGCCATGTCGAAACCGCGGTGGCCGAGGCCATCGCGGCGGCCCTGCCGGCGGGCGGGCTCGATCTTCTGCCGGTGGTCGCGCGCGGCGTCGAACTTGGCGACGACGTTCACCAGCGCAACATTGGCGGCATGCTGGCCTTTCTGGCGGCGCTGCCGGAGCTGTCGGGGCCGACGCGCGGCTGGCTGGCCGATCATCCCCAGCACTTCCTCAACTACGCGATGGCCGCCGCCAAGCTCGGGCTCGACCGTGCGCGGGGCGTCGCCGGCTCGGCCATCGTCACGGCGATCAGCCGCAACGGCGTAAGCTGCGGCATTCAGCTCGCCGGGACGGGCGACGAATGGTTCAACGCCCCCGCCGACCGGCCGGAAGGCGGCTTCTTCCCGCCCTTCGGCCTCGACGACGCCCATCCCGATCTCGGCGACAGCGCGATCATGGAGGCATATGGCCTCGGCGGTTGCATCGCGCATGTCTCGCCTCAGATCGCTCACACGATGCAGCGCCCCTGGAGCGAGGCGCAGTCCGCCGGCGCGCGGATGCGTTGCTTCTTCGCGGGGCGCAACCCGGCCATCGCCCCGGCTCTGGCCGGCGCCGACGGTGTCGGGCTCGGCCTCGACGCACGCCGCGTCGCCCTTCAGGGCGAGGGCGTGCGCATCCATACCGGCATCGCGCATCGCGACGGGGCCGCGGGATGGATCGGCGTCGGCGTCGCCCATGCGCCGCTCGCCTGCTTCACGCGGGCCGTGGCCCGGCTCGACACGATGCGGGAGGCCGTCACGGCATGACCATGCTCAAGCTTGCCGATCCGCCGGCCCGTCCGTCCACCGTGCCGGATGACGTTCTGAAGGAGACGGCGCCGCACGGTACGGTGGCTCTCGCTCCCCCGCGCGACCCCGCCACTCGCCCCCGGCCCGGGCAGCCTCTGTCGCGCGCGGTCCTTGGCCGGTTGTCGGCGGGCGGCTCCTTCCTGTGCGCCTGGGCGCTGCTCGTCGTGTTCTGGGAGATCGGGGCGGCGCAGGGCTTCCTCAATCCGCGCATCCTGCCGCCGCCGAGCGAGACGATACCGTATCTCTTCAGCGGCGCGGCCTCGGTCGGCTTCGGCGTCCAGCGCACCGGCCTTTTCGAATCCGTGGCCATCACGCTGTCGCGCATCGCCATCGGCCTCGGCGCCGGCCTCGTCGGCTCGCTGCTGCTGGCGGCGCTCATCGTCGAGTTCGCGCCGCTGCGCTGGCTCGCCCTGCCGATCGTCCAGACCATCGCGCCGGTGTCACCGGTGGCCTGGATTCCCTTCGCCATCGCCATTGTCGGCATCGGCGCGCCGGCGGCGATCTTCGTGGTGTTCATGGCCATCTTCGGCTCGATGACCGTCTCGGCGGTCTCCGCCTTCGAGGCGGTACCGAAGGAATATCTGAAGGTCGCGCAGAATCTGGGAACCTCGCGCCTGCGGATCTGGCGCAGCGTCCTGTTTCCCGGCGCCCTGCCGGCCCTGCTCACCATGACGCGGCTCAGCTTCTTCGCGGCATGGATGGCCGTGCTGGCGGGCGAGATGGCGGGCATCAATTCGGGCCTCGGCTATCTCATCATCATGGGCCAGCAGATGTACAACATGAAGCTGGTCATGGTGGGCATCATGACCATCGGCGTCATCGGCTTTGCCATGGACCGGCTGCTGTTGCTGGCCCAGCGCCGGCTGCTGTGGTGGGAGCGGCGCTGATGGTGATCCTTCCCCCCAATGTTCCCGCCATTCAGTTCGATTCCGTCTCCAAGGTCTTTCAGGGGCGGTCGGCGGTGGCCGGCATCTCGCTCAAGGTGCCGCAGGGAAGCTTCACCGTTCTGGTCGGGCCGAGCGGCTGCGGAAAGAGCACGCTCCTCAACATGGCCTCGGGCCTCGACGCGCCGAGCGAGGGCTATGTGTTCGTGCACGGCCGCGAAACCGACGGACCGACGCCCGGCGCGGCGCTGCTGTTCCAGGACTACAACCTGTTTCCCTGGATGAGCGCGCTCGACAATGTCGCCTTCGCGCTGCGGAACACCGGCCTGCGCTGGCGGGCGGCGCGCGCCGAGGCGGGCCGGCTGCTCGGCAAGGTCGGCCTGGCCGCCTATGCCGCCAAGGTGCCGGCGGAACTGTCGGGCGGCATGAAACAGCGCGTGGCGCTGGTCCGGGCCTTCGCGCTCAAGCCGCGCCTGCTGCTGCTCGACGAGCCTTTCGCCGCGCTCGATCACCAGACCCGCCGGATGATGCAGGCCTATCTGCTCACCACCTGGCAGGATTCGGGAGCCACCGTCCTGATGGTCACGCACGATCTGGGCGAGGCGCTCGCGCTGGCGGACCGGGTGGTGCTGATCTCCGGATCGCCCGGCTCGATCTCGGGCGTCATCGACCTCGACACGCCGCGCCCGCGCGACCCGTCCGATCCCGCGCTGCGGAAGGTCGCGCGCCGCCTTGAAACCCATCTGGAAGCCGAGGTGGCGCGGGGCGAATTCAGTCCCACCGAACTGGCCGCGCTTTCCCGATTCATGACGCTTCCGACCGATTGAGCCCCGCATGCCCAGAATCACCTTCCGCACCCATGACGAGGAACTCTTCTTCGTCGACGCCCCCGACGGAACCAGCCTCATGCAGGCCGCCATCGACAATGGCGTGCCTGGCATTCTCGGCGATTGCGGTGGTGGATGCAGCTGCGCCACCTGCCACGTCTTCGTCGCGGAGGAATGGGAGCCGAGATTGGGCGCGCCATCGGCCTCCGAGCGCGCCCTGCTCACGGGACGCGAGGATCTCGCGCCCAACAGCCGGCTCGGGTGCCAGATCGTGCTTGGGCCCGGCCTCGACGGGCTCACCGTCCTTCTTCCCGAAAGCCAGTACTGATGGACGCACAGCCCCCGGAGAGCCCTCGCGTCGCCATCATCGGCGGCGGCTTCACCGGCGCGGTCTGCGCCATCGAGCTGGCGCGCGCGGCCGGGCAACCGCTGTCGATCGACATCATCGAGCCCCGCGCGACCGTCGGCGCGGGCCTTGCCTATGGCTCCTGCGAGCCCGAACACCGGATCAACGTGCCGAGCGACCGGATGACGGTCTTTCCCGATGAGCCGGACCACTTCACCCGATGGCTCAGGAAAAGCGGGGTGTGGAACGACGATCCGTTCGGCCTCGTGGAGAACGGGGATCACTATTCCAGGCGCCGGGACTTCGCCGCCTACATCGCCGATGTCGTCGCCGATACGGCCGCCGCCAATCCGTCCGGATCGACCATCCGCCACCGGCGCGCGGGAGCGCTGGCGATCGAGCCGACCGGCAGGGACTGGCGGGTGCGTTGCGACGATGCCGGGCCCGCGCGCTATGACCGGGTCGTCCTGTCGCTCACCTATGGTTCGCCACGCTTCCACTGGCCGCTGATTCAGGGCGCCGAAGCTCTCGACCACCTTGTTCTGGATCCATGGAACTGGGCGGCGATAAAGGCGATCCGCCCGGAGGCCCGCGTCGTCCTCATCGGCACCGGCCTCACCACCTGCGACGTCGTCGTCTCGCTGCGGGCGAACGGCCACACGGGCCCGATCCACGCGATTTCGCGGCGGGCGCTGACTCCGCGCCTCCATGGCGAGTTCAATACGGACTTCGATCTCTTCGCCGGCGCGCCCCGCCCCGCCACCGCGCTCGGCCTGCTCCGGCTCGTTCGCTCCCGCGTGCGGGAGGTGGAACAGCAGGGGCGCAGCTGGCACATCGTCATCGATTCGCTGCGGCGGCACCTGTCGACCTACTGGAGAACCCTGCCGCTTTCCGAACAGCGCAGGATCGCCCACCGGCTCCGCTCCTTCTGGGACGTGCACCGCTTTCGCATCGCGCCGCAGGTCGCCGCGCTCATGGAGAGCGGCCGGCGCGAGGGATGGCTGACCGTGTCGGCCGGCCGCATCCATGCCGTCGGCCGACACGGCGACAGCTTCGCGCTCGACTGGACGCCGCGTGGTGGCGAGCGTCGGATCCTCGGCGCCGATGCGCTCGTCAACTGCACCGGCCCCGACGGCGACATCGCCCGATCGACCAACCCGCTGCTGGTCGATGCGCTGGCGCACGGACGGGTGCGGCCCGATGCCCTGCGCATCGGCCTGGACACCGACGCCGATGGCCGGGTCATCGGCGCGTCGGGCGAGCCCGTCCCCGGCCTGTGGGCCGCAGGCCCGGCGGCGCGCGCCGTGGTCGGCGAGGCAACCGGCGTGCCGGAAGCCGCCGCCCATGCGCGTCTCGTCGCCCGCGCGCTCGCGACGACGCTATCGACGGAAGGGACCGTGCCCTTCCGTTTCTCAGCCGATGGGAGTGCATGATCATGGCGCGTTACATCAAGGTTCCCGCCGCCGCCCCACCCCCGCGCACCGCCCGTTATTCCCATGCGGTCGAGGCGGGGGGAATGCTCTATGTGACGGGGCAGTTGCCCATCGACCCCGATCGGCCGGACGCTCCGCTGCCGCCGACCATCGAGGCGCAGACCGACCTCGCCTTCCGCAATCTGGCGCTGATCGTCGGCGCGGCCGGCTACAGCCTTGCCGACACCGTGTTCGCCCGCATCTTCCTCAGCGACTTCAACCGCGACTATGCCGGGCTGAACGCGGTCTATCACGGCTATTTCGACGACGATGCGCGCATGCCCGCCCGCACGACGGTCGGCGTGGCGACGCTCGGCCGTGGTGCTCTCGTCGAGATCGACCTCATCCTGGCGCGGAGCACCGCATGAGGATCGTCATCGTCGGTGCCGGCCATGCGGGCGTGGCACTCGCCGACAATCTGCGACGGCGGCGCTTCGAGGGCAGCATCACCCTGGTGAGCGACGAGGAGCGGCTGCCCTATCACCGTCCGCCGCTGTCGAAGGGCGTGCTGGCGGCCGATGGCGCCGGGCCGCCGGCCCTGCGGCCACAGAGCTTCTATTCGGGCGAGATTTCGCTGCGCCACGAGGGCGCCCGGGCCATCCAGCCGGTCCGGCGCACCGTCATGCTCGGCAGTGGCGAGCACCTCGGCTATGACCGTCTGGTCCTCGCCACCGGCTCCCGGCCGCGCCGTCTCGCCGTGCCCGGTGCCGGGCGGGACGGCGTGTTCCATCTGCGCAGCGTCGTCGATGCCGAAAGACTGTCCACAGCTCTGGCGCCCGGCGCGCGTCTCGTGATTGTCGGCGCCGGCTATGTCGGCCTCGAAGTCGCCGCCTCGGCGCGCAAGCGGGGCTGCGAGGTCACGCTCATCGAACGCGCCGCGCGCGTGCTGGCGCGCTCCGCCTCACCCGACTTCGCCGCACGGATCGAGGCGCTGCACCGCGCCAACGGCGTCGACATTCGTCTCGGGCGCACGGTGAGCGAACTCGCCGGCGACGGGGCCGTCCGCACTGTGCACACGAGCGAGGGCGATGCGATCGCGTGCGATTGCGTGCTGGTCGGCATCGGCGCCGAGCCGGCATCCGGGCTTGCCGAGGCTGCGGGGCTCACCTGCGCGGACGGCATCTGCGTCGACGCCAGTCACGCCACCTCGACGCCCGACATCTTCGCCCTTGGCGACTGCGCCAGCGTGCCCAGCCGGCGCTATGGGCGGCGCATCCGCCATGAATCGATCGGCGCCGCGCAGGCGCAGGCGCGGGTGCTCGCCGCCGTGCTGGCCGACGAGGAACCGCCGCCCGAGGAACTGCCATGGTTCTGGTCGGACCAGTATGGCCACAAGCTGCAGATGGCGGGACTTCCCATGCGCGCCGACCGTCTTGTGGTGGAGGACAGCGCCGACACTGGCGGCCTCTCCATCCTTCATGAGCGCGCCGGCCGCATCTGCGCCGTGGAATGCCTCGACAGGCCGGACGCCTATATCGCGGCCAAGCGGACCATGGAGGCCGCCGAGCGATAAGAGGTCGGGTTCGTCGGTTAGGTCGACGGGCGCGTCACCAGGCGAGCGCCCGAGGCCCGGCCGCCGCCCCCAGGCCCGCCACGAGGACCACCGCCACCAGGTACCACAGGGCGACGAAGGCGGCCCCGTCATTGACGCAGGCCACCGTATAGGCGAGCGCGCCGACAGCGCCCGCGAGAAGGCCGGCGAAGAAGCCGGCGCGGCGCAGACGGGTGGGGATGCCGCGTCGCATCCCGACCAGAACCAGCGCCAGCGCGGGCAGCGACGCCATCACGATGGAGCCGACGCAGACAAACACGGAGAAGGGCGGACGGGCCCCGGCGAGCGGTAGCCCGGAGCGGTCGGCAAGCGCGCTCGCAACGAGAAAGAGAAGGGCCGGCGCCAGCGCAAGGGCCGGCTTCGGCACCGAGCCCGGGATCGTCGCGGCACGCACCAGAAGCAGGCCGCCACCCGCCAGCAGCAGCATCGCCGCAACCTTGAACAGGAAGATCCAGCTGCCGAGGATTGCCGGCAGATCGGTCCGGGCACCGAGCAGCGTGAGGACGACCGCGAGCGACACCGGAACTGCGGCGACGGCGACGGCGGCAATGACGAGGGTGGAAGAGAGGGGCCGGGCACCCGAGCGGCCGGCCTCCTGCGCGAGCCGGCGCACCAGATCGTCCGTCACAGGCCGGCGGGCCGTTGCGTCACGTGTCATTGCCTGTCCTCCTGCCGTGCGGCGGTCATCAGTTTCCTCAGGGAGCGATGGAACGCCACGCGCACGGCGCCTTCGGTGGTGCCCAGCCGATCCGCGGCCTCGCGATGGGAAACACCCTCGATGGCCACCGCCCGCACCGCCGCCTGCTGGCCGGCAGGCAGGGTGGCGATGAGCCTGTCGACATCCATCGCCTCACGGGCGCGCTCGCTCTCGCCGGAGACGAACATCGTCGACCATTCCTCGTCGGACAGATCCACCCGTCCGCGCGCCTGCCGGTGCAGCCGGCGCAGGGCGTCGATGGTCTTGTAGCGCGCGATGGCGTTCAGCCACGGCAGCAGCGGCCGGGCCGTGTCCCACTGGCCGCGCCGCGAATGCACCGCGATCAGCACTTCCTGCACCACGTCCTCCGCCTCGTCGGGGCCGAAGCCCAGCCGGCGCAGCTGCATCGTGACGACCCGGCGCATCGAGGCGGCGAAGTCGCGCAGGAACGCCTCATAGGCGAGGGCGTCGCCGCGCCGCTCCGCCCGCATCGCCTCGCTCCATGTCGCCTCGCGCACATCCATATCGATCTCTTCGCTCCCGCCTCGATGCCCGTTACCTCGGCGGCGCCTCTTTTTTCTTCGCGGTTTGCACGGCGATGGCCGCCCGCCAGCGTAACGGGCGTGCTGGTGAGGGCGAAATTCCCAGCGGACGCCCACCGGATGCACGGCGTTCAGCCTGCCGGACCGAACAACCCTGGGACAATCGCCATGATGAACCGTCGTAATTTCTCCAAAGCCGTCCTCGCCGGTGCCGCCGCCTCCCTCGCCGCCTCGCGCCACGCGGCGGCGGCCGGGACCGACAAACCGGTTGCCGCCCGCAACATCGTGTTCGTCCACGGCCTCTTCGCGGATGGCTCATGCTGGAGCGAGGTGATCGCCCGCCTCCAGGCAAGGGGGCTGAAGACCACTTCGGTGCAGAACCCGCTGACGAACTTCCCGGAGGCGGTGGCCTCGGTCCAGCGCGTTCTGGCGCGGCAGGAGGGGCCGACGGTGCTGGTCGGCCATTCCTTCGGCGGCATGCTGGTGACCGAAACCGGCGTGCATCCGAACGTGTCAGCGCTGGTCTATGTGGCCGCCCGCGCACCCGATGCCAATGAGGACTATGCCGCGCTGGCCAAGACCTATCCGACGCCACCGGCAAGCGCCGGCATCGTGTTCGACGGCGACGAGGGGCGGCTGGGCGAGGAGGCTTTCCTGCGCGACTTCGCCGGCGATCTGCCGGCGGCCCGGGCACGGGTGCTCCATGCCGTGCAGCAGCCCTTCAACAAACCGCTGCTGGCCGGCAGGGTGACGCAGGCCGCCTGGCGGTCCCGGCCGAGCTTCTACGCCGTCTCGACCGAGGACCGCACCATCAACCCCGATCTCCAGCGCTTCACGGCCAAGCGCATGGGCGCCAGGACCGTCGAGCTGCCGGCCAGCCATCTCTCGCTGATCTCCCGGCCCGACGACATCGCCGCGCTGGTGATCGAGGCGGCCGGCCAGGGCGCCTAGGCGGCACGGGTCCGAGCGAGCGCCACCGCATCGTCTCCGGCCGGAAAGCACAGCCGGCCGGAGGTGTCGTAGACGCTCGCCCATACGGCCTCGGCGACATCGCCGGGGGTCGTCGTCAGTGCCGGATTGGCGAAGCCCGCGAAGATCGGGCCCGCGAAATCGGCGTAGGCCGGCGGGATGAGATCCTCGATCCGCACGCCGGAATTCTGCGCGAAGCGGGTTGCCGGGCTGTAGCCGGGCTCCACCAGCTTCGCGCGGATGCCGAAATGGCCAAGTTCGTGCGCGAGCGAGCCGGTAAACCCCTCGATGGCCTGCTTGCTGGCGGTGTAGGCCGCCGCCAGTGGCATCGCCGCCAGCGTGACGGTCGAGGTCACGTTGACGATGACGCCGGAGCCGCGCGCGCGCATCTGCGGGATCACGGCCTGGCACATGGCCATGACGCCGAAGGTGTTGGTGTCGAACACCGCGCGGATGTGGGCCATCGGGGTCGCCTCGAAGGCGCCGACGACGCCGATGCCGGCATTGTTGACCAGCACATCGACCGGGCCAGCGGCTTCGATAGCGGCGGCGATGCTCTCTTCCCGCGTCACGTCGAGCGGCAGGATGCGCAGGCGCGGCGAGGCCGGCAGCAGGTCCGCGTCGGGCGTGCGCATGGTGGCGACGACGTTCCAGCCCTTGGCGAGGAAATGACGTGCCGTCTCAAGGCCATAGCCGGACGACGTGCCGGTGATCAGGATCGTTCGCATGGAAGGGCATCCCCTGGTTTCGGATGCCCCCTTGATAGGTGGACGCTTCTGGACGGACCATAATCCGTTGTCCAGATTTTATGCCCAACTGTCCAATTCCGGCACCGACCGCCCGGCGGGGCGGATGCCGGCCGCGCCGCCGGTGCGCGCATACAGGCCCGGCGGGCAGCCGAGCCGCTTTCGGAACGCCGTGCTGAAGGCGCTGGCCGATTCGTAGCCGATCTCGTCGGCGATGCTGTCGAGGCTCTTCGCGCCAAGGATCAGCGCGTCCTTCGCCAGCGCCATGCGCCAGCGCGCGAGATATTCGATCGCGCCGCAGCCGAGCGCCTCGCCGAAGCGCGCCGCGAAGGCCGACCGCGAGAGGCCGGCGAGCTTCGCCAGCCCGGCCACCGTCCAGCCGGCCCGCACATCCGCGTGCATGGCCCGCAGCGCCCGGGCAAGGGCCGGATCGCGCAGGCCGTTAAGCAGGCCGGCCCGGGCCTCATCGACGGCGACGGCACGCCAGCGCAGCGCCTCCACCAGCAGCACCTCAAGCAAGCGCTGGAGCACCATCTCCCGGCCGGGCTCCTCCTCGGCGCACTCCTGCCCGATAAGCTCGATCACGCGGCCCAGCCGCCCGGCCCGGCCCTCGGAGGCGGGGATATGGACCATGCGCGGAAGCAGCGCGAGCAGCAGCGGCGCGTTCGCCGGCTCGATGTGGAAGGTGCCGCCCAGCGAGTCGAATTCCGCCTCGTCCTCCGGGTCGCCGTGCCGGACCGGAACGTCCATCGGACGGCGCGGCTCGCAGGCGATTCCGGGGTGGCTGCTCAGCGTGAACGCCGGCGTGGAGGGCAGGAGCAGGAAGTCCCCGGCGCTCAACTTCAGGGGCTCCCGGCCTTCGAGGGAAATCCAGCACACGCCCTTCAGGATGAGGGTGAAACCGGGCGCGTCATGCGCCGCGTAGCGCACGCCCCAGCGGCCCCGCCCGGAGATGGGCTTGGAGATGGCCGTGTGCGGCCGAAGCAGCGCAATGATGTCGCTCAGCGGATCCATGCCGGACAGATCGTAATGAATGTCATGGTTCTGATTATAGATGGTCCGGGCGATCTCTGACCATCCCCTTCGGCGCCGGAGGCCGCCGGTCCACCGGGCGCGGCGCCGCATCGCCGCAAGGACCGGCCTCCACCGGGGCGGATTCGCAGGTGAAGCGGCCCGGCGCGAATCGGGCAAGAATGACGATTTCATCCGCGCGTTTCGGGATATCGTCGGTGTGCCGCACATGCCGGGGATCGCTGCGGCGACACGGCGCCCTGGCGTCGGCATCGGGTTCGAAGACGGCTCCCGACCGGCGCCGTCGCGATGATTGGGGGGACACATGACGACCCGGACCGGCGGCGAGCTCATCCAGGATTTTCTTGAGACCTATGACATCCCCTTCGTCTTCGGCAATCCCGGGACGACGGAGACCACCTTCCTCGCGGCGGTGGCGGCGTCAAAAGCCACCTATGTCCTGTCCCTGCATGAATCGAGCGCGGTCGGCATCGCCGCCGGCTATGCGCTCATCACGGGCAAGCCGGCCGTCGTCAGCCTGCACACCTATCCAGGCCTCGCCAACGGCATGTTCAACATGCGCAACGCGCTCATGTCCGGCATCCCGCTGCTGGTGATCAACGGGCAGCAGGATTCGCGCTTCCTCATCCACAATCCGGTGCTGGGCGCGCCCAATGTCCAGCTCGCCGAGACCGCCACCAAATACGCCTATGAAGTGACCCGCACGGACGATCTCGCCATCGCCCTGCAACGCGGCTACCTGCAGGCACGGCTCCAGCCGACCGGTCCGGTCTTCCTCTCCATCCCAATGAACTTCATGCTGGAGGAGACCGGGCACACGACCTTCAAAAAGACCCGCGTCATCGAGGACGCGGTGCCGCACGGCATCGGCGAGGCGGCCGCCGCCCTCGCTGCGGTGCCCAAAGGCAAGCTCGCCATCGTCGCCGACTATGCGGTGGGCGCGGCGCACGGCATCGACGCGATCAGCCGGATCGCCAGCGCGCTCGGCGCCGACATCTATGCCGCCCCCTTCCACGTGCAGGGCACGGTCGATCCGCTGCATCCGAATTTCCGCGGCCAGCTTCCGCCCTCCACGAAGAAAATCCACGAGACGCTCGGCCGCTACCACACGCTGCTGCTGATCGGCGAAAAGGTGGACAGCTTCACCTATGACGGCGTCCCGGCGTTGCCGCCGGAGCTGCAGGTCATCCAGATCGCGCCGGCGGCGAGCCAGCTCGGTTTCGATTTTCCCTGCGACATGGCGGTGCTCGGCGACATCGAGGCAACGCTGGACGCGCTGGCGGCGGCGCTCGGCGCCGACGCCGGGTGTGCCGCCGTGCGGACGGTCGACGAGGCCGCTCTCGATGCGAAATACCCCGCCTCGGGAGCCCGGGCGAGCGATGCGCTGATCCTCGCCGTGCTGCGCCATCTCGACCGCTCCACCCACATCATCACCGAAGGTTCGTCCGAGGATGCCATCGTGCAGGACATGGCTGTCCGGCTGGGTTTTCGCGACGTCCACTTCTCGCCGCGCGGCGGCGGTCTGGGCTGGGCCATGCCGCTCGGCGTCGGCATCGGGCTGGCGAGCGGGCGCCACGCCGCCTGCTTCGTGGGCGACGGCGGCAGCCTGTTCTCCATCCATGCGCTGTGGACGGCGGCGAAATACGCCATCCCCTCCATCTTCATCTGTTTCGTGAACCACGAATACCGGCTGCTGAAGGATCTGTGGTGCAACGTGATGGGAACGACCATCGCGACCACGCACTTCGTCGGCCTCGACTTCAGCGATCCGACTGTCGACATGGAAAAGATCGCCGAGGGGTTCGGCGCGCGCGTGGAGACGATCGACGATCTTCAGACGGTCGGCGATGTTCTCGCCCGCGCGCTCGGCCATGCCGGCCCGAGCTTCCTGATCATCGACCGCGAGCCCTGATCGTGGCAACGATATGCCGGTACAGGGGTAGCGACGCATGAGCGCCAGCAGCGGGAAGCCGGGCTTCTGGGACAATCTGATCCCGCTGAAGGGCGGGCTGTCCGGCGTGCAACTGGCCGGCTGGACGCCGGGTCCGCCCGCGAGATCGGGGCTCGGCTGCCGCATCCTCGCGGACCAGATGGTCGAGGTCGCTCCCTCCATCCGCCTTGCGGCTGATGTCTATGTGCCGAAGGCGCCGGGCCGCTACCCGGCAATCGTCTCCTTTGCCGCCTATTCCAAGGAATTGCAGGCCGCCGGCGCACCGACCGGCAACAACGAGACCGGCAGCCCGCCGGTCTTCACCGATCGCGGCTATGCCCATGTGATCGTCGCCCGGCGCGGCATGGGGCGCTCGGGCGGCGAGGATGCGGTCTATCTCAACGACACGGATGTGGAGGACCACGCCAGGGTCATCCAATGGGCCGCCGCCCAGCCCTGGTGCGACGGGCAGGTGGTGCTGTTCGGCACCTCCTATTACGGGCTGACCCAGCCGCAGGTCGCCCGCCTTCGCCCGCCGGCGCTGAAGGGCTTCTTCGCCAACGAGATGTGCACGGATTTCTTCCGCCACATCGCCATGTTCGGCGGCGCGCCGCAGCCCGATTTCTTCGCGCTGTGGATGGGGGCGAACTTCACGCCCCTGCAGTTCCGGCTGCACGTGCCGCCGCTGCTGCGCGCGCTGGCGAGCCACATTATCAACTCGCCCCTGAAGCGCCTGTGGTGGCCGCAGCTGAAGAAGCGCATGGCGCGGATCATGAAGGCGTTCCAACGGCAGGTGCCGACGCGCCAGACGCGGGAGAGGTTCGCCGGCCTCATGCTCGACGGCAAGACGCGCGCGACGAGCGTGCTGCCGGCCGGGCCGTCCGGTGCGCTCGGCGACATCGAGGTGCCGTTCGTCGTCGTGCAGAATGCCGGCTATCTCAACCTGCACCAGTTCGGCGCCTACGACCTGTTCGAGAATGCCGGCACGCCGAGAGACCAACGCTGGCTCATCATCGGCCCGGCCGCCTATGACCTGCCGGTCTACGCCTGGCAGCTGGAGGCGCTGGCCTTCTTCGACCATCTCGTCTACGGCGCGAACAACGGCTACGCGGCGCAGGCACGGGTGCGCTACTGGACCGAGGGCGTCAGGGACTATCGCAGCGCGCCGGACTGGCCGCTGCCCGGCAGCGCTCCGCTGCGCCTCTATCTCGCCTCCAGTGGCCCTGATCGCGCGACGCACCGTCTTGAGCCCACGCCGGGCGAGGCCGGAACGAACCGATGGGCGGCGGTGCCTCTCGGCGCCATCCTGCCCGCCGGCTTCGACGAGGTGGAAAGCCAGCGCCTCACCTTCGAGATGCCGGTGGAGGAGGAGATGGAACTGACCGGGCCCGTCACGGTGAGCCTCTCCTTCAGCTGCAACGAGATCGATTCCCACGTGGTGGCCCGCACCGGCCTGGTCTCCGCCGATGGCGGCTACCGGATCCTTTCCATGGGAACGATGCGTCCCGCCTGCCGCCGGATCGACGCGGCGCGCGCCACCGCCACGGAAATCGCCCTCGACATCGACCGGCCCGAACCTCTGGTGCCGGGCGAGCCGGTGACACTGCGCTTTAGCCTCACCCCGCAGCCCGTGGTGCTGAAGCCGGGCGAGCGCCTGCGCCTCGACATCGCCAGCCGGACCGACCTTCTGCGCAGCGATGTGAGCCACGGGCACGCGCAGTTCGACATGCAGGTGCCGCCCTATTACGCCCGCAACACCCTCCATTACGGACCGGACAGCTATGTCGAGCTGCGCCGCGCGGCTTCCGGCGCCATTGCCTGAGTGCCGCGTTTGCCAACCCTTTTTTGACGCCGTCTCCACCGAGGACCAGCCGATGACCATCACCTTCCTCCACTCAAGCGGGACCGAGCTTCCGATCAAGATCCCGGCCATCGGGCTCGACCTGTTCGTGCGCATGCCGCCGGCGGCGAGCTCGGGCGAGTTCTGCTTCATCGAGACCATCAATGCCCCGGGCGCCGGTCCGCCCCGGCATCGCCACCGCGAAGCGGAGATCTTCCGCGTCATCGAGGGCCGCTATCTCTACGAGGCGGACGGCCGGCGCTTCTATGCCGAGGCAGGCGACGTGGTCAGCATCCCCGGCGGGGTCGAGCACGGCTTCTGCAACGTGACCGACAAGCCCGCCCGCCAGTATATCCTCATGGCGCCCGCCCTCGATGCGGCGACCTTCTTCACCGAGCTGGCCGGCGTGATGCATGACGGCATCCCCGACCAGGTTGCGCTCAATGCCTTCGGGCTGAAGTGGCACGTGGAGTTCCTCGGCCCGCCGGTGGGACCCCACGAACTGCCGACCGAATAAGGCGCCTCCGGCTGCCGCCGGCCTCGGCCCCTGCGTTCACACACCAGGCCGCGCTCCCGTGAAGACACGACGGCCGCGACATCCATGGAGACACCCATGTCCGACGCCTTCGAATCCACGCGTCCGGCGGAGATCGCCGCCTTCGTCGGCAAGCACATCATCTACACCTATGCCAATGGCTGGCTGTACGAGATGTACTTCAAGAATGAGCGCACCATCGACTACCGCGTGCATGGCGGCCTCGTCGGCGGGCGCTGGGTGAAGGGTCAGGAGGTCCACATCGTCCGCCTCGCCGACGGCGTCTACAAGGTGTCGTGGAACGAGCCGACCGGCACCTGCGTCAGCGTCGCCTATAATCTCAATGAGAACCTCGCCCATGGCGCGACCTTCTTCCCGCGCTGGATCGAGGAGGAGCCGAGCAAGATCATCGGCTTCCAGAACGAGAAGATCGACCTGATGCGCCAGTACCGCGATGCCGGGCCGACCTATCCGATCCTCCTCGTCGACGAATTCGCGCAGATCACCTTCGTCGAGGATTGCGGACGCGACAATGAGGAGGTCATCGCCTGCGCGCCGGAAGATCTCCCGCCGGGCTACGCCACGCGCCGCAATGTCGGGTGAGCGGCGGCCGGCCGATCCGAGCCGCTGTTCCCGGCAAGGCGGGTCGGTGCCTGCCCGCGTCGTCCCGCGACGAAGGCTCCGCATTCGCGCCGACGCGATGGGCCGGAACGCCCATCAGCGGGCACGGCCGCGCCGACGCGCTTCGATAGTTTTGAGAGAGTTCAACTCGATTCCGAGGAAGATGGCGGAGAGGGTGGGATTCGAACCCACGGTACGCTTGCACGCACAACGGTTTTCGAGACCGTCCCGATCGACCACTCCGGCACCTCTCCGCGCGTGGCGCGGAGGTCAGCCGCGCATTGGAGCGGGGGCTCAATAGCCGAGCCGCGCCGCACGCACAAGTCCCGCTGATCGCACAGGCGGATATTCCGGCCCGATGAGCCGGGCGCCGCCAGCACCGGAAAGGGCCTCCGCCGCGCATCCCGCGGATGACGGACGCGGTGGCCGGCAGGCGGCCGGACCAATGCCGGGCATGCGGCAAGGGGCACGTGGCGAGGGACAGGGCCGGACGGATGGAAGGCGTCCCCCGCATCCCGGCGGCAACCCGCTGACGTAAAGTCTGCATAGGGAGAACAACGTATATCCGGCTCACGAGGTCCGAAGTGTATGAAAATGAGTCCTAAGCCGGCATCGGAGATTGTCTTGGCGCTGCGGAACCGGCGATAGTGGGCCGCAAGCTGGTGCAGGGGTGCCCATGTCGGCAGAAGTCTATGATCTGTCGCTCCATTCGCTCGGCGATGGTCTCGAACGCAACCTGCTGCTGCTGGCGCTTGCGGCCCTGCTGCTCGTGCTGTTCGGCAACATGCTGCGCGCCATGCCGGCGCTGCCGCGGACCCTGGCCGGCGGTGTCCTCGCCGGCGGCACCGCGGCGGCAAGCCTGCTCTTCCCGATCTGGGAGGACGGGCTCCAGGTCCTCGACCTCAAGATCGTGCCGCTGATCCTGGTGGGGCCGATCTTCGGCCCCCCGGCCGCCGCCGTAGCCGGAGCGATCGCCATCGCCTCGCGCGCGCTTCTGTTCGGGGTCACCGCGCATTGCCTGATCGCCATTGGCGGCGCGACGGTCTCCGGCGCACTGGTCGCGTGGCGGCTCGGCTGGCGGTTCGACCCGTGGCGCTCGCCCACGCGCCGCTTTGCCAGCGGCCATGCCTTCATTCTCGCGGCGCTGGCGCTCGCCGTCGCCGGCGGTGCCTATTGGGGCCATTACCGCCAGATCGCCTCACTGAGCGAGCATGCTCTCGCCACCTATGTCTTCCTGGCCCTGACCACGCCCTTGGCCACCCTGCTCTTCGGCATGCTCTATATCTTCGAGGAGCAGCAGCGGCGGACCCGCATGACGCTCGCCGCCACCCAGGCGCGACTGTCGACCATCGGCGACAATCTGCCCGGCGTGCTCTACCAGCGCGCCGTCGGGCCCAATGGCGAGCTTGCCTTCAAATATGTGAGCTCGCGGGCGCGCGACGTTCTGGGTGTCCCGGCCGAGGAACTCGTGGCCCATCCGGGACGGCTCCTCGAACTGGTGCACCCGGAGGACCGCCCGATCCTGCTTGCCGCCATCGCCAAGGCGGCGGAAGGCGGCACCGAGCCGCTCGACAACGAATACCGCATCATCCGCCCCGACGGGCAGGTCCGCTGGCTGCGGGTGCGCTCGCAGCTCACGCATCGCGACCGGCTGACGCAGGACAAGGAGATGGTCGCCGAAGGCATCGCCTTCGACATCACGGCGCAGAAGGAGGCCGAGCAGGCGGCGCTGGAGGCGCGCCAGCGGCACGAATGGCTGTTCACCCACGACATGCTGACCGGCCTTTTGAATCGCCACGCGCTGCTGCAGCGCATCGACGCGCATCTCGCCTCCCCGAGCCCGCACGCCGCGCTGCTGCTGATCGACCTCAGCCAGAGCGCGCTGGTCAACGAGTTCTTCGGCGCCGAGGCCGGCGACGACCGGCTGCGGGAGGCGGCGCAGAGGCTCGTCGCCATTGCGCCCGCCGATGCCGCCGTGGCGCGCACCGGCGGCGACAGCTTCGCCGTCTATCTGGCCGGCCTGCCCGACGAGGACGTCGCCCACGCCCTGCGCATCGCCGAGTCCATCGCCGAGCGCATGGCCACCCCGCTTGTGCGCGACGGGCAGGGCATGCCGATGGCGGTGCGCATCGGCATCTCCTACGGGCCGGAACAGGGAACGGACGGCCCGCGCCTGTTCCGGGCGGCCTCCATCGCGCTCGAATCCGCCCGCGACGGCGCCGGCTACATGGTGGCGGCCTTCACCCCCGCCATGGAGAGCGAGCGCGCCGAGCAGCGCCTTTATGACGACGCGCTGCGCACCGCCATCGCCGCGGGCGAACTGACCCTCGTCTACCAGCCGGTGGTCACGACGACGGAGCGGTCCGTCGTCGGCTTCGAGGCGCTGGTGCGCTGGACCCATCCCACGCTGGGCGAGGTACCGCCAGGGGAGTTCGTCGCCCGCGCCGAGGCGACCGGCCTGTGGGCGGCGCTGGACCGCTTCGTGCTCACCCGCGCCTGCACCGAGGCGCGCCACTGGGCCGGCGAGCCATGGCTGTCGGTCAACCTTTCCGCCGCGTGGTTCGAGATCGGCGACGTCGTCTCGGCCGTCTGGCAGGTGCTGGAGACCACCGGTTTTCCGGCAGGCCGCCTGCAGGTGGAGATCACCGAGCGCATCCTGATCGAGCGCTACGACGCCGCCATCGGCGTCATCAACCGGCTGCACGACCTCGGCGTCGCGGTGTCGATCGACGATTTCGGCACCTTCTACTCCTCGCTCGGCTATCTGCACCGGCTGCCCATCGACAAGATCAAGCTCGATCGCAGCTTCGCGCTCGACGTCGACCGCAACGCGCGCACCCAGGCAGTGGTGGAGTCGGTGCTCTCGCTCTGCCACCGGCTCGATATCGAGGTGGTCGCCGAGGGCGTGGAGACCGAGCCGCAATATGCCTGGCTGGCCATCCATGGCTGCCCGCTGGTGCAGGGTTTCCTGACTGGGCGCCCGGGCCCCGCGCCCGGTCAACGCGACTCTTTATCCGGCTAATAACATTCGGATCGACACATAGTTTCCCGCATCCACGCGCCCTGCGGGCACATGCGCTCATCCCCCAGCGAGAAGGGCGGCATCGACCGATCCCTGCCACGCGTCGGCGAGCGCATCGGTCCGCCAGGCCATGCCGCTGATGGCGAAGCGACGGGCCTGCTGCGCGTCGCTCAGCCGATGCCGGGTTGAACGCCCGGGACCACGGAAAGCCCCGGCTCGCTCCCGGGCCGCGCCACGGACGTCGTTTCGTCGAGCAGACGCGCGACGCTTCTCACATAGAGCTCGCGGGCCTTGCCGATGTGCGCACGCATTTCAACCTCGGCGCCATCGGCATCGCCCGCGGCAATGGCCTCGATGACGCGGCGGTGCTCGCCCGCGATCGTCCGCGACCGGTCGTCGGTCTCGTTGAGCAGGTAGCGGTAGCGCTCGATGCTGAACCGCAGACTGGTGAGCATCGCGCCGAGGCGCGGCATGCCGCTTATCGCCACCAATTGCTCATGAAATCGGTCGCCGAGCTCCAGCAGCGTTCCCGCGCCGAAGTCGGTCCCTTCGAGCGCGCTCATCTGCTCGACCATGAGCAGCGCCTTGGCGACATCGCCCGGACACTGCGAGGCGCGCTGCGCGGCCAGACGGACGACCAGAGCCTCCAACTGTTCGCGGATCGCGGTCAGCTCCAGCACCTCCGCCACCGACATCGGCGCCACATAGATGGTCCGGTTCCGGTGGCGCGAGAGCAGCCGGTATTCCTCCAGCTTGCGAATGGCGTCGCGAAGCGGGGTCCGGCTCACATCGAGCTCTTTCGCCAGGGTCTCCTCGGTAACACGGGCTCCAGGCGCCAGATCGCGGCGAACGATACGGCGCCAGAGCTCGTAGAAGGCCCAGTCAGCCGCAGAGGAGGTCTCGGCTCCAATGGCCGCAAGCCTTTGCGCAGACAAGCAGTGCGTCCTTCTTCAGGGACCGGAGGGCGCCCGGCGGCGCCCCCCGATGTTGGGTTCAGATAACGGTATACTTGCCATTCTCGAGCACGGTGCGGCCATCGACCGTAACCGTCGGATTCTCGAATATCATATCCATGTGGAACGGGCTGAGCACGTTGCCGCCGAACGAGCGGTTGTCGCCCATGCCGATGTGGAAGCTGCCATAGGATTTCTTCGAATCCCGGAGCGTAACTGCCAGCGGACACCATTTGTTGGTTCCCATGGCGAACTCGGCGATGTTGCGCGAGGTCTCGCCATGCTCATCGAGCATGGCGGCGATGGCCTTCGCCTCGCGGCCGCCCTCCACCGCGCAGATGCGCCCCTTCTCCACCACGACCTTGATCGGCTGGCGCGGAAAGGCGATGTCGCGCCGCTCCAGCACGACCGGATCGACGAGCACGCCCTCGCTTTCCCATTCCTCCGGGCACACGGTCACCTCGCCTTCCGGCATGGCGCTGAAGCTGCCGGGCTCGGTGGCCTGGCCGGAGAACTTGAACAGCGGCCGGTCCTTCATGCTGAGCCGGAAGTCGGTGCCCTTCTCGGTGGTCACGCGGATCTCGGCGCCGCCGACGATCGCGTCATAGACCGCGTTGGTCACGCGCCCGACTTCGCTGAAGTCGGCCGTCGGCCCGCCGCGCACCATCATCGATTCGGTCACGCCCCACATGTCGAGGAAACGCGCGCCGTTCTTGACCGCGTTGCGCGCGGCCTCGGTGTGGATCATGCCGGCCGAGGTCTGGAACACCATCACCTGCGAGCCCGCCATCGCATGGGCGATGGGTGCCGGCGGCTCCATGCCGCCGACCGGCGCCGGCAGCATGGTGAGGATCACCGGAGTCGCCCCGAGCGCCGTCGCCGCGCAGGCCAGCGTCTCGGTCACGCTGCGCGGAACCTCGGTATCCGTGATCACCGTGAGAACCTCATCGGGCCTCAGGGCCAGGGATTTGCTGAGAATCCTCTGCGCGGTCGGCATCATCTGCCAGGAGTCCATGTTCTTGTCCTTTCTTGTCGCTAGGTAGCCGCCTTGAGAAGTCGTTCCCGACGCTGCCGGAAGGCCCGGAGCGCGGAGAGTGCGAGGAGCGCCACCGTCGCCGCGAGGATCAGCAGGGTGATGGGGCGCTCGAAGAAGACGCTCATGTCGCCCTGCGAGGCGATCAGCGTGCGGCGCACGCCCCGCTCGAGCATCGGCCCCAGCACGACGCCCAGGATCAGCGGCACGCAGGGATAGTCGAGCCGCAGCATCACGTAGCCGAGCACGCCGAACAGCAGCGACAGCGCGACGTCCGTCACGCTCAGCCCGAGCGAGAACACCGCGAAGCTCACGATCGCGAAGACGATCGGGTAGAGCAGCGCCCGCGAGATGAGAACGGTCGCGGCCAGAAGCGGCGTCAGCAGGATGGTGATGAACACCAGCACCAGATTGCCGATGTAGAAGGTGCCGAACAGCGTCCAGATGAATTCCGGATTCTGCTGGAACAGCAG
This sequence comes from Ancylobacter sp. TS-1, assembly GCF_009223885.1. NCBI lineage: Bacteria > Pseudomonadati > Pseudomonadota > Alphaproteobacteria > Hyphomicrobiales > Xanthobacteraceae > Ancylobacter > Ancylobacter sp. TS-1. The sequence continues at coordinate 2,569,467 of NZ_CP045144.1, forward strand.
CGGGCCCGGCTGGAGGCCGATCATCAGCAGGCCGCCCATGAGCACCGCCGTGGTGGCGGAGCCGGGAATACCCAGGGTGAAGAGCGGGATCATCGCCGCGTAGGAAGCGCTGTTATTGGCGGCCTCCGGCGCCGCCACGCCTTCGATAGCGCCGTGGCCGAAGCGTTCCGGCGTCTTCGAGAGGCGCTTGGCGCTGGCATAGGCGAGAATGGTCGCCGCCGTCGCGCCGACTCCTGGCAGGATGCCGACGACGAAACCGATCAGCGATCCACGCAGCAGGTCCCACTTGCTGACGACGATGTCCGACCAGCGGGGCAGCAGCGAGCGCAGGCTGTAGCCGCGCAGCGTGGCGGCCTCGCCATCGCCGGTCAGCGAGGCGAACATCTGGCCGAGACCGAACACGCCGACGGCGATCACCGAGAAGTCGATGCCGTCGAGCAGATGCGAACTGCCGAAGGTGAAACGCGGCAGGCCGACAATGGCGTCGAGCCCGATCATGCCGATCCACAGCCCGAGGGCGAGCGCGACAAACCCCTTCCAGACATTGTTTCCCCCCAGCACCGTCACCAGCGACAGCGCCAGGATCATCAACGCCGTCATTTCCGCCGGCCCGAAGGACAGGGCGGCGCGAGCGACCTGCTGGCTGAGCACGGTGAGCAGCAGGAGGCCGATCAGCCCGCCGATGAACGAGGCGAACACGCTCATTCCCAGCGCCGGACCCGCCATTCCCTTGCGGGCGAGCGGATAGCCGTCGATCACCGTCATCACCGATGGAGCGTCGCCGGGAATTCCCAGCAGGATGGAGGTGACGGCACCGCCGAACATGGCCCCGTAATAGACGCCGGCCAGCGCCGCCATGGCGGCGGTGCCGTCGAAGCCGACGACCACCGGGAGGAGAATGGCCACGCCGGCCGCCGGCCCCAGACCGGGAAGCACGCCGATGACGAGGCCCACCACCGTGCCGAACAGGACGGCGAGCAGCATCGTCGGCGTGAGGGCGGACGACAGGCCGCCCGCGAGTAGGGACAAGGTGTCCATGGAACTGCTTCCTCTTCCGCGCGCCGCCGCCTCAGGCGAGCGGCACCCCCAGGAGATGAGCGAAGACGTAGTAGCCGACGGCTATGGTGGCGGCAGTCACGGCGAGCAGCTTGCCGATGAAGCGCGGGGTGATCGGCCGCTCCGCCATGATGAAGCCCGCGAGCACCATCATGGCGGCCGTGGGAATGACGAGCCCCACATGTTCGGCCGCCAGGCACATCGCGCCGAACACGGCGACGATGGCGCCGACGCGGGCGATTTCCGCGCCTCCGATGCGGTCCGTCACCAACTCCCGCCGCCGAAAGCGGCCGACGAGGTCGCAGATCACGCACCCGACCAGCAGCAGGCCGACCCAGAACGGAAAAAACCCGGGACCGGGAACAGAGTCCGGCATGTATTCGTAGCCGATGGCTGCGAATAATATGCCGCCTCCTGCCAGAAGAAGTGCAACCGAAACGATATTGTCGAGCAGCTTGATATTCATGTCCGCGACCCCGTTCGCCTGATCGGCCGGCGGTGCTACTTGATGACCCCGAGCTCGCGCATCAGGATCTCGTAACGGTCGTTGATCTTGACGATCTCGGCGCCGAACGCCTTGCTGTCGAGATAGGCCGGCAGGACGGAGAAGCGCTCGAGATAGTGCTCGCGCCAGTAATCGCTCTCCGCGAGCTTCTTCAGAAGCGCCTCCCAGTAGGCGACGGTTTCCGGCGGCGTGCCGAGCGGCATCACCATGCCGCGCAGCTGCGCGAGCTGGATGTCGTAGCCCAGCTCCTTGAAGGTCGGCACATCCGGCAGGGCGGCGATGCGTTCCTCCGTGGTGATGCCGATGGCGCGGATCGACCCGCCCTTCACCTGGGCGATGATCTCGGAGAGATTGCCGAACATGACGTCGACATGGCCGCCGAGCAGCGCGCTGAGGGCCTCGCCGTCGCCGTCGAAGGGCACGACCTGCACCTTTGCCTTCATGTCGGCGGCGAGGCGCCGGGCCAGCAGGGTGGAATCGGAAACCGCCGCAGGTGAGCCGGCTATGAATGTTCCCTTCGCCGCGAGATCCTTCATCGTCTTGAACGGCGAATTGGCGGCCACCGCCATGATGTAGGGATCGCGGGCAATAGCGGCGAGCGGCTGGAAGTTCTTGTAGCTGACGGGCGAGCCGCCCATCAGCGGCGTCGTGAAGAAGGCAATGCTGACCGTGCCGACATAGTCGGGATTGCCCTTCCGGCCGGCCAGGAAATTGTAGCCGACGGCGCCGCCGCTGCCGGGCCGGTTGTCGATCAGGATGTTCACGGGAAGGAGCTTCAGCTCCTTGATGGCGCCGGCGATGTTGCGGGCCAGCACGTCGCTGCCGCCGCCGGCCGAGAAGGGGACGACGAACTGGATGTCGCGGGTCGGATAGTCCTCGGCCTTGGCGGGACCGAAGGAAAGGACCGACATCGCGGCAACCGACAGGACAAGGCGAGACAGAGAATGGGGAATCTTGGTGAGCATGGCGTTCTCCCAGATGCGCCCCTTAAGGGGCTTTGCATTCTTGTATACAGGAATTCTTGTACGCGCCTTGAAGCCGGCGCGTCAACCCTGCACGCATCGCGCGGGCCGGACAGCGGGCAGATCCCGCCGCTTTCGTCGATCGCAAGCGCGGCATGTCGCAGCCCTGCGCGGGGGAGACCCGGCGTACGGGCATGCAGGCGCGATGGGCGGTCCCGCGGGCGCACAGGCCGGGAACGGAGCTGATGCCGCACGTATGAGGCAGCCCGCCGGGACGCAATTGGGAATGATCTGGAAATCGACTGGCGAGGCCGTGGCCTCCCGGAAGGGAATCGAACCCCTGACCCCAGGTTTAGGAAACCTGTGCTCTATCCTGCTGAGCTACCGGGAGTGACCGCGCGTACATGAACCCAATCGCCTTTCCGGATCAAGGCCCCCCGCGCGCGCCTGAAGTACGGCTGCGCGTAGCGCGGGTGGGCGGGGCGGCGGCTTTGCGCTATCATGCGCCACCGCGATGATGATCGATCGCGACGATCGGGAGCGCAGCCGCCCGGGTGGAGCCACCGGGACGTGATGGTGTTTTCCGGCGTCGGCGGATGGAGACGATCATGCCGGGAAGTGTGAGCGTGCCGATTGTCCTGCCCGTTGCGTCGAGCCCCGGCTTCCGGCGCCGTAATCACATGCGCCTTTACGCGCCCGTCCCGGCATCCTTCCTTGCAACTCTCGCCCTTGCCCTGTCGCTGCCCGGCGCCGGTGCGGCGGGCGCAGCCACGCCGGCCGGCGACGCGCGCCCCGCGACGGCGGCCCGCTGCCCCGATTCGTTCGCGCCCGCTGGCCGGGTCGCCTCCGTCGACGAGGGCGGCGACCTCGTCCTCTCCGATGGCGGCGTGCTGCGCCTCGCGGGTCTCTCGCTTGCCGGCACGCAGCAGGGCCCGGCGCTCCGCGCCGCGCTGACCGAACTCGCTGTCGGGCGGGAAGTCGAGATCGCTCCGGCCGCCGGGCGCGACCGCTACGCCCGCCAGCCCAGCCTGGTCCGCCGCGCGGGGGAGGCCACGACCTTGCAGGAGCGCCTGCTCGCGCGCGGCCTCGCGGTCGCCCGTCCCGAGGCCGGGCTGCTCGGCTGCATGGCGGGATGGTACGCGGCGGAAGACACCGCGCGACGGGCGCGTCGCGGGGTCTGGCGCGAACTGCCGCTGCGCACGCGAGACGTGGCCGCGATCGGCGCCCGTCAGGGACGCTTCACAATCGTCGAAGGTCGCGTTCTGTCGGTTGGAAATACGCGCACGCTGCATTACCTCAATTTCGGCCCGGTTTGGCGGCAGGACATGACGGGAAGGCTGACCCAGGCGGGACACGCCGCGCTGGAGGCGGCCGGCATGCCGGCGACGGATCTGGCCGGACGGCACGTGACGCTGCGCGGAACGGTCTTCGAGGCCGGCGGACCGGCGATGGAACTGGTCTGGGCCGAGCAGATCGGCTGGACCGGACGAGCGGAGCGGGCCGGGACACCCGGAACGGTTACGGGCGGCGCCGATTCGGGCGACGCGGGAGCAAGGCAGGCAGGGGACGAGTGATCGGAGCGGTGGGCATAAGGGGCTGTCGGGGCACCGCGCAGGGCGAGGCACGCGCGAGCGCGTCCGCGCGCGTGTTCGTGCGCCGGCTTGTGCACGCGCTCATGCGCGCGATGCCCCTCGCCGGACTGCTCGGCGGCGTGCTGCTGCTCGGCGCCTGCGCGGCGCTCAACGAGCCCGGCACCGCCCGCGCGCCGTCCCCGCCGCCGCGGATCGAGGAGGCGCTGACCCCGGCGCAGCGGCAGGAACATGAGCGCCTCGTCGCCTCCTATGGCGGGGCCTATTCCGATCCCAAGCTCCAGAAGCAGATCGAGGGGATCGTCGCCCGGCTGGTCGCCGCCTCGGAGCGGCCGGACCTGCATTACCGCGTCACCATCCTCAATTCCCCGGCGGTGAACGCCTTCGCCCTGCCCAACGGCTCGCTCTACGTGACGCGCGGCCTGCTCGCCCTCGCCTCCGACAATTCGGAACTCGCCTCGGTGCTGGCGCATGAGATGGCGCACGTCATCGCCAACCATGCGGCGACCCGCGAGGACCAGATGAAGCAGGCGGTGCTGGTGAGCCGCGTCATCTCCGACGTCGTCAACGATTCCGATCTCGGGGCGCTGGCGCTGGCCAAAAGCCGCATCTCGCTCGCCAGCTTCTCGCGCGGGCAGGAACTGGAGGCCGACGCCATCGGCGTCGGCATCAGCGCCCGCGCCGGCTTCGATCCCTATGGCGCCGAGCGTTTCCTGACCACCATGGGCCGGCAGGCGGCGATCCGCTCCACCTCGATGAACCAGAGCGTCGGCACGGAAGCCTCGGACTTCCTGTCGAGCCACCCGGCGACGCCCGAGCGCATCTCCATCGTGATGGCCAATGCGCGCGAATACGCGGCGCCCGACAAGCCCGGCGAGCGCGACCGCAAGCCCTACCTCGTCTCCATCGACGGTCTCGTCTATGGCGACGACCCGAAGGAAGGCTTCGTGCGCGGCCGGCGCTTCTTCCACCCCAAGCTCGGCTTCACCTTCACCGCGCCGGAAGGCTTCACGCTGGAGAACACCTCGCAGGCGGTGCTCGGCGCCAGCGGGTCCGGGCGCGAGGCGCTGCGCCTCGACGCGGTGCGTGTCGCCGGCGACCAGAGCCTGGCGCAATATCTGTCGTCGGGCTGGATCGAGGGCGTGGAAATTTCCACCGTCGAGAGCCTGGTGCTCAACGGCTTCCCGGCCGCGACGGCGGTGGCGCGCGGCGAGCAGTGGTCCTTCCGCATGTTCGCCATCCGCTTCGGCAGCGACGTCTACCGGCTGATCTTCGCCGCGCGCGAGCTGACGCCTGAACTCGACCGCGCCTTCCGCGCGGCGGCCGAAACCTTCCGCCGCGTCTCCATCGAGGAGGCCGACAACGTCAAGCCGCTGCGCCTGCGCATCGTCACCGCCGGGCTCACCGACACCACGGAGAAGCTGGCCGGCAAGATGGACGTACAGGACAAAGCGCTGGAACGTTTCCTCGTCCTCAACGGGCTGAATCGCGGCGACAAGCTCGCCTATGGCGAGCAGTACAAGATCATCGCGGAATAGGGGCGGAGAGTGTTCCCGGATCGGCCTTCGGCCGTCCGGGATGACGATCCGGATTTCACGCCGAGAAGGCGCCCATCGGCACGTCGGGGCTGCGGGTCAGCGCGATGCGCAGCTTCTCGATGGCGCGGCTCTCGATCTGCCGCACCCGCTCCTTGGAGATGCCGAGGCGCGCGCCGATGGTCTCCAGCGTCTCGCTTTCCTCGTCGAGCCGACGCGCCTTGATGATGCGGAATTCGCGCTCGTTGAGGCCGCGCAGCGCGCCCAGCAGCCAGCGCCGGCGGCGCTCGCCGTCAATCTCCCGCACCGCCTGCTCGTCGGGCAGCGGATCGTCCGCCACCAGCAGGTCCATGCGCCCGGCGCCGTCCTCCTCGTCGAAGGCGAGCGGCGCGTTGAGCGAGAGATCGGGAACGCCGAGGCGCGCATCCATCCGTGCCACCTCCACCGGGCTGACGCCGAGCCGGGCGCCGATCACCCGGTGCATTTCCTCGCGGCTGGTCGGCGCGTCGGCGGCGGCGCGCTCCAGCCGCGCACGCAGGCGCCGCAGGTTGAAGAACAGTGCCTTCTGGCCGGAGGAGGTGCCCCCGCGCACGATGGACCAGTTACGCAGCACATAGTCCTGCACGGCGGCGCGGATCCACCAGGTGGCATAGGTGGAGAAGCGCACCTCGCGCGCGGTCTCGAAGCGCGAGGCAGCTTCCATCAGGCCGACATGGCCCTCCTGCACGAGGTCGGACATGGGCAGTCCGTAATTGCGGAAGCGGCGGGCGATGGCGATGGCGAGGCGCATGTGGGCGTGGATCAGCGCATGCAGCGCCTTCTCGTCGCCCTCGCGCGACCAGCGCAGCGCCAGCTCGTATTCCTGCGTGCGATCCAGAAGCGGCGCCGTCCTCGCGGCGCGCGCCAATTGGGTACTGCGACCGGCCTCGATGCTCATGCGCCAATCCCCCGAACAGGCGGGAACCGCGCGGCGGCACAGCTGGCGCGGACCCGAACCCGGGAAAAACGCGCAAGGGGGCGGAAAGTTCCGGCGCGGACACCGGCAACGCAGGGAACCCGCCACGAAAAAGGCCCGGCGCAGGGCCGGGCCTTTTCAGATCTCGCGGAGGCGACGCACGCTCAGGCGGCAGCTTCCTCGGTGGCGGTGTCGGTATCGGCCTCATCCTCGACCGCTTCGGCCTCGCCATCGGCCTTGCCGTTACGGCGCGGGCCCTTGAGCAGGTTCTGCTCGATCAGCTTGACCGCCTCGGTCTCCGTCAGGTTGTCGACGGCGGCCAGCTCGCGGGCCATGCGGTCGAGCGCGGCCTCGTAGAGCTGACGCTCGGAATAGGACTGCTCGGGCTGCGCCTCGGAACGGTAGAGATCGCGCACCACCTCGGAGATGGCGACGAGATCGCCAGAATTGATCTTGGCCTCATATTCCTGCGCGCGGCGGCTCCACATGGTGCGCTTCACGCGGGCGCGACCCTTGAGGGTCTCCAGCGCCTTCTTGAGGATGGCGGGCTCGGAGAGCTTGCGCATGCCGACCGAGACGATCTTCGGAACAGGCACGCGCAGCGTCATCTTGTCCTTCTCGAAGTGGATGACGAACAGCTCGAGCTTGAAGCCTGCGACTTCCTGTTCCTCGATCGACATAATGCGTCCGACACCGTGGGACGGATAGACGATGTGCTCGCCCGTCTTGAAACCCTGGCGGATATTGTTGGACGGCTTCTTGGTCGACGTCATGCTGTGCCTGCTCCTGGGTCTCGGTTCATCCGGCGCCGCGTCGCCCTCGGCGCGCTGCCGCCCGCGGCCCGGCCACGGGGGAAAAGAAACACCCCGGCTCCAGCGGGTGCGGGAGCCGTACTTCAGCCGTCGACGGAAAACTCAGGGAAGCCCGTCGCGCCATTTCCGCGCGAAAGACGAAGGCCCGACATAAATTCCGGGAGGGGCGCTCCGGTACGGGAGCGTTGCGCCATGGCAAACCCAATCGACTGCACGAAGGGCCTTATAGCACAAATCCTGTGAGAATCAAAATGCTGCCGCAATGCAGCGCGAGCCGCGCCGTCGCCGCTGAATCGTGCAGCGGCCGGCGAGGTACTCGATTCTGGGCGTTCCGCAGGGGCGCCTTATCAGTCCTGCTTACCCGGTTCGGGCGACAGATACTGTAGCTTGTCGGGCACACCGTCCCATTCCTTGGCCTCGGGCAGCGGGTCCTTGCGGTCGGTGATGTTCGGCCAGACCTTGGCGAAGTCGGCGTTGAGCGTGAGCCACTTGTCGAGCCCCGGCTCGGTGTCGGGCTTGATCGCCTCGGCCGGGCATTCCGGCTCGCACACGCCGCAGTCGATGCACTCGTCCGGGTGGATGACCAGGAAATTCTCGCCCTCGTAGAAGCAGTCCACCGGGCATACGGAGACGCAGTCGGTGTATTTGCACTTGATGCAATTATCCGTGACTACGTAGGTCATTAATCCAGTCTCCGTGCAAAACACGTGAATTAGGCGCGCGGCGAGGCGTCAGCGAGGCTCCGTAGCGCACCTGCCGACGGGGCGCAACAAGCATGGCACCCCTAGTGCGCATGGCTGCCCGGCGCGTTGTCGGGCTCCACCTCCACATAGGTAGTGCCGGCCGCCTGCGCATCCCCCCGCCGTTCGATGAAGCCGGTGACGCGCCACAGGCGCACACGCGCGTCGAGAGCAATGGTCAGAACGTCGCCGGTCCGCACCGGCTGGCTCGGCGCGGTGACGCGCACGCCGTTCAGGCGCACCCGTCCCGCCTTCACGAGATCGGCGGCGGCGGTGCGGGTGCGTCCGCAGCGCGCATGCCAGAGCCAGAGGTCTAGACGCTGCCGGCCGGGCGGCGACCCGGCGGGAGCGGCATCGCCCGCCCGCCCGTCGCCGCTCACGCGGGCCTCGCCACGGGCTCAGCCGCCCTTCTTCTCCGCCTCCATCCGCGCCTTCAGCGCGAGCAGGGCGGCGAAGGGCGAATCCGGGTCCACCGGCTTGTCGCGGCGGGTATCGTTGCGCGGCTCGTGGCGCGAGTCATGGCGCGAATCCTGGCGTGCGCCCTGATGCCCGCCCTGGAACCGCTCCTGCCGCTCGCCGCGCTCGGGACGCGGACGGTTGCCGCTCCGGTTGTCGTCGCGGCGCGGGGGGCGGCCGGCGGCCTCGCCCTCGGGACGGTCGGTCCGTGGCTCGCGGCGGCTGTCGTCGCGGCGATTCTCGTTCGGCGGCGGCCGGCGGCCGCGCTCGCCCTCGGGACGGTCGCGGCGGGCATCGGGGCGCCCGCCTTCGGCCGGAGGAGCGTCGGCGCGCGGGGCGGGCCGGTTGCCGTCGCGTCCACCGCCGGGCGCGCCCGGCTGGCCGCCCCGGCGATGCTGATGCGCCGGGCGGTTCTGCCCGGGCGGACGGCCGGGCCGCCAGATCTCGATCATCGCCGGCTCGGCGGGCGCGGCCTCGACAGGCGCAACCTCAGCGGCGGTCTCGGTCGCGGCGAGTTCGGTCGCGCCGTCCTCGGTGACAATGGTCTCGGCGGTATCGAGCGCGGCCTCCGGGGCGGCCTCCTCCAGCGCCGGCTCGACCGTATGGTCGAACACCGGGTCGGTGAACACCTCGCCGCTGACGGTGGCGACATCGACCGCGAGGGTCGCCTCGGGCGCCGGCTCGGAAGCGGGCACGTCTTCCAATGCCGGCTCGACCGTCTGGTCGAAGGCGACGTCGGTGCCCACCGGCACCTCGGCCGCAGCCACGGAAGAAACCTCCGAAGGTGTCTCGGAAGCGGAAACCTCGGAGACGGGCGCCTCCTCCACGGCGGCGTCGCTCGCCACCGGCTCGGCGGCCGGCGTCTCCACCGGAACCGCTTCGGCGGGCGCGGCTTCCACCGGCGCCGGGCGGCGCTCCATGCGGTAGCCGAGCGAGCGCAGGATCGAGGCGAAGTCCTCGCCGGCGCAGCCAGCCAGCGAAGTCATGGCCACGGTGGCGATGAAGCCGGAGCCGTCAAAGGCGCCGGCCGGCTTGTCGCCCGCCGCGCCCGGCCGCCACGCCAGCGCCGGCCGTATCAGGTCGGCAAGGCGCTCGAGAATGTCGACGCGCACCGCCCGGTCGCCGGCGACGCGGAAGCCGACGGCACGGTAGAGCCCCTTCTGGATCTCGGGATCGACCGGGATCGAGGTGCGGCCGGAGGCGGCGAGGTGCGGGAGCTCGTCGAGCCCCTTCTGCTGCAAACCGCCATGCTTGAGCGCCCAGAGCTGGGCGGCGAGCGCGCGCGGCGCCGGCTTCAGCAGGGTCGGGATATAGATGTGGTGCGCGCCGAAACGCACGCCGTGGCTGCGCAGAACGGCACGCGCCTCCTGCGGGAGACTTTTCATCTCCTCGGCCACCTTGTGGCGCTCCAGCACGCCGAGCGACTCGACGATCTGGAAGGCGATGCCGCGCGCGATGCCGGCCACGTCCTCGGCCTTGCCGAGCGCCAGCAGCGCGCCGAGCAGCTTCTCGACATGCGACTTCAGCCACAGCTCGACACGGGCCTGCACGCCGTCGCGGGCGGTGCCGGTCAAATGCTCGTCGGCGATGACCTTGAGGCGGGGTGCGAGCACCTCCTCGCCGGGGATCAGCTTGGCGACCGGGTCGCCGATCCAGCGCAGCGTGCCGTCGGCGGAGAGCACGAAGGCATCGTCGCCGGCCTCCGACAGCCGCGCGGCGCGCGCCTCGATCTCGCCGGCCAGCGCCTTCTGCGCGGCGGCGCGCAGCGCCTTCGCCTCGGGGCCGCCGGCGGAAGCGTCCGCCGCGAACTGGAAGCCGAGCAGGTGGCCGATCACATGGCCTTCCACGACGACATCGCCGGTCTTGGTGATTTCAGTTTCGAGCATCGCGTTCTCTCGCAGGCGCCTCATCAGCACGCTGGTCCGGCGATCGACGAAGCGGTGGGCCAACCGCTCGTGAAGCGCATCGGAAAGCCTGTCTTCCACACGTCGCGTGACGCCTTGCCAGTGTTCCGGGTCGTCGAGCCAGTCCGGCCGGTTCGCCGCGAAGGTCCAGGTGCGGATCTGCGCAATACGTCCCGACAGCGTGTCTATGTCACCTTCCGCTCGGTCCGCCAAGGCCACTTGTTTGGCGAACCAGTCGGTCGAAAGCCGTCCGTGCCGCATCAGATCGTCATAGACGGTCGAAACGAGGTCGGAATGGGAGGCCGGCGACACCTTGCGGTAGTCGGGAAGCTGGCACGCCTCCCACAGCCGTTCGACCGCCCGCGCGCTGGTGGCGTGGCGGCGGATGGAGGGGTCGCCGCCCACGCGCTCGAGCACCAGCACGTCGTCGGCGGTGGGCGCGCGGGTCAGCCCGTCCTCGCGCGGCGGTATGGCGAGCGAGCGGTGCAGCGTCTCGATGGAGGTGAAGTCGAGCGCCGAGTTGCGCCATTGCAGCACGCGGTGCGGTTCGAAGCTGTGCGCCTCCAGCCGCTCCACCATCTCGGCGTCGAAGGACGGGCAGCGCCCGGTCGTGCCGAAGGTGCCGTCGCGCTGGGCGCGCCCGGCGCGGCCGGCGATCTGGGCCATCTCGCCCGGGTTCAGCTTGCGGAACTGCCAGCCGTCGAACTTCACGTCGCCGGCGAAGGCGACATGATCGACGTCGAGGTTGAGGCCCATGCCGATGGCGTCGGTGGCGACGAGATAGTCGACGTCGCCATTCTGGTACATCGCGACCTGCGCGTTGCGGGTGCGCGGGGAGAGCGCGCCCAGCACCACCGCCGCCCCGCCCTGCTGGCGGCGGATCAGCTCGGCGATGGCGTAGACCTCGTCGGCCGAGAAGGCGACGATGGCCGAGCGGCGCGGCAGGCGGGTGATCTTCTTCTCGCCGGCAAAGGTGAGGTTGGACAGGCGCGGGCGCACCAGAATGCTGGCGCCGGGAATGAGTTTCTCCACCAGCGGGCGCATGGTGGCGGCGCCCAGGAGCAGCGTCTCCTCGCGCCCGCGCCGGTTGAGCAGGCGGTCGGTGAAGACATGGCCACGGTCGAGATCGGCGGCGATCTGGATCTCGTCCAGCGCCACGAAGGCGACGTCGAGGTCGCGCGGCATCGCTTCGACGGTGGAGACCCAGTAGCGCGGATTGGCCGGCTTGATGCGCTCCTCGCCGGTGATCAGCGCCACATTGTGCTCGCCGGCGCGCTCCACCAGCTTGCCATAGACCTCGCGCGCCAGCAGGCGCAGCGGCAGGCCGATCAGGCCGGAGGAATGGCCGAGCATGCGCTCGATGGCCAGGCTCGTCTTGCCGGTATTGGTCGGGCCGAGCACCGCCGTGACCCCGCGCGCGCGCAGCGAGGGAGGCAGCGGTCCGGCGACGGGGCGGGCATCGAGACGGCCATCCGGGCGCCCATGGCCCGGCGGGGTAGCAATGTTCATGAGCCGATCAACTGGTCGGGCCGGCGGGGACGGCCCTTGTAGCACAGGAAAGGCGGATATGGGGACGCCGCCCGCCGATTGCCCGCACCGGCATCTCTGCCGGCCCTAGGGAGCGCCCGCCCGGGCGGGAGCGGCGCGCCGGGGCACCATCGGTTCGGTCTCGAAACTCTCCGCGTCGAGCCGGGCCACGCCGATGGCGGTGGCCACGGCGGCGCGGAACGGCACCATCACCTTTGTGCCCGCGACGGGAACCAGCCAGACGAACATGTCGCGGTTCTTCATCATGTACTTCACCGCGCTGCGGTTGGGGCGATGGCCGGAGACCGGGCGGTAGGCGATGCGGCACACCACGGCGGGGCCCTCATAGCCCTTCTCCGCCTTGACCTCCTCGACCCGCTCGAAGCTGAGTTCGAGATCGTAGCGCTGGCGGCCGTCGAAGATCGAGAGCACCCGGTCGCAGGCCTTGGCCGAGAACGGATCGGCGGCGGCGGGCACCGCGATCAGCGCCGCCGTCATCGGGTCGAGCACGCCCTTCTTGTCCTTGTCGCTGATCGGCACCCGGTCCAGCGCGGGGTTCACCGGCGGCTCGACGCGCATGTCGGTGACGCCGACGGCATTCATCACGATGCGGATCGCCTCGGACTTCTTCTCGGATTCGGCCTCCATGGCGAAGCTGCGCGGGGCCGGTGCCCCGTGCTCCATGGTGCCGCGCGCCCCGGCCGTGCCCTTGCCGGGCGCGACCGCCTGGGCGACGCCGGTGAGGCGCCCGCTGCCGGAGGCGACATAGGATTTGTCGTCGATCTCGATGATGAGCGCGGCGCGGCCGAGTTCCAGCCCGCCGATCGACATGCGGTAGCGCGCCTCGAGGCGGCCATCCGCCTGTGCGCCCGTCAACGCCGTACCGGCCCCGGCAAGGGCCAAAACTGCCGTGAGGCAGACCCGCAGCATGGAGGCCGACACCCCGAATCGCCCGAACACACTCATAAGGGCGCCATTTATCCGTGTTTGCGATGACCTTGGAAGGCGGCGGAACTGTGACTCGCGCGACTCACGAAACCGGCATTGCCGCAGCGTCCGCCGCGCACGGCCGGCCTTGACGGGGCGGGGGCCGTTCCTTATAGGAGCGCACTCTTAATTTCCACGGATGCCGCATGCGGGATCGTCGGGCACTTCGTCCTGCGACGCATCGGCTGCGAAGACAAGGAAGTCCACGATGTCGCGTCGGTGCGAACTTACCGGGAAGGCGGTTCTGACCGGCAATCTCGTGAGCCACTCCAACCGCAAGACCCGTCGGCGTTTTCTGCCGAACCTGGTGAACGTCACGCTCACCAGCGACGTGCTGAAGCGGTCGGTGAAGCTGCGCGTGAGCGCCAATGCCCTGAAGACGGTCGACCATCGCGGCGGCCTCGACGCGTTCCTGATCAAGGCGCGCACCGAGGAACTGTCGCCGAAGGCCGCCGATCTGCGTCGCGCCCTTCTCAAGGCGAACGAAGCCGCCGCTGCCGCCTGAGCGCGATGAAGATCGCCGGCACCGAAGTCACGATCGCGAGGCTCGCCGTTCCCGTTATCTCCATGATGGCGGTGGTGGCGGCCTCGAACGTGCTGGTTCAGTACCCCGTCGAGCATTTCGGCCTGCACGAAGTGCTTACCTGGGGTGCCTTTACCTACCCGCTGGCCTTTCTCGTCAACGACCTGACCAACCGCCGCTTCGGCCCGGCCGTGGCGCGGCAGGTGGTCTATGGCGGCTTCGCGCTCGCGGTGCTGCTGTCGATCTATCTGGCGACCCCGCGCATCGCGCTCGCCTCCGGCACGGCCTTCCTGTTCGGCCAGCTTCTCGATATCGGCGTGTTCAACCGGCTGCGCCGCATGAGCTGGTGGCAGGCGCCGCTGGCCGGCAGCCTGTTCGGCTCGGCGCTCGACACCGCGCTGTTCTTCACGCTGGCCTTCGCCGGCGACGCGGACATGTCCTTCCCCGTCACCTACGCCTCGACCGGCATCACCGTGCCGCTCTGGGTCGGCCTCGCCTATTTCGACTTCCTGGTGAAGCTTAGCTGCGCCCTTCTGGCGCTGGTGCCCTATGGCGCGCTTATGGGCTGGCTGAAGCCCTGGACCGGCACCGCCGGCTCCCGCGCCCCGGCGCGCTGAGCCCCGCGCCTCACCTCTCCCGCACGCCTATTCGACCACCGCGAAGCGCAGCAGCAGCGTGCGCTGGAGCGCGGAGAAATTGTCGTCCGACACCAGCGTCAGGATCAGCTCGCCCGCCGCGTTGCGGTGCAGGGCGAGCCCTTCCATGTTGTCGATGGCGGCGAGCCGGTTGACGCTCAGCAATACCTCGCCCTCGACCAGCGCGTCCGGGCGGATGGCGGCGAGCGGAAAGCGGCGCAGGCGCAGGGCGACGCCGCGCAGCAGGTCGAAGCGCCGCTCCAGCAGATAGACCGTGCCGTCATCCGCCAGCGCCGCGTCGGTGGCGTTGAACTCATCCGTGCGGACGATGGCGAAGCGGCCGGTGGGCACCGGACGGGCCAGCGGACCGAACAGGAAGCCGGGCAGCCGGTCCGGCGCGTCCTGGCTCTCCTCGGCGATCACGATCACCGCCGCCGGATCGCCACCGGGCGGGGCCAGCATCGCCTCCGGCCCCTCATTATTGCCGAGCCGGGACAGCGCCGGGTCGGCGATCAGCCGGCGCCCGGCCGCGCTCACCGGATCCGGTCCGGGAAACAGCCATATCTCCTGCCGGCGCTCGATGCCGACGAGGTAGCCGGCGCTGGTGCGCACCAGCGATTCCACGTCGCCGTACCCTTTCGCGGCCAGCGTGCCGCCGCCCTGCGCCAGCATCGGCGCCAGCCGCGTCCCGGCGATGCCGGTCGGGCGGTCGCCCTCGCTGAGAATCTGGCCAGTGAGCCAGTAACCGCGATCGGTGATGGCGACAAAGCCGGCCCCGTCGGCATCCACCGTCAGCCCTGAGAGGCCGCCGAATTCGGCGGATGGCGAGGTCAGCACCAGCCCCCCGCGGAACTCCAGCACCCCGAAGCGCGTGGCGCCGCCGGCATCGAACCGCTCGATGGGGGTCGCCGCGATCTCGACCGGCACGGGCTGCGCCGCCGCTTCCCGAGTGGCGAGCAGTGCAAGGCCGAGAGCAAGGCCCAGCGCAAGGCACGGCGGAATTCTGGGAGCGAGGCGCGGGGCCATGTCGTATCTTCCGGTCAGGAGCCGCATCTCAGCGCCGGGCCGGCAGCATGCGCAGCAGCAGGCCGTCCCGCCGCCCGAACTGGTGCCAGAGCGCCGCCGCGACGTGCAGCGCCACGAGGGCCGCGATGACATAGGCGAGCGCGACATGCACGCGCCCGGTGCCCAGGCTCTTGCCGAAGGCGGTGGTAGTGACCGCCCCGAGAACCGGCTGCACAAGGATGGCGAGATAGAGCAGGCCGTGCGTGGCATGCGCGGCGAGGGCCGTGAGGCGGGACATGCCCTCGGGCAGCGGCGGGGCGGCGTGCGTCAGCCGCCAGCCGATGCGCAGCACCGCCAGCGCCAGCACGGCATAGCCCGCGAACAGATGGGTGCGGAAGAGATAGAAGCGCGGCGGCGAGCCGCGCTCGAAGGCGCCCCAGCTCCAGCCGGTCGCGAACTGGACCAGCACCAGAGCAGCCACGAGCCAGTGCAGCAGGCGGGCGACGCGATCGTAGCGGCTCGGCATCGGGCGTCCCTTCGGATCGTCGAATCGGTTGATCGAATCGGATGGCGGGGAAGAACGCATATTGCGGCGCGTTTCGTTTCCATGCCATGTCATGAAAGGTCGAATTGTTCGGGAGCAGGCGTTGACGCGTGCGGATTCCACCAGTCGGCTCGCACCCCGGCCGGCCCGCACGGGCGACCCGGCGCGGCCTGTCGCCGCCCGCCTGCCGGCACCCGGTGCCGCCGGCACGGAGGCCACGCGCCTCGGCCGCCCGAAGACCCCGACCCGCCTCAAGCGCATCGAAGCCAAGCGCAACGCCATCCTCGACGCGGCGCTCTCGCTGTTCTCGCGTTATGGCCGCCACGGCACCACGGTGGAGGAGATCGCCCGCACCGCCGGCGTCTCGAAGACCAACCTGTTCTACTATTTCGCCTCCAAGGAGGAGGTCTATGTCGGCGTGCTGAGCCGCCTGCTCGACCAGTGGCTGGACCCGCTGCGCGAGCTGCAGCTCGACACCGACCCGATCCAGGGCATCGGCGAGTATATCCGCCGCAAGATCCTGTTCTCGCGCACCCATCCGGAAGCCTCGCGGCTATTCTGCCTGGAGATGGTGCAAGGCGCGCCGCTGCTGCGCCACGAGCTGGAGACCTCGCTGAAGGAGCTGGTCGACGCCAAGGCGCAGGTCATCCGCGCCTGGACCGCCGCCGGCAAGCTGGCGCCCATCGACCCGCACCACCTCATCTTCTCGATCTGGGCGACCACGCAACACTACGCGGATTTCGCCTCGCAGATCGACGCGCTGCTCAAGACGGGGCTGGACGACGACCGCTTTGTCGAAGAGGCTACGCGCAACGTGCAGCGCATCGTCCTCGACGGGCTGCGCGTGAGGGAGGGCGACTGAGCCTTCGCCGCCCCTACCCCTACAAGGATTTCCGTGATGAAGCGCCGCGCGCTGCTCCTGTCCGCCGCCGGCCTGTCGCTTGCCGCCGCCCTTCTCGCCGCCGGCCTTGCGCCGACCCCGCTGCGCGCGGCGACCCCCGACATGCCCGCCGACACCGGCCGCCAGGCCAAGCCGCTCGATGTCGAGGCGCTGCTGAACGACCCGCAGGCGCCGACCGCCGGCAATCCCAAGGGTGACGTCACCATCGTCGCCTTCTTCGACTACAATTGCGGCTATTGCCGCAAGTCGATGCCGGTGCTGGAAAAGCTCGTCGCCGACGACGGCAATATCCGTCTCGTCTACAAGGACTGGCCGATCCTGTCGGAATCCTCCGTGGTGGCCGCCCAGCTCGCCCTCGCCGCCAGCTACCAGGACAAGTACGCCGCCGCCCACAAGGTGCTGATGAAGGTCCCCGGCCGCGCCTCGACCGAGCGCATGAGCGAGGCGCTCGGTGCGGCGGGCCTCGACCGCAAGCGGCTGGCGAAGGATCTCACGGCGCATGCCGCCGACATCGGCGCCCTGCTCCACCGCAACAACGAGCAGGCCGAGGCGCTCGGCCTGCCGGGCACGCCGGTCTATCTGGTCGGCCCCTACAAGGTCGCCGCCGCGCTGGACTATGAGGGCTTCAAGCAGGTGGTCAAGGACGCTCGCGAGCGCGCGGCCGAGCGCTAGCGCGAATCCCCCCCGGCGAATCCCCTGCGCTAACCCTCCGTCTCCACGTCGAGCAGCGTCGCGGCACGGGCCAGTACCGCCTCGCGCGGGCCGGAGGTGTCGAGCGACACCCAGTCCAGCGGGCCGATCTCGCGCCCGGCCTGCCAGCGCACCACTTCCGCCGTCGCGTCCGAGGCGTCGCCCCGGCGCGCGCTGACCCGGTGCTCCAGCGCCTCCACCGGGGCCTCCAGCCACAGGCCGAGGAAGTCGACTCCGCTCTCCCAGGCGACCTCGGCGATCGCCGCGCGCTCGTCGGCGCGCTGGTGCACGGCGTCGACGATCACCCCGTGGCCGATGGCGAGGATCGCCTCGGCGCGCATGCGCAGAGTGTCGTAGACAACCTGCGTCGCCTCCATCGAATAGGCCTCGGGCGGCAGCCGCTCGGTCTCCGGGGTGCCGTTGAGGCGTTTGCGCTCGATATCCGAGCGCAGATGCACAGCGCCGGGCACCGGCCCGACCAGCGGCGCCAGATGCGCGGCCAGTGTGCTCTTGCCCGAGCCGGACAGTCCGCCGACCGCCACCAGCCGCACCGGGCGGGGGCGCAGCGCCGCCTCGGCGAAGGCGAGATAGGCCCGCGCCTCGCTTGCCGCCTCGGCACGCGCCGCCCCGGTGCGCTGCGCCCGCGCCGCCACCGCCACCTGCGCGCGGATCGCCGCCCGCAGGGCGATGAACAGCGGCAGCGCGGCGAGGCCGTCATAGGGCGGGGCGTCGCCGCAGGCGATGAGGTAGCGGTTGAGCAGGTAGTTGGCCTCGAAGGCGAGGCCGCGCACGCCGATATCCATCAACAGGAAAGCGAGGTCGTAGAGCCGGTCGGTGGTGGCCAGCGCCTCGTCGAATTCCAGCGCGTCGAACAGCACCGGCCGCCCGCCGATCAGGGCGACGTTGCGAAGGTGCAGGTCGCCATGGCAGCGGCGCACCTCGCCGGCGGCGGCCCGCCGGGCGAGCAGCGGCTCCAGCCGGTCGAACGCCTCGGCGAAGGCGCCGTCGAGCGCGACGACCCGGGCCGGCGCCAGCACGTCCGGCGCTTCCTCCAGCCCGGCGACGACATTGCGCGCCACCGCGCGCAGCTCGCGCCCCGTCTGCCCCTGCACCCGCGCGGCCTGCCGGTGAGCGCCCTCCACCGTCGCGGCAAGTGCGGCGAGCACGGGCGGGGAGAGCCCCTGGCGCGCCGCCACCCGGTCGAGCGTCGCCTCCTCGTCGAAGCGGCGCATGTGCACCGCCCATTCCACCACCTCGCCCCCTGCCTCCCCGACGTCGCCCAGATGCAGCGCGCCGGCGCGCCGGACCACCGGCACAAGGCCGAGATAGAGATCGGGTGCGGTGGCGCGGTTGAGTTCCAGCTCCCGCGCGCAGGCGCGGCGGCGCTTTTCGAGGGTGGAGAAATCCATGAAGGAGAAGCGCACCGCCCGCTTCACCTTGTACACGTCCGCGCCGGCGAGGAAGACGGCGGCGCCGTGCGTGTCGATGCGCCGGACTTCGCCCTCCCCGAGACCGTGGGTGGCAGGATCGGCCAGCAGGCGGAACACCGGCTCCTGGTCGGCGACGACATGATCAGCGGCGTTCATTCTGCGGCACCTGTGTGCCGCCAATCTACAACAGCCGCCGGACGCCGCCATACGGCAAGACGCGGGGGAAAGCGTCATAATCGGGCCGGGTGCCCGTGCATTTGTGGATGGGAGCGGGCGCGGATTCGCCGTAAAGGGAACCATCTCCGGTTCGACAGGATCTCCCGTGACCGCACCCACGCCCCCCAACCGCCGGCCGCCCGGCTTCGGCAGCGACAATGTGGCCGGCGTCTCGCCTGCCATCCTCGCGGCGCTCGCGGCCGCCAATGACGGACCCGCGCCCTCCTATGGCGCCGACGAGATTTCCACCCGGGTCGAGGCCCGGCTCTCCGCCCTGTTCGAGCGCGAGGTCGCCGTCTTCCTCGTCTCGACCGGCACGGCGGCAAACGCGCTGTCGCTGGCCGTGCTCACCCCGCCCTGGGGCGCCGTGCTCTGCCATGCGGACAGCCATGTCGAGAACGACGAGTGCGGCGCGCCGGAATTCTTCTCCGGCGGGGCGAAGCTCGTCCATGTGCCAGGTGCGGCGGCGAAGATCGACCCCGATGCGCTCGCCGAGGCGGCGCGGCGCAACCGGGGCGACGTGCATTGCGTGCAGCCATCGGTGGTCTCGATCACGCAGGCGAGCGAACTCGGCACGCTCTATTCGGTCGCCGAGACCGCGGCCATCGGCGCGGTGTGCCGGCAGGCCGGCCTGCCCCTGCACATGGACGGCTCGCGCTTCGCCAATGCGGTTGCCGCGCTCAAGGCGAGCCCGGCCGAGCTGACCTGGAAGGCGGGGGTCGACATCCTCTCCTTCGGCGCCACCAAGAACGGGGCGCTGGGCGTCGAGGCCATCGTGCTGTTCGACCGCAAATGGGCGGACGAGCTGGCCTTCCGCCGCAAGCGGGCCGGCCATCTCTCGTCCAAGATGCGCTTCCTCGCCGCGCAGATGGACGCCTATCTCGCAGGCGACCTCTGGCTCGCCAATGCCCGGCAGGCCAACGCCATGGCGGCCCGGCTCGATGCCGGCCTGCGCGCCATTGCCGGCGTCGCGGTGCAGGGCGAGGTGGAGGCGAACATGCTGTTCGTGCGCCTGCCGCAACCGATGATCGACGGCCTGCTGGCGCAGGGCTTCCGCTTCTACACCGACCGCTGGGGCGAGGGCGTGGTGCGCCTCGTCACCTCCTTCGCGACCAGCGAGGAGGACGTCGACCGGCTCGTGGAGGCGGCGGCGAAGCTGGCTTAACTCCCGTCGTCATCCCGGCCGAAGCGTAGCGGAGAGCCGGGATCGCTCGCCGACTTCACGCGATCCCGGATCGGCCTGCGGCCGTCCGGGATGACGGCTGGCGGTCACATCACCGAGGACACCACCTCGGGTGATTCTTCCAGCGCGTGGGCGATGTAGTCGAGCGCCGAGCGGATCTGGGCCCGGCTCGCCGGCCCGCCGAGGCACACGCGCACCGCCTCGATCGCCGGCCCGGACACCGTGAAGGCGTCGCTGGCGACCACGCCGATGCCGGTCGTGCGCATGTGGCCGACAAAGGCCGAGCGGGTCCACGGCGCCGGCAGCTCGACCCAGAGGTTGAAGCTCAGCGGATCGGCACGGAACGAGCCGGCCGGCAGCAGCTCGGCCGCCAGCGCCTGCCGCGCCGCCGTCTCCGCCCGGATGAAGCGCAGCAGCGTGTCGGCGGTGCCGTCCTCGATCCAGCGCGTGGCGAGCGCGCTGGTCAGCGGCGAGGCCATGACGCAGGCGGTGCGCAGCGCCGCCGCGAAGGGGTAGCCCGAGCGCGCATCTGGCACCACGACATAGGCGGCGCGCAGGCCGGCGCCGATGCATTTGGCAAGGCCGGCAATGTGCCAGGTCAGGTCCGGCGCGATGGCGGCCAGAGGCGGCGGCCCGTGGGCGGGAATAAAGCCATAGGCGTCGTCCTCGACGATCGGCACGCCGAAGCGCCGCGCCACCGCGGCGATGGCGGCGCGCCGTCCCTCGGGAATGGTGAGCGTGGTCGGGTTCTGCAGGGTCGGGTTGAGGTAGAGCGCCTTGGGGGCGTGCTCGCGGCAGGCGCTCGCGAAGGCGTCCGGGTCGATGCCGTCACGGTCCATCGGCAGGCCGACGAGGCGCAGGCCGAGCTGGGCGGCGACGGCGCGCGCGCCGGGATAGGTGATCGCCTCGCACAGCACCACGTCGCCCTGCTTCGCCAGCAGGCCGAGAATGCCGAGCAGCGCGGGATGCGCGCCCGGCGTGACGAAGACGCGCTCCTGCGCCGGTACCAGCGCGCGCCGGCTCAGCCAGGCGGTGGCGGCGTCCTTGTCGGCGCGGGTGCCGCCGAAGCCCTGGTAGCGCAGCAGCCCGACGAGATCGCGCCCGACCTCGGCCAGCCCCTCCTGCATGCGCTCGATCAGCGCCGGGTCGTCCGGCTCGGGCGGCAGGTTCATCGAGAGGTCGACGCCCGCGCGCGCGGCGGCGGCCGCCGGACGCAGCTTGGCGCGGGGCGCGCCGGTGACGAAGGTGCCCTGCCCGACGCGGGATTCGACGAGGCCGCGCTTCTGCGCCTCGACATAGCCGCGCGCCACGGTGGTGAAGTCGATGTCGAGCTTCGCCGCCAGCTTGCGCTGCGGCGGCAGCCGGTCGCCGATGGCGAGGCGGCCGGCGCGGATGTCCTCGGCGATCAGGTCGGCGATGGCGAGATAGCGCGGCTTGTCGGAGCGGGTGAGATCGGGAATCCAGTCGGCCATTCTTCTCAGTCCCATCTTCGGCCCGCGTGCGCACCGCACCCGCCGGGCCGTCCTTCTCTAGCACGACGCGATTGACTGTATAATGTTGCAGAGGTGGCGTGTCACCACTGGTCCACAATTTGCTGCATACGCTCTTGTACGTAGGGCCTTCTGCCGCCTGCGCAGCGAGCGGGCATTTTCCCGCTCTTTCCTTGAGCGCCCGCCTTTGTTTTCAACAGTTCGGAATCAATCGGTCCTGCCTGATTGAATGTATTCTTGAATGTAAAATGACTGTTTTGATGATTCTTTGTTCAATCCATCAATTGGCACATTGATTGCAGTTCCCTCTGGCACGGGCCGGCACGCCGCCGGACCCATCCAGTCAAGGAGAGCGACATGGCCACCATCACCGTGCCGGCCCACCAGAAGGGCGACGTCCTGGTCGACTACGAGGACAAGAAGTTCGAGGACGTAAAGGCCGCTCCCGGCGAGAAGGCGCTCGTCACCTTCCACACCGTCGCCTTCGAGGGCTCGATCGGCCTCGTCAACCTGCTGCAGGCCTCGCGCCTGATCCAGAAGGGCTTCGAGACCTCTGTGCTGCTCTACGGCCCCGGCGTCACGCTCGGCGTGCAGCGCGGCTTTCCCAAGCTCGGCGACGAGGCCTTCCCCGGCCATCTCAACTTCAACGGCCGCATCGAGAAGATCCTGAACGACGGCGGCAAGGTCTATGCCTGCCGCTTCGCCCTGCAGGCGCTCTACGGCCATGGCGAGGGCGCGCTGATCCCCGGCATCGTCCCGGTCAGCCCGCTGGACGTGCTCGACATCGTCCTGCTCCACCGCCGCGACAACGCCTTCATCCTCGACACCTGGACGCTGTGACGGGCGCGCCGTGACAGATTCTGCCGTCATCCCGAGGGTGACGGTCTTTCCGTCATCCCGGCCGAGCGAAGCGAGAGCCGGGGCCGCTCCCCGATGGGAGAGCGATCCCGGATCGGCGGCAGCGCCACCGTCCGGGATGACAACTAACCGGGAGGCCGCAATGACCGAAAAACGCATCGTCCGCGTCGGCGCGGTGCAGATCGCCCCGTCCCTCGACAGCCTGGAGGGCACGCTCACCCGCGTGCTCGCCGCGCTGGAGGAGGCGGCGGGCAAGGGCGCGAGCCTCGTGGCGTTCCCCGAGACCTTCCTGCCCTGGTACCCCTATTTCTCCTTCATCCTGCCCCCCGTTCTCACCGGGGCCGAGCATATGCGGCTCTATGAGAACGCCGTCGCCGTGCCCGGCCCGGTGACGCAGGCGATCTCCGCCGCCGCCCGAAGGCTCGGCGTGGTCGTGGTGCTGGGGGTCAACGAGCGCGACCACGGCTCGCTCTACAACGCCCAGCTGATCTTCGACGCCGACGGCACGCTGCTTCTCAAGCGCCGCAAGATCACCCCGACCTTCCATGAGCGGATGATCTGGGGCCAGGGCGACGGCGCCGGCATCCGCGCCGTCGACACCGCCGTCGGCAAGGTCGGCGCGCTCGCCTGCTGGGAGCACTACAACCCGCTCGCCCGCTACGCGCTGATGGCCCAGCACGAGGAAATCCACGTCGCCCAGTTCCCCGGCGCGCTGGTGGGGCCGATCTTCGCCGAGCAGATCGAGGTGACGATCCGCCACCACGCGCTGGAATCGGGCTGCTTCGTCGTCAACTCGACCGGCTGGCTCACCGAGGAACAGGTCGCGCGCATCTGCCCCGACGAGAAGCTGCGCCGCGCGCTCACCGGCGGCTGCATGACGGCGATCGTCTCGCCGGAAGGCAGCCATGTCGTGCCCCCGCTCACCTCGGGCGAGGGCATCCTGATCGCCGATCTCGACATGGCGCTCATCACCAAGCGCAAGCGGATGATGGATTCGGTCGGCCATTACGCCCGCCCGGAACTGCTCAGCCTCAACCACGACACCCGCCCGGCCGTGCCCGTCCACACCCACGCCGGGGTCCCCTTCCCCGTCCAGACAGGGAGCGTTTCCGATGAAGCCGATGGATCTCGCGAGCGAATTGCGGCCGCTGCCGACGGAACATCTGATCAACGAGTTGCAGTCCTACGGGGTGCGGCTGGTTGACCCGAAGGCCGGCGCGGATTCGCGCCGGGGCGGCGCCGGTCCCTCCGACCACAAGGCGATGACCATTGACGGCATGACGGTGATGGTGCCGGTGCACACCGCGCCGGCCTTCGAGAGCCCGTATCTGGTCGAGAAGCCCGACGCCTATGGCCGGAGCCGCATCAGCCGCGACGGGCTGGTGCTGGGGGAGGTGTCGTTTCCGCTCCAGCCGAAATTCTACGGGCTCTCGACGGCGGACGGCATTCCCTATTCCAAGATCGCCGTGCTGCACGGGCGCGACGTGCTGGCGACCACCGTTCTCCAGACCTGCATCCGCTACCAGAGCCGCACCAAGACCTGCCAGTTCTGCGCCATCGGCCAGTCGCTCGCCGCCGGCCGCACCATCGAGCGCAAGACCCCGGCCCAGCTCGCCGAAGTGGCGAAGGCCGCCGTCGAGCTGGATGGCGTCAAGCACATGGTGATGACCACCGGCACCCCGCCCGGCAAGGACCGCGGCGCGGCGCTGCTCACGGAGAGCGCGGCGGCGGTGAAGGCGGCGGTGAACCTGCCGATCCAGGTGCAGTGCGAGCCGCCCGATGACGACGCGTGGTTTTCCCGCATGTTCGCGGCCGGCGCCGACGCGCTCGGCATGCATCTGGAAGCCTGCACCGAAGAGGTGCGTCAACGCATCATGCCCGGCAAGGCGCAGGTCTCGGTGGAGCGCTATTTCGAGGCGTTTGCCGCCGCCGTGCCGGTGTTCGGGCGCGGGCAGGTCTCGACCTATATTCTCGCCGGGCTCGGCGACACGCGCGACGACATCCTCGCCGTCTGCGACCGGCTGACGAAGATGGGCGTCTATCCCTTCGTGGTGCCCTTCGTGCCGATCTCCGGCACGCCGCTGGAAAGCCACCCGACCCCCTCGCCCACCTTCATGAATTCCATCCTCGGCCCGCTGTCGGGGATGCTGCTCGCCACCGGGCTGAAATCCATCGACGTGAAGGCCGGCTGCGCCAAATGCGGGGCCTGCTCGGCGCTGTCCACCTATGAGCGCGGCAGGACCGGACCGGGGGGCTGCGCATGATGTACGGCACCTTCCGCCCCTTCCTCGCCGCCGATTTCCAGGTGAAGTTCGCGACCCAGACCTGGGAGAAGCGCGGCGCCGCGCGGCTGCGCCATGAGGTGTTCTGCGACGAGCAGGGCCTGTTCGACGGCGACGACCGCGACGGCATCGACGATACGGCGATCCCCATCGTCGCCGTCTCCATGCTCGGCCTGCTGGCCGACGACGTGGTCGGCACGGTGCGCATCCACGAGGCCGAGCCGGGCCTTTGGTGGGGCTCGCGCCTCGCCGTGGCGCCGGACTACCGCAAGGTCGGGGCGCTCGGCGCGGCGCTGATCCGGCTCGCCGTCTCCTCCGCCCATGCGCGCGGCTGCACCCGGTTCCTCGCCCATGTGCAGGCGCAGAACGGGCTGCTGTTCCGCCGCCTGCACTGGAACGTGGTGGAGGAGAAGGAACTGCACGGGCGCCCACATCTGCTGATGCAGGCCGACCTCGCCTTCTACCCTCCGATCCTCGATGCCGAGACCGGCTTCCGCACGCCCTCCCTGCGCAGGGCGGCGTGACATGGGCGGGCTCGCTTTCTCCGCCTCCACCTTCGAGAACGTCGCGGCAAGGCTGCGCGCTTCCACCGGCATGGCCGCCAAGGCCGATATCGGCGTGGCCGCCGCGCGGCTCGGCCTGAGCGGGGCCGACGCGGTGCCCGTCGGCGACGACTGCGCCGCGATCCCGGATGGCGACGGCTTCCTGCTGCTCGCCATCGAGGGCTTCATGAACGAGTTCGTCGCCGGCGACCCGTGGTTCGCCGGCTGGTGCGGCGTGATGGTCAACCTCTCCGACATCGCCGCCATGGGCGGGCGCCCGACCGCCGTGGTCGACGCGCTCTGGGCGCAGGGCGAGGCCGGCGCCGCGCCGGTGCTGGAGGGACTGCGCGCCGCCTCGGCCCGCTACGGCGTGCCCATTGTCGGCGGCCACACCAACCTCAAGACCGACCGCGGCCAGTTGTCCGTCGCCGTGCTCGGGCGGGCGAAGCGCCTGCTCACCTCTTTCGACGCCCGCCCCGGCGAGACGCTGGTCGCCGCCATTGACCTGCGCGGGCGCTACCGCGAACCCTTCGCCAATTGGGAAGCGGCGGTGGAAGCCCCGGCGGCACGGCTGCGCGGCGACCTCGACCTGCTGCCCTTCATCGCCGAAGCCGGGCTGGCCCGCGCCGCCAAGGACATCAGCCAGGGCGGGCTGGTCGGCACCGGCGCCATGCTGGCGGAATGCTCCGGCGTCGGGCTGGCGATCGACCTCGATCGGGTGCCCGCGCCGCAAGGCGTCGACCCGGCGCGCTGGCTGATGAGCTTCCCGAGCTATGGCTACCTGCTCGCCGCCAGCGGCGATAATGTGCCGGCTATTCTTTCTACCTTCCAGGCGCGCGGTATCGCGGCGGCCGCCATCGGCACGGTCACGGCCGGTGGCCGCATCGAGGTGGTGAGCGGTCGGGCGCGCGAGACGATCTGGGACTTTGCCCGCGCGCCGCTGCTCGGCTGCGGCCCGGCGCGGCCCCTCGCGGGAGCCCCGGCGTCGGCGGCGGAGGATGCGGCATGAAGAGCCCCCCGCATCGCGCCCTGCGCATCGCCATTCTCGCCCATTCCACCAATCCGCGCGGCGGGGTCGTCCACGCGCTGGAGTTGGGCGACGCGCTCACCCGCCTCGGCCATCAGGCCGTGGTGCACGCGCCCGATCCTCGCGGCGCCGGCTTCTTCCGCCCGAGCCTGTGCGAAACGGTGAGCGTGCCCGCCTCGCCCATCGGCACGGACGTGACCGGGATGGTGCGCATCCGCGCCGCCGACTATGTCCGCCATTTCGAGAACCCGGCGCAGCGCCGCTTCGACGTCTTCCACGCGCAGGACGGCATTTCCGGCAACGCGCTGGCCACGCTGCGCGAACGCGGCCTGATCGCCGGCTTCGCCCGCACCGTGCACCATGTCGACACCTTCGCCGACCCGGCGCTGGAGGCGCTCCAGCGCCGGGCGATTGTCAGCGCCGACCGGCATTTCGTGGTCAGCCATCTCTGGCAGCGCCTGCTCGGCGAGATGTTCGGGCGCGAGGCCACCATCGTCGGCAACGGCGTCGACCTCGCCCGCTTCTCGCCGGCCCCGGACGGGCGCGAGGCCGCGCTGGCGCGCCGGCTCGGCCTTGGGCCCGGTCCGGTGGTGCTCAGCGTCGGCGGGGTGGAGGCGCGCAAGAACACGCGGCGCATACTGGAAGCCTTCACGCAGCTCCGCGCCATGCACCCGCACGCACAGCTGGTCATCGCCGGCGGCGCCTCGGTGCTCGACCATCATGTCTACCAGGCCGACTTCGACGCCGCGCTCGCCGCCTCCGGTCTGCCCTCCGAGGCGGTGATCCGCACCGGCCCGCTGGCGCAGGACGACATGCCGGCGCTCTACCGCCTCGCCGACGTGCTCGCCTTCGCCTCGGTGACGGAGGGCTTCGGGCTGGTGGCGCTGGAGGCGATGGCGTCCGGCGTGCCCACCGTCGTCTCGGCCATCGCGCCCTTCACCGAGCATATCGGCGCCCGCGAGACGGTCTGGTGCGACCCGCTCCACGCCGCCTCCATCGCCGACGCGCTGATGCTGGCGCTCAAGCCCGAGAACGCCACCCGCCTTGCCGCGCTCGGCCCCGGGGTCGCCGCCCGCCACGACTGGGCGACCACCGCCCGGGCGCATCTGCCGATCTACCAATCCCTCGCGGAGGCCGTTCATGCCTGAGATGCGCTTCACCGTCCGCTGGCCCGACGGCACGGTTGAGGGCTGCTATTCGCCCTCGCTGGTCATCAAGGACTATTTCACGCCGGGCGAGAGCTACCCGCTCGCCGACTTCCTCGGCAAAAGCCGCGAGGCGCTCACCATCGCCAGCCAGCGCGTCGAGGCGCGCTACGGCTTCCCCTGCTCGCGCGCCATGGGCCAGCTCGCCCGCATCGAGGCGGCGGCTCGCAATTTCTCAAGCCTTTCCAATGCCCGCGTCGCCGTCGAAGCCTTCGACGAGTGAGCCCCGGAGACACGACATGAACGAGAACCGCATCCAGCACTACCCGGTGGTCATCGTCGGCGGCGGACAGGCCGGCCTGTCGACCAGCTACCATCTCGCCCGGCAGGGCATCGACCATCTGGTAATCGAGAAGAACAAGGCGATGCACGCCTGGGCGACGCAGCGCTGGGACAATTTCTGCCTCGTCACCCCCAACTGGCAGTGCGACCTGCCCGGCCATCCCTATGACGGGCCGGACCCGCACGGCTTCATGGTGAAAGAGGAGATCCTCGCCTATCTCGACGCCTTCCGCGCCAAGGTCGATCCGCCGATCCGCGAGGGCGTGAGTGTGCGCCGCGTCACGCCGCGCGCGGAGGGCGGCTTCCATGTCTCCACCACCTCGGGCGATGTCAGCGCCGACCATGTGGTGGTCGCCTCTGGCGGCTATCACGAGCCGATCGTGCCGCGCATGGCCGAGCGGCTGCCGGCCTCCATCGCGCAGATCCATTCGGCGCAGTACCGCAATGCCGGCCAGCTTCCCGACGGGCCGGTGCTGGTGGTCGGCTCCGGCCAGTCCGGCGCCCAGATCGCCGAGGACCTGCACCTCGCCGGCCGCAAGGTGTTCCTCGCCGTCGGAAACGCCCCGCGCTGCGCCCGCTTCTATCGCGGCCGCGACGTCGTCACCTGGCTCGCCGACATGGGCTATTACGACATGCCGGTGGACGAGCACCCGCTGCGCGAGGGCGTGCGCGACAACACCAATCACTACGTCACCGGCCGGGACGGCGGGCGCGACATCGACCTGCGCCGCTTCGCGCGGGAGGGCATGGAGCTTTACGGCGTGCTGCGCGACTATGACGGCGCCAGCCTCGTCTTCGACACCAACCTGACCGCCGCGCTCGACGAGGCCGACCGGACCTATAACGGCATCAACGCCGCCATCGACAAATTCATCGCCGAGAAAGGCATCGAGGCGCCGCCGCCCTCCGTCTACGAGCCGGTCTGGCAGCCGGCGGGCGAGCGCCCTTCGCTCGACCTCGCCGCCTCCGGCATCGCCGCCATCGTCTGGTGCATCGGCTTCCGGCCGGATTTCCGCTGGCTCGACGCGCCGGTCTTCAACGGCGCCGGCCACCCTCAGCACCGGCGCGGCGTCACCGGCAGCGCGGGCGTCTATTTCGTCGGCCTGCCCTGGCTGCACACCTGGGGCTCCGGGCGCTTCGGCAGCGTGGGGCGCGACGCCGCGCACATCGTCGACCACATCGCCGCGCGGATGCGGCAGTCCCAGCGGGGAAGCGCGGCATGAACATGGCGCTGCCCAACACCGCCTTCGCGCCCGAGAAGCTACTGCGGGACGCGGCGGCGCCCGCCCCGGTCATGGAGGAGACGGTGCGCCTCGGCATGCCGCAGCTCGCGCTCGGTGGCCTGTCGGAAAGCTGGCTGCTGAAGGACCTCGGCGACCGCCACTGGATGCTGCTGGCGCGCATGGCGGGGCGCGACGTGCCCGATTTCCGCGATGCCGACGGCGCCCCGGTCTACGCCGCCTTCTCCGCCCTCTCCATCCGCGACGCCGAATTCGGCGGCCTCGGCGAGAATGACCGCCTCACCATCCGCTCGAGCATCGCCCGCGTCTCCCGCACCCAATGCGCCAGTCATCACGCGCTCAGCCTCGCCGGCCGGCCGGTGGGCAGCGTCGAGCTGGTCTCCGCCTTCGTGCGGCGGGCGCCGGGCGGGGGCAACCACACGGTGGCGCGCGTGGCGCTGGAGGGCTTCCCGCCGCCGGACGCGCCGGCGCAGGACGGGCTGGCGGGGCTCGCCGCGGCGCTACGGGCCGGCCGGCGGACCGATCATCTCGGCTTCGATCTGCGGCCGGGCGGGAGCGCGGGAGGGCCGGCCGCCATCGAGATCGACCTCTGCCCGGTGCAGGACTTCAACGGCGCCGGCTTCCTCTACTTCGCCAGCTTCGTCGCCTTCGTCGACCGCGCCGAATGGCATTTCGACGGGCGTCGGGCCGCGCGTCCGGCGACGCGGCGCCGCGACGTGTTCTTCTCCGGCAATATCGACCCCGGCGAGCGGCTGATCGTGCGCTGGCTGGCGGCGCGGCGCGAAGACGGGACGCTCGCCCACCATTGCCGGCTGGAGCGCGCCGGCGACGGCGCCCGGCTGGCCGAGGCCTTCACCCTGCGCGCGGTCTAGATCCAAGCCGCCGCACCGCAGGCCGTCGACCGGCGCGGCCCGTCGCGAAGCCGGTGCGGGAAGCGACCGTCATCGGCCTGTGAGAAAAGCTGCGAAAGCCCGTTGCATTCCCGGCGAGGCTGGGGCATAGAGACGGCCCGTTCGGGATCGGCGCGAGACGCCCCCCGGACACGGAGCGAGCGGGTGTAGCTCAGGGGTAGAGCACAACCTTGCCAAGGTTGGGGTCGTGGGTTCGAATCCCATCGCCCGCTCCAATTTTCCGAACAGACACAAAGCCTCGCGCCAGCGGGGCTTTTGTCGTTTTGGGCCTTGGCGATTCCACGCGTGATGCAGCGACCGGCGAGGCGCGCGGTTACACGCCGGTTACATGGTCAGCGCGCACAGGTGATTTGAAGTCGTGGTGTCGCGGGAGCGCGCTGGCGCCTTCTGGACGTGACCAACTGACAACAGGCCTTGGGGTTGGCATGGCCGATCGTCCCATCAGCTTCCGAGGCCAGATCGCTGCTGACCGTTGGCAAGGTCTGCGTGTGGATGGTGGCGCCGTCGCAAGCCAGATCTGCCTCGCGATAGAGCCTGCATATGTACATTATCGGGGAATCCCTGCGGTGGGTTCGCTACATCGTCATGTCCCCAGAATGTCGCGAGCTTCTGAGCGTTATCGTGCGAGCCGGAGCATTTAGTGGTGGTCGCTTTCGCCTGAGGAACACGCTCTAATGCACCCGGCGCACGAGCTGCGCGCAAACGCAACACGTCAAGAATGGATGAAAATGAGTAGCCTAACGCTTGCCGCGCAACTGGCATTCCAATGAACATCGGTAGCTTCATCTGGAACATTGCCGACGATGTGCTTCGCGGTGTCTATACGCGGGGCAAGTATCGCGACATCATTCTGCCGATGACCGTCATCCGGCGGCTTGATGCCGTGCTGGAGCCTACCAAGGCGGCGGTGCTGGCCCGCAAGGCCGAGCTTGACGCGCTCGACCTGCCGCCCGCCGCGCAGGAGCCCGCGTTGAACAAGGCGGCGACACAGGCTTTCCACAATGGATCGCCCTTCACGCTGAAACAACTATTGTCAAGGCCGAATCCGGCGACGCAGCGGGCCGACTTCGAGAGCTATCTCGATGGCTTTTCGGCCAATGTCCGCGAAATCGTCGAACAGTTCGGTTTTCGGAAGCAGATCGACAAGCTGGAACAAGCAGGCATTCTCCACGCCCTGCTCGAGAAGTTCTGCGACGATCGGGTGAACCTGTCGCCACTGGCGGTCCGCGATGATGATGGCCGAATCCGCCTGCCCGCGATGGACAACCATGCGATGGGCACGCTGTTCGAGGAGCTGCTGCGCAAGTTCAACGAAGAGAACAATGAGGAAGCGGGCGAGCATTTCACGCCGCGCGACATCATCGAGCTGATGGCCGAACTGGTGTTCCGTCCCGTCGCCGACCGGATCGGCGACAGCACCTATCTGCTCTACGACGACGCCTGCGGCACCGGTGGGATGCTGACGGTTGGCGAGGACAAGCTGGCGCGCCTTGCTGCCAGCGCGGGCAAGGCGGCGCAAATTCATCTCTACGGCCAGGAGAGCAATCCCGAGACCTACGCCATCTGCAAGGCCGACTTGCTGATCAAGGGCGAGGGTGCGGAGGCGCGCAACATCGCGCCCGGTTCCACCCTCTCCGCCGACGCGCATGGCCGCCAAGGACTGCGCTTCGACTTCATGATGGCCAACCCGCCATTTGGAAAGACGTGGAAGGTCGATCTCGCGGCGATGGGTGGCAAGGCCGGGGCGCTCGATCCGCGGTTCGTCGTCGAGCATCCCGGCCTGGATGGCGAGGACAAGCGCCTGCGCCTGTTTCCGCGCGTGTCGGACGGGCAGTTGCTGTTCCTCGTCAACAAGCTTAGCAAGATGAAGGATACGCCGCTCGGCAGCCGCATTGCCGACATCCACAACGGGTCCGCCTTGTTTACCGGCGAGGCGGGATCGGGCGAAAGCAACGTCCGCCGCTGGATTATCGAGAATGACTGGCTGGAGGCGATCGTCGCCCTGCCGCTCAACATTTTCTACAACACCGGCATCGCCACCTATGTCTGGGTGCTCAGCAACCGCAAGGCCGAGCATCGCAAGGGCAAGGTGCAGTTGATCGACGCGACCGGCCTGTTCCGGCCGCTCCGCCGCAACCTCGGCAAGCGCAATTGCGAGATGACGCCGGAGCATATCCAGGCGGTGCTTGACGCTTATGGGGCGATGGCGCCGAGCGACACGTCGATCGTACTGTCCAACAGCGCGTTCGGTTACTGGAAGATCGTCGTCGAGCGACCGCTGCGGCTGCGTTCACGCTTCACTCGCGAGGCGGTCGATGCGCTGCGTTTCCAGAGCGGGCACCGTGCCTTGCGCGAGGCGCTGCACTCCGAGTTCGGCGATACACTGTTCGACGATTTCTCCAGTGTCGCGGAACGGCTAAAGGCGCATCTCGATCCCCCTGAGGCGGAGGTGGAAGACGCCGCCGAGGGTGAGGACGAGGCGGGCGCGGAGGGCGAGGACGCCGCCGTTGAATCCGAGGAAACCACGCCGAAGCTGCCGCGCAAGACGGTGAAGAAGCTGCTCGATCCCGCCACCTGGGCACGCGACCGCCGCCTGCACCGCGCCGCCGAGCGATTGATGGCGGTGATCGGCGATGCTGAGCATG
Organism: Ancylobacter sp. TS-1; assembly: GCF_009223885.1. Lineage (NCBI taxonomy): Bacteria > Pseudomonadati > Pseudomonadota > Alphaproteobacteria > Hyphomicrobiales > Xanthobacteraceae > Ancylobacter > Ancylobacter sp. TS-1. Next base: position 2,602,105 of record NZ_CP045144.1, read on the forward strand.
ACGATTACGCGGTGTTCGAGGCGAAGGTGACGGCCGCGATCAAGTCAGAGAAGCTGGCGCTGAAACCCGCCGAGGTGCGGATGATCGCGCGGGCGATGAGCTGGCGCGCGGCCGATGCCAAACCGATCGTGAAATCGGTGTCGAAGAAGGCCGCCGATCCGCGCGGCGGGCTGTTTGCGGCAACCGTGAAAGGCAAGGCGGCGGTCGTTGCCTATGAGCCTGACAAGGCGCTGTCGGACACCGAGATCGTCGCGTTCGACGAGCCGGGCGGGATCGAGGCGTTCTTCGCGCGCGAGGTGCTGCCGCACGCGGACGACGCCTGGATCGATCGCGACAAGACCAAGATCGGCTATGAAATCTCGTTTGCGCGGCATTTCTACAAGCCCAAGCCGCCGCGCCCGCTGGCCGAGATTAAGGCCGAAATCGACGCGCTGGAACGCCAGACCCAGGCGCTGCTCGACGCCGTGCTGGTTGAGGCGGACGCATGAACGCGGCGCTGAAACCCTATCCCCAGTATCGCGACAGCGGCGTTGATTGGTTGCCAACCGTACCAGCCCATTGGGATTTCGTCCGCAATGGACGGCTCTTTGCGGAGCGCAACGAAACGGGGTTTCCGGATTTGCCGATCCTAGAGGTGTCGCTGCGAACCGGTGTCCGCGTCCGAGACATGGAGGGCGGGCGCAAGCAACAGATGGCCGACCGTGCCAAATACAAGCGGGCCGCTAAGGGCGATATCGCCTACAACATCATGCGGATGTGGCAGGGCTCGGTTGGCATTGCCCCTTGCGATGGGCTAATCAGCCCCGCCTATGTCGTCGCCCAACCGCTCGATGATATCGAGCCTCGCTTCTATACCTACCTATTCCGAATAACCGCCTATATGCGCGAGGTCGATTTTGCCTCTCGCGGGATCGTGCCCGATCGGAACCGTCTCTATTGGCAGTATTTCAAGCCGTTGCTGTCGCCCGCCCCCCCGTCCGAGGAGCAGCGGCGGATCGCCGATTTCCTCGACGCCTACACCGCCCAGGTCCACCGCCTCATCGCCGCCAAGCGCCGCACCATCGCCGCGCTGATCGAGCGAAAGCAAGCGATCCTAACGGGTTTGCTTCGCAGCGGGCTGGATGGAGCAACTATCATAACGGGCGACCTACCATGGATCGACCAACGACCCGGCGACTGGCGCGTAAACCGTCTCAAGCCGTTCGTCAGGAACATCACCGCATTGGGTACGGTTTCCGAACCGTCGGAATCGATCATCACGCTTGATCGTGTGGAGAGTTGGTCCGGGCGAGTGCTGGATGGCTCGCCAGTGACTAGTGATACTTTCACAGGAAAATTGTTCGAGAAGGACGATGTATTATTCGGCAAACTTCGTCCCTATTTGGCCAAAGTGATGCGGACGAATGAAGTAGGCCTCGCTGGAACCGAGTTCCTTGTTCTCCGCTCCAAGCCCGATATTTTTCGGCCAATTTTTCTTGAGCTGTTACTTCGATCAAAGCCCTTCATCGACTACGTGGCTAGTCACAGTGTCGGAGCTAAGATGCCCAGAACGGAATGGGAAGCTATTGCCGCGATACCGGTCGCAATTCCATCGCTGATGCAGCAGGATCGGTTGTGCGAGCATTTCGCCGCGGCGTCCGGTGATCTCGACGAAGCCATCGCAAAGGAGCGTAGCCAGATCGACCTTATCCTCGAATACCGCGACAGCCTGATCGCTGCCGTCGTCACCGGACGGCTCGACGTGCGCGACGCCGTGATCCCGGTTGTCGAAAGCGACGGCCTCGCCGACGACACCGCGACCGACGGCGAAGATATGGAGGATGCGCTCGATGCGGTCGACTGATGTGAGCGAGGGCGGGCTGGAGGCACTGATCGTCGCCGCACTGACCGGCGCGCCGGTCGCTACCGGCGTCGCGGAGGAGCCCGCGCCCTTCGCCGGTCCCGACGACTATATCGAGGGGCACCGCGACGATTTCGACCGCGTCCATGCGCTCGACCTCATCCAGCTCATCGCCTTCATACGTGCCACCCAGCCGGAGCTGATCGGGCCGCTTTCGCTCGATGCAGACACACCGCCGCGCCGCGCTTTCCTCGCCCGCGTCCGCGACGAAATCACCAATCGCGGGATCATCGACGTGCTGCGCTCGGGCGTCCGCCACGGGCCGCACGCGGTGACGCTGTATTTCCCGCTGCCTTCACCCGGTAATCCGCAGGCTTCCGTCCGCTTCGCACAGAACCGCTTTTCGGTCACGCGCCAGCTAGGCTATTCGCTCGATACCGCGCGCCGCGCGCTCGATCTTGCGATGTTCGTCAACGGGCTGCCGCTCGCCACCTTTGAGCTGAAGAACACGTTGACCGGCCAGACCGCCGCTCATGCCGAGGCGCAATACAAGACCGACCGTGACCCCAAGGAGCTGATCTTCCGCCCGACCCGCTGCGCGGTCCACTTCGCGATGGATGACCGCGAGGTGCGGATGTGCACCGCGCTCGCCGGGCAGAAGAGTTGGTTCCTGCCCTTCAACAAGGGGCACAACGACGGCGCGGGCAACCCGCCCAACCCATACGGCATCCGCACCGACTATCTGTGGCGCGAAGTGCTCGCCAAGCGCAGCCTGGCGGACATCATCGAAAACTTCGCCGGCATCGTCGAGGAGCGCGACGCGCGCGGTCGTATCGTTGCACGCAAGCCGATCTTTCCGCGCTATCACCAGCTCGACGTGGTGCGCGCGCTCTGCGCTGACGCGACCGCGAATGGCGCGGGGCGGCGCTACCTGATCCAGCACTCGGCAGGCTCCGGCAAGTCGAACTCGATCGCCTGGACGGTGCACAAGCTGGTCGGGCTGGAAGTTGGCGGCGTGCCCGTGTTCGACACGGTGATTGTCGTCACTGACCGCCAGGTGCTCGACAAGAATCTGAAGGACACGATCGGTGGTTTTGCCCAGACGGCACGGCTGATGGGCCATGCCGAGCGATCGGGCGACCTGCGCGGCTTCATCGAGAGCGGCAAGAAGATCGTCGTCACCACCGTCCAGAAGTTTCCCTTCATCCTCGACGATATCGGGTCGGTCCCTCGAGGCCGCCGCTTCGCTATCGTCATCGACGAGGCGCATTCGAGCCAGGGCGGCCGCGCGGCAGGCGCGCTCAACACCGCGCTCGGCGGCGCGGAAATCGACGACGAAGCGACGACCGAGGATCGGATCCTGGCGGTGATCGAAGGTCGCCGGATGCTCGACAACGCGAGCTATCTCGCCTTCACGGCGACGCCCAAGAACAAGACGCTGGAGCTGTTTGGCGGGCGCTATGAGCACGACGGCGAGGTCAAGCACCGTCCTTTCCACTTGTATTCGATGAAACAGGCCGTCGACGAGGGGTTCATTCTCGACGTGCTGGCGCATTACACGCCGGTGTCGAGCTGGTATCGCCTCGCCAAAACGGCGGAGGACGACCCCGACGTCGACGTGTCGCGCACGCTGAAAACGTTGCGCCGCTACGTCGAAGGTCATGACCATGCCGTCGCGACCAAGGCCGGAATCATCGTCGATCATTTCCTCGACCATGTGGTTGCCCGCAAGAAGGTCAGCGGGGAGGCGCGCGCCATGGTGGCCACCGATGGCATCGAACGCGCTATCGATTACTGGCGTGCGATCAACGCCGCACTCGCCAAACGCGGGTCGCCCTACAAAGCTATCATCGCGTTTTCGGGCGCGGTCGACGATGCCGGCGAGCAGCGGACCGAGGCTTCGTTCAACGGTTTTCCTAGCAGCGATCTTGAGGACAAGTTCGATGCCGATCCGTATCGCTTCCTCGTCGTCGCGGACAAGTATCTGACCGGTTTCGATCAGCCCAAGCTTTTCGCGATGTATGTCGACAAGACGCTGGCGGGCGTCAAAGCTGTGCAGGCCCTGTCACGGTTGAACCGCGCCCGGCCGGGAAAAAGCGAGCCGATCGTGCTCGACTTCCGCAACGATCCGGCAGTGATCGAGGCAGCATTTTCCGATTTCTATCGCGCCACGATCCTGTCAGGCGAAACCGATCCGAACAAACTTCACGACCTGAAACGGACGCTCGACGATGCCCGAGTTTATGCTGCCGAAGACATGGAAACGGTCGTTTCGCTGTTCCTTGCCGCAGCGCCACGCGACCGACTTGACCCCATTTTGGACGCTTGTTCGGCGCACTATGAGGCGCTGACCGAGGATGAACAGATCGCGTTCAAGGGTGCCGCCAAGGCGTTCGTTCGAACCTACGCTTTCCTCGGCGCGATCCTGCCTTACGCAGTGCCGGAATGGGAAAAGCTGTCGACTTTCCTGTCGCTGCTTATCCCGAAATTGCCCAGCCCGAACGGCGACGACGGGCCGCTCGACGTGTTGGAGACGATCGACATGGACAGCTACCGAGTCGAGATCGAAGCGGCGATGGAAATTGCCCTCAACGACGTCGACGCAGAGATCGAACCCGTCCCGACCGGAGCGGCCGGGGGGCGCCTCGAACCCGAAATGGATCAGCTGAGTTCCGTCGTTCGTGAATTCAACGAGCGTTTCGGGGCAACGGATTTCCGCGACCAAGATCGTGTAACTCGCTTCTTGTTTGAGGAACTCCCGGCGAAAATTGGCGCTAATGAACGCGTGCGGAATGCACTACAAAATAGCGACAGTCAGAATGCAAAGATTGAACATGATCGGGCAGTTGATGACGAACTTCTTGGAAGCCTAGCCGATCACACAGAATTATATGCCCTTTACAATACCGATCGAGCTTTTAAGGCTTGGCTCCAAGAGCGGCTGTTTGCGGCCGCGCGCGCCCCATCGGCAGCAAGTTCGCGTTAGCTCAAGGCATCCGCTTCAAGCACTTGAACGGGCGCCTTCTCTGCAATGTGACAGACGAGGCCACACTCATGGAAGGCCCTGATGCGCGGCGCCACCCCCTCGATCTGGCTGTCCGGTAGGCCGTTGGCACCCAACTTCGATTTGACAGGGCGACGTCCGCAAGGTCGGGTTTCTGGAGCGCTACGAATGTCTATTCTGTGGCGCAGGTGATCAATAGCTAGTCAGCAGTCGCGTTGGCTCCGTACCAATCGCCCGGCAAATCTCAATGAACTCTGCGACGTCGAGCCGGCGCTCGCCCAGTTCGTACTTTGAGACGAACGTCTGCCGCTGGCCGAGACGCTCAGCCAGCTCAACCTGTGTGAGGCCGGCATCTTTCCGGGCCTGAACCAGCCGCGCAACGATCGCCTGATACTGTTCGAGATATATCGAAGCCACGGGTCGCCAGCGTGTGAGCCAGCACGCCAAAGAAACCCGAAATTCGGATACCCCAAATTGGGGTATTTCGATATGCCTATCGCTCGGTCAGATTCCGGAGCGGCGGGGCATGAAAGAGCAGTACGTCGGTGACATCAGCGACTACCGGAAGTATGCCCTATTGCGCGCCTTAGCGGCGGGCGGAGCGAACAGGATCGGCGTGTGCTGGATGCTGACGGCACCCGACGGACGCACCGACGGCGGCAAGCTTGCCTACCTGCAGCAACCCGAGCGTCACCGGGCTTTCGACCCGAATCTATTCGACATACTGGCCCACGTGGCCGCCGAGCCGGACCGGCGCCGGCTGGAATCTATTGAGGCAAGTGGGGCCGTACCCGGCGCGACCTATTTCAATACGGTGCTGAGCGACAACGTGCGCGACCGCGCGACCTATATGGTCGCCTGCAAGGCGGCGCTTGCTACCGCCGAGTTGATCTTCTTCGACCCGGACAACGGCCTTGAAGTGGCTTTGCGTAAGGGTCGCAAGGGCTCGTCCAAGTTCCTTTATCTCGACGAGGTCGCCGCCTTCTATGCCGCCGGAAAGTCGCTCCTTATCTACCAACACTTCCCACGTATCGAGCGCGAAGCCTTCATCGCAGAATGCGCCGCGCGGCTCCGCGCTGTCGTACCCGATGCCGACCTATGGGCGTTCAGAACCGCTCACGTCGTGTTTCTCCTGCTGTTTCACCCGTCGAGCCCGACATCACTCGTGAAGGCGGGCCGCGCAACATGTAACCGTTGGCCCAGCGACTTCGTACGCGGCTACCCCGTCAGTTCCCCATCACCTGACACGCTGGTGCAACTGCTTTTCGAGCTGGAAGGCGATGCCGCGAGTGTACGCGGATAATTGTCGGTGCCGATATCGGCGTGATTTTATTGTATTATTTCAAATGGATAGGTGAAAAATGCACTCGACTGCAATTGTTTCCATTCTGGCGGTGATGGTCGGGGCGTGCTCGCCGATCGACAAGAAGGTCGAGCTGAGCGGAATAAGCGCTGGTGCTGCCCGGATGGCCGGTCCCGGCGACACAGTGATGGATTTCCGCGTTACCAAGCCGCTGCCAAACGCCTTCGGGCAGGCCGACATCTTCGGCCGCACCACCAACGCCGGAAAGGTCAGCGTCCGCTACCTGGGCAACCAGGACGGGCGGGCGGTGTTCGAGCGCTCCGACGTCTCCGTCGAGAGCAATGCCACAACGATGAACCAGACCCCGATGATGATCCCGCAGACCTCGGAGACGCGGGTGTCTGGCATGGTCGGCGGCACGCCGGTGTCGGGCAACGCGACGTCGACATCCTACTCCTATGTCGGGCCGCGCCCGACAACGAGCTATGCGACGGCGTCACGACCTCTCGGAATCGCACTGCGCCCCGGTGAGAGCGTGAGCATTGAGGGCCGCAGCCTGACCGTCATCGGTATCGCCGGAAGCTCGGTCGAGTATCGGATCGACTGAGGCTCATCGACCTCAGACCCGGTGGATGCCGTCCCAATGTCTTAAGGGTGGCATGAAAGGTATCACAGCCCTTGACCGTCCGTTCGGCTCCAAGTGGGGCAGATACCCCCGAAATATGTCGGAGGGCTGGAGTTCCCCGACAGGCATGGGCAGGGGACCCGTTGAAGGGGGATGTGAACGATTCCGCACCGCCGGCTGCCTATGCCCAGTGGCAGGCGGACGGCAGCCCAGGGCGCATACGCGCGCGGCGCCGCGTGGGCGTGCGGCTACATACATAGCTGCGGGCCACGGCGGGCGCCGGTAACGCCCTCCCGCAGCCAGCAGCCACGAAGCAGACCGATCACCCGACCGCGAGGATGTCTTGTTCCGAGCGGGTGTCGAGAATCGTGTGATCGAGGGAGTGACACACGCCGCACTCTTCTATCGCCCAGGTTATCTCGTGGGCGTCGATGGCGGTAAGCGCCTCGGCCTCCTCAGGTGTCATGAGGACGGTGGCGCCGGTAGCGTTGTCGATGACGGCGAGATAGCGCATGAGATCCTCCCACTTCGAACAGAAAATCACAACATGCCTGCACGCCCCACACAATTATCTGCAATAATATCAACGCTATAACAGGTGCTATCAGCCTAACCATAGACCTGCTCCAGAGCAGCAATGGCGGCCGACCCGCCGCGAACGGCCTGGGTGTAATAGCCAAGCGTCACGTTGGGATTTGCATGGCCGGCAATCTGCGCCACCAGACCAACCTCGATGCCTTGGGCCTGCAAGGTGGAGATAAACGAGTGCCGTGCCGAATGCGGCGTGACGTAGGGCAGTCCGAGCTTCGCGAAGGCCGGCACCCAGTAGCGAACGCGGTAGTTCTGGTAGAGCATCGCCCCACCACCGCCGAGACGAGGCAGCGGCCATGGCTGGAGCCTGCCGGGGCCGGGGAATACGCGGTGCAGTTCGTGGCCGAGCCGCGGGCAACGAAGGCGCCAAGCCAGCAGCATCTCGCGGAGCACGGCGCTCATGGGAATGTCCCGCGTGCCCGCCTCGGTCTTCGTCATCTCCGTGAGGCTGCCATCGCGCTCCTGAACGCGGCGGATCCTGATGATGTTCTTGTCGAAGTCGACCTCAGACCACAGCAGGCCCAACTGCTCGGACGGCCGAGTTCCAGCGAGGAAGGGGAAGGCGTAGAAGATCCCGCACTCGGAGTCCTCCCGCGCCGCGGCGATCAGGGTACGGATATCGTCTGAGGTGAGGATTGCCTTCTTGGCCTTATGACGCTGTCGGCCAAGCCCGGTCGGCATCGACGGCGCACGGACACGGAAGTCTTCTTCGGCGAGCGCCAGCGCGGATTGCAGGTGCGACTTCGCCCGGTTCGCTGTGTACTGTCCGCACTGCTCGACGACGCTGCGATGCCAGGTACGAATCATCGCCGTGGTCAGCTTATCGAGCCGCACCTCGCCCAGCATCGGCAGGAAGCGCGCGTTCTTCGGCTTCAAGCCGCGCTCGGTGAAGTCATGGCGTTCCAGACGGGTACCGACCAGAAGCGGGCCGCGGATCGCCTTCGAGACGACGCGATAGCCGTCGAGGGTTGAGCGCTTCACCTTACCCTCCTTATCGGAGAGCCAGTGGTCCAGCGCCACGGCGACGGTGGGCACGTTCCGCTCGTCGACGTAGGCCCCGGCCGCTGCCTTCGTCACCAACTCGCGGAGCTTCGCCTCGGCGTCCTTCTTCCGAGAGAAGAACAGCTGCCGGCGGTCGCGCGAATTCGGGTCGCGGAAGTTGAGCACCCAACGCTCCTGCACGACGACCTCGCCGGAGGTCAAGGTGCGGCGCCGGGTGCGCTGCGTAAGTGAAACTGACAAGTCCATTGAAGTATCCGAGAAAGCCAATTCCTAGCAAAACGGAAACACGCCGAAGTAACCGGCACAATTAATCGTCAAGATGCCCCCCAAAAGCGCTGGAAGACACCCGGTTTGTAACCAGTCTTGTAACCAAGAAATGCAGCCTACTTCAAAGCCGCGTCGCGACGGGTCTCGCGCCAATTCCGAATCCGCGGCCACCGAGGTTGAAATCGCCCTGCGGAGGTCTCGCGTGTGCCGAGTGCAGGTGGTGTAGCAGGTGTAGGCGGCCGGCAGCCGCGCGTGGTGGCGCCGGTAGGGAGGGGGTACTTCTCCTCTCCCTGGGCGGGCCGGTGACGACGACGAAGCGCCGTCACCGCCTACACTGCCTACACGCCACCGTCGTTCGAAGGCGTGGCTTCGATACGGATGAGCTGCCCTTGCCGTGTGCGCGGCAGGAACTCGACTCCAATTCCCACCTTAGCCAGGGCCGGCCGCAGCCGCTTCAGATGTCTGGACAGTTGGGAAGGCGTCCTCGGCAGGTTCCGCGTCTCCACGAAGTCGAAACGGTCGAAGAGGTCTCCCACCGAGCCGTTGAACGGGCCCTTCTTGAGGACCGCACGCAGCTTCGTGACGATGGGGTCGTCGTTGACGCTCTCGACGACGAAGGCGTCTTGCGCATCGCGGATCGCCTGGACGAGCCCGCCGGGAGGAACGCCAACCGCTTCCTCTGCAGCCCTAATCCAGCGCGCGGCGTCAGCCATGCGCAGGGTTGTCGGCGGCTCGACGGCGTCGTAGTTGCGCATGGCGCTCGCCGCCGCCTCGTAAAGTGCCCCGAGCAGGCCCGGCAAAAGCCGGTCGAACTCCCGCCAGATCTCCTCCTCGGTCCGCCGCGTCCCTTCGGGAAGCGGCGGCAGGCGGATCGGGATCGAGCGGTCCATCAGGTCCGGTCGGGTAACGAACCCGCCGATACCGTTGATGATGAGGGGCCTGCAGAAGCTGAGCACGCTCAGCTCCCCGTCAGTGTAGAGACGCCGGACGGCCAAGCCGCCGCCCGTCGCCAGAGTGCAGAGGGCGTCGGACATGTCCGCCTTGACTCCCGACGCGTTGTCGAAGTTCAGGACGGCGAACTCCTTCGCCTGGATCATCAGGTCGTGGTCCTTCTCCGGGAGCCGCATGCGTACCGCCCTGTTCGGGTCGAGTATCCGCTTGATGACCTCAGCCAGCAGGCTTTTGCCGGAGGACTGTTCACCCTCGACCAGGAGGATGAAGAACGGCCCCCCGGGCCGCAGCGCGTTCAGAAGGAAGGCGACGATGAGAAGGAAGTTCTCCTCGTCGAGCCGGAGGAAGGTCTGCAAGTCGCGCAGGCGGCCGCCTCGAACCGGCTCCGGCAACTCGCCGAAGCCGTCTCCGCGCACGAAGCGGAAGCTGGCGGCGCTTGTCACTGCCCAGCCGTCGCGCGTGATCTGCACCACGCGTCCGTCCCTGCGCCCCAAGTCTACTTCGATGCCGCGAACGTCGCCCGCCGTCCGGGTGTGCACCCGGTAGACCGTGTCGCCGTGCAGTGCCACAGCTTCAAGCGTCGCCATGGCCTCTCGCAGCGGCCCGAAACCGATCGGCTTGCTGAGGGCGTGGTAGGCCCGACTCCGAAGCTTCACCCCGAGCGCATGGGACGGCACCCGCAGTGTCAGGCCCTCGGCTGTAGCGAATGCATTGCCTTGGCCATCATGGAACAGCTCCGCGCCGTCCCGCAACAGCTTCACAAGCGCGGCCGTCAGACTTTCGCCGTCGGGCTGTTCGGCGACGTCACCGTTCTCACGTGCCCAAGTGATCCAGCCGGGGAGTTCCTTGACGGAGTTTCCGTCGTAGTTCTCAGGAAGCAGGCCGAGAATAGTGTCGGAAATCTCCTCGTCGGTTGCGCCCGCCCTCACCATCGCAAGCACGACCTGAAGGCCGGCGTTGTGGGTTTCGCTTCCTTCCAAAAGTGCGAGCGTGTGCTCGGAGCCGACGAAGGCTCTCAGGATATTGATCTCGCGCGATGAAATCTTAACCAGGGACCCCAGTTCGATGTCCAAGACCGACACGCCTTCGAACACGTACCGGATGCCAGGTTCCGGATGGTCGAACGGCGGCATGACAGTCATCTTACCGGCGCTGAGGACGTCGATGTTGCCGATGCCCTCCGCGCCCCGAACCGTCGTCGACTTGAACTTCGGCTCGCTCGGTGCACGAAGAAAGATCGTCAGGCCCTTCTTGCCGCGCTTGGCAACGAGCAATGCTCGCTGCTCTGTACGGTTGAACCCGAGAAATCCCCGAACGGCACGGACAAGCCGGTCGTCGTCGATATCCAGCACGACAACCGACGTGCCGTCGCCCACGGGGTGACCCAAAAGCAGTCCCACGCCATGGTCGCTGAAATTCTTCAGCCACTTGGACTTGGTCGCTTCGGAAGCCGGCGAACTCAAGAAGCCGTCCCAGCCCTTGAGGCTGCGGGCAGGACGCTTCGTCCCAGGCTCTACGGGTACGATGGGCAGACCCTTGTCCCAGTACTTCGGCGCTTCTGTAGCGAAAATGTCCGCACCCATCACAGACCTCCCGTGCGAGAGGCTTCGATGAACGCCAACACTTCAGACAGAAGCACGAAGCGGCGGGAGTTGAACGGGCTGTAGGTCGGGATCAGCCCGCGTTTAGCGGCGCGGCGGAGCGCCCAGAGGTGCAGGCCGAGCACGTCGGCAGCTTGCTGCAAGGTGAGCAGCTTCTCAGGAGGGTTGGCTTGGCCGACCGGCGAGGAAGAGGTGATGTAGGCCATAGGCCTTTCCTTTGTTTCGAGGACAAGGCCTTCCAAATTTCACATCCCCGGCCGCGGTGCATCGGAGCTATTTCGCGGAATTTTCTCCGTTGACAGCCATCGGCGGGATCACGGTGAGATCGACCGGAACGCCCGATTCGCTGAGAGCGCGGAGCGCCCGCACGATCGGATCATAAAACTCTTCAAATCCCTCGGCACCGTCGTAGCTGTATAGCGAGACAAGTTCATCTTTATGGGCGCTAAAGGTGCGCTCAAGATTGCGGATGATCGACTCACGCTGCGCTTTGGTCCGCGTCAGATGATGGTGTTCAACGACATTTCGCACGATCGACGTCACACTGACGTCCATTCGCTGCTTCCATTGGGTCTCCACCGAATAATCAAACGCGATCCATTCAAGAAGGTCGTTGTAGGCGGCACTGCGAGGCCCCCGTCGTTTGGCCTTACCAAGAAGCGCGCTCATGACTTCCAGAACGCGAGTCTCGTCGTCCCGGTCATCTGGATTAGCCGCAACGATCGCCCGGACGACCGTTCGCAACGCCCGCTCATGCCGAGGCGCCAGGAGGTCCGGCCCACTCGCATCACCTGCTGTCTTCGCGCTCAACGTCGCTGCTCCAAAGGCTCCGCACCTAGGCCCCCTACTACCCTGCGCGCCGCCCGCTGCTGCGTGCTAGGCGCCGTCACTGCCTGCACCACCTACACGCTGCGGCACCGAGGTGACGGTAGTGACGGCGGTGTAGGCGCGCTAGCCCCGGGCAGCGCGGCGGCCTAGGAGGGGTCCCGTGCGTATCCGCCCCCGCCCTATGAAAATTTGGATACTGGGTAGCCCGGGGAAGCCAAACGTACTGAGGTACGATGCGTACGGAGACTTGAACCCGACCTCTGTCCTTTCGCCCGAGGCCAGGCGCTATTGGTAAAAGGCTAATCTGGGCAACGGTACTTCCCGCTATTCGACCTAGCGCCAAAAGCGGGAGTTCGCTGCGACAACGCCGAATGGCCAGTTTGGGGCCGGGAGCGGACTGGCCGGTTTTGGCTGCCGCTATGCAGATAGCCGCCGTTCTGTAGCCGACCCCATTTCAGCCATTCGAGGCAGGTTCTCGAAGACCCGAAAGCCGCCATTCGCTACCCTACCGACATCCGCGGCAGCGTGTCCCAATTCCGCCGCTCAGCCTGAACTTGCGATTTCCCCAAAGCAGTCGGTGGCAACTCCGTGCTATTTTATCCAGATATCTAGCGGCGCTGCAAACCCCACAACCCGCGAGGCATTTGCGTGGCCAATCGCAATCCCCACGGAGTTTAGTTCGAGCTGTTTGATAGGCGTCTCCCCCCACTTCCCGAAAAGCTTTCGTATAGCCGGTATTTCAGGTTCTAGTACTGCGTAGAGGTCTTCGCCTCCGGGCACACTTGCTTCGAACGTGTTCCACACGTTGTCTAAATCAGCAGGAGGGATACCGCTGGCGTCGTATTTTTGGTGGTAGATCTCCCGCGTTAGCGCCTTCGGCTGAAGCTGGGTCGCGCCTCTGAAGCACGGCATACAGGTACCCAAAATCATACCCTTTGCAGGCTCGCTTGTATGGTCGAGGATGACCTGCTCAGGTAGACCCTTCAACATTGGCCACGCGGCGGAAGAGGCCGGGTACAACCACGTCACCAACTTCTCGGTCGCGTATCGCCGTCAATTTGGCGAGACACCGGGCGATACCCAGCGCCGCGCTGCCAGAAGCCGCTGATCCACCGACGCTCCGGGTCGGCAAAACGCATAATTCCCTGAAAAAATCATAGGAACTAAATCTTCCCCATCAGCGCTTTGCCTTGCATAACCTATCCTGGGGCATCAGCGCACCATCCGGGTGCCCGAGGCGACGGCAACGCGAGGAATGCCGCAGGCGTAAGGCCGCAGGGCAGGGTGGGACGTGATGCGGGGGGAAATCATGCGGCCGGCTCTGACGCGAGCGAAAGTGCGGCGCCGAAGGGTGCTGGCCGGCGTTTCCATCCTGGCCTTGATTCTCGCCGCGGGGACCGCCGACGCGGACAGCCTGCTGATCGGAGCCGGCGGAAACGGCGGGGCCGAAACTTCAAGCGTAAGCGGCGGCGGCGGCGGCGGGGGCATTGGCGGCGGAGGCGGTGGTGTCGGCGCGCAGTATGGTGGCGGCGGCGGTGGTGTCGGCGGCGGTGGCGGAGCCGTAGTGAGCATACAGGGCGGGGACGGTGGAAGCGGGGCATCCGGCGGCGCCGGAGGGACAAGGGTGGGGATTTCTGGCGGCGACGGCGGCGTCGGCGGCGGCGGCGGCGGCCTCGATGGACCGGGCGGCGGAGCCATCGGTGGTGCCGGCGGCACAGGTCCCTTCGGGGACGCCGGGGGAATCGCCGGTGCCGACCCCATAACCGGATCTGGAGAGAATGGCGCCGGGCAAGGCGGGGGTGGGGGCAGCCTTTATGGTGGCGGCGGCTCGGCAAGCGTCAACAACGTTGGAGGCGGCGGTGGAGGCGGGGGCCGAGTGGTCGATCTGTCCGGGGGCGACATTTCGGGCAAGGCGCCCGGCCTCGGCGCGGTCGGTGCGACCGAAGGCATGATCACCTCGGGCCGGACCTACGACTTCGTCGGCGTCGGCGGTGGTGGTGGCGGTGGCGGCTACGATACTTCTGCCACGGCGGGCTCAAGCGGTCTTCTAACGGTGGACGGCGCCGCGTTGACCGTGGACAGGTCGATCCTGGTGGGCGGCGCCGGCGGCGGCGCCGGCGGCTTCAGAAACGGTGGCGCCGGCGGAAACGGTACGCTCGCCATCATCAACGGTGGCGCGCTTACGGTCTCGGAAACGCTTCTGATCGGCGGCAGCGCCGGCGGTGGCGGGCGCAACGGGAGCGCCATCGGCGGCAACGGCGGTGTCGGCGAGGTCTCGGTCGATGCCACCTCGTCCATCGTCATCGCAGACGGCGGCAGCCTCGTCATCGGCGGTGCGGATGGTCAGGACGGAATAACAACGGCCGGCGGCACGGGAGGCGCCGGCACGCTCAATCTCGGCGGTTCACTGACGTTGGGGAGCGGCACGACCTTTACGATCAATGCCGGCAGCAGTTTCAATCTTGGGAACGACGTCGCGGGAGGCGCCAGCGCCGGCGCGATCTCGGGCCTGTCCAGCCTGACCAATGACGGCGTCATCAATTTCAACCAGTCGGATAGCTCCTACACCTTCGCCGCCGATATCAGCGGCACCGGTCGCGTCGTTCAGGCCGGAGGTGGCGTCACCATCCTTTCAGGCCTTAACACCTATAGCGGCGGCACGGCGGTCACTGGCGGTCTCATCAATTTCAGCAACGTGAGCAACCTTGGCACCGGATCCATCACCCTCGATGGCGGGGGCCTCCAATGGGCCACAGGTAACACCGCCGACATCTCCGGCAAGCTCGCCGCGATCGGTTCCGACGGCGCCGTGTTCGACACCAATGGCAACGACGTCTCATTGGGAAGCAACCTGGCGGGTATCGGCGGGCTGACCAAGCAGGGCATCGGCACACTGACCCTCTCCGGCGCCAATACCTATAGCGGCACCACGACGGTCTCAGTCGGCACGCTGGTGGCTTCGGGCGGTTCGGCCATCGGCGATTCCAGCGCTGTCACGGTGGCGAGCGGCGCCACCCTGACGGTGAACGCGGAGGAGACCATCGGCTCGCTGGCCGGCGCGGGCTCGGTGATGCTGGCCGCTTCCAGCGGGCTGACCGCCGGCGGCGATGACAGCTCCACGACATTCTCCGGGACCATCGCGGGCGCCGGCGGCCTGACCAAGACCGGCGACGGCCTGTTGATCCTCACCGGGACAAACACGTTCACCGGCGTGACGACCATCTCGGCCGGCACGCTGCAGATCGGCGATGGCGGCACGACCGGCTCCCTCGCCGGCGATGTGGTGAACAATGCGAGCCTGGTTTTCGACCGGTCCGACACATACGCCTTCACCGATGCGATTACCGGCAGCGGCGCGGTGACGTTCACCGGCGGCGGCACGGTGCTGTTCTCCGCGTCCTATACCGGGGCGGTGACGGTGGACGACAGCACCGTGCAACTGGCGTCGGGGTCGAGCAACCTGTCGGCCTTCACCCTCAATGATGGTGGCGTGCTCGGCGGCACGGCGGCGATCGGCGGTCTCACGGTCAATGCCGGGGGCCTTGTCGGGCCGGGCTATTCGCCGGGCACGCTGACCGTGAACGGTCCGGTGGCCTTCAATGCGGGCTCGGTCTACCAGGTGGAGGTGAACGCGGAAGGCGAGCACGACCTGATCCTCGCCACCGGGGCGGTGACGCTGTCCTCGGACGCGAGCGTCGAGGTGCTGGCGAGCCCGGGGCGCTATCCCTCGACGAGCCAGATCGCCATCCTGTCCACGACCGGCACGGTGACCGGCACCTTCGGGTCGGTCACGTCGGACTTCGCCTTTCTGGACCCGGAACTGACCTATGACATGCAGAACGTGTTCCTGACGCTGGTCTATAACGGGTTCACCTTCACCGACTATGCCCATACGCCGAACGAGGCGAGCGTGGCCGTCGCGGCGCAGGCGCTGGGCACGGGGAACGCCGTCTTCGAGGCGATCTTCGCCCTGCCTGAAGGAGCGGTGGCGCCGGCTCTCGACCAGCTCTCGGGCGAGATCCATGCCTCGGCGCTGACGGTGATCCAGCAGCAGTCGATCTATCTGCGCGACGCTGTCGGCAGCCGGCTGCGCCAGTCGCTCATCGCCCCGTCCGCCGGGGCGCTGTCCTACGCCGCCAAGGCGGCGGGCCCGGCCACGGCCCAGCTGTCC
Source organism: Ancylobacter sp. TS-1 (assembly GCF_009223885.1). Classification (NCBI taxonomy): domain Bacteria; kingdom Pseudomonadati; phylum Pseudomonadota; class Alphaproteobacteria; order Hyphomicrobiales; family Xanthobacteraceae; genus Ancylobacter; species Ancylobacter sp. TS-1. Next base: position 2,618,288 of record NZ_CP045144.1, read on the forward strand.
CAGGGCTTCGCCCCGACGCTCTGGGCGGAAGGCTTCGGCGGCTGGGGCGAGACCTCGGGCAACGGCAACGCGGCTTCCATCAGCACCACGGTCGGCGGCGTTTTCGGCGGCATCGACGTGGCCGTGCTCGACCATCTGCGGGTCGGCCTCGTCGGCGGCTACAGCCGGACCTCGTTCGACGTCGACGCCCGCTCCTCCCAGGGCTCGATGGACAATTACGATATCGGCCTCTATGCCGGCGCCCAGTTCGACGCCCTCGCGCTGCGCGGCGGCGCCTCCTACACCTGGCACGACATGTCGGTGTCGCGCGCGGTGGTCTTCCCCGGCTATTACGGCTCCAATGACGGCGACGACATGCTGGGCACCACCCAGCTGTTCGGCGAGATCGGCTACGACCTGTCGGTCGGGGCCTATGCCTTCGAACCCTTTGTCGGCCTCGCCTATGTCCACATCTCCGGCGACAACCTCACCGAGAGCGGCACGCTTGCCTCAGCGTTGGCGGTAGAGGGAGCCTCGCAGAGCACGTTCTATTCCACTCTGGGCGTGCGGGCGGCCACCACCTTCACCGTGGCGGGACGCACCCTCACCCCGAGCGCGACGCTGGGCTGGCAGCATGCCTTCGGCGACACGACGTCGTCGGCCGACATGCTGTTCGCCAGCGGTGGCACCACCGCGTTCACCATCCAGGGCGTGCCGATCGCGCAGGACGTGGCGCTGGTCGGCCTCGGGCTGGGTTACCAGCTGTCCGACAGCGCCCAGATGCAGTTCAACTACGCTGGTCAACTCGCTGAGCAGAGCAACCAGAACACTTTCAGCGCGCAGTTTTCTCTCAAGTTCTGATATAGCAGCTTCTAGGATTGCGGCTTTGCGCTGGTGACGTCGACATTGGGGGGTATATTTCTGCCGTCAGCCGAAACGGCCAGACGGCCGCTTTCAGGCGCAGGCGAAATTTGCCTCAACGACCTGAATAGCGGAGCAAAGCCGCCATTCGCACACCGTGCCGAAATTGCCGCTTCGGGTCATCCTCCGCTTTTTTTCCACTATGTGCCCGTGCCACTCAACGCGGTTGCCGCCCGGTTACAACTTGACGCGTTAAGCCAGTTTCACGCCAATTCATATCCGTACAATTCAGTTCAAAAATAACAACTTTCGCGAGTCGCGCGGTGGTTCGAACTCTTGTAAATCCGAGTTAACTGTGAGACATTTCGCTTCAATACGTTAACGTTCTAATTAGTTGCTTGCCAAGGTTGGGGTCGTGGGTTCGAATCCCATCGCCCGCTCCAGTTTCCCATCAGACACAAAGCCTCGCGCCAGCGGGGCTTTTGTCGTTTTGGGCCTTGGCGATTCCACGCGTGATGCAGCGACCGGCGAGGCGCGCGGTTACACGCCGGTTACATGGTCGGGCCGAACAGGCATCCCGTACGGGGCGGAGGTGGCGGTGCCGCCGCCTGAGACTTCAGGCCAACAGGGCCGAGGCGCTCTTGAACAGCATATAGCTCGCCACCACGAAGATCAGCGTCGCGAAGACCGTGGTAAGCCGCCCGGTACGGCCGGCAAGGCGGCGGGCGAGCTTCATGCCGGCGACGCTGCCGAGCACGCCACCGGCGATGAAGGTGAAGGCCAGCGGCCAGTTCACCAGTCCCGACAGCGCATAGTTGAACGCGGTCGTCAGCCCGAACGCCGTCACCGCCACCAGCGAGGTGCCGACGGCATTGAGGATCGGCATGCCGGTGGAGCCGATCAGGCCGGGGACGATGAGGAAGCCGCCGCCAATGCCGAAGAAGCCGGAAAAGGCGCCGGTGCCGAGGCCGAAGCCGAGCACTTTCGGCGCCTTGGCGCGGTTGCACTCGGCGCCCGGCTCACCGGGATTGCCGCGCCCGCGCAGCATGAGCACGCCGACCACCAGCATGAGCAGCGCGAACAGGAACAGCAGCTTCTCGCCGGCGACGAGCTTGCCGAGGCTCGACCCGGCAAAGGCACCGACGACGCCGGCGGTGGCGTACATGCCGCCGCAACGCCATTTCACCGTGCCCGCCCGCGCGTGGTTGAACAGGCCGGCCGCCGCGTTGATGGCCACGGCGAAGGCGCTGGTGCCGATGGCGATGTGCGGGTTGCGCACACCGACGAGATAGACCATCAGCGGCACGGCGAGGATGGAGCCGCCACCGCCGACCAGCCCGAGCGTGAAGCCGACGAGAACGCCGGCGCCCGCGCCGAGCCCGTATTGCAGCGGCTCCAGCATCACGCCGCCTCGCGGCCCGGCGCGGCGGCGACCGGCTGGGGCTGGCACAGCCATTCGCGGCCCTTCAGCATGGCGTGCCAGTAGATCGGCGGCAGCATGCGGTCCTTGAGGAACCAGGCGAGGCGGGTCGGGCGGGTGCCGTCGAGAACCCAGCGCGGGAAGGTGGGCAGCAGCGCGCCGCCATAGCCGAATTCCGCCAGCACGATCTTGCCCCGCTCCACCGTGAGCGGGCAGGAGCCGTAGCCGTCATACTGGGCGGCCGGTGCCTTGCCCTCCAGCGCCGCGAGCACGTTGACCGCCACGACAGGCGCCTGCTTGCGGGCGGCGGCGGCGGTCTTGGCGTTGGGCGTGTTGGTGGCGTCACCCAGCGCGAAGACGTCGGGAAAGCGCATATGGCGCAGCGTCGCCGGGTCCACCTCGATCCAACCGCCCGCACCGGCCAGCGGGCTGGCGGCCACGACATCGAGCGGCTTCTGCGGCGGCACCGCGTGCAGCATGTCGAAGCCGCGCTCGACCTGCTCCAGGCTGCCGTCGGTCGCCTTGCGCTCGAAGGTCGCGACCTGCGCGTCGCCATCGACGGCGACGAGGGTCGAGCCGAAATTGAGGTCGATGCCGTAGCGCTCCACATACTCCATCAGCGCCGGCACATAGGCCGGCACGCCGAACAGCACGCCACCGGCATTGTGGAACTCCACCTCCAGGCGCGGCAGCACGCCGGCGTCCCGCCAGATGTCGCAGGACAGGTACATCGCCTTCTGCGGCGCGCCGGCGCATTTGATCGGCATGGCCGGCTGGGTGAACAGCGCCCGGCCCGCCTTCACCGTGCTGGCGAGGCGGAAGGTGTAGGGCGCGAGGTCAAAGCGGTAGTTCGAGGTGACGCCGTTGCGCCCGAGCGCCTCTGGCAGGCCGGGGATGGCCTCCCAGGCCAAACGCAGGCCCGGCGCGGCGACCAGCACGCGGTAACGCACGCACGCGCCGTCGGCGAGCGCGACCTCCTTCGTGTCTGGCGCGAAACCCGCCGCCGCCTGCCGGATCCAGGTGACGCGGTCCGGCATCACCGCACCCATAGGCACGCGGGTCGTGTCCGGCTGGAACACGCCGGCGCCGACCATGGTCCAGCCCGGCTGGTAGTAATGACACTCGGCCGGCTCGACGATGGCGATGTCGAGCGAGGGCCGCCGCTTCAGCAGGCTGGAGGCGGTGGCGATGCCGGCCGCGCCGCCACCGACAATGACCACGTCGTAGGTCTTCGGCGCGCCGGGGCGCGGCGCATTGGCGCGCGCCATGAGGCGGGCGCGCTGCGCGGAAACGTCGATGCCGGCGGCGGCGGTCAGCGCCGTTATCTCGTCCGGGCTCCGCCGGTCCGCCTCGGCAAGCGCCCACAGCGTCGCCGCCCTTGTGCCGGTGCGGCAATAGCCGAGGACAGGGCCCGGCAGCCGGTCGAGCATGGTGCGCATCGTGGCGACGTCGGCATCGGCAAAGGTGCCGGGCGTCACCGGGATATGCACGAAGGCCATGCCGAGTGCCTCGGCCAGCGTGGCCACCTCGTCGGCCGGAAGCTGCCCCGGCTCCTCGCCGTCGGGGCGGGTGCAGATGACCGCGCGGAAACCGGCGGCGGCCATGGCGGCGAGATCCTGCGTAGCCAATGGGCCGGACACGTGAAAATCCGACACGATCTGTTTCGGCGTCATGGGCGTTCCTCGGTTTTTCGTTGATTGGATCGGCCGGCCGGCGACGGCGCGCCGGCCGGTGCCGTTTCAGAGCGTATCGAGCGGCAGTTTCAGGTAGCGCCGGCCGTTCTCTTCCGGTTCGGGCAGATGGCCGGCGCGCATGTTCACCTGCACCGAAGGAAGGATGAGCTTCGGCATAGCCAGCGTGGCGTCGCGCCGGGTGCGCATGTCGACGAAGGCGGCCTCGTCCACCCCGTCGCGCGCATGGATGTTTCCGGCCCGTTCGGCGCCGACCGTGGTCTCCCACGCATAGGTGTCGCGGCCCGGCGCCTTGTAGTCGTGGCAGAGGAAGAGGCGCGTCTCGTCCGGCAGCGTCAGCAGCCGCCGGATCGAGCGGAAGAGCTGGTGGGCATCGCCGCCGGGGAAGTCGGCACGGGCGGTGCCGAAATCAGGCATGAACAGCGTGTCGCCGGTGAACACGACGTCGCCGATCACATAGGCCATGTCGGCCGGCGTATGTCCGGGCACGTGAAGGACCGTGGCCGGGATGGAGCCGACGGCGAACGTGTCGCCATCCTCGAACAGCCGGTCGAACTCGGAGCCGTCGCGGGCAAATTCGGTGCCGAAGTTGAAGATTTTCCCGAACACGTTCTGGACGGTGATGATCTCGCGCCCGATGGCGAGCTTTCCGCCGAGTTCCTGCTGGATGTAGGGCGCGGCGGAGAGATGGTCGGCATGGGCGTGGCTCTCCAGCAGCCAGTCGACCGTGAGGCCGCGCGCCTTCACGAAGGCGATGATCGCGTCCGCCGAGGCGGTGGAGGTGCGGCCCGAGGCGGCGTCGAAATCCAGAACGCTGTCGACGACCGCCGCGCGTCCGGTGGCGGGGTCGTGGATCACATAGCTCGCGGTGTTGGTCGGCTCGTCGAAGAAGGCTTCGACCGCGAGGCGGTTGTCGGTGGCGCGGGCGGCCCGGATCTGGGCGGCGGCCTTTTCGAGCGGCAGGTCGGTCGTGACGGTCGGATCGGACATTGGCGTTCCTCCGAGGGTTTCCTGATTTTCATAATTACATAATATGTGTAATTGTAAATCCGGATTGCGTCACTTTCACGCTCGGGGCAATCAGAGGGCATGACAGGGGAACTTTCATCCGAGACTCGAATCGCCGCGCCCGCGCCGCGCCCGCTGCGGATCGGCGATGCCGCGCCGGTGTTCAGCGCACGCTCGACACAGGGCCAGGTTCAACTCAGCGACTATCGCGGGCACTGGCTGGTGCTGTTCTCGCATCCCGCCGACTTCACGCCTGTCTGCACCAGCGAGTTCATCGCGCTGGCCCGGCTGGCGCCGCAGTTCGAGGCCATGGGCGTCGCGCTGATGGGGCTGTCGGTGGACAGCCTGTTCTCCCATATGGGCTGGCTGCGGGCGATCCGCGGCGCCTTCGATGTGGAGGTGACCTTCCCGGTGGTGGAGGACACCTCGCTCGTCATCAGCCGCGCCTATGGCATGCTGGATGAGACGGCGCAGGATTCCTCCACCGTGCGGGCGAGCTATTTCATCGACCCCGCCGGCATCGTCCGCGCCATCAACTGGTACCCGATGTCGGTCGGCCGCTCGGCGCGCGAGATGCTGCGTCTCGCCGCCGCGCTGAAGCGCGTCGAGCGGGGGGACGGGGTGACGCCCGAGGGCTGGGAGCCGGGCGATCCGGTGCTCCGGTCTCTCACCGACGAGACGCTGCGCGCGACCGACGATCCGGCCTGGTTCTGCCAGCTGGCCGAGCGGGAGTGAGGCGATGCCGCTAACCCGCGAGGAAGCCGACAAGGCGGTCGAGAAGCTGCGGAGCTTCGGCCAGCCGCAGCGGTTGATGATCCTCTCCCATCTTCAGACGGGCGAGATGACGGTGGGCGAGATCGACGCCGTCACCGGCATCGGCCAGCCCGCGCTGAGCCAGCAGCTCGGCGAATTGCGGCGGGCCGGCCTCGTCGCCACGCGGCGCGCCTCCAAGCAGGTGTTCTACCGGCTGGCCGATGCCGGCGTGGCGCTGTGCGTGCGCTCCATCGAGGCGCAGTTCGGCGGGGCGCCCGCCGTCGACCTCGCCCCGCCGCCCGATGCCGCCCCGCTCACCGCGCCACAGAGCCCGCGCAATCGCAGCGCCGCCCTGTTCGCCCGCATCGTGAGGCCCGGGGGAGCAGCAGCTTAAGCTGCGCTGTGAACCTGCCACTCAGGGCCGCGGACGCCGCCCGCCCGCAACGCGCGAGCGGAGAGCGGAGGGGCGGCGTGGAAGGAAGAACAGGGCCCGACCCTCGACCAGAAACGCAATGCCGAGCCGGGCGCCGAGAATCATGCCGCCGACCGCGAGGGGAAAGGACAGCGCCATGAGCGAGCCGGCGGTGATGCCTTGACCGATGGTGCACCCGCCGCACAGCACGCCGCCGGCGCCCATCAGCACCGCCCCCAGCAGATGCCGCTTCATCTCGCGGGCGTCGTCGAAGGCTTCCCAGCGGAACTCGTCGCCCGCCCGCGCGGCGGCGAAGGCCCCGAGAATCACGCCGACGATCGAGCCGGTGCCGAAATTCAGCAGCGTCGCGCCGTCGAGCAGCAGCCCGTGCAGGGTGATCGCGACCGGGGCGACGAAGGTCAGGCTCTGCGGCCGCGCCGCCTGCAGGAACTCGTCGACCAGATATTGCGTCGCCAGCCATCCGCCGATCACCCCGGCACCGAGCACGGCGCCGGCGGCGAGCAGGCGCCGGGCCTTGCGCAGGCGCGCATCGGTCACCGCGAACGCGATGAGGATGGCCGCCAGCACCGCCGCCAGCAGGGCACGGCTCGATGCGCCGAGCACGGGCTCGGCCAGCGCCGGCAGGTCCGCCTGGCCGGAACGCGGGATCGCGAGAGCCCAGGCCTCGCCGAAGCCGATCCGGTAGTCCGCCAGCGTGCCCCGCAGCATGGCGTAGGCGGTTGCGCCGAAGACGAGGAGCACGACAAGGCTGCGCAGATCGCCGGAGCCGAGCCGGATGCAGCTGCCGAAGGCGCAGGTCCCGACCAGCGCCATGCCGAGCCCGAACATCACCCCGCCGGCCGCGATACCGATCCAGGGCAGGGCATTGGGGACATAGGACGTCGCCTGTGGGTCAAGCAGGCCGGTGAGGACGAGGAACTGCGTGCCGGCGAGGGCGATGCCGAGGGCAAGGCCGAAGACGCGCAGGCGGCGCGTGTCGGAACCCACCAGCGCATCCTCGATGGCGCCGAAGCTGCACAGGCGCGCGCGGCGGGTGGTGAAGCCCACGGCGACGCCGATGGCGAGGCCGGCAAGGGCGGCCCACCACGCATTGAGGTCGTCCATGCGCCCGGTCCTCCCGTACCATGGCTCCCGCGGGCATTGATGCCCGTCCGGCCGGCGCTTATGCGGCTCAGTCTTCCTTGGTTCCGCAGAAGATGTCGTAGATCACCCCGATCAGCCGCCGCACATCCTCGTCGGCCAGACTGTAATAGACCGTCTTGCCGTCGCGGCGGGTGCTGACGAGATCGTCCAGCCGCAGCCTGGCGAGTTGCTGCGAGACGGTCGGCTGGCGCAGCGACAGAATGTTTTCCAGCTCGGTGACGGACCGCTCGCGCTCCGCCAGCAGGCACAGCAGCAGCAGGCGGTTCTCGTGCGAGACCGCCTTGAGGAAGTCGCTGGCTTCGCGCGCATTGCGCATCAGGCGGTCGAGTTCCGGCGAGACCTCCGGGCCGTCGCGCAGTTCGTCCTCTATGCGTTTCGAAACTATTCCGGTCATCACCACGTCGCTTTCAACTCCAGCCTACCGGACTCGCACCCTGTGCGACAGCGCTACTGTGTCCGGGACAGTTTCTTCGTCATATCGGCGAGCAGGCCCCAGAAGGCTTCCTCTCCGGCATAGCCGGGAACGCGCGCCACTTCGCGCCCGTCCTCCACCAGCACGAAGGTCGGGGCGAAGCGCACGGGTGCGGCAAGATCGGCGAACACCGCGTCCTCGTCGCCCAGCTCGACCCGGCGTAGCGGCGCGAGGCGGCCCTCCTCGGTGCGCGGATAGATGGGCGCGATCTCGCGGTCGAAGCGCTGGCACCAGACACAGCCCGCCTGCTCGAACATGAGCAGTTCCGCCGCCCCCGCAGGCGCCACGCCCGCCAGCATGCCGGCCAGGACCCCCAGGACAGCCGCGCGGGCAAGCGCCGCGATGCGACGCCTTCCGCTCATCTTGCCGTGATTCCGTACCCGCATGACCTCTGCCGGATGACGTTGTCTCGTCTTCGTTATATAAACGCATTCGAATATGATTTCGATGGTCAATCCGCCGCAGAGCGGAACGGACCCTGGGGAAACGCCGTGTCGCTGAACATCACGCTGCCGGGGGCCTTCGGGGCCGGCCTCCTGTCATTCGCCTCGCCCTGCGTGCTGCCTCTGGTGCCGGCTTATCTCGGCTTTCTCGGCGGAGCGGGGCGCGGTCTCTCCGGCGAGGCGGCGACGCGCGGGCGGCTGGTCGCGCTCGCGGCCGTCTTCGTCGCCGGCTTTTCCAGCGTCTTCATCCTGCTCGGCGCCACCGCCTCGCAGCTCGGCCAGTGGCTCGCCGTGCACGCACCGACGCTGACCATCGTCGCGGGCGCGATGCTGATCCTGTTCGGGCTGCATTTCCTTGGCCTGCTGTGCCTTCCGCTGCTTTACCGCCGGGTGGCGCCGGATGTGGCGCGCGCGCCTGCCGGGCTTGCCGGCGCCTATCTGGTCGGCCTCGCCTTCGGCTTCGGCTGGACACCCTGCGTCGGGCCGATCCTGTCGATGATCCTCATCATTGCCGGCACCGAGGATTCCCTCGCCAAGGGCATGCTGCTGCTCTGCGCCTACGCCGCCGGGATCGGCCTGCCCTTCATCGCCGCGGCGGCGTTCTCGACCGGCTTCCTGCGCTGGTCGGCGGCGATGCGCTCGCGCCTCGGCCTGGTCGAGAAGGCGTCCGGCGTGCTGCTGGTCGCCACCGGCATCGTCTTCATCGGTGGCTGGATGCCGGAATTATCCGCCTGGCTGCTCGAGGCCTTTCCCACACTTGGCGCCATCGGATGAGGCGCGCCACGCTATGGAGCCGATCATGGATGCTTGCCTGACCCGCCGTTCGCTCGCCCTCGGCGCGGGGGCGCTCCTGCTGGCACCGCACGCCGGCCACGCCGCCACCCGCCTCGGCGATGACGGGCTGTATGTGCAGGACTGGTATCTGGAAAGCTTCCTCGACCTGCCGGAGGATTTCGCGACGGCGAAGGCGTCGGGAAAGGGCTTTGCGCTGCAATGGAGCCAGCGCGGCTGCCCGCTCTGCAAGCGGCTGCACACCGAATATTTCGCCGATCCGGCGATCGAATCCTATGTGCGCGACCATTTCAGCGTCGTGCATCTCGACATTTTCGGCGCGCGCGAGGTGACGGGCTTCGACGGCGCGGCACTCTCGGAGAAGGCACTGGCGGGGCAGTACGCCGTGCGGGCGACGCCCACCTTCCAGTTCTTCGGTATGCGCGACGGCAAGGTGGTGGAGGTGGCCCGGCTGCCGGGCCTGCTGCCCAAGCCGGAATTCCTCGCCATGTTCCGTTATGTCGAAGCCGGTGCCTATGACAGCACCGGCTTCGAGGCGTGGCTGGCGGCGCAGAAGGCGCCCTAGGGGCTATTTGTTCACCGGCGATTCCGGGTCGAACAGATAGGCGACGACATCCTTGATCTGCTGTTCGGTCAGCACGCCGTTGACGCCGAAGCGCGGCATGCTGGAACAGGCGAGCGAGGCCTGCGCGTCATAGACCTTGGCGTAGGCGGCCTTGGCGTCCTCCGGGTCGAACTTGCGCTCGCGGCCATAGCCCGCAAGGCTCGGGCCGAGCGTACCGTAGCTCACCTCCTTCGGGTCGAGCTGGTGGCAGGCATAGCAATTGCCGCCGCTCACCGTGCCCGGCGGATCGCTGAACTGGCCGCCGCGCCCGTTCTGGGCCACCTTGGCGCCTTCCTTCCAGTTGCCGAGGACCGAGCCCTGCGGGAAGGTGATCCGCACCTCCTCGGCCTTCATGATCGCACTTGCCTGTTCGGGCGAGGGGCTGTTGCGGGTCAGCGAGCAGATGCGCTGCGTCTCATCCTGCTGGAGGCGCGCTTCCCAGCCCTCCGGCAGCTTGGTGAAGCCGGCCTTTACCACGGCGTCGACCCGTGCCGGATCGACGGCGTGAGGCGACACGGCGGCCTTGGGCGGGGCCTCCTGGGCGGTAGCCGCCAGCGGCAGGAGGAGGACGGCGCCGGCCAGCGCCGCGCGGGCCAGGAACGTGTAAACGGTCATTTTCCCCTCCCTCAACGCTTGATCGACGGCACTTTGAGCTCACCGCCCTCAGCCTGCTTGGTCAGGTAGAGGGTGAGCGCGGTCACGACATCCGATCCATAGTCGGGCGCGGGCATGCGCATCTGCCGGTAGCAGTCCCACATGCGGTGCTGCATGGTGCGAAGCGCGCTTTGCGAGACGCGGTAGGTCGGCCAGGTGCCCATGGTGAGCTGGGCGTCCTTGCCCGGCACGTCGAGCTGCGGCAGCGCCTGAAGACGGATGCGCTTGCCCGCGGCGCCGTGGCAGGTCGAGCAGGAGAAATCGTTGATCGAGGAGCGGCGGAAGAACAGCGCCTCGCCGATCGCGTACATTTCCTGTTCCTGAGGCGTCGCCAGCTCGACATGCAGCTTCATGCCGTCCGACTTGTTGGCGATGAAGGCGACGAGATCCTCCATGTCGGACGTCCGCCCCGGGCCGGAGAACGGCTTGGCGACGATCGGCTTGGTGTCGAGGCCCTGGAGGGTCTGCATGCACCAGAGCAGGCGTTGCTCGAGGTCCATCACCTTGTCCGCATCGGCGAAATAACGCGGCAGATGGGCGTAGGCGCCTTCCAGCTTGCCCGGCCCCTCGCCGAGATCGCAGCTCTCCAGCGACACGTTCTTGGTCCCGCGCGGTTCGCTCCACAACGCCTCGCCGCGGTCGACGTTGAGGTAGCCCGGATTGGCCATCGGGTCCTCGATCATCTGGCGGTAGCGCTCGATTTCCTTCTCGCTCTCGTCCTCGGCGCCCTGCGCGGTCGTGAGGATGACAGGCAAGGCGAGGAGGACGAGGGCGAGGCAACCGGCGATGAATCGCCGTGTCGGCTGCCAGCTCTCCTTGGGTCGTATCGGTTCCTTGGGCATGTGCTTCCCCAGCTGTTGAGCCGCACCGCACCCTTCTCGCGAGAGTGTTGAAGCGGTCTCCGTGGCGAGCGATGATAGGCTTTGGCGATCGCTCGATCACTCACTTTACATTCAAAAAATTTAATATCACAATATGTATGTTCGTCGCTCGCCAAATTGGCTCGCGAACGATTAAATCAAAGCAAAAACAAAACGTTGGCGCTCGACGCCAGCAGGAGGACGCCTGATGCAACTTCGCAGTTGGACTCCGTCGCGACGGGAAACCATGGGACTTGGGCTGACCGCCCTGCTGGCGGCGACGCTGGCGCCGCGTCTCGTCCTGGCGACCGAGGAAGCCGTCGCCGCCGAGCTCAAGAAGCTCTACGGCGACAAGCCGATGGCGGAAGGCCGGATCAAGCTCGATCTGCCCGAGATCGCCGAAAACGGCCTTGTCGTGCCGCTCAATGTCGATGTGGAAAGCCCGATGACCGATGGCGACTACGTCAAGGCGGTCCACGTCTTCGCCGACGGCAATCCGCTGCCGCAGGTCGTGACCTACATGTTCACGCCGCAGTCCGGCAAGGCGGCGGCTTCGGTCCGCATGCGCCTCGCCCAGACGCAGAACGTCGTGGCCGTGGCCGAGATGTCGAATGGCGCGCTCTACAGCGCCAAGGCGCAGGTGAAGGTCACCATCGGCGGCTGCGGCGGCTGAGCGGCGCGCCCGGCGTCAGCGCCGCGCGCAGGGACATCAAGGGAAACGACAAGGAAACGCCAACATGGCCATCAAGTCCAAGCCGCGCATCAAGGTGCCTTCCGAGGCGAAGGCCGGCGAGATCATCGAGATCAAGACCCTCATCTCGCACGAGATGGAAAGCGGTCAGCGCAAGGATTCGTCCGGCAAGCCGATCCCGCGCGCCATCATCAACAAGTTCACCGCGAGCTTCAACGGCAAGCCTTTCTTCGAGGCGAACTGGTTCACCGCCGTTTCGGCCAATCCCTATCAGGCGTTCTTCTACAAGGCGTCCGAATCGGGCGAGTTCACCTTCGCCTGGAAGGACGATGACGGTTCCGAGCAGACGGCGAGTGCCAAGCTCACCGTCGCCTGATCCGTCCGCGCCGGCCGCATGCCGGCGACCAGCAGGGAAGACTTGCCAGATGATCTCACGCCGCGATTTCGTGATCGCCGCGATGGCCGCCGGTATGCTTGCATCCGGCGCCCGCGGCGCCTTCGCCCAGGCGGCCCGCGCGGGACGGATGACGCAGGACGACATACTGCGCTTCGACCCCGTGGGCACGCTGACCATCCTGCACACCACCGACCTGCACGCGCAGCTCGAACCGATCTATTTCCGCGAACCCTCGGTCAATATCGGCGTGGGCGAGGCGCGCGGCCTGCCGCCGCACCTCGTCGACGAGGCTTTCCTCGCCTACTACAAGATCGCCGCCGGCGGGCCGGAGGCCTATTCCCTCACCAGCCTCGACTTCGACGCGCTGGCCGGGACGTACGGGCGCATGGGCGGCGCCGACCGCATCGCCACGCTGGTAAAGGCCATCCGCGCCGCGCGCGGGGAGGGCAATGTCCTGCTGCTCGACGGCGGCGACGGCCTTCAGGGAAGCTGGAGTTCGCTGCAGACAAAGGGCGAGGACATGGTGCGCGTCTTCAGCGCGCTCGGTCTCGATGCGATGGTCGGCCATTGGGAGTTCACCTACGGCGCCGAGCGGGTGCAGGAAATCGTCGATAAGGCGCCCTTCGCCTTCCTCGCCCAGAACATCCGGAGCGCGGAGTGGCAGGAGCCTGTCTTCGAGGCGCGCAAGATGTTCGAGCGCGGCGGCGCCAGGGTCGCGGTCATCGGTCAGGCCTTTCCGCGCACGCCGATCTCCAACCCGCGCTGGATGATTCCCGATTGGGAATTCGGCCTGCGCGAAGAGGAACTGCAGAAGCAGGTGGACGAGGCCCGTGCCGCCGGCGCCGATGTGGTCGTCCTGCTCTCGCATAACGGCTTCGATGTCGACCGCAAGCTGGCCGGCCGGGTGAAGGGCCTCGACGTAGTCCTCACCGCCCATACCCATGACGCGCTGCCGGCGCCGGTCATGGTCGGCTCCACGCTTCTCATCGCCACCGGCTCGCACGGCAAGTTCATCTCCCGGCTCGACCTCGACGTGAAGGACGGCAAGGTCGCCGGCTTCCGCTATGGCCTGCTGCCGGTGTTCTCCGACGCCATCGCCCCCGATGCGCAGATGGCGGCGCTGGTGAAGGAACTGCGCGCGCCCTATGCCGCCGATCTCGGCCGCGTGGTCGGGCAGGCGGGCAGCCTTCTCTACCGGCGGGGCAATTTCAACGGCACCTTCGACGACATGATCTGTCAGGCCATGATCGCCGAGCGCGACGCCGAGATTGCCCTCTCGCCCGGTTTCCGCTGGGGCGGCACGCTGCGGCCGGGGGACCCGATCACCTTCGAGGCGATCGCCAACGCCACTGCCATCACCTATCCCGCCTGCTACCGCAACATGATGACCGGCAAGCAGCTCAAGGATGTGCTGGAGGACGTGGCCGACAACATCTTCAACGCCGACCCCTATTTCCAGGGCGGCGGGGACATGGTGCGCGTCGGCGGCGTCGGCTACGCCATCGACATCGGCCAGCCCATGGGCAGGCGCATCAGCGACCTGACCTACCTGAAGACCGGCCAGCCGCTGGACCCGTCAAAGACCTATGCGGTCGCCGGCTGGGCCAGCGTGAATCAGGGCGTGGAAGGTCCGCCGATCTGGGAACTGGTCGAGCGCTATGTCGCCGCGACCAAGACCGTGGACATCGCGCCGACCGCCTCGGTCAAGGTCTCCGGGGCCTGAGACGGTGATGGTGGCTCCGATGCACGCTCAATTCATTCACAAATGCGAATTTGAATATCCGTCCGGGAGGATGCGATGAACCAGACCAAGCCGGGGACGCGGGTGGATCGCCGCCGCTTCCTCACCCTCGCCGGTCTCGCCGGTGCGGGAGCGGCCACCGGGGTACGGCCCGCCGCCGCCGAGGCGACGCCCGATCCCGATATCGTCAACCTGCCGCCATGGACCCAGGCGCTCGGCGCCGGGGTGAACAATCATCCCTATGGCATTCCCTCGCCCTTCGAGAAGGACGTGGTCCGGCGCGAAGTGACGTGGCTCACCGCCAGCAGCGAAAGCTCGGTGAGCTTTACCCCGCTCTACGCGCTGGACGGCATCATCACGCCGAACGGCCTGTGCTTCGTGCGCCACCATGGCGGCGAGGCGGAAATCGACCCGGCGCGCCACCACTTCATGATCCATGGAATGGTCGACAAGCCGCTGGTGTTCACCATGGAGGACATCAAGCGCATGCCGGGGCGCACCAACCGGGTCTATTTCCTCGAATGCGCCGCCAATAGCGGCATGGAATGGCGCGGCGCCCAGCTCAATGGCTGCCAGTACACCCACGGCATGATCCATAACGTCGTCTATACCGGCGTGCCGCTGCGGGCCTTCCTCGAAGCCGCCGGGGTGAAGTCGAAGGGAAAATGGGTGCTCGCCGAGGGCGCCGACGCCTCGGCCATGACGCGCTCCATCCCGCTGGAGAAGGCGATGGACGACTGCCTCGTCGCCTGGGCGATGAACGGCGAGGCGCTGCGCCCCGAGCAGGGCTACCCGCTGCGCCTCGTCGTGCCCGGCTGGGAAGGCAATATGTGGATCAAGTGGCTGCGCCGGATCGAGGTCGGCGACCAGCCCTGGGGCCAGCGCGAGGAAACGTCGAAATACACCGACCTGCTCGCCGACGGCCGCTCGCGTCGCTTCACCTTCATCATGGACGCCAAGTCGGTGGTGACGAGCCCGAGCCCGCAGGCGCCGCTGCGCGCGAAGGGGCCGAACGTGGTCTCCGGCGTCGCCTGGTCGGGACGCGGCACCATCACCCGGGTCGACGTCACCCTCGACGGCGGCAAGAACTGGACGACCGCCCGCATCGAGGGGCCGGCGCTGCCGCGCGCCATGACCCGCTTCTATCTCGACTTCGACTGGAACGGCGAGGAACTGCTGTTGCAGTCCCGCGCCATGGACGACACCGGCTATGTCCAGCCGACCAAGGCGGAACTGCGCGCCGTGCGCGGCGTGAATTCCATCTACCATAACAACGGCATCCAGACCTGGCTGGTGCGCGGCAACGGGGAGGCCGAGAATGTCGAGGTCAGCTAGGTCCTGCGCTGTCGCGGGCGCATTCCTCATCGCCTTCACCGGCCTTGCCGCTGCGGAAGCGGTGAAGCTCGGCCGGCCGGCGCTGCCGGAGGAGATCAAGGCGTGGGACATCGACGTGCGCCCGGACGGGCTCGGCCTGCCCGAGGGCAAGGGCTCGGTGTCACAGGGCGAGGAAGTGTTCCAGAACAATTGCGCCGCCTGCCATGGCGAATTCGGCGAGGGCGTCGGCCGCTGGCCGGTGCTGGCCGGGGGACAGGGCACGCTGAAGTCCGAGCGCCCCGAGAAGACCATCGGCTCCTTCTGGCCCGACACCTCGACCGTGTTCGACTATGTGCACCGCGCCATGCCGTTCGGCGCCGCACAGACGCTGCAGCCGGACGAGGTCTATGCCATCGTCGCCTATCTTCTCTACCTCAACGACGTGGTGCCGGAGGACTATGTCCTCTCGAAGGAGAATTTCCCGACCATCGCCCTGCCCAACCGGGCGAACTTCTACGACGACGACCGCGAGACCACGGAGAAGGCGTTCTGGAACGCCAATCCCTGCATGAAGGACTGCAAGCCCAAGGTCGAGATCACCAGCCATGCGGCGGTGCTCGACGTCACGCCCGATGCCGGGAAGGAAGGCGACAAGCCCGCCGGCGCGGTCGAGTGAGGGTGTCGCGGCAAGCCTGCCGCGACGCCGGACAGACAGGAAGGAAAACGCCATGCCCCTTCAGGAGTTGAACCGCCGCTCCGTGATGGCCGGCCTCGCCGCCGGCGGCGCCGGACTGACCATTGCCAAGGCTGCGGCGGCCCCCGCTCAGGTCACGCTCGACGACATCCGGAAGGATGCCGAGGTCGCCTGCCTCTATCATTGCGACTATGGCGATCCCGACCGCTTCGCCCAGACGCTGAACAATATCGGCAACCATTATTCGGTCTACGGGGCGGATCCCTTCGCGCTGCAGATCGTGCTGGTGGTGCATGCCGGCGGCATCAAGTTCTTCCTCGACAGTCTCGAGGGCACCATGTGGGCCGACGAGAAGCTTCCGCCGGAACTGTTCGCCCGTGCCGAGGCGATCTCCAAGACCGGCCTCAAGGTCTATCTCTGCGAGATCACCTTCAAGCGGAACCAGCTCGACCTGTCGCGGGCGAAGCAGGCCGACTTCATCTCCTTCGTGCCCTCGGGCGTCGCGACCTGCGCCGCGCTCCAGGGCAAGGGCTTCGCCTATATGAAGGTCGGATGAGGCGGCCGGTGCCGACCTCGCGGACGCGGCGCGCGCTGCTCCTGAGCGCTCTGGGCGGGCTCGCCCTGCCGCATGTGGCGCGTGCGGCGCCGCCGCGCGTCGTCGTGATCGGCGCCGGCGTGGCGGGCGCTTCCTTCGCCACTTATGCCGCCCGCCTGCTCAAGGGCGCCGGCGAGATCGTCCTGGTCGAGCCGGCCGCGGGCTATCTGGCGCTCTATCGCTCGAACCTTGTGCTCAGCGGGATGATCGAGACGCGGGAGATCTGGACCGGCTATGACGCGCTCGCCCGCCGCACCGGCATAAAATGGGTCGCGGCGCGGGCCGTGGCGCTCGACCGCGACCGCCGGGAGGTCGTCCTCGCGGATGGTAGCCGGCTTGGCTTTGAAATGGCCGTCCTCGCCCCCGGAATCGCGCTCGATTATGGCAGCGTGCCGGGCTGGAGCCGGGAAGCCGCCGCCGTCATGCCGCACGCCTGGAAGGGAACCGAACAGTTCCATCTGCTGAAGCGGCAGCTGGACGCGGTGCCGGACGGCGGGCGGATCGTGATCCTGCCTCCGCCCGATCCGTCGCGATGCCCTCCCGCACCCTATGAGCGGGCCTCGATGATGGCCTTCGCGCTGAAGGCGTCGGGGCGCGGCGAATGCCGGATATTCATCGTCGACGTCAAGGAACGCTTCGCAAAAATGGCGCTGTTTCTCGATGCTTGGGAGAAATACTACCCGGGCATGATCGACTGGCTGCCCCCTTCCATCCATGAGGGCGTCAAACGGGTCGACCCCTCGACCATGAGCGTCGAGACCGGCTTCGAAACCTATCGCGACTGCGCGCTGGTAAACGTGATCCCGGCGCAGACGGCGCCGCGGATCGCGGTCGCATCAGGGCTCGCGGACGCGACCGGCTTCTGCCCGGTAGGGGCGCAGGACATGCGCTCCGCCGTCGATTCGCGCATCTTCGTGCTCGGCGATGCCGCCCATGCGGGCGCGATGCCGAAATCCGCTTTTGCCGCCAACAGCCAGTCCGCCGTGGCGGCACGCGCCGTGGCGGCCGAACTGCTCGGTGGCAGTGGCGGCCCGCCCGAATATGAGAGCCGGTGCTGGAGCCTTCTGGCCAAAGGCGACGGCGTGAAGTCGAGTTCACGCTTTGCAGCGGTGTCGAATAAATTCGAAGAGTACGATGAGACCGTATCCGCCATTGATGAAACGGCACAGTTGCGACAAGTAACCGCAGATGACAATTCAGTTTGGTTTGCTAAACTTGAAACTGAGATATTCAATTAGATTGATTTAGTTAAATTAATACTGCGATCCAGTATGCCGTCTTTTACACATAGAGGGCGATACAATGCTTCTTGTCCGCGATATTCTGCGCCACGACGCCGTTCCCGTCATCGAACTCGCCGCGGATGAGCCGATTGAATCCGCTGTTGCGTTGATGGGCTTCGCCGGCCTGCCCGCCCTCGTGCTCATCGACGGCCGTCGTCGCGCCGTCGCCCTGCTCACCGAACGGGACATCGTCGATTATTTCGCAACACCCGGCTTCGAGACGGGTTGCAGGGCGGCGCGTGTCGCCCGATCCGCACCGAATGACGAATTGCCGCAATGCTCCAGCCGCGACCGCCTGTCGACCGTCGTGCGCAGGATGAACGAGGAGAATCTGCGCGCGGTCCTGGTGGTCGATGGCGATGCGGGACTGGGCCTGCTGACGCAGGACGCTGTCGCGGCGGCGATCGCCAAGGCCGGGACGGAAGAACCCTTGTAACCGGGCCGACGCGCCGGCCCGGAAGGCGCCGGTGAACGGCGCCGTCGTTCGACCCTCTATGCCTCGGCGAGAGCTACGATATTCCGGTTGTTTCGCCGGAATCCGCCATGTGGGGACATGGCCGGTATGGGACGCGGCTTAGGCCGCGTCCCTTTTTTCAAGGCGCAAACGAGCCCCGTCTTCGGCCTCGACTAGATCACGAAGTGGAACTGCGAGCTGTCGAAGGTGCCCAGCCCGACCAGCTCGAACTCCACCGTTCCGCCGGAAGCGAGGTCGGCATTCGTGGCGAGGTTGCGCACGACATAGCCCTCCTCGCTGCGCGAGACGATCTCGGCGCCGTGGATCGCGGCGATCTCGTAGGAGGTGTCGATCTCCAGCGTCCAGCCCTGCCGCGCGGCGCCGTCATTGTGCAGCGAGACCTCGGCGGTGAAGCCGTCGACGTCGCTCTCCACCAGCGACACCGAGGCGTCGATCACGTCGTCACTGAGGACGGAGCGCGCCGCGCCCGCCAGCGTCGCCGCCGCGTCCTCGCCGACCGCGCGGCCGTTCACCGCGAAATCGTCGGCGACGATCGCCGCCCCGCCCGGCGAGGCCTGGAAGCCGAAGGTCACTTCGGCATTGGCCCCGACCTTGCCGTTCCATGAAGCGTTGCGGACGACGTAATGGTCGCCGACATGGCTGACGATCTCGGCGTTCCAGATGTTGGAGATGTCGAAGGAAGCGTCGAACTCGACCGTCCAGCCGTTCAGCGCCGCCTCCGGCGTCAGCGTCATCTGGCCGACGAAGCCCGAGCCCCAATTGTCGTTGACCTTGAACGCCACCTCGTCGCCCCCGGCCGGCGGCGCCGCATCGTCGTTCTGGATGGTGCCGGTGGCGCGCCCGTCCGCGAGCGTGGCGCCGGACGCGTTGGAGAGGGCGAGGGTAAAGGTCTCGTTGCCCTCCAGCACCCCGTCGCCGATCAGCGCCACCTTGACGGTCTTGCTCGTCTCGCCCGCCGCGAAAATGAGCGTGCCGGTCAGCGCCTGGTAGTCCTGCCCGGCCACGGCGGAGCCGTTGGCAGTGGCGTAGCTCACGCTCACCGGCCCGTCCGCCGCTTCCGACAGGCTGACCGTGAAGGTGAGGAAGCCCGGTGCCGCAGCGCTGCCCTCGGCCGCGCCGGCATCCGCCACGCTGAGCGCGGGAAGCACGGGGGCCGGCTCGTCATCGTCGAGGATAGTCGCCGCCGCCTGCGCGACGCCGAGCACCGCGCCCTGCGGGCTGGTGAGGAGAAGCGTGAAGCGCTCGTCCGCCTCGGCGAGCGTGTCGCCGGTGATGGCGACGCGCACGGTCTTGGTGGTCTCGCCGGGCTCGAAGGTCAGCGTGCCGCTCGCGGCGGTGAAATCGTCCGCGCCGGCCTCGCCCGCCACGGTCTGGTAGTTCACGCTCACCGCCTGCGTGGACGCCGCCGAGAGGCTGACCGTGAACACCGCATAGGCACCCGCGCCGGTGCCGCCGCCGTCCTCCTCGAGATCGAACTGGATCGGCTCGAGATAGGCGAGCTTGTCGGTGTAGACCGTGCGCCAGTCGTCGGCGAGGATGCCGCCGGTGTCGCGCGAATTCGGGTTCCACGACCAGTAGGTCCAGCTGATGCCCTCCTCGCCCGGCGCGAGGTCGATGGTGCCGTCATTGTCGAAGTCGCCGGCCATGTAGGAGGTCAGCGCCTCCAGCCACGGCGCGTCCTTGGGGTCCTGCAGCTTGGTGCCGAACTCGCCGATAAACACCGGCGCGATCCCCTCGCGGTAGATGTAGCCCCACATCTCGTCAAACTTTGCCGGCAAATCTTCGGCGAAGTCCGGGCTCTGGAACCAGGGCTGGGCGTAGACCGAATTGCCGTAGTCATGCGCCGAGTAGACCAGCTTGTTCGGCACGTCGAGCTCGATCGGCCGGTCGCGCACGCCCATGAGGTTGCCGCCCCACCAGTAGTTCTCGCCCTGATAGGAGCCGACACCCTCGACGAAGACGAGCCAGTTCGGGTTGACCGCGCCGATGGCGTTGCCGGCCCGCTCGGCCGCTGCCGCCCAGTCGGTCGCCCCGCCGCCGCCCCAGGTGCCGGCATGCGGCTCGTTGTGCAGGTCGGCGCCGATCACGGTCGGATCGTCCGCATAGCGCTCGGCCAGCATCTGCCAGTCGTCGATCCACTGGGATTCGGGATGGGCGGAATCGTACCAGAGCCCGTTCTCCGAGGCGCCGCCGCCGAAGGAGGAGCGGTGATGGTCGAGGATGATCTTCAGCCCGACCTCGCCGGCATAGGCGACGATCTTGTCCATGATCTCGAGCGGCGTCAGGCCCTGAAGATCCGGGTTCTGCGAGTAGTCTATGCCGCCGGCGCTGTCGGCGTGCAGCATGTCGGTGGAGAAGGGCACGCGGATCGCGTTGAACCCCAGCTCTTTCATCTGGTCCATCATCTCGGTGTAGGAGCGCGTCCACACGCCATGCGGCGAGGCGTTGGAGGATTCGAAGCCGAACCAGTTCACCCCGGCGATGACCACCGGGTTGCCGGCGGAATCGACGATCTGGTTGCCGGAGGTGGAGAACCAGCCCTCCGCCGCCCCGCCCGATCCGCCGCCGCCCGCATCGCCCTCGATCACCGTTGTGCCCGACACTGACACCACCGGCGGAGGCGCCACATCGTCATTCACGATGGTGCCGGTAGCCGAACCGTCGGCAATGGTCGCGCCGGTCGGGCTGGTGAGGGTGAGCGTCAGCGTCTCGCTCGCCTCGACCAAAGTGTCGCCCGTCACCGGCACGCGCACGACCTTCGACGTCTCGCCGGCGGCGAAGGTCAGCGTGCCGGTCAGCGCCTGATAGTCCGAGCCGGCGCCCGCCGTGCCGTTGGCGGTGGCGTATTTCACCGTCACCGGGCCGGCGGCAGCCTGCGACAGCGTCACCGTGAAGTCGAGATAGGCGGTGCCGCCATCGCCCTCGCTCACGCTGGCGTCGGCGACCGAGAGGGTGGGTGTCGGCGGTGCCACATCGTCATTGACGATGGTGCCGGTAGCCGCCCCGTCGGCGAGGGTGGCGCCGGCAGGATTGGTGAGGGAGAGCGTCAGCGTCTCGTTCGCCTCGACCACCGCGTCGCCCGTCACCGGCACGCGCACGACCTTCGACGTCTCGCCGGCGGCGAAGGTCAGCGTGCCGGTCAGCGCCTGATAGTCCGAGCCCGCGCCCGCCGTGCCGTTGGCGGTGGCGTAGGCCACCGTGACCGGCGCCGTGGCCGCCTGCGACAGCGTCACCGTGAAGTCGAGATAGGCGGTGCCGCCATTGCCCTCGCTCACGCTGGCGTCGGCGACGGAAAGCGTCGGCAGGGTCGGTTCCGGCTCATGGTCGTGCCCGCCCACCGGGTGGCCATTGACGAGGAAGTCGTCGGCCATGACCGCCGCGCCGCCGGGCGCCGCCTGGAAGCCGAACTCCACCGTGCCGTCGGCGGCGACCTTGCCGTTCCACGCCGCGTTGGCGATCACGTAATGGTCGCCGACATGGCTGACGATCACGGCGTTCCAGATGTTGGAGATGTCGAAGGAGGCGTCGAACTCGATCGTCCAGCCGTTCAGCGCCGCCTCGGGCGTGAGCGTCATCGAGCCGACGAAGCCGGCGCCCCAATTGTCCTTGACCGTGAACGCCACCGCGTCGCCGCCGGCCGGCGGGGCGGCCTCGTCGTCGTCATTGAGGATGGTGCCCGTTGCCTGCCCATCGGCGATGCTCGCCCCGACCGGGTCGGAAAGCGTCACGGTGAAGCTCTCGGCGGCCTCGGCCACGAGGTCGCCGATCACGTCGACATGAAGCTGCTTGGCGGTCTCGCCCGGCGCGAAGGTGATGGTGCCGCTCGTCGCCGCATAGTCGGCCCCGGCCAGCGCCGTGCCGTTGGCGGTCTGGTAGCTCACCGTCACCGGCTCGGTGGAAGCCTTGTCGAGCGTGACCGCGAACATGAAGTGGACATGGGCGCCGTCGCCCTCGGCGATGGTCAGGTCGGCGATGGAGACCGCCGGCAGCACGCCGGGCGCCTGCGCGTCGTCATTGAGGATGGTGCCGGTCGCCCGCTCGTCCGCCAGCCGCGCCCCGGCGGGCGAGGACAGCACGAGGTCGAAGCGCTCGTCGAACTCGAAGCCGGCATCGCCGCTCACCGCCACCTGCACGGTCTTCACCGTCTCGCCCGGCTGGAAGGTCAGGGTGCCGAGCGCCGCCTGATAGTCGGTGCCGGCCAGCGCTGTGCCGTTCAGCGTCGAATAGTTCACCGTCACCACGCCGGCCGCCGCGCGCGACAGGCTGACGGTGAAGCTCATCAGCGTCCGCCCGTCATCGCCCTCGGCGATCTGCGCGTCGGCGACCGAGAGCGAAGGCTCGTCGACCTGCGCCGCCTCGATCAGGCCGCGCCATTTCTGGTAGGTGGCGTCCTCCACCGCGATGACGTTGTTGTAGTCGAGCTCGCCCAGCGAGACCCCGTCCAGCGTGTAGGTCTGGTTCTGGCCGACAATGGCGATGACGACCGAGCCGTTCACCTCGGTCACGGTGAATTCGGCGGGGCGGAAATAGCGGAAGTCGAGCCGGTCGGTCGCCGGGTCGAAGTCCAGCACGACATTGGCGCCATAGTCCCAGTCGATCTCGAAGGTGGTCCCGAGCGCGCCGGCCGGGGGCACGCCGGAACCGGCGGCGGTCGGCCAGGCATCGGTGCCGACGGTCGGGATGTCGTCGCGGCCGATCACCTGCGAATCCGGCACCTGGTCGAAGCCGAGCTGCAGCCACAGCCGGTCCTCGCGGGCCTGTGCGAAATGGAACAGGAAGTTCTCGGCCGAAAGCTCGGCGATGGTCGTATCGAGCAGGATCAGCGTCTGGCCGGTGGTGTAGTTGCCGATCACCACGCCCTCGGCGCCGTCGACCATGTAGAGCTGCTCGCGCGTGCCGTAATAGCGGAAATCCACCACGTCGGTGGCGGCATCGAACGCGACGCGGTCGATCTGGCCGATCTCGTGCGAGCGGGCATAGACCGTGTTCGGCTTCTGAACGATGCCGTGCTCCCAGGCCAGCGCGCCGCTGAGGTCCTGCCGCAGATGGTCGTTCTGGACCGGGACGAAGCTGTCGACCGTGAGCTGGCCGAGCGAGACGCCGACGATCAGGGTCTGCTTGCCGCTCCACGGATCCATGAAGGCGACGCCCTCGGCCGTGTCGACCACGATGAAGGCATGCACCGAGTTGTCGCCAAGGTCGAGCTTGTCCTTAGCCGGATCGAAGCCCTCGATCCGCCGCTGGCCCGAAGAGGGAAGTTCCGCTGAATAGATGGTCCCGGCCATGTCGTGTGCCCCAAGCTGTCCGCCACATCGCGCCCGTTCCCGAGCGTAAAAGGCATCGCATGCGCCTTCGTCATCATCACCGTGGGCGGGCCCGCGAGTCGATGAATCCGGCCGGGAAATCGACGAGCGCGCCGCGAGGGATGGCGTTCAGCGCTCGCGGAAGGCGCGGGCGACCTGATCGCGCAGCGGCTTGACGAGAAACTCGAACGGCGTGCGGTCCTGCGTGCGCACGAACACCTCCGCCTGCATGCCGGCGCTGACACGCTGCGGCGCGAGGCGCGCAAGCTCCGCCGCCGGCACCGACACCCGGATCGTGTAGAACACCGCGCCGGTCTGCGCGTCGCGGCTGGTGTCGGCGGAGACCCGCGTGACCACGCCGGTAAGCTCAGGCGTGGTGCGCTGGTTGAAGGCGTGGATGCGCACCTCGGCGGCATGGCCGGGCACGATCTGGTCGATGTCGGGCGGCAGCACCCGCGCCTCCACCTCCAGCGCCTCCCCGGCCGGCACGATCAGCATCACCGGCTCGGCCGGCGTGATCACGCCCCCCACCGTGTGGACGGCGAGCTGGTGGACATGGCCGGCGCTCGGCGCGCGGATGTCGACCCGGCGCAGCTGGTCCTGCGCCGCCACCCGGCGCTCGACCAGCTCGGCCGCCTTGGCCTCGATCTCGGCCAGCTCCTTCATCGCCTCCTCGCGCAGCCCGTCGTCGATGCCGATGATCTGCAGCCGGGTCTCGGCGATCCGGCCCTGCGCCTGCGCAAGCGCGGCGACGAGGCGCCCCTTCTCGCCGTCAAGCTCGGCCGCCTCGCGCTCAAGGGCGGCCTTGCGGCTGAGCACGACGAGGTTCTTCGCGTAGAGGTCGCGCACCCCCTCCAGCTCCTCGGCGATCAGCACCGACTGCCGGTCGCGCGCCGCCTGCTGCGCCCGCAGCCCCGCCATCTCGTCCTCGAGCTGCGCGATGCGCGCGGCAAGCTGCGCCTTGCGGCCCTCGCGCGCCGCGCGGCGGGCCTCGAACTGGTTCTGCTCGGTGCGGATCAGCGCCTCGACCTCGTTCTCGCCGCGACGGACGGTCAGCTCGGGGGCAAGCGCGATGGCGGCGCTGCCGTCGCGCTCGGCGACCAGCCGGCCGCGCCGCGCGGCGAACTCGTCGAGCTGCTTGGCGACGACCTGGAGATTGGCGCGGGTCACGGTGTCGTCGAGCCGGATCAGCACATCGCCGGCCGCCACCGCGTCGCCCTCGCGCACATTGAGCTGGCCGACAATGCCGCCGGTCGGGTGCTGGACCTTCTTCACATTGCCGTCGACGACGAACTGGCCGGAGGCGACGACGGCGCCGCCCAGAGTGGCGGTGATCGCCCACACGCCGGCCGTGCCGGCGAACAGCAACACCGCCGCGCCGCCCCCGAGACCCAGCCCCCGCAGCGAGCCGGCGAAGGCCGAGGGAGTGTCGGGGCGCGCGCTCACGAGGCCACCGCCGGGCGCCGCAGGCCGGGAAGACCGGCGAGACCCCCCTGGCGGGCGAGCTTGGGCAGAACCTCCTCCTTCGGCCCGAACGCCTGAAGACGCCCTTCCGCCATCACCGCGACACGGTCGAGACCGGCAAGGGCGGTCTGCCGGTGGGTGACCACCACGGCGATGCCACCGCGGGCGCGCACCGCCTCCACCGCGCGGGTCAGCGCCTCGTCGCCCTCATGGTCGAGATTGGAATTGGGCTCGTCGAGCACGACGAGAAAGGGGTCGCGATAGAGCGCCCGCGCCAGCCCCACGCGCTGGCGCTGCCCGCCGGAAAGCGCCGCGCCGCCCTCGCCGATGCGGGTGTCGTAGCCTTCCGCCAGCCGCAGGATCAGCTCGTGCGCGCCGGCGGCCCGGGCGGCCGCCACGATGGCCTCGCCCGGCGCGCCGGCCTCGAAGCGGGCGATGTTCTCGGCCACCGTGCCGTCGAACAGCTCGACATCCTGCGGGAGATAGCCAACATGCCGGCCGAGATCGTCCGGGTTCCACTGGTCGAGCGCGGCGCCGTCGAGCCGGACCTCGCCCTTGAGCGGGCGCCAGACGCCGACGAGGGCACGCGCCAGCGTCGACTTGCCGGACGCGCTCGGCCCGATCACCGCCAGCCCTTGCCCGGCCTCCAGCCGCAGCGTCACGCCATTGAGGATCGGCACCTGCTGGCCCGGCGCGGCGAGAACGAGACTGTCGGCGCTCAGCCCCTGCCGGGGCACCGGCAGCGGCGTCAGGACGCGCTCGGCCAGCGCCGGCAGCGCGAAGACCTGCCGCAGCCGCCGCAGGCCGAGCCGGGCGGCGATGAAGCCCTTCCAGTTCGCCACCGCGATCTCGATCGGGGCGAGCGCGCGCGAGGTCATGATCGAGGCGGCGATCATCGCGCCGCCGGAAATCTCGTTATGGATGGCGAGATAGGCGCCCAGCCCCAGCACCGCCGACTGGAGCACCATGCGGAAGATCTTGGCGATTGCGCCGCTCGTGCCGGTGATGTCGGCGCCGGCCAGCCAGTCGCGCACATGGGCGAGGTTGGCCTCCCGCCAGCGCACGCGCAGCGCGCCGCCCATCCCCATCGCCGCCACGGCCTCGGCATTGTGGCGGCAGGCTTCGGCGACGGCCTCGCGCGCCGCCCGGCTGGCGGCCTGGTCGCGGCCGGCGCCACAGCTGGCGAATTCGGTCAGCAGCGTCAGGGCGAGGATCATCGCGCCGCCGGCCAGCGCCAGCCAGCCGAGCCAGGGATGCAGCAGAAAGCAGCCGGCAAAGAAGATCGGCATCCACGGCATGTCGAACAGCGCGGTCGGGCCGAGCGAGGACAGGAAGGCGCGGATCTGGTCGAGGTCGCGAATGGGTTGCAGCGCCGCCCCCGAGCGCCAGCCGAGCAGCGGCAGGCGCTGGGCGGCGGCGAAGGCGGCCGGCGAGACCATCTCGTCGAAGCGGGCGCCGATCCGCGCCAGCATCCGCACCCGCACCGCGTCGAGGAAACCCTGCAGCGCATAGGCGGCGAGCAGCAGCAGCGACAGGCCGACCAGCGTCGCCACGCTGCGCGAGCTCAGCACGCGGTCGTAGATCTGCAGCATGTAAAGCGAGCCCGACAGCATCAGCAGATTGATGACGGCCGAGAACGCCCCCACCGCCAGCAGGGCGCCGCGACAGGCGGACAGGGCGCGCGCGACGGGGGAGGCGGCAGCCATCGGAAAACCTCGGGACGGGAAGCGGAAGGCGGCGTCCCGATGACGGGATCGGGCCGGCCTCGCGAACGGCTAGGCACGACGGCGGAAAGATGCCATTGCCTAGGCTTCGCATCACCTCGGCGGCAGCACCAAGTCGATGAACGGGACGCAGAAATCGACGAAGCCGCCGCGGCTCCGGTTCGGCCTGTCGCCGTTCCTGCGGATCCAGATCATCGGCTGGGCGCTTTTCGCCCTGATCGATCTGGTCAACCGGCAGCTCGCCTATCTCGACATCGCCGCCGCCGTCGCGCTCACCGCCATCGTCTACCCGACGATGATCGTGCTCTCGGTCGCGCTGCGCCGCATCTATGACCGCCATTTCGCCAGCACCGTGCTCAGCCTGCCGACCCTGTTCGCGATGGCGCTGCTCGCCTCGGCGGGCGCGGCGGTCGTCGTCGGGATGCTGACGGGCGCGCGCGCAACGTTCGGCTGGAGCATTCCGAACTGGCGGCCGCTGGAGGAAATCGCGCTCCCCTTCTTCCACTACGCGATCTGCCTGTTCGGCTGGAGCCTGCTCTATTTCTGGATTCGCGCGGACCGGCTGCGGCGGATGGAGCATGAGGCCGCCATCGCGGCGCAGGCCGATGCCCTGCGCGCCGAGATCCAGCAGCTACGCCTGCAGATCAACCCGCATTTCCTGTTCAACGCGCTGAACGGAATCGCCGAGGAGGTGCCCGAGCATCCAGCGACCGCGCTCGAAATGCTGCGCGACCTGACCGACTATCTGCGCCATGTGCTCGCCGGCATCCGTACCCCGGTGGTCACCGTCGAAGCCGAGGTCGAGGCGCTCACCGCCTATCTGCGCATCCAGCAGGCGCGCTTCGGCGCGCGGCTGCGCACGCGGGTGGAGATGGACCCCGCCGCCGCCGGCCGCCGCATCGCCAACAGCCTGTTGCAGCCGCTGGTGGAGAACGCCGTGGAGCATGGTGACCGCAGCGAGGTGCTCGACGTGGTGCTGCGCATCGACCTCGCGGGCGACGGGTTGCGGATCGCGGTCGAGAACAGCGGTTCGCTCACCCCCAGGCACCGCAAGCGCGCCTCGCATGGCCTGGGCCTTGCAAATCTTCGGCGCCGGCTCGACGTCCACTACCCGCACCGCCACGTCTTCAGCCTCGACGCCAGCGGGTGCGCGGATGAGGCCGCAGACGGGGGCGGGGTGCGCGTGGCCGCGACGCTGCTGCTGGAGGGCGAGCCGTGCTCCGCGTCCTGATCGCCGATGACGAACCGCTGGCCCGGCGCGCCCTGCGCCGCCTGCTGGAGCCGCACGCCGATGTCGACTGCATCGGCGAGGCCGACAGCCTCGCCCGGACCATCGACCTCGTCGTCCGTGAGCGCCCCGACCTGGTTCTCCTCGACATCGAGATGAACGATGGCGACGGCTTCAAGCTGTTCGCCGCCATCCCCTCCCCGCCCCGGGTGATCTTCGTCACCGCCTTCGCCGAATATGCCGTCGACGCCTTCGAGGTGGAGGCGGTCGACTATCTGCTCAAGCCCGTGGCGCAGGCGCGCTTCGACGCCGCGCTGGAGCGGGCCCGCCGTCTCGTCCCGCTCCCCGACCGGGACGGCGGCATGATCGAACTGCGCGCGCCGGCCCGCATCGTGCGGGCGCGACCGGCCGACATCCTGGCCGTGCGCGCGGAGGGCGATTTCAGCCATGTCCATTTCGCCGACCAGTCGCCGCTGATGATCCTGCGCAGCATCGGGCAGTTCGAAGCCGAGCTGCCCGCACCGCCCTTCCTGCGGCTCGGGCGCTCGATCATCGTCAATTGCGACCGCGTGCGCGGCCTCGAGACGCGCTCGCGCGACGAGACCCGTCTCCTGCTGCAGGGCCTGGCCGAACCGATCGGGCTCGGCCGCGCGGCGGCGGCGCGGCTCAAGCAGGCGCTGGCGGCGCGGCGCGGCTGATCTTGTGTCTGATCCGGAGGCGTCAGCCCTTGGCGGGGGCGGCCGGCGCCGGGGGCGGCAGGGCGAATATCTCGGCCAGCGCCACCAGCGGCGGCACCAGGAAGCACCACACGCCGACCGCGAGATAGAACACCGCCGCCGCCGCGCAGCCGGCGCAGAAGCTGGCGAGGAAGAGGCCGAAGCGGCGCAGCCGGTCGCGCACCTGCGCCGGGTCGATGCCGGCCCGCGGCTTCCACAGATGCGCCGCGTCCAGCAGCAGCTGGGTGATGGTGCCGGTCATGACCGTCGAGGGCGGCGCGTCGGTCAGATGCGTGCGGTGGAGCGCGTTCTGCAGCGCCATGGCACTGACCAGCGTCATCCCCATCATCACGGCACTGGGCGAATCGGCCAGCTCCGGCACGCCGAACTGGATGGCGACCAGCGCGGCATGGGCGAGCAGGACGAGCTTGGCGGCCATCAGGATGCGGAAATCGTCCTGTCCCCGCTCGGCCATGGCGTGGCTCAAGAGCCGCGCGCAGACCACCACGAAGGCGAACACCGGCACCGCGATGATCTTGGAGATGGACGGCATGCGTCCATCCGCGATCGCGGCGGCGAAGGTGACGATGTTGCCGGTGACGTGCGCGGTGAACAGGCCATGAAGGGTGACGAAGCCCGCCGTGTCCACGAAGCCCGCATTGAAGCAGAGCAGGCTGGGGAGAAGGCGCTTCATGGGCGAATCGGACCGGCGGGAGGGCGCGGGGATCCTTAGCCCGGACCGGCCGCGATGCAAGGCCGGACGGCCCGCCGGCCCGTGCCGCCCCGTGGAGTCGTCGCCCCGCGCTCCCGGCGGCGGGGCGACGACGCGGGCGGGATCAGCCCAGTTCCTCGCCGATCAGCGCCTCGACATGGTTGAAGGCGGCCGTGGCCGCCGCCTCGATGCGGCGCTCCTCGTCCTCCGTCAGCTCCGCCGCGTCCAGCGCGGCGGTGAAGCGGCGCCAGTGCAGCGCGCGCCCTTCCGGATGGCCGGCGAGATGGCGCGCGCCATGCTCACTCGAATAGCCGATCTTGGCGGCTTCCTTGGCGAGAATGGCGGCGCCCATGTTGGAGCCCTCGACGACATAGAGCCAGCCGAGCGCCTCGGCCCGTCCGAGCGCGGGACCGGGCGGCGCTTCCGGCGGCACCAGCCCGAGATCGCCGAAATCGGCCTCCAGCGCCGCCAGCCGCGAGCGGTCCGCGAGGTTCGGCAGCAGCGGCTGCAGCGCCGGGTCGGCGTAGAGCGTCTCCACCCGGCGGTGGAGACGGTACTGGAACCGCAGGAAGTCGGCATATTTTGCCGGCGTCGCGAACGGCGCGGCCTGCATCACACCCGTGTCGACGCGCTCATGCGCGGCGGCGGAGACGGCCTTGAGACGCCGGGCGCGGCTGGGCGCCTCGGCATCGGTGACAGACGACATGCTCTTGCTCCTCTCACTCCCGCGTCGCGGGAGACTCTTCACTTCACGTAGGCCGGATCCGAGAGCCCGGCCGTCTGCCCGCCGCCGAAGCGCAGCGTGAGCGCGCCCTTCACGGTCAGGCCGGCGCTCGGCAGGAAGTTCTCGTACTGGGTGTACTGCTCGTCGAGCAGGTTCTCGACTGAGAGCCGCCACAGCGTGTTCGGGTTGGGCTGGTAGCCGGCATAGACGCTGACCAGATTGAAGCTGTCGGTGGGCTCGTAGACCGAGTTGACCGGCAGGTCCGACGCCGTCACCGCCGCCACCGCCGTCCAGCGCACGGCAACGGTCAGCTTCTCCTCCATGAAGCGGAAGCCGAGCGTGGTGGTGACCTGGTCGGGCTGGATGGTCGAGAGCGGCTGGCCGGCGTCCACGCCGGCCGAAATCTCGCCTTCGCTCACCTGCCCCGAGAGGCCGACGAACCATTTGCGCGCGTCATAGGTGCCCTCGAATTCGAAGCCCTTGAGCCGCGCCTCCTGCACGTTCTGGTACTGCGCATAGCCCGGCACGCCCCAGTCGAAGGGGAAGCAGGTGGTCGGGCGGCCCGGAATGGGGCAGATCGTGCCGGTGGAGGAGCCGAACTCGACCAGCTCGATGTAGTTCTCCACGTCGTTCTGGTAGTAATTCAGCTTGGCGCGCAGCTTGTCGCCATCGAAGAACAGATTGTCCTTCTTGATGTTGATGCCGATTTCCTTGTTCTTGCCGGTTTCCGCCTGAAGGCTCGGATTGGGCAGGAAGTAGAACATGGTGCCGGGGGTGTCGAAGGGCAGCGGGTGCGGGCCGGAGACCAGCGCCTCGGTGACGGTCGGCGCGCGATAGCCCTCGGCATAGGTGCCGTAGAGGGTCAGCCACGACCACGGGGTGACGCCGAGGGTGAATTTGGGCGAGAGGCGCTCGCCGCTGGTGCCGCCGCCATCGTCGGAGTTCAGCGAATAGGCGTCGTAGCGCAGGGCGGCGATCGCCTCGAGCCAGGTCGAGTAATTGGCCTTCCACTGCACGAAGGCGCCGCCCACGCCCCGGTCGCCCGAGGGGTTGTAGCCCTCGCCGAAGCCGTAATCGTCGGTGTTGTCGATCTCGTCCTGGAAATAGTCGCCGCCATAGGTGATGGCGTTCGCCCAGTCCCCGCTGCCGAAGCGGCTGGTGTTGTTGGCGTCGAAGCCGACCGTGTCGATGACGAAGCTGCGCGGGTCGCCGACCGCGCCGGTGATGGGGTTCGACGAGCCGGTCGACTTCACCTGGTCCTGATCGACCTGGTTCCAGTAGACCGAGCTGCGCCAGTCGAACAGGTTGTCGTCCGGGTTCGAGTAGTTCCAGCTCGCCGTCACCGTCCGGTTGGCGGCGGTGGTGGAATAGACGGTCGCCGAATCGGCATCGGTCTGGGTGGAGAACTGCGTCTCGTAGTTCAGGGCGGTGAGCTTGACCTCGTGGAAGTCGGCCGGGCGGAAGGTGGCCTTGGCGATGCCCGTCCAGGTCTCGTAGCCGCTGTCCTGCACCACGTCGCCATTGCCGTCGGAATAGTCGTCGGCCTTGCGGTAGGTGGCGCCGACGAACAGGTCGACATTCTCGCCCACCTGCGTCGCGCCGAGCACCGAGGTGTAGCCCATGAAGCCGTTGCCGGCCGCCTCGCCGGTCGCCTCGACGCCCCATGTCTGGCCGGGGGCGATGATGTCGGCGGCATCCTTGGTCCGCATGGTGACGACGCCGCCGATGGCGCCCGAGCCGTAGATGTTCGACACCGGGCCGCGCACCACGTCGACATCGGCGATGAGGCCGGGCTCGACGAAGAAGCCGCCGGCGCCGGCATGGCCGAGCTGGTTGAAGTTCTGGCGCGCGCCGTCGACGATCACCGCCACGCGCCCGAAATCCTGCAGGCCGCGGATGTTGATCTGCGTCTGACTGGTGTTCGCATTCTGGATCGCCGTCGTGCCGGGCATGCCCTGGAACAGGTCGGCCGTGCGCGCGGGCATCAGCATGTCGAGCTGCTCGGAGCGGCGCACGGTGACGCCCGCCAGCGTGTCGATCCAGCTCTCGGCGGTGCGGGTGGCCACCACGGTGATGGGGTCAAGCTCGACGAACTCGTCCGTGGCGACGACCGCCGCCGTCGAGGCGGGGTCCTCCGCTGGCGCGGAAGCCTGCTGCGCCATCGCCGGGACGGCCGCCAGAAGGGCGAGCCACGAGACACCCCAGCCGGCGGTGCGGCCGAGAGTCGAGAGAAGGCGAAGGCGTCGGCCAGTCGTGCGCATCATTGTCCATCCCCGGGCCACGTCCGCCAGCGGCGCGGCCTTTCCCGTGGGCCCATTGCCCAGGCAGCCCCGGCTGCCCGGACGCTGCGGTAACGTCGATTGATGGACGGTTACGGCAAGTAATAAACAACGTCAAATCACGTATAAAGTCTATTTTTAGGAATTAAAATAAGTGTTCTTGTTTAGAACGTCTATAGGAGGAATTGGTTGAATCGTTCCAGTGAGGGAGACTTACTATTTCTGTAATAACTATAAATATGCATCTCACCGTTACATTGCAGACGCTCTACCCTCATACCGCGAACCCCGGCCGAATCGCGGGCCCCTTCGGTCACCGGACTCGCCCCGCGTCCCGGCATGGGTTATCCAGCCCTCCCCCGCGTCACGGCGGGGCCGGACGACCGGCGCAGGAGAGGCAAGGCATCATGGACACGGCGACGACCCGCTCCGTCCGCGCGACCCCGCGCGACTGGCTGGCGCTCGCCGTCATCGCGCTGCCCTGCCTCGTCTATGCGATGGACCTGACGGTCCTGAACCTCGCGGTTCCCCAGCTCGCGCTCGACCTGTCGCCCTCGGCCTCGCAGCTGCTCTGGATCATCGACATTTACGGCTTCATGGTCGCCGGCACGCTGATGCTGATGGGCACGCTCGGTGATCGCGTCGGCCGCCGCCGGCTGCTGCTGATCGGCGCGGCGGCCTTTGCCTGCGCCTCCGGGCTGGCGGCGCTGGCACGCAGCGCCGAACAGCTCATCCTCGCCCGCGCCCTGCTCGGCATCGCCGGGGCGACGCTGGCGCCCTCGACGCTCTCGCTGATCCGCAACATCTTCCTCGACGACCGCGAGCGCACCTTCGCCATCGGCGTGTGGATCGCCTGCTTCTCCTCCGGCGCGGCGCTCGGCCCGCTGGTGGGCGGGGTGATTCTCACCTATTTCTCGTGGCCGGCCGTGTTCCTCGCCGCGATTCCGGTGATGCTCGGCCTTCTCGTCGTCGGGCCGCTGCTGCTGCCGGAATTCCGTGACGAGAGCGCCGGCCGGCTCGACATCCTCAGCGCCGCGCAGTCGATCCTCGCCGCGCTGGCGCTGATCTACGGCATGAAGCACGTCGCCGAGCACGGCCCCGGCGTCGAGGCGTTCGCGGCCATCGCGCTCGGGTTCGTCGTCGGCGCCCTGTTCGTCGCCCGCCAGAAGCGGCTCGCCGACCCGATGATCGACCTCGTCCTGTTCCGCCAGCCCGGCCTCGGCGCCGCGCTGGCGATCAACGTCACGGCCATGCTCGGCGCCATGGGCATCTTCGTGTTCATCTCGCAATATCTCCAGCTCGTGCTCGGCATGAGCCCGATGGAAGCCGGCCTGTGGACGGCTCCCTCCGGGGTCTGCTTCGCCATCGGATCGATGGCGACCCCGGCGCTGGTGCGGCGCTGGCGGCCGGTCGACGTGCTCTCGGTCGGCCTCGTCCTCGCCACGCTCGGCTTCGCGCTGCTGACCCGGCTCGATGCCGGCGCGCCGCTGCCGGTGCTGATGGGGGCCATCCCGCTGATCTGCCTCGGCCTCGCCCCCGTCGGCACCATCACCACCGACCTCGTGATGCGCCTCGCCCCGCCCGAGCGGGCGGGCGCCGCCTCGGCGGTGTCGGAGACCAGCTTCGAGTTCGGCGGCGCGCTCGGCATCGCGGTGCTGGGCAGCCTGGTGGCGGCCAGCTACCGCGTCGCCATGCAGGCCGTCGCCCCCGCCGGGTTTCCGACCGATCTGCTCGGCCCGGCGCAGCGCACCCTGGATGCCGCCGTGATCGCGTCGGCGAAACTCCCCGAAGCGGTCGCCCGGCCGCTGCTCGACGCCGCCCATGCCGCGTTCGGGCGGGCGGTCGACTACGCCGCGCTCGCCTGCGTGGCGGCGACGCTGCTGGCGCTGCTGATCGCGCGCACGCGGCTGCGCCGCATCTGACAAGGCTGAGCCGTATCTGAAAGGCCGGCTGCCCGAAGGCCGGCCGTTCGAAGCCGGTAGACCGCGCCGGGCCTCGCTCCTCTCCTGTTCCGTCGTGATCGCGCCACCGCCATGATGCGACGATCGGCGCCCGGCGCCAGGTTCCGGGCGCGACCTCTGACGCAGGAGATCGACCCGATGACCCCTCAAGACCCCGCACCTTCGCGCTACCGGCTATGGCCGCCGGGACCGCGCACCCTCGCCGGCCTCGGTGCCACCGGCCTCGTGCTGGCCACGGTGGCCGGCGCCTTCGCCTATACGGGCGGCTTCCTGTCGCCCGGCCGGCTGACGCAGGCGCGCATCATCGACCGCTTCGAGGCGGTCAACGGCGTGCATCCCGGCTTCCGGCGCAACCACGCCAAGGGCGTGTGCGTGACCGGCACCTTCGAGAGCAATGGCGCGGGCGCCCGCCTCTCCCGCGCCCGTGTGTTCGCGCCCGGCACGACCCCGGTCGTCGGCCGCTTCGCGGTCGGTATCGGCAAGCCCTTCCTGCCCGACAACGAGACCGAGGTGCGCAGCCTCGCGCTGAGCTTTCGCACCCCCGACGGGCAGGAGTGGCGCACCGGCATGAACGACATTCCGGTCTTTCCGGTCCGGACGCCGGAAGGCTTCTACGGCCTGCTGGCGGCCTCCGCCCCCGATCCGGCGACCGGCAAGCCGGATCCCGCCCGCATGAAGGCGTTTCTCGGTGCCCATCCCGAGACGGTGCGGGCGCTCGATCTCATCCACGCACGGCCCTTCTCCACCGGCTTCGCCAATGCCAGCTATAACGGGCTCGACGCCTTCCGCTTCCTTGACGCGGCCGGCCGCTCGACGCCGGTGCGCTGGTCGATGGTCGCGGTCGATCCCTATGTGGCGCAGGCACCGCAACCCGGCGCGGCGCGCGATCCCGACTACCTCTTCGACGACCTGCTGGCCCGGCTGGCGGCGGGTCCGCTGCGCTACCACCTCGTCGTGACGGTGGGCGAGAGCGGCGATCCGACCGGCGACGCGACCCTGCCCTGGCCGTCGGGGCGCGAGCAGATCGATGCCGGCACGCTCACCCTCGACCACGCCGAGGCCGAGGGCCCCGGCAATTGCCGCGACATCAATTACGACCCGCTGGTGCTGCCGGACGGGATAGCGCCCTCGGACGATCCGCTGCTGAGCGCCCGCTCGGCCGCCTATTCCGTCTCCTTCACCCGCCGCGCCGGCGAGGAGAAGTCGCCGAGCGAGGTCGCGGTGCCGCCCCCCTCGCCCGCCGACACCCCCAACCCTTCCACGGGAGGCTGACCATGAGCACGCTACGCTTTCCGCTTCTCTCGCGCCTTCTGCACTGGCTGATGGCGGCGATGATCCTCGCCATGCTGTTCATCGGCATCGGCATGGTGTCGTCGCTGGCCGATTATCACTGGCTGCTGTCCATCCACCGGCCGCTCGGCATCGCCATACTGGCGCTGGTGGCGGTGCGTCTGGCCAACCGGCTGATCAACCCGCCCCCGCCGCTGCCGGCCGACATGCCGGCGCCGATGCGGCTGGCCGCGCATGCCTCCCATGTCGCGCTCTATGCTCTGATGTTCGCCGTGCCGCTGGTCGGCTGGGCGATGCTGTCGGCGGCGCGCTACCCCGTGGTGCTCTACGGCACGCTCACCCTGCCGCCGATCCTGCCGCAGAACGCCATGGCCTATGCGTGGCTGAGGGAGACCCACACGGTGCTGGCCTTCGCGCTGTTCGCCGTCTTCCTGCTCCACCTTGCCGCCGCGCTCGCCCATGGCCTGGTGTTTCGCGACGGCGTGCTGCCCAGCATGGCCTCGCTGCGCGCCGGGCGCGGTCCCGCCGGCGAGCGGGGCTGAGCGCCGCGCGCAAGAAAAAGACCCCGGCTCGCGAGAGCCGGGGTCAAGTGGGGCTCCGGGGAAAGAGCCTGGGGGAAGGAAGAGAAGGTCGGCGCAGCGGTCAGTTGCGGGCGCGGTTGGCGCAGCGCCACTGATAGGGGGTGTCGCCCACGAAACGACGGAACACGGTGGTGAAGTGCGCCTGGGTCTGGAAGCCGACCGCGAGCGCGATCTCCACCAGCGGATCGCGGGTTTCCAGCAGCATCTGCTGGGCGCGCTCGACGCGG
The DNA here is from genome assembly GCF_009223885.1 of Ancylobacter sp. TS-1. Taxonomy (NCBI): domain Bacteria; kingdom Pseudomonadati; phylum Pseudomonadota; class Alphaproteobacteria; order Hyphomicrobiales; family Xanthobacteraceae; genus Ancylobacter; species Ancylobacter sp. TS-1. Next base: position 2,654,800 of record NZ_CP045144.1, read on the forward strand.
CGGCGCAGCAGGAATTCGTGCGGGCGCATGCCGGTGGCGACGCGGAACTGGGCGGCGAAGTGCATGCGGCTGAGACCGGCGGCGGCGGCCATGCCGGCCAGCGTGACGCTCTCGCCGATATTCTCCTCGATATAGGCGGTGACACGCTTGAACCGCCACTTGGGCAGGCCGGATTTGGGCCGGCGCGGCGCGGTGGCCGGGGTCTCGGTGGGAGCCTCGATCCGGCCGATTTCGTCGGCGCGGGGGGCGTCCTGCGTCTGCGCGCCGCCAAGGTCCGGCGTGCTGAGCAGGCGGGTGACGATGGCGAGGCGCAGCGCGTCGGCATAGAGCCCGCCGAATTCGCGGCCCTCATGCTCGGCCGCCTCGAGAGCCCGCGACAGGCGGCGGACCACCGGGTCGGCGGCGTGTGTGCCCGTGTCCCGGCCATGGCCGGAAAGCAGCCCGGCGCAGCGGCCCATGCCGTCCGGCGTGACCTCGAGGCGGATCGTCTCGGCCTCGTCGCCAAAGGCGAAATCGGGGGTCGCCGCCGAGGCGGTACCGATGGCGACCACGACGCCCATATGGCCGAGGCGCACCGAGAAGCCGTCGTCCGGCAGATCGGACGGGGCGGGTCGGCGGGCGGGGGCGGCAAGGCCGGCGAGGGAATAGGTGGAAACCGGCGCGTCGGCACGGCGCGACTGGAAACGGCTTGCGGTCGGCGAAACGTGAATCGACATGGCCTGGACTCCATCGTCCTCGAAGCGGGAGGCGGGGCCGGACATTGCGTGGGGAAGAGGTCGGCCCGGGAGGGCTGAGCACCTTCTCCGGCGGCCCGTCCGGGCAGCGCCTGGTGATGGAATGAAGACTATCGACCGGGGGAAATGCCTCCATTCTACGTGGGTTTGGCGCCCTATATGATGAGTTTGCACGGTCCATACTTTGGTATGGTCGGGGCCGGCGACGCGGGTGCGTTTGAGAAAGCCGCGTGGCGAGGGGAAAGACCCGCCGGTGGGGGCGGCGCAGCTTTCGGTGAACATCACCCGAACGCTGGAGCGACGCCATGAACGCAGCCACAGACCCGGCCAAGCTGGATGCCCGCCCGTTGGCGACGCCTCCGGCCGACCTGCCGCTCTCCACCCCGCCCCTTGCCACTGATCGTCTTGCCGCCGCGCCCCCGGCCGGGACGCCCGCCGCCCACACCGCCGGCCGGCTGCGGCGCCGCGTCCTGATCGGCGTCGGGGCGCTCGCGCTCATATCCGCGCTGTCATTTGCCGGCTATGAATACTGGACGACGTGGCGCTTCGAGGTGTCGACGGACGACGCCTATGTGCAGGCGGATGTCGTTACGATCGCGCCGCAGGTCTCGGGCTACCTGACCACGGTCAACGTCACCGACAACCAGGCCGTACACAAGGGCGACGTCCTCGCTACCATCGATCCGCGCGACTATCAGGCGGCGGTCGACCAGGCGAGCGCCGACGTGGCGCAGGCCCGCGCCACCATCGACGACCACGCCGCGCAGATCGACGAGCAGCAGGCGCTCATCGCCGAGGCAAAGGCGCAGATCGAGTCCGACCAGGCCGCCCTCACCTTCGCGCAGCAGAACAACGAGCGCTTCGCCAAGCTGGCCAAGGACGGCTACGGGCCGATTGAGACGGCCCAGCAGACCGTGTCGCAGATCGGCCAGGCGCAGGCCGTGCTGGCGCGCGACACCGCCGCGCTCGACGCCGCGCAGAAGCAGGTGGCGACGCTTACCGCCCAGCTTGCCGAGGCGCGCGCGACCCTTGGCCATAACGAGGCGGCGCTCGACACCGCGCGGCTGAACCTCGGCTACACCGTGCTGCGCGCGCCGGTCGACGGCGTGGTGGGCGCCCGCACGCTGCGGGTCGGCCAGTTCGTCGAGCCCGGCAACCAGCTCCTCGCCGTGGTGCCGCTGCAGGCGACCTACATCATCGCCAACTACAAGGAGACGCAGCTCACCGACGTTCAGCCGGGCCAGCCTGTGACCGTCTCGGTCGACACCTTCCCCGGCGTCGGCGTGCGTGGCTTCGTCACCAGCCTCGCCCCGGCGAGCGGGCAGGAATTCGCCCTGCTGCCGCCCGACAACGCCACCGGCAACTTCACCAAGATCGTCCAGCGCATCCCGGTGCGGGTCGACATCGACCCCACCGATCCGCTCGCCGGCCGCCTGCGCCCCGGCATGTCGGTGACGACAACCATCCGCGTCGACGGCGCCCCCGCCGGCACGGCACGCTGAGGAGCCCCGCCATGGCCAATGCCGTCGCCCTCCCCCCCGGCGCCTTGCCGGTGCCCGCTGCCCGCCCGCAGGGCGCCAGCCTCGCCACCTGGATCGCCGTGTGCGGCTGCTTGCTCGGCGCCCTGATCGCGGTACTGGACATCCAGATCACCAATTCCTCGCTGCCGCAGATCGAGGGCGGCATCGGCACAGGCTCCGACAACGGCACCTGGATCTCCACCTCCTATCTGATCGGCGAGATCATCATGATCCCGCTGACCGACTACTTCACGCGGGTGTTCGGCTTCCGCCGCTTCATCCTCGCCGCGACCAGCCTGTTCCTCGTCTTCTCGATCGCCTGCGCCTTCGCCACCAATCTGAACCAGATGATCGCCTCGCGCGGGCTGCAGGGTTTCTTCGGCGGCTGCCTCATCCCGCTCGCCTTCACCAGCGTGCTCACCCGGCTGCCGGCGCACCAGCGACCCATCGGGCTCGCCGCCTTCGCGCTCACCGCCACCTTCGGCCCGGCCATCGGCCCGACCGTCGGCGGCTATCTCACCGAGCAATATGGCTGGCCCACCATCTTCTTCATCAACCTCGTTCCCGGCGCGGCGATGCTGGGGCTGCTCATGCCGACGCTGGAGCGGAGCCCGATGCGGCTCTCCCTGCTGCGCGAGGGCGACTGGTGGGGCATCGCCTTCATGGCGGTCGGCCTCGCCTGCCTGCAGACCGTGCTCGACGAGGGCAACAAGGACGACTGGTTCGGCTCGCCGCTCATCGTGCGGCTGTCGGTCATCGCGGCGGTGTGCCTCGCCGTCTTCATCGTCATCGAGTTCCGGGTGGAAAAGCCGATCATCCAGCTTCGCCTGCTGGCGCGGCGCAACTTCGCGCTCGGCATCCTCGCCAACACCATCGTCGGCTTCGCGCTGTTCGGCTCGGTCTATGTGCTGCCGACCTATCTCGACGCGGTGCAGGGCTACAGCGCGCAGCAGATCGGCGCGGTTCTCGGCTGGGTGGGACTGCCGCAGCTCCTCATCATCCCCTTCGTGCCGGCGCTGATGAAGCGCATCGACGCGCGGCTTATGGTGATGATCGGCCTCGCCATCTTCGCGGCGAGCTGCTTCATGAACACCCATCTGAGCTTCGACGATGGCGGCGACCAGCTCATGACCACCAACATCGTGCGCGCGTTCGGCCAGGCCATCGTGCTCTCGCCGCTCGCCAACATCACCATGTCCGGCATGCCGGCGGAATTCTCCGGCCAGGCGTCGGGGCTGTTCAACATGATGCGCAGCCTGGGCGGCGCCATCGGCACGGCGATCCTCGCCACCATCATCACCAAGCGCGAGCAGTTCCATTCCAACATCATCGGCCAGTCGGTCACGCCCTATGGCGGGACGGTGCGCGCCTACCTGACCGACATGCAGCACTACTTCATGAGCCACGGCATGACGGACCCTGCGAGCGCCTATCACCAGGCGCAGATACAGCTCGGCCAGCTGGTGCACCAGCAGGCGCTGATCATGGGATTCTCCGACACCTTTGCCGTGCTCGGCAGCGTGCTTCTCGTCGCCGCGGCCGCCGTCGCCCTCACCCGCCGGCCGGCCTGAGCCCCTACCGGCGCCGTGCGATTCCGCCATCGCACGGCACGGGGGAAAGACCGCGCCGTCTCCCGCCGGCAATCTCGCGCCCTCGCCCGTGCTCGCCTAGAGTAACGCCGTCCGGAAACGCCGGCGGAGCCTGCCCGGCACGGGGGAGACGATGTTCATCTCGAAAGGCGCCAACGTGGACGAGAGGCCGTCAAGCCGGTGGTTCATGCCGGTCATCGCCGCCCTGCTTGCGGCGGCGATCTTCATGATCGACACCTTCTCCTCGCTCGATATGGCGATCGCGGTCCTCTACGTGGTCGTGGTGCTGCTCTCGGCGACCTATTCCGACCGCCGCAGCCTGCTGGTCATCGCCGGCCTGTGCGTCGGCCTCACCGTCCTCAGCTTCGTCATCATGCATGCCGACGACGTCGACATCGGCTCGACCATGCGCGCGCTGGTGTCGATCTCCGCCATCACGGTGACGACGCTGCTGTGCCTGGAGAACCAGATCGCCACCCAGTCGCTGCGTTCGCAGGCGGACCTTCTGGATCTCACCCATGACGGCATTTTCGTGCGCGACACCTCCGACACCGTGCTCTACTGGAGCCACGGCGCCGAGCGGCTCTATGGCTGGACGCGCCAGGAAGCCGTCGGCCAGCCGGCCAGCGCCCTGCTGAAGACCGTCTTCCCCGAGCCGCTCGCCGACATCCGTTCCGAACTGTTCGCCACCGGCCGCTGGGAGGGCGAGCTCGTCCACACCCGCAAAAGCGGCGAGCAGGTCACGGTGATGAGCCGTTGGTCGCTCCAGCGCGACGAGAAGGGCCGCCCGCTGGCGGCGATGGAGACCAACAGCGACATCAGCGAGCACAAGAAGGCCGAGAACGCGCTCAACCAGACCCGGGCGGAACTGGCCCATGTCACCCGCGTCACCACCATGGGCGAGCTTACCGCCTCCATCGCCCACGAGGTCAACCAGCCGCTGGCGGCAGTGGTGACGAATGGCGAGGCGTGCCTGCGCTGGCTCGGCCGCGCCGAACCCGATGTCGGCGAGGCGCGCGCCTCGGTCGAGCGCATGATCGCCAATGGACGGCGCGCCAGCGACGTCGTCGCACGTCTGCGCTCGCTCGCCCGGCGCGACGAGCCGGAGAAATTCCCGGTCCACGTCAACGAGGTGATCGACGAGGTGCTGCCGCTGATCGAGAGCGAGCGCACCGGGCAGCATGTGGCGCTCGATCTGGCGCTCGCCGACACGCTGCCGCCGGTTCTCGGCGACCGCGTGCAGCTTCAGCAGGTGGTGCTCAACCTGATGCTCAACGCCGTGCAGGCGATGGCCGCCATCCGTGCGGAGCGCCGGCAGCTCTGGATCGCCACGCGCCTCGAGCCCCGCCCGGACGGGGGCTGCGTCGTCGTCGAGGTGCGCGACAGCGGGCCGGGTGTCGACGCCGAGAGCCTTCCCAAGCTTTTCAACGCCTTCTACAGCACCAAGAAGGATGGCATGGGCATGGGGCTTTCCATTTCACGCTCGATCATCGAGGCGCATGGCGGCCGCATCGCCGCCGCCCGCGCCGATCAGGGCGGCATGCTGTTCACGGTCGCGCTTCCGGCGTCCGGGGACGAACCGACAAAGAGCCACCTGCCGAAGGAAAGAGTGTCGTGATCAGCCGAGCGCCCGCCCGTCCGCCCGCGCCGCCCGCCGACCCGCTCGTCATCGTCGTCGACGACGATGCGGGGTTGCGGGAGGCGCTCTCCAGCCTGTTCCGCTCGGTCGGGCTGCAGGTGCAGCTCTTTGCCTCGACGGCCGAGCTGACCGCGCAGAAGCTGGCGGACGTGCCGCGCTGCCTCGTGCTCGACATCCGCCTGCCGGGCGTCAGCGGCCTCGATTTCCAGAGCCAGCTCGCCCGGCTCGACATCGACATGCCGATCATCTTCATGACCGGCCACGGCGATATCCCGATGACCGTGCGGGCGATGAAGGCGGGGGCGGTCGACTTCCTCACCAAGCCGTTCCGCGACCAGGACATGCTCGACGCGGTGGCCACCGCCATCGCCGTCGACCGCGAGCGGCGCGAGGCGCACAAGGCGGTCTCCGGCGTGCAGGCGCTCTACGAGACGCTGAGCCCGCGCGAGAAGCAGGTGATGGCGCTCGTCACCTCGGGCCTGATGAACAAGCAGGTCGCCGCCGAGGTCGGCCTGAGCGAGATCACGGTGAAGATCCACCGCGGCCATGTGATGCGCAAAATGGGCGCCCAGTCGCTCGCCGATCTGGTGCGGATGGCCGAAACGTTGGGTCTTTCCAGCTCAAAGAGATAATTCGACAAACCTGCGTATAATTCGAAGAAGGGCGGCTCGGGTCTATATCTGGCGCAACCCGACAGCGCAGCGCCGCTCCGGAAGCTCCAGACGAGGTGTCCAGAAGTGTCCTCCATTCCGATGATCACGATCATCGATGACGACGAGTCCGTGCGGACCGCCACCGAAAGCCTTGTCCGCTCGCTCGGCTTCACCGCGCGTACCTTCGCCTCGGCCGAGGATTTTCTTGCCTCGCCGCTGCGGGGCGAGACCGATTGCGTGATCACCGACGTGCAGATGCCGGGCATGAGCGGCGTCGAGCTTCAGAGCCACCTGCGCGCCCATGGCGACCGCACCCCGCTGATCTTCATCACCGCCTTTCCCGAGGAGCGCATCCGCCGTCAGGTCGATGCCGGCGGCGCCTTCGGCTTTCTCGCCAAGCCCTTCGACGGCAACGCCATGATCGACTGCCTCGACCGGGCGCTCGGCGTGCGCAACGGCGCCGACGCCTGAGCCGACTCCCATGCGGCGGCGGATGACCGCGCCGCATTCCGCGTGCATCATCGCGCCGACATGCTCGTTCCCCGTCCCTCTTCCGGCGCGCGCCGGCGCCACCCGCTGCTGGTCGTCCCCGCCTTCCTGTTCCGGCTGGTCTGCGCCCTCGTCATCATCCTCGACGAGCTGGTGCGGCCGATCTATCGCCCGCTCCTCGCCCGCCTCGCGGCGCTGCGCATCATGCAGGCCTTCGAGCGCTGGGTCGCGCGCCTGCACCCCTTCGCGGTGCTGGCCCTGCTGGCCATTCCCTACGCCATCGTCGAGCCGCTGAAATTCGTCGGCCTGATCTGGATCGCCAATGGCTGGGAAAAGCGCGGCACCGCGCTGTTCCTGGTCGCCTATCTCGTCAGCTTCGTGGTGATCGAGCGCGTCTTCACCGCCGGGCGCGGCCAGCTCATGACCATACCGTGGATGGCGTGGGTGATCGTGACGGCGAGCGCGGTGCAGCGGCGCATCTACGAGACCCTGCATCTCGACGCGGTGAAACGGCGGATCGCCGGGCAGCTGCGCCGCCTGCGCGCCGGACTGCGCGCGTGGCTGCGAGCTTGGCGGCGCTGACCGGCGGCCACCCCACCGCGCGGTCCTAACGCCGCGCCGTGTCCACCTGCCCGCAATCGCTGACCGGCCGCGCGCCCGACAGGCGGGCTGCGAGCCAGCCGGTCGCCCCGCCGGCGCTGGCGATCTCGGCGCCGCCATGGTCGGCGAAGGGCACTTCCTGATAGTCGAGCGCCACGCCGTCATGGCACAGGCGGCGGGCGAAATCGCGGGTGGCGGCGGGCGCGACCAGATCGTCGGCGTCGCCCTGCGCGAGGTAGACCGGCGCGCCTTGCCGCGCCGGCACCGAATTGGCCGCGATCAGCCGGCGCCATTCGGCGCGCTGCGTGGCGCCGGGCACAAGCAGCCCGCCCTCGCCGGCATAGGCGGCGGCGGCAAGACCGAGGGTCACCCGTTCGGGCAGGTCGGAGCTGCACAGCGAGGCGATGTGCTCCAGCGTCGGCATCGCCTGCGGGCGCACCACCTCGCCGATCGGCAGCCGGTAGGTGCGGCTCCAGGTGACCGCGGCGAAGGAGGCGACCACCTGCCCGGCCAGCGAGCCGATGTCGCCATTGAGAAGCCGGCGCAGCTCGGTCGGCGCGGAGACGGCGGCGACGCCCTCCAGCCGAAGCTCGGGGGCGTAGCTGCGCGCCACCGCCCCGGTGAACAGCGCCGCCTGCCCGCCTTCCGAGAAGCCCCAGCTGGCGAAGCGGCGGCCGGCCCGCAGGCCGGGCAGCGCCCGCGCGGCACGCACCGCGTCGATCATCGCATGCGCCTCGCTGGCGCCGACGAGATAGGGATGCTCGCGGCCGGCGCCGAGGCCCTGATAGTCGGTGGCGACCACCACGTCGCCATCGGCCAGCAGGCTCCCCAGCCCGGCGATCCGGGCGAAGTCGCGCTGGGGGAAGCGCGACGGCGCGCAGACCGGCGCGATGCCGGTGGTGCCGTGGCCCCATGTGACGACCGGGTGCGGCCCGGCGCCGGCCGGCGGCGCGGCGACGACGCCGGAGACGACGACCGGCTGGCCGGCGGCCCCGCGCGAACGGTAGAGAATGCGGTAGGCCGCCGCCGCGCCCCCGGGCGGGGCGACCGGCTCGGCGCGAAGGAGGGTGCCGGGCGGCCCGGCGATCTCGGAGGGGGCGACCGCGTAGAAGTCGGACGCCGCGCCGGCCTGCGCGGGCGCGGCCAGCAGGGAGAGCACCATCGCGCCAAGGCAGATCGCCGTCGCGGGCGTGCGGCTGAACGTGTTCGACGTCATCTTGTTCGACGTCACCTTGTTCGACGTCACCTCGCGCGGCATGGCCGGGCCCTCGCCTGTCGCCCGGCGGAGCGCCGGGCCGCACCGCCCCATCGGCGGCATGCCATTGGGACGCGCCGGTGCTCCCGCGTCTTTTCATTCCGCAGCGTCACGTTTGAAGGTGGCCGAATACGCAACCGGCCGCCATCGGCGCCGCACCTAACCGAAGATATGAGTCAACCAGCCCAAGTCGTCATCCGGCCACGCCTCGGGATGATTTCGGCCCGCCGCGCCGCCCCCTAGCTTGGAAACACGACGGGACACCCCCCCGGTCCCGGCGATCCCAGGAGAACTGTCATGAACAAGATCATCGCGCTCGCCATCCTGTCGGCCACCGTCGCCATGGGCGCGGCTTCCGCCGAGGCGGCCACCTATTCCTACCAGCCGTCCAAGACTGTCGTGTTCGAGGGCCGCAACGCCGCCGTCGCCACCGACAATGCCGCGACCGCCATTCGCGAGCAGGTCGAGGGCAACGCCCGCACGACCCGGTGACATTTTGCGGGCGACAGCCTGCAGCTGATATCCCGCACCCTCGCCCCGCGCACCCCCCGGCGCGGACGGTGGTCCCTCGGCCCGGTCGCAAGACCGGGCCGATCGCGTTTGCGGGGGCAGGCTCAGTCCGCCGTCCCTCGCCCGGAACCCAGCGCCGCGCGCACCAGCACCGCGGCGGCACGGCCGGCGCTGTGCATGTAGCTGGCGTCGCGATTGAGCAGCACCACGGCGAAGGCGCCGTCGATCAGCAGCATCACCTGCCGCGCCAGTTCGCGGGCGGCCGCGAGATCAAGGTCCTCCGGCGCCCCGGAGCCGGCGAACAGCGCGCACAGCCAGTCCTCCACCCGCCGCTTGTGGGCGCGCGCGGCGCGCATCGCGGGATGGCCGGGCAGGTTCACCAATTCGACCGAGGTGCGCAGGAAGCCGCAGCCCTTCCAGCGCGCGCTGAGGGCCGCGGCCGCCAGAGCGCCGAACAGCGCCTCGATACGGGCGGCGACGTCGCCCTCGGCCTGCGCGTAGTGGCGCTGGAACCAGGCGAGGTTCGGCTGGTCGCGCCGCTCCAGGGAGGCGGCGATCAGGTCGTCCTTGCTGCGAAAATGATAATATAGCGTGCGCTTGGTGACGCCGGCCTTCGCCGCCACCGCGTCCACGCTGACGGCGCGGATGCCCTCGCCGTGGAACAGCCTCCCGGCCGCCTGAAGGATGCGCTCGCGCGTCGGTGCGGGGACGGTCTCCATCCGGCCAAGGTATACTGACCAGTGAATATACAGCAACGCCGCGCCGCCCTATGCAGGGTCGTCCGGGCGGCGGCCCGGCAGGACCGGGAGAGGAGCATGGTCGCGATCACACCCGAGACGATCGAGATCGCCTGCGGCGACGGCGTCGTGCTCGGCGGCCATTTCTGGCCCGGCGCCGGACACGCGGCGGGCAACGGGGCGGTGCTGGTCAATCCGGCGACCGGCGTGCTGGCGCGCTATTACCACCGCTATGCGCGCTTCCTCGCCGGCCACGGCTTCGACGTGCTGACCTATGACTATCGCGGCATCGGCGCCTCGCGGCCGGCGCGGATGCGCGGATGCCGCTATCGCTGGCGCGACTGGGGCGAGCGCGACGTCGACGCCGCGCTGCGCGTACTCGCCGGGCGGGCGCGGCCCGGGCCGCTCGCCGTGGTGGGGCACAGCATTGGCGGCTTCCTGCCCGGCCTCGCGCCGGCCGGGCACCGCATCGACCGCATGCTCACCGTCGGCGCGCAATATGCGTGGTGGGCGGACTACGCGCCCGGCCACCGGCTCGGCCTGCTCGCCCGCTGGCACCTCGCCATGCCGGCGGCGACCGCGCTGTTCGGCTATTTCCCGGGTCGGCGGCTCGGATGGCTGGAAGACCTGCCGGCCGGCGTCGCCCGCGAATGGGCCTTTCGCGGGCCCCGTTTCGAGACCAGCCATCCGCGCGCCGAGCGGGCGGCGGTCGTCGAGCGCATGGCCCATGTGCGCGCGCCGATCCTCGCCGTCGGTGTCTCGGACGACCCCTTCGGCACGGTGCCGGCGCTGTCCCGCGCCCTTGCCTACTATGCCGGCGCCGCGCGCACCCAGGTCGAGATCGACCCGGCCGATTACGGACGCGACGCGCTCGGCCATTTCAGCCTGTTCCACGACAGCCACGCCGCCGGCTTCTGGCTGGACACGCTGATCTGGCTGCGCGACGGGCGCAACCCGTGGCCGGACCGCGTGGTGGCGCGCAGGGAGCCGGGGGAAGGCGGCGGCTAGCCGGCCCGGATCAGCCCGGTCAGCTCCGCCACCCGGCGCCCGATCTCGCCCCCGTCGCCGCGCGCCTCCACATTCAGGCGCAGCAGCGGCTCGGTGTTGGAGCGGCGCAGGTTCAGCCGCCAGTCGGCGAAGGCCAGCGAGATGCCGTCGGTCTCGTCGCGCGCCGGCCCCTGCCCGGCGAACGCCGCCTCGACGCGGGCGATGGCGGCGCCGGGATCGTCGAGGCGGAAATTGATCTCGCCCGAGGAAGGGAAGGCCGCCATGCGCTCGGAGACCAGCTCGGACAGACTCTCCCCGGTGCGGCCCATCAGCTCGGCCACCAGCAGCCAGGGAATCATGCCGGAATCGCAGGCCATGAAGTCGCGGAAATAATGGTGCGCCGACATCTCGCCGCCATAGACCGCGCCGGTGTCGCGCAGCGCCTGCTTGAGGAAGGCGTGGCCGGTGCGCGCCTGCACGGCGTGCCCGCCGGCGCCCACCACCACATCCTGCGTGTTCCACACCACGCGCGGATCGTGGACGATGGTGGCGCCCGGCTCCTTGGACAGGAACACCGCCGCCAGCAGGCCGACAATGTACTCGCCGGGAATGAAGCGGCCGGACTGGTCGAACAGGAAGCAGCGGTCGAAATCGCCGTCCCAGGCGACGCCCATATCGGCGCCGGCCGCCACCACCGCCTCGCCGGTGACCGGCTGGTTCTCCGGCAGCAGCGGGTTGGGAATGCCGTTCGGGAACGTCCCGTCCGGCTCGTGATGCAGCCGCACGAAGCGCAGCGGCGCCCCGCGCGATTCCAGCGCGGCGGCAATGGCGTCGAAGGTCGGGCCGGCGGCGCCGTTGCCGGCGTTCACCAGAATGGTCAGCGGGCGCAGCCGCGCGAGGTCGACGAAGGAGAGCACGCGCTCGACATAGGCGGCGCGGGCGCCAGTGGCCGGGCGCACCGAGCCGCCCGGCCGGGGCGCGGGCTCCGGGCCTTCCGCCAGCGCCTGCACGGCGGCAAGCCCGGTCGCCGTGTCGAGCGGGGCCGAGCCCGCCCGCACCAGCTTCATGCCGTTATAGTCCATCGGGTTGTGCGAGGCCGTCACCTCGATGCCGCCATCGGCCGCGAAATGGGTCACGGCGAAGTACATTTCCTCGGTGCCGCACAGGCCGAGATCGAGCACCTCCACGCCCCCGGCGAGCAGGCCCTCGATGCAGGCATCCGCCAGCGCCTGCGAGGAGGCGCGGCAGTCGCGCCCGATCACCACGCGCCGGGCGGAGAGAGCCTCGACGAAGGCGCGCCCGATCCGGCGGGCGATGTCCTCGTTCAGTTCGGCGCCGAGGCGTCCGCGAATGTCATAGGCCTTGAAGCAGGTAAGCATGGCGCAGTCCCGGAAAAGCCGCATCCTGCCGCTAACCCCGGCGACAGAGCCCGGTCAAGCCAATTCGGGCTCCTCGCTTTTCCATTGCGGCGCGGCAGGGTAGCCTCGCCATACCTTCCTCCAGGCAGCGAATCGCCCCCGTGAGCGTCTCCAATCTGTACCCCGTCATCCTGTGCGGCGGCTCCGGCACGCGGCTCTGGCCGCTGTCGCGCAAGAGCTTCCCGAAGCAGTTCGTGAAGCTCGGCGAAGGCGAGACGCTCTTCCAGGCGGCGGCGCGGCGGACCAGCGGCCCCAACATCCGCCCGCCGATCATCATCACCAATTCCGATTTCCGCTTCATCGTGACGGAGCAGCTCGCCGAGGCTGGGATCGAGCCGGGCGCCATCCTCATCGAGCCGAGCCCGCGCAACACCGCCCCCGCCATCCTCGCCGCCGTGCAGTATCTGGCGGCGCGCGACCCGGAGGCGGCGCTGCTGGTGATCCCGTCCGACCAGGTGATGCCCGACCGCGATACCTTCGGCGCCGTGGTCGAAGCCGGGCTGGCCGCCGCTGCGCGGGACCGGATCGTCACCTTCGGCATCCGCCCGACCCGGCCCGAAACCGGCTATGGCTGGCTGGAGCTTGAGCATCTGCCGGAAGGCGGCGCCCCCTCCGCCGTCGCGCTCAGGCGCTTCGTCGAGAAGCCGCCCGCCGACCGCGCCGCCGCCATGCTCGCCGACGGACGCTACCTGTGGAATGCCGGCATCTTCCTGATGACCGTGCGCACCGCCCTGTCCGCCTTCCAGGCGCACGCGCCGGCGATGCTGGCGCCGGTGAAGCAGGCGGTCGAGGAGGCGGGCGCCGATCTCGGCTTCCTGCGGCTGGCGCCCGATCCCTGGCAGCGGGCGGAGGAGATTTCGGTCGACTACGCCATCATGGAGCGGGCCTCCAATCTGGATGTCGTGCCCTTCGACGGCGCATGGTCGGATCTGGGCGACTGGGCCTCCGTGCTGCGCGAGGGCCATCCCGATGCCGACGGCGTCGCCGCCTTCGGTCCGGTGACGGCGATCGACTGCGCCGACACGCTGCTGCGCTCGGAGGCCGAGGGGCTCGAACTGGTCGGCATCGGCCTGAAGGACCTGCTGGTCGTCGCCATGCCCGACGCGGTGCTGGTGGCCGACCGCAGCCGGGCGCAGGAGGTCAAGCAGGCGGTGTCCGCGCTGAAGGCCAAGGGCGCGCGGCAGGCCGAGCACTTCGCCCGCGACCACCGGCCCTGGGGCTGGTTCGAGACGCTGGCGCTCGGCGAGCGCTTCCAGGTGAAGCGCATCGTCGTCCATCCCGGCGCCGCACTGTCGCTGCAAAGCCATTTCCACCGCGCCGAGCACTGGATCGTGGTCTCCGGCACGGCGCGGGTGACGGTGAACGACGAGGTGCAACTGGTGGCCGAGAACCAGTCCGTCTACGTGCCGCTGGGCGCGGTGCACCGGATGGAAAATCCCGGCAAGGTGCCGATGGTGCTCATCGAGGTGCAGACCGGCACCTATCTCGGCGAGGACGACATCGTGCGCTACGAAGACGTCTATGCGCGCGGGCAGGGTGCGAAGGGCTGATGCCCCGCACTCCTGCCGCGCCGGCTGTGGGGGGGCCGAACGCAGTCTCGACGATCCCGCCAGGCGAGTCCCGATGGCGAAACTAGGTCTCATCGGCCGGATGCGCAGAGTGCTGCGCGTGCGGGCCAATTGTCCGCCCGATGCGGTGACGCCCTGCTGGCTGCACGGAGGGCGGCTGCCGTTCGGACTCGACGTCGTCGGCTATCTGCGCGCCGAGATCGGGCTGGGCGAGGCCGCCCGCCTGATCGTCCGTGCCGTCGACGCGGCCGGGCTGCCGACCAGCCCGATCGACATCTGGCTCCCCGGCCGCGACGCCGACCGCTCGCTCGACGCGCGCATCGGGCAGCCGGCGCGCCACGCGGCGACGCTCACGGTTTCCGGCGCGCTCGACCTGCCCGAGATGGCCGAGCGGCTCTGCCGGGGCCGCACCAACATCCACTACACGTTCTGGGAACTGCCGAAGACGCCCGAGGAGTTGGGGCCGGCCTTCGACCGTTTCGACGCCTGCTGGGCGCCGACCACCTTCGTGCGCGACGTGCTGGTCGCCTCGCAGACGCGCCCGGTCCATCTCGTGCCGCAGCCCGTGGCGTTGCCGGAAGAGGCGCCCGCGCCGCCGGATTTTCGCGGTCCGCTCCGCATCCTGACCTTCTTCGACTATGAATCGGCCATGGTGCGGAAGAACCCGCAGGCGGCCATCGCGGCGTTCCGGCTGGCCTTTCCGACCGGGCGCGAGGAGGCGCGGCTGCTGGTCAAGACGCGCGGCAGGTCGGGCCCGCAGGCCCGCGCCGATCTGGCCCGGCTCGCGGCACAGGACCCCCGCATCACCGTCGTCGACGACACCGTCTCCCGCGACGAGATGGCGGCGCTGACGCAGGCCTGCGACGTGTTCCTGTCGCTGCATCGCTCGGAGGGCTTCGGGCTCGGCAATGCCGAGGCGCTCGCCCGCGGCAAGGCGGTCGTCACCACCGATTTCGGCGGAACCCGCGATTTCATCACGCCAGAGACCGGCTATCCCGTCGAATACCGCACCGTGCCGGTGCCCCCCGGCGCCTATCCGGGTGCGGACGGCAGCCACTGGGCCGAGCCCAACATCGCCCACGCCGCCCAGATGCTGCGCGACATCCACGACGACCCCGCCGCCGCCGCGCGCCGGGCGCAGGCCGGCTACCGGCTTCTCCGGCGCAACCACTCCTTCGCCGCCGTCGGCGCGCGCATCGCCGAGCTGATGGAGCCGCTGCGCTGAACGCCGGTCAGGGCGCAGCCGCGAGCGCGGCGCGCCAGCCGCCCCCGCCGGTGATGTCGCGCGCCCCTGCCATTACATGCGCTTCGCACAGAAAGCCCTTCACCGCGCTGGCGTCCTCCAGCACCACCGTTCCGATGGTGAGCGGGGCCGGAACGCCGGCGATGAAGTCGCCGAACGCCGCGCGCGGCAGCGACCAGATCTCGACCTCGATGGCGGCGCCTCCCTCCGCGGCGCGCACCAGCCCCGGCCGGGCCGGCGGGCCGCCGGGCAGCGCGTAGAGCCGGTAGGCCGGCGCGGTGCGCACACCGCGCAGAAAGCGCCCACCGCGCATGACAAGCTCATGGTTCAGCGGCAGTCCCGACATATGCGCCCCGCACACGGCGAGCGCGATTTCGTCCGGGCCCGCCTCGGTGGCCATCACGGGTGCCGCGCTGCCGCCGCGCTCGACGAGGAGGGCCAGCGCGGCGGCGCGGGCATCCTCGCCCGCGCGCGCCAGCACGGTCAGGCTGCCCGGGCGGCCATCCGCGCGCGGGCCGGTCGGCACGGCGATGCCGCACATGTCCAGCAGATTGACGAAGTTGGTATAGGTGCCAAGCCGGGCATTCGGACCGAACGGATCGGCGGCGATCTCGTCCAGCGTGACGAAGCACGGCATGGTCGGCACGCAGACGAGCGACACCGCGCCCAGCGCCTCCTCGCACCGGCGCTTCAGTTCCCGCAGCCGGTAGAGGCCGCGAAACGCGTCGACCGCACTGAGGCCGGCGCCGCCGGCGAGAATGGCGCGGGTCGTCGGATGCAGCGTCTCCGGCGCGCGGGCGAGCCGGTCGCCGACGGCGGCGAGGCGCTCGGCGACCCACGGCCCGGCATAGAGCATCGCGGCCACCGCGTAGAAGGGCGAGAAGTCGATGCGGCGGACCCGGGCCCCCCGCGCCGCCAGTTTTTCCAGCGTGGCCTCGAAATGACCCGCCTGCGCGGTGTCGCCGAAGGTGCGCAGGCTCGCCGCGTCCGGCGCGGCGACCTCGACCGGGGGCGGCAGCGGCGAGAGGCGCTGGCGTGGCAGCGGGCGCGACCACGGGTCGGCGGCGTCATAGCCGGCGGCCAGTTCGAACAGTTCCCACGCCTCCGTGACGCTGGCGGCGAAGAGCGAGACGGTATCGAGCGTGCGGCAGGCCGGCACCATGCCGGTCGAGGACAGCGCGCCCAGTGTCGGCTTCAGCCCGACAATGTCGTTGAAGGCGGCCGGCACGCGGCCCGAGCCCGCCGTGTCGGTGCCGAGCGAAAAGGCGACCAGCCCCTGCGCCACCGCCACCGCCGAGCCGGAGGAGGAGCCGCCGGGCACCAGCGCCGGATCGACCGCGTTGCGCGGCACCGGATAGGGCGTGCGCACGCCCACCAGGCCGGTGGCGAACTGGTCGAGATTGGTCTTTCCCAGGCAGATCGCGCCGGCCGCGCGCAACCGGGCGACGACGCCGGCATCCGATTCCGCGACATGGATAAAGTCCGGGCAGGCCGCCGTGGTCGGCATGCGCGCCACGTCGATATTGTCTTTCACCGCATAGGGAATGCCCCAGAGCGGGCGCCCGTCAGGTGTGCCGAGGGCGCGCGCCTCGCCGAGCGCGGCATGGCGGGCCTCGTAGAGAAAGATGCCGGGATCGGCCAGCGCGTCGAGCCGGCGGAACGCCTCCTCGACCACCGCCTCGGGGGTGACGCCGCGCGCATAGGCGGCGCGCAGGGACTCCAGCGTGAAGGCGAGGTCGGCGAGCATGGCGAAGCCTGGGGCGCGAGTGATCGAGGGGAGACGGGCGAGGAAAGGCGGGCCCGTGTTCTGCTGAACGCCGTCCATCCTGCCCGTCTGACCCCGTTCGCGAAAACTGCTATGAATTCACCGATGCGTTGCACAAAATGCACCGCTCCTGGGAATGCCGCGATGCGCCACCTCTATTCGCTGCGCCTGATCGAAGCGGTGGCCCGCGCCGGCTCCATGCGCCGCGCGGCCGAGGACGCCAACATCACCGCCTCGGCGCTCAACCGCCGCATCAGGCGCTTCGAGGCCGAGTTCGGCGTCGAGCTGTTCGAGCGCCTGCCCGGCGGCGTCCGGCTCAACCCAGCGGGCGAACTGCTGCTCCAGCACTATCGCGCCACCCTGTCCGACCTTGCCCGCGTGCAGGGACAGGTGGCGGACCTCTCGGGCGAGCGGCGCGGCCATATCTCGATGGCCTGCTCGCAGGCCCTGCTGCCCTATTTCCTGCCCGAGCAGATCGCCGCCTACCGCGCCGACCATCCCGGCGTGACCTTCAGCGTGAAGGTGCGCGACCGTGCCGAAGCCGAGGCCGAGCTTGCCTCCTATGCCAGCGACATCGCCCTGGTGTTCGAGCCCATCTATCTCGTCGACTTCGAGGTGATCGAGATGGTGCCGCAGCCGGTGCATGCGGTGATGGCCGCCGACCATCCGCTGGCCGCGCAGGCCGAATTGCGGCTGCGCGACTGCCTCGACGGCCCGCATGTAGCGCCGGCGGCCAAGTTCGGCGTGCGCCATCTGCTCGACTTTGCCGCCCGCAAGGGCTCGCGCCGGGTCGCCCCGATCGTCGAGACCGAGAGCTTCGAGCTGATCCGCCACTACGTGCTGCACGAGCGCGCGGTGGGCTTCCAGATTCCCATCGGCCTGCGCGATCCCGGCGACGGCTCGCTGGTGTTCCGCCCCATCGCGGCGCGCGACCTGCCGGTCGGCAACCTGTTTCTCGGCCAGATGCGCGGGCGCTCGCTCCCCGTCGCCTCGGCCCGCTTCGCCGTGCGCCTCGCCGCCGCGCTGAAGGCCTACCGCACGCCCGGCGCCGGCTGAAGCCACGCTCAGGCGTCCTCCATCTCGCTTTCGGGAAGAAAGGCTCGTCCCCGCGCCTGCCGGCGGATCACCTGCGGCGGCTGGCCGAAGGCGCGCAGGAAGGCGCGGCGCATGCGGTCGCGGTCGGCGAAGCCGGTCTCGCGCGCCACCGCGTCGATGGAATGGCCGGTGTCCTCCATCAGCGCCCGGGCCACCTCCAGCCGCAGGTTCTCCACCGCCTTGGCCGGCGACTGGCCGGTCTCGGCGTGGAAGGCACGGCTGAACTGGCGCGGCGACAGGTTCGCCACCCCTGCGAGGTCCTCGACGCCGAGCCGGCCCGCAAGGTTCCGCCGCGCGAAGGTGAGCACCTTCTGGATGCGGTCGGAGGTCGGCTCCAGTTCCAGCAGCGAGGAGAACTGCGACTGCCCGCCCGCCCGGCGATGGTACAGCACCAGCTTGCGCGCCACCGCGCGCGCCGCCTCCATGCCGAGATCCTCCTCGATCAGGGCAAGCGCAAGGTCGATGCCGGCGCTCATGCCGGCCGAGGTCCAGACATGGCCGTCGGCGATGAAGATGCGGTCTTCCTCCACCTTCACCGCGGGGTAGCGCTGCTGCAATTCGCGCGCGCGCACCCAGTGGGTGGTGACGCGCCGCCCGTCGAGCAGCCCGGCGGCGGCGAGCACGAAAGCACCGAGGCACGGCGCGGCGAGGCGGCGCGCCTGCCCGGCCACGCGGCGCACGAAGTCGACGGTGGCGGGGCTCGCCTCGTCCATGCTGGCGCCAAACACCAGGAGATCGTAGCGGGCATCGCTTGGCGCGGTCGTCATCACCTCGAATCCCTGCGAGGTGCGCACCGGCCCGCCCTGCTCGGACAGAAAGTCGAGCGCATAGGCCGCCGGCTCGCCGCGCGCGACGGCCGACATGTTGGCCATCTCGAAGGCGGTGCTGACGGCGAAGCCCATCGGCGAGTAGCCCTCGCTGAGCACAAAGCCGATCCGGCGCATGGCGTACTCCCGAATGTCCTAAAACGCCGCATCTATGACATTTCAGACAGACGGCGACAAGCCTATGGTCCTCCCAACGCCCGATGACGGGCGACATGGAGAACGATCATGAGCACGACTCACAAGGGCACGGCCCTCATCACCGGCGCGTCGGGCGGCATCGGCGCTCTTTATGCCGAACGTCTGGCCCGGCGCGGCTACGACCTCATCCTGGTCGCGCGCAATGTCGAGCGGCTGCAGGCGGTGGCCCGCCGCATCACCGACGCCACCGGCCGCGCGGTCAATGTGGTCGCCGCCGATCTCGGCGGGACGGACGGGCTGGCGCAGGTGGAGACGCTGCTGCGCGAGCATGCCGGCATCACGCTTCTGGTCAACAATGCCGGCTTCGGCTCCGCCGCGCTGCTGCTCGATTCCGACGTCGCGCGCATGCAGGAGATGATCGACGTGAACGTCACCGCGCTGACGCGGCTGACCTATGCCGCCGCGCCCGGCTTCGTGGCGCGTGGAAACGGCGCCATCATCAACATCGCCTCCATCTCGGCGATCGCGCCGGAGCTGCTCAACGGCGTCTACGGCGCCAGCAAGGCTTATGTGCTCGCCTTCACCCAGTCGCTTCAGCATGAACTGGCCGGCAAGGGCGTGCGCGTGCAGGTCGTGCTCCCCGGCGCCACCGCCACCGAGTTCTGGGACGTCGCCGGCATTGGCGGCCACGGCAACCTGCCGGAGGGTTGGGTGATGAGTGCGGCCGATCTGGTGGACGCGGCGCTCACCGGCTTCGACGCCGGCGAGGTCGTCACCATCCCGCCGTTGCAGGACGGCGAGGAATGGAACGCCTATGAGGCCGCCCGCCGCACCATGTCCGGCCATCTCGGCGTCGCCACCCCGGCGCCGCGCTACCGCAAGGCCGCCTGAACGGTTGCCCGAACGGCCGGGTTTGCAACGGTACGGGCGCTCACAGCGCCCGTACCCGCGAGCCCAGCGTGTCGAACTGCCCGCCGGCATAGATCAGCGGGTGCAGCGGCCCTTCCGGCAGGTGGATGGCGACCACCCGGCCGAGAAAGATGGTGTGGCTGTGTACGCTCACCTTCTCGGCCAGCTCGCAGTCGAAGCTCGCCAGCGCCCCGACGAGGGCCGGCGCGCCGGTCGCCAGCGCGCGCCACTCATGGGTGCTGAAGCGCATATGGCGGTGCGCCGAGGACGAGAACGCCTTGGCAAGCTCCAGCTCCGGCTCGCCCAGCAGATTGACGCAGAAGCTGCCCGAGCGGTCGATGACGTCGTGGCAGGAGACGTTGCGGTTCACGCAGACGAGCAGGGTCGGCGTCGGATCGGCGGCCACCGAGGTGACCGAGGTGGCGACGAAACCGTGCGGCTGGCCCTCGTCGAGGGTAGTGATCACGGACACGCCGGCGGCGAGGCGCCGCATGCCCTGTTTGAAATCGGCTGGATCGATCATGACGAACTCCACGTCGCGACCCTCCGGCCGCGTTGGAGCCGCTTGCGCAAGTCGCGTGCCAGTGCCGGGAATGCGGGAAACGCAGCGGTTTCCGGCCCGGCGTCTCGCCGCCGGCTGCGACAGATGTCGCTGATCTGAGACGCCGGCGCCGCCTCCCGCCCGCCAGCGGGTCGGGGCGCCCTCACCCGGCCGCCGCACGCAAATCCAGCCGCCGCACGGGCTCGCACGGCCCGCCTGCCGACGCGCGACGTGGCGCCCACGCGCATGTGGGCACCCGGATGCCGGTGGCACGCCTCTTGCGGTCTGTTCCCATCCCTTTCGTTTGCGAAAGCACGGTCATGACCATCAACGTGAATCCCGTCGCCGACATCATCACGCCGCTTCCCAAGCAGCTCCTGATCGACGGCAAATTCGTCCCCTCGCTCTCGGGCAAGACCTTCAAGACCTTCAACCCGGCGACCGGCCAGGTGCTGGCCGAGGTCTCCGAGGGCGGCGCCGCCGACATCGACCTCGCCGTCGCGGCGGCCCGGCGCGCCTTCAACGGCCCGTGGAGCCGCTTCACCCCGTTCCAGCGCCAGGCGCTGCTGCTGCGCTTCGCCGACCTGGTTGAGAAGCATTTCGAGACGCTGGCCCATATCGACGTGCTCGACATGGGCGCGCCGATCACCTCGATGTACGCCCGCCGCCAGCGCGCGCTCGGCCTGCCGCGCTTCTATGCCGGCATGTGCACGGTGATCGCCGGCGGCACGCTGCCCAACTCCATGCCCGGCGAGGTGTTCACCTACACGCTGAAGGAGCCGGTCGGCGTGGTCGGCGCCATCACGCCGTGGAACGCCCCGCTCACCTCCACCATCTGGAAGATCGCCCCGGTGCTCGCCACCGGCTGCACCATGGTGCTGAAGCCCGCCGAGGACGCGCCCCTCACCGCGCTGCGTCTCGGCGAGCTGCTGCTGGAGGCGGGCGTGCCGGAAGGCGTCGTCAACATCGTGCCGGGCTTCGGCCACATCGCCGGCGACGCGCTGGCCCGCCACATGGACGTCGACAAGGTGGCCTTCACCGGCTCGGACGTCACCGGCCGCAAGGTCATCGAGGCGTCGAAGAGCAACATCAAGCGGGTGACGCTGGAACTCGGCGGCAAGTCGCCGGACATCATCTTCGCCGATTGCGACATGGACACCGCCGTCGCCGGCGCCGGCATGGGCGTGTTCGCCAATACCGGGCAGATCTGCTGCGCCGGCACGCGCCTGCTGATCCAGCGGCCGATCTACGAGGAGTTCGTCGCCCGCGTCTCCGACTATGCGAAGTCGCTCAAGGTCGGCAACGGCCTCGACCCGGCGACGCAGATCGGCCCGGTGGTCAACGCCAAGCAGCTCGACCGCGTGACCGGCTACATGGAGATCGGTCTCGGCGAGGGTGTCACCGCCGCTGCCGGCGGCAAGCGCATCACCGAGGGCGCGCTGAAGGACGGCTATTTCTTCGAGCCGACCGTGCTCTCCGGCGTGACCAACGACATGCGCATCGCCCAGGAGGAGATCTTCGGCCCGGTGGCCGCCGCCATCCCCTTCGACACGCTGGAGGAAGCGGCCGCCATCGCCAACGACACCGTGTTCGGCCTCGGCGGCGGCGTGTGGACCTCCAACGTCACCACCGCCCACCGCATCGCCAAGGCGATCCGCGCCGGCACGGTATGGATCAACACTTATGGCGGGCTCGACCCGGTGGTGCCGTTCGGCGGTTACAAGACCAGCGGCTATGGCCGCGAATCCGGCACCGAGCATCTCGACGCCTATCTGGAAACCAAGTCGGTGGTCCTCAAGCTGGGCTGAGTCCCGGCGCACCGATGCGAGACGGAAGGCCCGGCAAGGCTCAGCGCCCCGCCGGGCCTTTCCTTTTCAGTGCCGCACGCCGCGCGGAATGACGAAGCGCACCGCGGCGGCGATCAGCAGCGCGCCCACGGTGAGCATCAGGAAGGCGGCGCGCATGCCCTGCGCATGCGCCACGAAGCCGATCAGCGGCGGCCCGAACAGGCCGCCGCCATAGGCGATGGTCACCGTCATGGCGATGCCGGCATTGGGCGGGATGCCGGGCATGCGCCCGCTCAAAGAGAAGAAGATCGGCACCAGATTGGCGATGCCGAGGCCGGCGATGGCGAAGCCCGGCAGCGCCGCCAGCATGGTCGGTGCCCAGACGATGATGGCGACGCCGACAAAGGCGATGGCGCCGGAGATCTGGATCGTCGTCACCGCGCCGAGGCGGCGCACGATGCGGTCGCCGAACAGCCGTCCGCCGGTCATGGCGAGCGAGAAGGACGCCACGCCATAGGCCGCCATCGCCGGCGCCGTGGCGGTCGCCTGCACGAGGTAGAGCGCGCCCCAGTCGATCAGCGCCAGCTCGATGACGAAGGCCAGCACGGTGAGGATGCCGATCCCCAGCATGGTCAGATTGGGAAGCTGGAAGATCGAGCCGCCGGTGACCTCGCGTACATGGGCTTCCGGCAGCCAGAGCCACGGCACGGCGGCGAAGGCGAGCGCCACCAGAATGACGCTGGCGAGGCCGAGGCCGGCCGGCACGCTCAGCCCCAGCCCGATCAGCACGCCGCCGGACAGCGCGCCGACCACGTTGCCCAGGCTGAAGAAGGCGTGCGCCGAGGACATGATCGGCCGGCCCAGCTCGCGCTCCAGCGCCGAGGCATGCGAGTTCATGCACACGTCGAGGAAGCCGAAGCACAGGCCGATGAGATAGGCCGAGAGCGCCAGCACCGGCATGGTGGTGCCGAGCGCCGGGCCGAAGGCGGCCGCCGCGAAGGCGATGCCCGACAGTGCGCCGGCGCGCAGCGGCCCGAGGCGCGGGCGCAGCACCCCCGCCAGCGGCATGCCGCACAGGCAGCCGATCGACACGCACAGCAGCACGAGGCCGACCTGCGCATCGTCGAGCCCTGCCCGCGCCTTGAGGATCGGAAGATAGGTCGCCCAGACCGTCAGCCCGGCGCCGCCGACGAAGAAAATCACGCTCACGGCAATACGCGACGCGGCGAGCGCACGATGCTCCCGCGCGGCGATCGACTCACTCATGCTACGTCCCAACCGAACTCGCGGACGGCGGTGCCGCCCGTCTTCCGCCCCCGCACGGCACAATATGTGCCATCCGGCATACCACCAGCCATGCCACTCGCCGCGCCGATTCGGCACGGGCGGAAGGGCCTGCCTACACCATTGCGGGCCGCAGGGAAGCCGGCCCTCCCCGCCCGGCGCGGCCTGCGTCTCGCCGGGAATTCGCGCCGTCGCAGAATCTCAACCCGCGACGTGAGATGGCGCCGGCAACCGCCCGCCGGCGGCGGGTTTGCGGCGCCGGACCGGAACTTGCTACGCGGCGCCGCGCCTGCGCCAGCCATCTGTTTCGGGGGAACGCGATGCATGACTATGTGATTGTCGGTGGCGGCTCGGCCGGCTGCGTCCTCGCCGCGCGGCTGTCGGAGGATCCCGCCGTCTCGGTGCTGCTGCTGGAGGAGGGCCCGCGCGACCGCTCGCCCTACATCCACATCCCCGCCATGGTCTACAAGACCGCCACCGGCGCCCTGCTCCAGCGGGTGCCGTGGGAGCCGGCCAACGGCGCCTCGGGCGGGGTCGCCGCACCCCACATGGTGCAGGCCCGCGTGCTTGGCGGCGGCTCGTCGGTCAACGGCATGGTCTATGTGCGCGGCATACCGAGCGATTTCGACGGCTGGGCGGCGCAGGGAGCGGAAGGCTGGGACTATGCCGGCGTGTTGCCTTATTTCAAACGCGCCGAAAGCAATGACAGCTTCGGCGGCGACGCCCACGGCACCGACGGCCCGCTCTGGGTGTCGAGCCAGCCGTCGCCGCACCCGCTGACCAGAGCGTGGCTGAAGGCCTGCCAGGAATTCGGCATCCCGCCGGTGGCCGACTTCAATAGCGGGGTGCAAACCGGCTGCGGCGTCTACCAGATCACCGCCCGCAACGGCCGGCGCGCCTCCACCGCCGTCACCTATCTCAAGCCCGCGCGCAAACGGGCCAACCTCACCGTGCGCACCGGCTGCCGGGCGACGCGCGTGCTGATCGAGAAGGGCCGCGCCACCGGCGTCGAATATGCGCGCGGCACAAGCCGCGAGACGGTGCGGGCGCGCGAGGTGATCCTTTCCGCCGGCGCCATCCAGTCGCCGCGCCTGCTGCTCCAATCCGGCATCGGCCCGGCCGCCCATCTGCGCCGCGTCGGCGTCGAGGTGGCGCACGACCTGCCCGGCGTCGGGCGCGGCCTTCAGGACCATATGGACGTCTATCTCGTGCACGAACTCGCCGGCACGGAGAGCTACGACGTCTACCGCCGTTTCCACCGCAAGATCGGCGCCGGCCTGCACTGGCTGCTGTTCCGGCGCGGGCCGCTGTGCTCGAACCTGATCGAAGGCGGCGCCTTCTGGTGGGGCGACAGGGAGCTGCCCGACCCCAACCTCCAGTTCCACTTCCTGCCCGGCACCGGCATCGAGGAGGGCGTGCAGCCCGCCGCCAGCGGCTGCGGCTCGACGCTGAACATCTGCCTCACCCGCCCGCGCTCGCGCGGCGTGGTCGAACTGACCTCGGCCGACCCCTTCGCGCCGCTGCGGGTGGCGCCGAACTATTTCGGCGACCCCTACGACCTTGACTGCATGGCGGAGGGCATAAGGCTCGGCCAGGAAATCATGGCGCAGCCCTCCATCGCCCGCCACGTCGCCCGCGAGCAGCTTCCCGGCGCGCCGCTGCGCACGCTCGAGGAGCGCCGCGCCTATGTGCTCGGGCGCGCGCAGGGCGCGCTGCACCCGGTCGGCACCTGCCGGATCGGCGTCGACGCGATGGCGGTGGTCGACCCCGCCCTGCGGGTGCGCGGCATCGAGGGGCTCAGGGTAGCGGACGCCTCGGTTATGCCCTCCACACCCTCGGGCAACACCAACGCCGCGACCATCATGGTGGCGGAGAAGGCGGCCGCGACGATCCGCGGCGGGGCGCGCATCCCCTGAGCCCGGCCGTTTCACCCGTGTCCGTCGCGCGGTGAGACTCCTGCGACAGCATTCTCAGAACCGGCGACGGGTAACATGTTAAGTATTTGAAATAGATATACAATATGTCAGAAACGGGCGCTGGCATGCCTCTTGCTGCCCCCGTTGTGGAAGTCGCGGCTCAAAATCACGCAGGCTCACAACAAGGGGAACAGCATGGTCGACAAGCCTATCGGGCGCCCGTTCGGGAGCGCCAATATTCTTCGCAACGACGTCCTGTCCCGTCGCGGCTTCCTGGGAACCTCGCTCGCCCTCGGCGCCGGCGCGGCGGCCGGTGCCACGCTCGGCGCCTGGCCCGGACCGGCTTCGGCGGCCGGCGGCGACCTCAAGATCATGGCCTGGGAAGGCTTCACCATGGACGCCGAGCTGAAGGCCTGGCGCGAGGCCAACAAGGTGCAGGTGGACGCCGCCATCATCAGCACGCAGGACGACGTCCACGCCAAGCTGATCGGCTCCAATCCGGTGCGCCTCGATCTCGCCGAATATTCGCAGGGCTTCGAGCGCTTCTATGTCGACGAGCTGAAGATCGTGAAGCCGCTCGACATCGCCCGGGTGCCGAACTTCACGCCCGAGAACATCTATCCCGAGTTCTACCAGGCGCCGACCTGGTACTGGGACAAGACCCATTTCGCCATTCCGTGGATCTGGGGCCTCAACGCCCTCGTCTACAACCCGGCGATGACCAAGCCGATCACCTCCTACAAGGACCTGCTGGCGCCGGAGCTGAAGGGCAAGCTGACCTTCTGCGACGACACCATCGCCACCTGGCCGATGATCGCCCGCCTCGCCGGCCTCGGACCGAAATTCCCCAACATCACCAAGGAAGAGCTGAAGACCGCGTTCGAGGGGCTCGGCCCCTATCGCGACCAGTGCCGCGTCTTCGGCGCGTCCAATGGCGACGTCATCTCGCTCTTCGCCTCGGGCGAGATCGCCGCCTGCTTCTCGGTGTGGAGCGGCACGCCGGTGGAAACCGCCAAGCGCGGTGTGAAGACGGTCTACACCGTCCCCGCCGAGGGCGCGGTCATGTGGTGCGACGCCTGGTTCATGCCGATCAGCGTGCAGAATGTCGACGCCGCCTACGGCTTCATGAACGAGGCCATCACCGCCAAGGCCCAGGCCGAGGTGGCGAAGGCGGTCAATGGCGGCGCGGTCAACAAGCACGCCCCGGCGCTGATGGATGCCGACACCAAGGCGCTGTTCGACTACAGCAACCTGCCGCAGGTGTTCGCCAAGTCGCCGCTCCAGGGCCAGCCGCCGCGCGTCTCAGACACCTATGCCACCTATGATGAGTGGACTCAGGCCTGGACCGACTTCAAGTCCTCGTTCTGATCCGCGCCGGCGCCTTTCGGAGAATGTGTTGGGAATGATGAAGATCAGCCGTCACGAGCGGATGGGACTGGCCCTGGTGGCCCCGTCCTTCCTCTTCCTCCTCGTCTTCTTCATCGTTCCCGCCATCCTTCTCTTCGTCTGCAGCTTCTGGATGGCGCAGGCGTTCCGGCTGATTCCGGCCTTCACCCTCGACAATTACGCCCGTGCGCTCTCCAGCACCGGCTTCTATTTCCTGACCTGGAACGCGCTGAAGAACGGCCTGTGCACGGCGATACTCACCGTCGCGCTCAGCTTCCCGGCGGCCTATTTCATCGTCTACCGCACGCGCGGCAACCTGCTGTTCTACCTGATCCTGGTCTCGTGGTTCTCCAGCTACCTCGTGCGCATCTATGCCTGGCGCGTGATCCTCGGCTCCAACGGGCTGATCAACACGACGCTGATGCAGCTCGGGCTCATCAGCGAGCCGATCGAGGTGCTGCTGTTCAGCCCCTTCGCCACCATCCTCACCCTGACCCACATCATGCTGCCCTTCGGCCTGCTGCTGCTGGTCTCGGCGCTCCGCGACGTGAAGAAGGAATATGTCGAGGCGGCGCGTGACCTCGGCGCCAGCAACGCCGAGGTGCTGACCCGGGTGATCCTGCCCATGTGCTACAAGGGCGTGGTCGGCGCCTTCATGTTCACCTTCGTCATCTCGGCCGGCGACTTCGTCACCCCGCAGCTGCTCGGCGGGCGCGACGGCATGACCACCGGCATCCTCATCGCCAACCAGTTCAGGACCGCCGGCAACTGGCCGTTCGGCGCCGCCATGGCCTTCCTGCTGCTGGTGGCGTTCCTGATTGTCTACGTCGCCTTCGTGCGGCTGCTCGATCTCCTGCGGCTCGCCCCGGGCCGCCGGTTCCACGATTGAGACGCGCCGTCTCGCCGCGCACGGAGGTCTCATGCTGAGATTCTATGTCTGGCTCTATGTGGCGTTCCTCTACGCGCCCATCGCCATCATCACGCTGTTCAGCTTCCACTCCTCGCCGAGCCTCACCTTTCCGTTCGAGGGGGTGAGCCTGCGCTGGTACGCGAAGATCTTCTCCGACACGACCTTCCTCAACTCGCTGTGGAACAGCCTGATCGTCGGCGCCAGCACCGCCGCCATCACCACCGTGCTCGGCTCGCTGACCGCGCTCGGCCTCGCCCGGCTGAAAGGGCGCATCCAGACCGTGTTCGGCCTGCTCGCCTTCGGGCCGGTGGCGCTGCCGGGCCTGTTCCTCGGCATCGCGCTGGTGATGCTGTTCTCGCAGATCGGGCTGCAGCGCTCGCTGGTGACAGTCACCATCGCGCATGTGCTGTTCACCCTGCCCTTCTTCATCGAGGCGGTGCGCTCGCGGATCGAATATTTCGACCTCTCGCTCGAGGAGGCCGCGCGCGATCTCGGCGCCACGCCGCTCCAGAGCTTCCGGCTGGTGACGCTGCCGATCATCGGCCCGACCATCGGCGGCGCGGCGATCCTGTCCTTCGCCCTGTCCTTCGACGAGTTCATCATCACCGTCTTCGTCAGCGGCAACGACACCACCCTGCCGCTCACCATCTGGTCGATGATGCGCCGCGCCGTCAGCCCGGACATCAACGCCGCCTCCGTCATCTCCCTCGGCCTGTCGATCGGGATGATCCTGATCGGCGGCCTGCTGGTCTGGTACCAGCGCCGGCTTGCCCTCGGCGCACGCGCGAAGGACATCGAAACATGAGCACGTCGAACATCGTCGAACTGTATGGAGTGACCAAGGCCTTCGGCGCGCTCACCGTCCTGCATGACATCGACCTCGGCATCCGCGAGGGCGAGATCCTGACCCTGCTCGGCCCCTCGGGCTGCGGCAAGACCACGCTGATGAGGATCATCGCCGGCTTCGAGGCGACGACGCATGGCCGCGTCACCATCAAGGGCGCCGACGTGTCCTACCTGCCGCCCGACAGACGGCCGGTGAACATGGTGTTCCAGCGCTACGCGCTGTTCCCCCATCTCGACGTGTTCGACAACGTCGCCTTCGGCCTGCGCCTCAAGAAGTGGTCGAAGGAGCGCATCCGCGAGGCGGTGCAGCACATGCTGCACCTCGTGCAGCTCGACGAATATGGCAGCCGCTGGATCCACGAGCTTTCCGGCGGGCAGGCCCAGCGCGTGGCGCTGGCGCGCGCGCTGGTCAACTCGCCCTCGGTGCTGCTGCTCGACGAGCCGCTGGCCGCGCTCGACCTGAAGATCCGCCATCACATGCTGGCCGAGCTCAAGCGCATCCACCAGGAGACCGGCACCACCTTCATCTACGTCACCCACGACCAGGACGAGGCGACCATCCTGTCCGACCGCATCGTGCTGATGAACAAGGGTCGCATCGAGCAGATCGGCACGCCGGAGGAGATGTACGCGCATCCGCGCTCGCTGTTCTGCGCCCGCTTCCTCGGCGAGACCAACATCCTCTCCGGCGCGGTGAGTGCCACCGATTCCGACACGACCTATGTGAGCGTCGCCGCCGGCACGGCCAAGGTGCCGGCCAACGGCACCGCCGTGCTGCTCGGCCAGTCGGTCTCGCTCGCCATCCGGCCGGAGGCGCTGCAGGTCAGCCGGATCGGGCAGGAGGCGGCCACGCCGGGCGAAGCGGAGAACACGCTGGAAGGTGTCGTCGAGGACGTCGTGTTCATGGGCAGCCGGGTGCTCTACTCGATCCGCACCCCGGCCGAGACCATCAAGTATCAGGAAACCCGCTCCGTCGACGGCTCCATGCTCGCCCGGGGCGAGCGGGTGCGGGCCAGCTGGCGCCCCGATGCCGCGGTGCTGCTGACGCGCTGAGCCGCGCGGCCCCGGTCTCACGGGCGCGAAAAGTCTCAACCGCCGATCGTCTCATCCGTTTCGGGCCGGCACCCCTCCCAATCATCGATAGCGTTGATTCTACAAGATTTTTTCTTCTGGCACGGCGATTGCGCAATTGACGGGGCGGTCGCAGGGCCGCGCGGGACCGCCCCCGATCCGGGCCGGTTCCGGTGAAACAGCAGCGATACCGCGCTTGCCCCGGATAGGGCGGAACGCGCCAGGGAGAGACAGATGGACCTCGGCCTTTTCATGCAGCCGCTTCACAACCCGGAGCGGAGCATCACCGACATGCTGGAGGAGGATCGCCAGGCCGCCATCCTCGCCGACAAGCTCGGCTATGCCGAGGTGTGGGTCGGCGAGCATTATTCGTCCAGCATCGAACCCATCGTAAACCCGCTCCAGTTCTTCGCGACGCTGATCCACCAGACCGAGAAGATCAAGTTCGCGACCGGCGTGCTGGCGCTGCCGCAGCACCACCCGGCCAACATCGCCGGCGACGCGGCGCAGTTCGACCATCTCAGCAAGGGCCGCTTCATCATGGGCATCGGCCCGGGTGGGCTCGCCAGCGATTTCGAGCTGTTCGACATCATGGACAAGAACCGCGCCGAGATGCTGGTCGATTCCATCGACCTCATTCACAAGATCTGGTCGTCGGACGCGCCCTACAACATCAAGGGCAAGTACTGGCACATCAAAATCGAGGACACGGTGATCCCGAAGCTCGGCTTCGGGCCGATGGCCAAGCCCTACCAGAAGCCGTTCCCCGAAGTCGCCATCTCGGCGATGACCCCCCATTCCGGCAGCGCCCGGCAGGCCGGACTGCATGGCTGGGGCTTCGCCTCGGCCAACTTCATCCAGGAATGCTGGGTCAAGTCGCACTGGGAGCAGTACGTCATCGGCGCGGAGAAGGCCGGCCGCCGACCCGACCGCAACCGGTGGCGCGTCGCCCGCTCGGTGCTGGTCGCCGAATCGGATGCGCAGGCGGCGGATTATCTGGCGCGCGAGGGCAATTCCTACGCCTGGTACTACGACTTCGTGCTCGACGACATGCGCACCTACAACATCCTGCCCGTGCTCAAGCATGACCCTTCCCTCCCCGACGAGGATGTCACGCTGAAATACTGCATGGATACGATGATCATCTCCGGCTCGCCGAAGACCGTGCTCGACAAGCTCGTCGCCCTCGTCGACTACCTCGGCGGCCCGTTCGGGACCCTGCTCCAGACCTTCAAGGAATGGGACGACCCGGCCATCCAGCAGAACTCCATGCGCCTGCTGGCGCAGGAGGTGATGCCCAAGCTCAACGCCTATTGCAGCACCAAGGTCGCCGCCGAGTGAGACGGCCCGGTCCCCGCGCAACGGCGCGCGGGGACGCCTTCCGCGATGGCCGCCTTCAACGTGAACATCCAGAAAACGCAGGACCAGCATGCCTTCCGACAGTTCCATCCAGCGCTTCGATTCCAATGGCCGGCTCTCGCGGGTCGTGGTGCATAACGGCGTCGCCTATCTCTCCGGCGTCACCGCCAAGGAGAAGACGCCCGACGTCGCCGCCCAGACCGCCGACGTGCTGGCCCAGATCGACGCCCATCTCGCCCGGCTCGGCTCCGACAAGAGCAAGATCCTGCGGGTCAATATCTGGCTGCACGACATGGGTCATTTCGACGCCATGAACCGCGTCTGGGACGCCTGGGTCGACACTGAGAACGCCCCCGCCCGCGCGACGGTGGAATCCCGCCTTGCCGGCCACGGCAGCAACCTCGTGGAGATGATGGCCACCGCCGTCCTGTGAACCGCACGGCGGCGCCGCCCGTAACGACCAAGGCGCCGTCGGGAGCCCGACGATGACAGCAGTTTCCGGCACCGGCGCCGCCTCATGGTGGCTGTCCGAGGCGCTCGCCAGCGAGGGGGAAGCCCGCCCAGCCCAGCCCCTCGCTGGCGACGTGCGCGCGGACGTCGCCATCGTGGGGGGCGGCTTCACCGGCCTGTGGACCGCGCTGTCGCTGCGCCGACGGCGGCCGGACCTGCCGGTGACGCTGATCGAGCGCGACATCTGCGGCGCCGGCGCCAGCGGCAGGAGCGCCGGCAAGGTGCATGGCTACTGGACCTCGCTGCCGCGCCTCGCCCGCCTCGTCGGTCCCGACGCGGCCTGGGAGATGGCGCGCCTCGGCACGCGGGCGCAGCAGGCCATCGCCGCCTTCGTCGCGCAGTGCGGGCGCGACGTCTGGTGGCGCGAGGGTGGTGGCCTCAAGGTCTCGGCCGCGCCGGCGCAGGACGCGGCGCTCGACGCCGCCGCCAGCGCGATGGTGGCGCTGGGTGCCGCCGACAAGGCGCAGCGCCTCTCGCGCGCCGAGGTCGCCGGCATCTGCCGCTCGCCGGTGTTCCGCGCCGGAGTCCGTTATCCCGAGGAGGCGACGGTGCATCCCGCCCGTCTCGCCCGCGCCCTGCGCGCCGCCGCGCTCGAAGCGGGGGTGAACCTGCACGAGCACACGCCGATGCTCAGGCTCGCCGACGACAATGAGGGCGGCTGCCGCATCGCCACGCCGCAGGGCAGCCTCGCGGCGAACCGCGTCGTGCTGGCCACCAATGTCGGCCAGATCGCCCATGGTGGCATCGGCCGGCGCTTCATGGCCTTCTCCAGCTACGCGCTGATGACCGAGCCGGCGCCCGAGCGCCTCGCCCGCGCCGGCTGGACCTCGCCGACCAGCATCGTCGACGCCCGCTCCTTCCTGCACTATGCCCGCCGCACACCGGACGGGCGGGTGCTGATGGGGACTGGCTCCGGCCCCATCGCCTATGGCGGGCGCGTCGAGGCGGCGGCGATGACCGATGACGCGGCCTCCCTCCGCCGCGCCGCGCGCGGGCTCAAGCGGCTGCTGCCCGGCCTTGCCGAGACGCCCGTCGCCGGACGCTGGGGCGGGGCGATCGACGTCTCCTCCGACCGTTTCCCCTATGCCGGCACGCTGCCCGGCGGGCGCGTCGCCTATGCGCTCGGCTATTCCGGCCATGGCGTCAATCCGAGCTGGATCATCGGCGAATGCCTCGCCTCGCTGGTGCTCGATATGCGCGACGAGTTCACCCGCTCGCCCTTCTGCACCCGCGCCCTGCCGGCTCTGCCGCCGGAGCCGGCGCGCTATCTCGGCGGATCGGCGATCCGCAGCGCGATTCTTGCCTGCGAGGAAGCCGAAGAAGACGACCGCCGCGCCCCGGCGCTGGCCCGTGCCGTCGCCGCCCTGCCCGGAATGTTCAATCTCACCATCGGAACGCGTTGACGGAGCCCAGATGACCATCAGCTCATGCGACTACATCGTCGTCGGAGGCGGCTCGGCGGGGTGCACCATCGCCTCACGGCTCTCGGAGGATTCCGGCGCCTCGGTGGTGCTGTTCGAGTCCGGTCCCTCCGACCGCAACCCGTTCATCCACATGCCGGTGACCTACTACAAGACCCAGCGCATGCTGCGACGGATCCAGCTCGAGCCACTCAGGCACCAGTTCGACATGGCGCCCGACACCGGGCAGGCGCGGGTGCTGGGCGGCGGCTCCTCGGTCAACGCCATGGTCTACATACGCGGCAATCCGCAGGACTATGACCGCTGGCAGGATTCCGGGGCGCAGGGCTGGTCCTATCGCGACGTGCTGCCCTATTTCAGAAAGGCGGAAGCGAACGAGAGCCTGTCCGGCGAGGCGCACGGCACCGAGGGCCCGCTTTCGGTCTCCGACCAGCGCTACACCAGCCCGCTGACCAAGGAATGGCTGAAAGCCTGCCAGGAGGCGGGGCTGCCCTACAATGCCGACTTCAATTCCGGCGAGCAGGCCGGCTGCGGCCTCTACCAGGTGACCATGCGCGACGGGCGCCGGTGCAGCGCGGCGGTCGCCTATCTCAAACCCGCGCGCGGGCGGAAGAATCTCACCGTTCTCACCGGCAAGCCGGTTCTGCGTATCCTGATCGAGAACAACCGCGCCGTCGGCGTCGAGTACCGCGACGGGCGCGAGCGCAGGATCCTGCGCGCCGAGCGCGAGGTGGTGGTCTCCTCGGGCGCCATCGGCTCGCCGCGCCTGCTGCTGCTTTCCGGCATCGGCCCGGCGGACGACCTGAAGGGCGTCGGCGTCGAGGTGAAGCACGACCTGCCCGGCGTCGGCCAGAACCTGCAGGACCACACCGACTGCTTCCTGATCTACGACCTCAACGGTCCCTACAGCTACGACAAGTACAAGAAGCTGCACTGGCAGGCGGTGGCGGGGCTGGAATATGCGCTGTTCCGCTCCGGCCCGGTCGCCTCCAATGTCTGCGAGGGCGGCGCCTTCTGGTGGGGCGATCAAACCGACCCGTTGCCCGACCTGCAATATCATTTCCTCGCCGGCGCCGGCGTCGAGGTCGGCGTCGACGGCACGCCGAGCGGCAATGGCTGCACGCTCAACGTCTATGGCTGCCGCCCGCGCTCGCGCGGCACCGTCAGCCTGCGCTCGGCCGACCCCTCGGTGCCCCTGAGGATCGACGCCAACTACCTCGCCGACCCGCACGATGTCGAAGTGCTGATCGAGGGCGTGAAGAAGGGCGAGGAGATCATGTCGAAGCCCTCCATCGCCAAATACATCGCCGCCTCGCACAAGCCGTCCAAGCCGCTCAAGACCCACGCCGACTATGACGAGTACGTCCGGCGCGAGACGCAGGGCGCGCTGCACCTGTCCGGCGCCTGCAAGATGGGAACGGACGACATGGCGGTGGTCGACCCGCAGCTGCGCGTGCGCGGCGTCGACGGGCTGCGCGTCGCCGATTCCTCGATCATGCCCTATGTCGTCTCCGGCAACCTGAACGGCCCGACCATCATGATCGGCGAGCGGGCGGCCGACTTCATCCGCGGCAACAAGTTCTGAGGCGCGCCATGACCACAGGACCCGAGGCCGACATCGTGATCATCGGCGCCGGCATCATCGGCCTCTCCGCCGGGCTGCTGCTCCAGCGCGCCGGCCGCAGCGTGACCGTGATCGATGCGCTGCCGCCGGGCACGGCGACCTCCGCCGGCAATGCCGGCCTGCTCAGCGCCGGCACCAACATGCCGGTGGCGCTGCCCGGCTTCTGGCGCAACGTGCCGGGCTGGCTGACCAATCCGAAAGGCCCGCTGGCGCTGCGCTATTCCTACCTGCCGACCGCCGCGCCCTGGCTGACGCGCTGGATCCTCGCCAGCCGCACCTCCACCGTATACGCCGCCTCGGATGCGCTGCGCGCGCTCCATCGCGACACCATGGACGGCTATCGCGACATGCTGGGGCCGGAGCTTTTCGCCGACCTCATTCGCACCGAAGGCAGCGTCAACGTCTTCTACAACGCGACGCCGGGCCGCAACGAGCCCTTCATCCGCCACCTGATCGAACGCCATTCCATCGCCGTCGACGATCTCGACCGCAAGGCGCTGGTCGACCTGTTCCCCGGCATCGGGCCGATCGCCCAGCGCGGGCTCTATTTCCCGCACAATGGCTGGACGGTGAATCCCGGACGGCTGACGCAGGCGGTCGGGCGGCTCTTCGTCGAGGCCGGCGGCACCATCGCCCATGAGCGGATATTCTCGGTACGCCCCGCCGAGGGCGGCTTCGAGCTGTTCGGCAATCTCGGCGACCGGCGCGCCCGCGCGGTCATTCTCGCCGCCGGCGCCTGGACCGGCCGGCTGCTCTCGCCCCTCGGCGTGAAGCTGCCGCTGGAGACCGAGCGCGGCTATCACCTGATGCTGGAGGACGCCACTATCGCCCCGAAGCTGCCGCTGCTGCTGCGCGACGGCGGCATGGCGATCACCCCGATGGAGGGCGGCCTGCGCCTCGCCGGCACGGTGGAGATCGCCGGGCTCGACGCACCGCCCGACGAGAAGCGGGCGCGGCAATTGCTCGACCGGGCCCGGCTCGTCTTCCCGGGGCTGGAGGCGACCCGCTGGCGCAAATGGCTCGGCTTCCGCCCCTCGCTGCCGGACAGCGTGGCGGCCATCGGCCCGGCGCCCGGCGTGCCGGGGCTGTTCGTCGCCGCCGGCCACGGCCATACCGGCATGGTGGGGGCGAGCACGACGGCGCGGCTCATCCGCGACCTAGTGATCGGCACGCCGCCCGCCATCGACCCCAAGCCCTACAGCCTGTCGCGCTTCAACCGTTGATGGCTCAGCGCCGGGTGATGCCGTGCGCCTTGAGCCGCCGGTACAGCGTCGCCCGGCTCATGCCGAGATTGCGCGCGGCGGCGGCGACATCGCCCCGGCAGGCCTCGATATTGTCGAGGATCGCCGCCCGCTCCACCTCGTCGACGCGGGCGCGCACCCCGGCCGGGCGGCGCTCCTCGGCGGGCAGCGGCACCGGCGCCGGCGCGAAGGCCGGGCTCCCCGCCGCCGGCAGCAGCAGGTCGTGCGGCTCGATGGTCTTGCCTTCGGCCAGCGAGGCGGCGCGGTTCACCACCAGATAGAGTTCGCGCAGATTGCCCGGCCAGCTATGGCGCAGCAGGATCGCCCGCGCTTCCGGCGCCACCCGCATGCCGAGGCGACCGGCGGTGCGGGCGATGCATTCGTCGATGACCGCTTCCTTGTCGGCGCGCTCGCGCAGGCAGGGAACGTTGATCACCACGCCGGCCAGCCGGTAGTAGAGATCGGCGCGGAAGGCGCCCTGCGCGATGCGCGGCTCCAGCGGCTGGTTGGTGGCGGCGATGACCTGCACGTCGACGCGCTGGATCTTGCCCGAGCCGAGCGGGGCGACCTCGCCCGATTCCAGCACGCGCAGCAGCCGCGTCTGCAGATGCAGCGGCATGTCGCCGATCTCGTCGAGAAACAGCGTGCCGCCATGCGCCTGCACGAAGCGGCCGGCCGAGCCCTCCTTGCGAGCGCCAGTGAAGGCGCCGCCAGCGTAGCCGAACAGCTCCGATTCGATCAGCGTCTCGGGCATGGCGGCGCAGTTGAGCGCCACGAAGGGCTGCGCCGCGCGCGGCGACTGCGCGTGATAGGCGCGCGCCAGCGTGTCCTTGCCGACGCCGGTCTCGCCGAGCACGAGGATCGGCAGGCCGGTATGGGCGAGACGGCGCAGAATGTGGACGTTGCGCGTCATGCGCGGCTCGGCACCGGCCCACTGGTCGAGCGTGACCGGAGCGGCCTCGCCGGCCGCCGGCGCGGCGGGCGTTGCGGATGCGGCGGCGCGGGTGCGCGGCGCGGCGGGAGCGGGCTCGCGCTGGGGGCCATAGGCGTAGCCGCGCAGCGGCGAGCCATCGAGGCGGATCAGCTCCAGCGGCAGCGTCGGCCCGGCGCGGTCGCGGATCGCGGCCGGGTCGCGGGTGAACAGGCGCCAGAGCGAGAAGGGCGTGAACTCGGTCTTCGGCAGGCTCAGGAACTGGCGCGCCGCGACGTCGGCGCCCACCACCGCATGGTCGGCATCGATGGCGAGCAGGCAGGGCTGGCCGTCCGGCCGCCAGAGCTTGAGGATGGTGCGGTTGGCATAGGTGCGCCGGAACACCGCTTCCGACAGGCGCTCGGCCGATTTGCGCACCACTTCCAGGGCGATCTGGTGGGTCTCGCGCTGGAGACCGGGATTGCGCACCGTGATGTTCATCGCCGCCCACAGCGAGCCGTCCGGCGCGAACAGCGGCACTGCGGCGCAGGACATCTCGATGAAGTCCTCGAAGAAATGCTCGTCCTGGAACACCGAGGTCACGGCCGCGTCGCGCAGGCAGGTGCCGACCCCGTTGGTGCCGGCATGGCGCTCGCTCCACACCGAGCCCGGCCGCTCGGTGTCGGAATAATAGCGCGAGGAACGGTCGGCCCGCTCGGCGACCGTCACGCCCTCGGCGTTGGTCAGCGTCACGCAGTATCCGATCCGCCCGACAATGGAATAGAGGAAGTCGACTTCCTCGTAGGCGAAGATCAGCTTGTCCTCCAGCGCCTCCCGCGCGACGTTGATCTCGCGGTGGCTGACATAGGGAACGGTGCCGCAGCGGCCGGGCTCCAGCCCATATTCCTCGATGCAGCGCGACCAGGAGCGATAGGGAAAATCCTGCGCGACGGCGAGCGTCCCCGGCCCGGAACGAACGGCGGCCATTACCTTTCGACTATGTTCCAGCATCGCGCGGGATCCCGTTCTTCATGTGAGGCCGGACCGTGACCGGCGCGCCAGGCACACACGGCCTGCTCACTTCCGAATGCTGCACCACAAGCACATAACGCTTTGGCAGATAACGTGAAATTCACGGGGCGCAGCTGAACGCGCCCAAGATATGACCCATGATGCGGCACGCCCATTTTTTTGGCAAGCCGTATTGTGTCGCCTTGCGTCACGCGCGGCGACTCGCGCTTGGCGCCCAGCGTATGACAGCCGCGCGACGTTCGCCAGTGGCGGGCGGCACGTCGCCCGCACGGCACCGCTCCGCCGGGGGGCGAGATCCCGGACGGGCGCGACAGACCCGGCACCGGCCGCTGAGACTCACAATCGACTTCTCAAAGATGAGAACAGATTGTCTCACAAGTGAGAAATACTCAAATATAGATTTCAAACTATACTTTAAACGTCGAGTGCAATATGAACTCGACTTGCGAATTCGATCCCATCCGCCGCTCCGGACGACGTGCACGCACCGCGCCAATGCCGTGCAGGCTCCGGTCAGGCCAAGCCCCGGTTCCGCCCCCCATGCAGTTCGATTACATCGTCATCGGCTCGGGCTCGGGTGGCAGCGCCGTCGCCGGCCGCCTCGCCGAGGACGGGCGCTCCCGCGTCCTCGTGCTGGAAGCGGGCGGCTCCGACCGCCGGCTGCCGGTCCTGATGCCGGCGGCGACCTATCTCTACGCCATCGGCAACCCGCGCTACGACTGGCGGCTGAACTCGCAGCCGGACCCCTCGCGCGGCGGGCGCACCGACTACATGCCGCGCGGCAAGGTGCTCGGGGGCTCCTCCTCGATCAACGGCATGCTCTATGTGCGCGGTCAGCCGGAGGATTTCGACGGCTGGGCGGCGCAGGGCTGCGAGAGCTGGGACTTCGCCCGCGTGCGCCCCTATTTCCGCCGCGCCGAGGACAATGAGAACGGCGCCGACGCGGATCACGGCACCGGCGGGCCGGTGAGCGTGCAGAACCTGCGCACCTCGCACCCGCTCTCCGACGCCTTCCTGCGCGCCGGCGTCGAGGCCGGGCTGGAGGAGACCTCCGACATCAACCGCCCGCCGCAGGGCGGCATCGGCTACCTTCAGGCGACGCAGAAGAACGGCTGGCGCTGCAATGGCGCGCGCGCCTATCTCTGGCGCAAGCGGCCCAACCTCACCGTGCTGACGCACGCGCAGGCCCGGCGCATCCTGTTCGACGGCACCCGCGCCAGCGGGGTGATGTTCGACCGCAAGGGCGAGACCGTCACCGCCCATGCCGCGAAGGCGGTGGTGCTGAGCGCCGGCGCCTTCGGCTCGCCGCAGCTCCTCATGCTGTCCGGCGTCGGGCCGCAGGCGCAGCTACGGGAGCACGGCATCGACGTCGTGCACGACCTGCCGGGCGTCGGCGAGAACTTCCACGACCATCCCGGCACCAGCCACATCGCCTGGGTCGACCGGCCGACCTACAATGTGCAGCACACGCCCTGGCACGCGATGCTCTATGGCGCGCTGTGGCTGCTTGCCGGGCGCGGGCCGGGCACCACCCCGGACGCGCATGTGATGGCCTTCATCCGCTCGCAGCCGGACCTGCCGCGCTGCGACCTCGAAATCCACTTCACGCCGGCGGGCTACGACCTCACCGAGACCGGGCCGATCCTGTTCGACCGCCCGGCGGTGACGGCGCTGAACAACATCCACCGCCCCTATTCGCGCGGCCATGTGCGGCTCGCCAGCGCCGACCCCTTCGCCGCCCCGGCGATCCAGCCGAACCTGCTCGGCGACGCGCGCGACCTCGAGACCCTCGTCATCGGCGCCAAGCGGCTGCGCGCCATCTTCGAGGCGCCCGCCATGGCCCGCCACGTGCTCGGCGAGTTCAAGCCGGGCCGCGAGGTACAGAGCGACGACGAGTGGGCCGCCTATGTCCGCGAGACGGCGATCGGCATCTACCACCCCGCCGGCACCTGCAAGATGGGCGTCGACCCGATGGCCGTGGTCGACCCGACGCTGAAGGTGCGCGGCCTCGAAAACCTCTACGTCGCCGACGCCTCGATCATGCCGGTCATCGTCAGCGGCAATCTCAACGCGAACTGCATCATGATCGGCGAGCGATGCGCCGATTTCATCAAGGCGGCCTGAGCATGGCGACTTCCTCCACACACGGGCGGCGCACCGTCGCCGTCATCGGCGGCGGCGCGGTGGGCGTCGCCACCGCGAGCTTCCTGCTGCAGGACGGCCACGATGTGGTGCTGATCGAGCGCTTCGGCATCGGCGAGGGCGCCTCCTTCGGCAATGCCGGCGTCTTCGCGCCTTCCTCCGTGGTGCCGATGTCGATGCCCGGCACGCTGGCCAAGGTGCCCGGCTATCTGCTCGACCCGCTCGGGCCGCTGTCGATCCGCTGGCGCTACCTGCCGACGCTGGCGCCGTGGCTGGTGCGCTTCGTGCGGGCCGGCACCCAGGCCGGCGTGCGCGCGCAGGCCCGCGCCCTCACCCCGCTGCTGCACGATTCCTACGGCGCCTGGCTGCCGCTGGTGCGCAATGCCGGCGGCGACGACCTGATCCGCCGCGACGGCTTCCTCGCCGTCTATCGCAGCCAGGCCGATTTCGACGGCGACGCGCTCGGCTTCCAGCTTCGCCGCGACAATGGCATTGCCTTCGAGGTGCTGCGCGAGGACGAGCTCTGGCAGTTCGAGCCGAGCGTCTCGCACGACTACACGATCGGCGTGCTGTTCCCGCAGGCCGGCAACACGGTGAACCCGAACCGGCTGGTGCGCACCGTCGCCGAGCAGTTCCAGCGCGACGGCGGACGCCTCGTGCGGGCGCAGGCGCGCGGCTTCGCCCGCGAGGGCGTGACGCTGAAAGGCGTCGAGACCGATGCCGGCCTCATTCCCGCCGACGCCGCCGTGGTCGCGGCCGGCGCCCATTCGCGCACCCTCGCTGCGGGACTGGGCGACGATATCCCGCTCGACACCGAACGCGGCTACCACGTGCTGGTCGCCGATCCCGAGACGCTGCCACGCCGGCCGATCCTCGACGCCAGCGCCAAATTCGTCTCGACCCCGATGGAGACCGGGCTGCGCATGGCCGGTACGGTCGAGTTCGCCGGGCTCGACGCGCCGCCGAACTGGACCCGCGCCGACCATCTGCTCACCCTCGGCCGGCGGCTGTTCCCCGGCCTGGCGCCGGCCTATCCGGAATCGCGGGTCTCGCGCTGGATGGGCTTCCGCCCCAGCATGCCGGATTCGCTTCCCGTGATCGGGCGCGCCGGCGCCACCCCGCACGTGGTCTACGCCTTCGGGCACGGCCATGTCGGCCTCGCCTCGGCCGCGCGCACCGGCATGGCGGTGGCCGACCTCATCGCCGGCCGGCCGGCGCCCTTCGACCTCGCGCCCTTCGCGCCGACCCGGTTCTGAGGCGGCCCGGCAGGGCGGGCGCGGGCACCGTCTCGCGCCCTTTCTCCGCAATGAGACGGGCGGTCAGGAGCGGACACGGACCCGTCTGCGATTATTGTTGAATCACAACGCGTTGATGGTCTGGCACGGGCTTTGCCCAAATCCGTTTGCCGGCACGTGGCCGGTCGCAGTCAAGGGAGTCCGGTCGTGCTGCTTTCCTTCTTCATGATGCCGCTTCATTCGGTCGGCAGGGACTATGTCACCACGCTCGACGAGGACATCGAAGCCTTCAAGCTCGCCGACGAACTCGGCTTCGAGGAGGGCTGGGTCGGCGAACACTACTCGGCCTCGATCGAGCAGATCTCCTCGCCCCTGATGTTCCTCGCCCACATGGCGTCGCAGACCAAGCGCATCAAGCTCGGCACCGGCGTGATGACGCTGCCGCTCTACCACCCGGTGATGGCGGCCGCCCATGTCGCGCTGGCCGACCACCTCACGCGCGGCCGGCTCATTCTCGGCATCGGCACCGGCGGCCTCGGCTCGGATTTCGAGCTGTTCAAGCTGGAGACCGCCGACCGCACCGCCATGATGCTCGACTCCATCGAGATCATGAAGAAGATCTGGGCCTCCGATCCGCCGTACGACATCACCGGCACGTTCTGGGACGTGAAGCTGAGCAAGGTGAACTGGCCCGAGTTGGGCGTCGGCCCGATGCCGAAGACCTTCACCAAGCCGCATCCCCCGCTCGCCGTTTCGGTGTCGAGCCCCAATTCCGGCTCGATGCGCGTGGCCGCCCGCAACGGGTTCATGCCGATCTCGGCCAATTTCGTCGCTTCCTGGGTGGTGAAGACCCATTGGGAAACGTATTGCGACGAGATGGCCAAGCTCGGCAAGACGCCGGATGGCTCGCAGTGGCGCGTCGCCCGCTCCATCCATGTCGCCGACA
This sequence comes from Ancylobacter sp. TS-1, assembly GCF_009223885.1. Taxonomy (NCBI): domain Bacteria; kingdom Pseudomonadati; phylum Pseudomonadota; class Alphaproteobacteria; order Hyphomicrobiales; family Xanthobacteraceae; genus Ancylobacter; species Ancylobacter sp. TS-1. Next base: position 2,696,637 of record NZ_CP045144.1, read on the forward strand.
CCGATGCGGAAGCCGAGGCCATCGTGAAGGCGCCCGGCGGCGCCTATGACTGGTACTACGACTACATGTACCAGGTGTATGAGCGCATGGGCGCCGGCGCCCTGCTCGCCCCGTTCCGCGACACCGACCCGGCCACCATCACCCACCAGATGGTGCGCGACAATTTCGTGATCTATGGCAGCCCGGAAACGGTGGCGCGCAAGATTCTCGCGTTGCGCGAGGAAGTTGGTCCGTTCGGCACGCTGATGATGACGTCGCACGAATGGGTGGACAAGCCGGCGATGCGCCGGTCCATGGAACTGCTTGCCAAGCGCGTCATGCCCGCCGTCAATGCGGCGCTCGGCGAAAACGTGCCGGCGATCGCGGTCTGAGCAGGCGAAGGAAGAGCAAGATGCCGAGCGTCGACAAGAGCGCCGTGCTGCAGCCCGGCAAGCTGTGGTGGAACTGGTTCGGGGAACAGTATTTCGTGCCGCGCTACACCGCGCGCCCGACCAGCGAGGAGGAGGTCTGCGCCATTGTGCGCGAGGCCCGCAAGCTCGGCCTGCCGATCCGCGCCAGCGGCGCGGGCCATTCCAACCCCGCCATCGTGCCGACGCCGGGCGTCCATATCGACTTCGACGACTTCAACCAGGTCGTCGCGGTCGACAAGGAGAAGCTGCAGGTCACGGTGCGCCCCGGCATGCGCATCAGCGCGCTGACCAAATATCTGCGCGAGCAGGGCATGTCGCTCAACAACCAGGGCGACATCGACCGGCAGGCGGTGATCGGCGCGATGATGACCGGCACCCACGGGGCGGGCAAGACGCTGCCCTGCCTCTCGGCGCAGCTCATCGGCGCGCGCATCGTCACGGCGGAGGGCGAACTGCGTGACCTCTCCCCGGCCGATGGCGAGCTGTTCAAGGCGTTCCGCACCTCGATCGGCATGTTCGGGCTGGTGGTCTCGCTGACCCTCCAGGCGGTGCCGTCCTACAATATCTACAAGCGTTCGTGGAACACCGACGCCGAGGACTGCCTCGACAATCTGCACGCCCTGCTCGACGCCAACCGGACCTTCTGGTTCTTCTGGCTGCCGCGCAAGGAATCGGCTGATCTCTACGAGCTGCCGGGCGGTGTGGTGCCCTCGAAGGCGACGCGCGACTTCGACATCTGCCACATGCGCACCTACAACGCGGTGCCGGTGGCCGAGCCCGCGCCGCAGCTGGGGCCGGGCGAGGAATTCGACCATTCCTCGATCATCTACCCCAATGACTACATCCCGAACTTCCGCGAGATCGAATACGCCGTCCCCTTCGGCCGCTTCGAGGAGTGCTTCGCCGAGGTGCGGCAGATGTTCAAGACCAAGTACCCGGAGGCGATCTACCCGGTCGAATGCCGGGCGGTGAAGGGCGACGACACCTACCTGTCGGCCTATTCCGAGCGCGACGGCTACGCGCTCTCCATCTCCGGCCCGCTGGAGGAATGGACCTGGGGCATGCTGCGCGACGCCGACGCCATCCTCGACCGCTACGATGCGCGCCCGCACTGGGGCAAGCACCACTTCATGACGCCGGAGCGGCTGGAGCGGATCTATCCGAAATACGACGCCTTCAGGAAGCTACGGCGGGAGATGGACCCCGACGGGGTCTTTCTCAACGACCATCTGCGCATGCTGTTCGCCTGAGGAACGGGCCGGCTTTGCCGGCCCGTTTTCATAAGCGGACCCATCATGCGCCCAGGGCGCCTTCGCGCCGGGCGGGAGGGAATTCGGGTTGACGATTAAAGTTTGTGCTGCGCAGAATTTGAGCGGGGGGACGGAACTGGAGCCCGCGATGCTGGATCTTCGCAGTCACGTCTCGCGGATCGTCTCGAGCGCGAACCAGCTGGCCCTCGCCCCCGGCGAAAGCCGGGCGCCGCGTGCCGCCGACACCATGGCCGCCTCCTGGCGCCGCTGCATGGAAGGCTACCGTTTCGACCCCGCCGCCAAGTTCCGCATCGAGGCGGTGAGCGATGCCGAACTCAAGCTCCAGCGCCAGGCCAATGACGAGCTGATCCAGTTCGCCCGGCCGGAGATCGACGCCATGTTCGGTGCCGTCTCGCTGTCCGGCTTCTCGATCAGCCTCGGCAATATCGACGGCTACATCATCACCGAGCGGGCCAACTACAATCCCGAATTCTACAGCGAGGTCGAGCGCGCCGGCACCGCCTGGGCCGAGCAGTCGGCCGGCACCAACGCCATCGGCACCTGCCTCGTCGAGCGCAAGCCGGTCGGCGTCTACACCAACGACCATTTCTTCTACGAGTTCTCCGCGCTCTCCTGCGCCAGCGCGCCGCTGTTCAGCCCGGACGCCGAGCTGGTCGGCGCCATCAACATCTCGATCCGCAATCCCGAGCTTCAGCGCGAGACGCTCAAGGTCGTGCTGGGCCTGACCACCGGCCTTGCCGACCGCATCGGCGAGCGCATGTTCCGCCAGGCGTTCCGGCGCAACTACATCCTCAAATTCGCCATCGGGCCGGTCGATCATGGGCTGATCGCCGTCGACGAGGATTTCCAGCTCGTCGGCCTCAACCGCGCCGCCCGCGAATTGCTGCGCGACCGGCTCCAGCTCGCCCGCGTGCGCAGCCTGTGGGCGGTGTTCGAGCGTGACCACCGGCTGATCGACCTCGCCCGGCTCGCCGGCGCCGAGCTGACGCTACATCTGCAGAAGGGCGGCGACGCCCTCAGCGTCACCCTCTCGGCCCCGCTGGAAGGGCCGGCCACCGCCAGCCGCCATGCCGGCGCCAGCGTCGAACCGCCGGCGCGGGCGCGGGCGACGCCCGCCTCCGCCGCCCCGCGCCTTGCGCTGCATGGCCTCTCGCTTGACGACTGCGCCGGCAGCGACCCGCGCATGGTCGCCAATGTCCGCTTCGTGCGCCGCGTGCTCGGCGGCTCGCTGCCGATCCTGCTGCTTGGCGAGACCGGCGTCGGCAAGGACGCCTTCGCCCGCGCCGTGCACGAGGAGAGCCCGCGCCGTGGCAGCCCCTTCGTCGCCTTCAACTGCGCCTCGGTGCCGGACACGCTGATCGACAGCGAGTTGTTCGGCTATGGCAGCGGCGCCTTCACCGGCGCCCGGCGCGAGGGCAGTCCGGGCCGGCTGGTCGAGGCCGATGGCGGCACGCTGTTCCTCGACGAGATCGGCGACATGCCGATCAGCCAGCAGACCCGCCTGCTGCATGTGCTCGAATCCGGCGAGGTGACGCCGCTCGGCTCTGGCCGGCCCCGCCGCATCGACGTGCAGGTCGTCGCCGCCACCAATCAGGATCTGGAGACGCGCATCGCGCAGGGCCTGTTCCGGCAGGACCTGTTCTACCGCCTCGCCGGCGCGGTCATCGACATACCGGCGCTGCGCGAGCGCACCGACCGGCGCGAGCTGATCGAGGCGGTGTTCGCCCGGCTCGCCGAGGGCCGCCGGCTGGAGATCGCGCCCGATGCCATGGCGCTGCTGATGCAGCACGACTGGCCGGGCAATGTGCGCGAGCTGCGCCACGTGCTGAACCGCGCGCTGCATGTGTGCGAAGGCCCTGTGGTGACCGCGCGCGACATCGCCCTGCGCAGCGGCGCGCGCGCGGCTTCCACGGCCTGTTCCGCCGCCGCTCCCCCCGCCGGCACCATGCCGCCGGCCGCCGTGCCGGCCATGGCGGGGGCAGGCTCCGAGGCGAATTCCGTCGCCCCCGCTGATTCGGCGAGCGCACGGCAGGCCATCGCCACCGCCGAGCGCGACGCCATCACCGCCACGCTGGCGCGCTGCGGCGGCAATGTGAAGGCCGCCGCAGCGGCGCTCCAGCTCAGCCGCGCCACGCTCTACCGCAAGCTCCAGCGCTACCAGATCGTCCACTGAGGCCGGGCCCGGCGCCGCCCGGCCGCCCGGCTTGGGGCATGCGGCTTTGGCGCGCGTGTACGCGCGCGCTTGGCGCACCCTCGCCGCGCATGTCGCGCATCTGCGACAGCCCATGGCTCATTGATGCAACGTTGCGACCCCGGCGCAACCCGTCTCATCCCGTCCCGTAGACGCGAACATGTCTCATTGATGAGGACACGATCTTCTCCTTGTGCGACATCTTTATAGTGCCGAATATCGTATGGAATATTTCATTTACCGGATCATTCATCCCCGCCTGATCCGGTATCTTCTTGGGAGACAAGAATATCTTGGTCTGGCACGATAGTTGCCGAACCGGGGAACGGCCAGAAAGGTCCGAACACAGGGGATAAAAATGACCTTCCAGAACGGAACTCCGGCGCCCTCGCGGCGCAGCATCATGAAAGGCATGGGCCTCGCGGCCGCCACGCTGGCGGCCCCCGGCGTCCTGCGTCGCGCCTATGCCGAAGAGCCCATCGTGCTGCTCACCTGGGAGACCTATCACGACCCGGCGTGGTGCAAGGAATGGGGCGAGGCCAATGGCGTCGAGGTGAAGCCGGTGGTCATCGGCTCGGTCGACGAGCTGTTCTCGCAGCCCTTCTCCGGCGCCGTGCATCCCGACATCATGTATATCGAGACCGGCTCGCTGCCGCGCTTCAAGGAAGCCGGGCTGATCGTGCCCTTCGACACCGCCAAGGTGCCGAACATCGCCAACATCACCTCCAAGCTGGACTGGAAGAAGTACACCAATGTCGGCGGCGAGATCGTCGGCGTGCCCTATAACTGGGGTACCCAGCCGCTGATGTTCAATGCCGACCTGATCAAGTCGCCGGACAGCTGGGCGGCGCTGTGGGACGAGAAGTACCGCGGCAAGGTCAACATCTTCGACGACTGCACCATCGTCTTCCCGATGATCGCGCTCTATGTCGGCGCCAAGGACCCCTTCAACCTCACCGATGCCGATTTCGAGAAGTGCGAGAACGCGCTGCGCGCGTTGCGCAAGCAGGTGCGCACCATCGCGCGCGGCTTCGACGACGCGGTGACGATCTACGCCGCCGGCGACGCGGTGATCGGCTACTGCCAGAACATCGCCGTCGTCACCTCGCTGCAGGACAAGGGCAAGAACTTCGACTACTCGCTGCCGAAGGAAGGCACCCCGACCTGGATCGACTGCACCGGCGTCTCCAAGAAGGGCAATCGCGACATCGTCTACAAGTTCATCAACGACAACCTGTCGACCAAGTGGCAGGCGCGCTTCATCGAGGCCTCGACCAATAACGGCGTGCTCAACCTCGCCGAGGCCAAGGCGGGCGGCGTGAGCGAGAAAACGCTCAAGCGCACCAACATTCCGGATTCGCAGGCCAGCGACTTCTGGGACAAGCTCGTCATCCTGCAGAAGCCCGAGGACTTCGAGCGCCGCCTGCAGATCTGGAACGACTTCAAGGCCGGCACGCTCTGACGGGCGGACCCAGCTGACGCGAATATCGGAGCACGAGTGATGGCGAACGCTTCGCAGACGATTCTCACCGTCGCGGGGGTCGACAAGACCTATCCGGGAGCGGCCCGGCCGGCCCTCGACCGGATTTCCTTCTCGGTCGGAGCCGGCGAATTCTTCTCCATCCTCGGCCCGAGCGGCTCGGGCAAGACGACGCTGCTGCGCATGATCGCGGGATTCGAGCGGCCCGATATCGGCCGCATCCTCATGGACGGCGAGGACATCACCCATGTCCCGCCGTTCCGCCGCGACGTGCGCACGGTGTTCCAGAGCTACGCGCTGTTCCCGCATATGAGCGTGCTCGAGAACGTCGCCTATCCGCTGCGCATGGCGGGGGCGCGCAAGGCCGAGCGCCTCGCCAAGGCGCGCGAGTGCCTCGATCTGGTGAGCATGGGCGACTTCGCCGCCCGCCTGCCGCACCAGCTCTCCGGCGGCCAGCGCCAGCGCATCGCGCTGGCGCGCGCCATCGTCTGCCGGCCGCGCATCCTGCTGCTCGACGAGCCGCTTGGCGCGCTCGACCTGCGCCTGCGCCAGCAGATGCAGCACATGCTGGTCTCGCTCCAGCGCGAGCTTGGCATCGCCTTCGTCTATGTCACCCACGATCAGGGCGAGGCGCTGTCCATGTCCGACCGCGTCGCCGTCATGAGCGATGGCCGCATCGCCCAGCTCGGCACGCCGCGCGAGATCTATTTCGACCCGTCCTCGGAATTCGTCGCCCAGTTCGTCGGCCGCTCCAACCTGCTGCCGATCGACTGCGTGACGCAGGGCGGGGCGCTCACCGCCCTGCTCGACGGCCAGCCGCTGCCGGGCGTCGTCGCCCCCCGCTCGGGACCCGCCCGCATGGCGATCCGCTTCGAATGCGTGCGTCTCGCCGCCGACGACCATCCGGCCGACGGCGCCTGCAGCGTCCCCGGCACCGTCGAGGACGTGCTGTTCCTCGGCAATGCGCTGGAGGTGAACGTGCGCTGCGGCGGCCTCAACATCATCGCCGCCGTGCCGGCGGCCGGCGGCGAAGGCTATGTGCCCGGCCGCCCGGTGCGCGTGCTGTTCGACGCCGGCAATGCGACGGTGTTCCATGGCTGACATCGCCTCCGAGATCCCGATGTCCGCCGCCCGCCCCGCCTCCCTGCGCTCCTTCAGCCCCCTCGGCTGGCCGGTCTATGCCTGGTTCATCGCGCTGGTGCTGGTGCCGAACCTGCTGCTGATCGGCACCAGCTTCCTGCGCACCTCGAACGGGCTGATCGTCTTCGACCCGTCCTTCGCCAGCTATCTCAGGCTGTGGAAGTCCGGCAGCTTCCAGTTCCTGCTCTTCAAGACGCTGGCCACCAGCTTCGGCGCCGCCGTCATCGGCTGCCTGATCGCCTACCCGATGGCCTATTACGCCGCCCGCGTGGTGCAGAAGAACCGCTCCATCCTCGTGCTGCTGGTCATCATCCCGCTCTGGATCAGCCTGCTGATGCGCGTCTTCGCCTGGCGCATGATCCTCGGCCAGAACGGCATCCTCAATTCGGCGCTGGTCGGCAGCGGCGTGCTCGACCAGCCGAGCGAAGCCTTTCTCTACACCGGCTTCTCGGTGTTGCTGGCCTATACCTACATCTCGATTCCGTTCTGCTTCGTCGCCATCTTCACCGCGCTGGAGAAGATTCCGCACGCGCTGATCGAGGCCTCGCAGGACAGCGGCGCCTCGTCCTGGCAGACCTTCCGCCATGTGGTGTGGCCGCTGTCGCGGCCCAGCGTCGCCATCGGCTTCTCGCTCGCCTTCCTGATGACGGTCGGCGACTACGTCACCCCCTCCATGGTCGGCGGCATCGACGGCACCATGATCGGGATGGTGATCGCCTCGCAGTTCGGCATCGCCAACAACTGGCCCTATGGCTCGGCCATCGCGGTGTGCCTGATGGTGAGCGTCGGCCTCGTGCTGGCGCTGGTCATGTGGGCCGGCCAGACCCGGGGCGTGCTGATGGGCGACGAGGGCGCGCGCCCGCCGATCGCGCCGCAAAGGCTCACCTCCGGCCAGCGGCTGCTGCGCGCCGGCGCGGCGGTGGCGTTCTCCCTGCCCTATCTCTTCCTTTACGCCCCGCTCGCCATCATGGTGCTGATGTCGTTCAACGATTCCTCGGTGCAGACTTTTCCGCTGAGCGGCGCGACACTGCGCTGGTATGCCGATCTCGCCGACAACGCGACCATGCTGGAGGCGGTGCGGCGCAGCCTCGTCGTCGGCTTCTGCGTCGTCCTCGTCTCCACCGTCGCGGCGATCGGCTTCGCCTTCGCCCTGCATTACGGCCGGGTGCGGCGGGCGCGCTTCTTCGAGTTCGCGCTGGCGATCCCGGTCGCCATTCCCGGCGTGGTGCTCGGCATCGTCATGGTGCTGGCGACCCAGCTCGTGCAGATTCCCTCAGGCGTCGGCCGGGTGGTGATCGGGCAGGCGAGCTTCGTCATGCCGGTGATCCTGATGATCATCCTCGCCCGGCTGCGCCGGCTCGACGGGGCGCTCTTGGAAGCCTCCATGGATTCCGGCGCCAATCACTGGCAGAGCTTCGTCCACGTCATGTTCCCCTCCATACGGGGCGCGGTGATCGGCGGCGCGCTGCTCGGCTTCACCCTCTCGGCCGACGACGTGATGGTGACGCTGTTCCTGTCCGGCACCTCGCCGACCCTGCCGATCTGGGTGTGGAACCAGATGCGCTTCGGCTTCACCCCCTCGGTCAACGCCATCTTCACGCTGGTCGGCGTCGGCTCGCTGCTGGTGATCCTGATCTGCAACAGGCTGCTGTTCCGCGAGGCGCCACGCTCAGACGCCTGACGACCAGATCACGCTGGCGGCACTCGCGCCGCCAGCCCGTCGAGCGCGCGGGCGAGCACGTCGAATATCCTCGGCTCGAGCGACTGGGCGACGTTGAACCGCATGAAGCCGCCGGCGGTTCCCGCGCGGCTGAACGCGTTGCCCGGTGCCAGCACCACGCCCTCCACCAGCGCCGCGCGGGCAAGCGCGGCCGCGTCGATGCCCTCGGGCAGCCGGCACCACAGGAACATGCCCGCCTTCGGCTCCAGCCAGGGCGTGACGCCGAGCGCGCGTAGCCGCCCGGCCGTCGCCTCCCTCGCGCCGGCAAGGCGCTGGCGAACGCCCTCCATGTGCCGGCGATAGCCGCCATCGGTGAGCGCGGCATGCGCCAGCGCCGCGTCGAGCCGCCCACTGCCGAAGCCGGTGGCAATCTTCAGGTCGGTGAGGCTCTCCACCCAGTCCGCCCGCGCGGCGATGTAGCCGCAGCGCGCGGCGGCCGACAGCGTCTTGGAGAAGCTGCCGATCTGGATGACGCGCGAGAGCCCGTCAAAGGCGGCAAGGCGCGGCGCCGGCACGGTCTCGAAATCGGCGAAGATGTCGTCCTCGACGATGACCAGCGCCGCCCGCTCGGCAAGCTGGAGCAGGCGGTGCGCCACCGCCGGGGACAGCGTCGCCCCGGTCGGGTTGTGGATCGCCGAATTGGTGATGTAGAGCCGGGGCGCGTGGGCTTCCAGCGCGGCGGCGAAGGCGTCGAGGTCGGGGCCGGTGGGCGTGTGGGGCACGCCGACGACCCGCGCCCTGTGCGCCTTCAGCAGCGCGTGGAAATTGAAGTAGCAGGGATCGTCGACCAGCACCGTGTCGCCCGGCTCGAGCAGGAAACGGCAGACGAGGTCGATGGCCTGCGTGCCGGAATCGGTGAGCACGATCTGCTCCGGCGCGACCTCGACGCCGAGCCCGACCATGCGCCGGGCGAGCACGCCGCGCAGCCCGGCATGGCCGCGCGGGGTGGCGTAGTCGGCGAGTTCCGGGGCCGGCGCCCGCGCCAACGCGCGCAGCCCCCGCCGCAGGCCGGCCTCGAACATCCAGTCCGCCGGCAGCCAGCCGCAGCCGGGTTTCAGCACCTCGCCGCCGGCTTCCAGCGACTGGCGCGAGATCCACAGCGGGTCGATCTCGCGGTCGAGCCGCGGGCCGATCTGCGCCAGTGCCAGCGGCGCCGGCGGCCCGGCCACATAGAAGCCCGCGCCGGGCCGGGAGCGGATGACACCTTCCGCCGCGAGGCGCTCATAGGCCTCGACCACGGTGGAGACCGAGACGCCCATCACCTTCGCCTGCGCCCGCACCGAGGGCAGGCGCGCGCCGGGCAGCAGGGCGCGGGCGGCGATCCGCCCCCGTATCGCCGCCATCACGGCCTCGATGCGGGTGAGCGGCGAAGGTGCGGGAGCGTCCATCCGTAATGCTCATATGGCCATAACAGTCAGGACGAATTGTACTGGACTGTCTCTGGTGCGTCGAGGCGCCTGCGGCGAGAGAGGAAGGCGCGCGCCGCGCGGACGCGGCCGGAATCAGGAGCGGGCGGATGGACAGATCGACCAGCGGCTGGATCAGCGGCTTCATCGGAATGGCGATCTTCGCCGGCTCGCTGCCGGCAACCCGCGCGGCCGTCGCCGGCTTCTCGCCGCTGTTTCTCACCGGCGCGCGGGCCACCCTCGCCGGGCTGCTCGGCCTGATGCTGCTCGCTGTGCTGCGCCAGCACCGCCCGGCGCGGTCCGACCTTGTTCCGCTCGCGGTGGTCAGCTTCGGCGTTGTGGTCGGCTTCCCGCTGCTGACCGCCCTCGCCCTGCAATATGTCACCTCGGCGCATTCGCTGGTGTTCATCGGCCTGCTGCCGCTCTCGACTGCCCTGTTCGGCGTGCTGCGCGGCAGCGAGCGCCCGCACGCCGCGTTCTGGGCGTTCTCGCTGCTCGGCAGCGCGCCGGTGGTCGGCTACGCCGCCACGCAGGGACTGGCTACCTCCCCGGCCGGCGACCTGCTGATGCTGGCCGCCATCGTGGTCTGCGGGCTGGGCTATGCCGAGGGCGGGCGACTGTCGCGCCGGCTCGGCGGCTGGCAGGTCATCTGCTGGGCGCTGGTGATCGCGCTGCCGGTCATGGCGCCGCTCGCCCTTCTGGCGCCGACGCCGCCGCTGGCCGCCGTGGGCATGCCGGCCTGGATCGGCCTCGCCTATGTCTCGCTGTTCAGCATGCTGATCGGCTTCATGTTCTGGTACCGGGGCCTGGCGCTGGGCGGCATTGCCGCCGTCGGCCAGCTCCAGCTTCTGCAGCCCTTTCTCGGCCTCGGCATCGCCGCGCTGCTGCTGGGCGAGAGCGTGAGCGCCGGCATGCTCGGCGTGACGCTCGGCGTGGTGGCCTGCGTCGCCGGCGCACGGCGCTTCGCCGCCCCGGCGGGCGGTGGGAAGCCGGAATCGATGGGAAAAGATGGTGCGGGTGGTCGGACTCGAACCGACATATCCGTGAGGACGGCGGATTTTGAGTCCGCTGCGTCTACCAGTTCCGCCACACCCGCGCGGTGAGTCTGTCTATAACGAATGCCGGCCGCCGCCAAGACGAGGCGAGGCGACTGGGGCCCCGCCACGCAGGCCCGCCCCTGTCAGGACGCCGGCTTGCAGCTGCCGAAGGCGCTCAGCGCCTTGCCGCCGGCCACGGTCATCAGCGTGGCGTCGGGCTTCGAGGTCGAGACCTGGATCGCCCAGGCGGTCATGTTGTCGTTGCCGTCGAGCACATAGCTGTCGCCGTCGCCGATCACGCTCTGGATCGAGCTGATATGGGGCAGCTTGTCGTCGCCGGTGCTGGCGATGATCTGCTCGCCGAAATGGATGAGGATCTTGGCCGGCAGGTCGATGGTGCCGAGTTCGGCCGAGGGCGCGCAGCCCTTGGCCTCGCAGACGAACACCTTGTCGAAGGTGCAGGCGAGCGGCGGCGGCAGCGTCTCGTCGGCCGGCGCCGGCTCGGGCATGGCCGCGGAAGGATTGGCGGCGGCGGGACCGGCATCCTGCGCCTGCGCGCTCGCGAGGCCCAGCATCAGGCAGAAGGCGGTGGCGGTGGTCTTCAGCATCGGGCGGGTCCTAGAGGCCGGTCCAGGCGCTTGACCGGAGATGAGGGAACGGCACGGCGGCCCTCAGTAGACCGGCGTGCGGCAGGGCGGATAAGGCGGCGCGCCGCAATAGCCCGGGCCATAGACCGGGCGCGGAGGCGGCGGCGGGTAATAGGCCGGCGGCGGGGGCGGCGGCGGGGCGTAGTAATAGGTCTTGGGCTGGGTCGCGGCGGTGACCGCCGAACCGACCAGCGCGCCCGCCACCAGACCGCCGATCAGGGCGCCGGTGGAGTTGCCGGCCCTGGCCGGCTGGCTCGCGGCCGTAAGGACCGGCAGGGCGATGGCGAGGGCGAGCGCCACGCGCATCAGGATGCCAGCCAGACCCGCTCTGCCGAGCGGCTTCATTCTGCCGAAGGGGCTCATTTCCGACCTCGCGTGAATCGACGCCCCGACTATCGCGCAGCCCGCAGATGCCGACAAGCGGCGACGAGGGCGGCGCAATTGCGGCGCGCCGATGGCCACCGTCGCACTACCATTTTGCCAAGTCTTTGCAATTGCACGATGATGACGCCGGAGCGGACGCGTCGGGACGCAGGGTAAGGTGCGAATCTCATCGCATCTTGGCCGTCTTCGCGCGGGAAGATCGCCATCGGTTGGCGAACCATACCGCCCGTGGCGCATTACCCACGGCGGGCCCGGCTCCGCATGGGAGCGGGACGACAGTGGAGGTTGAAGTGGACAGACGTGGTTTTCTGCTCGGTCTCGCCGGCCTGGCCGGCGCGGGTGCCGCCGCCGGCCTGATGCTCTCGCCGGCCGAGGCGACCGTGCTCGGCCAGCTCCGGGATCTGCCCCCGGCCCGGACGCCGGAAGCGGCGCCGGAGATGGACGCCGCACCCGACGCCGACGCGACGGGCAACGAGCTTGCGGCCGCAACGACACCCGACGGCACGCCGATCGACAACGTGCAGTACTGGCGCCACCCGCGCGGGCGGCGCCGCCGGCGCGTCTGCGGCTGGCGCCGGGACCGCTGGGGCCGCCGCGTGCGCCGCTGCTGGTACGTCTGGCGTTGATGATCCGGGCCGGATGACGGCCCCGATGGATGAGGGCGCGGGCGTGGAGCCCGCGCCCTTTTTCGCGAGGCGCGCCTCCTTGCCGTGGTGGACGCGGCCGGCCGCCGGCGCCAAGCTGGCACCCGCCGGCGCCTCCTTTCCGGCGACGCTCCGGGATCGGCGATGACGACGGCCTTCCGACGCCTGAAATCCAGCTACGAGGCCCTCGGCCTCGCCATCGACTTTCTCACCCGCGAGGCGCCGTTCGACGGCTACCGGGCCGGCTTCCTCGCCGCCGCGATCAAGCACCAGCTGGCGAGCGGGTGCCATATCGCGGCCATTCGCGACGAGAAGCTGGTCGGCTATGCCGGCTGGATCCGCATCAACCGCGCCAGCGGCGACGCGTGGGTGAAGGGTGAGCTGGCCGAGCTGACCGCCGTGCCGCAGTCGCTCTACGACGCGGTGGCGCTCACCGTGGTGCGCGCCGAGACCCGCGATGTCGTCACCGGGCTGATCCGTGGCTGCCGGCGTGCCGAGGCCGGGCAGCAGGTCTTCTTCAAGCGCGACTATTCCGCCGGCGCCGGCGGCGAGCGCCGCAGCACCGTGTTCAACGCCGGCTAGCGGCGTCCGCTGCCCTCAGGGGAAGGTGACGGTCAGCTTGAGGAACGGGCCGTGGATGAGCACGTCCGAATTGCCGGGGGTGAAGTCGCCATCGGGCTCGGCCGAGCGCACGGAAGGCGCCAGACCCCACCATTGCTGCACCTGGTAGCCGAGCGCGAGCGAGGCGCTGGAGTTGAAATTATAGGCGAGGGCCAGCGAGCCCTCGGCATTCCAGACCGGATCGGAGACGGCATCGCCACGGGTGGCGAACTCGTCATACCAGTTGCTGGCATAGGAAACGTCGCGGTCGGCGTCGGAGAACAGCACCGAGCCGGATACCGCATAGTTCAGCGAGAAGGCGCTCGCGCCGAGCATGAGCTTTCCTTCGAGGCCGAGGCGCGGGCCGAAGGCCCAGAAATCCGCCGTGTTGCTCAGCGCGCCCTGGAAACCGCCATCGTCGAATCCGTAGCCCACGCTCGTATTGGCGTGGAGGATGCGGACGCCGCCGAACAGGCGCATCGTGCTGCCATCGCCGAAGGGCACCTGGTAGCCGACATCGAGGTCGCCATACTGGAAATCGAGCTTGGTCTCGGCGAGCGTCCCGACCGAGCCGTCGACGCCGATGGACTGCGCGTCGTCGAAGCCGCTGGCGTTGAAGCTCGCCTTCCAGTCCCAGTTCTCGTCGATGGCATGGCCGATCGACAGGCCGAAATTATAGCCGTCATCGCCCGGCTCGAGCGAGGACAGGTTGCCCAGCTTGGTCGATTCGTCGGCGCTGAAGACATCCTGGCTGTCGTTGAACAGGTAGCCGCCCCAGGCGCTGGCGGTCCAGCTCGGCGCGGCCACCGGCGGTTCGCCGAAGGGCGGCGCCTTGGTCGGCGGGCCCGACACCGGCAGGTCCGACGCCCTCGCAGGCTCGGACATAAGGAGGCAGACCGCCAGCAGCGAGGCCGTCGCCAGCAATTCGGCGCGGCGCACGCCATAGGACGCACCGCTCTTGTCCATCGCCTGCATTGTCGAGCCCCCGACCCCTTTCCGTAGAAGAAGCCGACGAGACACACAGAACAAGTAATGCGTGCATGGCGCGTCTTCTCACCCGACGCTTTCTATGGAAGTGTGTCCACTTCACAACAATGGTGAGATGCGTGACGGGTCCGGAAACGACCGCGCAGCGGCAGTTACAGCGCACGCTCTACCTCATCAACCCGCGCGAGCAGACCGCCGGATATTACGGCCTCGACGTCATCGAATCCTGGGCCGGGGTGCGCGGCGTCACCAATCTCGTCGATCTCACCACGCCGACGGTGGCGGCGCTGGTGCCCGAGGGCTGGCAGGTCGAGATCTGCGACGAGCGCATCCAGCCGGTCGATTTCGACCACAGGGCCGCCGTCGTCGGCCTCACCGGCAAGGTGTCCCAGCGCAGCCGGATGATCGAACTGGCGGGCGAGTTCCGCCGGCGCGGCAAGCTGGTTGTGGCCGGCGGGCCCTATGTCTCGCTCAACCCGTCCGATCTCGCCGCCCATGCCGACATCGTGGTGGAGGGCGAGATCGAGGAGATCGCCGGCGGCCTGTTCGACGACATCGCCGCCGGCACCTGGCGCGCCAGCTACACCGGCACGCGGCCCGACCTGACGCTCAGCCCGCCGCCGCGCTGGGACCTCTACCCGCTGCGCGGCGGGCTGGCGGCGCAGGTGCAGACCTCGCGCGGCTGCCCCTTCGAGTGCGAGTTCTGCGACGTCATCCAGTATCTCGGCCGCAAGCAGCGCTGGAAGGAGCCGGTGCAGGTCGTCGAGGAGCTGGAGATGCTCTACGCGGCGGGCTTCCGCGACATCCTGCTGGCCGACGACAACCTCACCGTGATGCGCAGACGGGCGCGCGCCCTGCTCGAGGCGATCCGCGAATGGAACGACCGCCGGCCCGGCGAGCGCGTGCGCTTCTCGAGCCAGCTCTCGGTCGACATCGCCCGCGACCGGCCCATGCTGGACCTTGCCGCCGCCGCCGGGCTGCGCATGGTCTTCGTGGGTGTGGAGACGCCCAACGAGGCGAGCCTGGCGGAGACGATGAAGCGCCAGAACCTGCATGTCGATCTCGTCGAGGAGGTCACGAAGATCGTCAATGCCGGCATCATGGTGGTGAGCGGCATGATGGTGGGCTTCGACAATGACGACGAGGGCATCTTCGAGCGCCAGCTCGACTTCGCCGCGCGCCTGCCGGTCCCGCTCATCACGCCGAGCCTGCTGGTCGCGCCGCACGCGACGCCGCTCTATGCGCGGCTGGAGAAGGAAGGCCGGCTGGTGGAGGGCGCTCTCGACTATATCGGGGCGGGCAACATGTTCCGCACCAACATCGTGCCACGGCAGATGAGCCGGGAGACGCTGGAGGACGGCGCCCGCCGGCTCCTGCTCCATCTCTACC
This sequence comes from Ancylobacter sp. TS-1, assembly GCF_009223885.1. Lineage (NCBI taxonomy): Bacteria > Pseudomonadati > Pseudomonadota > Alphaproteobacteria > Hyphomicrobiales > Xanthobacteraceae > Ancylobacter > Ancylobacter sp. TS-1. The sequence continues at coordinate 2,711,943 of NZ_CP045144.1, forward strand.
GCCCGGCGGTCGTCCTCGACCGCCTCCGCCGCTTCGTCGAGAACTCGCCGACGCGGCCGGAGCCACGCCCGCGCCCATTCTTCGCCGGTCCGGTGGAGAACGCGCTGGCCCGGGGATTGATGCGGCTGGGCGATCGCGACGAGCCGGCTCTGCTCGGCTACCTGCACGAGACGACGGCCCGGCGCCCGGAAATGCGGGCGCAGCTACAGTATTTCTTCCTGCAGTACTGCCAGACCCGCCACAATATCGAGCAGCTGAAGCGGCAGGCGCCTGTATCGCCCGCGATGGCATGAACGCCCGGCAGCCGGTTCCCGGCGCGTAAAGGGCGGATGGTGCCGCTTGTCAGACTCGAACTGACGACCTCCGCATTACGAATGCGATGCTCTACCAACTGAGCTAAAGCGGCACGCGCGGCTCTGATAGCCGCGAAGGCCCTTCATTTCAAGCGCCGCCATGCAGGCGACCGCGCCGGGGGTATCCAGGGAGCGGCGCTGCCCGCCGCCCGTCAGCCCCAGGGACCGCGCCGCGAGGCGCCGGAACCCGCGCCCGAGCGGCCCCACACATTGCTGGAAGGACGCGCCGCCGGGCCGCGATCGGCACCGCCCCAGGCACCGGCGGAAGCCGCCGCGCCGGTCACGCCCATTTCCTGCGCCAGCGCCTGCAACGCGGCGATGCGGTTCTCGGTCGCCGGATGGGTGGAGAACAGGCTGTCCATCCGCTCGCCGGACAGCGGATTGATGATGAACATGTGCGCCGTCGCCGGGTTGTGCTCGGCCGGCATGTTCGGGATGGCATGCGCCGCATTGGCGATCTTCGCCAGCGCGGAGGCGAGCCAGAGCGGCTGGCCGCAAATCTGCGCGCCGGTGCGGTCGGCGACATATTCGCGCGAGCGCGAGACCGCCATCTGCACCACCATGGCGGCCAGCGGGGCAAGGATCATCATGGCGATGGTGCCGACGACGCCGAACGGGTTGTTGTTGTTGCGCCCGCCGCCGAAGAACATGGCGAAGTTGGCCAGCATGGAGATGGCGCCCGCCAGCGTCGCGGTGATGGTCATGGTCAGCGTGTCGTAATGCTTGATGTGCGCCAGCTCGTGCGCCATCACGCCGGCCACCTCCTCGCGCGAGAGCGAATTGAGCAGGCCGGTGGTCGCCGCCACCGCCGCGTTCTCAGGGTTGCGGCCGGTGGCGAAGGCGTTGGGCTGGGGATTCTCGATGATGTAGACGCGCGGCATGGGAAGCTCGGCACGCGCGGCCAGCGCCTCCACCATGGTGTAGAAATCCGGCGCGCTGGCACGGTCGACCTCGCGGGCGCCGTACATGGACAGCACCATACGGTCGGAATTCCAGTAGCTGAACACGTTCATGCCGGCGGCGACGAGCAGGGCCATCATCATGCCGGTCTGGCCACCCAGCAGGAAGCCGACGCCCATGAACAGCGCGGTCATGCCGGCCAGCAGGATGGCCGTGCGGAAATAGTTCATCGTTCCCTCGTGCGGCCGCCCGATGCGGCCGATGTCACCTTACGAAATGGGAAGCGGGTGCGGGTGCTTCAAGTTCGCCGCGCCAGACCTCGCGCCGCACGTCGCCCTCCTGCCCGGCGGCGCGCGACCTTGACGGGCAAGGCCGCGCGGTGGTTCCAATGGAGCATGAGCCAGACTGATCGCACCGCACCGACACTTCACCTCACTGGCCTCACTGGCCCGTCCGGGCAGGCTGATTCGCCCGCCCCGCGCCGGCCGCTTTCCCCCGCCGCCGAGCGGGCGCTGGCCGAGGCCGCCGCCCGTCGCGCCGCCGCCGCGCCAGTGGCCGGGCCGACAGAGATCGACGGCCGCGACGGCCCCGAGCCGGTGCGCTACGGCGACTGGGAAGTGAAGGGCATCGCCACGGATTTCTGAAGGACCGTCGAGGCAACGCGTCTTCGCGGCTACCGTCATCCCGGACGGCCGCAGGCCGATCCGGGATCGCATGCTGGAAAGGATCGTTTCGGAACCGAATCGTCGTCCCGGAATCGGTACGCGATCCCGGCTCTGCGGCTTCGCCTCGGCCGGGATGACGTGTGTCAGTCCTCGCCCCCGCCACCGCCCGGCGTGTCGCGCCGCATCGCCTTGACGCCGGAACGCTTGGCCTTGCCTTCCAGCCGGCGCAGCTTGGAGCCGAGCGTCGGGCGGGTCGGCCGGCGGATGACCGGCGCGACCGATGCCTCGCGCACCATCTCGACCAGCCGGGCGAGCGCGTCGGCGCGGTTCTGCTCCTGCGTGCGGTAGCGCTGCGCCACCAGCACGATGACGCCCTCCTTGGTCAGCCGGCGGCCGGCGATGCGCTCCAGCCGGGCCTTGACGGCATCGGGCAGCGTCTTCGAGCCGCGCACGTCGAAGCGCAGCTGAACCGCGCTCGACACCTTGTTGACGTTCTGCCCGCCGGGACCGGAAGCGCGCACGAAGGTCTCGGCGATCTCGTCCTCGTCGAGCCAGAGGCGCGGCGTGACCGGGATCATGGCCGGGGGATCGCGAAGGGCCCGGTCATGGCAGCAGCGGCCCGCCATCGATGGCGTCGAGACGCTGACGCACCCGGTCGAGCTCGACCAGCGTCGCCGAAATCTGCGCGCTCAGCTCGTGCGTCAGCCGCCGCGCCGCGTCGGGATAGCTCTCGAGCGTGCGCAGAAAGACATTGCGCGGGATGCGCAGCACTTCGGAGGCGGTCAGCGCGGTGGCGTTGGCCGGGCGGCGCGTGTCGGTGAGCAGTGCCATCTCGCCGAGCAACCCCGGCGGCCCCACCCGCGCCGCCTGCCCGGGACGGCGGGCGAGCTGGGGATCGTCGCGGCTGACGGCGAAGGCGCCGTACAGCACCACATAGGCGCAATCGGCCGCCTCACCCTCGCGGAACAGCGTCTCGCCCTGCCCGACCGTGAAATGCTCCACGCTGATCGCGATGACGCGCAACGCCTCGCGGCCGATCAGGGCCAGAGTCGGTACGCGCTCCAGAAAGGCGATATCGTCCTCGATGGACATTCGGCAGGCGAAACTCCACGGCCGGACGAATCACCGCCCCACTCAGGGAAGCAATTTGTAGCCCCCGGCCTCGGTGGCAAGGAGATTGGGGTGCGAGGGGTCTTTCTCGATCTTCTGACGCAGGCGATAAATATGCGTCTCAAGGGTATGAGTCGTCACGCCTGAATTGTAGCCCCAGACCTCCTGCAGCAGGATTTCCCGCGCCACCGGCTTCTTGCCGGCCCGGTACAGGTACCGAAGTATGGCGGTTTCCTTTTCCGTCAGCCGGATCTTCGAATTGCGCTCGGTCACCAGCAGCTTGGCGCCGGGCCGGAACGTGTAGGGGCCGATGGTGAACACCGCGTCCTCGCTCGCCTCGTGCGAGCGCAGCTGGGCGCGGATGCGCGCCAGCAGCACCGCGAAGCGGAACGGCTTGGCCACATAGTCGTTGGCCCCCGCCTCCAGCCCCATAATGGTGTCGCTGTCGGTATCGTGGCCGGTCAGCATGATGACCGGCGCCTTGAAGCCGTGCTGGCGCATGACGCGCACGGCCTCGCGGCCGTCCTTGTCGGGCAGGCCGACATCCATCAGCACCAGATCGACGCGCTGCCCCTCGACCGCCTGGATGGCGGCCTGGGCGGAATCGGCGGCCACCACCTCGAACTCGTCATAGAGCGAGAGCTGCTCGACCAGCGCGTCGCGCAGATCCTTGTCGTCGTCGACCACCAAAACTCGCTGAGCGTTCGCCATGTCGCCTTCCCGAAATACGCCTTCCGCGGGTCCGCTTCCCGAGGCACTTGTCCATGAGATGCCTCGCGTCCACTCTCGCGCGGCGATGGATGGAGCTGCCGTGCGTCCCGGAGTAGGCAGGCGGAACGCGTTCGGCAAGAGTCGGCGGACCCGGGCGACGAGATAGGAGCCCGTTCGTGACGTGATCGTGAATGGAAAACGCGTGAAGAAGAAGTCCCTTCACAAAGAAAGGCGAGGGAAATCCCCCGCCGCGCGTACCGCCGTGACCCGTCTGCGGGTGGTTGCGCGGCCGGGAATGCGCCAGCGCGGCTGGCTGATCGCCGGCACCTGGGCGATGCCGGTGGCGCTGGGACGGGGCGGAATCCGCGCCGACAAGCGCGAGGGCGACGGCGCCACGCCGCGCGGTGTCTGGCATCCGCGCGAGCTGCGCTACCGTCCCGATCGCGGCCCGCGCCCGTCGACCCTCCTCTCCGTGCGCCGGACCCGGCGCGAGGACGGCTGGTGCGACGATCCGGCGGACGGGCGCTACAATCGCCCGGTGCGCCTGCCCTTCCGGCCGTCTCACGAGGAAATGTGGCGCGCCGATGGGCTCTACGACCTCGTCGTCGTGCTCGATCACAACACCCGCCCGCGCCGGGCGCGGCGCGGCTCCGCCGTGTTCCTGCATCTGGCACGCCCCGGCTTCGAGCCGACCGCCGGCTGTGTCGCCTTCCGCCGCGCCGACCTTCGGCGCTTGCTGGCGCGGATCGGCCCGCGCACCACGATCGAGATCGTCTAGCGGGTGCCGAAGATGGCGCTGCCGACCCGCACATAGGTCGCGCCGAGCGCAATGGCGGTCTCGTAGTCCCCGCTCATGCCCATGGAGAGCACGTCGAGCCCGTTGCGCCGCGCGATCTTCGCCAGAAGCGCGAAATGCGGCGCCGCCGGCTCGTCGGCCGGCGGGATGCACATGAGCCCCTCGATCGCCAGCCCGTGCGTCTGGCGGCAGGACTCGATGAAGGCGTCGGCCTCCTGCGGCACCACGCCCGCCTTCTGCGGCTCCTCGCCGGTATTCACCTGCACCAGAAGGCGCGGCGGGCGGCGGGCGGGATCGCGCGCCAGCTCCTTCGCCAGCGCGGCGGCGAGCGAGGGGCGGTCCAGCGTGTGGATCACGTCGAACAGGTCGAGCGCCTCGCGCAGCTTGTTGGTCTGCAGCGGGCCGATCAGGTGCAGCTCGACATCGGGGAAGCGTTCGCGCAGCGCCGGCCATTTGGCCTTCGATTCCTGCACGCGGTTCTCGCCGAACAGCCGCTGCCCGGCCTCGAGGACAGGCAATATGCTCTCCGGCCCGAAGGTCTTGGATACGGCGACAAGGCGCACCGAGGCGGGATCGCGCCCGGCATCGCCGCAGGCCCGGGCGAGGTTGGCGCGTACCTGCGCGAGGTTCGCCGCCACCGTGGCGGCAAAGGGAGCGTCAAGGTTCGACACCGTCATGTTCTGTCTGGCTCCGATCCGTTCTGGTGGCAGGCGCGGCGCGCGCCTACCAAGGCTTGCGCGACGCCTGCAAGCGGTTCCGTTTTCACGCCCCGGGCAGGTACATTTCCTTGCGGCAACCTCGCCCTTGTGTCTAGCTGGTCAGCGCATACGACATTAGAGCCTGATCGTGAACGACATCGACACAGGCGAGGGAGGTTCTGCGGATACCTTCGCGGCGCCCCTCCCGAGTCCTCCCGAAAGAAAGACCGTCAGTCTTCGCGTCCGGCTGCTGGCTATTGCCACGCTGGCGATGGCCCTGATCATTTGCGAAAGGTCCGTCAGCCTCGTCCAGCTGCACTACGACAACATCGAGGCGGCGAAGAGCCGGGTGATGCAGATGCTGGACGGCAGCATCACCCACTACGAGGCGGCGATCGACAGCGCGCAGGCTGTCATGCAGACGCTGATCGTCAGCGGCGCGATCCGCCCGCCACCGCCGTTGGGCCTGCCGGCCGACGCGCAGAGCCCGCCGCCGAGCGATCCCGATCCCGCCCTCACCCCCGAGCTGCCGGGAGATTGCCACGCCTTTCCGCGCGTGCTGGAGAGCTTTTCGACCATTGAGTCGCTCACCATCGTCGCAACCAACGGCGTCGTGCTCTGCGGTACCGCGCCCGGCAGCGCAGGTATCGACCTGTCCGGTCGCGACTATGTACGCATTGCCCTGCGCGGCCTGGAAACCGTCGAGGCGGTCCATCGCAGCTATGTCACCCATCGACCCACCCTCTACGCCGCCCGTCCGATCACGGCGCCCGGATACAAGGGCGTCACCGGCGTCCTCATCGCCCGGCTGAGCTCGGACGAACTGTTTCCCCCGAGCGTCTTCGCCGAACTGGGGGCGGGCACTCAAGCCATCGTGGTGAGCCCGGAAGGCGTGGTGGTCCAGTCCTACCCGGACGATCTCTACGGGCTCGGCCTCGACATTAGCGACGCCGTGCCGGTCGCCCGCGCGCTCTCGCGCAGCCGGGGCACGGTGATCGCCGGGGGGCCGGACGGCGTGCAGCGGGTCTATGCCTTTGCGCGGCTGCCCGGCACCAACATGCATCTGCTGATCGGGCTCGATCAGACCCGGGTGCTGGGTCCGGTGGAATGGGCGACGTGGAGCGCGGGCCTGACCATGCTGTCCGCCAGCCTGATCATCCTGATCGGCCTCAGCCTGATCGGCGAAAGGCTGATCGTCGCCCCGGTCCAGTCGCTCGCCGACCGGCTCGTGCGCTTCGGTCGCGGCGACAGCCAGGAGCCGGCCTCGCGCCGGCCGCTGATCACCGAGCTGCAGCCGCTGGTTTCCGCCTTCGAGAACATGACCATCGAGCTCACCCGCCGCGAGGCGGCGCTGCGCTATGCCAACCGGCGCCTCAATTCGCTCGCCAGCCTCGATCCGCTCACCGGCATCGCCAACCGGCGCAGCTTCGACGCCGCCCTGTCCCTGCAGTGGAACTCGACCGACCGGCTGGCGATGCTGATGATCGACATCGATCGGTTCAAGTCCTTCAACGACGTCCACGGCCATCAGGAAGGCGACCGCTGCCTGCGCCTCGTCGCCCAGACCATGACCTCGGCCATTCGCGGCTCGGACCTTGTGGCCCGCATCGGCGGCGAGGAGTTCGCCGTGCTGATGCCGGGCGCCAGCCTGCGGGCGGCAGCGGATGTCGCCGAACGCGTGCGACAGGCGGTCGAGGCGCTGGCGATCGGGCACAGGGACGGCGTCGGGGGCGTCGTCACCATCAGCATCGGCGCCGCCGCCTGCGAACCGGCCCCCTCGCTGATGATCGCCGATCTCGTCATGGCGGCCGACGGGGCGCTCTATGCCGCCAAGCGCGCCGGCCGCAATACGGTGTGCGCCGCCGACGGCCCGGAACTGGACGCCCACCCCGCCGGCGCGGCCGCCGGCATCGCTCCCGACGGCGGCGAGCGCAGTGCAGCAGAAGGTTGACCGGGCGCGCGACTTGGTGCCTAGTCCCGCGCCATTGATCCTTTCGCGGCCTGTGTTTCGACCTCCGCCTGTCCAAGAAGCCTGTCCATGAGCACCGAGCGTTACAATGCCCGCGAGGCCGAGCCCCGCTGGCAGAAGATCTGGGACGAACGCGGCATCTACCGCACCCGCAACGACGATCCGCGTCCCAAATACTATGTGCTCGAGATGTTTCCCTATCCGTCGGGGCGCATCCACATCGGCCATGGCCGCAACTATGTGATGGGCGACGTGGTCGCGCGCTTCAAGCGCATGAAGGGCTTCAACGTCCTCCACCCGATGGGATGGGACGCCTTCGGCCTGCCGGCCGAGAACGCCGCCATCGAGCGCAAGACGCATCCCGGCAAGTGGACCTACGAGAACATCGCCACCATGCGCGAGCAGCTCAAGCTGCTCGGCCTGTCGCTGGACTGGTCGCGCGAGATCGCCACCTGCGATCCCTCCTATTATGGCGAGCAGCAGCGCATCTTCCTCGACTTCCTCGCGGGTGGCTTCGTCTACCGCCGCGAGAGCGAGGTGAACTGGGACCCGGTCGACAACACCGTGCTCGCCAACGAGCAGGTGATCGACGGGCGCGGCTGGCGCTCGGGCGCGCTGGTCGAGCGGCGCAAGCTGGCGCAGTGGTTCTTCCGCATCTCCGACGCCTCCGAGGAACTGCTCGCCGGCCTCGACACGCTGGAGCGCTGGCCCGACAAGGTGCGCCTGATGCAGCGCAACTGGATCGGCCGCTCCGAGGGGCTGCATGTGCGCTTCGTGCTGGCCGATGCGCCGGCCGGCCGGCCGGAAGGCCTGCCGTCCGAGATCAAGGTCTACACCACGCGCCCCGACACGCTGTTCGGTGCCTCCTTCCTCGCGCTTTCGCCCGGCCATCCGCTGACCGAGCAACTCGCCGCCGCCGATCCGGCGCTGGCCGGCTTCGTCGAGGAATGCCGGCGCGGCGGCACCTCGACCGCCGAAATCGAGACGCAGGAGAAGATGGGCTTCGACACCGGGCTGAAGGTGCGCCATCCGCTCGGCGGGCCGGACCTGCCGGTCTACGTCGCCAATTTCGTGCTGATGGAATACGGCACCGGCGCCATTTTCGGCTGCCCGGCGCACGACCAGCGCGATTTCGACTTCGCCACCAAGTACAGCCTGCCGATCACCCCGGTGGTGCTGCCGCCCGACGTCGACCCGGCCGCCTTCTCGGTCGCCGACGGCCCCTATGAGGGCGACGGCGTGCTGTTCAACTCCCACTTCCTCGACGGACTGACCGTGCCCGCCGCCAAGGAGAAGGTGGCGCTGAAGCTGGAGAACCAGATCCTGGGCAATGCGCCGGTCGGCGAGCGGGCGGTGAACTACCGCCTGCGCGACTGGGGCATCTCGCGCCAGCGCTACTGGGGCTGCCCGATCCCGATCGTCCATTGCGACGCCTGCGGCCCGGTGCCGGTGCCGGCCGACCAGCTTCCCGTGCGGCTGCCGGAGGATGTGAGCTTCGACCAGCCGGGCAACCCGCTCGACCGTCACCCGACGTGGAAGCACGTGGACTGCCCGCGCTGCGGCGCGCCGGCCCGGCGCGAGACCGACACCATGGACACCTTCGTGGATTCGTCCTGGTACTTCGCCCGCTTCGCCTCCGAGCCCGGCACCGCGCCGCTGCAGAAGGCCGCCGCCGACCAGTGGCTGGCCGTGGACCAGTATATTGGCGGCATCGAGCACGCGATCCTGCACCTGCTCTATTCGCGCTTTTTCATCCGCACGCTGAAGAAGCTCGGCCGCGTCTCCATCGCCGAGCCCTTCGCCGGCCTGTTCACGCAGGGAATGATCGTCCACGAGACCTACAAGGACGCGGAAGGCCGCTGGCTGTTCCCCGAGGAGGTCGAGCGCGACGCCGAGGGGCGCCCGGTCAAGGTCGGCACCGGCGAGCCGGTGACGATCGGCGCGCCGGAGAAGATGTCGAAGTCCAAGAAGAACGTGGTGCCGCCGGAGATCGTCGCCGACACCTACGGCGTCGACTGCGCCCGCTGGTTCATGCTGGCCGACACCCCTCCCGAGCGCGACAGCGAATGGACCAGCGCCGGCATCGAGGGTGCCTGGCGCTTCGTCCAGCGCATCTGGCGCCTCGTCGGCGAAACGCTCGCGCTGGCGCCGGAAGCGGTCGCCCGGCCGGCTGATTTCGGTTCCGAATCGATCACCCTGCGGCGCGCAGCCCACAAGCTGGCGGCGCAGGTGGAAGAAGATGTCGAGCGGCTGCGCTTCAACGTCGCCGTCGCCCGCGTGCACGCCTTCGCCAATGTTCTCAATGACGCGCTCGTGGCCGCCCGCAAGGCGGAACTGACGCCCGATCTCGCCTTCGCGCTGCGCGAGGCGGCGGAATTCCTCGTCGGCGTGGTGGCGCCCATGGTGCCGCATCTGGCCGAGGAGTGCTGGGGCGTGCTTGGCGGCTCCGGCCTCGTGGCCGAGGCCCGCTGGCCGACGGTCGAGCCCGATCTGCTGGTCGAGGATAGCGTTACGCTGCCGATTCAGATCAACGGCAAGCGGCGCGGCGAGATCACCGTGTCGAAGGAAGCCAGCCCCGCCGAGGTGGAGAAGGCGGTACTCGCCCTCGACCTCATCGCGCAGGCACTCGACGGACGCGCTCCGAAGCGTATCATCGTCGTGCCGCAGAGGATTGTGAATGTCGTCGCCTGACCGGATGAACCCGATGCCCTCACGCCGCCGCCTCCTGGGTCTCGCCTGCGCGGGGCTGCTCGCCGCGTCGACCGCCGGCTGCTTCCAGCCGATGTACGCCGAATCCACGCCCGGCGAAGGACCGGTGCTGAACCAGCAGTTCAGCGAGGTCGAGATCGCCTTCGCCGGTGGCCGCGTCGGCAACGAGGTGCGCAACGACCTCATCTTCGCCCTCACCGGCGGCGCCGGAAACCCGACCGGGGTTCCCTACCGGCTGGTGCTCGACGTCAAGAGTTCGACCAGCGAGGCCGCCGTCGTCAGCCCGCTGACCGGCCTGCCAGAAGTCGAGCTCGTTACCGTTGATGTCGGCTGGAAGCTCTACGACGTCGGCAATCTCAAGACCCCGCTGGCCACCGGCAAGGGTGTCGGCAAGGCCTCGCTGGACAGCGGCTATCAGCGATTCGCCCGCAACCGGGCCATTCGCGACGCCGAGAACCGCTCCGCCGGCGTCGTCGCCGAGCAGATCCGCACCCAGCTCGCCTCCTATTTCCTGACCCGCGCGCCGAAGAGCTGAGCCGCGCCATGGTGGCGGTCCGGCCCGGCGACGTCGAGGCGACGCTCACCCGCATAGACCCGCTGCGCCCGGTGGTGCTGCTGTTCGGCCCGGACAGCGGGCTGGCGCGCGAGCGCGCCCGGGCCTATCTCGCCCGCGCCGCCCAGGGTTCCGACGACCCGTTCGGCATCGTGCGCCTCGACGGCGACGAGATCGCCGGCGACCCCGGCCGGCTGGTCGACGAGGCCGGTACGCTCGCCCTGTTCGGCGGACGCCGCGTCGTGTCGCTGCGGGTGGGCTCGCGCAACGTCGTCCCGGCCGTCGAGGCGCTGCTGGCCGCCCCGCCCTCCGGCGCCGTGGTGGTGATCGAGGCCGGCGACATCAAGCGCGGCACCGGGCTCCGCGCGCTGTGCGAGAACTCGCCGCATGCGCTGGCCATCGCCTGCTACGCCGACAGCGACCGCGACCTGACCCGGCTCGTCGACACCATGGTCGCCGAGGCGGGAACCGCCATCGACCGCGACGCCCGCGCCGAGCTGATGGGCCTTCTGGGCGGCGACCGCATGGCCTCGCGCAGCGAGATCGGAAAGCTGCTGCTCTACGCCGCCGGCGAGCCACGGGTGACGCTGGACCATGTGCGCGCCATCGTCGGCGACGCCTCCAGCCTCGCCCTCGACGAGATCGCGGACGGCGCCTTCGCCGGCCAGCCGGACGAGATGGCCACCGCCTTCGGCAAGGCCACCGGCGAGGGCATGCGGGCCGACATCATTCTCGGATCGGTCTGCCGGGCGGCGCAGACGCTGCACCAGATGCGCCTGGGCATCGAGGCCGGAGGCAGTGTCGAGCGCGCCATAGAGGGCACCCGGCCGGCCATCCATTTCCGGCGCAAGCCATTGATCGAAAAAGCACTTCGCGGCTGGACCGCGAGCCGGCTGGAAACCGCCCTGCTCGCTTTGGACGACGCGCTTCTGGCCGCCCGCCGCAATGCGACGCTGGGCCCGGCGATCGCCGAACGCGCCCTGCTGCAGATCGCCGGACAGGCCCGGCGCGGCTAGCCGGGCACGGCCCGTCCCGCTCAGCCGCCGGCCAGGCGCCGGCAGACCTCGTCGAGCTGGTCGAGCGACGAGTAGCGGATGCGCAGTTCGCCCGCCTCGCCATCATGCTTGAGCACGACATCGAGGCCGAGCGCGTCGGAGAGCTTGCGCTGGAGCGCCACGGTGTCGGCGTCGAGCGCGGCCGGCACCTTCGGCTTGCGCGCCGGCTTGCCTGCGGCCTCGGCCTTGGCGACGTTGAGCTCCTGCGCCAGCGCCTCGATGGCGCGCACATTCATGCCCTGGTCGACGATGGCGCGGGCCAGCGCCTCGGGGTCGTCCTGGGTCAGCAGCGCGCGGGCATGGCCGGCCGAGAGGCGCCCATCGGCGAGATACTGCTTCACCGTCTCCGGCAGGCGCAGCAGGCGCAGCGTGTTGGCCACATGGCTGCGGCTTTTGCCGATCACCCGGGCCAGGTCGTTCTGCGAATAGCCGAACTGGTCGGACAGCGCCTGATAGCCGGCGGCCTCTTCCAGCGGGTTGAGATCGGCGCGCTGGACGTTCTCGATGATGGCGATCTCGAGCGCCTCGCGGTCGTTGACATCGACGACGACGATCGGCACCTCGTGGATGCCGGCGCGCTGGGCGGCGCGCCAGCGGCGCTCACCGGCGACGATCTCGTAGGAGTCGCGCTCGCCCGCCACCTGCCGCACCACGATGGGCTGGATGATGCCGCGCTCATGGATGGAGGCGGCGAGATCCTCGAGATCCTGCTCGCCGAAGCTGCGGCGCGGGTTGTGCGGGTTGGCGCGCAGGAAGGCCAGCGGCACCTTGCGGGCGCCGCCCACGGCACGGCCGCGATCATTGGCCGCCGCGCCGTCTTCGCCCATGTCGCCCATCAGCGCCGCAAGGCCGCGCCCGAGCCGCGAACGTCCGCCGTCTTCCGCCATCGCCATTACCGCCCCCTCACGCCGCGGCGCGCAGAGCGCGCTCACGCTGGATTATTTCGGATGCGAGACGAAGATAGGCCTGCGACCCGACGCATTTGAGATCGTAGAGCAGCACCGGCTTGCCGTAGGACGGCGCCTCCGAGACGCGGACATTTCGCGGAATGATGGTCTCGTAGACCTTTTCGCCCATGAACTGGCGCACATCGTCGACCACCTGGCTCGACAAATTGTTGCGCGCGTCGAACATGGTGAGCACGATGCCATGGATGGTGAGCTGCGGGTTGAGCGTCGTGCGGACCTGCTCCACCGTCTTGAGCAGCTGCGACAGACCCTCCAGCGCGAAGAACTCGCACTGCAGCGGCACCAGGATTGCGTTCGAGGCCGCCATCGCGTTCACCGTGATCAGGTTCAGCGAGGGCGGGCAGTCGATCAGAACGTAGGTGTAATCAATCTCGTTACGCTGCCGATCCGAATGCGCGGGAACAGCGTTCAGCGCCCGGATGGCGTCGCGCAGCCGATAGGCGCGGTCGCGCTCGCCGGCAAGCTCAAGTTCCAGCCCGGACAGGTCCATCGTCGAGGGGGCGATGTGCAGCCGGGGAACGGCGGTCTCCAGGATGCCCTCGCGCAAGCTGGCCTCGCCGGTGAGGACGTCATAGGTCGAGACGCGGCGGCTGCGGCGGTCGATGCCGAGGCCGGTCGACGCATTGCCCTGCGGGTCGAGGTCGATGATCAGCACCGTCTCGCCGATGGCGGCCAGCGCGGTGCCGAGATTGATCGCCGTCGTGGTCTTGCCGACGCCGCCCTTCTGGTTGGCGAGCGCCAGGACGCGGGGCACCGGCCGCGGCGCGTTCGGTACGAGCGAAGCCTCATCCGTCATGGTTCGACCCTGCTGGGTTGGGCATCGTGCCCGATGATGTCGGTCTCAGCGGCACTGCCGCCCGGACGATGAGGACATGGCCGCTCTTGTCGGTCCGGCTGCCCTCAATCTCGACGTTGATTTTCCAAGATTTAGAGGCTTCGGTCAATTCGTTATCAACATCTTGTCCCTTGAGGAACAGTCCCGTCGCCCCCTGCGCAAGGAAGGGGGCGGCAAGGTCGAGCAGTCTCGGCAACGGTGCAAGGGCACGCGCCGAAACAATCTCCACTCCCGGCGCGATCTTTCCGGCGACCTGCTCGATCCGCACCGGCAGCACCGTGGCGGGTAGTTCGGCGATGCGGACCGCCTCGCGCAGAAAGGCCGCCTTGCGGCTGTCGCTCTCCACCAGCGTCACGTCGGCGCCCGGCCGCTCTGCCAGCGCCGCAGCCACGACGAGGCCCGGAAAGCCCCCGCCCGAGCCGAGGTCGACCCAGCGTGTCGCCGCCCCGGCCAGCGGCACGAGTTGAAGGGAATCCGCGACATGGCGGGTCCAGACGGCGGGCAGCGTCGCCGGCGCCACCAGATTGATGGTGCGCTGCCATTTCTGCAGCAGCGCCACGATGGCGTCGAGCCGCTCCGCCGTTTCACGTGAAACAGGGGCGAGCTCCAGCGCGCGGGCGCGGTCGGACGAATCGGCGTGGGTCATGCTGGATTATAGCGCGCTACGGCTCACGGCGCCCGTCGCGCATGTGCCGCCAGCAGCGCCAGCGCCGCCGGGGTCATGCCGTCGATGCGGCTGGCCTGGCCAATGGTACGGGGCCGAATCGATTCCAGCTTCGCCTTGATCTCGTTGGAAATGCCGGCGAGCCCGCGATAGTCCACCTCCGGCAGCGGCGCCGCCTCGTCGCGGCGGAAGGAAGCGATGTCGGCATCCTGCCGGTGCAGGTAGACGGCATATTTCGCGTCGATCTCCACCTGCTCGCCGATGCGCGGATCCTCGCCCGACACCTCCGGCCAGATCCGGCAGATGTCGGCCCAGCCCACATGCGGATAGGACAGCAGATCGAAGGCCGAGCGGCGCTGACCGTCGCGGTTCAGGGTCAGCCCGTGCGCGTCGCCCTCGCCCGGCGTGAGCGAGACCGAACGGCTCCACGCCCGCACCCGCTCCAGCGCCTCCCGCTTCACCGCGAAACGCCCGGATCGCTCCGCTCCGACGAGACCAAGCGCCTCGCCCCGGCCTGTAAGCCGCTGGTCGGCATTGTCGGCCCGCAGCGACAGCCGGTATTCGGCGCGCGAGGTGAACATGCGATAGGGCTCGCTCACCCCCCGCGTCACCAGATCGTCGATCATCACTCCGATATAGGCCTCGGCCCGGTCGAAGGTCGCGCCGTCCTGGCCGCCGGCCCGGCGCGCGGCGTTGAGCCCGGCGACGAGGCCCTGCGCCGCCGCCTCCTCATAGCCGGTCGTGCCGTTGATCTGGCCGGCGAGGAAAAGCCCCCTCGCCTTGCGGGTCTCCAGCGTCGGCTCCAGCTCGCGTGGGTCGACATGGTCGTACTCGATGGCGTAGCCCGGCCGAAGCATCGCCACCCGTTCAAGTCCCGGAATGGTCGCCAGCAGCGCGGCCTGCACCTCCTCCGGCAGCGAGGTGGAAATGCCGTTCGGATAGACGGTGGGATCGTCGAGACCCTCCGGCTCCAGAAAGATCTGGTGCCCCTCGCGCTCGCCGAAGCGGACGATCTTGTCCTCGATGGACGGGCAATAGCGCGGGCCGACGCTGTGTATGTTGCCCGAGTACATGGCCGAGCGCGCGATATTGGCGCGGATCACCGCATGGGTGGCATCGGTGGTGCGGGTGATGCCGCATTTCACCTGGCGGTTGGTGATGGCGTCGGTCAGCGTCGAGAATGGTTCCGGAGGTGAATCGCCATCCTGCATCTCCAGCCCGGCCCAGTCGATGGTGCGCCCGTCGAGGCGCGGCGGCGTTCCCGTCTTCAGCCGGCCGAGCGAGAGGCCGAGCGCCGCCAGCGAGACCGAAAGGCCGCGCGCCGGCGCCTCGCCCATGCGTCCCGCCGGCATCTGACGGTCGCCGATATGGATCAGCCCGTTGAGAAACGTGCCCGTGGTGATGACCACGGCGCCGGCCGCAATGGACCGCCCGCCCGCCAGCACCAGCCCGGTGACGCGGCCATCGGCCATGCTGAGACGGTCGGCCTCGCCCTCGACGACGAATAGGTTCGGCTGCGAATCGATCGCCCGCTGCATCGCCTGCGCGTAGAGCTTGCGGTCAGCCTGTGCCCGAGGCCCGCGCACCGCTGGGCCCTTGCGCCGGTTCAGCACGCGGAACTGAATGCCGCCCTGATCGGCGACGCGGCCCATCAACCCGTCGAGCGCATCGATTTCGCGGACCAGATGTCCCTTGCCGAGCCCGCCTATCGCCGGGTTGCACGACATTGTGCCGAGCGTCGCGTGGGCGTGAGTGACCAGCGCCGTGCGGGCGCCGAGGCGCGCCGCCGCGGCCGCCGCCTCGGTGCCGGCATGGCCGCCGCCGACCACGACGACATCGAAGGAAAGAGCGGGCGTGTTCATTCGCGACGGCCGGCCGGTTGTCTGGAGCGCCCTGATCCGCCGGAGGCGGCGCGCGGGATCGTCCGTTTCAAGCCACTCAATTCCCGCCCCGTCAAGTCGCCGGGCGCGGCGCGGGCCGCCCCATTTCCTTACGAAGCCTGAACGGGCTGATTCACGTGAAACATTTCGTTTACGAATCGGCCCTGCTGGCGCCGATGTTTCACGTGAATCCTCCCGCACGGCCCGGGCGGGCAGGCTCCGTGGATCAGCTCATTTGCCGATGCAGAACTCACGGAACACCACGTCGAGCAGATCCTCGACACCGATGGTGCCGGTCATCCGCCCCAGCGCCCGGCCGGCGAGGCGCAGCTCCTCGGCCAGCAATTCATCGTCCAGCCGCTCCCATCCGGCGAGCGCGATGCGCAGATGATGCGCCGCCTCGGCCGCGCTGGCACGGTGACGTTCACGGACAAGGGCGGGATGCTCGGCTCCTCGCGCCCGCTCGGCGACGAAGGCGGAGAGGGCATCGGTCAGTTCCGCAAGGCCCGCGCCATAGCGCGCCGAGACCGCGAAGCGGCGCACCGCCCAGCCGCCGCCCGCCGGCAGGTCCGCCCCCGGCGCATCGACCTTGTTGGCCAGCAGCCAAAGCTCGGCGCCCTCCCCGGCCTCGATATCGGGACGGTCCGTGGGCGGCGAACCGGCGGCCGCATCGTGAACCCAGAGCACGAGATCGGCCTGCGCGATCCGCGCCCGCGCCCGGCGGATGCCTTCCGCCTCGACCTTGCCTTCCGCCTCCCGCAGACCGGCGGTGTCGACCAGCGTCACCTTCTGCCCGCCGAGATCGAGTGCCACTTCCAGCAGGTCGCGGGTGGTGCCCGGCTCGTCCGAGACGATGGCGACGTCGCGCGCGGCGAGCGCGTTGAGCAGCGAGGACTTGCCGGCATTAGGCAGGCCGGCGATGGCGACCAGCGCGCCCTCGCGCAGCAGAGCGCCCCGCCGGTCGGCCAGGGCCGCATCTAGCTCGGCGAGCAGGCTCTCCGCCTCCGGCCGGGCGAGTGCCCGGGCCTGCGCCGGCACGTCGTCCTCGTCGGAAAAGTCGATGCCCGCCTCGACAAGCGCCATGGCGCGGATCAGCCGGGCCCGCCACACCTCGACCTGCCGGCCGAGATGACCGAAGGCATGAGCCAGGGCGAGACGGCGCTGTCCCTCCGTCTCCGCCGCGATGAGATCGGCGAGGCCCTCGGCTTCGGTCAGATCCATCCGCCCGTTGAGAAACGCCCGCCGGGTGAACTCGCCGCGCTCGGCCGGCCTCAGACCCGGCACGGCGAACAGCGCCGCCAGCACCGCCGCCACAACGGCCCGCCCGCCATGGATCTGGAGTTCGGCCATGTCCTCGCCGGTAGCGCTCGCCGGGCCGGGGAACCACAGCGCCAGCCCTTCGTCGAGCCGCTCGCCGCTCGCGGGATGGGCGAGGCGCACGAGGCTGGCGCGGCGCGGCGCCGGCAGGCGGCCGGCAAGCGCGCGCAGCGCCTGCCCCGCCTGCGGACCGGAGACGCGGATCACCGCCACCGCCCCGCCGCTGCCGGAGGAGACCGCCGCGATGGTCGTCCCGCCCAGCCCGGCAGAGTTTGTGCTTTCCTGCTGCGAACTCACCCGCTACGCCCTATCTGCCTGTCGAACCCGCTTCGCCCGACCCTACGTTTCACCGGAGAGACGCCTTGACCAACCGCCTCGCCGACGCCGCCAGCCCCTATCTTCTCCAGCACAAGGACAACCCCGTCCACTGGTGGCAATGGGGGCCCGAAGCCTTCGAGGAGGCGCGGCGCAGCGGCCGGCCGGTGCTGCTTTCCATCGGCTATGCCGCCTGCCACTGGTGCCATGTGATGGCGCATGAGAGCTTCGAGGACGAGGCGACGGCCGCCGTGATGAACGAGCTGTTCGTGAACATCAAGGTCGATCGCGAGGAGCGGCCCGAGGTCGACCAGATCTACATGTCGGCGCTCCAGCAGCTCGGCGTGCAGGGCGGCTGGCCGATGACGATGTTCCTCGACGCCGAGGGCGCCCCCTTCTGGGGCGGCACCTATTTCCCCCGCGAGGCCCGCTATGGCCAGCCCGCCTTTACCGACGTGCTGCGGACGATGGCCAATGCCTATGCCTCCGGCGACCCGCGCATCGCGCAGAACCGCGTCGCCCTGCTCGACCGGCTGCGAAAGAAAGCTCGTCCGGAAGGCCGTGTGACCATCGGCACCAACGAGCTCGACGACGTCGCCGGCCGCATTCTCGGCATCATGGACACCGAGCATGGCGGCTTGCAGGGCTCGCCGAAATTCCCCAACACGCCCTTCCTCGAACTGCTGTGGCGTGGCTGGGAGCGCACCGGCCGCCAGCGCCTGCGCGACGCCGCGCTGCATGCCCTCGACGGCATGAGCGAGGGCGGCATCTACGACCATATCGGCGGCGGTTATTCCCGCTATTCGGTCGACGACCGCTGGCTGGTGCCGCATTTCGAGAAGATGCTCTACGACAATGCGCAGATCCTGGAGCTGCTCGGCCTCGCCTATTCCGAGACCCTGGCCGACCTGTTCCGCGCCCGCGCCGAGGAAACCGTCGGCTGGCTGACCCGCGAGATGCTCACCGAGGGCGGCGCCTTCGCCGCCAGCCTCGACGCGGATTCGGAAGGCCATGAGGGCCGCTATTACGTCTGGACGCTGAAGCAGGTGCTCGATGTGCTGGGCGCGCAGGACGCCGAGTTCTTCGCCCGCCACTACGACATCGTCCCCTTCGGCAATTGGGAAGGCGTTTCGATCCCGAATCGACTGAAAGAAGTCGAGCGTTCGGGCGCCGACGAGATCCGCCTCGCTTTGCTGCGCGACAAGCTGCTCGCTGTTCGCGCCACCCGCGTGCCCCCCGGCCGCGACGACAAGGTACTGGCCGACTGGAACGGGCTGATGATCGCGGCGCTGGCCAACACCGCCCCCCGCTTCGGCCGGCCGGAATGGATCGATCTGGCGGCGAACGCCTTCCGTTTCATCGCCGAATCGATGACCCGCGACGGCCGTCTCGGCCATAGCTGGCGCGGCGGGCGGCTGGTCTTCCCGGGGCTTTCCTCCGACTATGCGGCGATGATCGGGGCGGCGCTGGCGCTGCATCAGGCGACCGGCGAGGCGTCTTATCTCGACCGCGCCGTCGCCTGGCAGGAGAAGCTCGAGGCGCACCACGCGGCGGAGGATGGCGGCTATTACCTCACCGCCGACGATGCCGAGGGGCTGATCCTGCGCCCGGACGCCACGGCCGACGACGCCGTGACCAACCCCAACGCGCTGATCGCCCGAAACCTCGTGCGGCTCGCCACGCTGACCGGCGAGGAAAGCTGGCGCGCCCGCGCCGACCGCCTGTTCGACGGACTGCTGCCGCGCGCCGCACCCAGCCTCTACAGCCATGCCGGCCTGCTCAACGCGCTCGACAGCCGGCTGCGCGCACCCGAAATCGTCGTCGCCGGCAAAGGCGAGGCCGCGGACGCCCTGTTCGAGGCGGCCCAGCGGCTGCCGCGCGTCGATGTCGTTCTCCAGCGTGTCGCCGATCCCGCCGCCTTGCCCGCCGGACACCCCGCCCGCGCCAAGGCGGAGGCGGTCGATGGGGCCGCCGCCTTCGTCTGCGCCGGAGCCGTATGCTCGCTTCCCGTTACGGATACGAATCGACTGGCCGAGATGGTCCGCTCAGGCGTCGCCCCTGCGTAGGCGGACCCCTCGGACGGGTGGTTCGATGCCTTGGGAAAGGTTGGTGGACAGCCCTGTGGATAAGTCGGGGACAAAACCGACCACAGGCCCGCAAATCAACAGAAACGGCCGCTGACGGGCGCCGACACTTTTACGACCGATGGATCGGACCACAGGGAAGATTGCCGTCCTGAGTCATTTCTGAAGGGCATCATTTCGTAGACGAAACGATGGCAATTCCAGCAAAATCACCCTGAATGGATGGAGCCGCGATCCTCGCGTCGTCATTTCTGCAATGACGGCGCGAACGCCCGGCGCAACGCGCCCGGCCCCTTCAATCCCTGCGGCTGAATTGTATGTTCGCGAACATCAGCGGGACGACGAGGATCAGCGCGCCGGCAAGGTCCGCCTGGAAGATGTAGGAGAGGCCGAGTTCGTCGCGCACGGCCGGGCCGATCACCGGGTCGGCGAAATCGGCGACAAGGCTGGCGATGAACAGCGCCGCCGGCAGCCAGACCGCCAGGGGCAGCCACCAGCGCCGGCACGCCATCACCCAGCTCAGCGCGGCGATGCCGATCACGAAGAGCCACAGCACCGCCGAGGGCGGCTCGCGCTCGGCCATGCCGGCATGCGCCGGCAGGGCAACCAGTGCGGCAAAGGCGGTGGCGGATAGGAAGAGCCGGAAATCGCGTCCTGCCTTCATGCCCGCCTCCCGCGGTGCTGGTTCAGGTGTTCATCGAGTCGAAGAAGTCGCCATTGGTCTTGGTCTGGCGCAGTTTGTCGACCAGGAACTCGATGGCGTCGACGGTGCCCATCGGATTCAGGATGCGCCGCAGGACGTACATCTTCTTCAAAACGTCGGCCGGCACAAGCAGCTCTTCCTTGCGGGTGCCCGAGCGGGTGATGTCGATCGACGGGAAGACGCGCTTGTCGGACACCTTGCGGTCGAGGATGACCTCGGAATTGCCGGTGCCCTTGAACTCCTCGAAGATCACCTCGTCCATGCGCGAGCCGGTCTCGATGAGCGCGGTCGCGATGATGGTCAGCGAACCGCCTTCCTCGATGTTGCGCGCCGCGCCGAAGAAGCGCTTGGGGCGCTGCAGCGCGTTGGCGTCCACGCCGCCGGTCAGCACCTTGCCGGAGGACGGCACCACGGTGTTGTAGGCGCGGCCGAGGCGGGTGATCGAATCGAGCAGGATCACGACGTCGCGCTTGTGCTCGACGAGGCGCTTGGCCTTCTCGATCACCATCTCGGCGACCTGCACGTGGCGCTGGGCCGGCTCGTCGAAGGTGGAGGAGACCACCTCGCCCTTCACCGAACGCTGCATGTCGGTGACTTCCTCCGGCCGCTCGTCGATGAGCAGCACGATGAGGTAGCACTCGGGATGGTTGGTGGTGATGGACTGGGCGATATTCTGCAGCAGCACCGTCTTGCCGGTGCGCGGCGGCGCCACGATCAGGCCGCGCTGGCCCTTGCCGATCGGCGCCACGATGTCGATGACGCGGGCAGAGAAGTCCTTGCGCGTCGGGTCCTCGATTTCCAGCTTCAGCCGCTCGTCGGGATAGAGCGGGGTCAGGTTGTCGAAGTTGATCTTGTGCCGGATCTTGTCCGGGTCCTCGAAATTAATCGTGTTGACCTTGAGCAGCGCGAAGTAGCGTTCGCCGTCCTTCGGGCCGCGAATCTGGCCTTCCACCGTATCGCCCGTCCGCAGGCCGAAGCGGCGGATCTGGCTCGGCGACACATAGATGTCGTCGGGACCGGGCAGGTAGTTGGCATCCGGCGAGCGCAGGAAGCCGAAACCGTCGGAGAGGATCTCGACCACGCCCTCGCCGATGATATCGGTGTCCTTGGCGGCGAGCTGCTTGAGAATGGCGAACATCAGCTCCTGCTTGCGCAGCGTGCTGGCGTTCTCGACCTCAACTTCCTCGGCGAACACGAGAAGTTCGGCGGGATTCTTGGACTTGAGGTCCTGGAGCTTCATTTCCCCCATGGGAAAGGGCCTCGAATAGGTAGTGGGAAGACCCGGACAAGCCAATGAACCCGCCGGGACTGGAAAAGGTGGGAAGCGCTGGTCTGCGGACCCGGCCGAGGAAGATCGGCCGCTTGTCCGACACACCGGGCAGCATCGGGGAGATGCCTGCCGAAGCGGAGCGTCAGCCAGCTTCTTGGAAGTAGGCGCACCATAGGCAAAGCCACGATTCGGCGCAAGCCTGCCTGGAGACGCTTAAAACGGATCAAAAAGGCTTAACGATGACCAAGACGACGATGCCGATCATCAGCAGCGTCGGCACCTCGTTCATCATGCGGTAGAAGCGCGCCGGCCGCGTGTTGCGGTCGGCGGCGAAATCCTTCACCCAGCCGGACAGCGCACCGTGGAAGCCGCTCATGAGCAGCACCAGCGCGAACTTGGCGTGGAACCAGGGCGCGGCGTACCAGCCGCCCTCCCACGCCATCCACAGGCCGGCCAGCCAGGTGACGATCATGGCCGGGTTCATGATCGCCTTCAGCAGGCGCCGTTCCATCACCTTGAAGGTCTCGGACTGAACCGAGCCGGCTTCAGCGCCGCAATGATAGACCATGAGCCGCGGCAGATAGAGCATTCCCGCCATCCACGAGATGACGGCAATCACGTGCAGCGCCTTGATCCAGTCGTAGAGCATCGACGTTCCGCCCCGCCTTTCAGGCGCCCCGCACCCGGGCGATCATCCGCTCGACATGGGCGATGGGCGTCTCCGGCCGGATACCGTGGCCGAGATTGAAGATATGCGCCGCGCCGCGGAAATCCTCGACAATGGCATCCACCGCCACATCCAGCGCCGCACCGCCAGCGATCAGGGTGAGCGGATCGAGATTGCCCTGCAAGGCGCATTTCGCCCCCAGCGCGTAGCGCGTCGCCGGGCGGTCCGCCGTCCAGTCGAGCCCGACGCCGCTGACCCCGGTCGCCCGCACCAGCTCGGTGAGCCCCGAGAGCGTCGCCCCCTTGGGGAAGGCGATGATGCGCGCGCCCGGCACCTGCGCCCGCACCCCGGCGACGATGCGGGCGATCGGCTCGATGCTCCAGCGCCGGAAGGCTTCCGGATCGAGCACCCCGGCCCAGCTGTCGAAGATCTGTACCGCATCGGCCCCGGCCCGCAATTGCGCGACCAGGTAGTGCGTCGAGGTCTCGACCAGACGGTCGATCAGCGCGCCGAAGAAGGCGGGATCGGTCAGCGAGGCGAGCCGCGCCGGCGCCTGGTCCGGCGTGCCGCGCCCGGCCACCATGTAGGTCGCCACCGTCCACGGCGCGCCGCAGAAGCCGAGCAGCGCAGTCTCGCGCGGCAGTTCGGCGCGAATGCGCGTCACCGCCTCAAGCACGCGGTCGATCTTCGACGGATCGAGTTCCTCGCGCAGTGCGGCGAGTTCGGTCCCGTTCACCACCGGCTTCAGGCGGGGGCCTTCGCCGGCCTCGAAGCTGAGCGGCACGCCGAGCGCATGCGGCACGACGAGAATGTCTGAGAACAGGATCGCCGCATCGAAGCCGAAGCGGCGGATCGGCTGAAGCGTCACTTCGACCGCATGGTCGGGCGTGTAGCAGAGGGTGAGGAAATCGCCGGCCTTCTCGCGCACCGCCCGGTATTCCGGGAGATAGCGCCCAGCCTGGCGCATCATCCAGATCGGCGTGCGTTTCGGCACCTGTCCGTCCAGCGCCTGCAGCACGATGGGCAGGGCCGTCGCGTTATCCCCCGGCGCATTCATACTTCTTTAATCTCTTTTGAATCAGAGTCGTCGTTGTTTAGGTAAGGGCATTAGACGGGTTCCTCGCCCATCACAACCTGCCCCCAGACAGGCGCGCCGGACACCGCCCGCAAGCGATAGGAAAATCGTTGAGCGTCAGGCGGTTGGCCAGAACCTCAGCGGTTATCCACGCAGTTCGGAATCGATGCCTTGATCCTGATCACAGGCTGAGCCCTGTGGAGGATATCGCCCGCCGTCCCCAGCCTCCCCTTGCGAACGCCGTCCGGGCATGTCTTGTTCCACCTCTATGCACAGCCCTGTGGATGACCGGCGTGACTGACGCTTCCCGCCCGTCGGAGAGCTATTACCACCTTCATCTCGTGTCGGATTCAACCGGCGAGACGCTGATGAGCGTCGGCCGCGCGGCGGCGGCGCAGTACAATCTCAAGCCCATCGAGCACATTTACCCGCTGGTGCGGGCGCACAAGCAGCTCGACAAGGTGATCCAGGCCATCGAGGAATATCCCGGCATCGTGCTCTACACGCTGACCGACCGGGAACTGCGCGACCGGCTGAAGACCTATTGCCGCGACAACGGAATCCCGGTCCTGTCGGTGCTGGCGCCGGTAGTGCAGCTCTTCCAGGCCTATCTCGGCGGCGCGCCGGAGCCGCGTGTGGGCGGCCAGCACCAGCTCGACGGCGACTATTTCCGCCGCATCGACGCGATGAACTTCACCGTCATGCACGATGACGGCCAGCATGTGGACGGGCTGGAAGCGGCCGACGTCGTGCTGCTTGGCATTTCGCGGTCGTCCAAGACGCCGACCAGCATCTATCTCGCCAATCGCGGCATCAAGACCGCCAACATCCCGCTGGTGCCCGGCCTTCCGGTGCCGCCGGGCCTGTCGGAACTGCGCCGTCCGCTGGTGGTCGGCCTCGTCGCCAGCGCCGACCGCGTGGTGGAAATCCGCCGCAACCGCCTGCTCGGGCTCAATGCCGCCCAGCCCGCCGACGCCTATATCGACCGCGAGCGCGTCGCCGAGGAAATCGCCTTCTCGCGCCGGCTGTGCGCGCGCCATGGCTGGCCGATGATCGACGTTACCCGCCGCTCCATCGAGGAGACGGCGGCAGCCATCATCGGCCTGCTGCAGGAGCACCGCCGCAAGCTCGCCGAGCAGACGAATGCCTGAAACGATGCCGGAAAATCCGCTCTGGCGCGGGAATGACGCGCTTGTGCTGGCCTCGAAGAGCACCGCCCGCCGGGCGCTTCTCGCCGGCGCCGGACTGCCCTTCGAGGCAACGAGCGTCGATGTCGACGAGCGCGCGCTGGAAGCCGGGGCGGTCGCCGGCGGAGCAGGTCCGCGCGAGGTCGCCCGCGTGCTGGCACGGGCCAAGGCGCTCGCCGGCAGCGCGCTGCATCCGGGCCGGCTGGTGATCGGCGCCGACCAGACGCTGGCACTGGGCGGCGAGGTCTTCCACAAGCCGGCGGATCGTGCCAGCGCCCGCGTCCAGATCGCCCGCCTCTCCGGCCGGGCCCACCATCTGCATTCCGCCCTGGCGCTCGCCCACGACGGCGCGGTCCTGTTCGAGACGGTGGAGAGCGCGGCGCTGACCATGCGCCCGCTGGACGCCGCCGCCCTCGACGCCTATCTGGACACTGCCGGCGCGGCGGTACTGTCCAGCGTCGGCGGCTACCAGCTCGAAGGGCTGGGCATCCATCTGTTCGAGCGGGTCGAGGGCGACCATTCGGTGATCCTCGGCCTGCCGCTTCTGCCGCTGCTTGCCTTTCTGCGCCGCCTCGGAGTTCTGCTGTGACACGCCCCATCGGAACCCGCCGCGCCGCCGTCATCGGCCATCCCGTTGCCCATTCGCGCTCGCCGCTGATCCATGGCTATTGGCTGCGGCAGCACGGCATCGACGGCGATTACGGCCTGCGCGACGTGGCACCGGAGGCCATAGAGGGGTTTCTGGCCGATTTCGCCACCTCCGGCCTCGTCGGCGCCAACGTCACCGTGCCGCACAAGGAGGCCGCCTTCCGCGCCGCGACCTATCGCGATCCGGTGGCGCAGGCGCTGGGCGCCGTCAACACGCTGTGGCTCGAGGAGGACCGCCTGCACGGCGCCAATACCGACGTCCACGGCTTCCTCGCCAATCTCGACGCCGCCGAGCCGGACTGGGCACGCGCGCTCGGCGAGGCGGTGGTGCTGGGCGCGGGCGGCGCCGCGCGGGCGGTCGTCTACGGGCTCGTCAGCCGTGGGCTCGACCGCGTGGTGGTGGCCAACCGCACCCGCGCCCGCGCCGAGGCGCTGCGCGAGCAGTTCGGTCCCGCCGTGCTGCCGGTCGACTGGCGCGACCTCGCCGGCCGGCTCAATGGCTGTCGGCTGCTGGTCAACACCACCTCGCTCGGCATGAAGGGCCAGCCGCCGCTCGACATCGATCTGGCGGCGCTGTCGCCGGACGCACTGGTGACCGATATCGTCTATGTCCCGCTGGAGACGCCGCTGCTCAAGGCCGCAAAGGCGCGTGGGCTGGCCACGGTGGACGGGCTCGGCATGCTGCTGCACCAGGCGGTGCCGGGCTTCGAGCGCTGGTTCGGCGTGCGCCCGCAGGTCACGCCCGAATTGCGCGCCCTCGTCCTCGCCGATCTCGCCGCCAAGGGTCAGTTGACGTGACGGCGAGGCTTCCCTTCCGGCTCGGCCTCACCGGCTCCATCGGCATGGGAAAGTCGACCACGGCGGGCATTTTCCGCGACTTCGGCGTGCCGGTGCACGATGCGGACGCTGCCGTGCACGCGCTCTATGGCGCGGAAGGGGTGGCCCCGGTCGAGGCGGCCTTTCCCGGCGTCACCGTCGGCGGGCGGATCGACCGCACCCTGCTCGGCGCCCGCGTGCTCGGCGACGAGGCGGCGATGAAGCGGCTGGAAGCCATCGTGCATCCGCTGGTGCGGGCCCGCGAGCAGGATTTCCTCGCCCGCGCCGCAGCATCCGGCGAGGATATCGCCGTGCTCGACATCCCGCTGCTGTTTGAGAACGGCACGCAGGGCCGGGTCGACGCGGTGGTGGTGGTCACGGCGCCGGAAACGGTGCAGCGTGCGCGGGTTCTGTCGCGGCCGGGAATGACCGAGGCGAAATTCGCGGCGATCCTGTCGCGGCAGGTGCCCGATTCGGAAAAATGCCGCCGCGCCGACTATGTGATCGACACCGGGCATGGGCTCGACCACGCCCGCGCCGAGGTGGCGGCCTTGCTGGACAGGCTGCGCGAGAAAATCGGCAGGAAGGAAGTTGGCGATGCGTGAGATCGTTCTCGATACCGAGACGACGGGTCTGAACCCGCTGACCGGCGACCGCCTGGTCGAGATCGGCTGCGTCGAGATCCTCAACCGCATCCCGACGGGGCAGGTCTATCATGTCTATCTCAACCCCCAGCGCGACATGCCGGTCGAGGCGTTCAACGTGCACGGTCTGTCGGCCGAGTTCCTCGCCGACAAGCCGCTCTTCGCCCATGTGGTGGAGGACTTCCTCGCCTTCATCGGCAACGACCCGCTGGTGATCCACAATGCGGCGTTCGACATCGGCTTCATCAATGCCGAGCTGGCGAAGGTGGCCCGCCCCGCGCTCACCTTCGACCGGGTGGTGGACACGCTGTCCCTCGCGCGGCGCCGTCATCCGGGTGCGTCGAATCGTCTCGACGACCTCATGGCGCGCTACGGAATCGACAGCTCGCGCCGCACCAAGCACGGGGCGCTGCTCGATTCCGAACTGCTGGCGGAAGTCTATGCGGAGCTGTGCGGGGGCAAGCAGACGGCGCTGAGCCTCTCCGTCGCGGAGACGGGGGCGAGCGTCGCGGTCGGCAGCGTCGCGGTGCCCCAGCAGCGCCCGCGCCCGCTGGCGCCGCGCGTCAGTGCGGCGGAAGCCGCCGCGCATGAGGCCTTCGTCGCCACGCTGGGCGACAGCGCCATCTGGAAGGACTACGCGGCCGAGAGCTGAGGCTGCCGGCCGCGTTTTTCGTCGTCGGGAAAGCGCCCGCTCAGGAGGCGAGCACGCCGCTCGGCGCGGTCTTCGCCATGCGCTGACGGTAGAGCGTCACGAAGTCCACCGGGTCGATCAGCAGCGGCGGGAAGCCGCCATTGCGCACGGTGTCGGACACGATCTGGCGCGCGAAGGGGAACAGCATGCGCGGGCATTCGATCAGGATGAAGGGGTGGATCGTCTCCTGCGCCACGTTCTGGGCGCGGAAGATGCCGGCATAGACCAGTTCGAGCGCGAACAGGGTCTTGCCGCCGAACTCGGCCTTCGCCTCGATCTTCAGCTCGACCTCGTATTCGCTGCCCTCGCGCACCGGGCGGGCATTGACGTTGATCTGGATGCCGATCTGCGGCTGGCCCTTGACCACCAGCGATTCCGGCGCGCCCGGATTCTCGAAGGACAGGTCCTTGGTGTACTGGGTCAGCACCTGCAGCGTCGGAAGCGTCGCGGCGTTTTCGGTCTCGGCCATTGAAATCTCCGTGGGGTCGCCGGTCGGGCCCGTTGGGGCGCCGGCGCATGGTGCCGCTGGGTCGGTGCATCCGCCGCAGACGGTCTTGGGCATTCGGGCGGGTGTCGCTAACACGGTTGACCGCCGGTCACAAGCCGACCGCCCCGGCGCGGCCGGGTTGGCGCTGCGGCTTCGCTTGCTCTACTGTCCACGCACGATGATCGGCCGTGCGCCGCCGGACGTGATGACCCAGCGTCATGGAACGGGGTGGCGAAATCGGCCGGACGTCGTAAATAGGTCATGGAAGGTGCCGGGACCGTACCGCCTTGGAACGGGCCGCGCACGCACCACATGTCAGTCAACGAAGCACCGGAAGACGGCTCCGGCGGCGGTACAGAACGGCGAACTGCGACGTGTTCGATATTTATACGATCATCTTCCTGGCCCTCGCCGTATTCATCTTCATACGGCTGCGCAGCGTGCTGGGACAACGGACGGGGCGCGAGCGGCCGCCCTACGATCCCTATTCGCGCCGCGACGCCGCCAAGGCTCCGGCCGGGGCCTCCGACAAGGTGGTGAATTTCCCCGGCACGGCCGAGAAGCCCGTGCTTCCCGAGCCGGTGGAGCCGGTCGAGCCCGCCGCCGACAGCGACGAGCCGGCGCCCGCGCGCTGGGCCGGCGTCGCCGAGGTCGGCTCGGCGGTGGCCAACGGCCTCGACGCCATCGCCGCGCAGGAGAAGGGCTTCGACGCCCAGCACTTCCTCACCGGCGCCCGTGCCGCCTATGAGATGATCGTCGTCGCCTTCGCCAATGGCGACCGCGCCAGTTTGCGCGACCTGCTGGCCCGCGACGTCTTCGACGGCTTCTCCGCCGCCATCGCCGAGCGCGAGCAGCGCGGCGAGACGATGGAGACGCAGTTCGTCGGCGTCGAGAAGGCCGAAATCATCGAGGCCGGCGCCAAGGGCCGCTCCGCGCAGATCACCGTGCGCTTCCACTCCCAGCTCATCTCGGCGACGCGCGACCGTTCGGGTGCCGTCATCGACGGCGACGCCGAGCAGGTGGCCGATGTCACCGATGTGTGGACCTTCTCCCGCGAACTCGGCGCCCGCGACCCGAACTGGAAGCTGGTCGCTACCGAAGCGGCTTCGTGAGAAGATGACGGGGTGCGCGCCCATCTCGTCATCCTTGCTGCCGCCGGTCTCCTGACCGGCACGCTGCCGCCTGCCGGGCCGGGTCCGTTCGCCGGCTCGGGTCTCGCTTTGGCCGCTGCCGCGCCCCCTCCCGTCCTGTTTCCGCAGGCCGCCCTCGAACCGTCGAGCTTCGAGGCGCTGCCCGGCTGGCCGGCCGACGACCACGCGGCCGCCTTCGCCGCCTTCCGCCGCAGCTGCGCGCGCATCGCCGCCAGGCCGGATCTCGTGCAGCCGCCGCGCCCGGTCTTCACCGCCCTGCGTTCGGTCTGCGCCCGCGCCGCGCATCTGCCGGCACAGCCGGGCGACGCCTGGGCCCGGGCCTTCTTCGAGAAAGAATTCCGCCCCTTCCGCATCGCCGGGCTGGAGCGGACGGAAGGCTTCCTCACCGGCTATTACGAGCCGGAGGTGGAAGGCGCACGCACGCCCTCCGCCGAATTCGCCACCCCGCTTTATCGTCGCCCGCCCGATCTTGTGGTCGAGGCACCGCCTAAGGACGGGCCGCCGGCCAATAAGGGCCAGGCGTTCCGCAAGGTCGATGGCGGGCTCGTGCCCTATTTCGACCGCCCCGCCATCGAGGACGGCGCGCTCGCGGGCAAGGGGCTTGAGGTCGCCTGGATCCGTGACCCGGCCGATGCCTTCTTCGCCCACATACAGGGCTCGGTGCGCGTGCGCCTGCCGGACGGCGAGGTGCTGCGCCTCAATTATGACGGCCATAACGGCCAGCCCTACACGCCGGTCGGGCGTCTCCTGATCGAGCGCGGGCTGGTGCCGCGCGAGAAGATGTCGATGGACGCCATCCGCGCCTATATCGCCGCCCATCCCGAGGAAGGGCGCGAGCTGATGCGGCAGAACCGCTCCTACATCTTCTTCCGCGTCGCCCATGAGCTGAAGGGCGATGACGGCGCCATCGGCGCGCAGGGGCTGCCGGTGACGGCCGGCCGTTCCATCGCCGTCGACAAGACGATCCATGTCTACGGCACGCCCTTCTATATCGACGCGGCGCTGCCCACCGGCGCGGACGGGGCGGTCGAGCCCTTCGAGCGGCTGATGATCGCGCAGGACACCGGCTCCGCCATCATCGGGCCGGCGCGGGCCGACATCTTCTTCGGCGCCGGACCCGAAGCGGGCGCCATTGCGGGCCGCATCCAGCATCCGGGCGATTTCTTCGTGCTGCTGCCACGCGCACTCGATCCTGCGCGCCGCCACGTGCCGCTGCCGCCCGTGCGGCCGGCGGTGCCCGCCGCTGTGGCGACGCCATGAGCGCGGGCGAAAGCGGGTCCGGGCGTCCGCGCCGCCGCCGCCCCCTCCAGGCGGAGGAGCGGGCGCTGTGGGACCATGTCACCCGCTCGATCCAGCCGCTCAAGCCGCTGCCGCGCCTTGCCGAGGCGGCCGAGCCGCCGCCGGAGGCGATCCCGCCCGAAGCGGAAAAGCCGAAACCCCCGAAGCCCGTCGCTGCCTCGCCCGCGCCCAAGCCGCGCCCCGGCCCGCCGGCGCTCGCCCCGCTCGAGCCGAAGCTGCGCCGCCGGCTCTCGCGCGGCGCCGAGGTGGATGCGCGGCTCGACCTGCACGGGCTGACCCAGGCCGCCGCCCATGGCCGGCTCATCGCCTTCCTGCGCGGCGCCCAGGGGGCCGGCCATGGGCTTGTGCTGGTGATCACCGGCAAGGGCGGCGAGGGGCCGCATGTGCTGGCCGGCGAGGGCGGGCGCGGCGTGCTGCGCCGGCTGGTGCCGCAATGGCTGGCGGCGCCCGAGCTGCGCGCCGTGGTGGTCGGCTTCGAGACCGCCGGGCGCGGCCATGGCGGCGAGGGCGCGCTTTATGTCCGGGTACGCCGCACGCGGGAGGGCCGGTCATGACCCCGTTCGGCCGCCGCATGCGCGAGATGCGCGCCGAGCGTGGAGTGACGCTCTCGCAGATGGCCGGCCAGATCGGCGTCTCGGCCGCCTATCTCTCGGCGCTGGAGCACGGCAAGCGCGGCCAGCCGACCTTCATGCTGCTCCAGCGCATCATGGCCTATTTCAACGTGATCTGGGACGAGGCCGAGGCGCTGCGCCTGCTGGCGGAAATCTCCGATCCGCGCGTCGTGGTCGACACGTCGGGCCTCTCCCCGGAAGCGACCGAACTGGCCAATCTGCTCGCCCGCGAGATCGCCACCCTGCCGCCCGAGGCGGTGGCCGAGCTGCTTGGCCGGCTGAAGATACTGGGGCGACCGGGATGACGCCCCGTTCCCGTTTCACGTGAAACCGTGAGTCGGCTCACGGTCGTCGTTACGGAGCCGATTCAGAGTATGTAGCGGCTCAGATCGGTGTTGCCGGCGAGGTCGGCGACGCGCTCGCGCACATAGGCACCATCGACCGTCACGCTCTCGCCCGAACGGTCCGGCGCGGTGAAGGACAATTCGTCCAGCACCCGCTCGATCACCGTCTGCAGCCGCCGCGCGCCGATGTTCTCGACGCTGGCATTCACCTGAACGGCGATGTCGGCCAGCGCCTCGATGGCGTCGTCGGTGAAGCTCAGCGTGACGCCTTCCGTGCCCATCAGCGCCACCGACTGCTTGACGAGGCTGGCCTCGGTCTCGGTGAGGATGCGGCGGAAATCCTCGCGGGTCAGCGCCTCCAGCTCGACGCGGATCGGCAGGCGGCCCTGCAGCTCGGGCAGCAGGTCGGAAGGCTTCGACACGTGGAAGGCGCCCGAGGCGATGAACAATATGTGGTCGGTCTTCACCGGGCCGTGCTTGGTCGAGACGGTGGTGCCCTCGATCAGCGGCAGCAGGTCGCGCTGCACGCCCTCGCGGGAGACGTCGGCGCCGCCGCGCCGCTCGGAGCCGGCGATCTTGTCGATCTCGTCGAGGAAGACGATGCCGTTCTCCTCCACCGAGCGGATCGCCTCCTGCACGATGGCGTCCTGGTCGATCAGCTTGTCGGCCTCTTCCGAGAGCAGCAGCGGGTGGGCGTCCTTCACCGTGACGCGGCGCGGTTTGGAGCGCCCGCCAAAGGCCTTGCCGAGCATGTCGCCCAGCGAGACGGCGCCCATCTGCGCGCCCGGCATGCCGGGAATCTCGAACATCGGCATGCCGGGGCCGCCGCCGGAGGAGACCTCGATCTCGATTTCCTTGTCGTCCATCAGCCCGTCGCGCAGCTTCTTGCGGAAGCTCTCGCGCGTGCCGGGCGAGGCGGTGGCACCGACGAGGGCGTCGAGCACCCGCTCCTCGGCGGCCAGATGCGCCTTCGCCTCGACGCCCTTGCGGCGCACGTCGCGCACCAGCCCGATGCCGATCTCGACGAGATCGCGGATGATCTGCTCGACATCGCGCCCGACATAGCCGACCTCGGTGAACTTGGTCGCCTCGACCTTGAGGAAGGGCGCCCCGGCCAGCTTGGCGAGACGACGGGAGATTTCCGTCTTGCCGACGCCGGTGGGGCCGATCATCAGAATGTTTTTCGGCAGCACCTCCTCGCGCAGCTGGCCTTCAAGCTGCTGGCGCCGCCAGCGGTTGCGCAGGGCGATGGCGACCGCGCGCTTGGCCTTGTGCTGGCCGACAATGTAGCGGTCGAGCTCGGAGACGATTTCGCGGGGCGAGAAGCTGGTCATGAATCCGGTCTTCTGATTGGAGCCGTCATCCCGGCCGGAGCCCGAAGGGCGGAGAGCCGGGATCGTAAGCCGAGGCGGGCAGAGCCTGAAAGCGGTCCCGGATCGCCTTCGGCGTCCGGGACGAGGGGGCGCGGATTACCCGATCGTCTCCACCACGACGTTCTGGTTGGTGTAGATGCAGATGTCGGCGGCGATGGAAAGGCTCCGGCGCACGATCGCCTCGGCGTCCTGCCCGCTGTCGGCCAGCGCCCGCGCGGCCGCCAGCGCATAGCCGCCGCCCGAGCCGATGGCGGCGATGCCGCCCTCCGGCTCCAGCACGTCGCCGGTGCCGGTCAGCACCAGCGTCACCGAGGCGTCGGCGACGATCATCATCGCTTCCAGCCGGCGCAGGTAACGGTCGGTGCGCCAGTCCTTGGCCAGTTCGACACAGGCGCGCTGAAGCTGGCCGGGATACTGCTCCAGCTTCGCCTCCAGCCGCTCGAAAAGGGTGAAGGCGTCCGCCGTGGCGCCGGCGAAGCCGCCGATGACGTCGCCCTTGCCGAGCCGGCGCACCTTGCGGGCGTTCGACTTCATCACCGTGTTGCCGAGCGTCACCTGCCCGTCGCCGCCGATGGCGACGCGCCCGCCATTGCGGACGGAAACGATTGTGGTGCCGTAGATCGTGTCGGGGGAATGGCTCATGCAGGGCTCTGCTGTCGGGGCGAAGGGCGTGGGTCGAGGCCGTCGAGAGCCCTTACTTAAGCCCTCCCCGCCCCAGCGCAACTCGCCGCGCCGGGACGGCGAGCGGCCTTCGCCCTCAGGCGGGCCGGGCTTCGGGGTAGTAGCGCTCCATCAGCGGGGTGAACTGCGCCCAGACATAGTCGACGACGGCGGGCGGCAGCTCGGCGCGCCATCCCTCGGCATCGCCGGAGCGATAATGGGAGGAATCGTTCACCTGGCCCACGCGGCGCCCGGCGATCGCCTCGAAGCTGAACTCGTCGGCGGCGGGCAGGACGAGGCCGTCCCCCAGGCTGGCGCCCAGGCGCCGCAGGAAGCCGGGAACATCCTTCACCATGTCCTCCATGCGGATCGTGGCGATGCGCCCGTCGTCGAAATTCCAGGTCCGCAGGCCGTGCAGCGGCCCCGGCGTGCCGGGATAGAACTCGGCCGCCTCCAGAAAGGCGAGGGTGAGCATCATGCCGGTCGTCTTGTCGGTCGACTGCAGCAGCGCGCGCTGCTTCTCCAGAACGTCCCAGCCCTCGGTCGAATGCGTGGTGCGGTGGGAATAATAGGCCGAGGCGATAATGCTCAGCGGATTGCGGATGATGTGGAAGGACGGCACGTCCAGCTGCGGCGCGACCGTCGGATAGATCGCGTTGATCAGCAGCGAAACATGGTGTTTGCGCGAGGGAACGGCCGTTCCATACTGCGAGTGAAGGTATTTAAGTCCGTTCTCGCGCGCGATGCGGTTGACCACGCCAAGTAGCCAAGTGCTTGCGCATTTGTGGTGGGTCAGAAGATTTACGCGGCGCTTTCGCACCAGAAGATCAAAATTGGTTCGTAGTCCCATAATACCATCGGCTCCCGGCAAGCTACTCAGTATTGCCGTGCCCCCCGACGAATCGGACTGTGTCACAGAGCGCTGTGGCATCGCAAGACGTTAGCTGCTAAGACGCGCGCTCTTCCGGGAGCCCCTCGCCATGCGCACGGCCAGCATCACCCGCGCCACCAAGGAAACGCAGATCCGCCTCGCCATCGATCTCGACGGCACGGGAAAGGCGACGATCGCGACCGGGGTCGGCTTCTTCGACCACATGCTGGACCTGCTCGCCCGCCATTCGCGCATCGACATGGACATCGAGGCGACGGGCGACCTGCACATCGACTTCCACCACACGGTGGAGGATGTCGGCATCGCGCTCGGCCAGGCGCTGAGGACGGCGCTCGGCGACATGCGCGGCATCACCCGCTATGCCAGCCTGCATTTGCCGATGGACGAGACGCTGACCCGCGTCGCGCTCGACATTTCCGGCCGGCCCTTCCTCGTCTTCCGCACCGAGTTCCCCGCGCCCAAGATCGGCGAGTTCGACACCGAGCTGGTGCGCGAGTTCTTCCAGGCCTTCGCCGTCAATGCAGGGCTGACGCTGCATGTCGAGACGCTGTACGGCGTCAACGCGCACCATATTGCGGAGAGCTGCTTCAAGGGCCTCGCCCGGGCGCTGCGCGCGGCGGTGGCGATCGATCCGGCGGCGGCGGGCGAAATCCCTTCCACCAAGGGCAGCCTTGGTGGCTGATTTCGGCGGCTGAGAGCGGACGGGAACATCATGGCGGTCTGGACAGTCTTCGAGCCCCACGGGGCGGACGAGGCGGACACCACCCTTCGCTGGGCCGAGGGCTTCGTCTTCGTGCCCGAGCGCACGGCGTGGAGCGCGCTTCTGCTCGCGCCGCTGGTGTTGCTGCGCCATGGCCTGTGGCTGGCGCTGGTCCTGTATCTGTTCGTGCAGGGCGCGGTGGTGGCGGGCGTGCTCGCGCTCGACCTCGATTTCGAAGCGCTGGCGCTTCTCCTCGTCGCCAATGTGGCGGTGGCGGTGCAGCTTTCGGGCCTGCGCCACGCCTCGCTCGCCGCGCGCGGCTATGAGGAGGCCGGCAGCGTCGTCGCGGCCCGGCTGGAGGCGGCCGAGCAGCGCTATTTCGACGCCCGTCTCGCCGGAACCGGCGGCGGCGCCTCGTTCCTTCCGGTCGCCCTGTGGTCGCGGTCACCCGTGCCCTCGCCGGTCCGCCGGTCCGAGCCCGCCGTGCTCGGCCTGTTCCCGGAGGCCAGCCGATGACCGCGCCCGTGCCCGTCGCCCTCATCGACTACGGTTCCGGCAACCTGCACTCGGCGGGCAAGGCACTGGAGCGCGCGGCCCGCGAGAGCGCTACCGGCAAGTCCGTGCTGGTGACGGCCGATCCCGAGGTGGTGCGCCGCGCCGACCGCATCGTGCTGCCGGGGGTGGGCGCCTATGCCGACTGCCGGCGCGGCCTCGATGCCGTTCCCGGCATGGTGGAGGCGCTGACCGAGGCGGTGATCGCGCGCGGCCGGCCGTTCCTGGGCATCTGCGTCGGGCTCCAGCTCATGGCCACGCGCGGCCTGGAGCATGGCGAGACCGCCGGCCTCGGCTGGATCGCGGGCGACGTGGTCAAGATCGAGCCCTCCGACCCGGCGCTCAAGATCCCGCATATGGGCTGGAACTCGCTCGACGTGGCGCGCCCCCACCCGATCCTCGACGGCATACCGACGGGGCCCTCGGGCCTCGACGCCTATTTCGTCCACTCCTACCATCTCAAGGCCGCGCATCCGGGCGAGGTGATTGCGACCAGCGACTATGGCGGCAAGATCACCGCGATGGTCGGCCGCGACAACATCGCCGGCACCCAGTTCCATCCCGAGAAGAGCCAGCGCCTCGGCCTCGCTCTGCTCGCCAATTTCCTGAAATGGACGCCGTGATCCTCTTTCCCGCCATCGACCTCAAGGACGGCAAGTGCGTGCGCCTGCAGCAGGGCGACATGGCGCGCGCCACCGTCTTCAACCACGATCCCGCCCAGCAGGCGGCACAGTTCGAGAGCCAGGGCTTCCGCTATCTGCACATCGTCGATCTCGACGGCGCCTTCGCCGGCAAGCCGGTGAACGCCCATGCGGTGGAGCGGATCCTCGAGGCCGTCGGCATGCCGGTGCAGCTCGGCGGCGGCATTCGCGACCTCGCCGGCGTCGCGGCATGGCTGGAGAAGGGCATCACCCGCGTCATCCTCGGCACCGCCGCGGTGCGCGACCCGGCCTTTGTGAAGGAGGCGGCGCGCCGATTCCCCGGCCGCGTCGCGGTGGGCATCGACGCGCGCGACGGCCGCGTGGCGGTGGAAGGCTGGGCAGAGACCTCGGATCTGGAGGCGACCGAGCTCGCCCGCCGCTTCGAGGATGCCGGCGTCGCCGCCATCATCTACACCGACATCGCCCGCGACGGTCTGCTCAAGGGCCTCAACCTCGACGCCACCATCGCGCTGGCGGACGCCGTGTCGATTCCGGTCATCGCCTCGGGCGGGCTCGCCTCGCTCGACGACGTGAAGGCGCTGCTGGAGCCCCGCGCCGCCAAGCTCGAAGGCGCCATCACCGGCCGCGCGCTCTATGATGGCCGCCTCGACCCCCGTGCCGCGCTGGCGCTGGTGGCGGGGCTGCCGGCATGAGCGCGGCGGGCGCGACATCAAGCGGGGATTCCATGCTCAAGGTCCGCGTCATCCCCTGCCTCGACGTGAAGGACGGGCGCGTCGTCAAAGGCGTCAAATTCGTCGACCTGCGCGACGCCGGCGATCCCGTCGAGGCGGCCAAGGCCTATGATGCCGCCGGCGCGGACGAATTGTGCTTCCTCGACATCACCGCCAGCGTCGAGGCCCGCTCGACGCTGATCGACGTGGTGAGCCGCACCGCCGAGCAGTGCTTCATGCCGCTCACCGTCGGCGGGGGCGTGCGCACGGTGGAGGACATTCGCGCCCTGCTCAACGCCGGCGCCGACAAGGTGTCGATCAACACCGCCGCCGTGAACCGGCGGGAGTTCGTGCGCGAGGCGGCCGCGAAATTCGGCGAGCAGTGCATCGTCGTCGCCATCGACGCCAAGAAAGTGTCGGGGATGAGCGAGCCGGACCGCTGGGAGATCTTCACCCATGGCGGGCGCAACCGCACCGGCCTCGACGCGGTGGAATACGCCCGCGAGGTGGTGGCGCTGGGGGCCGGCGAGATCCTGCTGACCTCGATGGACCGCGACGGCACCGGCGAGGGCTTCGACCTCGCGCTCACCCGCGCCATCTCGGATGCGGTCGTGGTGCCGGTGATCGCCTCGGGCGGTGTCGGCACACTCGACCATCTGGTCGACGGCATAGCCAAGGGCGGCGCCTCGGCCGTTCTGGCGGCCTCGATCTTCCATTTCGGCACCTTCACCATCGGCGAGGCGAAGCAGCGCCTGGCCGACGCCGGTCTGCCGGTCCGCCTCAATGGCGGCGATTTCTAGGGAGGCCGCGATGGCGAAGGACGCAACCCGCATCGATCTCGACGATCTGGCCGCCATCGTCGCCCGCCGCGCCGCCAGCGACAGCGAGGCGTCCTACACACGCGCGCTGATCGCCAAGGGCGTCGCCAAATGCGCCCAGAAGCTGGGCGAGGAGGCGGTCGAGACGGCGCTGGCGGCGGTCGGACCCGATACCAAAGCGGTCGTATCGGAGAGCGCCGATCTTCTCTACCATCTCCTCGTGCTGCTTCAGGCGCGTGGCGTGTCGTTGGAAGACGTCTATGCGGAACTGGGTCGCCGGACGAGCCGTTCCGGCCTCGAGGAAAAGGCGTCCCGCCCCAAGGGCTGAGGCGGTCGCCGGCCATCGGATTCCGGAGCGGATGCCGGCCCGGCCGGGCGGTATCATCGACCGCCGAAAAGTGGTATACGGTCGACCAACGCCTGGCGCCGAGAATGTCCAGGCGAGCCGGGAAACGCAGCCATGGAATTGAAGCTCGACCAGGTTGGGCTGTCGCCCTTCCGTAATTTCAGCCGTGCCGAATGGGCCGCGCTGCGCGCCGACACGCCCCAGCCGCTTCAGCCGGAGGAGATCCAGCGCCTGCAGGGTCTCAACGACCGCCTGTCGCTGCCCGAGATCGAGGAAATCTACCTGCCTCTGTCGCGCCTTCTGTCGATCTATGTCGGCGCGACGCAGAAGCTGTTCCGGTCGATGGAGAAATTCCTCGGCCCCGAGCAGGACGGCAAGATGCCCTACATCATCGGCGTCGCCGGCTCGGTCGCGGTCGGCAAGTCCACCACCTCGCGCGTGCTGCAGGCCCTGCTCGGGCGCTGGCCCAACACCCCGAAGGTCGCGCTCGTCACCACGGACGGCTTCCTGCTGCCCAACGCGGTGCTGGAGCAGGAAGGGCTGATGGGGCGCAAGGGCTTCCCCGAAAGCTACGACCTGCCGGCGCTGCTGCACTTCCTCACCGACATCAAGGCCGGCCGCCGGCCGGTGCGCGCGCCGGTCTACAGCCATTTCAACTACGACGTGATGCCGAACGCCCAGGTCGAGGTCGACCAGCCGGACATCCTTATCGTCGAGGGGCTGAACGTACTGCAGACCAGCCGACCGCCCAAGGACGGCAAGGGCATTCCCTTCGTTTCCGACTTCTTCGACTTCAAGATCTACATCGACGCCGACGAGGCGATCCTGGAACGCTGGTATGTCGAGCGCTTCATGCGCCTGCGCGAGACCGCCTTCCGCGACCCGAAGGCCTATTTCCATCGCTATTCCAGCTTCTCCGATTCCGAGGCGGATGCCACCGCGCGGGCCATCTGGCGCTCGATCAATCTCGTGAACCTCACCGAGAACATCCTGCCCACCCGCCAGCGCGCCGACCTCATCCTGCGCAAGGGCGGCGATCACGAGGTCGAGGCGGTGGCGCTGAGGAAACTGTGAGAGTGGTCGTCGTCGTCCCGGAGCGGCCGCAGGCCGCATCCGGGACCGCGTGACGATCCGGAATGTCCAACGATCCCGGCTCTGCGCTACCCTTCGGCCGGGATGACGGAAATTGAGATGAGCGCACCGGTGGAGATCGTGCCCGGCTGCCTCTACTGGCCCGGCTGGCTGGACCGGGCGGGGCAGGAGGCGCTGGCGGAGGAGTTGCGCGAGGTGCTGGCGCGCGCGCCGCTGTTCACGCCGCGCATGCCGAAGACCGGCCAGCCCTTCTCGGTGCGGATGTCGAATTGCGGCCCGCTCGGCTGGGTCTCGGACACGACCGGCTACCGCTACCAGCCGACCCATCCCGAGACCGGCGAGCCCTGGCCCGCCATGCCGGCGCGGCTGCTGGTGGCCTGGGACGCGCTGGCCGGCACGGCGCTGCGGCCGGAGGCATGCCTGATCAACTGGTACGCGCCCGGCGCGCGCATGGGGCTGCACCAGGACCGCGACGAGGAGGAGTTCTCGGCGCCCGTGCTCTCGCTCTCGCTGGGAGACAGCGCGGTGTTCCGCATCGGCGGCACCACACGCCGCGCGCCCACCCGCTCGGTCCGCCTCGCCTCGGGCGATGTGCTGGTGCTGTCCGGCCCGGCGCGGCTTGCCTTCCATGGCATTGACCGCATTCTGCCCGACAGTTCGACCCTGCTGCGCCAGCCCGGCCGCATCAATCTGACGTTACGGCGGGTGCGGCCGGGCGCCTCCAGCGAAATTCTGCCTTGATGGACCCGCAGAAAAGGCGAAGTTGCGGTTGTGAAACCCGAAGGATTGCGAATGCGTCGTTTCGTCCGTGCCGCCCTTGCCGCCTTTTCGCTGGTGGCGTTGAGCTTTCCCGCCGCCGCTCAGGCGGTTTTCCCCAATCAGGGCACGATCGGGCTCGTCCCGCCGGAAGGCATGGTCGAGATTCCGGGCGTACCCGGCTTCCAGGACCGTGCCACCAAGGCGTCGATCCTCGTGCTGGAGATGCCCAAGCCCGCCTTCCAGGAGATCACCGCCAGCTTCGCGCCGCAGGAGTTGCAGAGCCAGGGCGTGACCGTCGAGGAGCGCCGCGACATTGAGCTTGCCGACGGCATCAAGGCGGTGCTGCTCAAGGGCTACCAGACCGTCGGCAGCGCGGCGCTCAAGAAGTGGATCCTGCTCGCCGGCGGCAAGGAGCAGACCGGCATGGTGACGGTGCAGTTCCCGGAGGCGGTCTCCGCGCGCTACCCGGATGCGACCATCGAGAACGCCCTGCGCACCGTCGTCTTCCGCGCGCCGCCTTCGCCGCAGGAACTGCTGGCCCGCCTGCCCTTCACCATCGACCAGATGGAGGGCTATCGCGTGCTCAAGGTGCTCGGCAACAGCGCCGTGCTGCTGACGCGTGCCGATGCCGGTAAGCCGGAACTCGGCGACGACCCGTTCTTCATCGTCGCGGTCGGTCAGGGCGAAATCCGCGAGGACGACCGCGAGAGCGTCGCCAAGCGGGCCATCGCCTCCGTGCCGGGCATCAAGGAACTGCGCGTCGAGCGCGGTGGCCCGCTGCGCATCGGCGGCCAGGCCGGGTTCGAGCTGATCGGCAACGCGCTGGACGCCAAATCCGACAAGCCGGTGAAGGTCGTGCAGTGGCTGCGCTTCGGGCGCACGGGCTATCTGCGCATGGTCGGCGTCGCGCCGACGGACAGCTTCGAGGCCGAGTTCGGCTCGATGCGCGGCCTGCGCGACGGCATCGAGCTGCGCTGACGCCCCGGGCCCGGGACGCTTCCGGCCCGGAATCCTCGTCATCCCCGGGCGTGACCCGGGGATCCACGTCTTCCGCCGATGCCTGTTCAAGGCATGACGTCGAAAGGTGGCCGTCGCGGCCCTCAGCCCTCGGCGGCGGGGGTCTCGGCCGGGGCCGCCTTGGGGCCGCCCTTCGACACGCCGACCAGCGCCGGGCGCAGAACGCGCTCGCCGATCTTGTAGCCGGGCTGGATCACCTGCACGACCGTGCCGGAGGGAAGCTCGGCATTCGGCACCTCGAACATCGCCTGATGCAGGTTCGGGTCGAACTTCGAGCCTTCCGCCTCGATGCGCGCCACGCCGTGCTTGGAGAGCGTCTGCGTCAGCGCGCGGGAGGTGATGTCGATGCCGTCCAGCACCGTCTTCAGCACGCCCTCGGCCTTGGCGCGCGCCTCGTCGTCGATGGCACCGAGCGCCCGCTCGAAATCGTCGGCGACGTTGAGTATGTCGCGGGCGAAGCCGGTGATGCCGTAGACCTTGGCATCGGCGACCTCGCGCTCGGCGCGGCGGCGCACATTGTCGGCCTCGGCGAAGGCGCGCAGGAACTTGTCCTTCAGGGTGGCGATCTCGGCCTCCAGCTGCTCCTTTTCGGCAGCGAACTGGGCGGCGAGGTCTTCCGTCGCCGCGGGCGCTTCGCCGGCTGCGGCGGTCGTCTCCGCCGCCACATCGGTCGGATCAGCCGGGGTGCGGTTCTCGTCGCTCATGGATACCTCGTCGGGAAATGGGATTTGCCCGTGCGTGCCTGACACACGGACGCCCGCCATATCGGGT
Source organism: Ancylobacter sp. TS-1 (assembly GCF_009223885.1). Taxonomy (NCBI): domain Bacteria; kingdom Pseudomonadati; phylum Pseudomonadota; class Alphaproteobacteria; order Hyphomicrobiales; family Xanthobacteraceae; genus Ancylobacter; species Ancylobacter sp. TS-1. The sequence goes on from NZ_CP045144.1 coordinate 2,753,470, forward strand.
CGAACACCGGAAAAATCAAGCCGCGTCAGTCCCCGACCCGGCCAGCACGCGGCTCACCACGCGGGCGGTGAAGTCGACCATGGGCACGATGCGGGCATAGTTCAGCCGGGTCGGGCCGATCACACCCAGCACGCCGACCACCCGGCCCTGACCGTCGCGATAGGGGGCGACGATTGTGGAGGAGCCCGACAGCGAGAACAGCTTGTTCTCCGAGCCGATGAAGATGCGCAGGCCCTGCGCCTCCTCGGCGCGTCCGAGCAGGTCGACCACCTCCTGCTTGGCTTCGAGGTCGTCGAACAGCAGCCGCACCCGCTCCAGGTCCTCGATGGCGCGCAGATCGTGCAGCAGCCGCGTCTGGCCGCGCACGATGAGCCGCCGGTCGGCCTTCTCGCCGCCGGACCAGCTCGCCAGCCCGGTCTCGACCACGCGGGCCGTCACTTCGTCGAGCTCGGCGCGGCGTGCGCTGAGCGTGCGCTCCACCTCGCTGCGCAGCTCGGCGATGGTGCGCCCGCGCGTCAGCGAGCTGAGGAAATTGGTCGCCTCCACCAGCACCGAGGCCGGCAGGCCCTTGGGCAGCGGCACCAGCCGGTTCTCCACCTCGCCATCCTCGGAGACGAGGATGAGCAGGGCGCGGCTGGCGTCGAGCGGCACGAACTCGATGTGCTTGAGCCGCACATCGGTCTTGCCGGCTGTGACGACGCCGGCGCCGCGCGACAGGCCGGAGAGCAGGTTCGAGGCTTCCGCCAGTACACCGTCGACCGTCTGGGCGCGGGCGGCGGCGCGCACCTGGGTCTCGATCGAATTGCGCTCGTCCTCGGAGACGTCGCCGATTTCCAGCAGCGCGTCGACGAAGAAGCGCAGGCCCCGCTCGGTCGGCAGGCGGCCGGCGCTGGTATGGGGCGCGAAGATCAGCCCTGCCGCCTCGAGGTCCGCCATCACGTTGCGCACCGAGGCCGGCGACAGCGTCATCGGAATGAGGCGGGAGATGTTGCGCGACCCCGCCGGCTCGCCGGTCGCCAGATAGGTCTCGACGATCTGGCGGAAGATTTCGCGCGAGCGTTCGTCGAGCCGGGCGAGCGAGGGAGCGCTGGAAGCGAGCAGTGGATCAAGGGGCATCGGGTGCCTGTCGCTTGTCGTCGTCTGAGCCGGTGGCGGCAGCCCCATTATCTCGGTAATCGGGCGGCATGTTCAAGCGAGCTGCGGTCCCTGCGATTGCACCCGGGCCGTCCGGCCCTTACAAGACGGCGCCGCCGGGCTCGTTCCGGCCAAGAATTTCAGGAGATGCCGCATGCGCCCTTCCCGCCGCCAGCCCGACGAGATGCGTGCCGTCAGTTTCGAGCGCGGCGTGCTGCGCCATGCGGAAGGCTCGTGCCTGGTCAAGTTCGGCGAGACCCATGTGCTGGTCGCCGCGACGCTGGAAGAGCGTCTGCCGCCCTGGCTCAAGGGGCAGGGGCGCGGCTGGGTCACGGCCGAGTACGGCATGCTGCCGCGCGCCACCCATGAGCGCACCCGCCGCGAGGTCACCTCCGGCAAGCCGTCCGGCCGCACGCAGGAAATCCAGCGCCTGATCGGGCGCTCGCTGCGCGCGGTGGTCGACCTCGAAAAGCTCGGCGAGCGCCAGATCACCGTCGATTGCGACGTGATCCAGGCCGATGGCGGCACCCGCACCGCCTCCGTCACCGGCGCCTGGATCGCGCTGCACGACTGCCTGAGCTGGATGAAGTCGCGTGGCATGATCCCCACCGTGCCGCTGCGCGACCATCTGGCCGCCGTCTCCTGCGGCATCATCGACGGCGAGCCGCGCCTCGACCTCGACTATGCCGAGGACTCGGAGGCGCATACGGATGTGAACTTCGTGATGACCGGCTCCGGCGGCTTCGTCGAGGTGCAGGGCACCGCCGAGAAGACGCCTTTCTCCGAGGACGAGTTCAACGCCATGCTCGGCCTAGCCCGCAAGGGCATCGGCAAGCTGGTCGACCTGCAGAAGCTCGCCGTGTCATGAGTGCGCCCGCGCCCCGCCGGCTGGAAGGCCGCATCGTCATCGCCACGCACAATCCCGGCAAGCTGGAGGAGATGCGCGGCCTGCTGGCGCCCTATGGCGTGGACGCGGTTTCGGCCGGCGATCTCGGCCTGCCCGAGCCCGACGAGACCGGCCTGACCTTCGGCGAGAACGCCCGCATCAAGGCGCTGTCGGCGGCGACGGCATCCGGCCTTCCCGCTTTCGCCGACGATTCCGGCCTGTGCGTCGAGGCGCTCGGCGGCGCGCCGGGGCTTTACACCGCCCGCTGGGCGGGGCCGGAAAAGGACTTCATGGCGGCGATGACCCGCGTCGAGGAAGAGCTGCGCGAGGCCGGCGCCGAGCTGCCGGATTTGCGCCGCGCCTTCTTCATTTCCGCGCTCTGCCTCGCCTGGCCGGACGGCCATGTCGAGGATTTCGAGGGCGTGGTGAACGGCACGCTGGTGTGGCCGCCGCGCGGGCCGGCCGGCTTCGGCTACGACCCGATGTTCCAGCCGGACGGTCAGCCGGAGGACAATCCGCGCACCTTCGGCGAGATGACCGGCGCCGAGAAGCACGGCCTGCCGCCGCTCGGCGACGGCCTCTCGCACCGCGCCCGCGCCTTCATGGCGCTGGCGCAGGCCTGCCTCGGGGCGACGTTTGACTGACGGCGCCCATAGCCCGGCCGGGCGGACCGCCCTCGCGGCTCCCCCGCCGGCCGATCCCGGTTTCGGCGTCTATGTCCACTGGCCGTTCTGCAAGGCCAAGTGCCCCTATTGCGACTTCAACTCGCATGTCCGCCATTCCCCGCCCGATCAGGCGCGTTTCCTTGCTGCCTTCCGGGCCGAGATCGCCCATACGCGCGAGCGCATCGGCCAGCGGCGGACCCATAGCGTGTTCTTCGGCGGCGGCACGCCCTCGCTGATGGAGCCCGGCACAGTTGGCGCCATTCTGGAGGCCATCGACGCCGCCTGGCCGCTCGACGCGACGGCCGAGGTGACGCTGGAGGCCAACCCGACCAGCGTCGAGGCCGGGCGTTTTCGCGGCTACCGGATGGCGGGCGTCAACCGCGTCTCGCTGGGTGTTCAGGCGTTGGACGATTCCGCGCTGAAGGCGCTGGGGCGGATGCACACGGCGGATGAAGCACTCGGCGCGGTGGCGGTCGCCCGCGCCGCCTTCGAGCGCGTCTCCTTCGATCTCATCTATGCCCGCCCCGACCAGAGGCCGGAGGACTGGGCCGCCGAGCTGCGCCGCGCCATCGCCGAGGGCTGCGAGCACCTCTCGCTCTACCAGCTCACCATCGAGGAGGGCACGCCCTTCGCCGCCCTGCACCGCGCCGGCCGGCTGATCGTGCCGGATAGCGAGGTCGCCCGCGCGCTGTGGGACGTGACGCAGGAGACCACGCACGCGGCCGGCCTGCCGGCCTACGAGATTTCCAACCACGCCCGGCCCGGCGCGGAGAGCCGCCACAACCTGCTCTACTGGCGCTACGGCGAATATGCCGGCATTGGCCCCGGCGCCCATGGCCGGCTCGACACACCGGAGGGGCGCCTGGCCACCTCCACCGAGCGCGGCCCGGAGGAATGGGTGGCGCGCGTCGAGGCGGACGGGCACGGGGTCATCGTCGACGAGCCGCTCTCGCGCGCCGAGCAGGCGGATGAGTATCTGCTGATGGGGCTGCGCCTCATCGAAGGCATCGACCGCGCGCGATTCACCCGTCTCGCCGGGCGCGACTTCGACGCCGCGCGCCTCGCCTCGCTGCTGGACGAGGGAATGGTGGAGACGCTGCCGGGCGACCGGCTGCGGGCGACCTCCGCCGGCCTGCCCGTACTCGACGCCATCGTTGCCGATCTGGCGGCGTAGGCGCTCCAACGGTTCGGAGCCGCCTATCTTCCGTCCCTCACCCCTGCGCGAAGCTGCGGGGGGCGGGGCTGATGATGCTGGCCGCGCCACCGGAGATCTGCATCACGGCGAGGCCGCGCTGGTTGGTGCCGTCGGCACGGAAGCGGAAAATGCCGTCGACGCCGGAAAAGCCCGAGGGGTTCTGGATCGCCGCGTCGGTGATGCCGTTCTCGCCATAGGAGTTCACCAGCGCCGCCATCAGCGACACCGCGTCGTGCGAGAGCGTGGCCGTGCGCACCGGCTCGCGGCCGAAGCGGGCGCGGTAGCGGGCGGCGAAGGCGCGGAAGCCGGCCGGGTCGGGCGCGGCGAAGATGCCGCCATTCACCGCCGGATTGGCGAACAGCGCCGGCGAATCCCACAGGCCGGTGCCGATGAGCTGCTTGCCGTTGAGGTTCACTCCAGCGGCGGTGAACGCCTGCAGCACCTGCGGCACGGCGTCGGCCGCGTCCGGCAGGAACACGGCGTCCGCCTGCACCAGCGAGCCGGCGAGACGGCGCGCGGCCTCGGCATACTGGCCGGCCGCGTAGCGTTCCAGCCCGACGACGCGCCCGCCGGCGGCCGGCACCGTCTCGCGGAAGGAGGCTTCCACCACCGAGCCATAGGCATTGTCCGGCACCAGCCCGACAAAGGAGCGGCGCCCGGTCGAGATCGCGTAGCGCACGGCGCGCTCGACATCGGTCTGCGGCAGGAAGCTGAGCAGGTAGACGCCCTGCGTCGCGACATTGGTGTCGGTGGAAAAGCCGACCAGCGGCACGCTGCGCTGGCGGGCGACCTGCCCGGCGGCGGCGACCGAATGGGCGAAGAGCGGGCCGATGATGGCGCGCGCGCCCTCGTCCAGCGCCTGGCTCGCCGCCGCCTGCGCGCCCGGCCCGGTGCCGCCGTCATCCTTCACGATCAGGCGGATGCGGGCGCCGGAGAACTCGGTGAGCGCCATCTCGGCGGAGTTGCGCAGCGCCAGCGCCACGGCGGCGGCGTTGCCGCTGGCGCCGAGCGGCAGGATCAGCGCGACGGGCGTGCCCGTGCCGGCGACAGGGGCGCCCTCCGGCGGCATCTGCGGTGCCGGCAGGCCCGCCTGCGGCTGCCCCAGATCCGGCCCGCCCGAGCAGGCCGCCAGCGTCGCCGAGCCGGCCAGCGCGAGAAAGCCGCGCCGCGTGGCGCGGAACGGCCGGCGCGTGTCGGTCGGCGAAGGATTGTCCTTGTCGCTCATCGCGCTCTGGCTTCGGCCCGAAGGCTGCGCCGGCCACCCCGGCCGCCGTCGTTCCCTTTTTAGGACGGGCGGCCTCGCGCTGTCACCTCACGCTGCCGGCGGAAGCGGCGAAAGCCTCACATATCCACGCGTTAGCCCGCAGGGGAGAGGCGCCGCGCCACGGATCCCCCTTCATGCGGCGCATGACGGCGCCGCCCGCGGGCTCTACACTGGACGCATGAACGCTCCTGCCAAGTCTTCCCCCGATCCCGCCCGTCCGCGCAGCTTCCGCATCGGCGCCCATGCGCTGCCCGCCGCCCGGCCGGAGGGGGGGCTCTACATCGTCGCCACGCCCATCGGCCATCTCGGCGACGTCACCCTCCGCGCGCTGGAAACCCTTGCCGCAGCGGACGTGATCGCCTGCGAGGACACCCGCATCACGCGGCGCCTGCTGGATCGTTACGGAATCGAAACGCCGCTCGTCGTCTATCACGACCACAATGCCGAGCACACAAGGCCGCGCCTCCTCGCCCGGCTGGCCGAGGGCGCGGTGGTGGCGCAGGTATCGGATGCCGGCACGCCGCTGGTCTCCGATCCCGGCTTCAAGCTGGTGGAAGCGGCGATATCCGCCGGCCATCGCGTGGTGCCGCTGCCCGGTGCCTCGGCGAGCCTCGCGGCGCTGGTGGCGGCGGGCCTGCCGACCGACCGCTTCTTTTTCGAGGGTTTTCTTCCGCCCAAGAGCGGCGCGCGGCGCACCCGCATCGCCGAACTCAAGACGCTGCCCTCGACGCTGGTCGTTTATGAAAGCGGGCCGCGCCTGCCGGAGAGCCTCGCCGACCTTGCCAGCGGCCTCGGCCCGCGTCCGGCGGCGGTATGCCGCGAACTGACTAAGACCTTCGAGGAGGTGCGCCGGGCCCCGCTCGACGTGCTGGCGGCCCATTACGCGGAAAACGGTCCGCCGAGGGGCGAGATCGTGCTGGTGATCGGCCCGCCTGTCCCTGAGGAGGCGAGCGCGGCCGATCTCGACGCGGCGCTGCGCACGGCGCTCGCCAGCCTGTCGGTCAAGGACGCGGCGGCGGCGGTGGCCACCGCGACCGGCCTGCCGCGTCGCGCCGTCTATGCGCGGGCGCTCGCGCTGCAGGCGGGCGATGGATAGGGCGCCGCCGGCCGAGGGGCAGCGCGCCCGGCGGGCCGCCTTCGCGCGCGGCCTCGACGCCGAGAACGCCGCCGCCGCTCTGTTCGAGGCGCAGGGTTTCGTCATCCTGGCCCGGCGCGTGCGCACCCCGCGCGGCGAGATCGACCTCGTGGCCCGGCGCGGCGAATTGCTGGTCTTCATCGAGGTGAAGGCGCGCACCTCATTTCGTTCCGCAGCCGAATCGATCCTTCCGCGCCAGCGAAAGCGCATTGCCGGGGCGGCGGAAATTTTCCTCGCCGACCATCCCGAATGCGCCAGCCTCGACATGCGGCTCGACGTGGTGCTGGTGGCGCCGGACGGGCCGCCCGTGCACCTGCCGGGCGCGTTCGAGGCCGAGTGAGCCGTGCCTCGGCGGTAGCGGCGGACGCAGCGTGACATGGCGCGCATCGGCGCGAGGGATTAAAGAGAAGACCGAACGCCGCCACGCGGCACCCCAAACGGCACCCTCTTGCCTGAGACGGAATCCATGAGCCTCAACATCGCCGTCCAGATGGACCCGATCGACCGCATCAACATTGCGGGCGATTCCGGCTTCGCCCTGCTGCTCGAAGCGCAGGCGCGCGGTCACGCGATCTCCTACTACACCACCGACCGCCTCGCCATGCGCGACGGCGAGGTGTTCGCCACCGTCCAGCCGCTGGAAGTGCGCGACGTGAAGGGCGATCACTACACGCTGGGAGAGCCCCGCCGCGTGCGGCTCGACAGCTTCGACGTGATCCTGATGCGGCAGGATCCGCCCTTCGACCTCAACTACATCACCGCCACGCACCTGCTGGAGCGCATCCACCCGAAGACGCTGGTGGTGAACGACCCCGCCCATGTGCGCAACGCGCCGGAAAAGATCTTCGTCACCCACTTCCCCGACCTGATGCCGCCGACTGTGATCACCCGCGACCTCGAGGAGATCAAGGCTTTCCGCGAGGAGTTCGGCGACATCGTGGTGAAGCCGCTCTACGGCCATGGCGGCGCCTCGGTGTTCCGCCTCACCCGCGACGATCTGAATTTCGGCTCGCTCTACGACCTGTTCGCCACCACGCTGCGCGAGCCCTGGGTGGTGCAGCGCTTCATCCCCGAGGTGAGGCACGGCGACAAGCGCATCATCCTGGTCGACGGCCAGTTCGCCGGCGCGGTCAACCGCGTGCCGAGCGAGGGCGACCTGCGCTCCAACATGGTGCGTGGCGGGGCGGCCAAGGAGACCGACCTGACGCCGCGCGAGCGCGAAATCTGCGAGCGGCTCGGCCCGGCGCTGCGCGAACGCGGCCTGCTGCTGACCGGCATCGACGTGATCGACGGCAACCTCACCGAGATCAACGTGACGGCGCCGACCGGCATCCGGGCGATCCGCCGGCTCGGCGGCCCGGACATCGCGGCGACGGTGTGGGACGTGATCGAGGCCAAGCGGCGGGGCTGAACAGGCGGCGCGGAGAGCCCCACCCGCGTCATCGCGGACGGCCGGAGGCCGATCCGGGATCGCGCAAACATCTCGTCGCCACGAAAAAGCGATCCCGGATCATCGCCCGAGGCGATGTCCGGGATGACGAGATCGGATCGGGAACCGCACGACAGGTATGTGCGGCCCGGCTCAGTGCACGCTGAGCGTGACGAGTTCGTTCTGCTGCGCGCTGGCGATGGCCGCCTCGCGGCTGTCGGTCAGCATCATCGGCGTGCCGTCGGCGGCATGCAGGGTGAACAGCTTCAGCCCCGGAGCGAGGCGCGCCTGCGGAAACAGCTCGGCCGCCTCCTCGGAGCGGATCGCCCGCACATAGGCGATGTGGCCGCCGCCGAGGCTGGCGAAGGCTTCCGGCGTCAGGCTATCCGCCAGAGCGGAACCGACAGGGCCGGTGTCGATGTGGAATTCGTTGGTCATGGTGCTCGACTCCTCGTTGCAGCCGTCGAGACCGGCTTCGGGTTCCCTCATTCCTCGGTCGCTATGGCGATACGCCGAACGATGCGTTCCGGTTCCGGCCGGACCAGATCGACCGACAGAAGGCCGTTCTTCAGATCCGCGCCCAGAACCCGCATGCCGTCGGCCAGCACGAAGGTGCGCTGGAACTGGCGTGCGGCGATGCCACGGTGAAGATAGACCCGCTCGGGCTCCTCGGCCTGGCGGCCCCGGATGACGAGCTCCTTCTCCTCCACCGTCACCTCCAGCTGCTCGCGGGTGAAACCCGCAACCGCCAGGGTGATGCGCAGGCGCTCCGGCTGGCCCGCCGGCGTCACCCGCTCCACATTGTAGGGCGGATAGCCGTCCGAGCCTTTCATGACGCGGTCGAGCGCCCGCTCGACCTCGTCAAAGCCGAGCAGGAAGGGGCTCGACAGCGAGGGAATACGCGACATGCTCCCAAAGTCCTCGTCCAGAAGCGACTTTGCGTGATTGGGACCCGGTCAAGGCATCCCGTTGAGGGAGCATATGGGCAAGCGCGCGGGGCAGCGCAAGACGGGCCCCGCGCCGAAGGCGGGGCCGTTGCTCAGCGGGCCGGGCGGGGTCGATGAAGGCATGCCGGCGCGCGCCGGCGGCCCCGTTCAGGCGGCGTGGCGCTCGCCGTTGACGCCGAAATGGTCGAGATAGCGCGGGCTGATCTTTTCGATCGGCAGCACGATCAGCACGTCGGTGGTGCCGAACTGGTGGTCCACCACGGCGCCGCGGCCGATCTGGGCGCCGAGCCGCAGATAGCCCTTGATGAGCGGCGGCAGCTCGACCAGCGCCGCCTTGGCGTCGACCGCGTCGGCCGCCATCAGATCCATCGCGGCGGCGTGGCGCGGCAGCGCGCTCGCCGACCATTCAGGATCGGTCGGCGCGAAATGGTGGAGAAAGGCGAGCGGGCGGGCGAGGCGGGCCGGATCGGTGCCCTCGATGCTGGCGCAGCCGAACATCACGTCGATGCCGTGGCGGCGCACATAGGCCCAGATGCCGTGCCAGAGCAGCTCCACCGTGCGCTTGTTGCGGTAGGAGGCGAGCACGCAGGAACGGCCCAGTTCGAGGAAGCGCCGGTGCGGGTGGCGCGCCAGCAGCGGGGCGATGTCGAACTCGCCCGCCGTGTAGAAGCCCCCATGCCGGGCGGCGATCTCCTGCCGCAGCAGGCGGTAGGTGCCGACCACGCGGGGCACCCGGCGCCCGCGCACGGTGGTCACGCAGTCATGGTCGAGCACCAGCAGGTGGTCGCAGAAGCCGTCAAAGGCGTCGAAGTCGCGGCGGGCGAGGCGCATGGCGGCGGCGGGGGCGGCCGACATCTCCTCGTAGAACACCTCGTAGCGCAGGCGCTGGGCGCGGCGCACGTCGGCGGCGGTGACGGCGAGCCGCACTTCCAGCGCGCCGATGCGCCCGAGGGTGACCGGACCGGGCTCGCCCCGACTCTCGCGATGGCGCAGTCCCGAATAGGAGCGCAGCGCCGGCATGAAGCGGGAGGGGGCGAAGGCGGCTGGCACCAGCCGGAGCGGCGCCGCCGGAGCGGGGCGCGGGACGAAGGGCATAGAAAGCAGGGGGCGGAAGAAGTCGCGCAGCACGGAAACGCTGGCGGCTGGAGGCGCTTCGACAGTTCCGTCGGCGAGCATCTGCGTCATGATCGGCCCCTCACCTCGTCACATTACAGGCTTTTGTGACAAGAATCACATTTCTCGGACGCCCATGTGACAGCGTGAAACCTGGGGCGACGCGGCGGCCTCGCGGCGGGCTCGGCCACAGGGCCCGGCGCGGGTCCGGTCGAGCATCGACCAAGCTTGGACCAAGCATCGGCCAAGGGTTGGCCGTGGGTCGCCGTGGGATCGACCTCGGATAGGCCATGGCGCGGCGGGCGACGTTTCCCGAGCGGCATCCGACCCGCCGCGAGGGCGCCTGCCTCCCAGGCGCCCGTCTCTCAGCTGCACGCCGCTCAGCTGCCTGCCGCCGGGGGATTCGCGACGCCCGCACGGCACGGGGCGTCAAAGGGGCACGGCCGAACGACCCGGCTCAGGCGGCAGCCGCCGCGCGGTCGGCGGCGGCGCGGTAGGCGAGGGCTTCGGCCAGATGCGCGCGCCCGACCGATTCGGCTCCGGCGAGATCGGCCAGCGTGCGCGCCACCCGGAGCACGCGGTGATAGCCGCGCGCCGAGAGCCGCATCAGCCGCGCCGCATCCGCCAGCAGCGCCGCCCCGGCGGCGTCGGGCGCGGCGATGTCCTCGAGGATCGGCCCGCCCGCCTCGGCATTGGTGTAGAGGTCCGGCCGGCCGAGCGCGAGGAAGCGCTCGCGCTGGAGCTGGCGGGCCTGCGCCACACGCGCGGCCACCATGGCGCTCGGCTCGGAAGGGCCGGGCCGCACCAGATCGACCGCCGCCACCGCCGGCACGTCGAGATGGAGGTCGACCCGGTCGAGGAACGGGCCGGAGAGCCGGGCCTGGTATTCGGCGGCGCAGCGCGGCCCGCGCCGGCAGCTGTGGCCGGGCTCGCCCGCCCGCCCGCAGCGGCACGGGTTCATCGCCGCCACCAGCTGGAAGCGGGCGGGATAGGAGATGCGGTGATTGGCACGGGCGATCACCGCTTCCCCGGTCTCCAGCGGCTGGCGCAGCGAATCCAGCACGGCGGGGGCGAATTCGGGAAGCTCGTCGAGGAACAGCACGCCATTATGGGCGAGCGAGACCTCGCCCGGGCGCGCCCGCATTCCTCCGCCCACCATCGCCGCCATGCTGGCGGAGTGGTGCGGCGCGCGGAACGGCCGGCGGCTGGTGAGGGCGCCGCCTTGCAGCGTGCCGGCCACCGAGGCGATCATCGAGACCTCCAGCAGTTCGGCCGGGGTCAGCGCGGGCAGGATGGAGGGCAGGCGCTGGGCCAGCATCGATTTGCCGGCGCCGGGCGGCCCGCTCAGCAGCAGGTTGTGCCGGCCGGCGGCGGCGATCTCCAGCGCCCGCTTGGCGGTCTCCTGGCCCTTCACGTCGGCAAGGTCCGGTAGGGCGCCGCCGCCGCTCTCCAGCTTCGGCTCGGGACGCCCGAGCGCCTGCCGGCCGGCGAAATGATTGACCAGCTGGATCAGCGAGAGCGGCGCCAGCACCGCCATGTCCGGGCTTGCCCAGGCGGCTTCCGGCCCGCAGGCGGCCGGGCAGATCAGCCCATGGCCGCGCGCATTGGCGCCGATGGCCGCCGGCAGCACCCCGGCCACCGGCGCGATGCGCCCATCGAGCGCCAGCTCGCCTACCACGGTGAAGCCCTCAAGCGCGTCGGCGGGCAGCGCCCCGATCGCCGCCATCAGCCCGAGCGCGATCGGCAAATCGTAATGACTGCCCTCCTTGGGCAGGTCGGCGGGGGCGAGGTTGACGGTGATCCGGCGCGCCGGCAGCGCGAGCCCGGAGGCGATCAGCGCGGCGCGCACGCGCTCCTTGGCCTCGGTGACCGCCTTGTCGGCGAGGCCGACCAGATTGAAGGCCGGCAGGCCCGGGCTCACCTGAACTTGAACGTCCACCGGGCGCGCTTCCACGCCTTCGAACGCGACCGTTGCCACGCGCTGGACCATGCCGCCCCCCGACGATCCGTTCCGCCGATAACGCTGCGCGTCGCGTCAGCCGGCGCGACGGCATCAGATTACGGCGTTGGCACGCGCCGTCAAGAACATTTAGGGAACATATGTCCCGTTCCTGCCGTAAGGGGAGGGTGGGCGCCCGCCCGAATCTGATGATAGAAAAATTCTATCAAGGCACGGAACACCGGAATTGATTTCGTTTGCGGCGCATACGATCCTTCTCTTTGGAAAAGTCTAAAAGAAGGTTCGGGAGAAATGCCGCATTACGAGCCCTGGAGCGAGGAGCGCGCCCGCGCGGTGATCGAGGAGTTCTCTCACCTCGAAGGCCCGCTGATGCCGATGCTCCACGCGGTGCAGGAGACCTTCGGCCATGTGCCGGATGCGGTCGTGCCGATGCTCGCCGATCTGCTGAACGTGTCGCGGGCGGAAGTCCACGGCGTGGTGACGTTCTATCACGATTTCCGCCACGAGCCCGCCGGCCGCCACGTGCTGAAGCTCTGCCGCGCCGAGGCCTGCCAGGCGGCGGGCGGCGACGCGCTTGCCGACCATGCCGAGCACAAGCTGGGCTGCAAGCTCGGCGAGACCACGGCGGACGGGCGCGTCACCGTCGAGCCGATCTATTGCCTCGGCCTGTGCGCCACCGCGCCTTCCGCCATGCTGGACGGGCGCATCGTCGCCCGCCTCACCGAGCGTCGCCTCGACGCGCTGATCGCGGAGGCCCAGTCGTGAGCACCATTCGCATCTACGTTCCCAAGGACGCCTGTGCCATTGCCTGCGGCGCCGACGAGGTGGTCGCCGCCATCGAGGCCGCCGCGCTCAGCCGCCGCCAGCCGGTCGAGATCGTGCGCAACGGCTCGCGCGGCATGCTCTGGCTGGAGCCCCTCGTCGAGGTGGTGACGGCGGAAGGCCGCATCGGCTACGGCCCGGTGTCGGAAGAGGACGTCGAGGGCCTGTTCGAGGCCGGCTTCCTCACCGGCGCCGCCCATGCGCTGCGCATCGGCAAGCCGGAAGAGCATCCCTTCATGGCGAAGCAGACGCGCCTCACCTTCGCGCGCTGCGGCATCGTCGATCCGGCCTCCCTTGCCGATTACCGCGCCCATGGCGGCTATCGCGGCCTCGAGCGGGCGCTGCAGCTCGGCCCCGAGGCGATCATCGAGGAAGTGAAGAAGTCGGGCCTGCGCGGGCGCGGCGGCGCCGGCTTCCCGACCGCCATCAAGTGGAAGACCGTGGCCGACGCCAAGGGCGACCGCAAATACATCGTTTGCAACGCCGACGAGGGCGATTCGGGCACCTTCGCCGACCGCATGATCATGGAAGGCGACCCCTTCGAGCTGATCGAGGGCATGACCATCGCCGGCATCGCAGTGGGCGCCACCAAGGGCTATGTCTACACCCGCTCGGAATATCCGCACGCCATCTGGGCGATGGAGAAGGCGATCGAGGTGGCCCGCGCGCACGGCATGCTGGGCATGAACATCTCCGGCTCGCCCTACAGCTTCGATCTCGAAGTGCGCATGGGCGCCGGCGCCTATGTGTGCGGCGAGGAGACGGCGCTGCTCGACAGCCTCGAGGGCAAGCGCGGCACGGTGCGCGCCAAGCCGCCGTTGCCGGCGCATAAGGGCCTGTTCCAGAAGCCGACCGTCATCAACAACGTGCTCTCGCTCACCGCCGTGCCGCATATCCTGGCCGATGGCGGCGAGTTCTACGCCAATTTCGGCATGGGCCGCTCGCGCGGCACGATGCCGATCCAGATCGCCGGCAATATCCGCTTCGGCGGCCTGTTCGAGACCGCCTTCGGCATCACGCTCGGCGAACTGGTGAACGACATCGGCGGCGGCACCTTCACCGGCAAGCCGGTCAAGGCGGCCCAGGTCGGCGGCCCGCTCGGCGCCTATGTGCCGACCTGGCAGTTCGACCTGCCCTTCGACTACGAGGCCTTCGCGGCCAAGGACGCGCTGATCGGCCATGGCGGTATCGTCGTGTTCGACGAAGACGCCAATCTGGCGAAGATGGCCCGTTTCGCGATGGAGTTCTGCTCGGTCGAGAGCTGCGGCAAGTGCACGCCGTGCCGCATCGGTTCGACGCGCGGCGTCGAGCTGATGGACCGCATCATTGCCGGCGAGCGCGTCGAGGCCAATCTGGCGACGCTCACCGATCTCTGCCAGACGATGAAGCTTGGATCGCTCTGCGCCCTTGGCGGGTTCACACCCTATCCGGTGCTGAGCGCGATGAACCATTTCCCCGAAGAGTTCGGTGCGCCGCCGCGCCGGCTCGAAGCCGCCGAATGAGGAGGACGCCACCCATGTCCCTCGTCCACGAGATCGACTACGGAACGCCGGCCCCCAGGACCGACAAGATGGTCACGCTGACCATCGACGGCATGGAGGTCACCGTGCCGGAAGGTACCTCCATCATGCGCGCGGCGATGGAGATGGGGACCCAGATCCCCAAGCTCTGCGCCACCGATACGCTGGAGGCCTTCGGCTCCTGCCGCCTCTGCCTGATCGAGATCGAGGGCCGCAACGGCACCCCGGCCTCGTGCACGACGCCGGTGGCGCCGGGCATCAAGGTGCATACCCAGACCCCGCGCCTGGCGCAGCTGCGCAAGGGCGTGATGGAGCTCTACATCTCCGATCACCCGCTGGACTGCCTGACCTGCGCCGCCAATGGCGACTGCGAGCTTCAGGACATGGCCGGCGCGGTCGGCCTGCGCGAAGTGCGCTACGGCATGGAAGGCGCGAACCATTTCGCTCCCTCCTCCGAGTTGCTCATGCCGAAGGACGAGTCCAACCCGTACTTCACCTATGACCCGGCCAAGTGCATCGTCTGCAATCGCTGCGTGCGCGCCTGCGAGGAAGTTCAGGGCACCTTCGCGCTGACCATTTCCGGCCGCGGCTTCGATTCGCGCGTCTCGCCCGGCCAGTCCGAGCCCTTCCTGACCTCCGAGTGCGTGTCCTGCGGCGCCTGCGTGCAGGCCTGCCCGACCGCCACCCTCTCCGAGAAGCGCCTCATCGACATCGGCACGCCCGAGCATTCGGTGGTGACGACCTGCGCCTATTGCGGCGTCGGCTGTACCTTCAAGGCGGAAATGCGCGGCCAGGAAGTGGTGCGCATGGTGCCGTGGAAGGACGGCAAGGCCAATCGCGGCCATAGCTGCGTCAAGGGCCGCTTCGCCTGGGGCTACGCCACCCATCAGGACCGCATCCTCAAGCCGATGATCCGCGCCAAGGTCACCGACCCGTGGCGGGAAGTGTCGTGGGAGGAGGCGATCTCCTACACGGCCACCGAGCTCAAGCGCATCCAGGACACCTATGGCCGCAAGTCCGTGGGCGGCATCACCTCCTCGCGCTGCACCAATGAGGAAGCCTATCTCGTCCAGAAGATCATCCGCGCCGGCTTCGGCACCAACAATGTCGACACCTGCGCGCGCGTCTGCCACTCGCCGACCGGCTATGGCCTGAATCAGGCCTTCGGCACCTCGGCGGGCACGCAGGACTTCGATTCGGTCGAGGATTCCGACGTC
This sequence comes from Ancylobacter sp. TS-1, assembly GCF_009223885.1. Taxonomy (NCBI): domain Bacteria; kingdom Pseudomonadati; phylum Pseudomonadota; class Alphaproteobacteria; order Hyphomicrobiales; family Xanthobacteraceae; genus Ancylobacter; species Ancylobacter sp. TS-1. The sequence goes on from NZ_CP045144.1 coordinate 2,768,757, forward strand.
ATCCTCGTCATCGGCGCCAACCCGACCGACGGCCACCCGGTGTTCGGCTCGCGCATGAAGAAGCGGCTGCGCCAGGGCGCCAAGCTGATCGTCGTCGATCCGCGCCGCATCGACCTCGTGCGCTCGCCGCACATCAAGGCCGATTTCCACCTGCCGCTGCAGCCGGGCACCAACGTCGCCATCGTCACCGCGCTGGCCCATGTCGTCGTCACCGAGGGTCTGGTGAACGAAGCCTATGTGCGCCAGTTCTGCGACTGGGACGAGTTCCAGGACTGGGCCGAGTTCGTCGCCGATCCGCGTCATTCGCCCGAGGAAGTCGAGAAGCTCTCCGGCGTGCCGGCCGAGATGATCCGCGGCGCCGCCCGCCTCTATGCCACCGGCGGCAATGCGGCGATCTATTACGGCCTCGGCGTCACCGAGCACTCGCAGGGCTCGACGACCGTCATGGCCATCGCCAACCTCGCCATGGCGACCGGCAATATCGGCCGCCGCGGCGTCGGCGTGAACCCGCTGCGCGGCCAGAACAACGTGCAGGGCTCGTGCGACATGGGCTCGTTCCCGCATGAGCTGCCGGGCTACCGCCACATCTCCGACGACGCCACCCGCGCCACCTTCGAGGCGATGTGGGGCCGCCCGCTCGATGCCGAGCCCGGCCTGCGCATCCCGAACATGCTGGACGCCGCCGTCGACGGCACCTTCAAGGCGATCTACATCCAGGGCGAGGACATCCTCCAGTCCGACCCGGACACCCACCACGTCGCCTCGGGCCTCGCGGCGATGGAACTCGTCATCGTGCAGGACCTGTTCCTGAACGAGACGGCCGCCTACGCCCACGTCTTCCTGCCGGGCTGCACCTTCCTCGAGAAGGACGGCACCTTCACCAATGCCGAGCGCCGCATCCAGCTCGTGCGCAAGGTGATGGCGCCGAAGAACGGCTATGGCGACTGGGAGGTCACCCAGCTCCTCGCCCGCGCCATCGGCCTCGACTGGAACTACACCCACCCCTCGCAGATCATGGACGAGATCGCGGCGCTGACCCCGACCTTCGCCGGCGTCTCGTTCCAGCGGCTCGACGAGCTTGGTTCGGTGCAGTGGCCCTGCAACGACGCCAATCCCGAGGGCATGCCGATCATGCACATCAACGGGTTCGCGCGCGGCAAGGGCAAGTTCGTCGTCACCGAATATGTGCCGACCGACGAGCGCACCGGCGCCCGCTTCCCGCTGCTGCTCACCACCGGCCGCATCCTCAGCCACTACAATGTCGGCGCGCAGACCCGCCGCACGGAGAACGTGGCGTGGCACCCGGAGGACGTGCTGGAGATCCACCCGCACGATGCCGAACAGCGCGGCGTGCGCGACGGCGACTGGGTGCGCATCGACAGCCGCGCCGGCTCGACCACGCTGCGCGCGGAGATCACCGACCGCGTGGCGCCGGGCGTCGTCTACACCACCTTCCACCACCCGACGACGCAGGCCAACGTCGTGACCACGGACTTCTCGGACTGGGCGACCAACTGCCCCGAGTTCAAGGTCACGGCCGTGCAGATCGCGCGTTCGAACGGCCCGTCCGAGTGGCAGGAGGACTATGACGAGTTCACCCGCCAGAGCCGCCGCATCGCCGTCGCGGCGGAGTGATCGGGGGGCGAGATGATCCCGCCGGTCGTCCGTGTCGAACGCCTTGCCGTCACCCCTTCCGGGGCGACGGCGGGCGAACGGGCCATCCCCGAGGAGACGCCGGTCGCCATCGTTCATAACGGCTCGACCTATGCCGTGATGATGGCGACGCCGGCCGATCTCGAGGATTTCGGCTACGGCTTCAGCCTGACCGAGGGCGTCATCGGCGCCCTTTCCGACGTCGAGCAGATCGAGACGCTGGAATTCGACGAGGAGTCGGGCGCCGTCGGCGTCGAGATCAGGCTCTGGCTGACGGACGAGCGCGCCGGCGCGCAGGTCGCCCGCCGCCGGCAGATCGCCGGTCCCACCGGCTGCGGCTTGTGCGGCGTCGAAAGCCTGGAACTGGCCGTCAAGCCGGCGAAGTCGGTCCCTGCGGGCCGGCGATTCACGGCGGCGGAGATTTCCCGTGCGGTGGCCTCGCTGCCCCCGGCCCAGCGTCTCAACCATGAGACGCGCGCGGTGCACGCCGCTGCCTTCTGGGACCCGGCGGCCGGGCCCGACGGCGAACTGGTCGCGCTGCGCGAGGATGTCGGGCGTCACAACGCGCTCGACAAGCTGGTCGGCCATCTCGTGCGCAGCGGGCGCGACGCCAGCCAGGGCATCGTGCTGCTGACAAGCCGGGTGTCCATCGAGATGGTGCAGAAGACCGCCATGCTCGGCGCCGGCGTGCTGGTGGCGGTGTCCGCGCCCACCGCGCTTGCTGTGCGCACCGCCGACAAGGCGGGCCTGACCCTCGCGGCGATCGCCCGCGACGACGGATTCGAAGTGTTTACCCACCCCCATCGCATCGAGCTTGGCGGGGCAGAACAGGAGCTAGTCGCCCATGTCGGCTAATACGATGGACCGGCTCGTCTACATGGCGAACCAGATCGGCACCTTCTTCTCGTCGCAGAAGCACGACAAGGCCGTTCCCGGCATCGCCAAGCACATCAAGGATTTCTGGGATCCGCGCATGCGCGCGCGGATGGAGGATCACATCCTCGGCGGCGGCGCCGGCCTGCTGCCCATCGTGCTCGAGGCGCTGAAGACGCTCCCGCCGGTCAAGCGCGACACCATTCCCGCCCCGCGCCCCACGCTCGACCCGCCCGGCCCGACGGCGACGCATCACCACTGAGCAGCCGGGACCGGCTGGCCTGATTGGCGGGGACGGTGCGCGCGGCGTGCCGTCCCCGCCGCCGTTTGGAAGGCACGCTTCCCTAGCGGCATGAGGCGTCGTGGGTTTTCCGGCCGAAAAAATCGCCGAAACGCCCGACCGAAGCGCAAAACTTTCCATCCCGACCACGCTTCCGCCATGCGGCGGCGGCATCCGATCCTGTAGCATGGTCCCGAAGCGCGGGACTTGATCGCGGGGGCGGGAGACGGCCGGTCGATGCACGACGACGGACACGGATTGCTGCTCGGGGCCCTGGTGTTTCTCGCCACTGCCGTTGTCGCGGTTCCCATCGCGCGCCGGCTCGGCCTGTCGCCCATTGTCGGCTACATCCTCGCCGGCGTCGCCATCGGCCCTTCGGGCGTCGGCGTGTTCAAGGATCCCGAGCGGATCATCACCGTCGCCGAGATCGGCGTCGTGCTGCTGCTGTTCATCATCGGCCTGGAGCTGCAGTTCTCCCGCCTGCTGGCCCTGCGGCGGGCCATCTTTGGGCTCGGCACGGCGCAGCTCGCCTTCAGCGGCGCCGCCATCGCGGTGCTGACCCATTATGCCGGCAGCGGATTCGACTGGCGCGCCTCGCTGGTGGCGGGCCTTGCCCTCGCTCTGTCGGCGACCTCCATCGCGCTGCAATTGCTGGAGGAAAAGAGCGGCCTCACCCAGCCCTACGGCCAGCGCGCCTTCGGCGTGCTGCTGTTCCAGGACATGGCGATCGTGCCGCTGCTGGCCCTGCTGCCGCTGCTCGCGCCGAGCGGGCACGAGGCCAGCAGCTTTTCCGAATCGGTGAGCCATGTCGCGCTGGTGATCGGCGCGCTCGTCCTCATCATCGCCATTGGCCGCTACCTGCTCACCCCGTTCTTCCGCATTCTCGCCCATTCCGGCGCGCGCGAGGTGATGACGGCGGCCGCACTGCTGGTGGTGCTGGGCGCCGGCGCACTGATGGCGGCGGCGGGCATGTCGATGGCGCTCGGCGCCTTCCTGGCCGGCGTGCTGCTGTCCGAATCGAATTTCCGCCACGAGCTGGAAGCCAATATCGACGCCTTTCGCGGCCTGCTGATCGCGCTGTTCTTCATGGGCGTCGGCATGTCGATGAATCTCGACGTCGTCCTCGCCAACGCGCCATTGCTCATCGCCGGCACGCTGCTCGTCACGCTGGTGAAGGCGGTGTCGGTCTGGGCGGTGTTCCGCTTCTCCGACAGTACCCGGGCGGACGCGGTCCGTTCCGCCTCGGTGCTGACCCCGGCGGGTGAATTCTCCTTCGTGCTGTTTCCGCTGGCGCTCAGCCTCGGCTTCATCGACGACCGCCAGTCGGACATGCTGGCCGCCTGCGCAGCGATGACCATGCTGCTCGGTCCGCCGATCGCGCTGGTCGGCGAGCGCCTCGCCCGCCGGCTGGACCGCCGGCCGGCCAGCCTGCCGATGGACGATTTCGGCGATGCCAAGGGTTCCGTCCTGGTGGTCGGCTTCGGCCGCTTCGGCCAGATCGCCTCGCAATGCATGCTGGCGCAGGGGCTCGACGTCACCATCATCGACAATGACGTGGAGATGATCCAGAGCGCCGGCCGCTTCGGATTCCGCATCTATTACGGCGACGGCACCCGGCTCGACGTGCTGCGCGCGGCCGGGGCCGAGCGGGCGCGGGTGGTCGCGGTCTGCGTCGACCGGCGCGAGACGGCCGACCGCATCGTCGACATCATCCGCGCCAACATGCCCGACGTGCGCCTGCATGTGCGGGCCTTTGACCGCAACCACGCGGTGGCGCTGCGCACGCGCAATGTCGACTACGAGATCCGCGAGACCTTCGAATCGGCCCTCGCCTTCGGAGAGGCGACCCTGCGCGCCAACGGTTTCGACGCCGCCACGGCGCAGGCCACCATCGAGGATGTGCGCCAGCGCGACCTGGAGCGCCTGATGCGCCAGATGGCCGAGGGCGAGGATCGCGGTCCGCTGCCCCTCGAGCCGGAGCCGCTCATCGTGCCCGGGCGCATGGCGCGCCCGCTCAACCCGGAGGCGGAGGACGCGCTCAAGCACGAGACCGAATTCTCGTCCTGAGCGGCGCCCGTCGTCGTCAGGCGCCGGCGGCGCGCGGCAGCACGAACCGTTCGATTGCCGCCGCCACGCCGTCCTCGGCATTGCTCAGCGTCTCGAAATGGGCGCGCGCCTTCACCTCGTCAGCGGCATTGCCCATGGCGATGGAAAGCCCGCCGACCTCGAACATGGGCAGGTCGTTGGCCATGTCGCCGATCACCGCCACCTCGTCCAGCGCCACGCCATAGAGCCGGGCGAAGGCGCGCACCGCATAGCCCTTGTCGGTGCCGGGCGGGGTGAGGTCGAGATATTTGGCCTGCGAGCGCCGCGCCGTGGCGCCCTCCCCGACCAGGGCCTGCAGCTCCGGCTCGCTCGCCGCCAGCATGTCGAAGTCGGTGGAGGAGAACACGATCTTGCCGGCGCGGGTCACGTGGTCGCCGAAGTCGCTCACCACGGTCGGCGGGAAGGCGACGGTGCGGGTCTCCCCGGCGACATAGGGATTTTCAGGGTCGGCGATGTACCACTCATTGTCGGCGAACACCCAGACATAGGCGCCGCGCGGGGCCATCATGGCGATGCCCTCGCGCACCGCCCCGGCGGCGATGAGGTGCTCTTCCAGCACGCTGAAGTCGCCGCGCAGGATCGAGCCGCCGTTGAAGCCGCCGAACAGGTCGAGGTTCAACGCGTCGACGAGCAGCTTCATGCCGCGCGGCGGGCGGGCCGAGACGGCGGCGAAGGCGACGCCGGCGGCGCGCAGGCGGCGCACCGCCTCCACCGTCGCGGGGGCGACCGCCTTCTCGCGGTTCACCAGCGTGCCGTCGACATCCGACACCATCAGGCGGATGCGCGAGGAGGGTGCCGTTTTCGTCGGGGATGTGGGTTGGGGAGCGGTCTCGCTCATCGCGGGCGGTCCCTTTCAAGCGGAAGCCACTGGAAGCCGTCCTGCGCCAGCATCACGTCGGCCATGGCCGGTCCGCTGGAGCCGGCCGAGTAGAACTGCACCTCGTCCTCGCCGCCGGAGACCGCCTCGATGATCGGCTCCACCGCCTCCCATCCGGCCTCGATCGTGTCGGCCCGCTGGAACAGGGTGGGGTCGCCGCACAGGCAGTCATAGATCAGCGTCTCGTAGCCGGTGCTCGGGGCCGCCTTGAAGTAGTCGGCATATTTGAAGTCCATCTCGACATCCGACAGCCGCACCTTGCGGCCCGGCACCTTGGCGGCGAAACGCAGCGAGACGCCTTCGTCCGGCTGCACGTGGATCACCATCAGGTTCGGCTTCAGCGCGGTCGGCAGGTGGCGGAACAGCACCCCCGGCGCCCGCTTGAACTGGATGGCGATCTCGGTGCGGCGCACGGCCAGCGCCTTGCCGGTGCGGACATAGAAGGGCACGCCGTTCCAGCGCCAGGAATCGACGAAGCACTTCAGCGCCACATAGGTCTCGGTCCGGCTGTCGGGGGCGACGTCCTTTTCGTCGCGGTAGTTCTTCACCGCCTCGCCATTGACGAAGCCGGCGCGGTACTGCCCGCGCACCGCCGCGCCGATGGCGTCGGAAGGCTTCATGTGGCGGATGGCCTCGATCACCTTGGTCTTCTCGGTACGCACCGCGTCGGCATCGAAGGAGTTCGGCGGCTCCATCGCCGTCATGGCGAGGAGCTGGAACATGTGGTTCGGCACCATGTCGCGCAGCGCCCCGGTGGCGTCGTAGAAACGCCCGCGCTGCTCCACCCCCACCGTTTCGGCGGCGGTGATCTGCACATGGTCGATATATTCCTTGCTCCAGATCGGCTCGAAGATGCCGTTGCCGAAGCGCAGCGCCATCATGTTCTGCACCGTTTCCTTGCCGAGGAAATGGTCGATCCGGTAGATCTGGCGCTCGTCGGCCACCGCCAGCAGGCGGCGGTTGAGCGCCTTGGCGGAGGGCATGTCCGCACCGAAGGGCTTCTCCACCACCACATGGCGGAAGGCCGGCGCCTCCTCCTTCAGCAGGCCGGCGGCGCCGAGCTGCTCGGAGATGGTGGCGAAGAAGCGCGGCGCCACGGCGAGGTAGAACACCGCGTTGGCGGTCTGCGCCTTGCGCTGGTCCAGCCGCTCGCGGATGCGCCCATAGGTGGCAGGGTCCTCGAAATCGCCGGAGACGTAGCCGATGCGCTCCATCAGCCAGCGCCAGGTGTCGCCCGAGGTGTCGAGCGAGCCGGGGAGCTTGGCCACCTCGTCGGTCAGATAGGCGCGGTAGTCCTCCTCGCTCTGCTCGATATGATCGACGCCGATGATGGAGAAGGCGTCGTCCAGCACGCCCTCATGGGCGAGGTTGTAGAGCGAGGGCAGCAGCAGGCGCTTGGTCAGGTCTCCCGACGCGCCGAAGATGAAGAAGGTGGAGGCCGGTGCCGGCGCCGTGTCGGGCGCCAGAACCTTCTGGCCGAGGACGACAGTCTCGCTTCCCATGGAACGCTTGCCCGCCCGTCACTTATTCTTGAATTCGGTATGGCCGCCGAACTGGAAGCGCATGGCCGACAGCAGCTTCTCGCCGAAGGTGTGGTCCTGGCGCGAGCGGAAGCGGGTGTAGAGCGCGGCCGAGAGCACCTCGGCCGAGACCGCCTCCTCGATCGCCGCCATCACCGTCCAGCGGCCCTCGCCCGAATCGGCGACTTCGCCGGGGAAGTCGCTGAGGCTCTCATCCTTGGTGAGCGCGATGGCGGAGAGGTCGAGCAGCCAGGAGGAGACCACGCTGCCGCGCCGCCAGACCTCGGCGACGTCCGCCATGTCGAGCGTGAAGCGCTCATTCTCGGGCAGGGCCTCGGAGTTCTTCTTCTTCAGGATCTCGAAGCCCTCGGCATAGGCCTGCATCAGGCCGTACTCGATGCCGTTATGGACCATCTTGACGAAATGGCCGGAGCCGGCCGGCCCGCAATGCATGTAGCCCTGCTCGACGCGCGTGTCGCGGCCCTCGCGGCCGGGGGTGCGGGGAATCTCGCCGATCCCGGGCGCCAGCGCGGCGAGGATCGGGTCGATGTGGTCCACCGCTCCCTTGGTGCCGCCGACCATCATGCAGTAGCCGCGCTCCAGCCCCCAGACGCCGCCGGAGGTGCCGACGTCGACATAGTGGATGCCGGTCGGCTCCAGCTCGGCGGCGCGGCGGATGTCGTCCTTGTAGAAGGTGTTGCCGCCATCGATGATGATGTCGCCCGGCGACATCATCCCGGCGAGCGTGGCGATGGTCGTCTCGGTCGGGCCGCCGGCGGGCAGCATCACCCAGACCGCGCGCGGCGCGTCGAGCTTGCCGATCAGGTCGGCGAGATCGCTGGCGGGCAGATTGCCCTCGGCGCCGAGTTCCTTCACCGCGGCCTCGTTGCGGTCCCACACCACGCACTCATGGCCGGCCTTGGTGAGCCGGCGCGCGATGTTTCCCCCCATGCGGCCAAGGCCGATGATTCCGAGCTGCATCAGTTCTCTCCCGAACCCGCGCCGGCGGTGCGGGGACGGGTGCGTCCCTGCCGGCGTCCGTTGCATTCAACGCGAATGTCTACGCCAAGCCTATGCCGGGCATGCGACAATTGGAACGGGTCGTCGAGGGCGGATGCGCGGGCCGTGCAGCGACGGGTTCGCGTCACGACTCCGGCCGTGCATTCGCGCCATCGGCCCGTCTCTGGCAAATCCGCTTGTGTCGGTACGAAATCCCTTCTTAATTCGAAACGCAGCGCAGGCGGGCGGCCGTCGGTCAACGTCTCCGGGAGTCTGGTGCGTATGGTCAAGAGGCGTCTCGACACCCATCTGGCACTGGTGTTCGGCATCACCGTCACCATTGCGCTCGTCGGAATCATCCTCTTCGTCAACAATCGCGCCGCGCTGATCCTCCAGAACGCCACGGGGATCCTGTTCTCCCGCATGGCGGGCGAAAGCCGCTCGCATATCGACAAGAGCTTCAACACGCTCGACATGCTGACGCGGGTCTTCGCCGCCGAGCCGGAACTCGCCACGCCCGAGATCGTCGACGGGAAGGCCCTGCTGCGCCGGCTGAGCATCGTGATGGACACGATGCCCTACACCTCGGCCATCTATGTCGGCTACGACAATGGTGACTTCCTCCTGTTGCGCCACCTCACCTCGGCGGAGGCGCGGCGCACGCTGGAGGCGGGCGAGGACGCCGCCTATTTCGCGCAGATGATCCGCCAGGGGCCGAACGGCCCGGAAGTCTCGCTGAACTTCCTCGATGGCGCGCTGCGCCTTGTCGGCACGCTGGACCGGCCGGACTTCACCTACGATCCGCGCCAGCGTGGATGGTACAACGACGCCATGAACGATCCGGGCACGGTGCTCACCGCGCCCTACCGCTTCTTCGTGACCTCCGAGATCGGCGTGACCATCGCGCACCGGCTGGACAGCGGGCGCGGCGTCATCGGCATCGACCTCAGCCTCGCCGACCTGTCGAACGAGTTGTGGCGGATGCGCAGCACGCCGTCCACCGAGATCCTGATCGCCAGCAGCGACGGCACCGTCATCGCCGCCAGCGACCCGCTGGCGGCGCTGCCCGGTTCCGCCCGCAACCGGCCCGATCATGGCGAGGCCGCCCGGCGGACCGTGCCCGCGATCGTGCCGATGCTGCTGCGGGCGATCCGCGCCACGCCGGCGGCCAGCGAATCGGATGTCGTCACCGAAAGCGGTCGCAGCTGGCTGATGCATGTCGAGCCGCTGAAGTCCGGGCCATGGTCCTTCGCCATGGCGGTCGCCATGCCGCATGACGAGATCATGGCGGGCGTGCGCAGCCTGGTGGCGACGCTGGGCTGGATCAGCCTGGCGCTGATCGTGTTCGTCGTCGCCGCCATCCGCCTCGCTGCGCGGGCGGTGAGCCGGCCGCTGATGTCGATCGCCCGCGAGGCGGCGACCATCCAGTCCTTCAACTTCCGGCAGGAACCGGAAGGCATCCACTCCTCGGTGGAGGAGATCGACACGCTCTCTCGCGCCATCCGAAATGCGCGCCTCACCATCCAGCGCTTCATCGAGATCGGCGAGACCCTCGCGGCCGAGCGCGATCCCGACCGGCTGGTCGACCGGCTGCTGAGCGAGACCATCAACATCACCGGCGCGGAGGCGGGCCTCATCCTGCTGCGGGAGGCGGCCAGCGACAGCTTCACGGTGGTCCTGCGCCGGGCGGGCGCGGGGGAAGCCTCGCCGCCGATGCGGATCGACGCCCGTGGCGGCGGCATCGCCGAGCGCATCAATCATGCGCTGGCACGCAAGGTGATCACCCATTTCGACATTGTCGATCTTAGCGGGGACGAGGTGGGGAAAAAACTTCTCGGCGATCTGACGCTGGCGCCCGACCAGGTGCTGCGCCACGCCGTCATCCCGCTGCTCGACCGTGGCGAGACGGTGATCGGGGCGCTGGTGCTGATCAGCCGCGCCCGGCACGAGGACACGATCTCCGAAGACCATCTCGACCTGGCCCGCGCGCTGTCCGGCAATGCGGCGGTGGCGATCGAGACCACGCTGGCGCTGCAGGCCCGCAAGGCGCTGCTGGATGCGGTCATCCGCATGATCGCGCAGGCGATCGACGCCAAGTCGCCCTACACCAATGGCCATTGCCAGCGCGTGCCGGTGCTCACCCAGGCGCTCGCCCGCGCCGCCTGCGCGGCCCGCGAGGGGCCGTTCGCCTCCTTCGACCTCTCGCCGGAGGAGTGGGAGGCGGTCGACGTGGCGAGCTGGCTGCACGATTGCGGCAAGCTGACCACGGCCGAATACGTCATCGACAAGTCGACCAAGCTGGAGACCATCACCGACCGCATCCACGAGGTGCGCATGCGCTTCGAGGTGATGAAGGCCAATGCGGAGACGGCCTACTGGAAGGGCATCGCGGAGGGGGGCGACGAGGCCGCGCTGCGCGCCGCCCGCGATGCCGCGTGGGAACGGATCGACGACGACTTCGCCTTCGTGGCCGAATGCAATCTCGGCGGCGAGGCGATGGAGCCGGGCCGGCTCGCCCGCCTCGCGCGCATCGCCCGCCAGACCTGGACCCGTACGCTGGACGACCGGCTGGGCATCTCGGCGGCCGAGCGCCAGCGCCGCGCCGTCGAACCCGCAACGCCGCTGCCGGCGCAGGAGCCGGTGCTCGCGGACGCGCCGCATCACATCATCCCGCATTTCCGCAACGACCTCGACACGATGGAAGCGGGTGCGGGCTTCACGCTGGAGCGGCCGGCGAACCGGCTCAATCTCGGCGAGATCTACAACCTCTCCATCGGGCGCGGCACGCTGACCGCCGAGGAGCGCTACGAGATCAACCGCCACATCACCCGCACCATCCTCATGCTGGAGGCGCTGCCGCTGCCGGGCGCGCTCACCCACGTGCCCGAATATGCCGGCGGCCACCATGAGCACATGGACGGCACCGGCTATCCCCGCAGCCTGACCCGCGACGAGATGAGCCCGATCGCCCGCATGATGGCGATCGCCGACGTGTTCGAGGCGCTCACCGCCGGCGACCGGCCCTATCGCAAGGCCAAGACGCTGAGCGAGGCGATCCGCATCATGGGTTACATGAAGCGCGACAACCATCTCGACCCCGACCTGCTCGACCTGTTCCTCAGCTCCGGCCTGTGGCGCGACTATGCCGAGCGCCATCTCGACGCCGCCCAGCGGGACGAGCCCGACATCGCCGCGGTGCTCGCCATCCGCCCGCGCGGCGAGGCGGCTTCGCCCTCCGCCGCGTCCTCCTCCGCCGCGTCGGCCTGAGCGCGGCGCCCGCTAGTGGGCGCCGCCGTAGCCGGTTCCGTGCGCCGTGGTCTTGCCGCGGAACACCCAATAGGCGTGCGCCTGATAGGCCAGCACGACCGGCAGGATGATCGCGAGCCCCACGGCGATGAAGGCCAGCGTCTGCGGATCAGCGGCGCCGTCCCACACCGTCACCTGGCGCGGCACCACATAGGGCCACAGGCTGACCACCAGCCCGACCAGCCCGAGCGCGAAGACGGCGAGCGCCAGCAGGAAGGTGCGCGGCTCGGCGCCCTCCCAGATGCCGCGCCAGATCGCCACCAGCACGCCGGCGGTGACGAGCGGCACCGGGGCGAGCAGCAGGAGGTTCGGGAAGCTGAACCAGCGCGCCGCCACTTCCGGCACGGCGAGCGGGCTCCACGCGCTCACCAGTGCCATCAGGACGGCGGTGAGGATCAGCGCGGCGCGGGCGATCTCGCGGGCGAAGACTTGGGTCGGCCCTTGCGTCTTCCAGATCAGCCAGCCGGCGCCGATCAGCGCGTAGCCGCCGATCAGGCCGACGCCGCACAGCAGGCCCAGCACGCTGAGGAAGCTGAACGGCCCTCCGGCGAACATGCCGTTCTCCATCGGCACGCCCTCGATCAGCCCGCCGAGAACGAGCCCCTGGCACAGCGTCGCGACGATGGAGCCGGCGGCGAAGGCGATGTCCCACAGGAAGCGGTAGCGCGTCGCCTGCAGCCGGAATTCGAAGGCGATGCCGCGAAAGATCAGCGCGAACAGCATGAACATGATCGGCAGGTAGAAGGCCGGCAGCAGCACGTAATAGCCGGCCGGGAAAGCGGCGAGCAGCAGCGTGCCGCCCATCACCAGCCAGGTCTCGTTGCCGTCCCACACCGGCTCGATGGTCGCCATCATCAGGTCGCGGTCCTCCTCGCGCGGGGCGGCGAGGAAGACGATGCCGACGCCGAGGTCGAGGCCGTCGGCGAGCACGTAGACGGTGACGCAGAAGGCGGCGACCGCCGCGAAGACCAGCGGCACGTGCGGGCCCTGCATGAGTTCGGTCATGGTCACGCTCCTGCCTGTTCGAGGGTCGGGGGGACGAGGGAGTCGACATTGGTGCGGTCGAGGCCGGGATGCTCGCGTGTCGGCGGCGAGCTATCGGCCGGCCCCCTCAGCGCCACGCGGGCGGCGAACCACAGGAAGGCGAGCAGCAGGACGTTGTAGACCGCGAAGAAGATCAGCAGGCTCGCCGTCACCGCCCCGGCGCTCACCGGCGCCACCGCGTCGGCGGTGCGCAGATGGCCGTAGACGATCCAGGGCTGGCGGCCCGCCTCGGTCACGGTCCAGCCCGCCAGAACCCCGATGAAGCCGAGCGGGGTCGTCGCCATGGCAAGGATCTGGAACCAGCCTGTCGCGAACAGCCGGCCGCGCAGGCGCAGCACCAGCCCGGCGAGCGCGGTGGCCAGCAGCACAAGGCCGATGCCGACCATGATTCGGAAGGCGAAGAACACCACCGGCACGTTGGGCTGGTCGGCCGGCGGCACGGTCTTCAGGCCCTGCACCTCGCCATCCCAGCTATGGGTGAGGTAGAGGCTGGCGAGATGGGGGATGTCGAGCGCGAAGAGGTTCTTCTGCGCGCCCTGGTCCGGCCAGGCGATCACCGTCATGGCGGGGCCCTTCGTGGTGTCCCACAGGCCCTCCATGGCGGCGAGCTTCACCGGCTGCTCCACAAGCGTGTTGCGCCCGTGCAGGTCGCCGAGCACGATCTGCGTCGGCGCCAGCACCAGCGCCAGCCACATGGCCAGCGAGAAGGCGGTGCGCGAGGCGGCCAGATGCTGCCCGCGCCAGAGGTGGAAGGCCGAGACCCCGGCCACCACGAAGGCGCCGGTGAGGAAGCTGGCGCACACCATGTGGGCGAGGCGATAGGGGAAGGAGGCGGTGAACACCGCCTGCCACCAGTCGGTGACGTGGAAAATGCCCCGCGTGTCGGCCACCGCCCCGCCCGGCGTCTGCATCCAGCTATTGGCGGCGATGATCCAGGTGGCGCTGAACAGCGCGCCGCAGGCCACCATCAGGCAGGCGAAGCTGTGCGCGGCCTTCGACACCCGCCCCTCGCCGAACAGCATGATGCCGATGAAGCCGGCCTCCAGGAAGAAGGCGGTCAGCGCCTCGTACATGAACATGGGGCCGATGACGTTGGAGACCGACCGCGAGAAGCCGGCCCAGTTGGTGCCGACCTCGTAGCTCAGCACGATGCCGGTGATCACGCCCATGCCGAAGCCAAGGGCGAAGATGCGCGTCCAGAAGCGCATCAGGTCGCGATAGACGACATTGCCGGTGCGCCACCACAGCACGCTCAGCAGGGCGACGAACCAGGCGATGCCGATGGAGAGCGTCGGCCACAAAATGTGGAAGCCGACGGTGAAGGCGAACTGCGCGCGCGAAAGGTCGACCGCGAGGGAGGAGGCGAGAGCGGACGTTTCCATGGCTCAGAGCGCCCCCGTCGCGGTGGCGGAGCGGGTGAGGCGCACGGGAACCGCCTTGTAGGAGGGCGTGAAGCTGTCCGGGTCGTGCGCGTAGAGCGGCACCAGCGGGTTCACCTCGGGGTAATAGGCGGCGCAGCTCCCCGCCGGGAAGGCGTGCGGCACCACGCGGAAGCCGCGCACGACGCGCTCCACCCCGTCGGTGGCGAGGGTGGAGATGTCGACCCGGTCGCCGTCCGTGAGCCCGCGCCGGGCCATCTCAGCCTCGCTCAGGAACAGCACGTCGCGCTGGCCGTACACGCCGCGATAGCGGTCGGAGAGCGAATAGAGCGTGGTGTTGTACTGGTCGTGGCTGCGCACCGAGGTCAGCCACAGAGCGTCCGGGTCGGTGATCGCCGGATCCTCGCACAGCCCTTCGCAGAGGAGGAAGTTGGCCTTTCCCGTCGGCGTCGCCCAGATGCGCTCGCGGGCAAGCGAGGTCAGGTGGAAGCCGCCCGGCTGCCTGATGCGCTCATTGTAGCCGGCGAAGATCGGGAACACCGCCTCGATGTCCTCGCGGATCAGCGCGTAGTCGGCGATCCGCGCCTCCCAGTCGACCTCCGAGCGCGCGCCCAGCGTGGCGCGGGCCATGCCGGCGATGATGGCGGGCTCGCTCATCAGCTGTTCGGAGGCGGGCGCGTTGTGGCCGGCCGAGGCGTGCACCATCGACATCGAATCCTCGACCGTCACCGATTGCGGGCCGCTCGCCTGCCGGTCGATTTCGGTGCGCCCGAGGCAGGGCAGGATCAGCGCCTCGCGGCCGTGCACGAGATGGCTGCGGTTGAGCTTGGTGGCGATGTGGACGGTGAGGTCGAGCCGGCGCAGCGCCGCCTGTGTCGCCTGCCAGTCGGGAATGGCGGCGGCAAAATTGCCGCCCAGCCCGATGAAAACCTTGGCCTCGCCGCGCACCATGGCTTCCAGCGCGGTGACGACGTTGTGGCCGGGCCTGCGCGGCGGTTCGAAGCCGAAGCGCGCCTTCAGCCCGTCCAGCAGCGCGTCGTTCGGCACCTCGGTGATGCCGACCGTGCGGTCGCCCTGCACGTTGGAATGGCCGCGCACCGGGCACAGGCCCGTGCCTTCGCGTCCGACATTGCCGCGCAGCAGCGCCAGATTGGCGAGTTGCTGCACGTTGCGGGCGCCGTGGCGGTGCTGGGTCAGTCCCATGCCGAAGACGAGGATGGCGCGCTCTGCCCGCGCATAGGCCTGCGCGGCGAAGGCGATGTCGGCGCGCGGCAGGCCGGATTTGCGCTCGATGTCTTCCCAGCGCGTGGCGTCGAGATCGGCCGCCAGCGCCTCGAAGCCGTGCGTGTGGCCACGGATGAAGTCGCGGTCGAGCACCGGCGCGCCCTGCATCCGTTCGGCGGCGCGGTCGGCCTCGACCAGCCATTTCATCATGCCCTTGATGACGGCGACGTCGCCGCCGACCTTGAGCTGGAACAGCCGCGAGGAAATCGGCGTCGAGGTCAGCGTCGCCATCTCGACCGGGTTTTGCGGCGCCTGGAAGCGCTCCAGCGCCCGCTCGCGGAACGGGTTGAAGGACAGGATGGTGGCGCCGCGCCGCGAGGCGTTGCGCAGGTCCGTCATCATGCGCGGCGAGTTGGTGCCGGGGTTCTGGCCGAAGATGAGGATGGCGTCGGCCTTCTCGAAATCCTCCAGCAGCACCGTGCCCTTGCCGACGCCGAGCGCGGGCGGCAGGCCGACGCTGGTGGCCTCGTGGCACATGTTCGAGCAGTCGGGGAAATTGTTGGTGCCGTATTCGCGGGCGAAGAGCTGGTAGAGGAAGGCCGCCTCGTTGGAGGCGCGGCCCGAGGTGTAGAACTCCGCCATGTCGGGGTCCGGCAGCGCGTTGAGATGGCGCGCCACGGTGGCGAAGGCCTCCTCCCAGCTCACCGGGAGATAATGGTCGGAAGCGGCGTCGTAGCGCATCGGGTGGGTGAGACGGCCGGCCATCTCCAGATCGAAATCGCCCATCGCCGCCAGTTCGCTCACCGTATGGGCGGCGAGGAAGTCCGGCGTGCAGCGCTTCGCCGTCATCTCCCAGGCGACCGCCTTGCCGCCGTTCTCGCAATACTCGAAGGGCGAGGTGTGCTTCGGGTCGGCCCAGCCGCAGCCGGGGCAGTCGAAGCCGCCGGGCTGGTTCATCCGGGCCAGCGTCGCCATGCCGGGGATGAGCACTTCCTGCTCGGCCAGCGCGGCGCCCATGGCCTTGAGCGCACCCCAGCCGCCGGCCGGCTCGTGATAGGGACGGATGGACTTGATGACACCCATGGAAGGCTCCCGCTTCTCTCCGGCGACGGTGGATGCAGGCGAGGGAGCGGCGGGCCCCCCGGCCGACGACGATCACAGGATAGGGAGCGCGGGATCGACCTCCATTCTACGTGGGTGTGTCGGACCATATGATGTGTTTGGGAACGGCATACCTTCGTATCCCGTCGGGGCCGCCGGTGGCTGGCGTTCGTGAAAGATCGTGCTGCCGCAACAGGGCAGTCTGGGAGGGTTCCCTCACCACGCCGAGGCCGCCATGTCGCCCTCCAGCCGCACAAGCCTGCCGCCAAGCTCGCCGCGAAGCCTGCGTCGTCCGCTCGTGCTGGCGCTCACCCTCACCGTCGCGCTCTGCGCCGCGGTCGCGGCCGCCTATGTCGTCCGGGAGCGCCATGCGGCGCCGGTGGCGGCGGTCCTTCCGCCCCCGCCCGTGCCGGTCGGCATCGGCACGGCCGGGCGTCGCGACGTCCCGGTGCGGGTGACCGGCATCGGCACGGTGACGCCGTTCAATTCGGTGGTGGTGCGCTCGCGCGTCGACGGCGAGCTCCAGCAGGTGCTGTTTAGGGAAGGGCAGGACATCCGCAAGGGCGACCTGATCGCGGTGATCGACCCACGCACCTTCCAGGCGGCGCTGGATGCCGCCAAGGCGCGGCTGGCGCAGGACCAGGCCGCGCTCACCAATGCGAAGCTCATCCTCGGCCGCGACGCGCGGCTGGGCAAGGAGGACTTCGCCAGCCAGGAGACCGTCGACACCCAGACCAGCACCGTCGCCGGGCTGGAGGCGCAGCTGGCGCAGGATCAGGCGCAGATCGACAGTGCCGCGACCGAACTCTCCTACACGCGCATCGCCTCGCCGATTGACGGGCGCACCGGCATCCGCCTCGTCGACGAGGGCAATATCGTGCACGCCACCGATACGGGCGGGCTCGTCGTCATCAACCAGATTCACCCGATCAGCGTCATCTCCACCGTGCCGCAGGCCGACGTGCCGGCGATCCGCGAGGCGCTGGCGGCCGGTCCCGTCGAGGCGCAGGCGATCTCGCGCGAGGATTCGCGCGTGCTCGACACCGGCACGGTGGCGCTGATGGACAACCGGATCGACCCTCAGAGCGGCACGGTCGAGCTGAAGTCGGTGTTCCCCAATGCGCAGGACAGTCTCTGGCCCGGCCAGTCGCTGCGGGTGGACGTGACCACGGCCACGCTGCGCGGCGCGCTTACCGTGCCGTCCGGCGCCGTGCAGCGGGGGCCCGACGGGGCCTTCGTCTACATCGTGGCGGCCAACGGCACGGCCGCCGTGGCGCCGGTGACGCTGGGCCCGATCTCGGGCGGCGTGGCGGTGGTGGAGAGCGGGCTGGCGGACGGCCAGCGCGTCGTCACCGCCGGCCAGTACCGGCTCGCGCCCGGCGTTGCTGTCGCCGCCGCTCCGGCGGGTGGATGAAGACAGACGCCATGTCGACCTCCCAAACACCCCGCGCGTCGCTTTCCTCCTGGTTCATCCGCCACCCGGTCGGCACCTCGCTGCTGATGGCGGGCCTGCTCGCGCTCGGCGCCGCCTGCTTT
Organism: Ancylobacter sp. TS-1; assembly: GCF_009223885.1. Lineage (NCBI taxonomy): Bacteria > Pseudomonadati > Pseudomonadota > Alphaproteobacteria > Hyphomicrobiales > Xanthobacteraceae > Ancylobacter > Ancylobacter sp. TS-1. The sequence continues at coordinate 2,786,655 of NZ_CP045144.1, forward strand.
CCGCTGCTGCCGGTGGCGCCGCTGCCGGAGGTCGACTTCCCCACCCTTCAGGTGTCGACGCAGCTTCCCGGCGCCAGCCCGCAGATCATCGCCTCCTCGGTGACGCAGCCGCTGGAGCGGCAATTCGGCGAGATTCCGGGCCTGTCGCAGATGACCTCCATCTCGACGCTCGGCAATTCCTCGATCACCCTCCAGTTCAGCCTCGACACCAGCCTCGACGCCGCCGCGCTGGACGTGCAGACGGCGATCAACGCCGCCGGCGGGCAATTGCCGACCAACCTGCCGGCCCCGCCCACCTACAGGAAGGTGAACCCGGCCGACCCGCCGATCCTCGTCCTCGCGCTCACCTCGAAGACGCTGCCGATCACCGCGGTCGACGATTTCGCCGAGAACGTGCTGGAACAGCATGTCAGCCAGATCGCCGGCGTCGGCCAGGTGTCGATCTTCGGCCAGCAGAAGCCGTCGGTGCGCATCCAGGTCGATCCGGCGCGGATCGCCACGCTCGGCCTGTCGCTGGAGGAGATAAGGCAGGCCATCGTCTCGACCACGGTGAACGGCCCGAAGGGCGCGGTGCAGGGCGGCCGGCGCACCTTCACCCTCTATGACAACGACCAGCTCGCCGAGGCCGGCCCCTGGCTGGACGCCATCCTCGCTTTCCGCAACGGCGCGCCGGTGCGGGTGCGCGACATCGGCACCGCCATCGACGCGCCGGAGAACAACCAGCTCGCCGCCTGGTCGGACGGCCGGCAGGCCATCATCATGCCGGTGTTCAAGCTGCCGGGCGCCAACGTCATCGACACGGTCGACCAGATCAAGGCGCGGCTGCCCGGGCTGATGGCGAGCGCGCCGGCCGGCATCGACCTCCAGATCCTCAGCGACCGCACCGGCACCATCCGCGCCTCGGTGAACGACGTCGAGAAGACGCTGGTCATCACCATCGTCCTCGTGGTGGCGGTCATCTTCGTCTTCCTGCGCAACCTGTGGGCGACGCTCATTCCCTCCATCGCCGTGCCGCTGGCCATCGTCGGCACTTTCGCGGCGATGTACGCGCTCGGCTTCAGCCTCGACAACCTGTCGCTGATGGGGCTGTCCATCGCGGTCGGCTTCGTGGTCGACGACGCCATCGTGATGCTGGAGAACATCGAGCGGCATCTGGAGATGGGCAAGACGCCCCTGCAGGCGGCGCTGGACGGCTCGGCCGAGATCGGCTTCACCATTCTCTCCATCAGCCTGTCGCTCATCGCGGTCTTCATCCCGCTGCTGCTGATGGGCGGGCTGGTCGGGCGGCTGTTCCGCGAATTCGCCATCACGGTGACGATCACCATCGCGGTCTCGGCCTTCGTCTCGCTCACCCTCACCCCGACGCTGTGCGCGCTGTTCCTGAAAGCCAAGCCGCAGGGCGGCGAGGAGCGCCACGGCGCGCTCTACCGCCTGTCCGAACGCGGCTTCGACGCGCTGCTCGCCTTCTACCGGGTGACGCTGGACGTCGCGCTCGACCACAGCCGCGCGACGCTCGCCGTGTTCTTCGCCTGCCTCGTCGCCACCGGCCTGCTGTTCTACGCCATCCCCAAGGGCTTCTTCCCGTTGCAGGACACCGGCCTGATCATCGGCGTGTCGGAGGCGGCGCAGGACATTTCCTTCTCCGAGATGGTCAAGCGCCAGCAGGCGCTCGGCGCCATCGTCGCCGCCGATCCCGATGTGGCGACCATCGGCATGGGGGTGGGCGCCGGAGCCGGCCAGACGGTGAACAATGGGCGGATGTTCATCACCCTGAAACCGCGCGAGGAGCGCCACGCCTCGGCCTTCCAGATCATCGACCGGCTGCAGAAGAAGCTGGCGAGCGTCGAGGGCGCGGCGCTGTTCCTGCAGGCGGCGCAGGACCTGAACGTCGGCGGGCGGGTCGCGCGCACCCAGTTCCAGTACACGCTGCAGGACGGCGACATCGGCGAGTTGAACGCGTGGGCGCCGAAGCTGCTGGCCAAGCTGAAGACGCTGCCGGAGCTGACCGGCCTCGCCTCCGACCAGCAGGACGGCGGGGCGACCCTGACGCTCGACATCGACCGCGAGCAGGCCTCGCGGCTCGGCATCAGCCCCGCCGACATCGACAATGTGCTCTACGACGCCTTCGGCCAGCGCCAGGTGACGCAGTATTTCACCCAGCTCAACAGCTACCACGTGATTCTGGAGGTGCTGCCGGGGTTGCAGAACTCGCCGGCCGCGCTCGACCAGCTCTATGTGAAATCCCCGCTCACCGGGGCGCAGGTGCCGCTGAACGTGCTGGCGAAGTGGACGAGCCTGCCGACCAGCGTGCTCGCCATCAACCACCAGTCCCAGTTTCCCTCGGTCACCCTGTCCTTCAATCTCGCGCCCGGCGTGGCGCTGGGCGAGGCAGTGGCGGCGATCCACCGCGCCGAGGCCGCGATCGGTACGCCGGCGACGCTGATGGGCAGCTTTCAGGGCAATGCGCAGGCGTTCCAGCAATCGCTCGCCAGCGAGCCGGCGCTGATCCTCGCGGCGCTGCTCGTCATCTATGTGATCCTCGGCGTGCTCTATGAGAGCTACATCCACCCGATCACCATCCTGTCGACCCTGCCCTCGGCCGGGCTGGGCGCGCTGATCATGCTGTGGCTGTTCGGCTTCGATTTCTCGATCATCGCGCTGGTCGGCGTGCTGCTGCTGATCGGCATCGTGAAGAAGAACGGCATCATGATCGTCGACTTCGCCATCGAGCGGGAGCGCGACGAGGGGATGTCCGCCCATGACGCCATCCGGCAGGCGTGCCTGCTGCGCTTCCGGCCGATCCTGATGACCACCTTCGCCGCCCTGCTCGCCGGCGTGCCGCTGATGCTCGGGCACGGCACCGGCTCGGAGCTGCGCCAGCCGCTCGGCTACGCCATCGTCGGCGGCCTCGTGGTGAGCCAGCTTCTCACGCTCTACACCACGCCGGTGATCTATCTCTGCCTCGACCGGCTGAGCGGCCGCCTCAAACGGCGGTCCTCCGCGCGCGCCCCTGCCGCGCCCCAACCGGACGGCCTCTAGCGGAGCGCCCGGCCTTCAGCCCTGCGCCGCCGTCTCGAAGGCGGTCTCGGCGAGGTCGATCTCGCGCAGCAGCTTGTGGGCGAGGTCGGTGGAGAGCCGGTGGCCGCGGGTGAGGGCGACGATGGCGCCGCGTTCGGCCCGCAGGGCCAGTATGTGCAGGCTTTCCTCGCTGTGCCGTGTGCGGGGCGCGCCCTTGGGGTCGCCGCCCTTCGCCGTCGCCGTATCCTCAGGCGGCTGAAGCTGCGCGAGGCGGTGCTCGTACTGGCCGGCGACGAGCATGAAGCTGTCGAGATCGACCCCGCCCTTCTCGCGTGTGCGCTCCAGCGCGGCGAGGGCGGCCCGGGTGGCGGCGAGGCGGGCGTTGATTTCCTGCGCCTCCTGAAGCGGCTCCGGCGGCAGGCGGATGTCGCGCAGCAGGCCGGGCAGCCCGATATTGGCGATCGCCAGCGAGAGCAGGATGACGCCGGCCGCCAGGCAGATCACCAGTTCGCGCGCCGGGAAGGGCGTGCCGTCGGGAAGCGCCAGCGGCAGGCTGAGCGCGCCGGCAAGCGTCACCGCGCCGCGCACGCCGGCGACCGACATGGCGCACACCAGCCGCCAGTCCGGCAGCCGCCCGCCCCCGTCCGCCGGGGGATGGCGCCGCAGCCAGATGACGGCCGACACCCAGACCCAGCCGAAACGGAAGGCGGCGAGCGCCAGCACGAGGGCGAGGGTGTAGAGCGCCAGCCAGCCGAGCGCCATCGGACTGCCGCCATGGCCGCTCTCCACCGCCCCCACATGCACGCGCCGCACGATGTCGGGAAGCTGCTCGCCCAGCAGCAGGAAGATCGAGCCGTTGAGGGCGAATTGCAGCGTCTCCCACACCGCGTTGCGGCGGATGCGGGTGACGGCGCGCACCGAGCCGCCGACCTCGATCCAGCTCATCGTCATTCCGGCCGCCACCGCCGCGAGGATTGCCGAGCCGCCGGCGGCATCGGCCAGCAGATAGGCGCCATAGGGCGTCAGCAGGCTGATGATGACCTGGGACGAGGCGTCCTCGCCGATGCGCCGGGCGATGCGCAGCTTGACCGCCGAGATCAGCAGGCTCAGCCCGATGCCGAGCCCGATGCCGCCGAGCGCGCTCCACACCAGGCCGGTGAGCGCCGGCCACAGCGAGAAGGTCCCGGTCATCGTCGCCGTGACCGCCAGCCGCAGGCAGACCAGCCCCGAGGCGTCGTTGAACAGCGCCTCGCCTTCCAGCAGGCCCAGCACGCGCGGGGGAATCCGGCTGCCCGTCGCCACCGCCGTCGCCGCCACCACGTCCGTCGGCGACAGCACGGCGGCGAGCGCGAAGCAGACGCCGAGCGGCGCCCCGGGCAGCAGGAAATGCAGCAGCAGCCCGACGCCGAGCACGGTGAAGATCACGAGGCCGAAGGCCAGCGACAGGATGGTCGCGGCATTGTCCTGAAGCACGCGCTTGGGTACGCGCCAGCCGTCGAGGAACAGCAGCGGCGGCAGGAACAGCACGAAGAACAGTTCCGGCTGCAACCGGACGCCGAAATCGGTCGCCATGCCGATGGCGGCGCCGGCAGCCACCTGCACGAGCGGCAGCGCGATCCGGCCGCCGAGCGCCCGCGCCACCCAGTGGGTCGCGACGACGCCGGCCAGGAGGACGAGGATGGTGGAGAGAATGTCCATGGGCGCTCCGGCGGCCGCCCGTCCTCCTCGCGCAGGGGCGCGGGGAGCGGTGGCGGCGCGGGCTCCCGTTCGGACTTGGCCATGCCCCGGGGGGCGCCTCTTTCCGATCCGCCTCATTGCTGCGCGAAGGACCGCCGGCGGCCTCCGCCGGTGGCGCCTCCTCCCGCGCGGACGCCGCTAGACTTGCGGCTGAAGTCATTCTAAACGAGTGGAGACGGGTAAAATCATGGGGTATCCGTCCATCGGCCCGCGCATGTTGTTCGATCAGCCGGTTGTTGCGGTACGAACAACTTTCACGCCGGTTTGACGGGTCAGCTCATCTTGCGTCCGGGCGCGCCGTCCCCGACAGGGTGAAGATGTTCGCCATGAGAAAGACAGTCAATTCTTCAAGTCCGTGAAGGACGTCCATGCGTCGCCTTGCCTGCGCCGAACATCCTCCGCTGCACGCCCTGCTTCCGACGGCCGTCGAACAGCAATCCGCGAATCCCGATTACTGGGGCCTGGACCACTACTATGAGGTCGAAGGCGAAGCGATCGAACGGATTCTCGTTCCCGCCGTCGAAGAGCTGTGGGCGATGTGCACGGACTTTGTCGGCACGGCGGTCGCCGACGAGGAAATACTGACCTCGCTGGGCATACCGAGCCTCGCCTGGGACACGGTCCGGGAGAGCTGGGAACGGTCGGACCCCGTCCTGTTCTCCCGTTTCGACCTGAGCTTCGACGGCCGCTCGGCACCCAAGCTGCACGAGTGCAACATTGACGTGGTCGGGCTGGTCTACGAGACGGCGATGTTCCAGAAGGCGTGGCTGACCTATCAGAAGGACCACGCCTCGATCGACGCCGCGGCCCTCCAGTTCGCCGATCTCGAAGGCGCGACGGTGCGCGCCGTGTCGCGGATGGGGACGCGGCCGATCCGGCTCTCCTCGCTGGATGGCGACCCCTATGACGCGCTCTGGCAGTACGCGCTGTTTCGCATTCTCGACGGCGCCGGCATCGACTGCGACAGGCGCAACTACGCCTCGGTGGAGGCGTTCCTGTCCGCCCTCATGGCGGACGGGGCGGAAGCGCGCGTCATCAAGGGCTTTCGCTGGGACCGGCTGCTGGAGGATACGACGCTGTCCTCGCGGATCGCGGCGCTGGGGCCGAGGATCGCCTCGCCCATGTGGTCGCTGGTGCTGAGCTCGAAGGGATCGCTGGCGTGGCTGTGGCGCTTCAACCGGGGCCATCGCAACCTGCTCGCCACCTTCTTCGAGCCCGCTCCCCTCGCCGACGCCGACGGATTCGTCTCGAAGCCGCTTTTCTCCATCCTGGGCCAGGGAATCGCGCTGTGCGATCGCCGGCAGCCCTCGCGCAACCTCGTCACGCAGGGGCCGGCCGGTTCTTGCGCGCGCGTGTTCCAGGATCTGCACTATCTGCCACGCCCGGCCGGGGAAGGGCGGGGCCCTTGGGCCTCGACCGGCGCTTGGGTCGTCGACGGCAAGGCGGTGGCCATCGGCATGACCGAATGCGACAGCCCGGTCATCACCGATCTCGGGATGCGCTACCTGCCGCACGTGCTGAGCTGACGAGGGCCTTCGAGATTCCCAGATGAACATCGCCAGCCCCGTCATCCTCCGCCCGCCTCTCAGCGACAGCCGCGGCTACATCCATGCGGCGGACCTGTTCGACGCCCTGGTCGCGGCGACCGGCGCGCACGGGGCGACGCGGATGCGCCTTGCCCGCATCTCCGACGCGGCGGTCGAGCTGCGCCACGACGCGCCGCAGCCGGGCGCGCCCGATTTCTGCGGCCAGTTCGACACCCTCTCGCAGGGCCGCCCATCCTCGGGCTGGCTCCGGCTGGTGCCGGGCGACGTGGTGCGGGAGCGGAGCGCGCGGCTGGACGCGGAGACAATTGCCGGGGCGCGGATCGGTCTCGACAGCGCGACGGCGATCCGCCAGTCCGGCGCCAGCATTGCCAAGACCGCGCTGGTGCTCGCGGTCGCGCTCCTCGAGGAACTGTTCCCCGACGATACGTGGAACCTCGCGGAGATCAGCGCGGTGCTCGACGCGCCCGGAGCGGACCGGATCGAGGTGCGGATCGCGCGCCAGATGAGCCGGTTTGTCGTCGTCGAGGTCATGGCGGACACGGCGTGCTGGGGGCAGTTCACGCTCGCCGCCACGCGCCTTCAGGGGGGTGCGGGCTGATGGAAATGCTGGAAGAACGGATTCGCGCCGTGGCGCGGCGGGCGAATGCCAAGCTGGGCAGCATCGACCTCGACCCGTTCGAGGATTTCTACACCCAGGGTCTCGATTCGCTCGACCACGTGCAGATACTGATGAAGATCGAGGAAGAATTCTCCGTCGTCATCGCCGACAGCGACTATGACGCGTGCACGTCGATCGAGCGGATCAAGGCGTTCATCCTGAGAGAGCGCCAGGGCGACGAGTCCGTCGGGGCCTGACCGGGCGGACGCGGCGGCGGCCGGGTTTCCGGCGCCGCTCAAGCGAGCAGCACATGTCGATCGACGGCGAAGACCATTACCGGAAGCTGGCGCAGGCCTTTGCCGACGCGGCGTGGCGGGGAAGGAAGCCGAGCCCGCAGAAGGGCAATACCTTCCACCACCTCTGCGTGCTCAACGAACTGGCGAAATCCCACTCGATAGAGGCCTGCAAGCAATACGCCGGCTCCCGCGACATACCGTGGGGACGCTTCGCCTCGCTGGACGCGCTGCGGATGGTCATCGGGCAGGCGCCGCTGGGCGGAATCAACCCGATCGGCGACTTTCCGGTCGTGCGGCCGGACCTCGACTACGTGACCTTCCGCAACCCGAACGCGCGCAAGGTCGTCGTCATCTTCACCGGCGCGGCCCATCAGTTCGGGGCGCCGCTGCGCGTCATCCACCAGTGGTTCCGGCGGCTGGACGCCTCGCTCGTCTATGTCTTCGACATGGACTGGACCTATTATCTCGGCCCCGTCCGCGGGCTCGGCAGCAACCTCGACGAGACCACCGCCGCGCTCAGGGCGACCGTGGCGGAACTTGGCGGCACCGCCTGCTACTGCGTGGGCAATTCGGGCGGCGGCTTCGGGGCGCTGCTTTTCGCCCTGCGGCTGCAGGCGCGGCGCACCCTCGCCTTCTCGCCCCCCACGGCCATCCGCGAATCGCTGGAGGGCGTGCGGCGCAAGGGAGTCGCTCTCGACGGGCTGGTGTCGGCGAGGAACGAGGTGGAACTGCGGGAGTTCTATCTCGCCAGCGCGAACCCGCCGCCGGCGCGGATCCACTTCCCCGGCAGCAATCTCCATGACACGGCCGAGGCGGAGAACCTCGCCGGGCTGCCGGGCATCGACCTACAGCCCATCGACGAGACCAGCCACAATCTCATCCCGCTCTTCATCTCCCGCGACCTGTTCTTCCCGGCTCTGGAATGGCTGGTGGCGGACTGAGGGAGCGGGGCTCCGGCGGCGCCCGCTGCGGGTGCGCCTCTGCCGAACATCTGATTTTCTTAAGGGAGATTTGGTGGAGCCAGGCGGAATCGAACCGCCGACCTCTTGAATGCCATTCAAGCGCTCTCCCAACTGAGCTATGGCCCCACCGGGGGTGCCGGATGCGTGAGACGCCGGGGCGCCGCACCTTGGGTTCTCATCCGGACTTGCCGCCCCGGCATTGGCCGGAGCGGAACGGTCGTAAAGCACATGGCGGATCGGACTGCAAGGGCCGACTTCACGTCGGCCGCACTGTCCCCCGTGCTTTTCAGGTTTCCTCGTCGTCCTCGATGCCGTCGCCGATCAGATCGGTGACGTCGTCGTCGCCGTCCTCGTCTTCCTCGAGGAACACGTCCTCGTCGTCGCTCGCGACATCTTCCTCGTCGAGGTCGATATCGTCATCGGCCACGACGGCCTTCGTGGTGCCGGCGGCTTCCTCGTCGGCATCCTCAAGCGAGACCAGCTCGACCTCGGCGCTTTCCTCCAGCTCCGCATCGGGCTCGGCCGGGCGCGGCGCCTCGACCCGGCCGCGCGAGGAGACGGGCGCGGTGATCGGCACGATCTGGCCAGTGTAGGGCGAGATCACCGGATCCTTGTTCAGATCGTAGAACTTCCGTCCGGTGACGGGGCAGATTCGCTTGGTGCCTAGGTCAGGTTTCACCACGGTTTCAGACCTCGGGTGGTGATGGAAAGGGTGCTCCCATTGAACTGCCCGCGAAGCGGAGTCAAGCCGCATTTGCGGGGGCCGTGGCGGGGATAACGCCCTCGTGCTAGGACGGGCGCCCGTCGCGGCGCCGGGGGGCGGCACCGAAGGCCATGCACCCGTGCCGCGCCGGATACCGCAGCCACGTCGCGCCCCCGCGCGACCCCACGCAGGACAAGGCCCCGAGTGATGAGCAGCACCGGTCATGGAGCTAACCCCGTTCCCGCCCTCGCCCGCCGCTCGCCGGCGCTGAAGGGCCGGGTGCGCGTGCCGGGCGACAAGTCCGTTTCGCACCGCTCGCTCATCTTCGGGACGCTCGCCGTCGGCGAGACCCGCATCTCCGGCCTGCTCGAGGGCGAAGACGTGCTCAACACCGCCAAGGCCTGCGCCGCGCTCGGCGCCCAGGTCGAGCGGATCGGCGAGGGCGAATGGCGCGTCCATGGCGTCGGCGTCGGCGGCCTGCGCGCCCCCGAGGGCGTGCTCGACTTCGGCAATGCCGGCACCGGCTCGCGGCTGATGATGGGCATGGTGGCCGGCAACCCGATCTCCGCCACCTTCGACGGCGACGCCAGCCTGCGCCGCCGGCCGATGCGCCGCATTCTCGACCCGCTGGAGAAGATGGGCGTCGAGGTGCTCGACGCCGCCGAGGGCGGACGCCTGCCGCTGACGCTGAAGGGGCCGAAGGACCTGGTGCCGATCACCTATGAGAGCCCGGTCGCCTCGGCGCAGATCAAGTCGGCCGTGCTGCTCGCCGGCCTCGGCGCCCCGGGCGAGACCACGGTGATCGAGAAGGAGGCGAGCCGCGATCACACCGAGCGCATGCTCACCCATTTCGGCGCCGAGGTGACGGTGGAGCCCTATGGCGCCCATGGCCGCAAGGTCACGCTCAAGGGCCGGCCCGAGCTGAAGCCGGCGCCGATCCGCGTGCCGGCCGACCCGTCCTCCGCCGCCTTCCCGCTGGTGGCGGCGCTGATCGTGCCGGGCTCGGAGGTGGTGATCGAGGGCGTGATGACCAATCCGCTGCGCACCGGCCTGTTCATCACGCTGAAGGAGATGGGCGCCGACATCGCCTTCGAGAATGAGCGCGTCGAGGGCGGCGAGAGCGTCGCCGACATCCGCGTGCGCGCTTCTTCGCTCACCGGCGTCGATGTTCCGGCCGAACGTGCCCCCTCGATGATCGACGAATATCCGGTGCTCGCCGTGGCCGCCGCCTTCGCCACCGGCGAGACGCGGATGAACGGGCTGTCCGAGCTGCGGGTGAAGGAATCCGACCGCCTGCAGGCCGTGGCCGACGGACTGGCGCAGGCCGGCGTCGCCTACCGCATCGAGGGCGACGACCTCATCGTGACCGGCGCCGGCGGGGCGGCGGGCGGCGGCACCGTCGCCACCCATATGGACCACCGCATCGCCATGAGCTTCCTGGTGCTGGGGCTGGCCACCGACACGCCGCTGAAGGTGGACGACATTTCCTTCATCGCCACCAGCTTCCCGAGCTTCCTGCCGCAGATGCGCGAACTCGGCGCGCTGATCGAGACCGAGGCCGTGGCGGCATGATCATCGCGATCGACGGGCCGGCCGCCTCGGGCAAGGGCACCATCGCCCGCCGCCTCGCTGCGCATTACGGCCTGCCGCATCTCGACACCGGCCTACTCTACCGGGCGGTGGGCGCCGCCGCGCTGGAGAAGGGCGTCGACGTCGCCGACGCTGCCGCGCTCGCCGGCATCGCCGCCGGGCTGGATGTCGGCGCGCTCGATGCCGAGGCGCTGAAATCGGGTGCCGTGGGCGAGGCCGCCTCGCGCGTCGCGGCGGTGCCGGATGTGCGCGCGGCGCTGCTGAAGCTTCAGCAGGATTTCGCCCGCCAGCCGGGCGGGGCGGTGCTGGACGGGCGCGACATCGGCACCGTCATCGCCCCCGACGCGCCGGTGAAGATCTTCGTCACCGCGACGCCCGAGGCGCGCGCCGCCCGCCGCCATCGCGAGCTGGTCGGGCGCGGGGAGGCGGTGAGCCTCGACGAGGTGCTGGCAGATATCCGCCGGCGCGACGCGCGCGATTCCGGCCGCGCCAGTGCCCCCCTCGTGCAGGCGGCGGACGCTCAGGTGCTGGACAATACGCAGCTCGATGTCGAGGGAAGCTGGCAGGCGGCGCTGGCGCTGGTCGAGCGGGCGCGGGCGGCGAGGTAGGGAGTGGAGATGGCAGACGACGCATCGCAGGACGGCACTTCGCAAGAGGCCGACCGCAACGCCGACCATGAGTCCGACCGCGATTCAGACCGTCTGGCGCGCGGCAAGGCGCGGCTGGCGGAGATCACCGGCCGCTCCGGCGCCGAGGTGATGGCGGCGCTGGGCGAGATCGCCCCCGACTTCGCCCGCTACATCTTCGAGTTCGGCTATGGCGACATCTATTCCCGCCCCGGGCTCGACCTGCGCACCCGCATGCTCTCCACCGTCGCCGGGCTCGTGGCGCTGGGCCATGCCGAGCGCGAGCTCGAAGTGCATATCGGCTCGGCGCTGAATGTCGGCGCCACACGCGAGGAAGTGGTCGAGGTCATCATGCAGATGGCGCTCTATGCCGGCTTCCCGGCGGCGCTGGACGCGCTGTTCATCGCCCGCCGGGTGTTCGCCGCGCGCGGGCTCACCCCGCCGCAGGGCTAGGCGCGGAGCCCGCCATGCGCACCGTGCTCGTGATCGGCATCGGCATGGGCGAGCCCGAGGGGCTGACCGCCCGCGCGGTCGAGGCCATCGGCGCGGCGGGCGTGTTCTTCCTGCTCGACAAAAGCGAGGGGGCGGGCGAGCTGGTCGCCGCCCGCGAGAGCCTGATCGCCCGCCTCGCCCGCCCCGGCCACCGCGTGGTGCGCGCGCCGAGCCCGCCGCGCCGGCCGGCGCCGATCGCCGCCGCGCCGGACGAGGGCGCCCGCGCGCGCTACGAGGCCGCGGTGGCGGACTGGCACGCCGCCCGCGCGGCGCTGCTCGCCGGGCTGATCGCCTCCGAGATCGCCGAGGACGGCACCGGCGCCCTGCTCGTCTGGGGCGATCCGATGCTCTACGATTCCACCCTGCGGGTGCTGGAGGCCGCGCGCGCCCATGCCGCCCTGGGGGGCGGGCCGGGCTTCGCGCTGCGCGTCATCCCCGGCATCACCGCGCTGCAGGCGCTGTGCGCGGCGCATGCGATCCCGCTCAACGCCATTGGCGAGGCGGTGCGGCTGACCACCGGCCGCAACCTTGCCGGCGCGGTGGGCGAGACGGTAACGGGCGAAACAGGTGCGGCCGCGACCTTCGCCGTGCTGCTCGACGACGGCGCCGGCCTTGCCGCGCTGCTGGCGCGGGGCTGGCCGGGCCATGTCTGGTGGGGCGCCAATCTCGGCACCCCGGCCGAGCGCCTGCTGTCCGGTCCGCTTGTCGAGATCGGCGCCGAGATCCTGCGCATCCGCGCCGAGATCCGCGTGGCGCGCGGCTGGGTGATGGATGTGTGGGTGGGGCGGGGGCCCCCGATCTAGCCCCGCCGGAGTCTTCCGATTGAACCGTCCCGGCGGCCGGCGCGGCGGGCGCGCCGCTATTCCGCCGCCAGCGTCCCGACCTGTCCCGGCTCGCCATAGGTGGCGCGGTTCTGGGCGCAGTAGGCGATGAACTCCTCGCCGGTCTGCGCCCGCGCGAACAGCCAGCCCTGCGCGAACTCGACCTTGTTGCGGCGCAGATAGACGGCCTGCGCCTCGTTCTGCACGCCCTCGGCGACGATGCGCAGCTTGAGCTCGCGCGCCAGCGCGATGATGTGGTCGGTGACATGCCGGGTCGGCGCCTCGGTTCCCACCGAATCGATGAACGACTTGTCGATCTTGAGCGCGTCGACCGGCAGCTTCTCCAGATAGGTGAGGCCGCTATAGCCGGTGCCGAAATCGTCGATGGCGGTCATGTGGCCGCGCCGGCGCAGCTCGGCGAGGGTGCGGCGGGCGCCGTCAATGTCCATCAGGCTGCGCTCGGTGGCCTCCACCCAGATCTGCTGCGGCTCGATGCCGGTGCCGGCGAGCGTGCGCTCCAGCACGGAGAGGATGCGCCCGGAGACGATGTCGGCGGCGCACAGATTCACCGCGATGTGCAGCCGCCGGTCGCGTCGCAGCAGTTCGCCGAGATCGGCCACCACCTTTTCGAGCAGCAGGTCGGTCATCGGCTGGATGAGGCCGGTGTCCTCCGCCAGCGGGATGAAGATGTCCGGCCGCAGCAGGCTGCCGTCGGGCCGCACGAGGCGGATCAGCGCCTCGGCGCCGACGCAGCGCCCGGTGGCGAGTTCGACGATGGGCTGGTAGTGGGCGACGAATTCGCGGTTGCGGATCGCCAACTCAAGCTCGTTGCGCGGCGACATGCGCCGGCGCGAGAGCCACAGCACCAGCAGGATGCAGATGAGGGCGAAGAACAGCGCGACCGGCAGCAGCGCGAACTTCATCGCGCCGAACTGGTCGGCGAAGGTGGGCGCGCGCTCGCGCACCACGACCGACCAGCCCTGCGCCTCGGCCCGGGCGGTCTGCTGGCCGGGGCTGTGGTCGCCTATCCGTGCCGCCCGCTCGGTGGCCGGCAGCGGCCGCAGCGCGTGGCCGCCGGGCGCGCGCAGCTCGACACGCAGGCTCGGCGCGCTCGGGGGATGGAGGAACCGCTCCTGATCGACCAGCGCGCGATGGTCGCCGAGCGTCAGCACCAGCATCGGCCGGTCCGGGCTGAAGGGGGTGAGCCGGCCGAAGGCGACGCCGATGCCGTCCGGCAGGACGATGTCGGGCGGCGCGAGAGGCAGGCGCCACGGCGCCGGGCCCCAGACATCGCAATGCAGGATGCCGTCCTTCACCAGCGCGAGGTCGTCGACCGCCAGCGAGTTCACCACCAGCTCGCGCAGCCGGCGCATGTGGCCCGGCGAGCAGGGCTCGAAATCGGTGGCGGAGATGGAGCGCAGCGTCCGCGCCGCGTCGACATAGACGTCGAGCGCGTGGGCGAGCGCCTGCTCGGCCACCGCGTCGAGCTGGGCGCGCTGGTCGTAGAGGGCGAGGCGCCAGGAGAGATAGACCATGCCGGCAAGCGGCGCGCCGGCGCCGACCAGCGCGAACAGCAGGGCCAGACCTATGACGCTCCAGCGGCGCATGCGCGCACTCCACGCGTACCAACTCTGCCCCGGCGTCGGCCCATGCCGCGAGCGAAGGGGCGGGCCCCTCGGGACTGACGCCTCCCGACATTGGCGTGCCGGGACATCCCGGGCCGACGATAGCACAATCGAGGGAGGTTCCATCGACCTCTGCACGCGACGGTAGCAAACTACCAAGAGACGCTTGTCGCATGCCGGCCCGCCGCCCGGGTTGATCGGGATCAGCACGGCGGACGTTTTCCTGAGGCCCGCGCGGCGCGGCGGTGGGAGCCTCGACGGGCGGCGCCGATGAAGGTGTCCGCGAGGGGGCGGCGGGCCGGCATGGGTTCCGCGGCTGTTGCGCCGGGGGGGACGGGTCCCCGGGCCCGGGGGAGGGCGTGGTGCGGAACGCGGCCGGGAGGGGCTCACGCGGCGCGAGGTTCCGGTCCATAATCGGGCGCCGCGACCCGTCCGAGGAGGTTCCGATGCCCACCATCCGGCCCGCCACCCCGTCTGCCGGGGCGGCTTCCGCGCCCGCCTCCCGCCTGCCGGCGCTGCGCCCGCCCCGGGAGGCCGATGCCGCCGGGCGTTCCGCCGCGCCGGAGAGCCGCGCCGGGTCTTCGGCGATGGACTGGCTGACCGCCCCGCCGACCCATCCCGAGGAGATGAAGGCGGCCTATGACGTGCGCGTCGGCGCCTGGGTCCGCCTGCAGGGCGGCGCCCGCATGACCCCCGCCGCCGTGGTCTGCGCCGGCATCTGCACCGGGCTCATCCTCATGGGCGTGGCGGCGGTGGTGCGGGCGGGGAGACGGTGAGGGCGTCGGCGCCTATGTGCGCGAGGCGCGGATCGTCCGCTTCGGCAAGCCCGGCCACCACGTGGTACGCGCGGCGAGCCTGCCGCGCCGTCCCGCATCCCTAATAATGGCCTTCGCGGCGCCGCTCGACGACGGCACGGGGCTCGCCGCGCTGCTGGCGCAGGGCTGGCCCGGCCGTGTCTGGCGGGGCGCCAGCCTTGGCACCCCGGCGGAGAAGCTGCTGGCCGGCCCGCTCGCCGAGGCAGGCGAGGAGATCCTGCGCACCCGCGCCGGGATCAATGCCGTGCGGGGGTGGGTGATGGATGTGTGGGTGGGAATCTATAAAACCGGAATATAGATATCGTTTAAGGCCGCACGCATTTCTGAGAAGGATAACTCTCGACCTAGTATAGTACGAAGCGGAGAATTCTGCTCCCTGGAAACTTCTTTGGCAAGGTCATCCATTTCCAGCGATAACGCAAGAAGTCCTTGCAATTTAGCGCTCGTGTCGAAAATTCTACGGGAGCCATCCGGCACAATAAGTGATTGTGCTAGATCGGAATTACGCGCGAGTTCGTCGAGGTGCCGTTGTGTTTCTGCGAGAATCCCCAATTCATAACCAGCGCCAGCGCGAAGATTCGATAAATTGGCATGGTACATAGTTGCTGCAATATCGAAACTCGGGAGGGAAACGGCAGTCCCTTCATCCTCAGCATCGCTCTTGACGTGTTTACATAGACGTATTGCTTTTTTTAAGCTCAATGCCGTCATAGTGTCGCGATCTGTAATTCTTTTAATATGCCTGAATGGCATATTATCTATCGTAACTTGATATTTTTTATCCAAAATCCGTATAGCTCGATCAACCTCCATCTTCGACGATTGATAGTCAGAAGTATTATGCCAGTGAGATGGAACTACATCAACCGGTCGAGCAAGAGACCCGCCAGAAATCTTAACCGCCTTTCCGCCCGAAATATCAACTTCTGCGGCCGGAAATTTTTCGGGAAGAATCTTTTCTATATGTGCTCTCAGGGAACCAAGGGCAGATATGGGAGTATACGGTACCGGAGAATTATAGTATCCCGATCGTGCGGAGGGTCCGAGTATATCATACGTGAAGAATGCATCATCAAGTATAAGAAGATCAACGTCACTAACTCCACGAATATGAATATTACAAGGAACTGAGCCTTGAAGTCGAAAATCAACAGATCGATTAAGAAGTTGAAATGAATTATATAGTTGATTCTTGACTCTATCCGCCGTTTCTAGACTAATACGAGTGTATTCGGGGCCAACCTCCTGCATGGCTCCGAGAGCATATCTCGTGTACGGCTGAGTTGGAGCTCGCTTCTGATAACTCTCCGAGAGTTGACTCGCCGCAAGTGCGATAAAGGTTTGGTCTGCTTTAGCTACACGGCTCAGGCGATCGGTGCCGGATCGTCTTGCCTTGAGTGAGGTAAGGCGTTTGTCGATGTTTCCGGCCATCAGTCATTATTCCTCGTCAGGTGCATTGTGCCAAAAGTAAAGCGTCCATAGCCGTTAAAGTATTCGCCGGTCGCTGATTTTAAATCTTTGGAGAATAAAAACTCTGCGAAACCTCGATGGGAGGTGAGCTTTAGCTCTGAAATAGATGGTTCATTACGGTAATTATAGAACAAACGAAAGCCATCAGCTTCATCGTAAACGAGCGCCGCGCTGATGCTGTTAGAAGCCGACTGAGGAGTCTTTAATCGAACGCGCAGACGATCCCAACTTTGTATGATGACGACGTCGCCCTCCCATGCGTCACCTGGGGTCTTATCGGAGTTTATTGTGCGACCTTTACAGTGCCAGCAGCCACTAAGATCGGGTACGCGCAAGGCAGCAGCGACAAATGAGAATTTCCAAATGTGGCGGTCAAATAGCCAATATAGGATGGCATATACCGCGCCGGCGCTAACCCACGACAACACCACTGGAGGCACATTAGTGTACCAACCCAGAGCATTGGCAACATCGACAATGGTCAACAACGCAAGAACAATTACAGAGGAGATCGCGGCCGCTGTTATTCCTAAATAACGGCCAATTTTTGCTCGATTGACACCGCCAAGCAGTGCATATTCATGTTCCTGGAGCATAACGTGATGCCGATGCGACCTAAGATACCCCTTCGTTTATTTTTCAACCGATAGCCGCGCCACCCGATTCGCGCAAGCTTCAGCGATGAGCCGGAGATGAGTTGGTGGAGCGGCGACGCAAGGCTTGCCCAAACCCTCGCGATTTCCCCCCACCCTTGCCCTTCCCCGCCCCATGCGCTATTGCACGCGCCTGTCCGGGCCACCATCTCATCGAGGCGGTCCATCGGGAGGGCCGGAGGCGCGGGATGCGCGCTCTCCGACGCTGGGAGGCCAGCCCTCCGATCCCGTCTCGCGGTTCGACCCGGACATGAGCGGCGTGCCCGGCCCCGCGCGGCCTTCCCCCGAGGGAAGGCGCGCCCGGCGGTAAGCGTCGCGACAGCGTTCTCAGATTTCCAGGCTTCCTTCGTCACGGCCAGCGCGCCGGGTCCGCCTCATGGGCGGACAGCGCCGGGCCCGCCAGTCCCGGTGCCCGTGGCGGAGAAGAGGCTCACATCAACCCGTCCGGCGCAGATCCTGGCAAGGAGCATATATGTCCGCTACTCAAAGCCTTTCCGCCGCGCGTGACGATTTCGCCGCGATGCTGGAAGAGAGCTTCGGTCAGTCCGAGCTCGCCGAAGGTTCCGTCGTCAAGGGCATCGTCGTCGCGATCGAGAAGGATCTCGCGATCATCGACATCGGCCTGAAGACCGAAGGCCGCGTGGCACTGAAGGAATTTGCCGGCCCCGGCCGCGACCAGGAAATCAAGGTCGGCGACGAGGTCGAGGTCTATCTCGAGCGCGTCGAGAACGCGCTCGGCGAAGCCGTCCTGTCCCGCGACAAGGCCCGCCGCGAAGAGAGCTGGGTCCGCCTCGAGAAGGCGTTCAACGCGCAGGAGAAGGTGACGGGCGTCATCTTCAACCAGGTCAAGGGCGGCTTCACCGTCGACCTCGACGGCGCCGTGGCCTTCCTGCCGCGCTCGCAGGTCGACATCCGCCCGATCCGCGACGTCGGCCCGCTGATGCACAACCCGCAGCCGTTCCAGATCCTCAAGATGGATCGCCGCCGCGGCAACATCGTCGTCTCGCGCCGCACGGTCCTCGAAGAGACCCGCGCCGAGCAGCGTCACGAGCTGGTGCAGAACCTCGAAGAGGGTCAGGTCATCGACGGCGTGGTCAAGAACATCACCGATTACGGTGCGTTCGTGGACCTCGGCGGCATTGACGGCCTGCTGCACGTCACCGACATCGCCTGGCGCCGCGTGAACCACCCGACCGAGGTGCTCTCCATCGGCCAGACGGTCAAGGTGAAGATCATCAAGATCAACCACGAGACGCACCGCATCTCGCTGGGCATGAAGCAGCTCCTCGGCGATCCGTGGGAGGGCATCGAGGCCAAGTACCCGGTCGAGGCCCGCTTCAAGGGCCGCGTCACCAACATCACCGACTACGGCGCGTTCGTCGAGCTGGAGCCGGGGATCGAGGGCCTCATCCACGTTTCCGAGATGAGCTGGACCAAGAAGAACGTCCATCCCGGCAAGATCGTCGCCACCTCGCAGGAAGTGGAAGTGGCGATCCTCGAGGTGGATCCGGTCAAGCGCCGCATCTCGCTCGGCCTCAAGCAGACCCTGCAGAACCCGTGGGAAGCCTTCGCCGAGAAGTACCCGGCCGGCTCCGCGGTCGAAGGCGAGGTCAAGAACAAGACCGAGTTCGGCCTGTTCCTCGGCCTCGACGGCGACGTCGACGGCATGGTCCACTTGTCGGATCTCGACTGGAACCGTCCCGGCGAGCAGGTGATCGAGGAGTTCAAGAAGGGCGACATGATCAAGGCGGTCGTGCTCGACGTGGATGTCGACAAGGAGCGCATCTCGCTCGGCGTGAAGCAGCTCGGCGGCGACCCCTTCCAGGATTCGGGCGAGCTCAAGAAGGGCGCGATCGTCACCTGCGAAGTGATCGACGTGAAGGATGGCGGCGTCGACGTGAAGATCGCCGGCAGCGACATGACCACCTTCGTCAAGCGCTCGGAACTGGCCCGCGACCGCGGCGACCAGCGTCCGGACCGCTTCGCCGTCGGCGAGAAGTTCGACGCCCGCGTCATCCTGTTCGACCGCAAGGCGCGCAAGGTGCAGGTGTCGATCAAGGCGCTGGAGATCGCCGAGGAGAAGGAAGCCGTGGCCCAGTTCGGCTCGCAGGATTCCGGCGCCTCGCTGGGCGACATCCTCGGCGCCGCGCTGAAGAAGGCGTCCGAGAAGGCCGAGTGATCGGCCTCTCCGGAGAAGGCGGAGTGATCCGCCTCTCCGCAGAAGGCGGAATGAGGGCTCGCGCCCTCGCCGCCTGAACGGTGACAATGAGAACGGCCGGCGTGGCGACACGCCGGCCGTTTTCGTTTGGGGGGAGCGGTGCCTAGCGCACCCGCGCCGGGTTACCGACGGCGGTGGCGCCCGAGGGAATGTCGCGCGTCACCACCGCGCCGGCGCCGATCACCACATCGTCGCCGATGGTCACACCGGGCAGGATGATGGCCTTGCCGCCAATCCAGACATTGCGGCCGATGCGCACCGGCCGGCCATATTGCAGGCCGGCGCGGCGGATCTCCGGATCGCGCGGGTGGTCGGCGGTGTAGATGTGCGTGCCGGGGCCGATCTCGGTGCCGTCGCCGATATGCACCGGCATCACGTCGAGGATCACGCAGTCGAAATTGAGGAACACCCCGGTCCCCAGGTGGATGTTGAAGCCGTAGTCGCAGTGGAAGGGCGGGCGGATGCCGGTGCGCTCGCCGGCCGAGCCGACGCCCTCGCGCACCAGTTCGCGGCGCTCCTCGCGCGAGAGGGTGAGCGAGGCGTTGAAGCGGGCGAGCCAGGCAAAGTTGGCGCGCTGGGCGGCCTGTATCTCGGCATCGCCGGCGCGGTAATAGTCGCCGGCCAGCATCTTCTGCATCTCGGTGCGGGCATCGGCGGCGGGGGAAGGGGTCGGCTCGGGCATGGGGGCGCTCCGCTCGCGGTCTGGACGCACTCCCATCGGCAAGAAGCGCGCCGGGCGCAAGACACGTCGGGTTTCGCCGCTGATACGCGGCCGCCGGCGGCGCGCGCGGGCGGGCATCCTTCGAGGCCCGGCGATGCCGGGCACCTCAGGATGACGGCGGCGGGGAAGGCGACGGGCGCCTCGTCATGCTGAGGTACCGGCCGAAAGGCCGGCCTCGAAGCACGCAGGCTGTTCCCAGCGGGCGCCGCGCCATTCTCTCCCTCATGGCCGGGCTTGACCCGGCCACCCAGGCTTGCGCGACGCCGAAGAGGGCTGGGTCCCCGGGTCAAGCCCGGGGATGAGGATGGTCTTGGGTGGCCCTACAGCTCCGCCCAGCCCTTCAGCTCGCGCGTCACCACCGCCTCCAGCACCTTGATGCCGTCGGGGCTGTCGTTGAGGCAGGGGATGAAGTGGAACTTCTCGCCGCCATTATGATGGAAGATCTCGGCGTTCTCGCCGGCGATCTCCTCCAGCGTTTCCAGGCAGTCGGCGACGAAGCCGGGGGTGATGACGGCGAGCCGCTTCACGCCGGACTGCGCCAGCGCCTCCACCGTCTTGTCGGTGTAGGGCTGCAGCCATTCCGCCCGGCCGAAACGGGACTGAAAAGTGAGCTTCAGCCGGCCTTCGGGCCAGCCGAGGCGCTCGCGCAGCAGGCGCACGGTCTTGTAG
Source organism: Ancylobacter sp. TS-1 (assembly GCF_009223885.1). Classification (NCBI taxonomy): domain Bacteria; kingdom Pseudomonadati; phylum Pseudomonadota; class Alphaproteobacteria; order Hyphomicrobiales; family Xanthobacteraceae; genus Ancylobacter; species Ancylobacter sp. TS-1. The sequence continues at coordinate 2,807,216 of NZ_CP045144.1, forward strand.
CAGTAGCAGTGATAGGGGTCGCCCTTCTCGAAATACTCCTTCGGGATGCCGTGGAAGGAGGCGAGCACCATCTCCGGTTCCCAGTCCAGCTTGGCGAGTTCCGAGGTGATCGAGTTGGCCAGCGCCTCGATATAGGCGGGCTCGTCCGGCCAGTGCGGGGCGACGCGCAGCACCGGCTGCCAGCGCATCTTCTTGAGCGCGTCGAAGGCGGCATCGCACACGGTCGCCGAGGTGGCGGCGGCGTATTGCGGATAGAGCGGCACCAGGAGGATGCGCTCGCAGCCCTGTTTCTGCAGTGCCTCGATGCGCGCGGCGACGGAGGGGTTGCCGTAGCGCATCGCCCAGTCGAAGACGAGGCGCCCGTCGCGCGGGGCGAGAGCGGCGGACAGCTTGTCCGACTGCGCGCGGGTGATGGTGCGCAGCGGGCCCTCATTGCGCTCCTTGTTCCAGATCGTCGCGTAGTCCTTGCCCTTGGCCTGCGGCCGGCGGGACAGGATGATGACGTTGAGGATGAACCACCACAGGACGCGGTTCACCTCGATGACGCGGCGGTCGGAGAGGAATTCCTTGAGATAGCGCCGCATCGACCAGTAGTCGGTGCCGTCCGGCGTGCCGAGATTGACGATCAGCACGCCGATCTTGCCATGGGCGACCGGCGGGTGGCCGGCCGGCAGCCCGCCGCCGGGGGCGGGGGTGAGCGCCACGGAAGCCTCGTTGACCGGAACGGCCTTGTTCATCGGCATGCCTCGCCTGACCAAACGTCTGTTACGGCCGAGCTTATAGGCCAGTTCGGCCCGGCCGCGCCATCACGACCGCGGGCGCGCGGATGCGCCGCGCGCCGCCGACGGCACGCGGCTCTTACGTGCCGGGCGCGCGAACGGATCGCGTCTCCCGGCGCGCGGCGGGCCTCACCGCACCAGAATGTTGCGGAACTGCCAGGGGTCGTTCTCGTCGAGATCCTCGGGGAACAGGCCGGGGCGCCCGTCGAGCGGGGTCCAGTCGGTGTAGTAGCCCTTCACCGTGCCGAGATAGGGCTTCTGGATCTCCAGGCAGCGGCGATAGTCCATCTCGTCGGTCTCGACGATGCCGGCCTGCGGGTTCTCCAGCGCCCACACCATGCCGGCGAGCACGGCGGAAGTGACCTGAAGCCCGGTGGCGGTCTGGTAGGGGGCGAGGTCGCGCGCTTCCTCGATGGTGAGCTGCGAGCCGTACCAGTAGGCGTTCTTGGCATGGCCGAACAGCAGCACGCCCAGCTCGTCGCGCCCGTCGACGATCTCGTGCTCGGTCAGGATCGACCAGTCGCCGAGCGGCTTGCCCTCGCTGCCGAACATCTCGTGCCAGGACAGCAGGGCGTCGTTGCAGGGGTGGTAGGCATAGTGGCAGGTCGGGCGGTAGGCGACCTGCGCGCCGTTGCGCACGGTGAAATAGTCGGCGATCGAGATCGACTCGTTATGGGTGACGAGGAAGCCGTGCTGCGGGCCGAGGCTCGGGCACCAGGTGCGCACCTTGGTCGCTGCGCCCGCCTGCATCAAATAGATCGCCGCGCCGGAGCCGAAATTATGGGTGTGGCCGTTGGCCGGCATCCACTTCTCATGGGTGCCCCAGCCGAGTTCGGCCGGCTGCAGCCCTTCCGAGACGAAGCCCTCGACCGACCAGGTGTTGACGAAGCGGCCGAAGGGGCGCGGGTCGCGCGCGCGCTGGGTGTCGCGCTCGGCGATGTGGATGCCCTTCACGCCGGCCTGCTGCATGAGCGCCGCCCAGCCCTCGCGGGTCGCGGGCACCTCGAAATCGAGGCCGCTGTCGGTGGCGATGTCGACCAGCGCCTGCTTCACGAACCACGACACCATGCCGGGATTGGCACCGCAGCAGGAGACGGCGGTCGGCCCGCCGGGGTTCTCGCGCTTGGCCTTCAGCATGGATTCGCGCAGCGCGTAGTTGGAGCGGCTGGCGGGGCTGGCGTCCTTGTCGAAATAGAAGCCGAGCCAGGGCTCGACCACGGTGTCGATGTAGAGCGCGCCGCATTCGCGGGCGAAGCTCATCAGGTCGACCGAGCCGGTATCGACCGACAGGTTGATCACGAAGCCGCGCCCGCCGGTGGTCAGCAGGGGGCCGAGCACGTCGCGGTAGTTCTCCTGGGTGATGGCGAGCTGAAGGAAGCGTATGCCGCGCTCGTCGAGCAGGGCGCGGTGGTCGTCCACCGGGTCGATGACCGTGAGGCCTTCCTTGTCGAAATCGAAATGCCGCTCGAGGAGGGGCAGGGTGCCACGTCCGATCGAGCCGAAGCCGATCATCACGATGGGACCGTCGATTTTACCATAGACCGGCCAAACGGACATTCTCGGGGACACTCCTTTGGTTCCGAGGGGGGAAAGTGCGGGGGCACCATGGGGCGCGCCAGCCTGCCGCGTCAATGATGACGTGTGCGTGACGGGGGTGAGAGCGCCGTCATGGCCGGGCTCGTCCCAGCCATCCACGATTTGGCGGCAGGCGCGCCTCAGCCGTCGCTGGCGAGGATGTGGTTGCGCACCAGCGGGTAGACCTGGCCCTTCCAGCGGCGGCCGGAGAACACGCCGTAATGGCCGACGCCGGCCTGCATGTGGTGGCGGCGCAGATGCGGGCGCAGGCTCGCGCAGATGTCCTGCGCCGCCACGGTCTGGCCGACCGCGCAGATGTCGTCGCGCTCGCCTTCCACCGTGAGCAGGGCGGTGCGGCGCACGGCGCGGAAGTCGATCTTCTCGCCGCGATAGGTCAGCACGCCACGCGGCAGCTCGTGCTCCTGGAACACCTTGGCGATGGTCTCCAGATAGAACTCGGCGGCGAGGTCGAGCACGGCGAAATACTCGTCGTAGAAATGCTTGGTGGTGCGCGCCTTCTCGTGCTCGCCCATGGCGAGGTTCTCGAACAGCTCGACATGCGCCTTCACGTGGCGCTCCATATTCATCGCCATGAAGGCGCCGACCTGCACGAAGCCGGGATAGACCCGCCGGCCGGCGCCGGGAAACCCCGGCGGCACGGTGGCGATGAGGTTCTGCTCGAACCACGCCATCGGCTTCGAGGTGGCGAGCTCGTTGACCTTGGTCGGGTTGACGCGGGTGTCGACCGGCCCGGCCATCAGGGTCATGGACAGGGGCTGGGCGGGATCGTCGGTCTGCGCCATCACGGCGGTGGCGGCGAGCACCTGCACGCAGGGCTGGCAGACGGCGAGCAGGTGCCCGCCCTCGCCCATCGCCCGGGTGAAGCGGATGACGTGCTCGACATAGTCGTCGAAGCCGAAGCCGCCATCCGACAGCGGCACGTCGCGGGCATTGTGCCAGTCGGTGACGTAGACGTCGTTCTCCGGCAGCAGGGTCCTGATCGTGTCCAGCAGCAGGGTGGCGAAATGGCCGGAAAGCGGGGCGACCACCAGCACGCGCGGCTGCGGCTGGTCGATGTCCTTGGCGAAATGCACCAGCGAGCCGAAGGGCAGCGCCAGCGTCACCTCCTCGCGCACCTCCACCTCGCGGTTGCCGACCATGACGCTTTCCACGCCGAAGGAGGGCCGCTGGTGGCTGAGGCCGGCGCGCTCGATCATCTCGCAGGCGGCGGCGAGGTTGCGCAGCATCGGGCTGTCGCCGAAGCCGGCCTGCGCCGTGCCGATCATCTGGCGCGACAGGCGCGCCGCCAGGCGGACGGGATCGAACAGGTCGGACTGGGCCTGATAGGCGGCGTAGATCATCGGCAGCTGAAGGCCCAATGGCGGAGGCGGCGGGAAGGGCGGCACGCCGGCGCGCCGGTTCCGGGGAACGACAGGCTAGCGGGAAGATGCGGCGTGCGCGATAGGACGAAGGACGCGGATCGCGCCGGCCGAGCGTAGGCTCCGGAATGGGCGGTTGCCAAGTACGCTTGTGCCGAATGCGTTTGTGTCGGGCGCGCGGATGACCGGTGCGCGCCCGTCCGGCGCCCGTCCGGCGCGGCGGCGACCCCGTGCGGATCGGGGATGGCACGAATAGTGTTTGCTCTGGGCCGACCGATCATCATCGCCTTCCGCACACAGGACGCATGGCCATGCCCGCCCCGACCTCGACGTCCAAATCCGCGTCGTCCCGAACGACGTCCGGCTCGGGGACGAAGACCGCCGCCAGATCCGCGCCGGCGAAACCGGCGAAGCCTGTCCGGGCCAAGCCCGACGCCAAGTCCGAGGCCGTGCCCGACGCGGTCCTCACCATCAGTAGCAAGAACTATTCCTCGTGGTCGCTGCGCGGCTTCCTGCTGTGCCGCATGGCCGGGCTCGATATCGAGGAGGCGCGGGTTTCCGCCGACGATCCCTCGATCCGGGCGGAGCTGCTGCTGCAATCCTCCTCCTTCCTGGTGCCCCGGCTCGACCATGCCGGGCTGCGCATCTGGGACACGCTGGCCATCGCCGAATACCTGCACGAATTGAAGCCAGAGGCCGGGCTTCTGCCCAAGGACAGTGCAGCGCGCTCGCATTGCCGGTCGATCTCCGGCGAGATGCATTCGGGTTTCGCCAATCTGCGCTCGGCGCTGCCGATGAACATCAAGGCCAGCCATCCCGGCTTCAAGGTGTGGACCGGGGCGATGGGCGACATAGAGCGCATCCTCGCCATCTGGCGCGAGTGCCTAAAGACCTATGGCGGGCCTTATCTTTTCGGGCCGGCGCCGACCATGGCGGATGCGATGTACGCTCCCGTCTGCTCGCGCTTCACCACCTATGACGTGAAGCTGGAGGCGCCGCTGCGCGCCTATGTGAAGACCATCCTCGCCCTTCCCGCCATGAAGGAATGGAGCGCCGCCGCGCTCACCGAGCCCGACGAGATGGAGGAACTCGACGTCGAGTTCTGAGGGGGCGCAGCCCGGGCAGACGTCATCCCGGACGGCCGCCAGGCCGATCCGGGATCGTTCTCGGGAAAGAAAGCGGCGCGCGGCCGGGATGACGGCGCGGAGCACGCCCCCTCACCCCGACCCTCTCCCCGCCGGGGAGAGGGGGCTGGTCAATGCGCCTCGTCCCAGTTTTCCGCCGCGCGGGCGTCGACCTTGAGCGGGACTTTCAGCGCCACGGCGGGGAAGGGGGCCAGCTCCATCACCTCGCGTACGACGGGGATGGTGGCGTCGACCTCCTCGTCCGGCACTTCGAAGATCAGCTCGTCATGCACCTGCAGCAGCATGCGGGCGGAGAGCCTGGCTTTTTCCAGCGCCCCGTCCATGCGCGCCATGGCACGGCGGATGATGTCGGCGGCCGAGCCCTGGAGGCGGGCATTGATCGCCGCGCGCTCGTTGAAGGCGCGGATGGACGGGTTCTTGGCCGCTATGTCGGGGTAGTGACAGCGCCGGCCGAACAGCGTCTCCACATAGCCGTGCTCGCGGGCAAAGTTGCGCGTCTCGTCCATATAGGCGCGGATGCCGGGGAAGCGCTCGAAATAGCGCTTGATGTAGGCGCCGGCCTCCTCGCGCGGAATCGACAGCTGGTTGGCCAGCCCGAAGGCCGAGATGCCGTAGATGATGCCGAAATTGATCGCCTTGGCGCGCCGGCGCACCTCGCCCGGCATGCCCTCGATCGGCACGCCGAACATCTCCGAGGCCGTCATCGCGTGGATGTCGAGCCCGTCCTGGAAGGCCTGCCGCAGCGAGGGCGTGTCGGCGATCTCGGCCAGCAGGCGCAGCTCGATCTGCGAATAGTCGGCCGAGATCAGCTTGTGGCCGGGCGCGGCGATGAAGGCCTTGCGGATCTTGCGGCCTTCCTCGCTGCGCACCGGGATGTTCTGAAGGTTCGGCTCGGAGGAGGAGAGCCGGCCCGTGGTGGTCGCCGCCAGCGCGAAGGAGGTGTGCACGCGCCCGGTCTCGGGGTGGACATAGGAGGGCAGTGCGTCGGTATAGGTCGATTTCAGCTTCTGCAGCTGTCGCCAGTCGAGGATGCGGCGGGGCAGTTCGTGCCCCTGCTCGGCGAGTTCCTCCAGCACGTCGGCGCCGGTCGACCACGCCCCCGTCGGTGTCTTGCGCCCACCGGGAATCTGCATCTTGCCGAACAATATGTCGCCGAGCTGCTTGGGCGAGCCGGGGTTGAAGCTCTCCCCCGCCATGTCGGAGATTTCCGCCTCCAGCCGGCCCATCCCTTGAGCGAACTCGCCCGAGAGCCGCGAGAGCATCTGCCGGTCGATGCGGATGCCGCGCGCCTCCATCTTTGCCAGCACGGCGACGAGCGGGCGCTCCAGCGTCTCGTAGACGGTGGCCTTGCCTTCGGCGGCCAGCCGGGGCTTGAGCACGCGCCACAGCCGCAGCGTGACGTCGGCGTCCTCGGCGGCGTATTCGCTGGCCTTGTCGATGGCGGCGCGGTCGAACGAGATCTGCCCCTTGCCCTTGCCGCACACCTCCTCGAACTTGATCGGGGTATGGCCGAGCCAGCGGACCGAGAGCGGGTCCATGCCGTGCGGCGAGGCGCCGGCGTCCAGCACATAGGAGAGCAGCATCGTGTCGTCATAGCCGACCAGCTCGATGCCGAGGCGATCGAACACCAGCCAGTCATATTTGAGGTTCTGGCCGATCTTCAGGACGGACGGGTCTTCCAGAAGCGGCTTGAGCGCGGCCACCGCCTCGGCGAGCGGAATCTGGCCGGGCAGCATCCCCTCGCTGAACAGGCCCTCGTCGCCGCCCTTGTGGGTGAGCGGCACGTAGCACGCCTCGTTCGGCGCCAGCGCCAGCGAGAAGCCGACGATATCCGCCTGCATCGGGTCGAGGCCGGTGGTCTCGGTGTCGACCGCCACCACGCCAAGGTCGACGGCGCGGGCGATCCATTCCTTGAGTCGGGCCAGAGTCGTAACCGTTTCGTAGGCGGAACGGTCTACCGGCGTCGCGGTGGCCTGCGCCTGCCGGGCGGCGGAAAGGGCGAGCGGGGTGAGGGCGTCCGCGTCGCTCCCTCTCCCCGACGGGGAGAGGGCTGGGGTGAGGGGCGTTGCGTTGGTGGACCCGTCGGCGGCTTGCGTGCCGCCAAGCTCCCCCTCACCCCGACCCTCTCCCCACTGGGGAGAGGGGGAGGCTCCCGCCTTCAGCGCCGGATCGGGTTCGATGGCGGCGATCTCGATCTCATAGGCCTCGCCGACGCGGCGGGTCAGCGTGGTGAACTCCATCGCCTTGAGGAAGGCGATCAGCTTGCGCCCTTCCGGCTCGACCACGGCGATGTCGTCGAGCGGCACGTCGAGCGCCACGTCGCGCTTGAGCGTGACGAGCTGGCGCGACAGGCGGGCCTGATCGGCGAACTCGATCAGATTCTCGCGCCTTTTGGTCTGCTTGATCTCGGAGGCGCGGGCCAGCAGCGTGTCGAGGTCGCCATATTCGGCCAGAAGCTGGGCGGCGGTCTTGATGCCGATGCCCGGCACGCCCGGCACATTGTCCACCGAATCGCCGGCCAGCGACTGCACGTCGACCACCTTGTCGGGGGCGACGCCGAACTTCTCGAACACCTCTTCCGTGCCGATCGCCTTGTCCTTCATCGGGTCGTACATGCGCACCCGCTCGTCGACGAGCTGCATCAGGTCCTTGTCGGAGGAGATGACGGTGACGCGGGCGCCCTTGGCCTTGGCCTGCTCGGCATAGGTGGCGATGAGGTCGTCGGCCTCGAAGCCGGCCTGCTCGACGCAGGCGAGGTCGAACGCGCGAGTCGCTTCCCGGATGAGGGGAAACTGCGGGCGCAGATCTTCCGGCAGCTCCGGGCGCTGCGCCTTGTAGAGCGGGTAGATGTCCTTGCGGAAAGTCTGCTCGGACTTGTCGAACACCACGGCGAGATGGGTGGGCTTGGGCTCGAAACCGCCCCCGTTCTGCCCGGCGCGTACCAGCTTCCACAGCATGTTGCAGAATCCCGCCACCGCCCCGACCGGCAGCCTGTCGGAGGAGCGGGTGAGCGGGGGCAGCGCGTGGTAGGCGCGGAAGATATAGGCCGAGCCGTCGATCAGGACGACATGGTCGCCGGCATCCACGGTGTCGTGATGGGGGTCGTTCGCGGGCATTGCAGGCTCCGATGTGGCGCGCACGATGCCCCCGGCGCTCCCGCGGGGCAAGGGGGCGGAGATGAGGGAGCTGTGCAGGTGACGCGCGCGCCGCCGGGCGTTACAGAGCGCACAGGAAACCGCGATGCCCCGCTACAAGCTCACCATCGAATATGACGGCACCCCCTTCGTCGGCTGGCAGATCCAGGCGGCGGGGGAGAGCGTGCAGGGCGTGCTGGCCCGGGCGGTGACACGCTTTTCCGGCGAGGAGGCCGCCGTGCACGGCGCCGGGCGCACCGATGCCGGCGTCCACGCCACCGGGCAGGTCGCCCATGTCGAGCTTGCCCGCGACTGGCCGCCCGACACGGTGCGCGACGCCATGAACGCTCATCTGCGCCCGCACCCGGTCGCGGTGCTGGCCGCCGAGCGGGCGGAGGGCGATTTTCACGCCCGCTTCTCCGCGACCGGGCGGCGCTATCTCTACCGCATCATCGCCCGCCGGCCCGATCTCGTGCTGGAGCGCAACCGGGCGTGGCGGGTGCTGCGCCCGCTCGACGCGAAGGCGATGGCGGAAGGCGCCGCGCGTCTCATCGGGCGGCACGACTTCACCACCTTCCGCGCCATCGGCTGCCAGGCCGCCTCGCCGGTGAAGACGCTCGACCGGCTGGAGGTGGAAACCGTGCCGCTGGAAGGGCCGGGCATGGAGATTCGCGTACACGCGCAGGCGCGCTCCTTCCTGCACCATCAGGTCCGCTCCATGGTCGGCACGCTGGTGAAGGTCGGCGAGGGGGCATGGACGCCGGACGATGTGAGCGCCGCGCTGGAAGCCGCCGACCGCACGCGCTGCGGCCCGATGGCGCCCTCGGCGGGGCTCTATCTGGCGGAAGTCACCTATTGAGGCGGTGCCCGATCGGGCGTCATCCCGGCCGGAGCGCAGCGCAGAGCCGGGATCGCTACCCGACGTCAACGCGATCCCGGATCGCCGCAAGCGGCGTCCGGGATGACAAAGCCAATTCCCGGCCCGCCGCAGAAATCACCCCCGCGCCAGCGTCTCCAGGAAGCGCACGGCCTGCCCCTGCGCGGGGGTCGTCAGCTCGCCCTCCCACATCACCTTCCGCCCGCGGATGAGCGTGCCGACCGGCCAGCCGGTCACCTCCACCCCGTCATAGGGGGTCCAGCCGGGCTTGGAGGCGATCCATGAATTGCGGATTGTCTCGCGCCGCTTGAGGTCGACGATCGTGAAGTCGGCGTCATAGCCGACCGCGATGCGGCCCTTGGTGGCGATGTTGAAGATGCGCGCCGGGCCGGCGCTGGCGAGGTCGACGAAGCGCTCCAGCGTCAACCTTCCGGCATTCACATGGTCCAGCATCATCGGCACCAGCGTCTGCACGCCGGTCATGCCCGAGGGGCTGGCGGGATAGGGCTTGGCCTTTTCCTCCAGCGTGTGCGGGGCGTGGTCGGAGCCGAGCACGTCGACCACGCCCTCGGCAAGCCCGCGCCACAGCGCGTCGCGGTGGCGGGCGGCGCGCACCGGCGGGTTCATCTGCACCAGCGAGCCGTGCGTGCCGTACCAGCCCGCGTCCATGGTGAGGTGGTGCGGCGTCACCTCGACGGTCGCGACGTCCTTCTGGGCGCGCAGATATTCCATCTCCTCCTGAGAGGTGATGTGCAGCACATGCACGCGCTTGCCCTCGTCGCGGGCGAGGTTGACGAGGCGCATGGTGGCAGTGAGCGCGGCGATCTCGTCGCGCCACACCGGGTGCGAGGAAGCGTCGCCCGGCACGCGCAGGCCCTTGCGCTCCTCGAGGCGCGGCTCGTCCTCGCAATGGAAGGCGGCGCGGCGGCGGATGACCTTGAGAATGGCGCGCACGCCGGGATCGTCGGCCACCAGCAGCGAGCCGGTGGAAGAGCCGATGAACACTTTCACCCCCGGCACGCCGGGCAGCATTTCGAGTTCGGGCAGGTCCTTCACATTGTCATGCGTGCCGCCGACGAAGAAGGCGAAGTCGCAATGCATGCGGCCGCGCGCGCGGGACAGCTTGTCTTCCAGCGCCTCGGCGGAAGTGGTGAGCGGACTGGTGTTGGGCATCTCGAACACGGCGGTCACGCCGCCCATCACGGCGGCGCGGGACCCCGATTCAAGGTCCTCCTTGTGCTCCAGCCCGGGCTCGCGGAAATGCACCTGGGTATCGATGACGCCGGGCAGGAGGTGCAGCCCGGTGCAGTCGACCGTCTCGCCGGCCTGCGACGCGTCGAAGCTGCCGATGCCGGCGATGCTCCCGTCGCGGATGCCGACATCGCGGGCGCCGGTGCCGTCCTGGTTCACCACCGTGCCGCCCTTGAGGAGAAGATCGAACGTCTGCGCCATATGCTGTCCTCCGCCGGGTGCCCAGAGCGCCGCGCCGCCGCCGCGCGGGCCCGCTCTTACGCCATATGGAGCGCGAGGCAAGCGGTCACAGCCATCGCCGTGCCATCGGCGCGATCAGGCCACCGTGATCCGCACCCGCACCATTGTGCCGCGCCCGGCCGCCGCGTTGCCGCCGAGTTCGACCGGCTCACTGCCCTGCCCGCCGAGCTGGGCCGCCAGCCCCTGGATGATGCGCCAGCCCAGCCCGCGCGCGCGGCCGAGATCGAGGTCCGCCGGCAGGCCGCGCCCGTCATCGGCAATGACGATGTCATAGAGGCCCGGCCCGGCGGGCGTGATGGTAAGGGCGATGGCGCCGGCCTGCCCGGCCTCGAAGGCGTGCTTGAGCGAATTGGTGACGATCTCGGCGACCAGCATGGACAGGGTAGTGAGCTGGGTCACGTTGAGCGGCAGGTCGGGCGAGGCGACGGTGCAGGCGATGCCGCTCGCGCCCGAGGCTTCGACGAGATCGCCGCACAGCTCGCGCAGATATTGCGCGGTCGGCAGGTCGAGCCGCTCCGGCGCGTAGAGCCGGCGGTGGATGCGCGCGATGGTGTCGAGCCGCCCGCGCGCCTCGTCGAGCGCGCAGACCGCCAGCGCGGGATCGTTCTCGACCTTGCGCTTCTGAAGCGTCAGCAGCGCGGCGACGAACTGCATGTTGTTCGCCACGCGGTGCTGCAATTCCTGGAACATGGTCCGCTGGCACTCGTAGAGCCGCGCCGTCGTCTCCTTCTCCGCCCGCAGCCGGTCGGCGGCGCTGAAGGTGAAGTGAATCAGCACGATGTCGATCGAGGCGATGGCGACGAAGAAGCCGAGCGCCAGCAGCGACTGCCCGGTCATCTGCATGTCGGAGGCCGGGCTGATGAAGAAGTACCAGGCGGCGGCGGTGGACAGCACCGCGCAGGTGATGCCGGGCCGCAGCCCGCAGAAGAAGGTGGAGAGGATCACCACCGGGAAGAAGGTGAGGAAGGGAAAGCCGGGCGGCAGCACATCGTCGACCGCGAAACGCAGGGCGAGCGCGGCGGCGAACATCGCCACGCCCACCGCGTCGGCAAGCCAGGCGTGCCGGCGCAGCGGCTCGGCCGCGCGCACCAGCCGCCAGAAAGGTGAGACGTCGAGCGTTTCGGACCGAGGGGCAGCCGTCGCCGTCTCGGCGGGCGTGATGCCGGCAGAGCCCGCCGTACCCGGGCGGAAGGCCGTCTCCCTACCCATGGCGCGGCATCGCCGCCGTGGCGTGACATCCGGTCCGGCCCGGTCCCGGCTCGCGCCGGGCCTCATCGGACGCGCCGGCCGGCACACGGCAAGGGTGGCCGCTCCACGCCCTCGTGGCGGTCGCACGCATGACAAGAACTCCAAACCGCCGGGCACCCACCCGCTTGCAAATGTGCCTCGTTGTAGGCGGGTCGTCACGCGTGATCTGTCCGCTTGTGAACATTTGGCCGCCTGCCGCGTTGGAACCGCGCAAACGGGAGGATGGCATGGGGTTTCAGGGCAAGGGCGAGCGTGCGCAGGCCGCACCGGCCGACGACACGTCGTCGGGCGGCAACAATCTACTGGGCGCCCTGCGGCCCTCGGATTTCGGGCTGCTGCGCGCCCATCTGCGCCGCTTCGACCGGGCGGCCGGCTCGGTGCTGTACGAGCCCGGCGACGACGTGCGCAACGTCTATTTCCCCTGCGGCCAGGCGCTGGTCTCCTTCATGGTGCCGCTGGAGGACGGGCGGCAGGTGGAGATCACCACCATCGGGCGCGAGGGTGCGGTGGGTGGCATCGTCAGCCAGGGCCGGCTGCCGGCCTTCGCCCGCGCCGTGGTGCAGGTCAGCGGGCCGCTGCTGCGCCTCGACTGCGCCGAACTCGACCGCGCCAAGGCCGCCTCGCCGCCGCTGCGCAACCTCTTCGCGCGCTACGCCGACTGCCTGCTGGCGCAGGTGTTCCAGTCGGTCGCCTGCAACGCCACCCACGACATCGAGCAGCGCACCGCCAAATGGCTGCTGGCCGCCTTCGACCGTACCGGCGAGGAGGACCTGCGCCTCACCCAGGAGCAGCTCGCGGCGATGATGGGGGTCGGGCGCTCCTATATCAGCCGGGTCATCCGCCAGATGCAGGAGGCCGGCGCCGTCGAGCCGCGCCGCGGACGGCTGCGGATCCGCGACGGCGAGCGGCTGGGCGCCATCAGCTGCGGCTGCCACCGGTCGGTGCGCCGGCATTTCGACGACGTGCTGAGCGGCGTCTATCCCAATGGCAACGAGGTCGCCGGCCATGGCGCGATCGTGACCAACGGCCCCGCCTTCCGCCCCTAGGCGCGCGACTTGCGGCCCTCAGGCGAGGCCGGGGAACAGCGACCTGAGGCTGGCCACCAGCATCTCCATGGCGATGGCGGCGAGCACCATGCCCATCAGGCGCTTGGTGACGCTCATCACCGTCGGCGAGAGGATGTGGGCGAGGTAGGGCGCGCTGATCAGCGTGGCGGCGAGCAGGATCAGGAAGGTCGCCAGGCCCGCGCCGAGCGCGAGATAGCCGCCGGCGCCGTGGGCTTCGTGGGAATAGACGATCAGCGCCGAGATGGTGCCCGGCCCGAGCAGGATCGGAATCGCCATCGGATAGAAGGCGACGTTGCTGGCGGTGTTGAAGGTGGCCTTCTCCTCGCCCGAGCCGCCATGGGTGGCGCTCTCGCCGCCATGCAGCATGGACAGCGCGATCAGCAGCACGATGAGCCCGCCGGCGAGACGGAAATGGTCCACGTCGAGGCCGAAGAAGCCGAGGATGGCACTGCCGGCAACCACCGAGACAAGGCTGCCGACCGACACCGTGGCCACGACGAGGATGCCGGTGCGGCGCTGCTCGCTCTGGCTCATGTCGGAGGTCAGCGACAGGAAGATCGGCAGGTTGGCGATCGGGTTCATGATGGCGAAAAGGGCGGCGAAGACCTTGGCCGCGAAGGCGAAATCCATTCTCTCCCGATCTCCCCATATGGCGGCGGGCGCCGTGCCCGCTCCCCCGATGCAGTTGTAGCAGGATCGGCGGGGGCGTGAACGGTGCGCGCGCAAATAGCGCGCGTGCGGCGCCGCGCGCGCATGGCTCGGCTGCCGCTGCGGGCCTTGTGCGGCGCGCGCGGGCATGGCAAGCCGCGCCCATGGCCAGCGACATCAGCGACACGACCGATATGTCCGTTTCCGCCCTTCCGCCCCTCGCGCCGTCCTTCGCCGCGCTCGCCCCGCGCTACGATCTGGTGCTGTGCGACGTCTGGGGCGTGCTGCACAATGGCGTGGTCGGCTCGCAGGCGGCCGCCGAGGCGCTGGTGCGCACCCGCGCCGGCGGGGCGAGCGTCATCCTCGTCTCCAACGCCCCCCGCGAGCCGGAAGGGGTGGCGCGCATCCTCGACGGCTTTGGCATTCCGCGCGCCGCCTATGACGCCATCGTCACCTCCGGCATGGTGACGAACGCGCTGCTGGCGAAGCGTCCGGGCGTGCGCATGTGGCATCTCGGCCCCGAGCGCGATCTCGGCATCTATGAGGGGCTCGACCTGACGCTGACCGGGCTCGACGAGGCCGAGCTGATCGTCTGTACCGGCCTGTTCGACGACACGGTGGAGACGCCGGCGCATTATGCCGACACGCTCAAGGCGGCGCGGGCGCGGGCGCTGCCCTTCATCTGCGCCAATCCCGATATCGTGGTGGAGCGCGGCGGCGACCTGATCTGGTGCGCCGGCGCCATCGCCGAGGCCTATGCGGAACTCGGCGGCGAGGTGGTGTTCTGCGGCAAGCCGCACCGGCCCATCTACGAGACCGCCTTCGCCACGGCGGAGAAGCTGCGCGGGGCGCCGGTGGCGCCGTCGCGCGCGCTCGCCATCGGCGACGCGCTGCGCACGGATCTGGCCGGCGCGCTGGGGGTCGGCATCGACTGCCTGTTCGTGGCGGCCGGCATCCATGCCGGCGAGCTGGGCCTCGAACACGGCGCCGACGTCGATCCGGCCGCGCTGGCCCGCCTGCTGGAAGACGGCCCCGGCCGCCCGGCGGCGGTGACGACGCGCCTCGCCTGGTGAGCGATAACCCCGATTGACGGCGCGCCGGACCGGCGTCACTTAATCGGGCGTGCTGGCCCTCCGGCGTCCGCTTCTCCCGCCGGCGTCGCCGGCGGTCACTCGTCCCAGCGTCCCGTGTCCGGTGACATGACCCACGCCGCCTCCTCTTCCCCGTCCTTCACCGTGCTGCGCAATGGCGACGCGCTGCCCCCCGCGCTGGCCCGGCCGGTCGTCGCCATCGGCAATTTCGACGGCGTGCATCGCGGCCACCGGGCGGTCATCTCCATCGCCGTCGCGCGGGCCCGCGCGCTCGGCCGCCCGGCGCTGGCGGTGACCTTCGAGCCGCATCCGCGCGCCTTCTTCCGCCCCTCCGAGCCGATCTTCCGCCTCACCCCCGAACCGCTGAAGCTCAGGCGTCTCGCCGAGACCGGGCTCGACGGCGCGGCGGTGCTGGCCTTCGACGCCACCCTCGCCGCCAAGGACGCCGAGAGCTTCGTCGCCGACATACTGGTCGGCCGGCTCGACGTCTCCATGGTGGTGGCCGGCTACGACTTCCATTTCGGCAAGGGGCGCGGCGGCTCGCCGATCTTTCTACGCGAGGCGGGCCTGCGCCATGGCTTCGCGGTGGAGATCGTGCCGCCGCTGCTCGACGAGGGGGCGCAGGTCTCCTCCAGCGTGATCCGCGCCGCGCTGGCGCAGGGCCGGGTCGAGCAGGCCGCCCACATGCTGGGCGCTCCCTTCGAGATCGAGGCGGAGGTGATCCACGGCGACAAGCGCGGGCGCGAACTCGGCTATCCCACCGCCAATATGCGGCTCGACCCGGCGGTGACGCTCGCCCATGGCATCTACGCGGTGACGGTGGAGATCGACGGCGTGCGCCACAAGGGCGTGGCGAGTTTCGGCCG
Organism: Ancylobacter sp. TS-1; assembly: GCF_009223885.1. NCBI lineage: Bacteria > Pseudomonadati > Pseudomonadota > Alphaproteobacteria > Hyphomicrobiales > Xanthobacteraceae > Ancylobacter > Ancylobacter sp. TS-1. The sequence goes on from NZ_CP045144.1 coordinate 2,822,516, forward strand.
CCGCCCGACCTTCGACGACGGCGCGCCGCGTCTGGAGACCTTCATCTTCGACTGGCACGGCGACCTCTACGGGCGCGTGCTGCCCGTCGCCCTCCACGCCTGGCTGCGCCCGGAGCTGAAATTCGACGGCATCGACGCGCTGATCGCGCAGATGGACATCGACAGCGCGAATGCGCGGGCCGCGCTCGACTGAGCATCGTCGCCGTCATCCCCCTCATCCGTCGGCGAGCGATCCCGGATCGGTCCTGCGGACCGTCCGGGATGACGGTATGCGCCCCTCCCTTGCACGCGCCCGGCGCTGCGCTTAAACCGGGCGCGAGCGAAGGAGCGCGTGATGACGAGCCGCAACAGCGATGGTCGCAACGACAACGGGGCTGCCGGGGACACGGCGGCCGAGGGCGCCGCGCACGATTATTCGTCGACCCTGTTCCTGCCGCAGACCGAGTTCCCCATGCGCGCGGGCCTGCCGCAGCGCGAGCCGGAGCTGCTGGCGCGCTGGGAGCGCATCGACCTCTACGGCCAGCAGCGCAAGGCCGGTGCCGGGCGCCCGCGCTTCGTGCTGCATGACGGCCCGCCCTATGCCAATGGCAACATCCATATCGGCCATGCGCTCAACAAGATCCTGAAGGACGTGGTGGTGCGCTCGCAAGGCGCTCTAGGCCACGATTCCAACTATGTGCCGGGCTGGGACTGCCACGGCCTGCCGATCGAGTGGAAGATCGAGGAGCAGTACCGCGCCAAGGGCAAGAACAAGGACGAGGTGCCGGTCGTCGAATTCCGCCAGGAATGCCGGACCTTCGCGGAGGGCTGGGTCGACGTGCAGCGCGCCGAGTTCAAGCGGCTCGGCGTCGAGGGCGACTGGTCGCATCCCTATCTGACGATGAGCTTCGACGCGGAAGCGCAGATCGCCCGCGAGATCATCAAGTTCGCCTCGAACGGCCTGCTCTATCGTGGCTCCAAGCCGGTGATGTGGTCGGTGGTCGAGCGCACCGCGCTCGCCGAGGCCGAGGTCGAGTATCACGACCACCAGTCGACCACGATCTATGTGAAGTTCCCCGTCACCGGCTACCGCAAGAGCGCGGCCACCGCCGGCGGGCTGCCCAAGGGGCTGGAGCCGGCCGACGAGGCCGCCGACATCCACCTGTTCCCCTCCTATGAGGGCGCCTCCATCGTCATCTGGACGACCACGCCCTGGACCATCCCCGGCAACCGCGCCATCGCCTTCTCGCCGGACGTGACCTATGCGGTCTACGAGGTGACGCAGGCCCCCCACGACAACTGGGCGAAGGTCGGCGAGCACTTCATCATCGCCGACAAGCTGGCCGAGGAGGTCTTCAAGGCCGCCCGCGTCACGGCTTACGAGCGCCACAAGGAGGTGGATCCGACGCACCTTGTCTGCGCGCACCCGCTGGCCGGCGCCGAGGGCGCCAAGGGCTATTACGACTTCCCCGTGCCCGTGGTGGCCGGCGACTTCGTGACCGACGACACCGGCACCGGCTTCGTGCACATGGCGCCGGGCCACGGCGCCGACGACTTCAACCTGTTCATCGCCGAGAAGCTCGGCGAGGTGCCGCACACGGTCGGCCCGGACGGGCGCTATTACGACCATGTGCCGCTCTTCGCCGGCGCCCGCGTCATGGACGACAAGGGCAAGGATGGCGACGCCAACGACGTGGTGATCAAGGCGCTTCAGGCCGCCGACAGGATCATCGCGCGCGGCCGGCTGAAGCATCAGTACCCGCATAGCTGGCGCTCCAAGGCGCCGGTCATCTTCCGCAACACGCCGCAATGGTTCATCGCGATGGACAAGGACATTGCGGCGGGCGACGGCTCGGCGACGAAGGGTGACACGCTGCGCGCCCGCGCGCTCGGGGGCATCGCCGGGGTGCAGTGGGTGCCGGCCTCGGGCCAGAACCGCATCAACGGCATGATCGAGAACCGGCCGGACTGGGTGGTCTCGCGCCAGCGCGCCTGGGGCGTGCCGATCGCCGTCTTCGTGCGCGACACCGGCGACGGCAATGTCGAGATCCTGCGCGACGAGGCGGTCAATGCGCGCATCGCCGCCGCCTTCGAGGCCGAGGGCGCCGACGCCTGGTACAAGGAGGGCGCGAGCGCCCGCTTCCTCGGCAACGATTACGACCCGGCCGAGTGGCGCAAGATCGACGACATTCTCGACGTCTGGTTCGATTCGGGCTCCACCCATGCCTTCACGCTGGAGGTGCGCGAGGACCTGAAGGCCAACCGCGCCTTTTCCGGCGGGCCGGACCGGGTGATGTATCTGGAAGGCTCGGACCAGCACCGCGGCTGGTTCCACTCCTCGCTGCTGGAGAGCTGCGGCACCCGTGGGCGCCCGCCCTATGACGTGGTGCTGACCCACGGCTTCGTGCTCGACGAGCAGGGCCGCAAGATGTCGAAGTCGATCGGCAACGTGGTGGCCCCGCAGGAGGTCATCAAGTCGTCCGGCGCCGACATTCTGCGCCTGTGGGTGTGCGCCTCCGACTATTCCGACGATCTGCGCATCGGGCCGGAAATCCTCAAGACCACGGTCGAGACCTATCGCAAGCTGCGCAACACGCTGCGCTGGCTGCTGGGCAGCCTGCACCATTACCGCGAGGCCGAGCGCATCGCCTTCGCCGACATGCCGGCGCTGGAGCGCATGGTGCTGCACCGCCTCGCCGAACTCGACGTGACCGTGCGCCAGGCCTATGCCGGCTTCGACTTCAAGCGGGTGAACGCGGCGCTGACCGCCTTCATGACCAGCGAGCTGTCGGCCTTCTATTTCGACGTGCGCAAGGACGCGCTGTACTGCGACCCGATCTCCTCGGTGACGCGCCGGGCCTGCCTGACCGTGCTCGACGAGGTGTTCGCGCGCCTCGTCGTGTGGCTGGCGCCGATCCTGCCCTTCACGGCGGAGGAGACCTGGCTCGCCCGCTTTCCCTCCGAGACCGGCTCGGTGCATCTCGCCACCTTCCCCGACACGCCGGCGAAGTGGCGCGACGAGACGCTGGCCGACGAGTGGCGCAAGATCCGGCAGGTACGGCGCGTGGTGCTCGGCGCGCTGGAGGTGGAGCGCGCCGCCAAGCGCATCGGCTCCAGCCTCGAAGCGGCGCCGGTGATCCATGTGAGCGACCCGAACCTGTTCGCGGCGGTGAGCGCGGTGGATCTGGCCGAGGTCTGCATCACCTCCGACGCCCATCTGATGCCGGACGAGGGCCCGGCGGGCGCCTTCCGCCTTCCCGATGTGCCGGGTGTCGCGGTGGTGCCGGCGCGCGCCGCCGGCGAGAAATGCGCCCGCTCGTGGAAGATCTCGCCGCTGGTCGGCACCGATCCGGAATATCCTGATGTGACCCCGCGCGACGCGAGGGCGCTGCGCGAACTCGCCGCCGCCCGCCGGGCGGCCGAGTGAGCTGCGACGGATGCGATCATCCGATCCCACCGTCATCCCGGAACGGCTGCGAGGCCGTCTCCGGGAGCGTGCGCCTTTTCTCCACGCGATCCCGGATCGGTCCGGCGGACCGTCCGGGATGACGGCTTGCGAAGGGGTGTCATGAAGATCCGCCTTTACGGCCCGCTCACCCTTTACGGCGGACTGTTCGCGCTTGCCGCGCTCGTCATTGACCAGGGCTCCAAGCTCGCCGTGCTGCATGGCGTCGATTTCGGCGACAGCGGCATGGTGACGGTGCTGCCCTTCCTCGATCTCGTGCGGATCTGGAACACCGGCATCAGCTACGGCCTGTTCTCGCAGGGGCTCGACGGCTGGTGGCTGCTGGGCGGCTTCAAGCTGGTGGCGGCGGCGTTCTTCTGGCTCTGGCTCGCCCGTGTCGACCGGCGCATCGAGGCGGTCGCACTGGGCCTGCTGATCGGCGGGGCGCTGGGCAACGCGGTCGACCGCCTCGCCTATGGCGCGGTGTTCGACTTCGTGTCGCTGCACGCCTTCGGCTTCTACTGGTACGTGTTCAACCTGTCCGACGTCGCCATTGTTGCCGGGGTGGGCCTGCTTTTGTATGATTCATTTTTGGGCGGCGCCGCAAAATAGCCGCCCTGAAATGAGATCGGAGCTTCCGCCCGCTTGAGCGGAGCCCGTCGGAGTGGCGTTTCGCCGCCCGCAGGGCCGTTCCGCAGGAGACGACCGGATGATGAGAACACCTCTCCCGACCCGCGCCGCGATCCTCGCCGGCGCCGCGCTGTGCAGTGTCGCCCTCGCCATCGGGCCGGCCTCGGCGCAGGAAGACGTCAACCTGACCGGCCAGATCCTTACCGGCCTCGGTCTGGTGGCCCCGCCGCCGCCGGAGATCGACTATCGCGAGCGCGCCCCGCTGGTGGTGCCCCCGACCGGCGACGTGCTGCCGCCGCCGCGCGACGCCTCCTCCATCTCGCAGAACCCGGCCTGGCCAAAGGACCACGACGCGGTTGCCCGCGAGAAGGCGGCCGCGACCCAGGTGGTCGACATGCGTACCCTGAAGGACAAGGCCTCGCGCACCCTCACCCCGGCCGAGCTGGAGCGTGGCGCGAAGGGCGGCGGCTATAACCCCGGCGCCCGCACCAGCGAGCGCAAGAACGACGACAACCGCCTGTCCCTCAACCAGCTCGAGTTCTTCGGCTGGGGCAACAAGAAGGACACGGGGTTGAAGTTCGAGGGCGAGCCGGAGCGCGAGGCGCTGATCCAGCCGCCGCCGGGCTACCAGACCCCCGCCCCGAATGCCGCCTATGGCGTGGTGGCGGACCGGGCCGAGGAGAAGGAGTGGCAGCTCCGGAGCTGGTTCGACCGGACGCAGTCGAACAAGTGAGCCTGCGCTGCCGGGCTCTCTGTCCCGGCGCACCGGCCTGACGTGCCATCCGGGTACGGCCTTGCCGGCGTTCTGCCGGCGGCTCGGAGTGCGGCTTAACGTCCTGTAATGTCTCACTTCGCGGTGATAGGGCCTCGCCGCGCTTCGCATCTGGCCCGCCGCATCGTTACAGTACGCCCGTATGTTCCGCCCGCGCCGTCCGATCCCGGCGACGCGTAATCGACGCCCCGGCCCCGCACTCCCGGGCGGACGCCGAAACGGATGCCGCTGTGACTGGAAGATTCATGCCCGCTCTGATGCTTATTGCCGGTACCGCCGCCGGTGCCGCCGGTCTTGCCACCGCGGTCGCGCCCTCGCGGGCCGAGGCCACCGAGGTCGCCGAGTTCACGCTCGACAACGGCATGCAGGTCGTGGTCGTGCCCGACCACCGCGCCCCTGTCGTCACGCACATGGTGTGGTACCGCGTCGGCTCGGCCGACGAGCAGGCGGGCAAGTCCGGCATCGCCCATTTCCTCGAACACCTGATGTTCAAGGGCACCGCCACGCACCCGGCGGGCGAGTTCTCGCAGGTCGTGGCCAAGCTCGGCGGCCAGGAGAACGCCTTCACCTCGCAGGACTACACCGCCTATTTCCAGCGCGTGGCCAAGCAGAACCTCGCCACCGTGATGGGCTTCGAGGCCGACCGCATGACCGGGCTGGTGCTCACCGACGAGGTGGTGCTGCCCGAGCGCGACGTGGTGCTGGAAGAGCGCCGCATGCGCACCGACAACGACCCCGCCGCGCAGCTCTCCGAGGCGGCGCAGGCGGCGATGTATGTCAACCATCCCTACGGCCACCCGATCATCGGCTGGGAAGACGAGATCAAGCAGCTCAACCGCGAGGACGCGCTGGCCTTCTACCGCCGCTTCTACACGCCGAACAACGCGATCCTCGTGGTCGCCGGCGATGTCGAGCCGGAGGAGGTGAGGAAGCTGGCGCAGGAGACCTACGGCAAGGTGAAGCCGCGCGCCGAGACCGCCGCGCGCGTGCGCCCCGCCGAACCCGCGCCCCGCGCCGAGCGCCGCCTCGTGCTGGCGGATGCCCGCGTCGGCCAGCCGAGCCTGTCGCGCAGCTATCTCGTGCCCTCCTACCGCACCGACCCGAAGGAGAGCGTCGCGCTCGACGTGCTCGCCCAGGTTCTCGGCGGCGGCTCGACCTCGCGGCTCTACCGCACGCTGGTCGCCCAGAAGGGCGTCGCCGCCAGCGCCGGCGCCTGGTACCAGTCGACCGCGCTCGACGACACCCGCTTCGGCATCTCGGTGACGCCGCGCCCGCAGGTGACGATGGAGGCGCTGGAGGCCGCGCTCGACGAGGTTCTCGCCGACTTCGCCGCCAACGGCCCGGAGCCGGCCGATCTTGAGCGCGCCAAGACCCGTCTGGTCGCCGAGGCGATCTACGCCCAGGACAATCAGGCGACGCTGGCCCGCATCTACGGCGCCGCCCTCGCCACCGGCTCGACCGCCGAGGACGTGCGAATCTGGCCCGACCTCGTGAAGAAGGTCACCGCCGACGAGGTGCGCGAGGCCGCCCGCCGCTGGCTCGTGCCGGCGCGCGCCGTCACCAGCCAACTTCTCCCGGCCAAGCCGGTTCCGGCCGCGGCCGCACCGGACGCCACCACGCGCCCGGAGGACCGCTCGTGAGCGGCGGACCGCGCTTGAAGCGGCCGTCCGGCCCGTCCCGCCCTCTTCTTTCCCTCGTCGCCCGACCTTTTGCCGCCCGTCCTCTTGCTCTCCGTCCTCTTGCCGTTCTGGCCACGCTCATGACCCTCGCCCTCGCGCCGACCTCACCCGCCCAGTCCGAGACCACGCGCATCCAGCGCGTCGTCAGCCCCGGCGGTATCGAGGCGTGGCTGGTCCACGACACCACCCTGCCGCTGGTGGCGATGGAGGTCGCCTTCCTTGGCGGCGCGGCGCAGGACCCCGCCGACCGGCCGGGCGTCGCCAGCCTCACCTCGTCGCTGCTGGACGAGGGCGCCGGCGCTCTCGACGCCACCGCCTTCCAGGACCGGCTGGCCGAGAAGGCGATCGAGCTGCGCTTCGACGCCTCGCGCGACATGGTGGGCGGCTCGCTGCGCACGCTGTCGGAGAATGTCGACGACGCGTTCGAGCTGATGCGCCTGTCCGTCACCGAGCCGCGCTTCGACGACGAGGCGGTCGAGCGCATCCGCCAGGCCCAGCTCGCCGCGCTGCGGCGCCGGCAGAACGACCCGTCCTCGCTCGCCAGCCTCAACTGGTCGGCCCGCGCCTTTCCGGGCCATCCCTATGGCCGCCCGGTCTCCGGCACGCTGGAGAGCGTCGCCGCCATCACCCGCGACGATCTGAAGAGCTTCGTCGGGCGCAATCTGGCGCGCGATAACCTCAAGATCGCGGTGGTCGGCGACATCACCGCCGACAAGCTCGGCGCGGCGCTCGACGCCATGTTCGGCGCGCTGCCGGCGAAGGCCCAGCTCACCCCGGTTCCCGATGTGGTGCCGCAGGGCCTCGGCAGCGAGGTCGTGCAGCAGATTGACGTGCCGCAGACCTCGATGGTGTTCGGCGGCATCGGCCTCAAGCGCGACGACAAGGACTTCATCCCGGCCTTCGTGCTCAACCACATGCTCGGCGGCTCGGCCTTCTCCTCGCGCCTGTTCAAGGAAGTGCGCGAGAAGCGCGGCCTCGCCTATTCGGTCTACAGCCACCTCGCCCCGCTCGACCATGCGGCGCTGATCCTTGGCGGCACCGCGACCAAGAACGACCGCGCCGCCGAATCCATTGAGCTGATCCGCGCCGAATATGCCCGCCTGCTGACGCAGGGGCCGAGCGAGGAGGAACTGGCGGACGCCAAGAGCTACCTGATCGGCTCCTTCGCGCTGCGCTTCGACAGCTCGGCCAAGGTTGCCTCGCAGCTCCTGCAGATCCAGATCGACAATCTCGGCATCGACTATATCGACGTGCGCAACGATCTGGTGGCGGCGGTGACGCTGGAGGACATCAGGCGCGTGGCCGCGCGGCTGAACGAGCACCCGGCCCTGTTGTTCAGCCTGGTCGGCAAGCCGACCGGACTTTCCGCCGGCAATGGCGGCTGAAGGCCGGGCCTTCCGGCGGGGCGTCGCGGGCGATCGCAACGCCCCATGTTCCCTGTTGCCGATCGCCTGCTATAAGAGCGTCCTGGAATTTTACGGGAATTTCACTGCCAGAGGGCAATCTGGCGGTGAAAACTGGCTCGCCGGCGCATGGGGATGGGCGCGGCGGCGCATCCAGCCGCGGGCTCGGGAGTTGCGTAATGGGTATCGGGGACGTGTGGAACGGGACTGAAAGCCATGCCGGGCGGCGCCAGCGGAGGCGCGCTCTTGCCGTCGTTCCGGCGCTCGCCCTGCTGCTGGCCGGCTGCGCCGGCGCCGGTGTCGACGGCGGCAACGGCAATGAGGGCCCGATGGGCACGGGCAATGCCGGCGGCCAGGGCATCTTCGGCTCCTCGATGGAAACCACCACGGTGGCTGCGGGGACCGGCGGTTCGGCCACCGACGGCCCGAATGCCGGCCCGGCCGCCAGCGAGTTCACCTGCCCGCCGATCCAGGTGCGCGGCGGGGCGGCGGCGTGGCAGGTGACGGACCCGAAGGACGGGCGCGTGCGCTACCAGGCGACGCTCGGCCAGTTCTCCCGCGAGTGCCACTTCACCTCGCCCGACATGACCATGCGCATCGGCATCCAGGGCCGCGTGCTGCTGGGGCCGAGCGGCGGCCCGGGCAAGCTGACGGTGCCGATCCGCCTCGCCGTGGTCGAGGAGGGGCCGGCCCCGAAATCGGTTTGGACCAAGTTCTACGCCGTGCCGGTGGAAGTCGGCTCCGGGGTGATGCAGGTCGATTTCGGCCTCGTCGCCGACGACGTGACCTTCCCGCGCCCGACCCCGCAGGCCACCGAGCGCTACATCGTCTATGTCGGCTTCGATCCGCAGGGCGCCGAGGAGAAGCCGCAGCGCCAGCAGAAGCCGCCCGCGCAGGCCCGCCCGCGCCCGCAGGCAACCCAGCCGGCTCCGCAGGCGACCCAGCAGCAGGCGCCGAAGCCCCGCCAGACCCAGACGGCGGCCCCCGCGCCCGCCGCTGCGACGCCGGCCCCGCGCGCGGCCACGGCCGCCCCCACTCCGGCCGTGCAGGCGGCCCCCGCGACGCCCGCCCCGACGGCGCCCGCCGCCGCGCCCTCGGTGGTGCGCAGCCAGCCGGTGCCGGCGCCGGACGATGGCCAGACGCAGTGGATCGGCGCGCCGGCGCCCACGACGGGCACCTTCTCGCAATAGCGCGATCGCCCCTGAGCCGCGGAGGCGCCGGCGCGGCGCCTCACGCCTCGTCGAAATGGCCCCGGCGGATGCGCCGCACCACGGCCCAGATGGTCAGCGCCACCACCGGCACGGCGAGCGCCGTGGTGACGCCGACATCGTAATGCACCCCGGCCGCCTCGGCCTTGGCGTGCAGCCCTTCCAGCGCATAGTGCAGCAGGCTGATCACGTAATAGGAGATCGCCGCGACCGAGAGGCCCTCGACGGTCTGCTGGAGGCGCAGCTGCATGCGCGCGCGGGCGTTCATGCTGCTGAGCAGGTCGCGGTTCTGCTGCTCCAGCTCGACGTCGACCCGGGTGCGCAGAAGGTTGGCGGCGCTGGTGAGCTTGACCGAGAGATTGGCCTGGCGCTGCTCGATGGCCTGGCAGGTCCGCATGGCCGGCTGAAGCCGGCGCAGCAGGAACTGCTGCCATGTCGGGTAGCCGGAGATCGGCCGCTCGCCGATGGTCCGCAGGCGCGCCGAGACGATCTCTTCATAGGCGCGCGTCGCGCCGAAGCGGAACAGCGAGGCGGCAGCGTCGGCCTCCAGCTGCGCGGCGAGGGCGGTCAGCGCGTCCAGCAGCCGGTTGTTGGCGGCCAGCCCCTCGGTCTCGCGCATCTGCTCGGTGAGCGAGGACAGCTCGGTCTCGCTATGGGCGACGGTCGGCGCGAGGCGCTGGGCTTCCGGCAGGCCGAGCAGGGCGAGGGTGCGGTAGGTCTCGACTTCCAGCACCCGCTGCACCAGCGCGCCGGCGGCGTCCGGCGTCATGCCGCGGTCGCGCACCAGGATACGCACGAAGCCGGAAGGGTCCGGCTGGAAGTCGGTGGCGATCTCGGCGAAGCCGTCCTCGACATCCGAGCGGGCGAGGCTGGTGCGGTCGAACAGCCGGTCGAGCGGCAGCGCGTCGGCGGTGTCGGTGACGAGGTGCAGGTCGGCGGCGACCAGCAGGGGCCCCGGCTGCGGCACCTGGCCCAATATGTCGGCGAGGCTGGCGGAGGACGGTTGGAACGGCAGGCCGCCCTCCACCACGTCCTCGGCCGGCAGTTCCCAGGTATAGGTGGTGAATTCGGCGTGGCGCTCCCAGCGCAGCACGGCGCCGCCGAAGGCGACCCGGTGCTGCTTGGCGTCGCGCGCGGGCTCGGGCTGGCCGCGCGCCGCGCACAGGGCGGCGAAGGCGGCGCGGTCGGCCAGCGCCTGTCCGCGATCGACGAGGAAGGCGACGTGCAGGATGCGCGCGGGCGTCGACACCGCCACGAAGGGGCGCGCGTGCAGCTCGGCGAGGACCGGCGCCCGCAGCGGATGGTCGTAGAAGGCCCTCCCGGGCTGGGCGCTCTGTTTGCCAGTCACAGGTCTTCTCCCTCAGCGCCGCCCGGCCGAAACCTGCCGCGGCGACGGAACTCCGCGCGGCCGAGTCGGTTGCATGATGGCGGTGCGCTGGCAAGACCCTGGTGCCAAGGTGCCGTTTCGGGCCAGGCGGGCTGCAACCGGGTCGGAAAGATGACAGCCGAGTGTTGCCCCTGAGCATCAGCGGGCCGACAAAGCTGGAACGATTTAGAATCTGTTTGCAAGGGTCGAGGGCCCAGAGCATGAAGTTAGATGGTCATTTCGGGGTTTGTGACATGAAATTCTCGCGGGTCTGGGCCGTTTGCCTCACCGTCATTGCCGTGCTCGCCGTCGCCTTCACTGCCCCGGCTCAGGCGCAGTCCTCCAAGTCGCAGCCGCCGCGCGTCTACCTCCTGCGTGGCCTCGCCAACATCTTCTCGCTTGGCATGGACGACCTCGCCGCCAAGCTGAACGCGCGCGGCATCCAGGCGAGCGTGCACTCCTATGTCGACTGGGAGGCGCTCAGCAATTACGCCGTCGAGCAGGCCGCCAACGGCAAGCGCCCGACCCCGGTCGTCATCATCGGCCATTCGCTCGGCGCCGACGCGGCGGTCTATATGGGCAACAAGGTGAGCGGCGCCGGCGTGCCGGTTCCGCTGGTCGTGACCTTCGATCCCGTCAACATGACCACGGCCTCGGCCAAGATTGGCAAGGTGGTCAACTATTTCCAGTCCGGCGGCTCGGGTAAGCCGGTCTCCGGCCCGCGCGTCCAGAATGTCGACCTCACCGGCTCGGGCGAGCTCAGCCATTTCAACATCGAGAAGGCCGGCGAGCTGCATCAGCGCGTGATCGCCATGATCCAGCGCCCGGCGCCCCGCCCGGTCGCTGCCAAGCCGAAGCCCAAGCCGGTCGACGCCACCGTCGAGACGGCCCCGGCCGCCGCTCCCACCGCGACCCCGGCCTCGGCGCCCGCCGCCGCGCCGGCCGCGACCCCGGCGCCGGCTTCCTCCAGCTCTGCGGCGCCTGCCGCCGCCCCGGCCGGCACCGAGACCGCCGCCGCGGCGAACGCGGTCGTCACCACCCCGACGGCCGGGACCGGCACCTCCAACTGAGCGCGCGCTGCCGGACCAGCGTCCGGCGCCGTCCCCGGGACGAAATGAAGGCGCGGAACCTCACGGTTGCCGCGCCTTTCTCTTGTGTCGGGTCTCTTGTGCCGGGTCGATCCCGTGCCGGGTCAGGCCGCGACGACCGAGAACACCACGAAAGTGTGCATGTCGCCGTCCTCGTCGCGCAGCGAGACATATTCGCCCGGCACGAAGGCGTGGTCGCCGAAGCGGTAGCCGGTTTCGTCGTCCTCGCTGGCACCCGCCTCGTAGTCGAACACCCAGCTCGCCCCGGCGACGCCGCCGGCGCGATGCACCAGAAAGCCGTTCTCCGGCGCGTCATTGCCCCAGAAGCGGGTGACGGTGGTCTTCGCGCGCACCGCCTTCCACGCCTCGGCGTCGATGCGGCCCTCGGCATCGAGCGGGGCCAGGAACTCGTAGCCGTGGCGGGCGCTGCCGTCGGGAAAGTCCTTGGAGCGGGCCAGATGCAGCCGGATGCGCTGGAGCTCGGGGGTGGCGACCGAAGCGTCGGCCCGGGCGGGGGCGTCGTTCATGGACTTCTCCTTGGCGTTGGGGCCGGCGCCCGCGGGCACGGCCGGTCGGGAAGGCGTAGAAGCCTGAGGTGCGCACTGCCTTGATCCGGCGCAAGGCCCCGCCGGGCGGGAAGCCCGCCGCCATTGCCTCAGTATGACGAATTCGCCCTTGGTCTAGTTTTTTTACCATAGGAAGGCGCCACGCTTTTCCCTAGAATGGATCGAAGCAAGAGACGTCGCCAAGAAACGTGACCACGAAACGTCGCCACGAAGCGTCATCGGGTCTCAAGGAGGAACGCCATGTCCGGTCTCGTCATGCCGGCGCCGAACGCCGACCTGCTCGCGCGCCGCGCCCAGATCGTCGCGGACCTGCGCGCCATCGTGCCGGGCGAGGGCGTCATCGACACCGAGACCGAGATGCGCCCCTTCGAGAGCGACGGCGTCACCGCCTATCGCCAGCTTCCCCTCGTCGTGGTGTTGCCCTCGACCACCGAGCAGGTCTCGAAGGTACTGGCCTATGCCAATGCCAACGCCATTCCGGTGGTGCCGCGCGGGGCGGGCACGTCGCTGTCGGGCGGTGCGCTCCCGCTGGAAGACGGCATCCTGCTCGGCATGGGCAAGTTCAACCGCATCCTCGACATCGATTTCGAGAACCGCGCCGTCGTCACCCAGCCGGGCGTGACCAATCTCGGCATCACCACGGCGGTGGCGCATAACGGCTTCTATTACGCGCCCGACCCCTCCTCGCAGATCGCCTGCACCATCGGCGGCAATGTCGGCGAGAATTCGGGCGGCGTTCACTGCCTGAAATACGGCCTCACCACCAACAACGTGCTCGGCGTCGAGATGGTGCTGATCACCGGCGAGATCATCCGCCTGGGCGGCAAGCACCTCGATTCCGGCGGGCTGGACCTGCTCGGCCTCATCGTCGGCTCGGAGGGGCTGCTCGGCGTGGTGACGGAAGTCACCGTGCGCATCCTCAAGAAGCCGGAGACGGCGCGCGCCGTGCTGCTCGGCTTCCCCTCCTCGGAGGCGGCGGGCGCCTGCGTCGCCGCCATCATCGCCGCCGGCATCATTCCGGGCGGCATGGAGATGATGGACCGCATGATGGTCCACGCCGCCGAGGCGTTCCTCGGCGCCGGCTATCCGCTCGACGTCGAGGCGCTGCTGATCGTCGAACTAGACGGGCCGGAGGCGGAGGTGAACCACCTGATCGAGCGCGTCGCCGAGATCGGCAACGGGCTCGGCTGCATGACGCTGCGCGCTTCCACCAGCGAGGAGGAGCGCGTTGCCTTCTGGGCCGGCCGCAAGGCCGCCTTCCCGGCGGTGGGGCGCATCTCGCCGGACTATCTGTGCATGGACGGCACCATCCCGCGCAAAGCGCTGCCGGAGGTACTGAACCGCATGGAGCAGATGTCGGAGAAATACGGCCTGCGCTGTGGCAACGTCTTCCACGCCGGCGACGGCAATTTGCACCCGCTGATCTGCTACGACGCCAACAAGCCGGGTGAGCTGGAGAAGGCGGAAGCCTTCGGCGCCGACATCCTGCTGCTCTGCGTCGAGGTCGGCGGCGTGCTGACCGGCGAGCACGGCGTCGGCGTGGAGAAGCGCGACCTCATGCCCTCCATGTTCAACGAGATCGACCTCGCCCATCAGCAGCGGCTGAAATGCGCCTTCGACCCGGACGCGCTGCTCAACCCCGGCAAGGTGTTCCCGGTGCTGCACCGCTGCGCCGAGCTCGGGCGCATGCACGTGTCGGGCGGCAAGCTGGCCTTCCCGGACATTCCGCGGTTCTGATGCGCGCCCGCACCCCTTCAGCGTCGTCATCCCGAACGGGGCGCGCCAGCGCGCCGAGCCGGGATCGTCTGCGGGCTAGCGATCCCCGATCAACGCTGCGCGTCCTCCGGAATGAGCGGGAGGGGATGAGCCGGCGATGACGACTCTCCTCGTCAGGAACGCCACGGTGCTCGTCACCATGGACGGCGCCCGCCGCGAGATCACCGGCGGCGGGCTGTTCGCGCGCGACGGCCTCATCGAGCAGGTCGGGCCTTCCGAAAGCCTGCCGGCCAGCGCCGATACGGTGCTCGACCTTTCCGGCCATGTGGTGCTGCCGGGCCTCGTCAACGCCCATCACCATCTCGACCAGACGCTGACCCGCAACCTGCCGGCGGCGCAGAACATCAACCTGTTTCGCTGGCTGCGGGCGCATTACCGGCTGTGGGCGGCGCGCACGCCGGAGGCCTCGCGCACCGCGACGCTGGTCGGCCTCGCCGAACTCGCCTTGTCCGGCTGCACCACTTGCTTCGACCACGCCTATGTGTTCCGCAACGGCTGCAAGGTCGACGACCAGATCGCCGCCGCCCGCGAGATCGGGATGCGCTTCATGGTCTCGCGCGGGTCGATGTCGCTGGGCGAGAGCAAGGGCGGGCTGCCGCCGGACGATTGTGTCGAGGAGGAGGACGCCATCCTCGCCGACAGCGAGCGGGTGATCAACCGCTACCACGACGCCGCGCCCGGCTCCCTGATCCAGATCGCGCTGGCGCCCTGTTCGCCCTTCTCGGTGACGCCGGGGCTGATGCGCGATTCTGCCACCCTCGCCCGGGCGAAGGGTGTGCGGCTGCACACCCATCTCGCCGAAACCGTCGACGAGGAGCGCTTCACGCTGGCACGCTTCGGCAAGCGCCCCGTGGCCTATATGGACGAGCTCGGCTGGCTCGGTGACGACGTGTGGTTCGCCCATGCGGTGCACGTGAACGCGCACGAGATCGGCTGCTTCGCAGGCGCCGGGGTCGGCGTGTGCCACTGTCCCTCCTCCAATATGCGCCTCGCTTCCGGCATCGCCCCGGTGAAGGCCTATCGCCGCGCCGGGGTGAAGGTCGGGCTCGGGGTGGACGGCTCGGCCTCGAATGACGGCAACAATCTTCTCGCCGAGGCGCGGCAGGCCATGCTGCTCGCCCGGCTACAGATTTCGCTGCGCCCGCCGGAGGGGCCCGACACCGACCTCTCCACCTCCGACCCCTCGCGCGCTGCCGAATGGATGACCGCCCGCGAGGCGCTGGAACTGGCCACGCTTGGCGGCGCCGCGGTGCTCGGGCGCACCGATATCGGCGCGCTGGAGCCCGGCAAATGCGCCGACTTCTTCGCCCTGCGGCTCGACGACGTCGCCTTTGCTGGCGGCCTGTCGGACCCGGTGGCCGCCGCTTTGTTCTGCACGCCCGGCCGCGCCGCCTGGACCGTCGTTCACGGCCGCCCGGTGGTGGCGGCGGGCGAGATCGTCACCATCGATTTGCCGGCGGTCGTCGCCGAGCACAACAAGCATGCCGCGCGGCTCGCCGCGCTTTCGGGAGGTGCCTGAAATGAGCGAGAGGCTGTGTCCGCGCGACGAGGCCGAACTGGTCGAGGTCGTGCGCTGGGCGGTATCCCACGAGCGTACGCTGGACGTGGCTGGCGCCGGCTCGAAGGCCGCGCTCGGCCGTCACATCCAGACCGACCACACGCTCGAACTGAAGGCACTGACCGGCGTCACCCTCTACGAGCCCGAAGAGCTGGTTCTCAGCGCGAAGGCCGGCACGCCGGTGGCCGAGATCGAGGCGCTGATCGCCGCCTCCAACCAGATGATGGCCTTCGAGCCGATGGATTTTGGCCCGCTGCTGGGCGTGGCGCCCGGCGCCGGCACGCTGGGCGGGCTGATGGCCACCAATCTCGCCGGTCCGCGCCGGCCGAGCGCCGGGGCCGCGCGCGACCATGCGCTCGGCGTGCGCGCCGTGTCGGGGCGCGGCGAGGCGTTCAAGGCCGGCGGCCGCGTGGTGAAGAACGTCACCGGCTACGACCTGCCGCGCGGGCTCGCCGGCTCCTACGGCACCTTTGCCGCCTTCACCGAGCTGACCATCAAGGTGCTGCCGCGCCCGGAGACGGTGGAGACGCTGCTCGTCCTCGGCCTCGACGACGCGGCGGCGGCGGGCGTCATGAGCGCGGCGGTCGGCTCCTATTACGACGTGTCCGGCGCCGCCCATCTGCCGGCGGAGATCGCCGCGCGCATTCCCGCCGTCGCGGGGGAGGGCGGTGCCGTCACGGCGCTGCGGCTGGAGGGCGTGAAGCCCTCCATCGTGCACCGGCGCGGCAAGCTGGAGGAGATCCTGCGCGCCCGGGGCGCGCTCTCCTTCCTCGGTGAAGCGGAATCGCTCGCCTTCTGGCGCGCGGTGCGCGACGTGGCGCCCTTCGCGCTCCCCGAGGGCGGCAATATCGACACCGCCCGCGCGGTCTGGCGCGTCTCGGTGGCGCCGATGGCGGGCGCGCAGGTCGGTGCGGCGCTGCGCGAGTTGGGCGCCGCCAGCTTCTACGACTGGGCCGGCGGCCTCGTCTGGATCGAAATGGCGGACGCCGAGTCGCACACCGCGCTTGTGCGCGCGGCCGTAGCCCACGCCGGCGGCGGTCACGCCACGCTGATGCGCGCGGCGGCTCCGGTGCGCGCGGCCGAGGAGGTGTTCGAGCCGCTCGACGCCATTACCGGCGCGCTGATCCGGCGCATGAAGAGCGGTTTCGATCCCGGGCGGGTGCTGAGCCCCGGGCGCATGTATGCGGGAGTGTGAGCGATGCAGACCAATTTCTCCCTGGCGCAGCTCGCCGACCCGCAGACGGCAAGGTCGGAACAGGTTCTCCGCGCGTGCGTCCATTGCGGCTTCTGCACCGCCACCTGCCCGACCTATGTGCTGCTGGGCGACGAGCTGGATTCGCCGCGCGGGCGCATCTACCTGATCAAGGAGATGCTGGAGAACGACCGCCCGGCCACGGTCGAGGTCGCCAAGCATGTCGACCGCTGCCTGTCCTGCCTGTCCTGCATGTCGACCTGTCCGTCCGGCGTGCACTACATGCACCTGATCGACCACGCGCGCGATCACGTCGAGAAGACCTATAAGCGCCCGCTGGCCGACCGGCTGACCCGGGCGCTGCTCGCCCGCGTGCTGCCGAGCCGGGCGCTGTTCCGCCTCGCCATTGGCGGCGCCATGCTGGCGCGGCCCTTCGCCGGGCTGTTCGAGGCGATTCCCGGGATGAAGCCCATCGCCGCCATGCTGCGGCTGGCGCCCGCGCGCCCCGCCACCCGCTCGGCCAGCGAGAGCGTGCGCCGCTTCGCGCCCGAGGGCGCCCGCCGCGCCCGCGTCGCCTTGCTCGACGGCTGCGCCCAGCCGGTGCTGCGCCCGGAGATCGACGAGGCGGCGATTCGCCTGCTCACCCGCATGGGGGTGGAGATCGTGCGCCCGGTCGGCGGCGGCTGCTGCGGCTCGCTCACCCATCACATGGGCAAGGAGGAGCCCGCGCTCGCCAATGCCCGCGCCAATGTCGACGCCTGGTGGCGCGAGATCGAGGGCGAGGGGCTGGACGCCATCATCGTCACCACCTCGGGCTGCGGCACCACCATCAAGGATTACGGCCACATGCTGCGCACCGACCCGGCCTATGCCGAGCGGGCGGCCAGGGTGTCGGCGCTGGCCCGGGACGTCAGCGAGTTCCTCGCCGAGCGCGAGCTTCCCGTGCCGGTGATCCCGGCCGGCATCCGCGTCGCCTATCATTCGGCCTGCTCGCTGCAGCACGGCCAGCGCGTGCGCACCGCGCCCAAGACCCTGCTGGCGGGCGTCGGCTTCACCGTGCTGGAGCCGGCGGAAGGCCATCTGTGCTGCGGCTCGGCCGGCACCTACAACATCCTCCAGCCGGAGATCGCGGGGAGGCTGCGCGAGCGCAAGGTCGCCAATATCGAGCGGACGCTGCCGCAGGTGGTCGCCGCCGGTAATATCGGCTGCATGACGCAGATCGGCGGCGGCACCGCCCTGCCGGTGGTGCACACGGTCGAACTGCTCGACTGGGCGACCGGCGGGCCGAGCCCGGCGGGGCTGGAGCGCCTGCCCTTCGCCGTCGCGGCGGAATGAGGCGCGGCGGAAGACGAGGTATGGGAGAAGCCGGATGATCGCCGTCCTCTTCGAGGTGTGGCCGGCCGAGGGCGAGCGCCAGCATTATCTGGACCTTGCCGCCGCGCTGAAGGCCGACCTCGAGGGACGCGACGGCTTCATCTCGGTCGAGCGCTTCGAGAGCCTCAACGAGCCGGGCAAGCTGCTCTCGCTTTCCATCTGGCGCGACGAGGAGGCGGTGCGCGCCTGGCGCGGCCTCGACACCCATCGCGCGGCACAGGCCAAGGGACGCGGCGGCGTGTTCGCCGATTACCGGCTGCGGGTGGCCAGCATCCTGCGTGACTACGGGATGGACGCGCGGGACGAAGCCCCGGAGGACAGCCGCGCGACGCATCCCGTCCGCGACTGATGCGGCGACATGCCGGCGCGTGGCTGGCTATGGGCTGGCCGCCATATAGTTGGCCGCTATAGGATCGCACCTCCGATCCGCCCCCCTCCCGGAACGCCCCATGCCCCACACCCGCGCCCCGCCCCCGCCTTCTCGTCCTCTCCCTCGGCGGCACCATCACCATGACCTCGGCGGCTGGCGGCGGCATCGCCCCGACGCTGGGCGCCGCCGAGCTGGTGGCGGCGGTGCCGGGACTGGAGGCGGTGGCGCGGATCGAGGCGCGCTCGCCGCTGCGGCTCGGCAGCTCTTCGCTCACGCTGGAGCACATTGCCGGGGTGGCGGAGGAGATCCGGGCCGGCTTCGACGCCGGCTTCGACGGCGCCGTCGTCATCCAGGGCACCGATACCATCGAGGAGACCGCCTTCATCCTCGACCTACTGGTGCGGGACGAGCGCCCGGTGGTGGTGGTCGGCGCCATGCGCGGCCCGCAGCAGCCCGGCGCCGACGGGCCTGCCAATCTCCTCGCCGCTGCAACCGTCGCCGCCTCGGAGGCGGCGCGCGGGCTCGGCACGCTGGTGGTGCTGAACGACGAGATCCACGCCGCGCGCTTCGTGCGCAAGGCGCACACCGCGCTCACCTCGGCCTTCGTCTCCGACAGCGCTGGCCCGCTCGGGATGGTGGCGGAGGGTCGGGCGCGGCTGCTCGCCCGCGTGACGCCCGCGCCGCTTCCGGCGGCGCTGGCCGCGCGGACGGAGCACGAGGCGGGCAATCTGCCGCCGGTCGCGCTGCTGAAGATCGCCATGGGCGACGACGGGCGGCTGATCGAGGCTATTCCCGGCCTCGGCTATGCCGGGCTGGTGATCGAGGGCGCGGGAGCCGGCCATGTGCCGGGGGCGGTCGCCGAGATCGTCGGCGCGGTCGCGGCGCGGATTCCGGTCGTGCTGGCCAGCCGCACCCTGGCCGGCCCCGTCTTCGAGAAGACCTACGGCTACCCCGGCTCGGAGATCGACCTGATCGGGCGCGGGCTGATGCCGGCGGGACTGCTCACCGGCGTGAAGGCGCGCATCCTGCTCGCCTTCGCCCTGCGGGCGGGCTGGGACCGCGCGGCGATCCGCGCCGGCCTCCAAGCCTACGGCTGAGTCTACGCCTACGGCTGAGGCGTCACGAACTGCCGATGAAGATGCCGGTGAGCAGCACGAGGATGCCGCCGAGCACCACCTGCACGATGGCCGAGCCGAACGGCGTCTCCATGTAGCGCATGCGCACATAAGCGATGGCGGCGAGCTCGATGGCGACCACGACGCCGGCGACCGCGGTGGCGGTCCAGAAGTCCGGGATCAGATAGGGCAGGGTGTGGCCGAGCCCGCCCAGCGTCGTCATCACGCCGCAGGCGATGCCGCGCGGCCACGGGCTGCCGCGTCCGGTGATGGCGCCGTCGTCGGACAGGCCCTCGGTCAGCCCCATGGAGATGCCGGCACCGATGGAGGCGGCGAGGCCGACCAGGAAGGCGGCCCAGCTGTCCTGCGTCGCGAAGGCGGCGGCGAAGATCGGCGCCAGCGTCGAGATCGAACCGTCGATCAGCCCGGCGAGGCCCGGCTGGACGATCTGGAGCACGAAGATGCGATGGGCGGCGTCCTTCTCGGTCTCGCGGGCGCCGCTTGCCTCAAGCTGGCCGCCAAGCTCCTGTGCCAGTGTCCCGTGCGCGCTCTCGGCCTCGGCGAGATCGGACAGCAGCCGGCGGGTGTCGGAGTCGCGGGCGCGCTCGGCGGCCTTGATGTAGAATTGCTGCGCCTCGAACTCCATCATTTCCGCCTGCCGGCGCACCGCGTCGATGCGCAGCGTCTCCAGCAGCCAGATCGGGTTGCGCTTGAGGAAGCCCTTCACGTCCTGCCGGGTGATGTAGGGCAGCGCCTCGCCGAACTTCTTGCGGAACATCTCGTGCAGGGCGTGGCGGTGGCCCTGCTCCTCCTGCGCCATGCGCTCGAACATCGCCGCCGTTGCCGGGTAGTCGGCTCCGATGCGGCTGGCGAACTGAAGGTAGATGCGCGCATCCTCCTCCTCGTTGGAGATGGCCAGCGCGAGGATTTCGGGCTCTCTGAGGTCGGTGAAGCGTTTCATGTGGTCCCGCCAAATGTCTTAGAATATTTCTAATCTATGGCGGAGAAGGTGTCGATTGCCTGACAGTCCCCTGCTTGTCTAAGCCGGCCTTTTCCACGCATCGAAGACGCGCCCGTATGTCACGAACAGCGGACCTATCGACACGGAAAGTTCGCGCGCCAGGAGCATGGCGATCGGCTGCCGGCTCGCCGGATCATAGGTCAGTCGGCATGCTTTCCCGGTTCGATCCTCGAGAGTGTCCTCCCAGAGGAGGGAGATTTCGATCAGACCGGGCTTATGTTCGATCGCATATCCGCCGATGCGCCAGCGTCGGTCGGAGCCTGCCGTGAAGGTCTTGGTTTCGTCGCTGGTGACGGAAGTGTTGCCTATGCCGGCCGCGTAGCCCTGCGACGTTCCCTCTCCGCTCACCCTTGCACTGAAGCCGAACGGCGACGAGCGGGGGCTGACGGGGAGTTTCGTGATCAGTTCGACGGCCTGGGCCGTGTCGAACCTGTCGCCGTCCGCGACGAGCGCATCGACAAGCGCGTTGATGGCGAGCCGATCCTCAAGGCTGATGCGAACCATTCGGAAACCCCGCGCCGCGTGGCGAGGCGAAGGATCGCACGGGCATGTGCATTGTCCAAACGAAACGGGGCGCCCGAAGGCGCCCCGTGGGAACTTGCGGATAAGGGCGGCCGATCACTCGGCCGCGCCGGCCTCGGCGTCGTCGCCCTTGCCCTTGGCTTCGAGGTCCTCGCCGGTCGCCTGGTCGACGACCTTCATGGACAGGCGGGTCTTGCCGCGCTCGTCGAAGCCGAGCAGCTTGACCTTCACCTTGTCGCCTTCCTTGACGACGTCGGAGGGCTTGGCCACGCGCTCCTTGGCGAGCTGCGAGACGTGCACGAGGCCGTCCTTGGCGCCGAAGAAGTTCACGAAGGCGCCGAAGTCGACGACCTTGACCACCGTGCCCTCGTAGATCTGGCCGATCTCCGGCTCGGAGGCGATGGACTTGATCCAGTTCAGCGCCGCCTTGATCGACTCGCCGGACGCCGAGGCCACCTTCACGGTGCCGTCGTCCTCGATGTTGATCTTGGCGCCGGTCTTCTCGACGATCTCGCGGATAACCTTGCCGCCCGAGCCGATCACTTCGCGGATCTTGTCGACCGGGATCTGGATCACTTCGATGCGCGGGGCATGCTCGCCGAGCTCGGCGCGGGCGCCGGTCAGCGCCTTGCTCATCTCGCCGAGGATGTGCATGCGGCCTTCCTGGGCCTGGCCCAGCGCGACCTTCATGATCTCCTCGGTGATGCCGGCGATCTTGATGTCCATCTGCAGGGCGGTGACGCCCTTGTCGGTGCCAGCCACCTTGAAGTCCATGTCGCCGAGATGGTCCTCGTCGCCGAGGATGTCGGAGAGCACGGCGAACTTCTCACCCTCGAGGATGAGGCCCATGGCGATGCCCGCCACCGGACGGCGCAGCGGCACGCCGGCATCCATCAGCGCCAGCGAGGTGCCGCAGACGGTCGCCATGGAGGAGGAGCCGTTCGACTCCAGGATCTCCGAGACGGCGCGCAGCGTGTAGGGGAACTCGTGCGCCGGCGGCAGAACCGGGTGCATGGCGCGCCAGGCGAGCTTGCCGTGGCCGATTTCGCGGCGGCCGGGCGAGCCCATGCGGCCGGTCTCGCCGACCGAGAAGGGGGGGAAGTTGTAGTGCAGCAGGAAGCGCTCCTTGTAGGTGCCTTCCAGGCTGTCGATGTACTGCTCGTCCTCGCCGGTGCCGAGGGTGGCGACCACGAGGGCCTGCGTCTCGCCGCGGGTGAACAGCGCCGAGCCGTGGGCGCGCGGCAGCACGCCGACCTGCGACAGGATCGGGCGGACGGTGCGGGTGTCGCGGCCGTCGATGCGCACGCCGTCGTCCAGGATGGTCCAGCGAACGATCTTGGCCTCGAGCTCCTTGAGCACCTCGCCGAGCACCTGCGTGTCCGGCACGGCCTTGCCCTCGGCGGCGAGCGCGGCGTAGTGCGCCTTCGCCTTGGACTTGGCGGCGCCGACCGCCTCGTAGCGGTCCTGCTTGCGGGCGATCTTGTAGGCGGCGCGCAGATCGGCCTCGATCAGGGCGCGCAGCTCGGTCTCGAGCGCGGAGTGATCCGGCGCGGCGAAGTCGCGCGGCTCCTTGGCTGCCTTCTCGGCGAGGCGGATGATCGCGTCGATGACCGGCTGGAAGTGGCGGTGGCCGAACATCACGGCGCCGAGCATCACGTCCTCGGCCAGTTCCTTGGCTTCGGACTCGACCATCAGCACGGCGTCGGCGGTGCCGGCGACCACGAGGTCGAGGGCGGATTCCTTCACCTCGTCGACGGTCGGGTTCAGCACGTACTCATTGTCGATGAAGCCGACGCGGGCGGCACCGACCGGGCCGAGGAACGGCACGCCGGACAGGGTGAGCGCGGCCGAGGCGGCGACCAGCGACACGATGTCGGGATCGTTCTCGAGATCGTGCGACAGCACGGTCACGACGACCTGGGTGTCGTTCTTGTAGCCGTCCGGGAAGAGGGGGCGGATCGGGCGGTCGATGAGGCGGGAGACCAGCGTCTCCTTCTCGGACGGACGGCCCTCGCGCTTGAAGTAGCCGCCGGGGATGCGGCCGGCCGCGTAGGCCTTTTCCTGGTAGTTGACGGTCAGCGGGAAGAAGTCCTGGCCGGGCTTGGGCGCCTTGGCGGAGACGGCGGTGGCGAGCACGGTGGTGTCGCCATAGGAGGCGAAAACGGCGCCGTCGGCCTGGCGCGCCATGCGGCCGGTCTCGAGGACGAGCGTGCGCCCGCCCCAGTCGAGTTCCTCGCGGTGGATGTCGAACATGTCTGTCTCTGGCTTTCCGAAGCGGGGCCATGGGCAAGACGGCGAGAGGTTCGGGCGGTGGCGCCTTCAACGAGGCGGCTTCACGAGACCCGAGTCTCCGGCGATCCTGCCATGGCGCGCCGCTTCACTATCGGTCGCGGCGAGCCCCATGCCCGCCGCATCTTGCGTCTTCAGCGCGACGGGTCATCCGCCCGCGCCGTCTTTCAGCACGCGAGGCCCGCACCGGCACGGCGCGAGCCTCGCATCTCAGATCAGCGGCGGATGCCCAGGCGCTGGATCAGCGACTTGTAGCGGGCTTCCTCGGTCTTCTTGAGGTAGTCGAGAAGACCACGACGGGCCGACACCATCTTGAGCAGGCCGCGGCGGGAATGGTTATCCTTGGCGTGGCCCTTGAAGTGGCCGGTCAGGTTGGCGATGCGCTCGGTGAGGATCGCAACCTGTACTTCCGCCGAGCCGGTGTCGTTCGGCTTGGTGGCGTATTCCTTGATGAGCGCCTGCTTGCGCTCGGCAGTGATCGACATCGGAAACTCCTTTTCCATAAGGGAGGGGATGAAGAAGCGCTTGCGCGCCGCTTCGGGCCATTGACGCGGGCCGAGCCGGGATGTCGTCCAGCACGGTCGATGCGACAATGGGTTCGCGCGGACGAGAGTCCGCAACGCGGGCGCAACATACACGAAAACGCCAGAGTGGCTAGGGGCGTGTATCAGCGCCCGGCGGGCGGGGCCGCCACCCCTCGGCGCGGGGCCCTCAGGGCGCGATTTCCAGCAGGGCAATGCGCTCGCCCTCCAGCGTGAAGGCGTAGCGCAGATCGACCGGGCTGCCGGGAAAGTTGCCCGTGACACGCGCTGTCACGATCAGCCGGTTGCCGTCGCGTCGTACGGCGACGGGTTCGCTGGTGTAGTTGTACCTGGACGACGCCTTTGCCTTCCAGCCGGCAATGGCATCGTGGCCGCGATGAAACTGCCCTTCGTCCTTCACCGCGCCGTCCGGGGTGAAGCAGCGGGCAATGGCGGCGCCGTCCTTGCCGTCGGCGTCGAAATAGGCGGCGATCGCCGCAGGAAGCTCGATGCTCATGGGGGACTCCGTTCGCGGCGCGGCGAGGGCCGCGCGTTTGCTTCGCGCCAGAGTTGGAACTACACATACCAAATGGCAAGTACGCACGAAAAAGTAAGCCTATTACCCGCGAGTGAGCCGGTCGCCCATACGCGGGAGAGCGCCGCCTCCGGCGTCGAGCAGGCCCTGAAGCTGCTGGAGGGCCGGTGGAAGCTGGTGATCCTGTTTCACCTGTTCGGCGGGCGGGTATTGCGCTTTTCGGATCTTGAGAGGGCCATTCCCGCCATTTCGCAGAAGATGCTGGCCCAGCAGCTTCGCCGGATGGAAGCGGACGGCGTCGTGCGCCGGGTCGTTTACCCGCAGGTACCGCCGAAAGTGGAATACGCGCTTACGGACTGGGGGCAGGCGCTGTGCCCGGCGCTCGACGCGCTGCTGAACTGGGCGGCGGCGCGGCCGCAGGCTCAGTTCGATGTCGCGTCCCTGACCCCGGCGGCGCCCGGCGGGAAGGCCGAGACGGCCGGATGATGGCGGGCGGGCGCTGGCGCCCGCCCCGGCCTCACTTCCCCGAATGGAAGATGCGCTTGGGGTGGATCTCGCCGGCCTCGGCCTCGCCGAGCGCCACCAGCCGCCCGCCGGCGGTGATAGCGACCGGGCCTTCGAGGATCGGCGCGTCGCGCCCGCGCAGGATGATCGGCTGGCCATGAGCGAGGCGCGAGGCCTCGGCCGGGCTGACCCGCAGCGAGGGCAGCGTGTCGAGGCCGATCTCCACCGGGCGCAGCGCGTACATGGGCGGAGCGTCGTCCATCGCTTCGGAAACCTCGCGCAGCTTCGCCAGCGGAATCAGCTCCTCCTCGGGGAAGGTGCCGACGCGGGTGCGGCGCAACGCCGAGATATGGCCGCGCGCGCCCAGCGCCCGGCCGAAATCGCGGGCGAGCGAGCGCACATAGGTGCCCTTGCCGCACTCGGCCTCGAACACGGCGTGGTCGGCGTCCGGCTGCTCGACCAGTTCGAGCGAATGGATCACCACGGTGCGGGCGGCGAGTTCCACCTCGATGCCGTCGCGGGCGAGGTCATAGGCGCGCTCGCCGTTGATCTTCAGCGCCGAGAAGCACGGCGGCACCTGCTCGATCTCGCCGCGGAAGGCCGGCAGCAGGTCGAGGATCGCCTCGCGCGTCGGCCGGCTGTCGGAGGTGACGACCGGCTGGCCCTCGCTGTCGTCGGTGTCGGTCTCGACGCCCCAGCGCACGGTGAAGCGGTAGACCTTGCGCCCGTCCATGACGAAGGGAACGGTCTTGGTGGCCTCGCCCAGCGCGATCGGCAGGCAGCCCGAGGCGAGCGGGTCGAGCGTGCCGGCATGGCCCGCCTTCTTGGCCTGGAACAGCCACTTCACGGCGCCGACCGCCTGGGTCGAGGTCATGCCGACCGGCTTGTCGAGCAGCACCCAGCCATCGACGTCGCGCTTGGGGCGGCGCTTCTTGGGCGCCTCCTTGGCAGCTTCCCGGGCGGCTTCCTGGGGAACGGTGTCGGCGGGGTGCAGGGTTTCCTGGTCGAGCGGGGCGTTCATATCTCGTCCTCTTGATCGGGTTCGTCGCCGTCGAGGTCGCGCTGCACCTGCGGCGAGCGCAGCAGCGCGTCGATGCGGGCGCCTTCCTCGAAGGAGGTGTCGATGCGGAACCGCAGATCGGGGACGAATTTCAGCTCGACCCGGCGGGCGATTTCCCCGCGCAGCGGCTTGGCGTTGGTCGCCAGCGCGTCGATCGCCGCCTTCGGGTCCTTGCCGCCGAGCGGCATGACGAAGCAGGTGGCGATCTTGAGGTCCGGGCTCATGCGCACCTCGGGGACCGTGATCATCACCCGGGTCAGGGCCGGATCGGGCAGGTCCCCGCGCGAGAGGATCTCGGAGAGGGCATGGCGCACCAGTTCGCCCACGCGAAGCTGGCGCTGGCTCGGGCCGGAGCCCGAGGCCGCTTTGTTCTTCATGATGTTCAAACCTTCATGGCCCCCGCCCGCGAAACGGGATGACGGGGCCGGCCTCGACCGGAGCGAGCGGGCTTGGACCGCTCGTTCCCGTGGATGTTGCGTCCCGGCGGGACGCGAGGCCCCCCGCGTGCGGGGAGCCCCTGATGGCGCCGCGACGGAGTCGCGAGCGTCAGAGCGTGCGCTGCACGACCTCGACGCGGTAGCACTCGATGACGTCGCCGGCGCGCATGTCCTGGTAGTTCTCGAAGGACATGCCGCATTCCTGGCCGGCCTGCACCACGTTGACCGCATCCTTGAAGCGGTTGAGCGTGGCGAGCTTGCCCTCGTGGATCACGACGTTTTCGCGGATCAGGCGGACATGCTGGCCGCGTTCCACCGTGCCGTCGGTGACGAGGCAGCCGGCGACCTTGCCCACCTTGGAGACCGCGAAGATCTCCTTGATGACGGCATTGCCGAGCATGGTCTCGCGGTTGATCGGGGCGAGCAGGCCGCCCATCGCCGCCTTCACGTCATCCACGAGGTCGTAGATGATGTTGTAGTAGCGGATCTCGATGCCGGCACGGTCGGCCGCGTCGCGGGCTTCCTTGTTGGCGCGCACGTTGAACGCGATGATCGCCGCGCCGGCCGTCTCGGCCAGCGTCACGTCGCTCTCGTTCACGCCGCCGGCGCCGGAGTGGATGATCCGGGCCTGCACCTCGTCGGTGCCGAGCTTCTCCAGCGAGGAGATGATCGCCTCGACCGAACCCGACACGTCGCCCTTGATGATGAGCGGGAATTCCTTCCGGCCGGCCGTCTTGGCCTGGCTCATCATCTGCTCCAGCGAGCCGCGGACAGTGGCGGAACGTGCCGCCGCCTTCTCGCGCTTCTGGCGCTGGCGATAGTCGGTGATCTCGCGGGCGCGGGCTTCGCTCTCGACCACCGCGAGGCGGTCGCCCGCCTCCGGCGTGCCGTTGAAGCCGAGCACCTCGACCGGGAAGGACGGGCCGGCGGTGGCGACATTGGCGCCCTTGTCGTCGATCAGGGCGCGCACGCGGCCGAACTCGGCGCCGGCGACCACGATGTCGCCGACACGCAGCGTGCCGCGCTGGACGAGGACGGTCGCCACCGGGCCGCGGCCACGGTCGAGCTTGGCCTCGATGACGGTGCCTTCCGCGACGCGGTTCGGGTTCGCCTTGAGGTCGAGCACTTCCGCCTGAAGGGTGATCGCCTCCAGCAGCTTGTCGAGATTGGTCTGCGCCTTGGCCGAGACCTCGACCTCGAGCGTGTCGCCGCCGAGGCTTTCCACCTGGACCTCGTACTGCAGCAGTTCGCTGCGCACGCGCTCCGGCTTGGCGTCGGGCTTGTCGACCTTGTTGATCGCCACGATGAGCGGCACCTTCGCCGCGCGGGCGTGGTTGATCGCCTCGATGGTCTGGGGCATCACGCCGTCATCGGCCGCCACCACCAGCACCACGATGTCCGTCACCTTGGCGCCACGGGCGCGCATGGCGGTGAACGCGGCGTGGCCGGGCGTGTCGATGAAGGTGATCTTGCCGCCGAGCGGCGAGGTGACCTGATAGGCGCCGATGTGCTGGGTGATGCCGCCGGCCTCGCCGGACACGACATTCGCCTTGCGGATGGCGTCGAGCAGCGAGGTCTTGCCGTGGTCGACATGGCCCATGATGGTGACGACCGGCGGGCGCGACACCAGTTCCTCGGCGGTGTCGGCCGTGTCGAACAGGCCTTCCTCGACGTCGGATTCGGCGACGCGGCGCACGGTGTGGCCGAGTTCCTCGGCGATCAGCTGGGCGGTGTCGGCGTCGATCACGTCGGTGATCTTCACCATCTGGCCCTGCTTCATCAGCAGGCGGATGACGTCCACCGCGCGCTCGGCCATGCGGTTGGCGAGCTCCTGGATGGAGATCGTCTCCGGGACCGTGACCTCGCGGGCGATCTTTTCCTTGGTCTCGACATGGCGATGGCCGCTCATGCGCTGGGTGCGGCGGCGGAACGCCGCAACCGAACGCTGGCGCTCGTCGTCGCCCGATTGGGCGGTGACGACGGTGAGGCGGCCGCGATTCTTCTCGGCGCCGGCCGCCGGGCGGGTCGGCTTGGCCGGTGCGGCCGGACGCGCCGGGGCGCCGCCGGGACCGCGACGGACGGGACGGCGATCGTCCTCCTCGGCATCCATCTGCGGGCCGCGCGGCGTGGCGACGCGCGGGGCGCCGGCGACCGGGGCGGCATTGGCGGCCGGAGCGGAGGTGGAGGGCTGGGCCGGGCGGGAAGGCGCGGCGCCGGCCGCCGGAGCGGCCGAGGCGTCCTCGCCGAAGCGCTTGCGCGCCTCCTGCTCGGACTTGCGGCGGGCTTCCTCGTCGAAGGCGCGGCGCGCGTCTTCCTCGCGCTTGCGGGCCTCGGCGGCGTCGCGCTCGATCTTCTCGCGCGCTTCGCGCTCGGCGCGGCGGCGGGATTCTTCCTCGGCGTTGCGGCGCTCCTCGGCCTCGCGCAGGCGGGCATCCTGCAGCGCGGCGGTGCGGGCGCGGGCCTCCTCCTCGGTGAGGGTGCGCAGCACCACGCCGCCGGGGCGCGAGCCCTGGGGGGCGGGGCGCGGGGAGGAAAGATTGGCGCCCGGAGCCGGCTGGGTGCGCAGCGGCGGACGGCCGCCCTGCGGCTGCGGCGGCTGGGCCGGACGCGCTGCCTGCGGAGCGGCGGGAGCGGATGCCTGCGGAGCGGCAGGCGCAGCCGAGGGGGCCTCGGGCTTGTCGCCCGGGCCGAGCACACGGCGCTTAACCTTCTCCACCACGACGGACTTGGACCGTCCATGGCTGAAGCTCTGGCGGACGACGCCCTGCTCGACAGGTCGCTTGAGCGTGAGGGTCTTGCCCCCCTGGCCGGATCCCTGGCCAACGCCCACCGTCTTCTCGCCCGGGTTCTTCGTATCGTTCATTCGATATCCGTTCCTGTGCCGCCCCGCCTCATGCGGGAAGGCGTCACTTCCGTCCGCCAGCCTGCTTATTCGGCACGCCAGCCTTCGAGTCTTCTTATGCGCGCGAGGAACCCCGCGCTCGTCGGATGCGCGAGCAGCGCAGCATGTACCACATTTGACCGCCCGAGCGCCAAGTCCAATTGCACCCCGGCGAGGGCGTCGACGCGGGCGATCTCGCGACCGGCCGCCTCGGCGATCCGCCGGGCCAGCGCGTCGAGCTTGGCCGTCCCGTCGGGAGCGGCCTCGCCCGAATGCACCAGCACGGCGGCCTTTCCGCTCTGCAACGCCTCGATCACCTTGGCGTTGCCGGCCACCACCTGACCCGCCTTGTTGGCGAGGGCGAGGGCGGCGATCACGTCCTTCTCCAGCAGCTGCCCGACCAGATCGGCCAGCGCCGGCTCGGCGCGGGCCGGATCGATCCGGACCTTGCCGCGGAAGGCGCGCGCGAACGCCTTCCTGCGGATCGCCTCGGCCAGCGCCGACCGCCGCGCGGTCACCCACGCGCCGCGCCCGGGAAGCCGGGCGTTGATGTCCGGCACCACCGTGCCGTCGGGCGCCACGACGAAGCGCAGCAATTCCTCCACCGGCCGCACCGTGCGGCTGGCGATGCACTGCCGGGCCGGGGCGCGGGCCGCGTCGGCGAGCCCCGCATCGGTCAGGCCGGCATCGTCCGCCCCGGCGTCCCCGGCGCCGGCCTGAGCCGTCGCGCTGAGTGCCGTCTCGTCCTGCACCGGCCCGTCCTCCCCTTCACCCGTCCGCACGATCGTCCGCGCGGTCCGCTCAGGCCTGCGTCTCGCCGGCCTCGGGTTCCTCGGCAACGTCCTCGGCCTCGCCAGCGGCGAGATCCTCGGCGGTGATCCAGCCGGCCTTGACGCGGGCCTGCATGATCAGGGCCTCGGCATCCTCGCGGGAGAGCTGGAAGCCCTCCAGCGCGCCGGCGACGCGCACGACTTCGCCGTCCTTGCGCTCGGTCCAGCCGACGAGATCGTCGGTGGCGCAGCCGGCGAGGTCCTCGACCGACTTGATGTCGTTCTCGCCGAACGCCACCAGCATCAGCGAGGTCACGCCCGGCACTTCCCGCAGCTCGTCCTCGACGCCGAGTTCCCGGCGGCGGGCGTCGAGATCGGCTTCGACCTGCGCCAGATGACCCAGCGCGCGGTTCTGCAGCTCCTGGGCGGTGTCCTCGTCGAGGCCCTCGATGCCGGCGAGCTCGCCCAGCGGCACATAGGCGATTTCCTCGACCGTGGCGAAGCCTTCGGAGGCGAGGAGCTGGCCCATCATCTCGTCGAGATCCAGCGCCTCGGCGAAGATCTTCGAGCGCTCGGCGAATTCCTTCTGGCGCCGCTCGCTTTCCTCGGCCTCGGTCATGATGTCGATGTCCCAGCCGGTAAGCTGGGAGGCGAGGCGCACATTCTGGCCGCGACGGCCGATCGCCAGGCTCAATTGGGCATCCGGGACCACGACTTCAATACGCTCGCGGTCCTCGTCGAGCACGACCTTGACCACTTCGGCCGGGGCGAGCGCGTTGACGATGAAGGTGGCCACATCCGGCGACCACGGGATGATGTCGATCTTCTCGCCCTGCAGCTCGTTGACCACGGCCTGCACGCGCGAGCCGCGCATGCCGACGCAGGCGCCGACCGGATCCACCGAGGAATCGCGCGAGGTGACGGCGATCTTGGCGCGCGAGCCGGGGTCGCGGGCGACCGCCTTGATCTCGACGATGCCGTCATAGATCTCCGGCACTTCCTGCGCGAACAGCTTCGCCATGAACTGGGGATGGGTGCGCGAGAGGAAGATCTGCGGGCCGCGCTGTTCGCGGCGCACATCGTAGACATAGGCGCGGATGCGGTCGCTGGTCTTGAACACTTCGCGCGGCAGCAGCTCGTCGCGGCGCAGCGAGGCCTCGCTGCGGCCGAGGTCGACGACGACGTTGCCGTATTCGACGCGCTTGACCGAGCCGTTGACGATCTCGCCGATGCGGTCCTTGTATTCCTCGTACTGCCGGTCGCGCTCGGCCTCGCGCACCTTCTGCACGATGACCTGTTTTGCGCTTTGCGCGGCAATGCGGCCGAAGTCGAAGGGCGGCAGCGTGTCGGCGATGGAGTCGCCGATCTGCGCGGCCGGGTTCAGGCGGCGGGCGCCGCTGAGCTCGATCTCGACCGCCGGGTTCTCGATCTGGTCGACCACCAGCAAATGGCGGGCGAGGCGCAGTTCGCCGGTGCGCGGGTTGATCTCCGCGTGAATGTCGGTCTCGGCGCCGTAGCGCGAGCGCGCCGCTTTCGCGATCGCGTCCTCCATGGCGGCGATGACGATGCTCCGGTCGATCGACTTCTCGCGCGCGACCGCGTCGGCGATCTGCAGGAGTTCGAGCCGGTTTGCGCTGACAACGGCCATCAGGGCGTCTCCTTCGCGATGGATTTGCGTTTGGCGTTGGATTTCTTGCCGGGCTTGGCGGCGCCCTTGGGCTTGAGCATCGGGCCGGGGGAGGCCTTGGCCTTCGGCTTGCCGCGCACCGGCATCTTCTTCGGCGGGACGACGCGCTGGGCGAGGCTCTCGTCCGCCTCCTCGCCATCCTCGTCGTCGAGCGGCACGTCGCTGAGATCGGCGCCGTCCACCTCGTCCTCTTCGAGCCCCGCGCTCTCGCGCAGCGCCTTGTCGCGGCGCAGCGCGTCGCGGATCAGCGCGTCGGTCATCACGAGGCGGGCCTCGCCGATATCGGCGATGGGCAGGGCCACGGTGTCGGGCGTGTCGGCGGGAGCGTCGGGCAGGCGCACCAGCGCCTCCGCGCTTTCGCCTTCCCCGCCCCGCGTGCCAACGAGAATGCCGCGGAAGCGCTTGCGCCCGTCCACCGGCACGGCCATCTCGACCTTGAGGTCGTGGCCGGCCCAGCGCTCGAAATCGGAAACGCGCACCAGCGGCCGGTCGATGCCGGGCGAGGACATTTCCAGATTATAGGCGCCGGTGATCGGGTCCTCGACGTCGAGCACCGGCGAGATGGCACGGCTCGCCGTCTCGCATTCGTCGATGCCGAAGCCGCCATCGGGGCGTTCGGCCATGATCTGAAGGGTCGGCGGGCTGCCGCCGGAGATCTTCGCCCGCACGAGGCGGAAGCCGAGGCCCTCGAGAACCGGGCCGACAATGGCGGCGACCCGCGCCGCCGGCCCGGACTCGGTCACGAGACGCGGTTCGTCGAGCCGGCCTTCCGGCGTGCCGCTGGCGTTGGTGGCGTGGGCTTCGTGTTCGCTCATCGTCCTCGTCGGATCGCGTGCCGATCCGCAATGAAAAAAGAGCGGGCTCCGGAGGCGGAACCCACTCTCAACCGACCGGATCGTCGTTTGTGAGATCGTTGAATGGGGGGCTTATACAGCCAAACCGCCTTTGCGCGCAAGCGGCGGCAACCCGGCGCCCGGCCGGCCGCCGCCTGCGGCCGGGGCGGTCCCTTGCCGGCGGCGCGGCGCCGTCGCATAAGCGCCTCATGTCCCGCCTGCCGACCGATCCTGCGCCCGACGGGGCGCTGCGCGAGCGTGCCCCTGCAAAGGTGAACCTCACCTTGCGGGTGCTCGGCCGGCGCGCCGACGGCTATCACGATCTGTCGAGCCTTGTCGCCTTCGCCGGCACCGGCGACCGGCTGGCGCTCGCGCCGGGTGCCGGGCTCTCGCTGGCGCTGGCCGGGCCGGGCGCCGCCACGCTGGCGGCCGACGCCGACAATCTCGTGCTGCGCGCCGCGCGCCACCTTGCCGAACGCGTGCCCGGGCTCCTCGCCGGACGCTTCACGCTGGACAAGCGGCTGCCGGTCGCCTCCGGCATTGGCGGCGGCTCGGCCGACGCGGCGGCGGCGCTCCGGCTGCTGGCGCGGGCCAACGAGCTCGCCGCGGGCGATCCCCGGCTGTTCGAGGCGGCGCTGGCCACCGGCTCGGATGTGCCCGCCTGCCTGTTCGGGCGCTCCTGCCTGATGGAAGGGCGCGGCGAGGCACTGGCGCCGGTGGCGTTGCCCCGTTTCGGCGCCGTGCTGGTCAATCCGCGCCTGCCGGTGGCGACCGCCGACGTCTTCCGGGCGCTGGCGCTCGCGCCCGCCACCCGGCGCGCCGAGGCGTCGCCCTCGCCCTCCGGGGCCTCGCGGGCCATGCTGCTGGAGTGGCTGCGCGCCGAGCCGAACGACCTCGAGGCGCCGGCCCGCCGGCTGGTTCCCGCGCTCGACACGGTGGAGGCCGCGCTGGCGACGACGCCGGGGGTGTTGCTGGTGCGCATGTCGGGCTCGGGCGCGACCATGTTCGCGCTCTACGCGGACTGCCGCGCGGCCGCCGCGGCGGCGCGGAGCGTCGCTGGCGCTCATCCTGCATGGTGGGTGAAGTCGACCGTGCTGGGCGGCCCCGGTTCCACGGAGACGTGATGCGCACTGCCCTGTTCTTCGCCCTCGCGGCATTTCTCGAGATCGCCGGCTGCTTCGCCTTCTGGGCGGCGGTGCGCAACGGGGCGAGCGCGCTGTGGCTGGCGCCGGGGGCGCTGAGCCTGATCGCATTCGGCGCGGCGCTGACGCAGGTCGATGCCAGCGCGGCGGGGCGGGCCTTCGCGGCCTATGGCGGCGTCTATGTCGCCGCCTCGCTGGTCTGGCTGTGGGCGGTGGAGGGGTTCCGGCCCGACCGCTGGGACCTCGCGGGCGGGGCGCTGTGCCTCGTCGGCGCGGCGGTCGTGGTGTTCGGACCGCGCGGCTGAGGCTTCAGCGGATGCGGGCGATGCAGAAATCCACCACGTCGAGCAGCGCGGCCTTGGCCTCGCTGTCGGGGAAGATGTCCAGCGCCTGCTTGGCGGCGGCGCCATAGGCGCGGGCGCGCTCGATGGTGCCGGCCAGCGCCCCGTGGCGGGTGAGCAGGGCGAGCGCCCGCTCGAGGTCGCCGTCGGCGATCTCCCCGGTCTCCAGGCAGCGGCACCAGAAGCCGCGCTCCTCCTCGTCGGCGGAGCGCACCGCCAGCACGATGGGAAGGGTGATCTTGCCCTCGCGGAAATCGTCGCCGACATTCTTGCCGAGGGCGGCCTTCGAGCCGCCATAGTCGAGCACGTCGTCGACGAGCTGGAAGGCGATGCCGAGATTCATGCCGTAGTCGCGGCAGGCGGTCTGCTCGGCCTCCGGGCGGCCGGCCAGCACCGGGCCGACCTCGCAGGCGGCGGCGAACAGCTCGGCCGTCTTGCCCCGGATGACGGCGAGATAGGCGTCCTCGTCGGTGGCGATGTTCTTGGCGGCGGCGAGCTGGGCGACCTCGCCCTCGGCGATTACCACGGCGGCGGTCGACAGAATGTCGAGCGCGCGCATGTTGCCGACCTCGATCATCATGCGGAACGCCTGGCCGAGCAGGAAGTCGCCGACCAGCACGCTCGCCTCGTTGCCCCACAGCATGCGCGCGGCGAGCTTGCCCCGGCGCATCTCGCTGTCGTCCACCACATCGTCGTGCAGCAGCGTCGCCGTGTGCATGAACTCGACCGAGGCGGCGAGCTTCACCGTGCCCCCGCCCTCGTAGCCCGAGAGCACGCCGGTAGCGACCGTGAGCATCGGCCGCAGCCGCTTGCCGCCGGACGAGATCAGGTGCTGGGCAACCTCCGGAATCATCGTCACGTCCGAGCCCGTGCGCGACAGGATCAGCGCGTTGACGCGATCCATGTCCGCGCGGACCAGATTGACGATGCCTTCGATGGAAGGCTCGGCCGCAACTTCCGCGGCCGGATTGAAGGAGTATGCGACGGACACAGGGCCATTTCCCTCGGCTATGGCGGGACGGCGCGCGCCGGGGCGCGTCGTCCACCCGAAGGGTTCTCATAGCTTACCCGGACCGCCGGCGAAAGTTCATCCGCCGCCTGCGGCCGCATCGCGCCGCCGGGCCGCGGCGGTTCGGCAAATCCTTGCACATGGCATCGGGAAGGTGAAACCTAGCAGATGCGGGAGGTATCGGGCGGTGTGGCCGGCCGAAACCCCGGGAGGCGGGCGACGCGGCGGCATGATGTGGCTCAGGAAGATCGGGAAGGAGCTGGCGCGCTGGAAGTGCAAGCTGCGCAGCGCGCCGTGGCTGCTGATGGGGGGATCGAGGCGCCGCGACTACGACCGCGTGCGCCAGCAGCGCGTGAAGGTGACGCAGGGCGCGCAGGCCGTCGCCGACGAGGTGATGATCCTCGTCATCTTCCCCTCCGCCGGGCTGCTCGGTTCCACCCTGTCCGCCCTCGCCCATTTCGCCCGCAACGGGATCGCCTGCGTGGTCGTCTCCAACGCGCCCTTGCGCGAGGAGGACCGCGAGACCCTGCGCCAGCGGTGCTTCCTGGTCATCGAGCGGCCCAATATCGGCTACGATGCGGGGGGATATCGCGAGGGCATCCTCACCCTTCTCGACCGTGGCATCCGGCCCCGGGCGCTCTATGTGATGAATGACAGCCTGTGGTTTCCGCTGCGCCGCGACTGCGACGCGCTGGAGCGTTGCCGGCAGGCGAAGGAAGACATTTTCGGCTTCCACCTCAACGTCACGACCTTCCTCGGGATGCGGCGCGACTATGTGCAGTCCTATTTCCTGCGCTTCTCGCAGCGCCTCGTCGCCAGCGACGCCTTCGAGAAATACTGGCGCGACCTGCCGCTGATCGACAACAAGCATCTGGCGGTGCGGCGCTACGAGCGGGGCCTGTCGCGCCATTTCGTCCGGCGCGGCTTCACCATCGGCGCCCTCGTGCACTGGCAGGAAGCGATCGACCGCCTCTTCGCCATCACGGACGCGGACAAGCTGACCCGCATCATCGCCTATCAGTGCCGGCTGAACGCCAAGGATGCCGCCTATATGCAGCCCATGCTGGAGTGGGGATGCTCGCCCTTCCTGATCCGCGACGGCCTCGCCGGCCGCATCCGTCGCAAGCGGATCTTCGCCTCCTTCCCGATGATGCACCCTGAATTCGTGCTGGAGCTCGGCTTTCCCACGCTCAAGCGCAAGCTGGACATCCAGTACCGCGAACTCGCCCGGCTCGGCCTCGACAAGGACTTCGAGCCCGCCGTGCGCGCCGAGATGCATCTGTGACGTCCGGGACGCCGCGCGGCCCATTCTTGCCTTGAGGTCCTCTTGCCTTGAGGCCCGCTTGCGGCGTCAATACGGGCATGCGCGAACTCCTCCGCACCAATGACGTCGTGCTGATCTCGGCCGTCGAGGCGCTGCTCGACAGCGCTGGCATCGGCCATTTCGTGCTCGACCAGCACATGAGCGTGCTGGAGGGCTCCATCGGCCTGCTGCCGCGCCGCCTGCTGGTGGAGGAGGACGACCTCGCTCCCGCCCGCCGGCTGCTCGACGCGGCCGGCTTCGGCCCGGTTCTCGTGGCCGAGTGAGGGAGCGCCCGTGAAAACAGGCGAGGCCGCCGGAACGCCTGCCGCCGAGGGCGCGGACGGCGAGGCGCTGACCGACGATGCCTTTCTCGGCGGCCGGCTGAATCTCCTGCAGCCGGCGCGCGGCCACCGCGCCGGGCACGACGCGATGCTGCTGGCGGCGAGCGCACCGGGCGAGGCGCGCCAGGCCGTCGATCTCGGCGCCGGGGTGGGGGCGGCCGGGCTCGCCTTCGCCGCGCGGGTGGCGGCGGCCATGGTGACGCTGGTCGAGATCGACCCCGCCACGGCGGCGCTGGCGGCCCGCAACGCGGCGCGCCAGACGCCCGGCCTCGCGGCGCGGGCACGGGTGGTGGTGGCCGACATCGCCACGCTCGGCCGCCCCTCCGGCCCGCCCGAGCCGGCGGCGCGGACGGCCGACCTCGTGATGATGAACCCGCCCTTCAACGATCCGGCCCGGCACCGCGTCTCGCCGCATGCGCGCCGGGCGCTGGCGCATTCCGTTCCCGATGCGGGGCTGGAGACGTGGCTGCGCGCCGCCGAGCGGCTGCTGGCGCCGGGCGGGCGCCTCGCCCTGATCCACCGCCCCGAGGCCATCGAGGCGATACTGGCCGGGCTGAAGGGCCGTTTCGGTGCCGTGACGATTCGCCCGGTGTATCCCGCACCCGGCGCGCCCGCCCATCGCCTGCTGGTCGGCGCGGTCAAGGGAAGGCGGACAGCGCCGGTTCTCCTGCCCGGCCTCGTGCTGGCGGGGCAGGACGGGCGCCCGAGCGCCGAGGCCGAGCGCCTGCTGCGCGACGGCGAGGCGATCTAGCGCCCGGGACCCGTGCGCGCACAAGCCATCTGGCGCCGGGGGGAGGCGCGCCCTATTTTCCTGCGATGGCCACAGCATCCTTCTTCGCCGAATTCCGCCGCCGCCTCGATCCGGTCCTGCCCGCCGCGCTGCGCGGCGACACCCCGGTCGTGCCGGTCGTCCGCCTCACCGGCGCCATCGGCATGGCGAGCCCGTTCCGCCCCGGCATCACCTTCGCCAACACCGCCCGCGCGCTGGAGCGCGCCTTCGCCGTAAAGGGCGCGAAGGCGGTGGCGCTGGTGATCAACTCGCCGGGCGGCTCGCCGGCGCAGTCCCATCTCGTCTACCGGCGCATCCGGGCGCTGGCGCAGGAGAAGGAACTGCCCGTCATCGCCTTCGTCGAGGACGTGGCGGCCTCGGGCGGCTACATGCTCGCCTGCGCCGCCGACGAGATCGTCGCCGATACCTTCTCGATCGTCGGCTCGATCGGTGTGGTGAGCGCGGGCTTCGGCTTCACCGCCGCGCTGGAGAAGCTCGGCGTCGAGCGGCGCGTCTACACCGCCGGCACCCGCAAGGTGATGCTCGACCCGTTCCAGCCGGAGAAGGCGGAGGATGTCGAGCGTCTCAAGGCGATCCAGCAGGAGATCCACGGCGCCTTTGTGGGGCTGGTGAAAGAGCGGCGCGGCGACGTGCTGGCCGGCGACGAGGAAACCCTGTTCTCCGGCGAGTTCTGGACGGCGCCGCAGGCACAGGGCTTCGGCCTCGTCGACGCCATCGGCGACATGCGCTCGTTCCTGCGCGCCCGCTATGGCGAGAAGCTGCGCACGCCGCTGATCGAAACGAAGCCGGGCCTGTTCGGCCGGCGCTCGCCGGGGGTGATGGGCCTTGCCGCCGGAGCGGCCGGCGAGGCCGGCGCCGGCGCCGCGCAAGCTCTCATTTCCGCCGCAGAGGAACGCGCATTATGGGCGCGCTTCGGGCTCTGACGCGCCCGCTGCCGCCGCAT
Source organism: Ancylobacter sp. TS-1 (assembly GCF_009223885.1). Taxonomy (NCBI): domain Bacteria; kingdom Pseudomonadati; phylum Pseudomonadota; class Alphaproteobacteria; order Hyphomicrobiales; family Xanthobacteraceae; genus Ancylobacter; species Ancylobacter sp. TS-1. The sequence continues at coordinate 2,860,966 of NZ_CP045144.1, forward strand.
CCGCTGGAACCTTGACCATGCCGCCCGTCTTCATCGTCGCCCTCGGCGCTCTCGCCGCCGCCGCCCTGGTGAAGGTGCTCGCGCGCGAATCGCGCCGGGTCAACGCTGAGCTTGCCGCCCGGCGGCGCGACGAGGCCGCGGCGACGGACCCGCGCCGCGGCACGCTGCGCCGCGACCCGTCCACCGGCGAGTACCGGCCGGGCGATTCCTGACGCCGCAGGGGGCTCGCGCGCCGGGCCGGCATTTCTGGAACGTATCCAGTTTATCTAGAGATTTCCGATCATTACCGCGAATTCACTTTGTCCGGCGCGGGTGGCGTCCTATCCCGTGAAAGGGGCTGGCGACGGGAGCGAGGCAATGTTGCAGCGGGCGGAGAGCGAGTGGACCGGCGAAGGCGGACTGCGCCGCCGCAGGCGTGCGCGCTGGCCGCTGGGCGTGTTCCTCGTCGCGCTCGCCGCTGCCGGGCTCTACGGCTATTACCGCTACGCCCATACCGCCGAGCCGGCGGCACCCGGCTTCCAGACCGCCACGGTCGAGCTTGGCGACATCGCATCGACGGTGAACGCCATCGCCAAGATGCAGCCCAAGACCTATGTCGACGTCGGCACCCAGGTTTCCGGCCAGCTGCGCGTCATCCATCCCGAGGTGGGCGATGTGGTGAATAAGGGCGACCTGCTCGCCGAGATAGACCCCACCGTCTATCAGACCCGCGTCGCCGGCGACCGCGCCAGTCTCGACAATCTGCGCGCCCAGCTCGCGCAGGCGCAGGCCCAGCTCACCCTCGACCGGCTGCGCAACGAGCGCGCCCAGCAGCTCCTGAAGAACCAGTCCGGCAGCAAGGACGCCGCCGACGCCGCCGAGGCGACCGAGCGCATCAGCGAGGCCAAGATCGACGCGTTGAAGGCGCAGATCGCCCAGACCCAGGCGACGCTCGACGGCGACCTCGCCAATCTCGGTTACACCAAGATCTACGCGCCGATGGACGGCACGGTGGTATCGATCACCGCCCGCGAGGGCTCGACGCTCAACGCCAACCAGTCCGCCCCCATCGTGCTGCGCATCGCCGATTTGCAGACCATGACCGTCACCGCGCAGGTGGCCGAGGGCGACATCCCGAAGGTCACGATCGGCACGCCGGCCTCCTTCTCCACCCTCGGCCTGCCCGACCGGCGCTGGCGTGGCACGGTGCGGCAGATCGAGCCGACGCCGACCATCGTCAACGATGTGGTGCTCTACAACGTGCTTGTCGACGTGCCGAACGAGGACCTGACCCTGATGACCGACATGACGGCGCAGGTGTTCTTCCGCCTCGGCGAGGCCAGGGGCGTGCCGCTGGTGCCGAGCGCCGCCGTGCGCACCGCCCGCGACGGCACCCAGAGCGTGCGCGTGCTGACCACGCAGGGGCCGCAGGAGCGCAGCGTGAAGACCGGCCTGTCGAACCGCAGCCAGACGCAGATCGTCGAGGGACTGTCGCCGGGCGAGACCGTGATTCTCGGCACCGGGCCGGCGCCGGCCCGGCCGGCCGGGCCGCGCATGCCCCCGCGCCTCGGCTGAGGACAGGCGATGAGCGAGGTCGAGCCCCGCGCCGAACGCCCCGCCCCGGCCCCTGCCGGTGCCGGGATGCGCCCGATTGTCGAACTGGTCGATGTCAGCCGCATCTATCCCAATGGCGACACGGTGGTCCGCGCGCTCGACCGGGTGAACCTCGCCATCCAGCCCGGCGAGTTCATCGCCATCATGGGCCAGTCGGGTTCGGGCAAGTCGACGCTGATGAACATTGTCGGCTGCCTCGACCGCCCGTCCTCCGGCGTGTACCGGGTGAACGGCTCGGACGTCGAGGATCTCGACGCCGACGCGCTCGCCGGGCTGCGCTGCTCGACCTTCGGCTTCGTGTTCCAGCGCTACAACCTGCTGCCCGGGCTCACCGCGGCGGAGAATGTGGCCATCCCAGCCATCTATGCCGGCGCGTCGCGCGAGGCGCGGGAGGAGCGCGCCCACGCCCTGCTCGCCCGGCTCGGTCTCGGCGACCGCAGCGAGCACCGCCCGAGCCAGCTTTCCGGCGGCCAGCAGCAGCGCGTCTCCATCGCCCGCGCGCTGATGAACGCGGCGCCGGTGATCCTCGCCGACGAGCCGACCGGCGCGCTCGATACCCGTTCCGGCGAGGACGTGCTCGCACTGCTCGGAGAGCTGAACGCCGAGGGCCACACAATCATCCTCATCACCCACGACCCCGATGTCGCCGCGCATGCGCGGCGCGTCGTGCGCTTCCAGGACGGGCGCATCGTCGCCGACGAGCGGCAGGCGCCCGAGCCGGCGCGCGCGCCGCTGCCGGCCACCGGCGCCACCCGTCGCGGCGGGCTGGCGCGTTTCGTGCCGGACCTCGCCGAGGCGGTGCGCATGGCACTCGCCTCGATGGTCGCCAACATCTTCCGCACCGCGCTGACCCTGCTCGGCATCGTCATCGGCGTCGCCTCGGTCATCACCATGCTGGCGGTGGGCGATGGCGGCAAGCAGAGCGTGCTGGAGCGCATCTCGCAGATCGGCACCAATCTGCTGATCGTGCGGCCCGGCGCGCCGGGCATACGCTCCTCCGGCGACAACGCCACGCTGCTGCCCGAGGACGCGAATGCGCTCGCCGTCATTCCCGGCATCGGCGCCATCGCCCCGGAACGCTCCGGCCGCTACACGATCCGCTACGGCTCGTCCGACTACTTCACCTCGGTCAGCGGCACCACGCCCGACTATCTCCTGGCCCGCGACTGGCCGATGGCGCAGGGCGTCATGTTCAACGCCGCCGACGTGAAGGCCTATGCGCCCGTTGTCGTGCTCGGCGAGACGGTGCGGCGCAACCTGTTCGGCGAGGACGACCCGGTCGGCCGCTACGTGCTGGTCAAGAACGTGCCCTATGAGGTGATCGGCGTGCTCTCCCCGCGCGGGGCCAACGCCTTCGGGCAGGACCAGGACGACGTGGCGCTGGTGCCGCTCTCCACCGGCTTCGTGCGGGTGTTCGGCCGGCAGTTCCTGAACTCCGTGACGGTGAAGGTCGACGATGCCGCCGACATTCCCGCCGTCGAGGCCGCCATCACCCGCATCCTCGCCGAGCGCCACCAGAGCGAGGACTTCCAGGTCCGCAACACCGCGCAGTTCCTCGAGACGGCGGTGGCGACGCAGAACACGCTGACCCTCGTGCTCGGCTGCGTCGCCGCTATCTCGCTGCTGGTGGCCGGCATCGGGGTGATGAACATCATGCTGGTGAGCGTCACCGAGCGTACCCGCGAGATTGGCATCCGTATGGCCACCGGCGCGCGCATGAGCAACATCATGCTCCAGTTCAACACCGAGGCGCTGGTGGTGTGCTCGGTCGGCGGGGCGGTCGGCGTCGGGCTCGGCCTTGCCGCCGCGCTGGGGCTGGAATGGATGGGGGCGACCATCGTGCTGTCGCTGATGCCGCCGCTGCTCGCCTTCGGCTGCGCCTTCCTCACCGGCCTCGTCTTCGGCTACCTGCCGGCGCGCAAGGCGGCCGGGCTCGATCCGGTGGTGGCGCTGGCCTACGAGTAGGGGGCGGCCAGTCCCGTCATCCCGGAACGGCCGACAGGCCGTATCCGGGATCGTCCGCCAGTTCCGGGATGCGATCCCGGCTCTCCGGCTGCGCCTGCGGCCGGGATGACCGGCGCGAGGCACGTCCATAACCCTTGCCCCCCGTCGCCCGAACGTTTAGGCGAAAACGACACGCTGGCGTAGCAAGGGGCATCGCGCATGAACGTTCTTCTGCTCGGCTCGGGTGGCCGCGAGCATGCGCTCGCCTGGAAGCTGGCGCAGAGCCCGCTGATGGGGAAGTTCCTCGCCGTTCCCGGCAATCCGGGCATTGCCGAGCATGCGACCTGTATCGAGACCATCCCGCTCACCGACCATGACGCCATCGTCACGCTTTGCCTCGCCGAGAGCATCGACCTGGTGGTGGTCGGCCCCGAGGCGCCCCTCGTCGACGGCCTCGCCGACCGCCTGATCAACGAGGGCATCCCGGTCTTCGGCCCGCGCCGGGTGGCGGCGCAGCTCGAAGGCTCCAAGCTGTTCACCAAGGAACTGTGCAAGGCGCACGCGATCCCGACCGCCGCCTTCGGCCGCTTCACCGAGCCGGAGGAGGCGCGCGCCTTCGTCCAGCGCCACGGCGCCCCCATCGTGCTGAAGGCGGACGGGCTGATGGCCGGCAAGGGGGTGATCGTCGCCCTCACGCTGGAGGAGGCGCTCGCCGGGGTCGACGAGGTGTTCGCCATGGGCGGGCCGGGCACCGAGATGCTGATCGAGGAATTCCTCGAGGGCGAGGAGGTTTCGTTCTTCTGCCTCGTGGACGGCGAGACCGTGCTGCCCTTCGGCTCGGCGCAGGACCACAAGCGCGCCTTCGACGGCGACGAAGGGCCGAACACCGGCGGCATGGGCGCCTACTCGCCCGCCCCGGTGTTCACCCCCGAGCTGGAGCGGCGCACGCTGCACGAGATCATCAAGCCGACGGTGCGCGCGCTCGCCGATGCCGCCAGCGCCTATCATGGCGTGCTGTTCGCCGGGCTGATGATCACCCGCGAGGGGCCCAAGCTGATCGAATACAATGTCCGCTTCGGGGATCCCGAGTGTCAGGTGCTGCTGATGCGGCTGGAGGGCGACCTGCTGCCCCTCCTGCATGCCGTCGCCACCGGCCGGCTGGAGGACCAGCCGGTTCCGCTGAAGGCCGACACGGCCATCGCCGTCGTCATGGCAACGCGCGGCTATCCCGGCGACTACCCGAAGGGCTCGCGCATCGGCGGCCTCGCGGCGGCCGGGACCATACCGGGCGCGAAGGTGTTCCACGCCGGCACCATGCGGTCGGGCGAAGATATCCTCGCCAATGGCGGGCGCGTGCTCAATGTCGCCGCCGTCGGCGCCAATGTCGCCGAGGCGCGCGAGCGGGCCTATGACGCGGTGGCTCGCATCGACTGGCCGGAAGGCTTCTGCCGCCACGACATCGCCTGGCGCGCGCTGACCGACTAAGGCGCCGCCTCGCCCGGTTTTCGCGCGGTCGTCTCTGGCGCCACAGCCGGCGCAAGCCCATCTTCAAACAAATGCCGCGCTTCCGTGGCAAGGGCGACGCCATGGACGATTCCAGCACAGCCATGCGGCATCGTGCGCCCTCCGGGCGCCGCCCTCCGCACGAGACCGAACCGGACCGGGACGCGCCGCAGGAGATGCGCGGGCGCGAGGCGCCGCCGCCGCGCACGCCCCGTCGCGCCGGGCTGCCCGTGCCCACCGGCGACGCGCCGCTGCCGGTGCCCGCGCGCCAGGGCGGCCCCACGCTGGCCCTCGCTCTCGGCTCGGGCGGGGCGCGTGGGCTGTCCCATATCCTCGTTCTGGAGGCGCTGGACGAGCTTGGCGTGCGCCCGGCGGCGCTGGCCGGCGCCTCCATCGGCGCGCTGTTCGCCAGCGTCTATGCGGCCGGCATGCCGGCGCGCGAGATCCGCCAGCTCACCCTGCATACATTGCGCAACCGTGGCGAGGTGATGCGCCGCCTGCTCGCCGCCCGCGTCGGGCGCATCGCCGACCTGTTCGGCGCCGGGCTCGGCAATCCGGTGCTGATCGACGCCGAGCGCTTCATCGAGGGCTTCCTGCCCGAAACGGTGCCGCAGACCTTCGAGGAACTGTCGATCCCGCTGCAGGTGGTGGCGACCGATTACTGGGAGCGCTGCGAGCGCACCTTCGGCGCCGGGCCGATCCGCCCGGCGGTGGCGGCCTCGCTCGCCATTCCCGGCCTCATCCGCCCGGTGCAGCATGACGGCCACACGCTGGTCGACGGCGGCGCGGTCAATCCGCTGCCCTTCGACCTGCTGCGCGGCCGGGCCGACATTGTGCTGGCGGTCGACATCACCGGCGGCCATGGCGGGGAGACGCGCGGCGTGCCGGCGCCGTTCGACGCCATGTTCGCCACCTTGCAGATCATGGCGAGCGCCATTGTCGGCGAGAAGCTGAAGGCGGGCGCGCCGGACATGCTGATCCGCCCCAACGTGCACGATTTCCGGGTGCTCGACTTCTTCCGCGCCGCCGCCATCCTCAAGGCCGCCGAGCCGGCGAAGGACGAAGTGAAGCGCCGGCTGGAACTCGTGCTGGGCTGATCGCGTCCTCCTGACGGCGGGCGCGATGGTCGGGGTCTAAAGCTTGCCCGGCCAGCGGCGCCCGGAGAAGAATTCCCGCAGCAATTCGGCGGATTCGCGTTCGCCGAGGCCGCCATAGGTGTCCGGCCGATGGTGGCAGGTGGGCTGCGCGAAGAAGCGCACGCCGCTTTCCACCGCCCCGCCCTTGGGGTCGGGGGCGCCGTAATAGACCCGCCGCAGCCGGGCGAAGGAAATGGCGCCGGCGCACATGGTGCAGGGCTCCAGCGTGACGTAGAGGTCGCATTCGGCCAGCCGGTCATTGCCGAGCACCGAGGCGGCGGCGCGGATCACCACCATCTCCGCATGGGCGGTGGGGTCGGCCAGCTCGCGCATGCGGTTGCCCTCGGCGGCGAGTGCGATACCGTTGCGCACCAGCACGGCGCCCACCGGAACCTCGCCGCGCGCGCCGGCCTTGGCCGCCTCGGCCAGCGCCAGCAGCATGAAATCGGTGCGCGCCTGGCCGGTGCCGGAACCGCCCGCCTGGTCCGATCTGTTCTTCGTCACGGCCCTCTACTCGCCAAAAGCTCGCTTCCCCTCGCAGGACATGGTAGCACCCGCCGCCCGGAGACCGGATCAATCCCCATGCCCAAAAACACGCCGCCCCGCAAGGATCTCAACCGCGTGCCGCGCGCGCCCCGCTCTTTGGAGCCGGCCGAGCCGCGCGAGGCCGAGCGCGTCGCCAAGGTCGTCGCCCGCGCCGGCCTCGGCTCGCGCCGCGAGATCGAGGAGTGGATTCTCGCCGGGCGGGTCGCGGTGAACGGCGAGATTCTCGCCAGCCCCGCCCGCACCGTGACCGCCGAGGACGCGATCACCGTGGACGGCGTGCCGCTGCCGGACCGGGAGCGTACCCGCCTATTCATGTACCACAAGCCCAAGGGCGTGGTGACGACCAACTACGATCCCGAGGGGCGTCCGACCCTGTTCGAGATCCTGCCCCCCGGCCTGCCGCGCCTCGTTTCGGTCGGCCGGCTCGACCTCACCACCGAGGGGCTGATCCTGCTCACCAATGATGGCGGCCTCTCGCGCGTGCTGGAGCTGCCGGAGACCGGCTGGCTGCGGCGCTACCGGGTGCGCGCCAAGGGCGAGATCACCCAGGACAAGCTCGACGCGCTGATCCGCGGCATCACTGTCGACGGCGTTCATTACGGCCCGATCGAGGCCAAGCTCGACCGCGTGCAGGGCGCCAATTCCTGGCTGACGCTGGCGCTGCGCGAGGGCAAGAACCGCGAAGTGCGCAACGTGCTGGGCAGCCTCGGCCTCGACGTCAACCGGCTGATCCGCCTCTCCTACGGCCCGTTCCAGCTCGGCGAGCTGCCGCAGGGCGAGGTTGAGGAAGTGAAGACCCGCGTGCTGGCCGACCAGCTCGGCGAGACGCTGGCCGCCGCCGCCGGCGCGGATTTCGAGGGCCCGCTGTTCAACCATGGCGAGGACGAGGCGCCCCACAAGCCGTCCAAGGCGCGCTACGCCAAGGCCGAGGGCTCCGAGGACCGCCACCGCCGCCGTCCCATCGACACCGAGCCGGGCGAGGGCCGCAGCGTTTCCGCCGGCCTCGTGGCGGACCGCAAGGGCCGCAAGGTGCTGGTGCAGCGCGTGCGCTCGACCGAGCCGGAACCCGCGCCCGAGGCGCCGCGCGCCCGGCCCGAGAATGCCCGTGAGGAAACGCGCGGCGGCGTACGCGGGGGCGAACGCACCTTCCGCAAGCGCCCCGAGCGGTCTGAGCGTCCCGAACGCCCCTTCGCCGCCGGCGAGGAGGGCGCCGTACCCGCGGACACGTTCCGCGAGGAGCGCCCGGCCCGTGGGCGCGCGGCGACCAGCCGCGACCGCAAGGCCGCCGGCCCGCGTCCCTCGCGTCCCCGTCCCGATACGGCGCGCCCCGATGCGGTACGCCCCGAGCGCGACGGCGAGGCGGGCGAGCGCCCGTTCCGCGCCCGCACCGAGCGGCCCGCCCGGCAGGAGCGTCCGCGCGAGGAGCGCGGGGAACGGCCTTTCCGCTCCGGCCCCGAGCGTGGCGAGCGTCCCGACCGTCCGTTCCGCGAGCGTGCCCCGCGTCCCGAGGGCGAGCGTCCCCCCCGCCGCGAGCGCCCCGAGGGCGCCCGTCCCTATCGCGGCGAGGCGACCGACCGGCCCTATTCCGGCCGGGTGAAATCCGAGCAGTCGCGCCACCGCTCTCCCCGCCGCTTCGAGGAATCCGAGGGCGGGCGCGGGTCGGGCGAACGCACTACCGGCGAGCGGCCTTTCCGCTCCAGTCCCGAGCGCGGCGAGCGGCCGGCCCGTTCGGGGAGCGAGCGCCCGTTCCGCGAGCGGGCGCCGCATCCCGAGGGTGAGCGTCCCGCGCGCGAGAACCGTCCCTTCCGTGAGCGGGCGCCGCGCCCCGAGGGTGAGCGTCCGTTCCGCTCCCGTGACGATCGCTCGCCGCGCGATAACCGTCCGCCCCGCGACGACCGCGCCCCGCGCGGCGACCGGCCGTTCCGGGACAAGCCGTCGGGCGGGCGTTCCTTCGGGGACAGGCCCTCCGGTGACAGGCCTTCCGGGGACAGGTCTTCCAGCGACAGGCCCGCCGGCGGCCGGACCTTTGGCAAGGGCGGTGCGGGCAAGGGTGGCGCGGGCAGAAGCTTCGGCGCCAAGAATTTCGCCGACAAGCCGGGCGGGCGCCCGGCCGGTGGCAAGCCCGGCGGTCGCCCGGGTGGCGGCAAGCCGGGAGGTCGTCCGACCGGCGGCAAGCCCGGTGGCGGCAAGCCCGGCGGTGGCAGTTCTGGCGGCGGCAAGCCGGGCGGGCGTCCGCCCCGCGCCCCGCGCGGCTGAGCGGCGCGCCGATGCGCATCGTCGGTGGCCGTTTCCGGGGCCGGACGCTGCACGGTCCGACCTCCAGCGCGACGCGGCCGACCTCCGACCGGCTGCGCGAGGCGCTGTTCAACGTGCTCGCCCATGCCTATGAGGACGCGGCCGACGGCGCGCGGGTGCTCGACCTGTTCGCCGGCACCGGCGCGCTGGGGCTGGAGGCGCTCTCGCGCGGGGCGCGCTTCGCTGTCTTCGTGGACGAGGCGCCGGAGCCGCGCGCGCTGATCCGCGCCAATGTCGAGACGCTCGGCGTCGGCGGCATCACCCGCATCTTCCGCCGCGACGCCACCAAGCTCGGCACCGCGCTGGCCAGCGATTCCTTCGATCTCGTCTTCTGCGATCCCCCCTACGGCCGGGGCCTCGCCGGCAAGGCGCTGGAAAGCGCGCGCGCCGGCAACTGGCTGGCGCCGGGGGCCCTCGTCATCGTCGAGGAGGCCACGGAAGCAGCCTTCGCCGCGCCGGACGGCTTCGAGGAACTGGAGCGCCGCCGCTACGATGCCAGCGAGGCGATCTTTTTGCGCGCGCCGGGCTGATGGCCGTCATCCCGGACGGCCGGAGGTCGATCCGGGATCGCAGGCAGAATGGCGAGCGATCCCGGCTCTGCGGCTTCGCCTTCGGCCGGGATGACGGGAAAGGGGGCCGCCCCCTCACCCCACTTCCTCCACCGCCGCGAGGATGCGCTCTATGTCCTCGGGGCGGGACAGGCGGTGGTCGCCATCCTTGATCAGAGTCAGCACCACATCGTCTTCGGCGAGGCAGGTGACGAGGCGCAGCGCGTGCTGCCACGGCACATCGGGGTCGGCGACACCCTGCAGGATGCGCACCGGGCAGCCCACCGCGAAGGGCGCCCCGAGCACGAGGTTGCGGCGCCCGTCCTCGATCAGCCCGCGGGTGATCGGCTGGCCGGGGCCATATTGCGAGGGGCGCACCCAGCGCCCGTCCTGCAGGATGGCGGCGCGCACCTCCTCGGGCATCGCCTTCCACATCAGTTCCTCGGTGAAGTCCGGCGCCGGCGCGATCAGCACCAGCGCGACGAGGCGCGCGCTCTCGCCCCGCGCCGCCAGCGCCCGGGCCAGAAGCAGGGCGATCCAGCCACCCATGGAGGAGCCGACCACGATCTGCGGCCCCGTGGTCTCGCGGTCGAACACGGCGAGCGCCTCCTCCGCCCAGCGCGAGATGGTGCCGCGCTCGAAGTCGCCGGCCGATTCGCCATGGCCGGAATAGTCGAAGCGCACCACCTGCCGGCCGCTGCGCGCGCCCCAGGCGGCGAGTTCCTCGGCCTTGGTGCCGCGCATGTCGGACAGGAAGCCGCCGCACCAGAGCACGCCGGGCGCCTCGGGCGTCGCCGCGCCCGGCGTCACCCGCACGGCGATGGCGCGGCCATCGTCGCCGACGGTGATGAAGCGGGGCGCGCCGGCGCCGTCGCGGAGGAAATCGGGCGTGTCGGTCATGCGTCTGCGTCCTGTCGTGGAGGCCGGACGACTTGCGATTCGGGCCGGCCGCGCCATCTGAGAATTACAGGCCCGGGCGGCGCGCGAACAGCGCGAAGCCGGGTCGCGCGGCGGGCATGGCGGCAACCCTTTCGGGAATTGCACCTGTCGGCCACGCGCGCCGTTGACTTCTGACGGGTTTGTCACGATCTTCTGCGACCGTTTTACGCGCGCGGAAAACAGCCGGCCGGCGACCCTTCGAGGCGCGGTGAAACGCATATTTCTGAAATGGCAGAGGAGAAAACCGCCATTCGTCGCCCCATGAGACCCGTCGCGCCGGAAAAGGAAGGCCCGCGCGTCAACGAAGACATCCGCATCCGTGAAGTTCAGCTCATCGATCAGGAGGGGCAGAACCTCGGTGTCGTGCTTACGCGCGACGCGATCGCGATGGCGCAGGAGGCCGGTCTCGATCTCGTCGAGATCGCCCCGAATTCGGCGCCGCCGGTCTGCAAGATTCTCGACTATGGCCGGTTCAAGTACCAGAACCAGAAGAAGGCCAACGAGGCGCGCAAGAAGCAGCACGTCGTCGAGATCAAGGAAATCAAGCTGCGCCCCGGCATCGACACCCACGATTACGAGGTGAAGATGAAGTCCATCCACCGCTTCTTCGAGGAAGGCGACAAGGTGAAGATCACCCTGCGCTTCCGCGGTCGCGAGATGGCGCATCAGGAGCTGGGCTACAAGCTGCTGAACAAGGTCAAGGAAGAGCTGGCGACCATTGCCAAGGTCGAGGCCGAGCCCTCGCTCGAAGGCCGCCAGATGATCATGGTGCTGGCGCCGCGCTGACCGCGCGCCGCCCTCATCCTCGGGGGGCCTCCCGTTCGACGTCATCCCGGAACGGCCGTCAGGCCGTGTCCGGGATCGTCTCCCGCTTTCGCCCGACATCACCCGATCCCGGCTCTCCGCTTCGCTGCGGCCGGGATGACGCCTGATCCGCGCCTAGTCCGGCAGGCTGCCGTTTTCCGCCAGCACCGCGCCGGCAAGGTAGAGCGATCCTGCGATCAGCACGCGCGGCGGCGGGTCGACCGGGAAGGCCGAGAGCCCGTCCAGCGCGGCGGGCACGCTCAAAGCCGTCGAGGCGTCGAGCCCGTGCGCGCGGGCGATCGCCGCCAGTCCTTCCGGCGCCGCGCCCTTGTGCTCGCCGGGCACCGGCACCGCGACCAGCTCGCGGGCGAGGCCGGCGAAGGGCGCCAGGAAGGCGTCCGCATCCTTGTTCCCCAGCATGCCGACGATCAGCACCAGCGGGCGCGGCACCCGGTCCTCGAGATCGGCCAGCGCGGCGGCGAGCGCCTGCCCGCCGGCGGCGTTGTGGCCGCCGTCGAGCCAGATGTCGACGCCTTCCGGCGCGCGCAGGGTGAGCGGGCCGGAGGTGAGCCGCTGAAGCCGGGCCGGCCATTGCGCCGTGCGCATGCCTTCCTCGAAGGCGGTGCCCGGCAGGCCGAGATCGGCGACGCGCAGCGCCTCGATGGCGAGGCCCGCATTGCCGATCTGGTGCGGGCCGATCAGGCGCGGGCGCGGCAGGTCGAGCAGGCCCGCCTCGTCGGACACGACGAGCCGGCCGCCCTCCTCATGCGCCTGGTACTGCTCGCCCATGATGGACAGCGGCACGCCGAGCCGGGCGGCCAGCCGCTCGATCACCGCCAGCGCCTCGCGCGGCTGGCGGCCGAGCACGGCGGGCACGCCGCGCTTCAATATGCCGGCCTTCTCCGCCGCGATGGCGGCGACGGTCTCGCCGAGGAAGTCGACATGGTCGATGGAGACCGGCGTGATGACGCTGACCAGCGGCTTCTCGATCACGTTGGTGGCGTCGAGCCGCCCGCCGAGGCCCACCTCCAGCAGCAATATGTCGGCCGGCACCTCGGAGAACAGCAGCAGCGCCGCAGCGGTGGTGATCTCGAAAAAGGTGATCGGCTCGCCGCCATTGGCGGCTTCGGCCCGTGCCAGCGCCTCGGTCAGGCGCGCGTCGTCGACCAGCGTGCCGGCGAGGCGGATGCGCTCGTTGAAGCGCACCAGATGGGGCGAGGTGTAGACATGCACCCGCCGTCCGGCGGCCTCCAGCACGGCGCGCATGAAGGCGACGGTCGAGCCCTTGCCGTTGGTGCCGGCGACATGGATCACCGGTGGCAGCCGGCGTTCGGGATGGCCGAGACGCTCCAGCAGCCGCCACATGCGGTCGAGCGAGAGGTCGATCAGCTTGGGGTGCAGGGCGAGCAGGCGGTCGAAGATGTCGTCGACCGGCCGCCGGCTTTCCCCTGCAGGGTCGGGGCCGGCGGCGGGAAGGGCGGGCATGGGGGCCTCAGGCGCTTGCCGGGGCGGGCGGCGGCAGCGCCGCCGCCTCGGCCGCCACCGGCTGGGCGGCCGGCCTGCCGCTGGTCTCGGCCTGCGTGCCGGCGGCCGGCGCGCGCATCAGCAGGCGGCACAGCCGGGCCAGCGTCGCCCGCATCTCGTGCCGGTGCACCACGAGGTCGATCATGCCGTGGTCGCGCAGATATTCGGCGCGCTGGAAGCCCTCGGGCAGCTTCTCGCGGATGGTCTGCTCGATGACGCGCGGGCCGGCGAAACCGATCAGCGCGCCGGGCTCGGCGATCTGGATGTCGCCCAGCATGGCGTAGGAGGCGGTGACGCCGCCGGTGGTCGGGTTGGTCAGCACCACGATGTAGGGCAGGCGCGCCTCGCGCAGTTCCTGAATGGCACAGGTGGTGCGCGGCATCTGCATGAGGGACAGGATGCCCTCCTGCATGCGCGCGCCGCCCGAGCCGGCGAACATGATGAAGGGCGTGCCGCGCGAGGCGGCGGTCTCGAGGCCGGTCACGATGGCCTCGCCGGCCGCCATGCCGAGCGAACCGCCCATGAAGCCGAAATCCTGCACCGCGACGGTGGCGGGCAGGCCCTCCAGCTTGCCGTAGCCGACCTTCACCGCGTCCTGCGCGCCGGTCTTGGCGCGGGCGTCGCGCAGGCGGTCGACATAGCGCTTCTCGTCGCGGAACCTGAGCGGGTCGGCCGGCACCTGCGGCAGCGCCACGTCGTACCATTTGCCGCCGTCGAACACCGAGCGCAGCCGCTCGGTCGGGTCCATGCGCATGTGGTAGCCGGAGCCGGGGACGACGTGGAGATTGGCCTCGAGGTCCTTGTGGAACACCAGCTGTCCGGTCTCGGGACATTTCACCCACAGATTCTCAGGCACTTCCCGGCGGTTCAGGAAGGAGTTGAGCTTCGGGCGGACGACGTTCGAGATCCAGTTCAACGGCTCGGCTCCAGCATCTTCGGGCCCGCCGGCGGGCTCCGGCGGCGGATAGGCAGGGGCGGCCGCGCGACCGCCGAGCCTTCATCTAATCCGCCACGAGGGCGATGAAAAGGCGGAGCCGCGAATCGCGGCCCCGGCATGCGGTCTTCGGGACGCTCCGGTCGGGACTACTCGGCCGCCTCGCGGCGCACGCCGCGCACGGCGGCGGCGAGCGCGCCGACAAGCCGCGTGACCGTGGGCACGGTGGCCGGCGTCGCCCGGTCCTCGGCGTCGAGCGTGGCGCGCAGGGCGTCGATCAGCGCCGAGCCGACCACCACGCCATCGGCGCCGGCGGCGATGGCGGCGGCGTGTTCGGGCGTCTTGACGCCGAAGCCGACAGCGACCGGCAGATCGGTGTGGCGCTTGATGCGGGCCACCGCCTGCCCGACGGCGCCGGGATCGGCCGTGGCCGCGCCGGTGATGCCGGTGATGGAGACGTAGTAGACGAAGCCCGCCGTGTTCGCGAGCACGGCCGGCAGGCGCCTGTCGTCGGTGGTCGGGGTGGCGAGGCGGATGAAGTCGAGCCCGGCGCGCAGCGCCGGCAGGCACAGCTCGGCGTCCTCTTCCGGCGGCAGGTCGACGACGACGAGCCCGTCGACGCCGGCGGTGAGCGCGTCCACCAGGAAGCGGTCGACGCCATAGATATAGATCGGGTTGTAGTAGCCCATCAGCACGATCGGCGTGGCGGCATCGCCCTCGCGGAAGGCGCGCACCATCTCCAGCGTCTTCTTCAGCGTCTGGCCCGCCTTGAGCGCGCGCAGGCCCGCCGCCTGGATCGCGGGGCCGTCGGCCATCGGGTCGGTGAAGGGCACGCCGAGCTCGATCACGTCCGATCCCGCCGCCGGCAGCGCCCTGAGCAGGGCGAGCGAGGTGTCGTAATCGGGGTCACCGGCGGTGATGAAAGTGACGAGCGCCGCGCGGCCTTCGGCGGCGCAGGCGTTGAAGCGGGCTTCCAGACGCGTGCTCATAGGCGGGTCCCCAGAATCTCGGCCACCTGCGGGATGTCCTTGTCGCCACGGCCGGACAGGTTGATCACCATCAGGTGGTCGTCCGGGAAGCTCGGCGCGAGTTCCGTCACCTTGGCGAGCGCATGGGCCGGCTCCAGCGCCGGGATGATGCCCTCGAGCTTGGCGACGAGCTGGAAGGCGGCGAGCGCCTCTGCGTCGGTGGCCGAGATGTAGGTGGCGCGGCCGATGTCGTGCAGCCAGGAATGCTCCGGCCCGATGCCGGGATAGTCGAGGCCGGCCGAGATGGAGTGCGCCTCGGCGATCTGGCCGTCATCGTCCATCAGCAGGTAGGTGCGGTTGCCGTGCAGCACGCCCGGACGCCCGCCGGTGAGCGAGGCGGCGTGCTGGCCGCTCGCAATGCCGTGGCCGGCGGCCTCGACGCCGAAGATCTTCACGCTCGGATCGTCGAGGAAGGGATGGAACAGGCCCATGGCGTTGGAGCCGCCGCCGATGCAGGCGACCAGGCTGTCGGGCAGGCGACCCTCCTGCTCCAGCATCTGGGCGCGGGTCTCGTTGCCGATCACGCTTTGAAAGTCGCGGACCATCGCCGGATAAGGGTGCGGGCCGGCGACGGTGCCGATGCAGTAGAAGGTGCTGTCGACATTGGTCACCCAGTCGCGCAGCGCCTCGTTCATCGCGTCCTTCAGTGTCTTCGAGCCGGACTGGACGGGAACCACGGTGGCGCCGAGCATCTTCATGCGGAACACGTTCGGGGCCTGCCGGGCGACGTCGACGGCGCCCATATAGACGACGCATTCCAGCCCGTAGCGCGCGCACAGCGTGGCGGTGGCGACGCCGTGCTGGCCCGCGCCCGTCTCGGCGATGATCCGCTTCTTGCCCATGCGGCGGGCGAGCAGGATCTGGCCGAGAACGTTGTTCACCTTGTGCGAGCCGGTGTGGTTCAGTTCCTCGCGCTTGAAATAGATCTTTGCGCCCATGCCGGGGGCGGCGCTCTCGCGCAGATGCTCGGTCAGCCGCTCGGCGTAGTAGAGCGGGCTGGGGCGGCCGACATAATGCTTCAGCCCGGCATCCATCTCCGCCTTGTAGGCCGGATCGGCCTTCGCCTCTTCATAGGCGGTCTCAAGGGCGAGGATGAGCGGCATGAGCGTTTCGGCGACGAAACGACCGCCGAACAGGCCGAAATGCCCGTTGTCGTCGGGGCCGGTGCGGAAGGAGTTGGGGGCGTTCACGAGGGGCTCGTCTCTCTGGCGGATGATGTGTGCGCCGGCGTCGCGCCGGTGGGATTCTCGGTGCCTCGCGCCGCGTCGGCCGCCCGCGCGGCGCGCAGGAAGGCGACGATGCGCTCGGGGTCCTTGATGCCGGGGGCGCGCTCGACCCCCGATGATACGTCGACGCCGGGCGGTTGGATGAGCCGAACGGCGCTCGCCACATTCTCCGGGTCGAGGCCGCCTGACAACATGAAGGGCCGGGCGAGGTCAAGCCCGGCGACGAGGTTCCAGTCGAAGGCGACGCCGTTGCCGCCGGGCAGCACGGCCCCCTTCGGCGGCTTGGCGTCGAGCAGCAGCCGGTCGGCCACCGCCTCATAGGCGGCAAGGGCGGCGAGATCCTCGCGGGTGGCGATGCCGATCGCCTTCATGACCGGCAGGCCGAAGCGGGCGCGGATGGCGGCGACCCGTTCCGGGCTTTCCTTGCCGTGGAGCTGGAGCATGTCCGGGCGCACCGCGTCGACGATGGCGGCAAGCGTCGCGTCGTCGGCGTCGACGGTGAGCGCGACGATGCCGGCCTTGCCGCGCGCGCGCGCGGCAAGCGTGGCGGCGGCGGCGAGATCGAGATGGCGGGGCGAGGGGGCGAAGAAGACCATGCCGACCATGTCGGCGCCCGCGCCGAGCGCCGCATCCAGCGTCTCGGCGGTGCTCAGCCCGCAGATTTTGATCTCAAGCGACAAGGACGCCTCCTCGAAGAAAGCCACCTAGCACGGAACCGCCCGTTGAGGCGAGGGTGTCGCCGAAGGCGGCGCTGTAGGCGTCCGACATCGCCGGCGGATATTCCCGTCATTGGCCGTGAAATGCGTCGGGCCCGGGGTTGAAAATACCCCTTCCGTCACGACATTCCGCGTGCTACTCACATTTGACTGTGAAATTATCAAATTCACGCATATTTTTCGGGAATGGCGGCCGTGGTTCAGGCTGCGTTTCCTTCCGACACTGGAGACTGCCCATGCGCCTCTCGCGCCGCCTGATCCTGACCTCGGCCCTCACCGTCGCGCTGGCGCCGTTGCTCGCCACCGGCTTCGCCCCCGCGGCCCGCGCCGACGAGCCGAACCAGATTCTCAACGCCTCCTACGACATCGCCCGCGAGCTGTTCGAGGCGGAGAACAAGCAGTTCGAGCCGGCCTACAAGGCGAAGACCGGCAAGCAGATCAAGGTCAACCAGAGCCACGCCGGCACCTCCAAGCAGGCGCGCTCCATCGTCGAGGGCCTGGAAGCCGACGTCGTGACCTTCAACCAGATCACCGACGTCACCTTCCTGGTCGACAAGGGCTTCATCGCCAAGGACTGGCAGCAGCGCCTGCCCAACGCCTCCTCGCCCTGGTACTCCTTCCCGGCCTTCCTCGTGCGCGAGGGCAACCCGAAGAAGGTGAAGAACTGGGACGATCTCGTCCGCGACGACGTGAAGCTGGTCTTCCCGAACCCGAAGACCTCGGGCAATGCGCGCTACACCTATCTCGCCGCCTATGCCTTCGCGCTGGAGAAGTTCAACGGCGACGTCGCCAAGGCCGACGCCTTCGCCCGGAAGCTCCTGTCCAATGTCGTCGTCTTCGACACCGGCGGGCGCGGCTCCACCACCACCTTCGTGGAGCGCGAGCAGGGCGACGTGCTGATCACCTTCGAGGCCGAAGTGATCGGCGTGAAGGACGCCTATAAGGACAAGAAGTTCGAGGTCGTGGTGCCGGAAGTCAGCCTGCTGGCCGAATTCCCCGTGGCGGTCGTCGACAAGGTCGTCGACAAGCGCGGCTCGCGCCAGGTCGCCACCGACTACCTGACCTATCTCTACACGCCGGAAGGCCAGAAGATCGCCGCCGAGCTCAACAACCGCGTCGTCGATCCCAAGGTGGCCGAGGAATACAAGGCGAAGTTCGCGCCGGTCCGCCTGGTCAAGGTCGAGGACGTGTTCGGCGGCTGGGCCAATGCCCAGAAGACCCACTTCGCCTCCGGCGGCAAGCTCGACGAACTGTTCGTCGCCCCGTGACACGTCCTGTTGTCCCGGCCCGCTCCTTCGTCATCCCGGCCGAAGCGTAGCGAAGTGCCGGGATCGCGTGCCGCCGTCTCTCTTCCTGACAACGATCCCGGATATGACCTGCGGTCATTCCGGGATGACGACAGAGGGGAGGCTGCGCCTCGCGGCTGGACATAACGCGCATATTGCGCCATGGCCGGGTATGTCCCGACCATGGCCATTGCGAGGAGCCGCCCGTTGAACCGAGTCATACCGGGCTTTTCCCTCTCGCTCGGCATCACCCTGTTCTATCTCAGCCTCATCGTGCTGCTGCCGCTCGGAGCGCTGCTCTGGCAGGCGGCCGATGTCGGCTGGGACCGCTATCTCGCCATCATGAGTGGCACGCGCACGCTGGCGGCCTTCCGCGTCACGCTCGCGACCGCCGCGCTCGCGACGCTGTTCAACGCGGTCTACGGGCTTGGCCTCGCCTGGGTACTGGTGCGCTACGAGTTTCCCGGCAAGCGGCTGCTGGACGCGCTGGTCGACGTGCCTTTCGCCCTGCCGACCGCCGTGGCGGGCCTCGCGCTCTCGGCGCTGTTCGTGAAGAACGGCTGGTTCGGCGGGCCGCTCTCAGTGTTCGGCATCGAGGTCGCCTATACCCCGCTCGGCATCGCGGTGGCGATGGCCTTCACCTCCATTCCCTTCGTGGTGCGCACCGTGCAGCCGGTGCTGGAGGACCTCGCCACCGATGTCGAGGAGGCGGCCGCCACGCTTGGCGCCTCGGATGCGCGCATCTTCGCCCGCATCATCTTCCCGGCGATCTTCCCGGCCTTCCTCACCGGCGCCTCGCTCGGCTTCGCCCGTTCGCTGGGCGAGTTCGGCGCGATCATCTTCATCGCCGGCAACCTGCCGCTGAAGACCGAGGTGGTCTCGCTGCTCGCCTTCATCCGCATCGAGGAATACGAGTACCCGGCCGCCGCCGCGATCGCGGCGACGCTGCTGGCGATCGCCTTCGTCATGCTGTTCCTCGTCAACATGATCCAGCTCTGGCAGCAGCGCCGGATCGGAACCG
The DNA here is from genome assembly GCF_009223885.1 of Ancylobacter sp. TS-1. Taxonomy (NCBI): domain Bacteria; kingdom Pseudomonadati; phylum Pseudomonadota; class Alphaproteobacteria; order Hyphomicrobiales; family Xanthobacteraceae; genus Ancylobacter; species Ancylobacter sp. TS-1. The sequence goes on from NZ_CP045144.1 coordinate 2,880,009, forward strand.
GGGATTGAGTCGATGAGCGAAAACGGCTCGCGCGGCCCCGGGCGCCTGCGCGTCGGCGACGGCCCCCTCATTCGCCGGCTGCTGATCGGCACGGTGCTGCTCGTCACCGCGCTCATGCTGGTGGCGCCGCTGGCGGCGATCTTCGCCGAGGCGTTCCGCCATGGCGTGGCGGCCTATGCCGCCTCCTTCGCGGCGCCCGATACCCAGTACGCCATCGGCCTCACCGTCTTCACCGCGCTGATCGTGGTGCCGATCAATGTCGGCTTCGGCATCGCGGCGGCGTGGTGCATCGCCAAGTTCCGCTTCCGCGGCCGCAACCTGCTGGTGGCGCTGGTGGAACTGCCCTTCTCGATCTCGCCGATCATCGCCGGCGTGGCCTATCTCTTCGTCTATGGCGCGCAGGGCCTGCTCGGGCCGTGGCTCGCCGAGCACGACATCAAGATCATGTTCGCCGTTCCGGCGATCATCCTCGCCAGCCTGTTCGTCACCGCCCCCTTCGTCGCCCGCGAGCTGATCCCGCTGATGATCGCGCAGGGCTCGGAGGAGGAGGAGGCGGCGGTGACGCTTGGGGCCGGCGGCTGGCGCATCCTGCGCCTCGTCACCCTGCCCAATGTGCGCTTCGCCCTGCTCTACGGCGCGGCGCTCTGCAATGCGCGGGTGATGGGCGAATTCGGCGCGGTGTCGGTGGTCTCCGGCAACATACGCGGCCAGACCAACACGCTGCCGCTGCAGATCGAGCTGCTCTACCAGGACAACAACGCCGTCGCGGCCTTCGCGGTGGCGACCATCCTCACCGCCGTCGCCCTCGTCACGCTGGTCGCCAAGGCGATCATCGAGCGGCTGGACGCGGCGCGGGTGAAGGCGCAGAGCCGCCCGGGGCATTGAGGCGGGCGGCCTTCCCTCTCCCGTCGGGATGAGGCGCTCAGCCCGCGTTCAACGCCTTCCACACCAGTTCGGCGGCGGCGAGGTCCTCGATCGCCGTGCCGACCGACTTGAACAGCGTGATCTCGTCGGCGCGCCCGCGTCCCGGCGCGGTGCCGGCGGCAAGCTCGAACAGGTCGCCGCGAATGCCGTCCGGCGCCAGCACGCCGGTCGAGAGCGGCACCACGATGTCGCCGGCCTCCTTGGTCGCGCCGGCGCGGGTGTCGACATAGACCCGCGCCCGGCGGATCGCCTCGTCGTCGGCCTCGCGCATGGTGGGCGTGAAGCCGCCGACCAGATCGACATGCTGGCCGGGATTGAGGTAGCGCCCCTCGACGAGGGGCTGCGGCGAGAGCGTCGCCGAGGTCACGATGTCGGCGCCGGCGATGGCGGCGCCCCGGTCCATCTCGGCACGGGCTTCGAAGCCTTCCGCGCGCAGGCTCTCGGCCATGGCCTCCGCCTTGGCCTGCGTCCGGTTCCACACCACGATGGAGCGGATGGGGCGCACGCTGGCATGGGCGCGGGCGAGATAGGGCGCGAGCGCCCCCGCCCCGATGACGGCGAGGCGGCTGGCATCCTCGCGGGCGAGATAGCGCGCGGCGAGCGCGGAGGCCGCCGCCGTGCGCCAGACGGTGAGCGCGCGGGCGTCGAGGATCGCCAGCGGCACGCCGGTGGCGCCGGAATTGAGGATGTACAGCCCGTTGATGGTGTCGATGCCGCGCGCGGCATTGCCGGGCTGCACCGTCACCAGCTTGGTGCCGACCACGTCGTCCTCGGTGCCGGCGGCGGTCCAGGCCGGCATCAACAGCAGCGTGGCGTCGCCGTCGGGGCGGGCGATGGTGTGGTGGTGGCGCACCGGCGTGACGATGGGGCGGCGGAAGGCCGCGTCCAGCGCGTCGATCAGGGCGGGAAAGGTGAGAAGGCCGGCGATCTCGCCGGCCGGCACGAAGCGCGGTCCGCTCATGGTCAGGCCGCGTCGCGGCGGTCGGCGAGGGCGGGGCGGGCGGGCCCGCTCTCCTGACCGCCGGAAGGCGCGGTGCGGGTGGCCAGCGCGGCGCGCAGTCCCTCCGCCTCGGCCTTGGCCTGACGTGCCTCGCGGGAGGCACTGCGGGCGGCGCGGCGCCAGCGGCCCTGGCCGAGCCATACCGCCACCCCGCCGAGCAGCACGCCGACGATCGCCGCGCCGAACACGACGAGGAACAGCGGGACGTCCAGCGAAAACGCATCCGTGCCGGCGAACGGGTCGACCACCAGCGGCACCGTATGGCGGTTGGCCACGGCGAGCAGGACGAGACCCGCCGAGACCGGCAGGACGATGAGGATCAGCAGCAGGCGGCGCAGCACGTTCGGTTCCTCGGGCGGCTCATTCCAGATCGACGCCATCGTTCAGGCGTTCGCGCATTTCCTTGCCCGTCTTGAAATAGGGCACGGCCTTCCCGTCGACATCCACATGGGCGCCGGTGCGCGGGTTGCGCCCGGTGCGAGCGGGGCGCGACTTCACCGAGAAGGCGCCGAAGCCGCGCAGCTCCACCCGGTCGCCACGCGCCAGCGCCGCGATGATCTCGTCGAGAATCGCGTTCACGATATTCTCGACATCGCGCTGATAAAGGTGCGGATTCGCTTCCGCAATCCGCTGCACCAGTTCTGACTTGATCATCGACGCCCCGGCCCCTTTTTCGTTCGGCTCGTCGGTACTCCAAAAAAATGATATTTTGGAAGCTCTTGGCCCCGTCTAGCCACCGCGAGGGTGCCAGAGGGCCAGAAGACCGTCAAGGCGGGCCTGCGTCGCCGCCTCGCCGGCGGCGGTGATCAGGACATTGGCGAGATCGTCGAGCCCGATCAACGACATAAGCCGTATCGAGGCGCCGCGCAGCCAGCCGAATTCGTCGCCCGCCCGCCGCGTGTGCCAGTCCCGTACGGGAATGTCCTTAGGCACGCCGCGCTCGCGCTCCAGCCAGTCGCGTGCGGTGCGCTCGTCGCCGATCTCGTCGATGAGCCGCAGCGGCAGGGCCTGATGGCCGGTGAACACCCGTCCGTCCGAGGCCTGGACCAGCTTTTCGCCCGCGAGCAGGCGCCGCTCGGCGACGAGGCCGCGGAACCAGTCATAGCTGTCCTCGACCAGTGCGCGCACGGCGGCGCGCGCGTCCTCGGTCGGCGGATCGAACATGTTCGGCGCCGCCTTGAGCGGGCTCGACTTGATCTCCTCATAGGAGATGCCGACCGTCTTCATCAGCTCGGCGAAATTGGGGAACTGGAAGATCACCCCGATCGAGCCGACCAGCGAATTGCGCGGCGCGACGATGTGGTCGGCGCCCATGGCGGCGATGTAGGCGCCGGAGGCGGCGATGCCGTCGACCACGGCGACGATGGGCTTTTTCTCGGCGAGGCGGCGCAGCCCGTCATAGAGCGCGGCCGAGCCGACCACCGTGCCGCCGGGGCTGTCGATGGACAAAATCACCGCGCGGGCGCCGGAACGGCCTATGGAGTCGAGCAGTTCCAGCCGCTCGCGCTCGTTGTGGATCAGCCCGCCAATGGTGATGCGCGCCACATGCGCCGACGAGCGCGGCAGCAGCCCGCCATCGTTCCACCAGGCGAAGGCGCCGAAGCCGGCGAGCAGGACCAGAAGCAGCGTGAAGACGCGCCAGAAGGCGAGCTTGCGGCGCAGGCGCCGGCGCGCCAGCAACTCGTCGACGTCCAGGGCGCTGGCGGGCATGCAGGATCTCCTTCGCGCCCCAAGGGGTAGCGGCCGAGTGTGGCGGGCGCAAGAGCGGCAAGGTCGCGCCAAGGTCGCGGCCGAGGAAGGGTATCGTCCGCCATCCGTTGCATGCCGCCGTCATCCCGGACGGGCGATTTGCCGATCCGGGATCGCGTGAAGGAAGAGGGCGGGTAACGATCCCAGCTCTCGCTCCGCTCGGCCGGGATGACGTCCTCTGGCTACCCGCCGTGCCTGTCGAGGAAGGCCTCCACGGAGAGCGCGCGGAAATCGTCGAGCGCGGCGCGCAGGCGCGCTTGGTCCCAGTCCCACCAGCCGAGCGCCATGAGCCGCGCGGCGATGGCGGGCGGAAAGCGCTCGCGCACCGGTCTGGCCGGTACGCCGGCGACGATGGTATAGGGCGCCACGTCCTTCGTCACCACGGCGCCGGCGGCGATCACCGCGCCGTCGCCGACGCTGCGGCTGGGCAGCACGATGGCGCCATGGCCGATCCACACATCGTTGCCGATGGCCACCGGCTGCGCGCGGCGCCATTCGAAGAAATCCGGCTCGTCCTGCGCGTCGTCGAAATAGGCCGAGGCGCGATACGTGAAGTGCGACTGGCTGGCGCGCTCCATCGGATGGTTGCCGGGGTTGATCCGGGTCATCGCGGCGATGGAGGTGAACTTGCCGATCTTGGCATAGGCGATGTCGGAATCGTTGACGACGTAGGAATAGTCGCCGAGCTCGACATCGAGCAGCTTGGTGCGCGGCCCTACCTCGGTGTAGCGCCCGAGCGTGGAGCGCGTCACCTCGGCGGTCGGATGGACGGTCGCGGTGGGGCCGAGCTTGTGCGCCATGGTCAGGTACCGAAGGGGAAGCGCGCGATCAGCCGGAACGGCCCGGCCTCCTGCCGGTAGAGGGCGATCTCGCGCACGATCAGCGGACCGTCGGCGCCGCTGAGGGCGAAATGCTCGGCCAGTTCGGCTTCCGCCAGCGCGCGCTCCTCGTCCTCCAGCGGGCCGGTGAGCGTCATGTGGAAGCGGAAATCCTCCAGCACATAGGGGTAGCCCCAGCGCGTCAGATGGTCCTGCTGGCGCGGCGTGAGCGGGGCGCGCAGGCGCTTCTCGCGCTCGGCTTCGCTCATCGGGGCGCGGAAGCCGTCGAAGTTCGCAACGGCGGCAGCCGCCAGCCGGTCCAGTGCGGCGCTGGGCGCGGCGAGGCGCAGGGCGAGGAAGCGGCTGATGGAGGCGAGCGTGACGCCCGGGCAGGCGAAGTCCGCCCGCTCGGCGGCGAAGGCCGCGCAGGCCTCGCGCAGCTCGGCCTCGCTGCGGCCCGGCGCCAGACGGAACGGCGCCTTCAGCGTGCCGTGGAAGCCGTAGCGGCGCGGCTCGGCGGTGATCTCGCGCCAGCGCTCGATGTCGAAGCGGCGCAGCGGCTGAAGCGAGGCATCGGCGCCCGTCTCGGCGTCATGGCCGATGGCGGCGGAGCCGAAGCGCCAGAGCGGGCTCTGGGCGGCCGGCGCGTAGTAGATCGCGTAGCGCGGCTCGGGGGCGGTCGCCATCAGAAGACGCGCCGCCCGGCGAGGAACACCTCGCCGACCACGGGGGTTTCGTCGGCGAGCCGGAACCGCACGAGGTCGGCGCGCAGCCCTTCCGCCAGCCGGCCGCGGTCGTCGAGCCCGGCGAGGCGCGCCGGGGCGGCGGTGACCAGAGCCAGCGCGGCGGGGATCGGCAGGCCCGCCGTGCGGGTCAAAGCGAGGGCGGCCTGCAGCAGGCTCGCCGGCACGTAATCCGAGGCGAGCGCGTCGAGCAGCCCCTCGCGGGCGAGGTCGCGCATGGAGACGCCGCCCGAATGCGAGCCGCCGCGCACCACGTTCGGCGCGCCGCCGATGGTGGCGAGCCCGCCCGCCTTGGCGGCGCGAGCCGCTTCCATCGTGGTCGGGAATTCGGAGATGGTGCAGCCGGCCGCCAGCGCCTCGGCGACGTGGCCGGGCGTGGTGTCGTCATGGCTCGCCAGCACGATGCCGGAGGCCGCGAACAGCGCGACCATCCTGTCGTAATTGCCGGCGACGGCGCCGCGCGCCCGCTCGATGCGGTCGGCGACCTCGGCGTCGATGTCCGCCCCGCCCTTGCCGATGCCGGTGAGGTAGACCTTCAGATGCTCGACATTGCGCCACTGCCGCGTGCCGGGCGTGTGGTCCATCAGCGAGGCCAGCGCAAGCGTCGGGCGGCCGAGCGCGGCGTCGACGAGATCGGGCAGGGTGCGGTCGGTCAATTCGCAGCGCAGATGGATGCGGTGGTCGACGCGGAACAGGCCGCGCGCCGTGCCCTCGTCGACCGCGTCCAGCATGGTCTCGTAGAGCGCGCGCCGGTCGGCCTTGGCCTGATCGAAGCCGCCGGCGCAGATCGCGTCATAGACGGTGGTGACGCCGGAGGCCGCCATCTGCGCGTCATGCGCCAGCGCGGCGGCGCGCGCATCCGGCCAGATCACCTTGGGACGCGGGATGAAATGGCCTTCCAGCGCATCGGTGTGCAGGTCGATGAGGCCCGGGGCGAGATAGGCGCCCTCGCCGTCGATGGCGGCCGGAAGCTGCGAGCGCCCTTCATCGAGGGCGCGGATCCGCCCGCCCTCATGAACCAGCGTGCCGTCGACGACGCGGTCCTCGAGCACGAGGCGGACATTGGTCAGAACAGTTTCCATGGCCGCGCGTCTCGCATGTTGATGTGACCGTTCGATGAACCCCGCCCGCCGGTCACAGCCCCAGCGCGCCGCCGTCCGAGCGCGGGTCGTGCGCGCCTTCCAGCCCGGCGCGGCCCGGATGCAGGATCACCGCCCCGGCATGGCCCATCATGTCGGAGAACAGCTCGGGGAGGATTTCGACATCGTGGCCGGCGCGGACGAGCTGGTCGGCGAGGCCGCCGTCGAAGGCGCCTTCAAGACGCAGGCTCACCGTGTCCGAGCCCCAGGTGCGGCCCAGCACCCAGCGCGGCCGGGCGATGGCCTCGCCGAGCGGCACGCCGAACATGCCGTAGCGGCTCATCACCGCCGCATTGGTCTGCGGTTGGCCTTCCCCGCCCATGGTGCCGAAGGCGACGAAGCGCCCGTCGGGGAACCGCGCCATGCAGGGATTGAGCGTGTGGAAGGGCCGACGGCCGGGCTGCAGCGGGTTCTTCGCGCGCGGGTCGAGCGAGAAGGAGGTGCCGCGATTCTGCATCAGCACGCCGGTCGAGGGCAGCACGAGGGCCGAGCCGAACTCCCAGTAGATCGACTGGATGTAGGAGACGGCGAGCCCGCTCTTGTCGGCCGCGCCGAGCCAGACCGTGTCGCCGGGCGCGGCCTTGTGCGGCCAGGGCAAAGCGCGGCGCGGGTCGATCGCCGCCGCCTCGCGCGCGAGCGCGGCCGGGGTCAGGAAGGCGGCGGGGTCGTGCGCGAGATGGTCGAAATCCGTCACCACGCGGTCGCGGATCAGGAAGGCGCGCTTGGTCGCCTCGATCAGCCCGTGAATATGGGCGAAGCCTTCCGGCTGGGCGACGCCGAGCCGGTCGAAGATCGACAGGATGAGCAGCGTCGCCAGCCCCTGTGTGGGCGGGGGCGAGGACCACAGCTCCATGTTGGAGAGCTTCACCCGCAGCGGCGCGCGGGTCACGGCGCGGAAGGATTCGAGATCGGCGCGCGTCACCGGGCTGCCGGCGCGCTCCAGATCGGCGGCGATCTCGCGGCCGACGTCGCCCCGGTAGAAATCGTCGAGCCCGGCGGCGGCGAGCTGCGCCAGCGTGTCGGCGAGCCGCTCGTAGCGCCGGACCGTGCCGATGGTCGGCACCGTTCCGTCCGGGTCGAGGAAGGCGCTCGCGAAGCCGGGCACGTCGGCCAGTTCCGCCCGCTTCTCGGCGGTCAGCCGGTTCTGCGAGCCGGAGACCGGGAAGCCGGCGCGGGCATGGGCGATGGCCGGCTCCAGCAGCCGGCGCGTCGGCATCTTGCCACCGAAGGCGTGCGCCGCCTCCTGCGCCAGCATCCAGCCGCCGACCTGCCCCGGCACGGTGAGCGCGGCGAGCGGGCCGCGCGGGGGAATCACGTCATGGCCATGGTCGCGGTAGAACGGGATCGAGGCCTGCGCGCCGGCGAAGCCTGCCGCCTCGATATAGCTGACGCGCCCGGCCGGATCGCGGATCAGCCAGAAGCCGTCGCCGCCCATCTGCGTCATGTGCGGGTAGACCACCGCGATGGTCGCCGCCGCAGCGAGCGCCGCTTCCACCGCGTTGCCGCCCTCTTCCAGCACGGCCCGGCCGGCCTCGCTGGCCAGCCAGTGGGGCGTGGCGACCATGCCGGCGCCGGCGCGGACGCTCTCGTGACCATTGCCGTGAACCACTTTCACCCCCGTCCTGGGTCGCCATTGCGCGGCGAACTTGACCCGCGCGGCCGGGCATAGCAGTTTGCGCCCCTTCGATTAAGACGGAAGAGCGACATGAGCACGGGCCGACGCATTCGCTGGGACAATGTCAGCACGGTGCTGAGCGCTGCCATCCTGCTGGGCGCCGAGCTCATCGGCGCGGGCCTCGCCGCCGGCTGGGCCATCGCCGCCCTGTTCGACGCCAGCTGGGTGTGGGAGCTCATCTTCGAGGGCGCCTTCGGCCTGCTCGCCGTCTACGGCATCTACCGCTTCATCGTGAAGGCGAAGTCGGTGGAGCCCTTCGTCGAGGGCTGATCCGCCCCTTATGCCCGCCGCGCGATTCGCGCCGTCGAGGGCGCCCGAGAGGCCGGCAGGGCAATGCTTTGCCGGCTTTTTTCGTTTTTGAACGCCGCCGACGGTATGTCGCTGGGCGATTCAGGCGCAAACGACGAAAAACCCTGAGAACCCGCTTGCATATGACGGGATAAGTCCATACATCGCGTCTCGCCCAATTTCGCACGTGCCTGTGGTCGCGTGCCGGTCGGCGGAGTTCCGGACAAGAGGCCGGAATATCGCCAACAAGACTGGTAGCCGGAGGCGAAACCGGCGCACCTCGCTCTCAGCGGGGAACGTGACTTGAAGCAACGACGTAGCGGGCTTTTTTGGTCTCTGTCGGCCCTCCAAAGGTCGGGAAACTGAAGAGGCACTACTTCTTGCCGGGCGTGCGGTCGGGTCTCCCGTACCAAGCGAAGGCATCGGACGGACGCTAGCGCTCTCCACACGCGCCAGCGAACGGTTTCGTGCCACGGCTCCATTCCATCCGGCCAACCGGCAAAAGCCGTGCGGTCGGCGAACGGATGCGCAATCTCGCCACGCGCGCGGCTCAATGACGCCGCGGGCGGGTGGTCGCATCGGTTCGCAGCCTTTGGGTCGAAGCTTCGGGTCTGTGGGAGAGCGCCATGACCGACCGTATTCGCGAATTTCTGCGCAACCGACGTGAGGATGGTCCCTGCGTCGTCGTCGACCTCGACGTGGTGCGCGCCAATTATGCCGCCTTTGCCCGGGCGCTGCCGGACACCCGCGTCTTCTACGCGGTGAAGGCCAACCCGGACGCGGCCATCCTCTCGGCGCTGGCCGAGATGGGCTCCTGCTTCGATTGCGCCTCGGTCGCCGAGATCATGATGGCGCTCGCCGCCGGTGCCAGCCCGGACCGCATCTCCTTCGGCAACACGATCAAGAAGGAGCGTGACATCGCGCGCGCCTTCGAGCTCGGCGTGCGGCTGTTCGCCGTCGACTGCACCGAAGAGGTCGAGAAGGTCGCCCGCGTCGCCGCCGGCGCGAAGGTGTTCTGCCGCATCCTGTGCGACGGCGCCGGCGCCGAATGGCCGCTCTCGCGCAAGTTCGGCTGTGAGCCCGCCATGGCGGTCGACGTGCTGGAGCATGCCCACCGCCTCGGCCTCGAGGCGCATGGCGTCTCCTTCCATGTCGGTTCGCAGCAGAAGAACGTCGAGGCGTGGGACGCGGCGCTCGCTTCCGCCTCGGCGATCTTCGCCGAATGCGCCCTGCGCGGCTTCTCGCTGTCGCTGGTCAATCTCGGCGGCGGCTTCCCGGCCAAGTACCTGCAGGACGTGCCGGCGGCCGAGGCCTATGGCGAGGCGATCTTCCGCGCCCTGTCGCGCCACTTCGGCAACGCCATCCCGCAGACCATCATCGAGCCGGGCCGCGGCATGGTCGGCGCGGCCGGCATGATCGAGGCCGAGGTCGTTCTGATCTCGAAGAAGTCGGCGGACGACGAGGTGCGCTGGGTCTATCTCGACATCGGCAAGTTCGGCGGTCTCGCCGAGACGATGGAAGAGGCGATCCGCTACCCCATCGTCACCCCGCGCGACGGCGATGCGGTGGAGCCCTGCGTGCTCGCCGGCCCGACCTGCGACTCTGCCGACGTGCTGTACGAGAAGACCCCGGTCCTGCTGCCGGTGTCGCTCGCCATCGGCGACAAGGTGCTCATCGAGGCGACCGGCGCCTACACCACCACCTATTCGGCGGTGGCGTTCAACGGCTTCGACCCGCTGCGATCCTATGTGATCTGAACGGGTTTCACGTCATCCCGGACGCCGCAGAGCGGCGATCCGGGATCGCCAACCGCCTCTGGCGGGATGCGATCCCGGCTTTCCGTCTCCGGCCGGGATGGCGACGTCTCACAATTCCCTGTTCCTCTTTGCCCGGCGCACCCGGGTGTTGGAGGCCGACATGACCGCCCTTTCGCTCGCTACCGCCGCTCCCGTCATCTCGCTCGAGACCGAGGCCGATATCGCCCAGCGCGAGGCCCTGCTCGATCTCGCCTTCGGCCGCGCCGCGCGTCTCGCCAAGACCAGCGAGCGCCTGCGCGAAGGCCGCAAGCCGGCCGAGGGTCTCGCCTTCGCCGCGCATGGCCCGGACGGGCGCGTGGTCGCCACGCTGCGCCTGTGGCACGTCACCGCCGGGCCGTCCCGGCCGGCGCTGCTGCTCGGCCCGCTCGCCGTGCACCCCTGGTTCCGCGACCGCGGGCTGGGCGGCGCCATGATGACGACCGCCATCTGCGAGGCGACCCGCCTCGGGCACGGCGCCATCCTGCTGGTGGGCGACGCGCCTTATTACGCCCGCTTCGGCTTCGATGTGGGGCTGACGCAGGGCCTGTGGCTGCCGGGCGCCTTCGACCGCAACCGCTTCCTCGGGCTGGAACTGGCTTCCGGCGCGCTGAACGAGGCGCGCGGCCTCGTCAGCCCGACCGGCGCGACGCTCGACCTGCCGAGCCTCGGCGATCTGGTGGCGCGGAGCGCCGGCACGGCCGAGCTGCGCCGCTCGGCCTGAGCGTCAAGGGAGCCCGAGAAGACAATGCCCGGCGATGAGCCGGGCATTTTTGCTTTAAGGCGGCGTGCGTTGCGAAGGATCGGCCGCGCCTCACCCCACGCTGAGTTCGACCGGGATATTGCCGCGCGTCGCCTTGGAATAGGGGCACATGTGATGCGCCGCCTCCAGCACCTCCTTGATCTGGTCGGGGGTGAGGGCGGGCGCCTTGAGCGAGAGCTTCGCGGCCAGGCTGAAGCCGTCGTCGCCCTTGACCAGCGACACCGCGACGGTGACGGCGGCGCCGGTCACGTCCAGCTTCTTCTGGTGGCCGACAGCCTCGACGGCGGAGCCGAAGCAGGCGGCGTAGCCGGTGGCGAAAAGGTGCTCGGGCGTCGTCTTGCCAGATTCCAGCACACCGTTCTTGGGCATGCCGAGATCGACGGATACCGAGCCGTCGCTGGTCTGGGAGTGGCCGTTGCGGCCGCCGACGGCGGTGGCGGTGCCGGTGAAAAGCACGGTTCCGGTCATGGATGTCTCCTCGCGAAACGGGTCGGGATGTCGCGACCCACACCAAGAAATGGGGCGTCGCCGGCAGCGGGCAACCGCCGGTACGCAAACGCCTTGCCGGCGCGCACGCCCGCACGATCTGTTCCCGTTTCGTTTCTTTCCACTTGCCCCGGCCGGCCACAGGGCTTACCTCTCGCACAACCATGCCCGCCATGCCGGGCCTCCCGCATCAGGAGCGCGCCTCCATGCCGATCGCGATCCTCAAGGACCGTGCCGTCGCCCGTATCGCCGGGCCCGACGCCGTGCATTTCCTCGACAACCTGCTCACCGCCCGCACCCCCGCGCCGGGCGAGGCGCGCTACGCCGCCCTGCTGACCCCGCAGGGCAAGATCGTCGCCGACATGATCGTGCTGGCGACCGAGGGCGGTTTTCGCCTCGACGTGCCGCGCCGCACCGCCGCCGACCTGCTCAAGCGCCTGCAGCTCTACCGGCTGCGCGCTAAGGTCGAGATCGGCCTGCTCGACGACCTCGCGGTCGCGGTGGCCTGGGGCGGGGCGAGCCCTCTGGTCGACACCCTCGCCTATGACGATCCGCGCCTGCCCGCGCTCGGCCGCCGCTTCCTGCTGCCGGCCGCCGAGGCGGCGCAGATCGCCATGGTGCCTGAAGCACAGTGGCAGGCCCACCGCGTCGCCCTCGGCGTGCCGGAAGGGGGGGCGGATTTCCTCTATGGCGACGCCTTCCCGCATGAGGCGGACATGGACCAGCTCGGCGGCATCGACTTCGACAAGGGCTGCTATGTCGGCCAGGAAATCGTCAGCCGCATGCAGCATCGCGGCACGGCCCGCACACGGGTCATTCCCTTCGCCCTGTGCGGCCCGCCGCCGGCCGAGGGCACGCCGATCACCGCCGGTGGCAAGAGCATCGGGCGCATCGGCTCGGGCGTGGACGGGCGCGCCCTCGCCCTCGTGCGGCTCGACCGGCTGGAGGAGGCGCGCGCCGGCGGCCATGTGATCGAGGCCGAGGGCGCCGCGCTGGTGCCCGAGCGGCCCGGCTGGGCGCGCTTCCCGATTCCCGGAACGGAGGATGCGGCGTGAACACGCATCGGCACGAGGACGGCCTCACGCGCTGCGCGTGGTGCGGCACCGATCCGCTCTACGTCGCCTATCACGACACCGAATGGGGCGTGCCGGAATATGACGACCGCGCACTGTTCGAGAAGCTGATCCTCGACGGCTTTCAGGCCGGCCTCGCCTGGATCACCATATTGCGCAAGCGCGAGGGGTTTCGCGCGGCGTTCGACGGCTTCCGCCCGGAGATCATCGCTCGTTACGGTCCCGAAAAGGTCGAGGCGCTGATGCAGGACGCCGGCATCGTGCGCAACCGCGCCAAGATCGAATCGACCGTGCGCTCGGCACAAAGCTGGCTCGACATACAGGAGCGCGGGCCCGGCTTCTCGAAGCTCCTGTGGGAGATCAACGGCCCGGTGCAGGACAATCGCCGCCAGCCGGGCGACGCGCCCATCGTCACCTCGCCGGCGGCGCTCGCCATGTCGAAGGAGTTGAAGAAGCGCGGCTTCAACTTCGTCGGGCCGACCATCGTCTACGCCTTCATGCAGGCGGTGGGCATGGTGGACGACCACGCCGTCACCTGCCACCGGCACGGCCTGCCCTCGTGAGCGGCGGCACCATGAGCGCGGCCGACCGCGCCGGGCGGGCCTGGCAGCGCATGCTGTCCGGCCGGCGGCTCGACCTCATCCACCCCTCGCCGCTCGACATCGAGATCGAGGACATCGCGCACGGCCTCGCCCGCGTCGCCCGCTGGAACGGGCAGACCCATGGCGAGCATATCTTCTCGGTCGCCCAGCATTCGGTGCTGGTGGAGCTGATCGCCCGCCGGCAGGCAGCGGCGCGCGGCATGGATCTCGACCGGCGCTGGCGGCTCGCCACCCTGCTGCACGACGCGCCGGAATATGTGGTGGGCGACATGATCAGCCCGTTCAAGGCGGTCATCGGCGGCGACTACAAGACCGTGGAGGCACGGCTGCTGGCGGCGGTGAGCCTGCGCTTCGGCCTGCCGGCGCACTGGCCGGCCTCCCTCGTCCAGCGGGTCAAGGCGGCCGACCGCGCCAGCGCCTTCCTGGAGGCGACGCGGCTCGCCGGCTTCGGCATCGCCGAGGCGCGGCGCTTCTTCGGCACGCCCTTCCCGCTCGACGCGGCGACCGAGCGGGATTATCTGGCGCCGTGGAGCGCGGAGGAGGCCAAGACGCGCTTCCTCGCCCGTTTCCGCGAACTCGACGCCGAGCCGGCGGCGCCTGCGGGCGAGCGCGACGACGACGCCTTGGCCGAACCGCCGGGAGAAACGCGATGATCCATGTCTGCCCGCTGTCCCGTCTCGAAGAGACCGTGACCCGCACCGGCGCCGCCCATGTGCTCAGCGTCATCAATCTCGGCACGCCGGTTCCAGTGCCGGCGAGCGTCGCCCGCGACAATCATCTCTTCGTCGGCTTCAACGACATCGTCGCCCCGCAGGAGGGGCTCATCCACCCGGCGGCCGAGCATGTCGACGCCATTCTCGGCTTCGCCCGCCGCTGGCCGCGCGAGGCGCCGCTGGTGGTGCACTGCTATGCCGGCATCAGCCGCTCGACGGCCTCGGCCTATATCGCCGCCTGCGCGCTCAGCCCGGAGCGCGACGAGGGCGAACTCGCGCGGGCACTGCGCGCCGCCTCGCCGATCGCCACCCCCAACGCGCTGCTGGTGGCGCTGGCCGATGCCGCGCTCGGCCGGCGCGGCCGCATGGTCGCCGCCGTCGCCGCCATCGGGCGCGGCCGCGAGGCGATGGAGAACGAGCCGTTCGAGATCCGGCTCGACTGAGCCGGGCGACGTCCGGGCCGGCTCAGCTCGTCGCCGGCGCGCGGGTCGGTAGCACGACCACGCGGGTGCCGACCGGCACCCGGCGGTACAGGTCGATGATGTCCTGATTGATGAAGCGCACGCAGCCGGACGACACCTGGGTGCCGATGGTCCACGGTTCGGTGGTGCCGTGCAGGCGGTAGAGCGTGTCCTGCCCGTCCTTGTAGAGATAGAGCGCGCGGGGGCCGAGCGGGTTGGTCGATCCGCCGACCAGCCCGCCGGCGAAGGGGCCGTAGCGCTCCGGCTCGCGGGCGATCATCGCCGGCGTTGGCGTCCAGCGCGGCCAGACCGCCTTGCGGGCGATGACGCCCTCGCCACGGAAATTGTAGCCTTCTTCCTTGCCCACCCCGACGCCGTAGCGCAGCGCCCGGCCGTTGGCGAGCACGAGATAGGCGAAGCGCGCGCCCGGATCGACCACGATGGTGCCAGGCTGGTAGCGGGTCTGGTAGGCCACTTCCTGCCGCAGGAACTGCGGGTCGATCTGCGCGAGGTCGACCGCCGGCACCGGGTACGGCTCGTCGGTGATCGCCGCATACATGCTCAGATATTGCGGGTCCATGGACGGCGGCAGCACCCGGCTGACGCGGGGCGACTGGGTGGTGGCGCAGCCGGCGAGGGCGAGGGGAGCGGCGAGCAGGAACAGGCGACGGTCAAGCAGCATGATGAACGCGGACACGGGTATGGGGGGTGAAATGGGACAGTTGCCCTAACCTATAGGCCCAGCTCCGGCAAAATCGTTGACGCCGGCTTCACGGTGGCGTTATGCGCGCTCTATTGGCCCGGTGCTGTGGCGCCCATGCCTCACCGCGGCGGTGGCGGGCTCCGCCTTGCGCTTCCGCGCCGGGGCAGGTGGGCGCCGGAGCGGTACATGCGTGCCACGCATCAGTTTTCATGATAGTCATCCTGAAAATTATTCGTTGTTCCCGCCGGCCCGTCCGGCGGTAGATTCGCTTCTCTCGCCGGCGGCGCCGGCATTCCCTTGCCGAGGCCCGCATGTCCGCCGCATCCGCTCCTTCCCGCCCCAGTCTGGCGGCCCGCGCACCCCTGCTGGTGGTGCTGTGCGGCTGCCTGATCGCCATGCTCAGCTTCGGGCCGCGCGCCTCCTCGGGCATCTTCCTGCTGCCGATGACCGCCGAGTTCGGCTGGGGCCGCGACACGTTCGGCCTCGCCATCGCCATCCAGAACCTGCTCTGGGGCGTCGGCACCCCCTTCGCCGGCGCCATCGCCGACCGCTTCGGCGTCACCCGCGTCCTGTGCGCGGGCGCGGTGGTCTATGCCGCCGGCCTCGCCCTGATGGCCTATTCGTCGACGCCGGGCCTGCTGCACATGTCGGCCGGCGTGCTGGTCGGCTTCGGCCTGTCGGGCTGCTCGTTCAACATCGTGCTGGCCGCCTTCGGCAAGATGCTGCCGGAGAAGTGGCGGCCGCTCTCCTTCGGCGCCGGCACCGCCGCCGGCTCCTTCGGCCAGTTCCTGTTCCCGCCGCTGGCGGCCGGACTCAACATGACCATTGGCTGGCAGGAGACGCTGATCGTCTTCGGGCTCGCCATGCTGCTGATCATGCCCTTCTCGCTGGCGCTGGCCAGCTCGTCCGCGCCGGCGCGGACGCAGGAGCGCCAGCAGACCATCGGCGCGGCGCTGGGCGAGGCGTTCCGCCACCGCTCCTATGTGCTGCTGGTGCTCGGCTTCTTCACCTGCGGCTTCCAGCTCGCCTTCGTCACCACCCACCTGCCGGCCTATCTGACCGATCGCGGCCTTTCCATCGCCGTCGGCGGCTGGACGCTGGCGGCCATCGGCCTCGCCAACATGGTCGGCTCGCTCGGCTCGGGCTGGCTGTCGAGCCGCATGCCGCGCCGCTACCTCCTGGCGGGGATCTATGCCGCGCGCGGCGTCGCCATCGCCGTGTTCGTGCTGCTGCCGGCCTCGCCGGCGGTCTCCATCGGCTTCGGCGTGGTGCTCGGCCTGCTGTGGCTGTCCACCGTGCCGCCGACATCGGGGCTGGTGATGCTGATGTTCGGCACGCGCTACCTCGCCATGCTGTACGGCTTCGCCTTCTTCAGCCACCAGGTCGGCGGCTTCCTCGGCGTCTGGCTCGGCGGCCTGTTCTACGAGCGGCTCGGCTCCTACGACTTCGTCTGGTGGCTCTCGGTCGCGCTCAGCTTCGCCTCGGCCGCGATCAACCTGCCCATCGTCGAGCGACCGGTGGAACGCGCGCCGGTGCCGCAGGCGGCGTGAATTCCGCCCGCGCGCTTTACCGGCGCGCGTTTGCGCGACATTAACCATCGTCCTTCACCATGGGTGCCGTGGTGCCGAAGGCGTTGCGGCGGCGCCACAGTGCGGCGGACACGTGCCCCGGCAGGCGGCGCGCGACGGCCGTCGCGCCTTGACAAGGCGGGGCCTACGCAGCGCATCGTAAAAATGTCACGAGCGATGGAAACCTCGATGCCCTTCCGTTCTGTCCGCCTGCCCGCCGCGTTCGTCGTCGCCGGCTTCCTGGCGCCGCTGGCGCCGGCTTCGGCCGACACGCTGTCGGCGGTCGAGGCGCAGCGCTTCGTGATGGGCCGCACCTTCTCCTATGCCTGCTATGAGGGCACGGTCGGCTCCGGCCGCATCATGCCGGACGGCTCGGTGGCCGGGACGGTACAGATGCGCGGCAAGGGCAATGCCCGCTACGTGACGCTGCCGGCCGGCACCATCTTGGTGCGCGGCGAGAAGGTCTGCGCCAAGCTCAAGGGCATGGCGTTCCAGCCCTGCTTCGAGATCGAGAAAACCAGCGACGTCAGCTTCCGCGGCAATCTCGCCGGTGCCGACCGCCTGTGGTGCGAGTTCAAGCGCGGCGGCAGCGGCCGCACGCGCCTGGCCGAGCGCGCCGCCCCTGCCCGTCCCGCCCGCACCGAGACGGCGCAGGTCGAGACCCGGGCGCTGCCGTCCGATGCGGTGGAGACCCGCCCGCTCGACCTCCTGCCGGCCGACGACGCCCGCTGATCGCGTTCGCGTTGCCATCCTCTCCGGCGCTCCCGCCCGTGCGACGTCCGGGCCAGTTTCGATTGCATTCACGCAATATCGTTTGATCGATATCGTCTATCGCGTTGCGTCAGCCGCCGCGCTACCTCGTGGGTCATGACGGGCCGGGTTGCTCCCCGGTCCCCACGCAACCCCGATCCCACGAGACCTGCCATGATCGATTCCCGCTCCGCTCCCTACGGCGTCTTCCTCCTGCGCGTCGCGCTCGGCGCCATGTGGATTTCTCACGCGCTGCTGAAATATGTCGTCTTCAGCATTCCCGGCTTCGCCGGCTATCTCGGCAGCCTCGGCCTGCCGGAAGGCCTCGCCTGGCCGATCTTCCTGGCCGAACTGACCGGCGGCGTGCTGATCCTGCTCGGCGTCTATGCCCGCCATGTCGCCCTGCTGCTGATCCCGGTCATGGCGGCGGCGATGAGCGTGCACATCCCGAATGGCTGGCTGTTCTCGGTCACCGGCGGCGGCTGGGAATACCCCGCCTTCCTGATCGTCGCCTCCTTCGCGCTCTGGCTGATCGGCGACGGCGCCTTCGCGCTTCGCTCGCGCCCGCTGTTCTTCGTCGGCCGCCCCTCGGTCGCCTGAACACCCCGTCCGCAATGAAAAAGGGGCAGGTCCGGCCGGACCTGCCCCTTTCCGTATTTGTCGGACGGGCGGCGGAAACTAGCCGCCATTGCCCTGCTTGGCGGCGTCCTGCGTCTTGTCGACCGCCGCCTTCTGCGGCTCGGCGGGCGTCACGGCCTCGGTCTTCTGCACCTCGGCCTTGCCAGCCTTCACGCGCTCGGCCTCGTCGAGACCGACGGCGATCTTGCGTTCGATGTCGGCGAGCTCGTCCGGCTCGGGCTTCAGGTCGCGCGCATGGCTCCACTTGAAGCGGGCCTCGAGCTTGCGTCCGACCTTCCAGTAGGCGTCGCCGAGATGGTCGTTGATGACTGCCTCGTTAGGCTTGAGCTCGACCGCGCGCTCAAGCTCGCGCACGGCGTCGTCATAATGGCCGGTGCGGTAATAGGCCCAGCCGAGGCTGTCGATGAAGAAGCCGTCATCGGGGCGCAGCGACACCGCCTTGCGGATCATGTCGGTGCCCTGGTCGAGATTCACGCCCTGGTCGATCCAGCTATAGCCGAGATAGTTCAGCACGTGCGGCTGGTCGGGCTTGAGCGCCAGCGCCTTTTCGAGATCGGCTTCCGACTTGTCCCACTGCTTGGTGCGCTCGTAGCAGGTGCCGCGGAAGTAATAGAGCATCCAGTCGGAGGCGGCCGGCGTCTGCAGCTGGTCGATCGCCTTGGTGTAGACGAGCGCCGCCTCGGCGAATTTCTCGTTCGAGCGCAGCACGTCGCCCAGCGCCATGATCGAGCGCTGGTCCGTCGGGTTGTCGGCGACCACCTTCTCCAGCGTGGCCCGGGCCTCGTCGAACTTGCCGACGGCGTCGAGGTTCAGCGCGCGCTGCACATCGGCGTTGATCTTGAAGGGCGAGCCGGCCGGCACCTGCTCGTAGAGCGCGATGGCGTCGTCGTGCCGCTTCATCGATTCGAACAGGTCGGCCAGCGTGATGTCGATCAGCGCGTGCGAGGGGTCCAGCCAGCGGCCGAGCTGGAGATAGACGAGGGCGAGATCCTCGCCGCCCTGGCGGCCGAGCGCGGCGCCGATGGAATAGAGCGCCTCGGCGGCGCCGGCGGCCGGCGTCGTCACCAGCGGAGGCAGCGTCTTGCCGGCCTTGAGCTGGTCGATCGAGCGCGTCACCAGCGGATCGTTGGGCACCAGCCGGTTGAACGCCTCGAAGGTCTCGATGGCGACATCCTTGCCGGCGTTGCGCGAGGCCCAGCGGGCATAGCCGTCGACCACGCGCAGGGTGCGCGGGTCGATCTTGAGCGCGCCTTCCAGCCGCTGGCCAGCTTCCTTCTTCACGCCGGCGGCGTCGAGGATGAGGCCGGCGTGGAAATCCTTGAAGCCGGCATACCATTCCGGACCCTGCAGCGCGTCGATGGCGGCGACGCCGGCGCGGGCATTGCCGGAGCCGAACTGGCTCCAGGCGGTGAGCAGCGTCGAGTTCAGCTCGGCAATGGCGCCCTGGCCGGATCGGCGCAGATTGCTGCGGGCGGTGACATACTGCTTGGACTTGATCGCCTTCACGCCGAGCACCAGCCGGGCCAGCGTGTGCTCGGGATCGATGCGGACGATGCGCTGGGCGAGGTCGACGGCCTCGTCGATGGAGCCTTCCGCCAGCAGGGTCAGGAAGGCCCGCTCCAGCAGCTCGCCGCTGCGCGGGAAGATGCGCACCAGCTCGCGGTAATAGGCAGCGGCGGCGCCGGTATCGCGCTCGGCGATGGCGAGGCGGGCGGCGAGATAATTGCCGGCCGGCGCGGAACGGGCGATGAACTCCGCCGGAGGCGCGTCCGCCAGCACAGGCGATGCCGAGCCCAGCGCGGCGAGCGTTGCGAGAATGGCCGCTCCCGGCCGCAGCGACAAGCGTCGGAACGTCAAGTGTTGAACCTCCTGCGGCAAGCCGCGCGGCACCACGTTGCCGTGGCGGGCGGCTTTGGCCTCTCTGGCAGATTGGTCCTTTTTAGCCGCCCCTGCAATAACGAGAGGCTAATGCGGACCGGACCCCACAGGGTCCAGCGGCCACATTTTCAGACGCGTCGGCCAAGAATAAGGCCGAGAAGCGCCGCACCCGCCGCGATCGCGATCACGCTCGAGGCACTGGGAGCCGGCGCGGCGCCGGGCGCGGCTCCCGGAGGCACCGCTGCCGGGTTGCCCGCCGCCGGCGGCGCCCCGGGCGGCATCGCCCCGAACGCGCCGAACGCGCCATAGCCGCGCGCTGGCCGCCGGCGGGTGCGCAGCAGCGCCGCCAGCAGGAAGATCAGGCCGATCAGCAGGGTGAAGGCGGCGATCACGAGGGCGGCCGTCACCGGGTCGTAGCGCTCCGCCAGCAGCAGATAGATGCCGACGAGGCTGGCGAGCAGCGACACGCCGACCAGCAGTAGGCCGATGGCGAACAGCAGCGCCGTGGTCGCGGCCCGGCGCGCGGTGTGACGCAGCTCGGCGCCGACAAGTGCCAGCAGGAGACGGAACATCAACGGCCCCGCGACAGCAGGCCGAACACGAAGCCGACGCCCAGCGCCGCGAGCACCGCGCCATAGGGATTGCGCTCGATGGTGGCGCCGAGATCGCCGCCCAGCGCCTGCGCCCGCCCCTTCGCGTCCTCATAGACCGCATAGCCTTCTTCCGCGAGGCTGGCGGCGGCGGCTTCCGCGCGGGCCGCGCCGGCGCGCACGCGGCTGGTGACCGCCTCGGCGGCGGCGTCGCCCTCGGCCTTGGCGATGGCGGTAAGCGTCTCGGTCAGCTTGGCGACGTCGGCCCGCAGCGTGGCGAGGTCCTCGGACAGCTTGGCGAAGTCTTCCTGGGCGTTCGGCTGGGCCATTTAGGTGCTCCTGAATCGGGCGGGGTGACGCTCGCCCCATCAACGCGGGCGCCGTTACCGAAGTTCCGTCCAGCTTAAGCGGTATTCAGAGCCGCCGGAACTCGTAATATCCCGGCCGTCGGCCCTCGCGAAACGCCTTCGCCTCGTAGCGTGTGCCCGGCCAGCCCTCCCAGGGCAGCCGCCAGTCGTCGGCGCGCTCGGCGGTCCAGGCGAAGCGCGGGTCGGCGAGCAGCAGGCGCAGCGTCCAGGCGGCATAGTGCTCGATGTCGGTGGCGAAGCGGAAGCGCCCGCCCGGCGCCAGCAGGCGGGCGAAGCGGTCGATATTGTCGGCCTGCACGAAGCGGCGCTTCCAGTGCCGGCGCTTCGGCCAGGGATCGGGATAGAGCAGGTCGATGCGGTCGAGCCCGCCTTCGGGCAGGCGGTCGAGCAGCGGCACCACGTCGTCGCCATGAATGCGCACATTCGAGAGATGGCGCTCGGCGATCGCGGCGGTGGCGGTGGCGATGCCGTTCAGGAAGGCTTCGGCGCCGATATAGCCGATATCGGGATGGCGGGCGGCCTCGTGCACCAGATGCTCGCCGCCGCCAAAGCCGATCTCCAGCCGCACCGCCCGCACCGGATGCGGGAACAGCTTCGCGAGCGGGCGCCCGTCGAGCGTACCGGGGTCGATGGCGAGCTGGGGCAGGTCGTCGGCGAGATGGGCAGCCTGTCCGACACGCAGCTTCTTGCCCTTGCGGCGCCCGTAAAAGGCCGCGCCGCGCGGGTCGCGTGCGCTGTCCTCATGGGGCCGGCCGTCGCGTGCGTCGCGGGGCTCGTGGGGATCGTCGGCGCTCATGCAGTCACTCGGAAACGGAACGGGGCGGACCTGTCGGCCCGCCCCGCATAATCAGACTGCGCGCCCGGCGCAATGGCCGGCGCGCGCGGGTGCGCCCGCTCAGAACGCCGACTTGAGGGCGTCCACGAGGTCGGTGCGCTCCCAGGAGAAGCCACCATCGGCATCCGGCACGCGGCCGAAATGGCCATAGGCGGAGGAGCGCGCATAGATCGGCTTGTTGAGGTCGAGATGCTCGCGAATGCCGCGCGGGCGCAGGTTCATCACCTCGCGCAGCACGGCTTCGAGCTTGGCTTCCTCGACCTTGCCGGTGTCGTAGAGGTCGACATAGACCGCCAGCGGGTCGGACACGCCGATGGCGTAGGCGAGCTGGATGGTGCAGCGGTCGGCGAGATCGGCGGCCACGACGTTCTTGGCGAGGTAGCGCGCGGCATAGGCGGCCGAGCGGTCGACCTTGGTCGGGTCCTTGCCGGAGAAGGCGCCGCCGCCATGCGGGGCCGCGCCGCCATAGGTGTCGACGATGATCTTGCGGCCGGTGAGGCCGCAGTCGCCGTCCGGCCCGCCGATGACGAACTTGCCGGTCGGGTTCACGTGCCAGACGGTCGCCGGCGTGATCCAGCCTTCCGGCAGCGCCTGCCGGATATAGGGCTCGACGATGGCGCGCACGTCGGAGGAGGAGAGGTCGGGGTCGAGATGCTGGGTCGAGAGCACGACCTGCGTCACCTCGACCGGCTTGCCGCCCTCATAGCGCACCGTGACCTGGCTCTTGGCGTCCGGGCCGAGCACCTTGGCCTCGCCGGAGTGGCGGGCATCGGCGAGGATCTTGAGGATCTTGTGCGCGTAGTAGATCGGAGCCGGCATCAGCTCCGGGGTCTCGCGGCAGGCATAGCCGAACATGATGCCCTGGTCGCCGGCACCCTCGTCCTTGTTGCCGGCGGAATCGACGCCCTGGGCGATGTCGGCCGACTGCGCGTGCAGCAGCACGTCGACCTGCGCCTTCTCCCAGTGGAAGCCGTCCTGCTCGTAGCCGATCTCCTTGATGGCGCCCCGGGCCAGCTCGGTGATCAGTTCCTTGGTAATCTGCGCCGGGCCGCGCGTCTCGCCGGCGATCACCACGCGGTTGGTGGTGGCCAGCGTCTCCGCCGCGACGCGCAGGTTGGACGGATCCCAGCCATGCTGCGGGCCCAGGCGGAAGAAGGCATCCACGATCTCGTCCGAGATACGGTCGCAGACCTTGTCCGGGTGGCCTTCGGAAACGGATTCGCTGGTGAACAGATAGGCTTGGCGGGACACGCGTCGGCTCCTCGATTCTGGACCGGTACGTGACGGGATGACCGGCCGCGCATCTTTTGCAACTGCGCCCGGAGCGGTCAAGGTTTTAGCGGCGGAATCGTTCGGAAAAAAGAACGATCCGCCGGTCGCCCGCCTAGGCGGCGGGGGTCTCCTCGGCCAGCGCCTCGACGAGATCGACGATGCGGCGGCGCACCTTGCTGTCGGCGATCTTGAGGAAGGCGCGGGTAAGGGCGAGGCCCTCGGAGGAGGCGAGAAAGTCGGAGACATAGGCGGGGGAGGCATCCTCCGCGAAGCCGCCGGTGACGCCGCTCAGATTGGGGGCGCCCTCGAAGAAGAACGACACCGGCACGGCGAGCACCTGCGAGATGTGCTGCAGGCGGCTGGCGCCTATCCGGTTGGTGCCCTTCTCGTATTTCTGGATTTGCTGGAAGGTGATTCCCAGGTTCTCGCCGAGCTTTTCCTGGCTCATGCCAATCATCATGCGGCGCATCCGCACCCGACTGCCCACATGCTTGTCGATCGGATTGGGCGACTTCGTCGTCATCGGCTTCCCCAGACTGCAAACAAAAAAATACCTCCCTCCCCCGATCAGGAGGAGAGAAGCAGCGCCCGAGCCCATGTGCAGTCTAGGCAAAGCCGGTCTTATCGTCGATCAATTACAGCGTGCATATCTCGCCGACGCAGCACGATTGCGGCGATTGCGAGGACCAGCATCAGAAACCAAGGTATCTTATTGCCGTAAGTGGCATAAAGGGTCGCAGGCAGCGGCTCGGGAAGCGCGCCGTCGAGTACCCCTTTTACACCCAGGGGTAGCATTCCGACGATTCGTCCGACCGGGTCCACGATGGCGGAAATGCCATTGTTGGTGACGCGAATCAGGGGCAGTCCTTGCTCGACCGCCCGCAGCCGGGCCTGCTCGAAATGCTGGTAGGGGCCCGGCGTCTGGCCGAACCAGGCGTCGTTGGAGACGTTGAGCAGGAAGCCCGGACGCGGCGCGCCGGGGGCCGCGGCCGGCATCATTTCGTCGGGCAAGATCGCCTCGTAGCAGATCAGCGGCACCGCCGGCGGCAGGCCGGGAATGGCCAGCAGCGCGCGGGTAGGCGCCGCCGCGAAGCCGCCGCGCTGGCGGGTGAGCGATTCCAGCCCGAGCGATTCGAGCGTTTCCTGAAACGGCAGATATTCGCCGAAAGGAACGAGGTGCACCTTGTCGGCATTCCCCCGCAGCGTCGCGGTCGAATCGAACACGCGCAGGCTGTTGAAGACATCGGGGCGGGCGCGTCCGGGCACCGGCTCGCCGCGCGCCGCGCCGGTGACGAGGATGGTTCCCGGCGGCAGCATGGCGGCGAGGCGGCTGAGCGCCTCCGGCTCGTGATCGATGAGGAAGGGGAAGGCCGATTCGGGCCAGAACAGGTGGGTCACGCCGGCAAGGCCGCCCTGGCTTTCGCTGGTCGCGACATACAGGTCCATGACCGAGCGGCGCGCGTCGTAGCGGAACTTCTGGTCCTGCGGCAGGTCGGGCTGCATCAGCCGCAGCCGCGCGCCGGCGACGGTGCCGACCTCGGTCGTCGCCAGCCGGTACTGGCCCCAGCCCCACATCCCCGCCAGCACCGCGACGGCAAGCATCAGCGGACCGTGCCGGCGCCCCGCCGGGGCGGCGTCGAACAGCGCCGCCGGGCTCGCCAGCGCCGCCAGCGTGACGACGCACAGGCCGGGCAGGCCAATCACCGCCGCCGCCTGCGCGAAGCGCAGATCGGTGGCGAGCGCATAGCCGAAATCGTTCCAGGGAAAGCCGGTCAGCAGCGTCCCGCGCAGCCACTCGGCCACCGTGAGGGCGAGGGCGAGGAAGAGCAGGCGCGCCGGCCCGGGCGACCACGCCAGCCGCGCCAGCGCGCAGCCGAGCCCGGTATAGAGCGCCAGATAGGCCGGCAGGCCGATCACCGCGAAGGGCATCAGCCACAGGAAGGCGTCGGCCTGCACGAGGAACGCCATGCCGATCCACCACAGGCCGGCGACGAAATAGCCCATGCCGAACAGCCAGCCGGCGGCGAAGGCCGCCGCCAGCGCCCGGCGCGGCGGCAGCTCCCGCGTGGCGTCGATCAGGAACACCAGCACCGGCAAGGTGAGGGCCAGCACCGGCCACAGCCCGAAGGGCGGCAGGGCGAAGGCCGAGAGCGCGCCGGCGACCAGCGCGGCGAGCGCGCGCCAGAGAGCGGGCGTGCCGTGCAGGGACGCGGGGGTCAGCATGCGGGGGCGAACCCGGCCCGCCGGCCCCGCGCCGCGCGCGCCGGCTCAGGCGGCATCGGAACCATGCGCCCGGCCGGAACGGTTCTTGTCGCGGCCCTGCTCGGCGGGCGGGGGCAGGCTGCTGCTGGCCGGCCGCGCCTGCGGCGCGCGATCGCTCGCCGTCACACCCTTGCCGGCCTCCCCCTCGCCGCGTCCGGGCGTGAGGCGCAGCCGCTTGACCCGGCGCGGGTCGGCGTCGAGCACCTCGATCTCGAAATTGCCGGGGCCGAGCACGATCTCGCCGCGCACCGGCACGCGGCCGGCGAGGGTGACGAGCAGGCCGCCCAGCGTGTCGACCTCCTCGGCCTCCTCGCCCAGCGCGAAGGCGGGATCGACCAGCTCGGCCACGTCCTCGAGGCTGGCGCGCGCATCGGCGATGAAGCTGCCGTCGGCCTGCCGGGCGATGGCCGGGGTCTCGTCCTCGTCGTGCTCGTCCTCGATGTCGCCGACGATCTCCTCGACGAGGTCCTCCATCGAGACGATGCCGTCGGTGCCGCCATATTCGTCGATGACCAGCGCCAGATGGATGCGGCTCGCCTGCATGCTGGCCAGGAGCTCGATGGACGGCATGGAGGGCGGCACGAAGAGCAGCCGGCGGATCAGCTTGGCCGTGCTCAGCGGCGTGCCGAGGTCGATGGCCTTGAGGTTGAAGGCCAGCGCGGGCTTGGCGCTGCGAGTCTCGCTCGTCTTGCCGCCGGCGGAGGCTTCGGCCTCGGTGGTCTGCGCCTCGCCGCCGGTCGCGCGGGCGGCGCCGGCGCGCGGCGTCATGGCGCGCTGGGTGAGATGGGTGACGAGATCGCGGATGTGGACCATGCCGACCGGGTCGTCGAGCGTGTCGTCATAGACCACGAGGCGGGAATGGCCGGCATCGGCGAAGACCGTGAGAAGCTCGCCGAGCGGGATGTCCTTCTGCACCGCGATGATGTCGGCGCGCGGCACCATCAGGTCGCCGATGCGCAGCTCGCGCAGCTCGAGGATGCCCTTGAGCATCGAGCGCTCGGTCGCGGTCAGGTCAGCGCCAGCTTCGCTGCTGGTGGAGGAGAGGACCTCGGCGAGATCGGTGCGCAGCGAGCCTGTGGAACGCCAGCCGCCGATCAAGTGGCGCAGGCGGTCGAGAATGCCGGCGCGGGGCTCCGTGGAGCGGGCGTCGGCCGTGCTTCGCTGCCCGGCGCTGGACGAGCTGCTACTCGCCGAACTGCCGGAGGGGTCCTCGCCACCGCTGGAGGGGGAGGACGAAGGGGAAACGGGGTCGGACATCACTTCTTCAGTCAGGTTGCGGAACGGGTTCGGTTTCGGAATAGGGGTCGGGCACGCCCAGACCGGCGAGGACGCGTCGTTCCATCGCCTCCATCTCCTCGGCCTCTTCCGCGACCTCGTGGTCGTAGCCGAGCAGATGCAGAGTACCATGGACGGCGAGATGCGCGAGATGGTCGGCGAAGGGCTTGCCTTCCTCGCGCGCCTCCCTCTCCAGCGTCTCATAGGCGATGGCGATGTCGCCGAGATGGGGATCGCCGCCGGCGCGCGCCACTTCGGGGGTCGGGAAGGACAGCACGTTGGTGGCGTAGTCCTTGCCGCGCCAGTCGCGGTTCAGCGCGCGGATGGCGTCGTCGTCGGCGAGCTTCACCGCGATCTCGGCGCCCTCGATATCGATCTCGTACTCGCTCAGCGCACCCGCGCAGGCGGCGAGCACCGCCCGCCGCACGAGGCCGTCCGCGTCTGGAATGCCTGCCCAGGGGCCGGCCTCGACGAGGACGTCGACCTCGACCGTACTGCCACCGTCGCTCATCGCGGCGGCGCCTCGGCGGCGGCCTCGCGCGCCCGGGCAGCGGCGGCCGCCTTGCCGTCATAGGCGGCGACGATGCGCCCGACCAGTTCGTGGCGCACGACGTCGGCGGCGTGGAAATGGCACACGTCGACGCCTTCGACGTTCTTGAGCAGCCCGACCGCCTCGGCCAGCCCCGAGGTCTGGCCCGGCGGCAGGTCGATCTGGCTCGGGTCGCCGGTGATGATCATGTGCGAGTTCTCGCCCAGGCGGGTGAGGAACATCTTCATCTGCATCGAAGTGGTGTTCTGCGCCTCGTCGAGGATGACGCAGGCATTGGCCAGCGTGCGCCCGCGCATGAAGGCGAGCGGGGCGATCTCGATCTCGCCGGAGGTGAGTGCGCGCTCGACGAAGGCGCGGTCCATCAGGTCGTGCAGCGCGTCGTAGATCGGGCGCAGATAGGGGTCGACCTTCTCCTTCATGTCGCCGGGCAGGAAGCCGAGCCGCTCGCCCGCCTCCACCGCCGGGCGGGAGAGGATGATCCGGTCGACGACGCGCCGCTCCAGCAGGTGCACGGCATAGGCGACGGCCAGCCAGGTCTTGCCAGTGCCGGCCGGGCCGACGCCGAACACCAGGGTCTGGCGCTTGAGCGCGCGGATATAGGCGTCCTGCGCGGCGGTGCGCGCGCGCACCGGGCGCCGGCGGAGCTGGATCTCGTCGAAGCTCTGCTTCTTGGTCGCCGGGTCGAACTCGAACAGGATTCCCTGCGTGGCGGCCTCGCGCAGCACGCCCTCGACATCGCCGGCCACCAGCTCGCCGCCCTTCTTCAGGCGGGCATAGAGCGTTTCGAGCACGTGGCGGGCCTGCTCGCAGGCCTCGCGCGGGCCTTCCAGCGTGACATGGTTGCCGCGCTGCTCGGCGACGATCTCGAGCCGCCGCTCGATCAGGGCGAGGTTCTGCCCGTAATGGCCGAAGAGCTGGCTGGCCAGACGGTTGTCGTCGAAGGCGAGCACGATCTGGCTGACCTCGTCATCCGTCTCGATCCAGCGCGCGGCGGGAGGGCGGGTGGCGGGCGGCGCGGCCGGCGCCGTGGCCGGCGCGGCCGGGGGGCGGGGTGATCCGGCGGGCGTGCCCGCGCGGGCGGCAACCAAGGCACGTTCCGTATCAGATCCACCTCGACGCACGCTCACGCCTCCAGCTTCTCGCCAAAACTTTCGCCAAAACTTTCGCCAAAACTTTCGCCAAGTCTCTCGCCGAGCATTTCGCTCTGCCCGATCAAACGCGATTCTCCCGCCGGGCGCGCGGAGAAAAACTCTCCCCCGAGTATGTCGCCCGCAAGACTCTTGGTGCTCACATCCCGGATCTCAACCCGCGCCAGCGTGCCGATGGCCTCGCGCGGGGCCTCGACGACCACCGACTGGAGGTAGGGGGAGCGGCCGATGAGCTGGCCGGGGAAGCGCCCGGGCTTCTCCAGCAATATGTCGAAACGCTTGCCACGGCAGGCTTCGTCGAAGGCCGCCTTCTGCCGGTCGAGCAGGGCCTGCAGCGCGTGGATGCGGGACGATTTCACATCCTCGGGAAGCTGCGCCTCCATGCCCGCCGCCGGGGTGCCGGGGCGCGAGGAATATTTGAACGAGAAGGCGGAGGCGAAGCCGACCTTTTCCACAAGGTCCATCGTGTCGGCGAAATCCTCGTCCGTTTCGCCGGGGAAGCCGACGATGAAGTCCGAGGAAAAGGCGATGTCGGGCCGCGCCGCGCGCACCCGCTCGACGATCTCGAAGAACAGCTCGCGGTCGTGCTTGCGGTTCATCGCGGCGAGGATGCGGTTGGAGCCGGACTGAACGGGCAGGTGCAGATAGGGCATCAGCGCCGGCATGTCGCGATGGGCGGCGATCAGCTCGTCATCCATGTCGCGCGGATGGCTGGTGGTGTAGCGCACGCGGGCAATGCCCGGGACGTCGGCGACGCGGCGCACCAACTCGGCGAGATTGGCGGTGCCCCCGGCCGCGTCGGCGCCGTGATAGGCGTTGACGTTCTGGCCGATCAGCGTCACCTCGCGCACCCCGCCCTCGGCGAGGCGGACCACTTCGTCGAGGATTTTCGCCAGCGCGCGCGAGACCTCGGCGCCGCGGGTATAGGGCACGACGCAGAAGGTGCAGAACTTGTCGCAGCCTTCCTGCACGGTGACGAAGGCGGTGGGGCCGCGCTTGGCGATGGCCGCGCGCGTCGGCGGGGGCAGGAAGTCGAACTTGTCCTCGACCGGGAACTCGGTCTCGACGATGCCGGCGCGCCGGTTGCCGCCGCGCCGCTCGGCGTCGGCGATCAGCTCGGGCAGCTTGTGGTAGCTCTGCGGGCCGACCACGAGGTCGACGGCGCGAGCGCGCTTGATGATCTCGGCGCCCTCGGCCTGCGCCACGCAGCCGGCGACCGCCACCATCTGCCGGCGGCCGGCCTCCTCCTGCGCCTTGCGCAGCCTTCCCAGCTCCGAATAGACCTTCTCGGCGGCCTTTTCGCGGATGTGGCAGGTGTTGAGGATGACGAGATCGGCGTCGTCCGGCGTGTCGGTCTCGACATAGCCTTCTTTGGCCAGCGTGTCCGTCATGCGCTGGGCGTCATAGACGTTCATCTGGCAGCCGAAGGAGCGGACGTAAAGCTTGCGCGGTTCACTCATTGCGTATCGATCGACCCGGCCATGGCTTCATGCCTGAAGGTCCGGCCCATTCCCTTCGAATTCCGAGCGCGAGCCATCTGCGCCCCGTCACAGGCGCCCTCGCATATCGCTGCTCGTTCGCAGGTCGAGATCGTCTACGTCTCCGCGGATGACACCTATTGGTCCTGTTTAGCCGGATTCCCCGAAAAAGGGAATGCGGCGCGCGGCGATGAACCCCCGTCCGCGCACGTTCCGCCGGTGTTTTCCCGTGCGACGGTGCCGGGCGAGGGCGGGCGCGGCGGTCGTTCAGCCCGGCCGGCCGGTGAGCGCGGCGGCCAGCATGGCGCGCACGGCGCGCTCGGCCTCCAGCGTCGCCGCCTTGCGCCCGCCGGGCGGCAGCGGCGCGCCGAAATGCAGCTCGACATCGACGCCCCCGCGCCGCAGCACCGCCATGAGATGCGGGGCGAGGTCCATATCGCCATACCAGGCCAGCAGGGGCCGGCGCGCCCGCCCGGCCGGCAGGCCGCCGAGGCCGACATAGGCGATGGCGAGCGGCTGGATCGTGGCGCCGTCCGTCCCCTCCGCGCCCATGCTCTGGCGCGCGGCGCCGATCAGCGCCGAGCGGAAGGGCAGCACCCGGTTGCCGTCGCTCGACGTGCCCTCGGCGAACAGCACCACCGGGTCGCCGTCGTTCATCCGCGCCGCCATCTCGCCGGCGACCTTGCCGGTGGCGCTGCGCGAGGTGCGGTCGACGAAGATGGTGCGCTGGAGCCTCGCCAGCAGCCCGATTCCGGGCCAGCCGGCGACCTCGCTCTTGGCGACGAAGCACAGCGGCAGGCGCGAGCCGAGCACGGGAATGTCGAGCCACGACACATGGTTGGAGACGATCAGCAGCGGGCGCGCCGGCGAGGGCGTCCCGACCATCCGCACCCGCACCCCGACCAGCGCCAGCACGATGCGGTGATAGAGCCGGGGAATGGTGCGCCGGGCCGGCAGGCCCAGCGTGACGCAGAGCCATTGCAGCGGAATGCCGATGAGCGTCACCAGCACGACCGGCACCATCACCAGCCATGCCCGCACGGTCTCAGTCCTTCTCGGACGCGGGGACGGCCGCGGGATCTGCCGGCTTCGCCTTGTCGAGCGGCACGCCGTACAGTTCCAGCCGGTGGCCGACGAGGCGATAGCCGAGCTTGCGGGCGATCTCTTCCTGAAGGTGTTCGATCTCCTCGGAGCGGAACTCGACCACGGTGCCGTTGCGCAGGTCGATCAGGTGGTCGTGGTGCTCGTCCGGCACCGGCTCGTAGCGCGAGCGCCCGTCACGGAAATCGTGGCGCTCGATGATGCCGGCATCCTCGAACAGCTTCACCGTGCGGTAGACGGTGGAGATGGAGATGCGGTCGTCCACCGTGACCGCGCGCCGGTGCAGTTCCTCGACGTCGGGATGGTCCTGCGCGTCGGCGATGATGCGCGCGATCACGCGCCGCTGGTCGGTCATGCGCAGACCCAGCGTCACGCAGGCTTCCTCGATCGCGGTCAGCTTCTCGCTCATGCTCGGGTCCGCATCCTTCGGCCATCCAACCCTTTCCCGCCTTATGGCGCAGGGTACCGGGCGAGGGCAATGGTCTCGCGCGCAATCGCCCCTGTCAGGCGATGTCGCGCCGCATGGCGATCGCCGCCACCGGCTCGCCGGCCGGTCCGCGATAATAGCCGGGGCGGCGGCCGATCTCGTGGAAGCCGGCCCGCGCATAGAGGCGCAGCGCCGGCATGTTGCCGGCCTCGACCTCCAGGAACACGGTGCGGAAACCTTCCGCCGCCAACGTCCCGAAGGCGGCCTCCAGCAGCCGCCGGGCGATGCCTTCGCCGCGCCGGGCGATGCTCACCGCGATGGACAGGATCTCGGTCTCCGGCGACACGCCGCTGAGCAGGATGAAGCCGAGCGCCGCGCCGCCCGGTCCGTCGGTCGCCACCAGGCAGCGGGTCAGGCGGTTAGCCAGCAGGCGGTCGAACTCCGCCCCGTCCCAGCCGAGCCGGAAGGCGCCCGCATGCAGCGCCGCCAGCGCGCCGGCATCGCCCGTGCGGGCGGGGCGCAGCGCGACCGGCCGGCGGCGCAGCCCGAGCCGGGCGAGCAGCCGGCCGAGATAACCGGCCGTCATCGCCGGGCGATCCGCCCGCCGGTCTGCGGCTTGGCGTCGGCCTCGCGCAGATAGAGCGGGCGGGCCTCCGAGCGCGCCGGGTCGGCGACGCCGGCCAGCCGCGCCAGCCACACCGGGTCCGGCGTCAGGTCGCCCAGCAGGACGATGGGCGCGCGCTCGCCCGAGGGCCAGGCGTCGGCGATCAGCGGCGCCCCCGAGCCGACGAGCCGCACCGGCCCGTTGGCGACCGAGCGGGCGGCATCGCGCACCGGCATGGCGCGCGGGCTCACCAGCACGCGGCCGGCGGCGCCGATCACCTGGAGGTAGACATTGCCGTGCCGGGCATCGATGGCGGCGGCGACAGGCACGCTGTCGTCGCGCGCCAGCAGCGGCGCGGCCAGCACGGCGAGGGTGGAGAGGCCGATGACCGGCTTGCCGGTGGCGAGGCCGAAGGCGCGCGCGGCGGAGATGCCGACCCGCAGCCCGGTGAAGCTGCCGGGGCCGACGGTGACGGCGAAGGCGTCGATGTCGGAGATGCTCAGCCCCGCCTCGTCGAGCAGGCGCGCCACCATCGGGATCAGCGCCTCGGCATGGCCGCGCACCATCGGCTCGCGCAGCACCGCCAGCGTCGTGTCGGCGCCGGTGTCGTGCAGCGCCGCCGAACAGGCCTCAAGTGCGGTGTCGATGGCGAGAATCAGCATGAACAGTTCCGCGCGGGCGCCCACCCTGCGCCCGTGCGCCGAGAAGGATAAGGGGGCCGGGGCGTCGTCCCCGGCCGGGTCGGCGTCAGACCGGGCGCACTTCCACCACGTCGGGCACGAAATGGCGCAGCAGGTTCTCGATGCCGTTCTTCAGCGTCGCGGTGGAGGAGGGGCAGCCCGAGCACGAGCCCTTCATGGCGAGGAACACCACGCCGTCCTTGTAGCCACGGAAGGTGATGTCGCCACCGTCATTGGCGACCGCCGGGCGCACGCGGGTGTCGATAAGCTCGCGGATGGTGTCGACCACGTCGGCATCCTTGGCCTCGAAGAAGGCGTCGTCGGCGACATGCTCGTGGTCCTCGGGCAGCAGCGGCAGGCCGGAGACGAAATGCTCCATGATGGCGCCGAGGATGGCAGGCTTGAGATGCGCCCACTCGCCCTTCTCCTTCGTCACGGTGACGAAATCGGAGCCGAAGAACACGCCGGAGACGCCGGGCACCTCGAACAGGCGGGCGGCGAGCGGCGAGCGGCCGGCCTCGTCCGCGTCGCGGGCCTCGAAGGTGCCGTGGCCGAGCACGGAGCGGCCGGGCAGGAACTTCAGCGTGGCGGGGTTGGGGGTGGGCTCGGTCTGGATGAACATCGTAGGTCTCCTTGCCAACCGGGGTTCAAGGCCACGGCGACGGGGGAATTTGCAATTTAGATAAGCTCTCCGGGGGCGATGGGGAAGAGGCCGGAGCGTCGCGCCGCCGGCTTTGTCGGTATTGCTCCCGCCCGGCCGCTCCTCAGGCGAGCGCGTCGATCTCGGCGTCGGTCAGGCCGCCGGGAACGATGGTGACGGGGATGTGCAGGCCGGCCCAGACGCCCTTGGCCAGCGAGGCGATGAGGGGGCCGGGCCCCTCGCCGCCGGTGCCGGCGGCCAGCACGAGGATGGCGATGTCCTCGTCGGCCTCGATCACCCTGAGGATCGCGGCGGCCAGATCGCCCTCGCGCAGCACGCATTCGGGCTCGCGGGCGCCGGTGCCGGAGATGGCGCGTGCCCGGGCGGCAAGCTGGTCGAGCCGCGCTTCGGCCGCATCGGTGGCTTCCGCCCGCATCAGTTCGGCGACACCCAGCCACTGGCTCGACGCGTCGGCAAGCTCCAGCACGCCGAGCAGCACCACGCCGCCATGGGTGCGCGCGGCGCGGCGGGCGGCGTAATAGAGCGCGCGGTCGCCTTCCGGCGTGCCGTCGGCGACGACGAGGAACTTGCGGTAATGGCCGGGTTCGTGGCTCTGGCGCCTGCGCGACATCGGTCTGCCTGGGTCGTTCTCGGCCGCCGGCGAACCATCGCTCCCGCGGCGCCCTCCTTCTAGCACAGCCGTCCTGCCCGGTGCAGGGCCGCGCGCGGCGCCCGCCCGTTCCGGCGCCGCGTGCCGCCCGGAAGTTGTTGCGGCCGCCGGCAATATGCTAAAGTTGCAACCACGGGTCCGGTCGGCGAAGGCGGCATGGTGTGCCGTCGGCGGGACGACAGGGAAACCATCCTCGCGAGGGGACGCCATGGGATTTGCGACCTGTCTGCCCCGGCGGGCGGATCCTGTCTCGGATGCGCTCGCGCATGAAGTGGTCCGCGCGGGCGTCGATCGCGTGCTGCACATGGTGCGGCACCATCTCGGCATGGATGTCGCCTTCATCGCCCGCTTCCGCCGCCGCTTCCGCGTGTTCGAGCATGTCGACGCCGAGGGCGAGGCGCCGATTTCCCGCGGGCAGGCGCTGTCGCTGGAGGAAGGCTACTGCCTCAAGGTGGTGCGCGGCGAATTGCCGAACTGCATCCCCGACACCTCCGTTCTGCCGGCGGCGCTGGCCATCCCTGCCACGCATGACGTTCCGATCGGCGCCCATCTCAGCGTGCCGATCCGCCTTCCCGGCGGGCTCGTCTACGGCACGCTGTGCTGCTTCAGCCACCGGAGCGACCCTTCGCTGGGCGAGCGCGAGATGCGGGTCATGAACGCCTTCGCCGACGTGATCGCCGCCCGCGTCGAGGAGGCGCGGCTCGCCGGCCGGGAGCGGCGGCAGGAGGTGCGCGAACTGCGCCTCGCCCTGTCCTCGGGCGCGCCGCGCATGGTGTTCCAGCCGATCCACGCGGTCGGCTGCGGGCGCATGGAGGGCGTGGAATCGCTCGCGCGCTTCGACCGGACGCCCGGGCGCGGGCCGGACGTCTGGTTCGACATGGCGCGGCGGGTGGGGCTCGACCACGCGCTCGAAATGCAGGCGGTGGTCAATGCGCTGCCGGCACTGGACCGGCTGCCGCCGCCGACCTTCCTCGGCATCAACGTTTCGCCGGGCCTCATCCTGTCCGGCCGGCTGCTGCCGCTGCTGGAGACGGTCGACCCCTCGCGCATCATGCTTGAGGTCACGGAACACGCGACCGTGGGCGATTACACGGCGCTGCTGGCCGCCCTCGCGCCGCTGCGCCGGCACGGGCTGCGCCTCGCCGTGGACGATGCCGGCGCCGGCTTCGCTTCCATGCGGCACATCCTCGATCTCGGCCCGAACATGATCAAGCTCGACATGAGCCTCACGCGCGACATCGATTCCGATCCGCGCCGCCGGGCGCTGGCGAAGGGGCTGATCGCCTTCGCGCACGAGGTCGGCTCGTCGATCACCGCCGAGGGCGTGGAGACCCGCGACGAATACGAGATGCTGCGCGATCTCGGCGTCGATCTGGTGCAGGGCTATTACCTGCACCAGATCGACGCTGCTCGAGGAGGTCGCCGGCCGGCTCGGCTGATGCCTCAGCGCACGAAGCCGACAATGTCCTTCACATGCGCCATGGTCTGGTCGGCGAGGATGCGGGCGCGGGCGGCGCCGTCGCGCAGGATGGCGTCGATATGCTCCGGGTCGGCCACCAGGCGTTTCATCTCGGCGCCGATCGGCCCGAGCTTCGTCACCGACAGGTCGACCAGCGCCGCCTTGAAGGTGGAGAACTGGCCACCGCCGAATTCGGCGAGCACGGTTTCCTTCGGCACTTCCGCCAGCGCGGCATAGATGCCGACGAGGTTCTCCGCCTCCGGCCGGCCCTTCAGCCCCTCCGCCTCGGAGGGCAGCGGCTCGGGATCGGTCTTGGCCTTGCGGATCTTCGAGGCGACGGTGTCGGCATCGTCGGTGAGGTTGATGCGCGAGAGGTCGGAGGGGTCCGATTTCGACATCTTCTTGGCGCCGTCGCGCAGGCTCATCACCCGGGCCGCCGGGCCGCCGATCAGCGGCTCGGGCTGGGGGAAGAACGCCTCGCCCAGCCCATGGGCGGCGATGGACGGGCCGAAGTCGTTGTTGAACTTCTGCGCGATGTCGCGGGCCAGTTCCAGATGCTGCTTCTGGTCCTCGCCGACCGGCACATGGGTGGCGCGGTAGAGCAGGATGTCGGCGGCCATCAGGCTGGGATAGGCGTAGAGGCCGACCGAGGCGTTCTCGCGGTCCTTGCCGGCCTTCTCCTTGAACTGGGTCATGCGGTTGAGCCAGCCGAGCCGCGCCACGCAGTTGAACACCCAGGCAAGCTCGGCATGGCCGGAGACCTGGCTCTGGTTGAACACGATGTGGCGCGTGGGATCGATGCCCGAGGCGATGAAGGCGGCCGTGACCTCGCGGATGCAGCGCTTCAGCTCCACCGGGTCCTGCCAGACCGTGATGGCGTGCAGGTCGACGACGCAATAGAGGCAGTCGTGGCTCTCCTGCAGCGCCACGAAGCGCTGGATGGCGCCGAGATAATTGCCGAGATGCAGGTTTCCGGTCGGCTGGACACCGGAAAACACGAGCTGCCGAAATGCCATGTCGGAATGTCCTGTGGTCTGCGTCCTGCGGTGCGCGTGCCCCTTGCGCGCGGGGCGCTATGGCACGCCTCGCCCGGCGCCGCAACTGCGGCTGCCCCGTTACCGCCGCAGGCCCGCGCGCAGCGCGGCGGGGGCGATGCCGCCGAAGGCGCGGGCGGCCCCGGCATAGACGCCGATGCCGAGCACGACGAGGCCGGCGAGCGTGCCCGCGCCGGCCAGTCCGCCGGCCGCCAGCAGCCCCTGCGCCGCGCTCTGGCCGAGCCCGACCGCGAGCGCCATGGCGAGCGCGGCGAGGCCGAGCCCGGCAAGGCGCCGCCGGCTGGCCGCCGGCACCGCCAGCAGCCCGCGCCGGGACAGCCCGACAAGGAGCCCGGCGACCGTGATGAGGCTGGAGACCAGCACGCCGAGCGCCGCCCCCGCCATGCCGAGCGGCGCCACCGCGAGGAAGCCTGCCGCCGCGCCGGCCGGCAGCGCCGCGAGCCCGGCAAGGCCGACCAGCCGGCCGAGGCCGTTGGCGAAGGCGATGGCGATCAGGATCTTCTCCAGCGCCTGCACCGGCAGGGTCAGCGCCAGCAGGGCGAGGGCGGCGGCGGTGAGTTCGCTGGCCGCCGGGTCGAAGGCGCCGCGCTGGAACAGCACCACCACGATGGGATGGGCGAGCACGGCGAGGCCGAGCGCCGCCGGCAGGGAGAGCGCCAGCGCCGCCTCGATGCCACCGGCCCCCAGCTTCTCGCCTCCTTTTGCCGCCAGCGCCGGCAGCAGCACCGCGCCCGCGCTCGCCCCTATAAGGCCGAGCGGCAGCTCCACCAGCCGGGTGGCATAGAATAGCGCCGCGACACCGCCAGCCATGCCGGAGGCGGCGGCGGCGGCGATCAGGAAGCGCAACTGCGGCAGGGCGGCGGCGAACAGGGTCGGCGCGGCGGCGGCGAGCATCGGCAGCGCCGCCTTGAGGTCCGCCCCGCCGACGCGCAGGCGGAAGAAGCCGCGCGGCACGGCGAGGAGGTTCAGCGTGAACTGGGTGAGCGCGCCCGCCACCGCGCCGGCCGCCAGCCAGGCGAGCGCCGCCTCGACGTTCATCGCATGCGCGCCGGCGAGCCAGAGCATCAGCAGCAGCGCCAGCACCGCAACATTGGCGGCGGCCGGCGCCATGGCGGGGCGGGCGAAGCGGCCGGCGGCATTGGCGAAGGCGGCCAGCACACCGGCGAGCAGCGCCAGCGGGATCGCCACCACCGAGAGCCGCCCGGCCAGCACCGCGCCGGCCGCGCGCGGGCCCTCGTCCGGGAAGCCGGGGGCGAGCAGCGCCACCATCTGCGGCATCAGCACGAACAGCGCCGCCGACAGCGCCAGCGCCGCCAGCGCGAACAGGATCAGCGCCGCGCCGGCGCGGGCCGGGCGCTCGTCGCCGGCCGGCGCCAGTCCCGGCAGGACGGCGGCGTTGAGCGCGCCCTCGCCGAGCAACCGGCGGGCGATCTGCGGCAGAGCGAGGCCGGCGACCGAGGCGTCCGCCACCACCCCGGTGCCGAACAGCGCCGCCACCCCGGCGTCCCGCGCGAAGCCGAGCACGCGCGAGGCGAGGGTGAGCAGGGCGACGGTGGAAGCGTGGCGGAGAAGGGCCATGCGCCAGCAATAAGCGGCCGGCGCGGGAAGGGAAAGGCGGATCGGTCTTTGCCCCCTCATGGCCGGGCTTGACCCGGCCACCCGGACTTGGACCGAGTGCCAGCGGCAAGGCTGGGCCCCCGGATTACGCCCGGGGATGAGGGCGGCGGAATGTGCGGCCGCAGGCCCCCGTGCCCCCCGCCTGCACCTTCGCCTGCGCCCCGTCTTCCTGAGGTGCCGCCGCAGGCGGCCTCGAAGGATGGGATCGCGGATGCGCCCGCTGCTTCTGCTCCGACGCTCCCTGGGCCCCCTCGCGTCCCTCCTTCGAGGCCCGGCCGCTGGCCGGGCACCTCAGGATGACGTTCCGGACGTGAGCCGCGTCGCACCCCGCGGCGGCGTTGCGGTATGGGCGCCCGTCTGCTACCGGCAGAGCCGCCTTCCTTCCCGCCCGAAACGACAGGGACAAGCGCCCATGACCGCCCAGCAGCTCGATGTGATCGGCTTCGGCAACGCCATCGTCGACGTGATCTCCCGCGCCGAGGAGGCGTTCCTCGACCGCCACGACATGCGCAAGGGCGGCATGACGCTGATCGACGAGGCGCGCGCCGAGGCGGTCTATGCCGCCATGGGGCCGGGCGTGGAGATTTCCGGCGGCTCGGCCGCCAACACCATGGTCGGCGTCGCCGCGCTCGGCGGGCGCTCGGGCTTCGCCGGCAAGGTGCGCGACGACGAGCTTGGCGGCATCTTCGCCCATGACATCCGCGCCGCCGGCGTCGCCTACGCCACCCCGCCCGCCGCGTCGGGCCCGGCTACGGCGCGCTGCCTGATCCTCGTCACCCCGGATGGCGAGCGCACGATGAACACCTTCCTCGGCGCGGCGCAGGACCTGTCCCCGGCCGATGTCGACGAGGCGATGGTAACGAGCGCCGCCGTGACCTATCTGGAAGGCTATCTCTGGGACCCGCCGGCGGCCAAGGAAGCCTTCCTCAAGGCGGCCGGCATCGCCCACAAGGCCGGGCGCACCGTCGCGCTCACCTTGTCGGACGCCTTCTGCGTCGGGCGCTACCGGGCCGAGTTCCTCGACCTGATCCGCAACGGCACGGTCGATCTGGTCTTCGCCAATGAGGCCGAGCTGTCCTCACTCTACGAGACCGGCTTCGACGAGGCGCTGGCACGGCTGCGCACCGATGCGCGCCGGGCGGTCGTCACCCGCAGCGAGAAGGGCGCATTGTGCGTGGCGGGCGAGGAGATCGTGACGGTGTCCGCCTTCCCGGTCGTCCGGGTGGTCGACACGACGGGCGCGGGCGACCTGTTTGCCGCCGGCTTCCTGCACGGCTTCGCGCGCGGCTTCACGGCGGAGGAGAGTTTGAAGCTCGGCGCGCTGGCAGCGTCCGAGATCATCGGCCATATCGGCGCCCGGCCGGAGCGCAAGCTGAAGGAATTCGCGCTGGAGCACGGCCTCAGGGTCTGAGCCGGCACAAAAAAGAACAGGCCGGCATAACCGGCCTGCCGAGGTGAGGGCCATTCTGCGCCGTCGAGGGGAGAAGCCTTCGCGACCTCTTCCGCCTCGGGACGCAATCGCGTGTCGGTCAGATCTCGTCGCCGCTGTCGAACCAGCCGCCGCCGAAGAAGCCGCCATCGTCCGCCGCGCCGATGTCCTGCGCACCGAGATCCTGATCGGCCGCGCCCGAGTCCTGAGCGCTGGCATCCTGGGCGCTGGCATCGGCGGCGGGTTCGGCCGGCGCCTCGGCGGCCTTGGCCTCGCTGCCACCGAACATGCCGGCAATGGCGCTTCCGAGCAGCACGCCGCCGGCGACACCCATCGCGGTCTGCGCCGCGCCGGCCAGAAAGCCGCCGCCACCACCGCCGAAGCCCGGGCGGCCGAAGCCGCCGGGCTGGCCCGGCTGCATCCCCGGCTGGTTCCCGAACGGACCCGCCTGCGGCGCCCCGGCGACGGGCGCGCCCGTGCGCCAGGCCGGCGAGGCATCGGCCGGGATCGCGTTCGCCGGAGCCCCGCCCGCCGCGCGCGGCATGGAGGGCACCGGGCTGCGCCGGGCCGGGGGCTGTCCGGAGCCGAACAGGCCGCCGAACAGCCCGCCGCCGCCTGCGGGACGGGCCTCCTGCTCCTGCGCCTGCCGGGCTTCCTCGGCCTGCCGCTCCAGCTCCTCGATGCGGGCCTGCGCCTGCTGCAGCGCGTAGTCCTGCATCACGATGGTCTGCGCCATCAGATAGGGCGCCGCCGGCTGGCCGGCGATCCGCTCGGCGATGAAGCCTTCCGCCTGCGGGTCGCGCGGACCCGACAGGCGCTCGGCCTCGGCGAGCTTGGCGAACAGGCCGTCAATGGCCTGGCGATCCTGGTCGTTCATGGCTGGGTTTCCCTGGCGATTATTCGCCTCACTCCCGCTCGCCGGTGAAATTCAGCAGAAGCTGGAAGATGTTGATGAAGTTCAGGTAGAGCGAGAAGGCGCCGAACACGGCGAGCTTCTGCTGGGATTCGGCGTCGAAATTGTCGGCGTACTGCTCCTTGATCGACTGCGTGTCCCAGGCGGTCAGGCCGACGAAGACGAGGATGCCGGCCACCGAGACGATGAACTGGAGCATCGTCGAGCCGAGGAAGATGT
The DNA here is from genome assembly GCF_009223885.1 of Ancylobacter sp. TS-1. Classification (NCBI taxonomy): domain Bacteria; kingdom Pseudomonadati; phylum Pseudomonadota; class Alphaproteobacteria; order Hyphomicrobiales; family Xanthobacteraceae; genus Ancylobacter; species Ancylobacter sp. TS-1. The sequence goes on from NZ_CP045144.1 coordinate 2,920,366, forward strand.
TCACCACGCTGGCGATCACCACGCCGATCAGGCCCATGATCAGGAACGAGCCGAACTGCGAGAGGTCGCGCTTGGTCGTGTAGCCGTATAGGCTGGTGGCGCCGAACATGGTCGCGGCGATGAAGAAGGTGCGCGCGATCGAGGTGCCGGTGAAGACGAGGAAGATGGAGGCCATGGACAGGCCCATCACCGCGCAGAACGCCCAGAACATCGTCTGCGCCGCACTGCCCGACATCGACTGCATGCGGAACGAGAAGAACAGCACGAAGGCGAGCGGGGCCAGCATCACCACCCATTTCAGCGGGGTGGAGAAGATCGGCACGTAGAGCGCCGGCGTGGTGCCGACGACAAAGGCGACGACGCCGGTCAGCACGAGGCCGAGCGCCATGTAGTTGTAGACGCGCAGCATGTGGCGGCGCAGGCCCTCGTCATAGACGGCCCGGTCGATGCCGCGGGCGCCGGTCTGCCACTGGAAGCCGGAATTCGGCGTGTTCATGTCAGTCTCCCTGGGGATGATGTGGGTTCAGTACAGCGAGCGGGCAAGCTGCGCGGCCGTGCGATCGATGTCGCGCGCTCCGGCGGCCGCTCCCGCCGCGCGATCGGTGGGGGCGACGATGGCATAGGCGACCTCGCCGACCTGCCAGTAGGCGGCGGTCAGGTCGTCCTTCGGCACGGTGGTGGCCGGCACCACGTCGAAGCTGCCGGGGCGCACCGCGAAGAGCGAGACGGCGCCGAGCTCGCGCGTGCGCACGGCAAGTTCGAGGCTCGGGCCGAAGGCGGAGGGGAAGACCTGCACGTCCTCCACCTTCCAGTCTTCCGGCAGCACCGGCATGACAATGGCGGTGGCGGCACGGATCTCCGCCGGATCGTAGCGGTCGGCGCCGGGCTGCGAGCGCATGCCGGCGCGCACCTGCGCCGTGCGGTGGGCGCGCACCGCGTCCTCGACATAGGCCGGCGGCAGGGCGGAGGCGACGACGCGGCTGACCCCGAAATGGCCGAACTGGGCATGGGCGAACCAGCCGGCGCCGATGAGCAGCGCCACCGTCGCGGCGACCCGCAGCCGGCGCAGCCAGCGCTCGCGCGACAGCGCGCCTTCCAGCCGCCGGGCCGCCTCGGCGGTCGCCAGCCGCGCGGTGGCGGCCGAGGCCGGGCGCGGCGTCTCGGCCAGCGCGAGGCGCAGCTCGTCGCGGGTGCGCAGATCGGCCATCACCCGCGAGGCGGCGGCCGGATGCGCGCTGAGATAGGCCTCGACGTCGATGCGCCGCGCCACCGCGAGCTGGTCGTCGACATAGGCCTGCAAATCGTCGTCGGAGACGGGATCAACGGGACGGGTCATCCGCACCTCCCACAATGCGCAAACGGGTGGAAGGCCCGGCCGCGGCGCCGTCCTCGACGGCGCGCAGCGCGGCGCGGGCGCGCGACAGGCGCGACATCAGTGTCCCCTGCGGGATGCCGAGCGCGCTCGCGGCCTCGGCGTAGCCGAGCCCCTCTATGGCCACGAGATGCAGCGCCGCGCGCTGCTCCTCGGGAAGATCGAGAAAGGCGTCACGCACCTGGGCGAGGCGCAGGCTGTGCTCCTGCGCCGGGGCGACAACGGTATCGGCAAGGTCGCGGGCCTGCGCCTCGCGCCGGATCTGCGCGGTGCGCAGCCGGCGCCGGTCGATGAACACATTGTGCAGCACCGAGAGCAGCCAGCCACGCAGCCCGCCCGCCGCATCGCCGCGCTCGGCGTCGAAGCTGCCGCGCCGCTCATAGGCGCGCACCAGCGCGTCGTGCACGAGATCCTCGGCGTCGGTGTCGTCGCGGGTCAGCGAGCGCGCATAGCGGCGCAGGACGGGGAGCTGCCCCATCACGTCGAACCGTATGCCGCCCTGCCGGCCGCTGGTCTTCTCGCGCCTCATATTCCGTATACGGAGCCGCCCGCCTCCCTATTCCACCCGCCGTGACGATTTCTTGCGAGACACGCGGCGGGGAACGCGGCGGCGCCTTCGCCCGTTTATCTCCGCTGATGCCGACGCCCGTCGAGGCACTGTGAGGGAGGTTTCCGGCCGCGCCATGACAACGGATGAAAAGACCACGCGCGAGAAGAAGACCGAGACACGGGCGAAGGAGAACCCGCCCGCCCTCGGCGTGCACGGGGCGGCGACGCTCGCCGCCGTGACCGTCGACGCCTGCAACAGCCAGCTGCGCGAGGAGGACGGCTTCCTCGGCGACCGCGCCCGGCGCGCCTCCTTCTTCGAGGGACTGGAGCGCTGGCGCTCCGTCGCCGGCGGCACGCTGCCGCGCTTCGGCGACACGCCGACCGGCGAGCTGTCGAAGGCCTGCATCGACGAGGCGCTGGCCGAGGGCGAGCCGCATGAGCAGGCGCTGGTGCATGCCGCGATGGAAGATTACGCGCGCGACCTCGCGGCCGTGCTGCGGCGCCTGCTGCGCACCAAGGACTGGCGCGGTACCGAGCGCATCGCGGTCGGCGGCGGGCTCACCGCCGGCCGCTTCGCCGCCATCGCGGTCGCCCGCGCCGAGCTGCTGCTGCGCGCCGACGACATCGCGGTCGAGCTGCGCCCGATCCGCAACGACCCGGACGAAGCCGGGCTGATCGGCGCCGCGCACCTCGCGCCGAGCTGGATGTTCGGCAGCTTCGACGACATCCTCGCGGTCGATATCGGCGGCACCAATATCCGCGCCGGCATCGTGAAGCTGAATCTCGGCAAGGCGGACGACCTGTCGAAGGCGCGGGTGCGCAGCTTCGATCTCTGGCGCCACGGCGACGACGACACCGGCCGCGACGACGCGGTGGAGCGGCTCGTCGACATGCTCAAGGACCTGATCGGCCAGGCGGAGAAGGAGGGGCTGAAGCTCGCCCCCTTCATCGGCGTCGCCTGCCCCGGCGCCATCGCCGCCGACGGCTCCATCGAGGCCGGCGGACAGAACCTTCCGGGCAATTGGGAGAGCGCGCGCTTCAACCTGCCCGCCGCGCTGTGGGACGCCATTCCCGAGATCGACGGCCACGAGACGGCGGTGGTGATGCACAACGACGCCGTGGTGCAGGGGCTGAGCGAGGCGCCGTTCATGCAGGACGTCGAACGCTGGGGCGTGCTGACCATCGGCACCGGGCTCGGCAATGCCCGCTTCACCAACCGGGAGCGGCCGGGTCGGACCGGCAAGGCGGAAGGCGGGGAAAAGGACGGCAAGAGCGGCAGCAGGAAGAAGGGCGACGAAAAGAAGGGCTGATGAGGTGCGTCGACCCGCCGCCGGTGCTGCGTCTCCGGTGTCAGGTCCCGGGCGCTTTCAGCCGGCCTAGGGGGCCGGCTTGCGCGGCGCGCGGCGACGGGGCGCCTTCGGCTCGGGGGCGTCCTCTTCGTCGTCCGCGCCTTCCCGCTCGCGGCGGGCCAGTTCCTCATATTCGGCGCGGATCGTCTCCAGCGCGGTGTCGTCCAGTTCCTCGAGGTCCAGCAGCACGCGGCGGGTGCCCTCGGTGCGGGCGATCAGTTCGTCGATCTTGATGTGCAGGGCGGCGGTGTCGCGGTTCTGGCTGTTCTGGATCACGAACACCATCAGGAAGGTGATGATGGTCGTCGAGGTGTTGATGATGAGCTGCCAGGTGTCGCCGAAGCCGGCAAAGGGGCCGGTGAGCCCCCAGACAAGGATGAGCGCGGCGGCGCCGACGAAGGTCGCCGGCTTGCCGGCGGCGACGGACACCCATTGGGCGAAGCGGGTGAAAGGCGACTGGTTCGGCCTGCCGGCCCGCGTGCTGCCCGACGCCATGGAAGATCCCTCACTGTTGCGGGGCGGGAACGCGGCGGCGCCCGTCATCGTTCCCGCTCCGCGCACGGGGTGCTGCGCGCCGGCGCGGTCAGCGGTCCTTGACGTGCTCGGGCTTGCCCTTGCGCGGCGTCGCGGCGAAGTCCTCGAGCTGTTTCTCGGTCATGGACTCGACCATCTGCTTCGAGGCGCCGCGCAGCGCGCTCTTGCTCGTCTCGCCGCGCTTGGCGGCCAGCGCCGCGCCGGCCGCCTTCTGCTGGGCCTTTGATTTCGCAGGCATGGAAGCCTCCCGGATGAGAGACGGCCGGCCCCGGCCCGGACAGGGGAGGATCCGGGGCGGGACCGGCCGGCGCGCGCCTTATTCGGCGGCGTGCAGGTTGACGCGGGATTCCGCCAGCTTGGTCAGCTTGGTGTCGGCGTTCTTCTCTTCCGTGAGGTTCTTCGCCAGCACCCCGGCGCAGTCCGGTCGGCCGAGCAGCTTGGCCCAGGCGATCAGCGTGCCGTAGCGGGTCATCTCGTAATGCTCCACCGCCTGCGCGGCGGCGATCAGCGCGGCGTCCAGCACCTGCTTGTCGGCCACCTCGCCGGCGACCTCCTCCGCCTCGTCGATGATGCCGTCGATGGCCGGGCAGTTGACCGCCTTCGGCTTGACGCCGTGCATGTGGAACACTTCCTCGACGCGCAGAATGTGGTTCTCGGTCTCGCCGAGATGATGCTTGAAGTCCGCCTTGAGCTGCGGATCATTCGCCTTCTCGATCATGGTCGGAAGCGCTTTCGCGATCTTCTTCTCCGCGTAATAGATGTCCTGAAGCGTGTGGACGAAGAGATCGTCCATCGTCTTGATGTCTTTCGAGAACAGACCCATGGTGAAGTCCTCCTTCCAGAGCGGTAATCATTTATGGTTGGCGGTAGTCGGCGGCGCCTCTACGCAAGGGCGATGCGGCCGACACCAGGAAAACCGGCTCGAACGAGGAACGTTCCGCATTTTCATCAGGCGTGAAGGCAGGGAGAACAGGCTACCGGCACGCCGAACGGCATCTGGTCTGGCGCGCGCGGGGGCAGTTCGATCGGCGCCGGGCGCGGCTCGTCGGCCGGCTCGTCGACATCCGGCACGATGTCCGGGTCGGGGTCCGGCGGCGTCACCGGGTCGTCGATAGCCGGCGGGGGACGGTCGGGCGGATCGCGCGGCGGCGGGGCGGCCTGAGCGTCCGCGCGACGGGGCGGCGGCGCCGGCGGCGGGTCGCTGATGATCGGCTCCTCCGGGTCGCGGACCGGCGGGCGCACCGGATCGCGGACGGGCGCGGGAGCGGGCGGCGGTTCCGGCATCGGCGGCACGCCGGGCGCGGGCGTGTCCGGCCGCCCCGGGGGCGGCGGACTGCCGGGCGTCGGCGCGTTCGGTATCTGGGGAATAGGGCTCGGCGGGTTGGGGGTCATCGGCTGTCTCCTCCCGTGCGGACCGTGCGAGGACCAACGTCTCCCCGTCCGGGCGGTTCCTCGCGGAGCCCTGCGGCGGCCGCAGGGCGGGGCCGTGACGCCCGCTCCTGTGGCCCTTGCCGGGCGCGCCGGCCCGCTATAATCCCCGGCGGACGGGCATCGCCAGCGAAGGTGGACGCGACGTGCGGCAGGACAGCGGACAGCGGGACGTTTCGGACGGCGACGCGGCGGGCCCTGCCGGGGGCGTGATCCCTGAAATCGCCGCGCAGGCGGAAGAGCTTGCCGGCTGGCGCCGCACCCTGCACGCCATGCCGGAGACCGCCTTCGAGGAGCGCCGCACCAGCGCCTTCGTCGCTGAAAAGCTCGAGAGCTTCGGCCTTCCCGTGCATCGCGGCCTTGCCGGAACCGGGATCGTGGCGACGCTGAAGGGCAAGGGGGACGAGGGCCCCGCAATCGGCCTGCGCGCCGACATGGACGCGCTCGACATCCATGAGGCGACCAACCTGCCCTGGCGTTCCGACACGCCCGGCAAGATGCACGCCTGCGGCCATGACGGCCACATGACCATGCTGCTCGCCGCCGCGCGCCATCTCAGCCGGAATCCGGATTTCAAAGGCACGGTGCATTTCATCTTCCAGCCCGCCGAGGAGAACGAGGGCGGGGGCAAGGTGATGGTCGATCAAGGCCTGTTCGACCTGTTCCCGATGCAGGCGGTGTATGGCCTGCACAACTGGCCCAACGCGCCCTTCGGCACCTTTCTCGGCCGGCCCGGCGCCATGTTCGCCGCCTTCGACATCTTCGAGGTGAAGGTGATCGGGCGCGGCGCCCACGCCGCCATGCCCCAGCGCGGCATCGACCCGGTGCTGGCGGCCTCCCATCTCGTCGCCCAGCTCCAGTCCATCGTTTCGCGCTCGGTGAGCCCGCAGGAGGCGGCGGTGGTCACCGTCACCCAGATCCATGGCGGCGACACCTGGAACGTCATTCCCGACGAGGTGGTGCTGCGCGGCACGGTGCGCAGCTTCTCGCGCGAGGTGCGCGACCTCGCCGAGACGCGTTTCCGCGCCATCGTCGAGGGCGTGTGCGCGGCGCAGGGCGCGCGGGCGGAAATGCGCTACGACCGGCGCTATCCCTCGCTGGTCAACCACGCCCGCGAGTTCGGCCAGTCGCTGGCCGCCGCGCGGGCGACGGCGGGCGACCGGGTCGTGCCGGATTTCGAGCCGATCATGGCGGCGGAGGATTTCGCCTACATGCTGGAGGCGGTGCCGGGCGCCTATCTGTGCCTCGCCAGCGGCCCCGGCCCGAACCTGCACAACGCGCAGTACGACTTCAACGACGCGCTGATCCCGGTCGGCGCCAGCTACTGGGTCAATCTGGTGGGCGACGTGCTGGCCCCTTCCGCGCAGAGCGACCCGGGCGGGCCGGGCTGACATGCCCGTGTCGCCGGCCACATCGCCCGCCTCGCCTCATCACCGCCCGCCCGACGGGAGAACCCCCTTCATCGTCGGGCTCGGCGTGGCGCAACTCTGCTCCTGGGGCACGCTCTATTACAGCTTCCCGCAGATCGCGCAGGCGATGGGCGCCGAACTCGGCTGGTCGAAGGCCGAGCTTTACGGCGCGGCGACGCTGGGGCTCGCCTTCGCGGGCCTTGCCGCCTATCCGGTCGGCGCCGGCATCGACCGCGGCCATGGCCGCGCGATCATGGCCGGCGGCTCGGTGCTGGCGGGGCTGCTCTTCGTGCTGTGGTCGCAGGCCGGCAGCATGATGGTGTTCTATGCCGCCGTCGCCGGCCTCGGCGCCATGCAGGCGGCGACGCTCTACGAGCCGGCCTTCGCCGTCGTCGCCCGCCGCGCCGGCGCGCTCCAGGCGCGTCCCGGCATCACCGCGCTCACTCTGTGGGGCGGCTTCTCCTCCACCGTCTTCGTGCCGCTGATCCAGTTCCTGATCGACACTGTCGGCTGGCGGGATACGCTGCTGGTGCTGGGCGCGGTGAACGTCCTTGTCTGCGCCACGGCGAATTTCCTGTCGGTCGATTCCTCGCGCGACACGCCTGCGCCGCGCGTGGCGGACGATACCGTCCCGCGCCGCTCGCCGGTGGGCGAGGCGCTGCGCCAGCCGGCCTTCTGGGCGCTCGCCCTGGCGTTCACCGCCTATTCCGCGATGTTCTCGGGCTTCACCTTCCACGTCTACCCGCTGCTGGTGGAGCGCGGCTTCGATCTCGCCAGCGTCGTCGGCGCCATCGCCATCATCGGCCCGGCGCAAGTCGCCGGCCGCGTGGCGGTGTCGGTGTTCGCCCCGCGCGCGCCGGTGCGGGCGGTCGGCTCGGTGATCGTGGCGGTGTTTCCGCTCGCCTTCCTGGCGCTGGAATTCATGCCGCCGGACTTTCGCTGGGTGGCGCTGTTCGCCATCGGCTTCGGTGCCGTCAACGGCATCATCACCATCGTGCGTGGGCTGATCGTGCCCGAGCTGATCACCCGGCGGGCCTATGGTGCGGTGAACGGCGCGCTGTCGGTCCCGGCGACCCTCTCGCGCGCGCTCGCCCCCGCCGGCCTCGCCGCGCTGTGGACCGCGACCGGCTCCTACGACGCGGTGCTCTTCGCCGTGATCGCGCTGGCGCTGGTGCTCGCCCTCGGCTTCTGGACCGCCGCGCTGGTCGCGCGCCCGGTCGAGGACTGAGGCGTCAGAACCCGGTCATCAGGCGCGCGCCGTCCCAGGTGAGCTTGAGCGAGATGAGGAACAGCGCGCCCATCACCAGCCGGTAGAACAGCGCCTCGGGCAGGAGGCGCGTCAACTTCACCCCGACGAAGGTGGCGGCGACCGCCACCGGCATGAGCAGCGCGGTCACGGTGAGATTGGCCGGGTTGAGCTGGCCGAGCGACCAGTAGGGAATGAGCTTGATGGCGTTGATGGCGGCGAAGGTCAGCGTGGTGGTGCCGGCATAGACCATCTTGGGCAGCTTCTGCGGCACGACATACATCTGGTAGGGCGGCGCCCCGCCATGGCTGACGAAGCTGGTGAAGCCCGATACCGCGCCCCAGAAGACACCGCGCGGCACGTCCGCCGGGCGCGCCGCCTGCCCCGCCCCGCCGAGCCAGCGGATGAGGCAGAAGGCGAGGCCGATCAGCCCGACGATCAGCATCACCTCGGCATCGGTGACGATGGAGGCGGTGGCCCAGCCGATGCCGATGCCGACCGTCGCCGCCGGGACGAGGATGATGAGGTTGCGCGCCGAGAATTCGCGCCGGTAGGCCCAGACGCCGAACATGTCGCTGACGACATAGACCGGCAGCAGAAGGCCGGCCGCCGTCACCGGCGACATGAACAGCGCCATGGTGGGCACGGCGAGGGAGCCGATCATCGGCACCCCGCCCTTGCTCATGCCGACGAAGAAGGCGGCAAGGCCCGCGGCCAGCGCGAAGCCCAGTTCCGGAGAGATCATACGTACGCCATCGAAAAGGAGGCCGGGGCCTCCTCTATCAGGCGGCCTTGGCGCCTTCCAGCCGCTTGGCGACCAGCCCGCGCAGCGTGCGCAGGTCCTTGACGAACTGGCGGATGCCCTCGGAAAGCTTCTCCGTGGCCATCGGGTCCTCATTCAGCGCGAAGCGGAAGGCCTTCTCGTCGAGATGCAGCCGCTCGGGCGCGCCCTCGGTGTTGGCCGGGTCGAGCTTGCGCACCAGCACGCCCTCGTCTGCGGCGAGCTGGTCGAGCAGCGCCGGCCCGATGGTCAGGCGGTCGCAGCCGGCCAGCGCCTCGATCTCGCCGGTGTTGCGGAAGGAGGCGCCCATCACCACGGTCGAGATGCCGTATTTCTTGTAATAGGCATAGATCTGCCGGACCGAGACGACGCCCGGATCGGTCTCGGGGGTGAACGGGCCCTCGCCCGCCTTCACGTGCCAGTCGAGGATACGGCCGACGAAGGGCGAGATGAGGAAGGCCCCGGCATCGGCGCCGGCCGCCGCCTGCGCGAGCGAGAACAGCAGGGTCAGGTTGCAGTCGATGCCTTCCTTCTGGAGCACTTCCGCCGCGCGGATGCCCTCCCAGGTGGAGGCGACCTTGATGAGGATGCGCTCGCGCCCGACGCCGCGCGCCTCATAGGCCTTGATGAAGGCGCGCGCCTTGGCCAGCGTCGCCTGCGTGTCGAAGGACAGGTCGGCATCGACCTCGGTCGAGACGCGGCCGGGCACGATCTTGGAGAGTTCCTCGCCGAAATTCAGCGCCAGCCGGTCGCAGGTCGCGGACACCACCGCCTCGTGCACGCCGCCCTGGCCGGCGCCCCAGGCGATCGCCTCGTCGACCAGCGGCGCATAGGCCGGCATCTCGGCGGCCTTGAGCAGCAGGGTCGGGTTGGTGGTGCAGTCCTGCGGCTTCAGCCGCCGCACCGTCTCGATGTCGCCGGTGTCGGAGACGACGACGGTGATGGCACGCAGTTGGTCGAGCTTTGAGGGCATGATGCTGTCTCTTTCTCGCCGGACCGGCCGGCGCGGCCGTCCGCAGGCGCTGTTCGTTGGTCGGCTTCGTTGGACCACATTTGGCCCGCCTCGTTCAAGATGCCCGGCTCCGTGACGCGCGTGTGACGAGACTTGATCGATCCGCTTGTCGGGCCGCCGCGCCGGGCGTAACTATTTTACTTCACTGTGTGCGGCGAGCGGCATGGCCGCGGGGCTTCCATGGACGACATCCACTACCGCGAATACAAGATCCTGTTGCGCCCGGAGCGGTTCTTCGACCCGCATCAGTTCGAGGTGTACTGGCACAAGCTGTGCCTGATCGCGCCCGAGTTCAAGGTAGGCGTGGCCACCAACAAGGACGGCTTCAAACGGCAGGTCCGCGAGGTGCTGTTCTACGACACGCCCGATTACGCCCTCTACCGGAACGCCTTCATCCTGCGCAAGCGGACCTTCTATAACGACGGCTGGCCCGATCCCGAGCACGAGCTGACGCTGAAGTTCCGCCACCCGGACCTGGCGGCCGCCGCCGCGATCGACGTCACGCCGCATCTGAGCGGGCGCGCCGACATCAAGTTCAAGGAGGAACTGCTGCCGCTCAAGGAGGAGCTTGGCGGCATGCGCTCGCTCTACTCGCACAATTGCGTGCTGCTGACCCCCGGGCTGGTGCTCGACGAAGGGCTGGAGCGCATCACCTCGGTCTTCCCCGAGCTTGCCGAGCACTGCCCGGCCGACAAGGCGGCGACGGTCTCGCTGGTGAACAATCTGCCGGTCGAGGAGGTGCAGGTGAATGTCGGCTCCTTCGACTTCGGCCACGGGCTCATCGCCAAGGCGACCCTTGCGGTGTGGCGCGACCGCGCCACCGAGACCTCGATCATCGGCGAGTTCGCCTTCCAGGCGAAGTTCGACCGCTACGACGCGCTGCACGCCAAGGCCCGGATACGCTCCGAGGAATTCTTCAAGGCGGCGCAGACCCGCGCGCCGGAATGGGTGAAGCTCGGCGCCACCAAGACCGCCCTGGTCTACAATTTCGGCAAGCAGCTCGTGGCGAGCCACGAAGGCTGAGCGCGTACCCTCTCGGACTGGCCCTTCCATGACGCATTCCGTGCCGCCCGCTCCGGGCACCGAGGCTTCCGACGGCGAGGCGACGCAGGGCTATGCGGTGCCGCGCGGCGTGAAGCTGAGGGAGATCTTCCTCTCCTTCCTGTTCATCGGCGCGGTCAGCTTCGGCGGTGGCGTGGTGGCCTATCTGCGGGCCGAGCTGGTGCTCAAGAGGCGCTGGCTCGACGAGGACCATTTCCTCTCCGCGCTCGGCATCGCCCAGGCGCTGCCGGGGCTCAACGCGACCAATATGAGCATCATCGTCGGCGACCGCCTGCGCGGCGTCGCCGGCGCCATCATCGCCTTTCTCGGCATGACGCTGCCGGGCGGCACAATGGTGCTGGCGCTCGGCGTGCTCTACTCCTCCAACGCGCACAACCCCTATGTGAACGCCGCGCTGATCGGCGTCGGCGCGGCGGCGGTCGGCATGCTCTCGGCGGTGACGCTGCAGATCGGGCGCCGGCAGCTCGGCAGTCTCATCGACATCTCCATCATCGTTGTGACGGTGGTGATGGTGAGCTTCCTGCACATCTCGCTGATCTGGGTTCTGCTCACCGTCGGCCCGGCCGCCGTGCTGATCTATCGCCCGCGCAAGCGTGACGGCGCCGGGACGGAGACCTCGGCATGAACGAGAACCTGTCCGTCTTCGGCGTCTTCGCGCTGCTGTCGCTGCTGGCGGTCGGCGGCGGCGCCGCCGTGCTGCCGGAGACCAAGGCGCTCGTCGTCGGCGGCCACCACTGGCTCACCAACGACCAGTTCCGCGACATTTACGGCCTCGGGCAGGTGGTGCCGGGACCGAACATGCTGATGGTGATCGTCATCGGCTACCACGTCTCCGGCTATGTCGGCGCGCTGCTCGCCTTTCTCGGCTTCTTCGTGCCGGCCGGCCTTTTGTCCTGGGGCGCCTCGCGGGTGTGGGACCATTTCGAGGGCTCGCCGTGGCGGCGCTCGCTGCAGCAGGGCATGGCGCCGCTGGTGGTGGGGCTGATGGCGGCGGGCACCATCGCCATCGCCCGCACCGCCATCGACGGGGCGCTGACCATCGCCATCGCCATCGCGGTGTTCGGCGGCGTCTATTTCGTCAAGAAGGTGAACCCGGCCCTGCTCGTGCTGGGCGGCGGCCTCGTCGGCCTCGCCCTGCTGCACGGAGCGGCGCCGAACTGAGCGCCTCAGCCCGGCTTGCCGGGCAGGTAGGGGGAAAGGGCGTGGGCGAGGCCCGGCGCGGTCAGCGACTGCAGCCACACCTTGCCGGGACCGGACAGGCGCACGAGGAACAGCCCGTCGCCGCCGAACAGCGCGTTGCGTATGCCGCGCATCGTCGTCAGCTCGAAGCCGACGCTCTCCTCGAACATGCCGACATGGCCGGGATGCACCAGCAGGAACTGGCCGGGCTGGAGATCGTAGGTCACGAGTTCGCCGCCAAGCTCGACGAAGGCGCTGGCCTGCCCGGCGAGCTTCTGCAGCACGAAGCCCTCGCCGCCGAAGATGGCGCCGCCGAGCGTCTGCTGGAAGGCGGTCGTCACCTCGATGCCGGGGGAGCCGCAGACGAAGCCGTGCCGGTGCACGATGTAGCCACGCCCCGGCGCGACGTCGACGGCGACGAAGCTCCCCGGCAGCCGGGCGGCGAAGGCGACATTGCCCGGCCCGTGCTCGGCGTGGAACTCGGTCATGAACAGCCCGCCGCCGGACACCGCCCGGCTGACCAGCCCGAACAGCCCGCCCGCCCCGCCGCCGGCGGTCGACGTCGTCAGGGTGACGTCGCCCGACATCCAGGAAAGCTGGTCGGGCACGCCGACGATGCGGTCGCCGGTGTCGAGCTGGATTTCGAGAACGGGAAGCGTCGTGCCGATGATCTTGGAGCGCATGGAAGGTCTCCGGGTGTTCCCTGGGGGGCGAGGTGCGCCAGCATAGCAAGGGCGCCTTGAAAGTCGCCGGCTGCACCTGAGAATTTTTCGCTACCGCATGGGGTTACGGCTCCCGCGAGGCGGGAGGCGTGCTATCGTCCCGCTATCGACAACAACATTCGGGAGTGCCTCGATGACCGGCCGTTCCGTGATGTGCTTCCCCCTCGCCAGACGCCTTCGCCGGACCGCGCTCGCCGCTATGCTGGCGCTCGGCACGCTGGCCGCCGCCGGGCTCTCCGCCGGCACCGCCGAGGCGGGCGTCGCCTCGCCGATGCTCGCCGCCTCGGTCCCGGCCGATGCGGCCTCCGCCCTGCCGGTGGAGAATGTGCGCTGGGTCTGCGGCCCGTGGCGCTGCGCCTGGCGCCCGAACTGGAATTACTGGTACGTGCCGCCTTATGCGCGCGGCTGGGGCCCGCCGCTCCGCCCGAACTGCTTCTGGCGGCGCGGCTGGGGCGGCTGGGTGCATGTCTGCCCCTGAGGCTCTGCCCCTGAGCCTGTCGGGGCTTGAGAGCCGCGACGATCGACGAGAATGCGAAAGGGCGCCCCTGGGCGCCCTTTTTCATGGCCGGTCCGGTCCGCTCACTTGAGGCCGAGGGTGGAGCGCGCCTTGGCCAGATAGTCCAGGCAGCGGGCCTCGTCGCCGGTTGCCAGCGCGGCGCGGGCCTTGTCGAGCGCCTCCTGCACCACCAGCGGCCGGGTGCCGTCGCCGATCGCGGCTTCGGTCTGGGCGAGGCCCTCCGGCGTCGGATCGTGGCTGAGCAGGGCGCCGGAGGATTCCGGTGCGGTGGGGCCTTTTGCCGCCAGGGCGTTGATATACGAGTCGAGCGCGGCCTGGGTCGGCACCAGCTGCTCGCCGCAGGAAGCGGCGAAGGCGGCCGGCGTCGCCGCCAGCATGAGCGCGGCGGCGAGCGGCAGGAACACGGGCTTCGTGAACATGGGCTTCACGAACATGGGCTTCATGAACACGGGCTTCACGATAAAGGGCTTCATGGCGTGGACCTTCGGGACGGGAAGCGGCGCCGGCCAGAAAACGCGACGCGGGAACAGCGGCCGGCGCGGCGCTCATCGCGGCGGGCGGCCAGTCTAGCAGGCGCCGGCCGATCCGGGAGGGTGCCGCCGGCGGCAGGTCGGGCTCAGTCGCGGGCGAACATCTCGCGCTCGCCGCGATGCACGGCGGGTTCGCCGGTCGGGCGGCCGGCGGCACGGCGGCAATAGACGCTCGGGCGGCGGTGCTTGAGCGCGCCGCGGCGCGCACGGCGCCCGCGTGCCTCGCCGACGAGAAGCCGGCCGATCTGCGGATAGGCCGGCCGGTGGGTGCCATCGGCCTCCGTCACCAGCATGGGAAGGCCGAGCGCCTCGGCCCAGCCGCGCCATTCGGCCACCACGTCGTCGATATGCGGCGCGCTGTAGAGCGTCACCGAAAGGGCGCTGTCGGCGTGCACGAGCACGATGGCGACGCCCTCGTCCTCGCCCTCCGGGTCGAGCAGGGCGACCGCCAGCCCCCGGTAGTCGCGCAGCGGGCGCGCCGCCTTCATCGGCACCCCGGCGACGCGGCGGCGCAGCACCACCCGGTCGAGCCCCAGTTCCACGAGGCGCACGCCGTCGTCGGCGCCCTCGTCGAGCGTCTGGAACACCAGCGGCCATCCCTCGCCCGCCGGTCGCTCCAGCGTGACATAGGGGTAGGTCGTCCGCAGAGGCCGGGCCTCCGCCATCATCTGACGCATCTCGCCACTCCCGCCGAATTTCCGGCTGTTCTTTGGCTGTTGCAGGGACCCCTGCGGTCCCGTTCGTGACGGCAAACTAGGCGCGGGCCTCCCCGCATCGGCTTAAGGGAAATGGTTGATCGTTTCTTGGCGGGCCTTCGGAGCCCGCGAATGGCTCCTATGCTTGACGAAAGCTTGTCGGAATCGCTCGCAATGCCGATATCGGCGTTGCGGGCGCTTCGCCTTCGCCCTAATCCCTCATGATGGACATTGCCCCCATTCCGCGCGCCCCTTCCCCCGATCCCGCCGCCGCTCCCCCCGTCGATCCTCTGGCCGATCCCGCCATCGCCGCGCGCCATCTGGCCGATGCGGTGGTGGCCGCCGGCGCGGTGGCGGTGGCGATGTTCCGCGAGGGCGTGAAGAGCTGGTCCAAGCACAATGATTCCCCCGTCACCGAGGCCGACCTCGCCGTCGACCTGATGCTGCGCGAGCGGCTGAGCCTCATCGGCCCCGGCTATGGCTGGCTGTCGGAGGAGACGGTGGACGAGCCCTCCCGCCTGTCGCGCCGCCGCGTGTGGATCGTCGATCCCATCGACGGCACCCGCGCCTACATGGCCGGCGGCGCCGACTGGTGCGTCGAGGCGGCGCTGGTGGAGGACGGCCGGCCGATCGCCGGCGCCCTGTTCGCCCCCGTCACCGACGAGCTGTTCGTCGCCGTGCTCGGGGGCGGGGCGACCCGCAACGGCCGGACCATCGAGGTCTCCCGCACCCTCGCGCTCGACGGCGCCGTGGTGGACGGCCCGGCGCCCTGGCTGAGCCATATCGACCGCGCCGGCCCGCTGCGCCGGGTGCCGCGCATCCGCTCGCTGGCGCTGCGCCTCGCCCGCGTGGCGACAGGGGAGCTGGATGCGGCACTTGCGTCACCCAATGGCAATGATTGGGACCTTGCCGCCGCGGACCTTTTGGTGCACGAAGCAGGAGGACGCCTGACCACCCTCGACGGCCATCCTCTCGCCTATAACGCGCCGGTGCCCCGGCATGGTGCGCTGGTTTCCGCCGGCAGCCTGCTGCACCCGACCCTTGTGGCCGCCGCGCGCTGAGGGCGTACCGAGAACGGGCCACCGGCACAGGACTCAACCGGCACAGGACGCACCGGAATGACCGAGACCTCATCCTCCGCGCAGCTTCTGCATCTCGTCTTCGGCGGGGAGCTCGAGAAGATCGACGGCATCACCTTCAAGGACCTCGCCGCGCTCGACATCGTCGGCATCTACCCCAATTACGCGACCGCGCGCGCCGCCTGGAAGGCCAAGGCGCAGCAGACGGTCGACAACGCGCAGATCCGCTATTTCATCGTCCATCTCCATCGCCTGCTGGAGCCGGACGCCAGCAACCAGAGCAGCTGACCTTCCCTCATGTGGCGTCGACTGCGCACCTCACCGACGGTCCGCACCGTTCTCGGGCGCGGCATGGCGTCCTATCTGCGCCTGGTCTGGCGCACCCAGCGCGTGGTGATGGAGCCGGCCAATCTCTATGAGCTGGCCGACGCCCAGCTGCCGATGATCCTCACCTTCTGGCACGGCCAGCATTTCCTCACCCCGTTCCTCGTCCGGCCCTACCACCGCGCGCGGGTGATGATCTCGCGCAGCGCCGACGCCGACGTGAACGCCATCGCCGCCGAGGCGCTCGGCATCGGCGCGGTGCGCGGCTCGGGCGCGCAGGGGCGCGACTTCCGCACCAAGGGCGGCTTCAACGCCACGCTGGAGATGATCCGCCACCTGGCCGAGGGCACCAATGTGGCGATGACCGCCGACGTCCCGAAGATCTCGCGCGTCGCCGGGCTCGGCGTCGTCACCATCGCCAAGCATTCCGGCCGGCCGATCTACCCGGTCGCCATCGCCACCTCCCGCCGCATCGTGGCCCGCAGCTGGGACAAGTCGGCGATCCACCTGCCCTTCGGCCGCGCCGCCGTGGTCGCCGGCGACGGGGTGGTGGTTTCCGCCGATGCCGGCCCCGAGGAGCTGGAGGCCGCGCGCCGCGAGGTGCAGCGCCAGCTCGATCTCGTCACCGCCCGCGCCGAGGAGCTGGTCGGCCGCCCGGCCGCCGGCCCGCGCCCCGTGGCGCGCGAGGACGCGCCGCCGGCCGAACCGCTCAACGGCTAGGGCGCGCGATGGAGAAGGCGCGCACCTCCCTCCTCGTCCGCCTCTACCGGGCGGCGACCTGGCTCGCGACCCCCTTCATCGGGCTGCTGCTGGCGCGCCGCCTGAAGCGCGGCAAGGAGGATGCGACGCGCCTGCGCGAACGCTACGGCCATGCCGGCACGGCGCGCCCGCGCGGGCCGCTGGTCTGGCTGCACGGCGCTAGCGTCGGCGAGATGATCGCGGTGCTGCCGCTGATCGACCGGCTGCGCGCGCGCGGCTTCCAGGTGCTGTTCACCTCGGGCACGCTGACCTCGGCGCGGCTGGCCCAGGCGCGCCTGCCGCCCGACGTGCCGCACCAGTTCGTGCCGCTCGATTCGCCGCTGTTCCTGCGCCGCTTCCTGCGGCACTGGCGGCCCGACCTCGTGCTGCTGGTCGAATCCGAGCTGTGGCCGAACCTCATCATCGAGGTGAGCGAGCGCGGCACGCCGCTGGTGCTGGTCAATGCGCGCATGTCGCCGCGCTCCTTCGCCAGCTGGCGGCGCATCGGCGGCGCCGTCGGCTCGCTGCTGGCGCGGGTCGACCTGTGCCTGGCGCAGGGCGCGGAGGATGGCGAGCGCC
Organism: Ancylobacter sp. TS-1; assembly: GCF_009223885.1. Taxonomy (NCBI): domain Bacteria; kingdom Pseudomonadati; phylum Pseudomonadota; class Alphaproteobacteria; order Hyphomicrobiales; family Xanthobacteraceae; genus Ancylobacter; species Ancylobacter sp. TS-1. Next base: position 2,937,471 of record NZ_CP045144.1, read on the forward strand.
TGCGCCAGCTCGGCGCGCCGCGCGTCACCGTCACCGGCAATCTGAAATTCGACGCCCCGCCGCCGCCGGTCGACCTCGGCGCCTTCGACGCGCTGGTCACCGCCGCCGCCGGGCGGGAAGTGCTCGTCGCCGCCTCCACCCATCCGGGCGAGGAGGAGATCATCGTCGAGGCGCATCAGCGGCTCGCCAAGGAAATGCCGGGCCTGCTCACCATCATCGCCCCGCGCCATCCCGAGCGCGGGCCTTCGGTGGTGCAGCTGGCGACCGAAGCGGGCTGTCCGGCGGTGCTGCGCTCCGACGGCTACCTGCCCGACAAGGGCACCGGAATCTATGTCGCCGATACCATCGGCGAACTCGGCCTGTTCTACCGCCTCGGCGGGGTGGCGCTGCTCGGCGGCTCGCTGGTGCGCCGGGGCGGGCAGAACCCGATCGAGCCGATCAAGCTCGACACCGCCATATTGCACGGGCCGCACGTGACCAATTTCGCCGAGCTTTACGCCCGGCTCGACGAGGCGCGCGGCGCCGCGCCGGTGACGGACGGGCGCTCGCTGGCCGCCAGCGCCTACATGCTGCTGGCCGACACCGCCTCGCGCCGGCGCATGATCGCCGCCGGCCAGTCGACCATCGAGAGCTTCGGCGGCGCGCTGGAGCGGACCCTCGCGGCGATCGATCCCTATCTGGTACAGATAAGGCTGGAGAGGCACTGACCGAGATGCAGGCGCCGGGTTTCTGGTGGCGGAAGGAGCGCGGCGCGATGGCGAAGCTGCTGTCGCCGCTCGGCGCGCTGGTGGGCGGCGCGACGTTGGCGCGCATGCGCCGGCCGGGCACCGAGGTCGGGCTGCCGGTGGTCTGCATCGGCAATCCCACGGTCGGCGGCGCCGGCAAGACCCCCACCGTCATCGAGGTGGCGCGGCGCCTGAGCCTGCGCGGGCTCAAGCCGGCGGTGCTGTCGCGCGGCTATGGCGGGCGGCTCAGCGGCCCGGTGCGCGTCGATCCGCTGCTGCACAGTGCCGACGAGGTGGGCGACGAGCCGCTGCTGCACGCCCGCGCCGTGCCGACCTTCGTCGCCCGCGACCGGCTCGCCGGCGCGCAGGCCGCCGCCCAGGCGGGCGCCGACATCCTCATCATGGACGACGGCTTTCAGAGCCCGACGCTCGTCAAGGCGCTGTCGATCCTCGTCGTCGATGCCGGGGTCGGGGTCGGCAACGGGCTGTGCCTGCCGGCCGGGCCGCTGCGCGCGCCGCTCGCTCCGCAGCTCGAACAGGCGCAGGCGCTGCTGGTGATCGGCGAGGGCGCCGGCGGCGAGCGTGTGGCGCGCGATGGCTATGCCGCCGGAACGGTGGTCTTGCGCGGGCGCCTCGCCCCGGAGGCGCAGGCGGTGGCTCGCCTGTTCGGCAAGCGCGTGCTGGCCTATGCCGGCATCGGTCGCCCGGCCAAGTTCTTCGAGACGCTGCGCGGGCTCGGCGTGCTCACCACCGTCACCCGCGCCTTCCCCGACCATCACGTCTACACGGCGGCCGAGGTGGAAGAGCTGCGCGCGCAGGCGGAGGAACGCGATCTGCTGCTGGTCACGACGGAGAAGGACGCAATGCGCCTCGCCGGCAGCGATATCGGCCAGCATCTGCTCGACGTGTCGGACGTGCTGCCGGTGCGCATGGCGCTGGAGCCGCAGAGCGCCCGCGCGCTGGAGCGCATGCTCGCGGGTCTCGGCAACCGGCTGCAGGGCGACTAGATCGCCGCGATTCAGCCGGCGCGGGCGCGTTCCGGGAAGAGCCGGGCCAGCACCGCCTGCGGGGTGGCGTAGGCTTCCTGAAGGTCGACGCTCCAGTAGCGCAGTTCGTCGAGCGGGATCGGCTCGCCGGTTACGGCGCAGCGCACGAAGGTGCCCGGACGCACGACCCGGAAGTCGCCGTCGAGATAGCGCAGCTCGGCTTCACCCGAGGCAGAGAAACGTTCGAAGCGGTTCATGGTCCCGCTGATCCTGCTGTTCGTTCGGGCCCGACAATAGAGACCCGGCCCGGCTTCCTGCAAGCCCGCCTCTCGCAAGCCCGCCCTCTCGGCGGCCTATCCGCCGAACAAGGTGGGTTGGCTGTCCGCGTCCGGCAAGGCCCCCCGGCCGCGCGCCGGCTTGCGCACGGCGGGGCGCGCCGGCTGGGCCGGTCCCGAGGGAGGCGGCACGGCGCCCTCGCTGGCGACGACGCCGACGCGCCCGTCGCGGAACTCGATCTCCAGCGCGGCGCCGGCCGCGATGCCGGCCGCCGCGTGCACCGGCACCCCGTTCGCGTCGCGCACCAGCGCGAAACCCCGCGCGAGCACGCCCTTGTAGGACAGCGCCTGCATGAGCTGTTCGAGCGCGCGCAGCCGGCGCACCCGTTCCTGCTGGCCGCGCAGAAGCGCCGGCTTCAGCCGGGTCCGCAGCCCCTCCACCCGCTCGCGGGCGCGCGAAATCCGCTCGCGATGGGCGCCGGCATTGGCCCGCAGCGCCGAGGCGAGCCGGCCGGCGAACAGGTCGAAGCGCTCGCGCCGGCGCTCCACCAGCGCGGCGAGGCGCTGCGGCCCGAAGCGGCCTTCGATGCGGGTGAGCGCGAGGCGGTGGGAGCCGGCATTGGCCTTGAGCGCGCGCGGCAGGCGCTGGCCGGCCATGTCGAGCCGCTGGCGGGGAAGGGCGAGCAGCGCGTCGGCGCTCGGCAGCAGCCGGCCGAGCCCGCGCAGATCGGCGCGCCGGCGCTCGGTGCCGCGCGCCAGCGCCCCGCCGAGCCGGGCGCGCAGGCTCTGCACCTCGGCCATCAGCTCCCCGCGCACCGGCACCGCCATCTCGGCGGCGGCGGTCGGGGTGGGGGCGCGCACATCCGCCGCGAAGTCGATCAGCGTCACGTCGGTCTCGTGGCCGACGGCGGAGATGAGCGGAATCGCGCTGTCCGCCGCCGCCCGCACCACGCTCTCTTCCGAGAAGCCGAGCAGGTCCTCCAGCGAGCCGCCGCCGCGTGCCACGATGAGCACGTCCGGGCGCGGGATCAGGTCACCGGAAGGCAGCGCCAGGCCCCCCGCCGGGATGGAATTGAAACCGCGAATGGCGGCCGCGACCTCCGCCCCCGACGTGTCGCCCTGCACCCGCACCGGCCAGACCAGCACGTGGCGGGGGAAGCGGTCGTTGAGGCGGTGGAGGATGTCGCGGATCACCGCGCCGGTCGGCGAGGTGACGACGCCGATCACGCGCGGCAGGAAGGGCGGGCGGCGCTTGCGCTCGGGCGCGAACAGGCCCTCGGCCGTGAGGCGGCGCTTGCGCTCCTCCAGCATCGCCATGATGGCGCCGGCGCCGGCGAATTCGAGCTGCTCGATGACGATCTGGTAGGAGGACTTGCCGGGAAAAGTGGTGATGCGCCCGATGGCGACCACTTCCAGCCCTTCCTCCGGCTTGATCCGCAGCCGCCCGAACACGCCCTTCCACACCACGGCGTCGATGCGCGCGTTCTGGTCCTTCAGGCTGAAATAGGCATGGCCGGAGGAGTGCGGGCCGCGATAGCCGGAAATCTCGCCGCGCACGCGCACATGGCCGAAGGCATCCTCCACCGTGCGCTTGAGCGCGCCGGAGAGTTCCGAGACGGTCCAGTCGGGGGCGTTGGAGACGGGCGATTCGGTGGGCGTGTCGGTCATGCACGACAGATAGTCGGATTTGCCCGGCGCGGGAACGGGGGGCGGCCGGGGACCGGTCGTCATCCCGGCCAGAGGCGCAGCCGAAGAGCCGGGATTGCCCTCATTCCGCTTGCGATCCCGGCTCGGCCTGCGGCCGTCCGGGATGACGGCGACGGGCCGTACGCCTCCTCCTTGATCCGCGCCCTTGCCCGGCCTAGGTTGCGCCGCCTTTCCCGCCCAACCGCCGGCTCATCATGATCGATCCCGCTCTGCCGCCCCATATGCGCCCCGACAAATCGTTCCAGGGGCTCATTCTCGCGCTCCATGCCTTCTGGGCGGACAAGGGCTGCGTCGTGCTCCAGCCTTACGACATGGAAGTCGGCGCCGGCACCTTCCATCCCGCCACCACGCTGCGCGCGCTCGGGCCGCTGCCGTGGAAGGCCGCCTATGTGCAGCCTTCGCGCCGGCCCAAGGACGGGCGCTATGGCGAGAACCCGAACCGGCTGCAGCATTATTACCAGTATCAGGTGATCCTGAAGCCCTCGCCGTCCAACTTGCAGGAGCTCTATCTCGCCTCGCTGGAGGCCATCGGCATCGATTTGCGCCTGCACGATGTGCGCTTCGTCGAGGACGACTGGGAGAGCCCGACGCTCGGCGCCTGGGGGCTGGGCTGGGAGTGCTGGTGCGACGGCATGGAGGTGAGCCAGTTCACCTATTTCCAGCAGGTCGCCGGTTTTGAGTGCGCGCCGGTGGCGGGCGAACTGACCTATGGGCTGGAGCGCCTCGCCATGTATGTGCAGGGGGTCGAGAACGTCTACGACCTCAATTTCAACGGCCGCGAGGGCGACGAGAAGGTCACCTATGGCGACGTGTTCCTGCAGGCCGAGCAGGAATATTCCCGGCACAATTTCGAGCATGCCGACACGGCCATGCTGTTCGAGCAGTTCCGCATGGCGGAAGCTGCGGCGGCGAAATATCTGGAAGCCGGCTGGGAAGATGGCACCAAAGCCCGCCATCTGATGGCCCAGCCGGCCTATGACCAGTGCATCAAGGCCAGCCACGTCTTCAACCTGCTGGACGCGCGCGGGGTGATCTCCGTCACCGAGCGCCAGAGCTACATTCTGCGGGTGCGCGAACTCGCCAAGGCCTGCGGCGCCGCCTGGCTGGCCACCGCCGCCGGCGGGGCGCCGCCGGCCTGATCTTCCCGCTCTTCCGGCCCTGGCGGAACCTGCGCGTGTCGGTGTCCAGCGTCGATGTCGCCGCCTTCGGCTTCTTCGCCGCGTCCTTCCTCATGGGCCCGATCGGTGGCATCGTCGTCGGCCATGTCGGCGAGCGCTACGCAAGCCTCTCTCCGGGATGCCGCTTTCGTAACTGCGCACTCCCTTCTCGCGGCGTGACGTGCTAGGGCGTCGCGCGACATTCCCGCATGGCGGCTCCCCGCACGGGCCGCCCGCCAGCCGAACTGACCGCACAGCCATGCCCGATCTCCTGCTCGAACTGTTCTGCGAAGAAATTCCCGCCCGCATGCAGGCCGGCGCGGCGGAAAGCCTGCGCAAGCTCGTCACCGATGCGCTGGTGGAGCGGGGCCTCGTCTATGAGGGCGCCAAGGCTTTTGTGACCCCGCGCCGGCTGGCGCTGGCCGTGCACGGCCTGCCGGCGCAGCAGCCGGACACGCATGAGGAGCGCAAGGGCCCGCGCGTCGGCGCCCCGCAAGGCGCCATCGACGGCTTCCTCAAGGCGGCGGGGCTTTCCTCGCTCGACCAGGCCAGCATCGAGAGCGACCCGAAGAAGGGCGAGTTCTACGTCGCCCGCATCCACAAGCACGGCCGGCCGACGCCGGAGGTGGTCGCCGAGATCGTGCCCGCCGTCATCCGCGCCTTCCCCTGGCCGAAGTCGATGCGCTGGGGCAAGGGCTCGACCAGCCCGAACGCGCTGCGCTGGGTGCGCCCGCTGCAGTCGATCCTGTGCACCTTCGGCCCGGAGACCGAGGAGCCGGAAATCGTGCGCTTCGAGGTCGACGGGCTCGCCTCCGGCGACACCACGCGCGGCCACCGCTTCCTCTCCGAGGGCACGATCCGCGTGCGCCGGCTCGATGACTGGATGGCCAAGCTCGAAGCCGCCTTCGTGGTGGTGGACCGCGAACGGCGCAAGGACATCATCCTCAACGACGCCAAGGACCTTGCGCTGGCGCAGGGACTGGAGCTGGTCGAGGATGCCGGCCTGCTCGACGAGATTTCCGGCCTCGTGGAATGGCCCGTCGTGCTGATGGGCGCCTTCGAGCAGAGCTTCCTCGATGTGCCGGACGAGGTGATCCGCGCCACCATCCGCGCCAACCAGAAATGCTTCGTGCTCAAGGACCCGAAGACCGGGCGCCTCGCCAACCGCTTCATCCTGGTCTCGAACCTGAAGGCCAGCGACGGCGGCAAGGCCATCGTGGCGGGCAATGAGCGCGTCATCCGCGCCCGCCTGTCGGACGCCAAGTTCTTCTGGGAGACCGACAAGCGCACCAATGCCACGGTGCCGTTGAGCGAGCGTCTGGAGAAATTCGCCAACGTCACGTTCCATCAAGAACTTGGCTCGCAGTTCGAGCGCATCAATAGGATCGCGCGGCTGGCGAAGGCGCTGGCGCCGATGGTCGGCGCCGACCCGGAGCTGGCCGAGCGCGCGGCGCGTTACGCCAAGTCCGATCTGCGCACGGAAGTCGTGGGCGAGTTCCCCGAGGTGCAGGGGCTGATGGGCCGCTATTACGCGGAACTGGAAGGCCTGCCGCCCGAGATCGCTGCCGCAGCGGAAGAGCACTACAAGCCGCAGGGTCCGACCGATGTGGTGCCGACCGCCCCGGTTTCCGTCGCGGTGGCGCTGGCCGACAAGCTGGACACGCTGGTCGGCTTCTGGGCCATCAATGAGAAGCCGACCGGCTCGAAGGACCCCTACGCCCTGCGCCGTGCCGCGCTGGGCGTGGTGCGGCTCGTGCTGGAGAACGGGCTGCGGCTCAGCTTAATTAAGTTGATGGCGCACAGTCTGCGTCTACATTTCAGGACTTGGCATGCAAGTGCTCTGACAACCCGACTTGAGGTCCTTAAAGCGCTATCTGCTGTGCGCGGTGCCGAGACAATCGCGTTTCCTCTTTCGCTCCAGCTAGGCAGTCTGTGGGAGTCCCAGAAGGATCAAAGATCAGCGGAAGAGTTTGAGCTATTCAGTTCCATAGGAACGTCGCTCCTCTCCTTCTTCGCCGACCGCCTCAAGGTCCACCTCCGCGAAGCCGGGGCGCGGCACGATCTCGTCGATGCCGTCTTCGCGCTCGAAGGTCAGGACGACCTCCTGCTCGTGGTGAAGCGCGTCGAGGCGCTCGGGCGCTTCCTCGCCACCGAGGACGGAAAGAACCTCCTCGCCGGCACCAAGCGCGCGGCGAATATCCTGCGCATCGAGGAGAAGAAGGACGGCGTCTCCTATGAGGGCGGCGTCGACATGGTGCTGCTGCACGAGCCGGAAGAGCGCGCGCTGGCCGACGCCATCGCCGCGCTCGGCCCGCAGATCGAGCAGGCGCTGGCGCGTGAGGATTTCGAGGCGGCCATGGGCTTCATCGCCCGGCTGCGCGCGCCGGTCGACGCCTTCTTCGACAAGGTGACGGTGAACGCCGAGGACCGGGAGCTGCGCGCCAACCGCCTGCGCCTGCTCGCCGACATCCGCCGCACCACCCGCGCCATTGCCGATTTCGACCGCATCGAGGGCTGAGCGCGCTCCCTGTCCCCCGACCCCCGTCATCCCCGGGCTTGACCCGGGGATCCACGCCTTCGTTTTCCGCCCGCTTTCGGGGCAAAAGACGTGGAGGGCCGGGAAAGGCCCGGCGCTGACGCGGCCCTTTCGGCAGCCGGACGGTTTCGCTGGAACTTCGTCGGTCGCTGGGGCTTATTGAGCTACCGTTCAGGGGAGTTGCACATGGAAATCAACATCGTCACCATCCAGCCGATCGTCGCGCTGATCGCCGGCCTGCTGATCCTCGTGATGCCGCGCCTGCTCAACTATATCGTGGCGCTCTACCTGATCTTCATCGGCGTGGTCGGCCTGCTCGGGCGCAACGGCCACCTGCCGTTCTGAGGCAGGAGGCGGGCGCGGCCCGGCCGCGTTCATCCCGTCTCGTTCATATCGTCACGGCCGGGCCCGCCCGGCCATGACGGCGGGCGGCATCGTCGCCGCGCCGCCCGGTTCGGCCCCTGCCGCTCATGCCTTGCCGGCGCCGCGGAAATTGTCGACCGCCCACGGGCCGGGGCCGGCGAAGAAGAGATAGAAGAACACGAAGGAATACAGCGCCGCCAGCTCGCCGCCATTGACGATGGGGTAGAAGTCCTGCGGCGCGTGGACGTAGAAATACGCCACCGCCGTCATGCCCGACAGGATGAACGCCGTCGGCCGCGAGAACAGCCCGATCAGCAGCAGCACGCCGCCGACCAGCTCGATCACGCCGGCAATGCCCGGCGGTGAGATGAGGCTGACGCCCGACATCTGCGTCGCGGGAAGGCCGAGAATCTTGGTGGTACCGTGTTGCAGCAGCAGCAGCGACGCGACGACCCGCAGCAGGCTGAGGACGTGCGGCGTCAGGCGGTTCAGTATCGCGGACATGGCAAGGCCCTTCGGAAGTGGCGGGGATTGATGGGTATCAGCCTGCCCCAACGGCCGGGTGTCGGCAATCGCCTACGTCCGGTTGTCCATGCCGCCGCGCACAAAGTTCATGATGCACTGCGAATGATGGATTGAAGGAAGCACCTCAAGACGCTAGATGATCTTTGGGAAAAGGGCGCGGCAGAAAGTCGTAATCCGGGCCAACCCTTTGTAGGTGCGTAATTTTCAGCCGTGGCTGAATTTCCATCATGGTGGTGGAGCCGCTCCGGCTCTTACCCAACAGGGCTTCCGAAATGACGAAATGGGTCTACACCTTCGGCGACGGCACTGCGGAAGGTGCGGCGGAAATGCGCAACCTGCTCGGCGGCAAGGGCGCGAATCTCGCGGAAATGTCGAATCTCGGCCTGCCGGTACCGCCCGGCTTCACCATTTCCACCGAGGTGTGCACCTATTATTACGCCAATGGCAACGTCTACCCGGACAGCCTGAAGGCCGATGTCGACGCCGCGCTCGCCCATGTCGGCGCGCTCGCCGGCCGCACCTTCGGCGACCCCGCCAACCCGCTTCTGGTCTCCGTGCGCTCGGGCGCCCGCGCCTCCATGCCCGGCATGATGGACACGGTGCTCAATCTCGGCCTCAACGACGTCACCGTCGAGGCGGTGGCCCGCTCCTCCGGCGATGCGCGCTTCGCCTATGACAGCTACCGCCGCTTCATCCAGATGTACTCGAACGTGGTGCTGGACTTCCCGCATCATCATTTCGAGGAGGTGCTCGACGGCTTCAAGGACGATCAGGGCTACACGCTCGACACCGACCTGCATGCCGACGACTGGAAGGAAATCGTCACGCGCTACAAGGCGCTGGTCGAGCACGAGCTCGGCACTCCCTTCCCGCAGGACCCGCACGACCAGCTCTGGGGCGCCATCGGCGCCGTGTTCGGCTCGTGGATGAACCAGCGCGCCATCGTCTATCGCCGCCTGCACCAGATCCCCGAGAGCTGGGGCACGGCGGTGAACGTGCAGGCCATGGTGTTCGGCAATATGGGCGAGACCTCCGCCACCGGCGTCGCCTTCACCCGCAACCCCTCCACCGGCGAGAACGCGCTCTATGGCGAGTTCCTGATCAACGCGCAGGGCGAGGACGTGGTGGCGGGCATCCGCACGCCGCAGAACATCACCGAGGTCGCCCGCATCGAGGCCGGCTCCGACAAGCCTTCCATGGAGAAGGCGCTGCCGGAGGTGTTCACCGAGTTCGTCCGCATCGCCGGTGTGCTCGAAGGGCACTACCGCGACATGCAGGACCTCGAATTCACCGTCGAGCGCGGCAAGCTGTGGATGCTGCAGACCCGCTCGGGCAAGCGCACCGCCAAGGCCTCGCTGCGCATCGCGGTCGAACTGGCCAATGACGGCGTGATCACCCGCGAGGAAGCCATCGGCCGCGTCGATCCCGCCGCGCTCGACCAGCTTCTGCACCCGATGCTCGACCCGAAGGCCGAGAAGAAGGTCATCGGCACCGGCCTGCCGGCCTCCCCGGGCGCTGCCTCGGGCGAGATCGTGTTCTCTGCCGACGAGGCGGAGCTGCTCAAGACGCAGGGCCGCAAGGTCATTCTGGTGCGCATCGAGACCTCGCCGGAAGACATTCACGGCATGCACGCCGCCCAGGGCATCCTCACCACGCGCGGCGGCATGACTTCGCACGCGGCGGTGGTGGCGCGCGGCATGGGCAAGCCCTGCGTCTGCGGCGCCGGCACCATCCGCGTCGACTATGTCGCCGGCACTCTGACCTCCGGCGGCGTCACGCTGAAGAAGGGCGACATCCTCACCATCGACGGCGCCACCGGGCAGGTGATCGCCGGCGCGGTGCCCACCCTCCAGCCCGAACTGTCCGGCGAGTTCGCCACGCTGATGGGCTGGGCCGACGGCGTGCGCCGCCTCAAGGTGCGCGCCAATGCGGAGACCCCGCTCGATGCGCGCACGGCGAAGAATTTCGGCGCCGAGGGCATCGGCCTCTCGCGCACCGAGCACATGTTCTTCGACGGCGACCGCATCCGTTCCGTGCGCGAAATGATCCTCGCGGATGACGAGGCGGGCCGCCGCGCCGCGCTCGCCAAGCTGCTCGCCGCGCAGCGCTCGGACTTCCAGGAACTGTTCGAGATAATGGACGGCCTGCCGGTCACGATCCGCCTGCTCGACCCGCCGCTGCACGAATTCCTGCCCCACACCGACGCGGAGATCGCGGAAGTGGCGCAAGCGCTCGGGGTTTCCGCCGCCAAGCTCGCCGCCCGCAAGCGCGAGTTCGACGAGTTCAACCCGATGCTCGGCTTCCGCGGCTGCCGCCTCGCCATCGCCTTCCCGGAGATCGCCGAGATGCAGGCGCGCGCCATCTTCGAGGCCGCCGTGGCGGCGCAGAAATCGACCGGCAAGTCGGTGGTGCCGGAAATCATGGTGCCGCTGATCACCGGCAAGCGCGAGTTCGACCTCGTCAAGCACGACATCGACACGGTGGCGAGGCAGGTCGAGGCCGAGACCGGGGTGACGCTGGAGTACCAGGTCGGCACCATGATCGAGCTGCCGCGCGCCGCACTGATGGCGGGCGAGATCGCGCAGACGGCGGAGTTCTTCTCCTACGGCACCAACGACCTCACCCAGACCACCTACGGCATCTCGCGCGACGATGCCGGCACGTTCCTCGGCACCTATATCGCCAAGGGCATCTTCGCGGTGGACCCCTTCGTCTCGATCGACGTCGACGGCGTGGGCGAGCTGGTGAAGATCGCCACCGAGCGCGGCCGCGCCGTGCGCCCGAAGCTCAAGCTCGGCATCTGCGGCGAGCATGGCGGCGACCCGGCCTCGGTCGCCTTCTGCGAGGAAGTCGGGCTCGATTACGTGTCCTGCTCGCCCTTCCGCGTCCCCATCGCCCGCCTCGCCGCCGCCCAGGCCGCGCTGAAGACGCAGGCGGCAAGTCAGGCGTGAGCCCGCACCAGTAAGGCGTCATCCCGGCCAAGCGAAGCGCGAGCCGGGATCGCTCCCCACGTCCCACGCGATCCCGGATCGGCCTTGCGGCCGTCCGGGATGACGGACGAATGAGGGGCAGCCGGGCGTCGAGCCCGGCCGCACCACACCGTCATGCCCGGGCTTGACCCGGGCATCCGCGTCTTCGCGTTAGGCCGCGCCCCCCTCACCCGCCCTTCGCCATCCCCTTCAGCCGGTACAGCGCCTCCAGCGCCTCGCGCGGCGTCATCTCGTCGGGGTTGAGCCCGGCGAGTTCGGTCTTCATCGCCTGCGCCGCCGGGTCGGCCTTGGCCGCCGGTGCGGCGGGGGCGGGCGCGCGGTTGAGGGCGGCGAAGAGGGGCAGGTCGTCCAGAATCCGCTGCGTCGGCGCGGCGCGGTCGGCGGACTCCAGCTCGGTCAGCACGGCACGGGCGCGCTCGACCACGGCGTGCGGGAGGCCGGCGAGCTTGGCGACCTGGATGCCGTAGGAGCGGTCCGCCGCGCCGGGCACCACCTCATGCAGGAAGATCACCTCGCCCTCCCACTCCTTCACCTTCACCGTCGCGTTGACGAGGCGGGGCAGGCGCTGCGACAGCGCGGTCAGCTCGTGGAAATGGGTGGCGAACAGGCCGCGGCAGCGGTTCGCCTCGTGCAGGTGCTCGAGGCTCGCCCAGGCGATGGACAGGCCGTCGAAGGTCGCCGTGCCGCGCCCGATCTCGTCGAGGATGACGAGCGAGCGCTCGGTCGCCTGATTGAGGATGGCGGCGGTCTCCACCATCTCGACCATGAAGGTCGAGCGCCCGCGCGCCAGGTCGTCCGCCGCGCCGACGCGCGAGAACAGCCGGTCGATCACGCCGATGCGGGCGGACCGCGCGGGGACGAAGGCGCCGGCCTGGGCGAGAATGGCGATCAGCGCGTTCTGGCGCAGGAACGTCGATTTGCCGGCCATGTTCGGGCCGGTGAGCAGCCAGATGCGGCCCGCGCGCGCCCCCTCGGGCGGCGACAATTCGCAGTCATTGGCCACGAACGGCCCACCCGAGGAGATGCGTTCTTGGCGCAGCGCCTGCTCGACCACCGGATGGCGCCCGCCCTCGATGGCGAAGTCGAGCCCGCCATCGACCTCGGGGCGCACATGCGCCTCGTCGACGGCGAGCTGCGCCAGCGCGGCGGTGACGTCGATGGCGGCGAGCGCCTCGGCGCAGGCGCGGATGGCTTCCGCCTGCGCCAGCACCAGCGCGGCCAGCTCGTCGAAGATGCGCTGCTCCAGCCCGAGCGCCCGCTCGCCGGCGCTGGCGATCTTCGCCTCCAGCTCGGCAAGCTCGGTGGAGGTGAAGCGCATCGCCCCCGCCATGGTCTGGCGGTGCACGAAGACGACATCGAAGGGCGGCTCGCGCAGGCGGTCGGCGTTCTGCTGGCTGACCTCGACATAATAGCCGAGCACCGCATTGTGCCGGATCTTCAGCGCGCGCACGCCGGTTTCCTCGACATAGCGGCGCTCGAGGCTGGCGACGACGCGCCGGCTTTCGTCGCGCAGCGCGCGGGTGGCGTCGAGATCGGGCGAATAGCCGGCCCGGGTGAAGCCGCCGTCGCGGCGATTGAGCGGCAGCTCGTCGCCGAGCGCGGCCTGGAGCGTCGCCGCCAGCGCCGGGTCGATGCCGCCGAGCAGGCCCGCCGCCCGCGCCAGTTCCGGCGGCGCCGGGGAGGCGGCGATCAGTTCGGCAATGGCGGCGCCTTCGGAAAGCCCGCGCCCGATGGCGGCAAGGTCGCGCGGGCCGGAGCGGCCGAGCGCCACCCGCGAGAGCGCGCGGGCAAGGTCGGGCGCGCCGGAAAGGCGCTCGCGCAACCGGGCGCGCAGGCCGCTCTCGTCGACCAGATGCTCCACCGCGTCGAGCCGTTCCGCGATGCGGGCGGGGTCGGTCAGCGGCTCGGCAAGGCGCCGGGCGAGCAGGCGCGCCCCGGCCGAGGTGACGGTACGGTCCACCGCCGCGCACAGGCTCCCCGTCCGCTCGCCGGTGGTGGTGCGCAGGATTTCGAGATTCGCCCGCGTCGCCGGGTCGATCACCATGGCCTCGCTGGAGGCCTCGCGCTGCGGCCGGCTCAGCGGCGGGCGGGCGCCGAGCTGGGTGCGCTCGATATAGGCGACGACGGCGCCGGCAGCCGCCAGTTCGGCACGCGAGAAGCTGCCGAAGGAATCGAGCGTCGCCACGCCGTAGAAGCCGGCGATGCGCCGCTCGGCGGTGGCGCCGTCGAAGCTGTCGCGCGGCAGCGGGGTGACGGCGGGCTGGGAGCGCCAGAGCGGGCGCAGCGCCGGCTCGTCATAGATGGCGTCGGCGACCAGCAGTTCCGCCGGCTCGATGCGGGCGAGGTCGGCGGCCAAGCGCCCGGTGTCGGTCTCGGCGACCCGGAAGGAGCCGGTGGAGATGTCGGCGAAGGCGAGGGCGTAGACATAGCCGTCCTCGCCTTCCCCGCCCTTCACCCGGGCGAGGCTTGCCAGCACGTTCTCGCGCCGCGCGTCGAGCAGGGCATCCTCGGTCAGCGTGCCGGGGGTGACGAGGCGGATGACGTCCCGCTTCACCACGCTCTTCGGACCGCGCTTCTTCGCCTCGGCGGGGTCCTCGATCTGCTCGCAGACGGCGACGCGGTGGCCGGCCGCGATCAGCCGGTTGAGATATTCCTCGGCGCGTTCCACCGGAACGCCGCACATCGGGATGTCCTCGCCCTGATGCTTGCCGCGCTTGGTGAGCACGATGCCGAGCGTGCGCGAGGCGATTTCGGCGTCGCCGAAGAACAGTTCGTAGAAATCGCCCATCCGGTAGAACAGCAGGCTGCCGGGATTGGCGGTCTTGATCTCGACGTACTGCGCCATCATCGGCGTGACGCGCTCGGCATCGGCCGGCTTGGGCGTGACGCGCTCGGCGTCGCCGGACGCGTTCGGCTCGGCGGCCTCGTCGGAACCGGCTGTCTTCGGGGAAGCGTTCATGGCGTGGACGCTGGCAGAGGCGGGGGCGGCGTTGCAAGCACGCTCGCCCGTTATCCCCTCACTGTTTTGCCGATCGCGCCTTCCGGCGCCCGGATCGGTCCTCCGGGCGGAAAGGGCTTCAAAGCTCGATCCCGCGCAGCGCCTCGGGGTCCATCAGCCCCATCAGCCGGCCGGCGGCGGCGCGGGCGAAGCGCAGCGTCAGCGCCTTGCGCGTCGCGCCCGGCATCGGGTGGTGCGGCGCCTCGCGCACCAGCCCGCCGCCGAACGGGTCGGCGACCAGTATGCCGGCGTCCTCCGGCAATATGTCGAGCGGGAAGTCGGGACCGACGGCGAAGAGCAGCCGGTCGCAATGGAGCCGGTAGTCGGTCCATTTGCGGTCGGTGCGGAAGTCGATGACCGAGGATTTGATCTCGACCACCCACACCTCGCCGCGCGCGTCGAGCGCCGCGATGTCGGCCCGTCTTCCGGAGGCGAGGCAGAATTCCGGCACGCCGACCATGCCGCGCGCCGCCAGATAGCGCATCGCCCCGCGCTGGATGCCGCGCGCGGTCTCCGATTGCCGACCGTCTTCCGGCAGGACGAGGCCGGCGAGAGGGTCGTGGAAAGAGGTGTCGCTCATGGCGTGTACCCTATCCGTTCTCGTCGCGCGGCGGAAGATGACCCGGCGGGGAGCCGCTAGCTTCGGCGGGAAACGTCGTCCGCCGGCCCGATCTCCATCGGCGCCGCCTCGATGGCGGAGGCGTCCTCGCCGCGCGAGAAGGCGGGCAGTTCGGCGCCGGCAAGCGGGGTGGCGGGCGCGGGCGGGCGCGACCCGGCATGGAGCCGACGCACCACCGCGAAGGCGCAGATCAGCGCCGCCACGCCGAAGGCGACCGAGCCGAGCGCCTGCCCGGCGATGACGCCCTCGGCACCGAAATAATGGCCGCCGATCCAGACGAAGGGAATGGTGCCCAGACTCGCCCGGCCCCAGTTGAACAGGGTCGAGAGCAGGGGGGCGCCCAGATTGTTGAAGGCGGCATTGGCGACGAACAGCGCGCCGAAGAACACATAGGCGCCCGCCGCGTAGAGGCAGAAGAAGGCGACCAGATGCACGCCCTCCGGCGACAGGCCGAACACGCCGGCGAGAAGGTTGCGCGCCAGCGCCAGAACCGCCCAGACCGCCAGCACATAGACGAGGGTGAGCATCAGGCTGTCGCGGATCGACTGGCGCACGCGGTCATAGCGCCCGGCGCCGACATTCTGGCCGATCACCGGGCCGATGGCGCCGGTGAGGGCGAAGAGCGGGCCGAAGGCGACCGGGATCAGCCGGCCGATCACCGCCCACGCCGCCACCGCCGCATCACCGTGCGGGGCGAGCGCATAGGTGACATAGGCGTTGCCGACCGGGGTGGCGACATTGGTGAGGATGGCCGGAACCGCGATGGCCGAGAGCGGGCCGAGATCGGTGAGCAGGCCGGCGAGGCTCGGTCGTTCGGCCAGCCTGTGCACCCGCACCACGGCGTTGAGCCCATAGGCCGCCATGACGATGCGCGCCAGCACCGAGGCGATGGCGGCGCCCTCGACGCCGAGCCCGAGGCCGAGGATCAGCAGCGGGTCGAGCACGGCGGTGGCGAGCCCGCCCGACAGCGTGACCCACATGGAGCGGCGCGCATCGCCGATGCCGCGCAGCGTGCCGGAGGCCGCCATGCCGATGCCGAGCAGCGGCGTCGAGGGCAGCACGATCAGCAGGAAGTCGCGCGCCAGATCGAGCGTGCGCCCGCTGGCGCCGAGCAGGCTCAGCAGCGGGGTGAGCACCGGCAGCATGAGCACGGAGACCAGCCCGGTGGCGACGCTCATATAGAGGAGCGAGGATGTCGAGAGACGTCGCCCCGCCGCGACCTGCCCCCGGCCGACGGCGCGGGAGACCAGCGCCGAGCCGGAGATCATCACCCCGATGGCGACCGAGGTGATGAAGAACATCACCGTGCCGGCATAGCCGATGGCCGCCGCCAGTTCCTCCTCGCCGAGCAGCGAGATGTAGAACAGGTTCAGCAGGTCGACGACGAACACCGCCATCAGGCCGATCGAGCCCGCCGCCGTCATGGTGGCGACGTGGCGCAGCGTGGACCCGTGGACGAAGCGTGCCGCGATGGGGCGCGCGGGTGCGGAGGAACGGCTCATGCACGAGCATATGGCATGCCGGGGCGGCCGCGCACAGGCGCCGGCGCGCAACCGCGCCCTTGCATCGCTGCCAGCCATTGCGCCCATGCGCGCGACCGGCGCAAGGCGACGATTGAGAAGCGTCATCGAAATCGGCTAGAAGGGCACGCCCCGCACGGGCCTCGCGCCGTGCCGGCTCCCGATTCACCGCCTCCCGCCCGCGCGAACGGATCCGCCATGACCGCTGACATTACCGACGATCACGCCAAGGCCCGCGTGCTGGTGCAGGCGCTGCCGCACATGCAGCGCTACGACGACGCGATCATCGTGGTGAAATATGGCGGCCACGCCATGGGCGACGAGCAGGTGGCGCGCGACTTCGCGCAGGACATCGTCCTGCTCGAGCAGTCCGGCGTGAACCCTGTCGTGGTGCATGGCGGCGGGCCGCAGATCGGTGCGATGCTGGCCAAGCTCGGCATCAAGTCGGAATTCGCCGCCGGCCTGCGCATCACCGACAAGGCCACCGTCGAGATCGTCGAGATGGTGCTGGCCGGCTCGATCAACAAATCCCTCGTTGGCTTCATCAACGAGGCCGGCGGCAAGGCGCTGGGCCTGTCCGGCAAGGACGGCAACATGGTCGTCGCCTCCAAGGTGACGCGCTCGGTGCGCGACCCGGATTCGAACATCGAGCAGGTGATCGACCTCGGCTTCGTCGGCGAGCCCGAGACGGTCGACACCACCGTTCTCGACCAGATCCTCGGCCGCGAGCTGATTCCGGTCCTCGCCCCCGTCGCCACCGGCAAGGATGGCGGCACCTTCAACGTCAACGCCGACACCTTCGCGGGCGCCATCGCCGGCGCGCTCGGCGCCAAGCGGCTGCTGCTGCTGACCGACGTGCCCGGCGTGCTCGATGCCGACAAGCAGCTCATCAAGGAGCTGACCATCGCCCAGGCGCGCGCGCTGATCGCCGACGGCACCATTTCGGGCGGCATGATCCCCAAGGTCGAGACCTGCATCTACGCGCTGGAGCAGGGCGTCGAGGGGGTGGTGATCCTCGACGGCAAGGTGCCGCATTCCGTGCTGCTGGAGCTGCTCACCGACCATGGTGCCGGCACGCTCATCCGGCCCTGAGGGCGCGCCGTGACCTCATTGCCGGCGCCGCGCGCGGTCGACTTCACCCATGTGGATACGTGGGTGTTCGACCTCGACAACACGCTCTACCCGCCCGGGCTCGACCTGTGGCGGCAGATCGACCTGCGCATGCGCAGCTACATCGCCGACTATCTCGGCCTGTCGCTGGACGACGCCTTCGCGCTGCAGAAAGGCTATTACCGCAAGTACGGCACCTCGCTGCGCGGGCTGATGATCGAGCACGGCATGGACCCGGACCCGTTCCTCGCTAATGCCCACGCCATCGACCTCGCCTCGCTCGACCCGGCGCCGGAGCTGGGCGAGGCGCTCGGCGCGCTGCCGGGGCGCAAGCTCGTCTACACCAACGGCTCGCGCGGCCATGCCGATCAGGTTCTGGCCAAGCTCGGAATCTCCGACCGTTTCGCCGACGTGCACGACATCGTCGCCGCCGAGTTCCACCCCAAGCCGCACGAGACCGCCTATCGCGGCTTCCTCGCCCGCTTCGAGGTCGACCCCGCCCGCGCGGCGATGTTCGAGGACCTCGCCCGCAACCTCGAAGTGCCGGCGCAGCTCGGCATGCGCACCGTGCTCGTGGTCCCGCGCGGCGAGGCGGTCAGCCCGGCCGACCGCGAGGCATGGGAGCATGAGGGCCGCGACGGCGCGCATATCGACGTGGTGACGGACGACCTGACGGCGTTCCTGAATTCGCTGCGCGCGCCCTGAGCCACATCCCCGTTGACAGAAGCCGTCCGCGACCGGACAAGACGCCCCGGACAGCGGGAGAATGACATGTCGAGCCAGCTTCAGAGCATCGTCGAGAACGCCTTCGAGAACCGGGCCGAGATCAATTTCGAGACCGGCGGCGAAGTGCGCCACGCGGTGAACGAGGCGCTGGCGCTGCTCGATTCCGGCAAGGCACGCGTCGCCGAGCCCGGCACGGATGGCAACTGGACGGTCAACCAGTGGCTCAAGAAGGCGGTGCTGCTCTCCTTCCGCCTCAACGACATGACCGCCATTCCCGGCGCGCCGGGCGGCGCCCACTGGTGGGACAAGGTACCCTCCAAGTTCGAGGGCTGGGGCGAGGGCGAGTTCCGCGCGGCGGGTTTCCGCGCCGTACCCGGCGCCATCGTGCGCCGCTCGGCCTTCATCGCGCCGAACGTCGTGCTGATGCCCTCCTTCGTCAATCTCGGCGCCCGCGTCGATTCCGGCTCCATGGTCGACACCTGGGCGACGGTCGGCTCCTGCGCGCAGATCGGCAGGAACGTGCATCTGTCCGGCGGCGTCGGCATTGGCGGCGTGCTGGAACCCCTGCAGGCCGGCCCGGTCATCATCGAGGACGACTGCTTCATCGGCGCCCGCTCGGAAGTGGTCGAGGGCGTGATCGTGCGGCGCGGCTCGGTGCTCTCCATGGGCGTGTTCATCTCGGCGACGACCAAGATCGTCGACCGCGCCACCGGCGAGGTCTTCGTCGGCGAGGTGCCGGCCTATTCCGTCGTGGTGCCCGGCGCGCTGCCCGGCAAGCCGCTGCCCGACGGCACGCCCGGCCCCTCGCTCTACTGCGCGGTGATCGTCAAGCGCGTGGACGAGCAGACCCGCTCCAAGACCTCGATCAACGACCTGCTGCGGGATTGATCTGCGCTTTGTTTAAGACGTCATCCCGGCCGCAGCGTAGCGAAGAGCCGGGATCGCAGGCAAAGTAAGAGCGCGCGTTCCTTCGCGATCCCGGATAATGGCGTTGCCATTTCCGGGATGACGGCAACAGGAAGTTCGACATGGCCAACACCGCCGCCGATCCCGTCGAGATCCTGCGCAACCTCATACGCTGCCCCTCGGTGACGCCCGAGGAGGGCGGGGCGCTCGCCCTTGTCGACGCCCTGCTCTCCAATGCCGGCTTCGCGACCCACCGGGTGACGCTCACCGGGCCGGACACGCCCGATGTCGAGAACCTCTATGCCCGCTTCGGCACGCGCGGTCCGAATCTGTGCTTTGCCGGCCATACCGACGTGGTGCCGCCCGGCGATGCCGCGCACTGGCGCTTTCCCCCCTTCGAGGGCGCCATCCAGGACGGGCTGATCTACGGGCGCGGCGCGGTCGACATGAAGGGCGGCGTCGCCGCCTTCCTCGCCGCCGGGCTCGACTTCGCCGCCGCCCATGGCCACGACCCCGCGCGCGCCGACCTGCCGGGCTCGATCTCCTTCCTCATCACCGGCGACGAGGAAGGCCCGGCCATTAACGGCACCGAGAAGCTGCTGCGCTGGCTCGCCGACCGCGACGAGCGCATTGACCATTGCGTGCTGGGCGAGCCGTCCTCGCGCGCCGTGCTCGGCGACATGGTGAAGATCGGCCGGCGCGGCTCGCTCTCGGGCACGCTCACCGTGCACGGCAAGCAGGGCCATGTCGGCTACCCGCATCTCGCCGAAAACCCGATCCCCGGCATGGTGAGGCTGCTGGCCGGGCTGAAGGCGGAGCCGCTCGACGGCGGCAACGCGCATTTCCAGGCCTCGAACCTCGAGGTCGTCTCGGTGGATGTCGGCAATCCCGCCTTCAACGTCATCCCGGCGCAGGCGCGGGCGCGCTTCAACATCCGCTTCAACGACCTGTGGACGCCAACGACGCTCCGCGCCGAGATCGAGCGCCGGTTCGTCGCCGCCGCCGGCAACGAGGTGCGCTTTTCCCTCGCCTTCGAGGCGCGCTCCTCCGACAGCTTCCTCACCGAGCCGGGCGCCTTCGTCGATCTGGTAGTGGAGTCGATCGCGACGACCACCGGCCACCGGCCCGAACTGTCCACGACCGGCGGCACCTCGGATGCGCGCTTCATCAAGGATCATTGCCCGGTGATCGAGTTCGGGCTGGTCGGCACAACGATGCACGCCGTCGACGAATCGACGCCGGTCGACGAGGTGCGCGCGCTCACCCGCGTCTATGCCGCCATGATCGGGCGCTACTTCGCCGCCTTCGGCCGCTGACGCCGGGGCGCGGGCGGCCTATTTCGGCGCCGGCGTACCGGAACTCGATGTGGAGACGCTGTTCGAATAGAGGTCGGTCTGCACCCCGCCGCTCACCTTCACGCAGGTCGAGCCGCCCGGCACGCGGGCGAAGCCGGGGCCGAAGGCGGCGCAGAACGGATCGGGCTTCGGCGGATTGGACGGCGGCGGCGGATTCTGGGCGAGGGCCGGCAGCGCGCCCGCCAGCAGCGAGGCGAGCAGCGCCACGCCGGCAGCCTTCGATGCAGCCTTCGATATCGTGCGGTGCATTCCGGCCTGCATGCGTGTCTCCCGTCCCAAGCGTCGCAATCTCGGTTCCGATTGCGGCTCCAATCGGGCGTCGCCTGTTCTACACTTCCGCTCACCCTTTTGCCGATTCACCCCCGATGGAGCCTGCCATGCCGGCGATCCGCCCCGTCCTCGCCGCCAGCACCGCCGTCTTTCACGAGGGCCGCCTGCTGCTGGCGCGGCGCGGCAAGGCGCCCTCGCGCGGGCTGTGGACGCTGCCGGGCGGGCGCGTCGAGCCGGGCGAGACGCTGGCGGACGCCGCCGCGCGCGAGGTGATGGAGGAGGTCGGCATAGACTGCGCCATCCTCGGCGTCGCCGGCGCGCTCGACATCATCCAGCACGACGCGTCCGGCGCGCTGGCCGCTCATTTCGTCGTTGTCAGCCATGCCGCGCGCTGGGTCGCCGGTGAGCCGGCGGTCGGGCCGGAGGCGGCGGAGGTCGGCTGGTTCGACCCGGCGGAACTGCCGGACGAGACCACGCCGGGTCTCGCGGGCATCGTCGCGGCGGCGCTCCTGCTGGTGCAGGCGGTGGACGGCCCGGGGGCGATGTGAGTGCCTCCCCGCCGCCCGGCCTCTTGACGCCCGCGCGGGCCCGGCGCACCACAGCTTCCATGACGCTTGCGGTACGACATTCACGGCCATGATCTTCGCGGCACTCCGGCGGCGCGGCCCGCGCGCCCTTCTTCTGCTCGCCCTCGCCCTCGCCGCCGGCGCGGTGGCGCCCGGCCTGCCGTCGCCGGCCGCCGCGCAGTCGACGCAGGGCGGGGCGCCGCCCTATGAGGGCGACCTGCTGCGCCTCTCCGAGATCCTCGGCGCGCTGCATTATCTGCGCCCGCTCTGCGGGGCGGGGGAGGCGACGCGCTGGCGCGACGAGATGCAGGGACTGGTCGATATCGAGGCGCCGTCCGGCGACCGGCGCGGCCAGCTCATCGGCGCCTTCAACAATGGCTATGACAGCTATAAGCAGGTCTACCGCAGCTGCACCCCCTCGGCCGAGCTGGCCAGCCAGCGTTATCTCGAGACCGGAGCCAAGCTCTCGCGCGATATCGCGGCCCGCTACGGCAGCAACTGAGCGGGCGCGGGGCCGGCGATTGCGCGCGGCTGTCACTTTTTTGCCGCGGCATATTAACCGTCCTTCAATTCTTGGGCGGACCGCCCGGCGCGTCGTGCTAATGTCTTGTCGAGGCGCGTCGCTCGAACGCGGAGGATCTGTTTTTGTCCCAGCTTCCCGAAACGCTCGACATCGATGGCAAGGCCGATCAGGCCCATGAGGACGAGCGTCACGCGGCGCTCGCCTATCTCGATGAGGCGTGGAACGAGGCGGTCTATGACGGTCTCGACGAGGATTGCCTCGCGCAGGCGGCGCTGTTCACCGCCATCCGCTCCATGGTCGCCACCTATGGCGAGGAGGCCGCCGCCGGCTTTGCCGAGCGTCTGGCCGGGCGCATCCGCGCCGGCGAATACACGGTGCCGTTCAACCGCCAGTGAGCGGGACGCCGCGCGCCCGTCTCCTTTTCGCACCGACAGCCCGCCTCGACTCTCTCCCAGCTTGACCCTCTGCCGGCCAAACGTCCGACACGCGTGCGCCGCGCCGGGGGCACTCTTGCGTCGCGACCCTTGCGTCGCGGTGCCGTCTCCGGCCGGGAGGCGTGCCCGCAACGGCGAAAGGCGCGGCGACTTTCGTCACCGCGCCTTTCGAATTGTCAGGCTGTCATGGACCCCGCGAGCGGAGCCGTCGCTTTTCAGCGGGCGCCGATGGTCTTCGGCTTGGAGGGGATGAGACCCTCACGCTGGGCGCGCTTGCGGGCGAGCTTGCGGGCGCGGCGGACGGCCTCGGCCTCCTCGCGGGCGCGCTTCTCGGACGGCTTCTCGTAGTGGCCGCGCAGCTTCATCTCGCGGAAAATGCCCTCGCGCTGCATCTTCTTCTTCAGCGCCTTCAGGGCCTGGTCGACATTGTTGTCCCGAACGAGAACCTGCACGTGTAACCCTCTTCGTGCTTCGCGTATCGCGCGTGCGTTGAATTCTGGAGACCGGCGGACAGCCGATCAAGGTGTGCGCACTTAGCAGAACGCCGCCGGCTTGTCCATGGCCGCGCCGCCAAATGCCGGATTCCTCCGCATCGGAGCGCGGCCCGGCGGGCTCAGACGCCCTGAATCGCGATCACCTCGGCGACAGCGGCCTTGGTGCGGAAGCCGAGGGCCTCCTGATATTCCGGCGAGCGATAGGCGGCGAGCGCCGTCTCGTAGTCCTTGAAGGCGAGCACGACATTGCGCGAGCGCGCCGCCCCGTGCACCGCCTCGTGGCGGCCGCCGCGCACGAGGAACCAGCCCTGATATTTGCGGATGGCGAGGGCGTCGGCGGCGACATAGGACTTGTAGGTTTCGAGGTCGTTCACGTCGATGCGCATGACCCAGTAGGCCGTGCCGGGGCCGTCCGGTGGGCCGGAGATCACGCCGGCGGCCGGCTGGTCGCCTTCATAGCCCTCGATCACGAGGTGGTCGCCCTCGGAAGCGGCGACGCGGTGGGTGTAGGCGGCCTGGTATTCGGGCGAGTGGAAGCAGGCCAGCGCGGTCTCGTAATCCCTGAACTCGACGACCACGTTGCGCGCGCGGGAGACACCTTCCAGCGTCTCGAAGGCGCCGCCCTGGGCGAGGAAACGGCCCCCGAAGGAGGCGATCGCCGGCAGGGCGCCCTGCAGATACGGCTTGTAGCCGTCGACGTCGTTCACATCGAGGCGGCTGATCCAGTAGCCCTTGGCCATGCGTCTTCCCTTCGTGTCGTTCAGGTGGCGGCGAGCGCCCGCGCGATCTCGGCCTGCACCGCGCGGGCGGCGGCGGCCGGGTCGGGCGAGGCGACGATCGGCCGGCCGACCACGAGGTGGTCGGCGCCGGCGCGGATGGCGGCGAACGGGGTGGCGACGCGCTTCTGGTCGCCGGTGGCGGCGCCGTCCGGGCGCACGCCGGGGGTGACGATGGCGCCCTTGCTGCCGAGCGCCGCGCGCACGGAGGCGGCATCTGTCGGCGCGCAGACGATGCCGTCAATGCCGATCTCGCGCGCCAGCGCCACGCGGGCGGCCACCGTGGAGGCGACGTCGCCGCGATAGCCGGCCTCATCGAGGTCGGCATCGTCATAGGAGGTGAGCACGGTGACAGCGAGGATGCGCAGCGGGCTCGCGCCCTTGCCTTCCATCGCCGCGCGCATGGTCTGGGGGTAGGCGTGCACGGTGGCGAAGCTGGCGCCGAGCGCGGCGAGGCTCGCCACCCCGCGCGCCACCGTGTTGCCGATGTCGTGCAGCTTGAAGTCGATGAAGACCTTCCGGCCGTCGGCGATCAGTTCGCGGGCGAAGCCGAGGCCGCCGGCGAAGCCGAGTTCATAGCCGATCTTGTAGAAGCTCACCGTGTCGCCGAGGCGGGAGACGAGGCTCTCCGCCGCCCCGACCGAGGAGAGGTCGAGCGCGACGATCAGCCGGTCGCGCGGATCGGAAAGGGGCGCGCTCATGAAGGACGGTCTCCGCGGCTCAGGCGCGCAGACCAGCCCTGAGCGCCGCCTGCTCGATAAGCGCAGACAGCACCGCGCGCAACCTTTCCTGCGCGCGCGTGTCCTTGAAGTCGCCGTTCGAATCGAAGGCGCCGGCGGCGCCCGCCACCATCACCTGCTCGGCCAGCACGAGGCAGTTGAGGCCGAGCGCCAGCGTCTGGCGCAGCATCATCGAGGCGCGGTAGCCCCCGAGCCCGCCCGGCGAGGTGGAGCCGATGGCGTAGACCGGCCCCTTGAAGGCGTCGCCCTCGCCCTTGGCGCGGCTCGCCCAGTCGATGGCGTTCTTCAGCAGAGGCGGCAGGCCGGCATTGTATTCCGGCGTGACGAGGAACACGCCGTCGGCACGGGCAAGCTGGTCGCGCAGCTTGCGTGCCGCCTCGGGCACGCCCTGCTCCGCCTCCAGGTCGCCGTCATAGAGCGGCATCGGATAGTCGGCGAGCGAGAGCAGCACCGGCTCGCATTCCATCAGGGCGAGTTCCTTCGCCGCCAGCGCGGCGAGGCTCGCCGAGAAGGAGCCGGTCCGGATCGACCCGGCGAAGGTCACGATTCTCGGGGCGCGCATCTCATCCTCCGCTGTTGCGGTCATCGGCGCCGGGGCCGGACGTCCGGCCCGCGCGCATTGTCCGCCGATCTGGACCGGAACGCCGCGCGGGGCCTATTCCGCCGCGACGGCGTTCGGCGTCCCGGCGCTCACGCCGTCGCGCCCGCGATAGACCCAGACCCGGGCCGGCGGCAGGTTCGCCCAGATGCGCTGGCTGACATGGGCGTCGAAGCGCTCCGGCGCCAGCGGCATGGGCGAGACCACCGCATAGGTGAACTGGATGAAGGGCGCGCGCGGATGCGACAGCTCGAAGGACTGGTCCAGCAGGCTGTAGCGCTCCTCCACGGGCCGCGTGAACAGCGGCAGGCTGGACACCACGGCGATCGCGCGATCGGCCAGCGAGCCGTCGAGGGTCGCCTTCATGTTGTAGGCGTCGCCCTGGATGACCGTGGCACCGGGAAAGCGCGTCCTGAGCATGGCGCAGAATTCCGGGTTGTACTCGATGAGCACCAGCCGTTCCGGGGCGATGCCGCGCGCCACCAGCGCCGAGGTGACGGGGCCGGTGCCGGGGCCCAGCTCGATCACCGGGCCGTCCTGCGCCGGATCGACGAAATTCGCCATGGTGCGGGCGAGCGCCCGGCCCGAGGGCGAGAGCGCGCCGGTGCGCAGGGGATCCTGCAGCCAGGAGCGCAGGAAGTGCACCTCGTCGGGACGGGACTTGGGGGCGCAGCGCTGTGAGGCGCGGGAGGCGGGACGTTGCAGCATGCCAGCGAAATTCCGATGAGCCCTGACCGGACGGTTGCAAAAGGCGGAAGCGAGAGGCGGCCGGGCAGGTGCCCGACCGGAAATCGCGCCGGATTCAAAATGTCGAGCCTGTTCAGGTCGGGTCGGGCCGTCGCGATCCGGGCGGAATGGGCTCTTGGCTGACGAGTCGATGCCCGCGACTCTAGAGTGCTTGGCGGAGCATGTTAAGTCCCCGCGATGACAGCGCGATTACGTGCTGGCGCCCTTACTCCGCGTCACCGGCGAAGAAATCCTTCACCTTGGCGAAGAAGCCGCTCGATTCCGGGTGCGTGTCCTTCGAACATTCGGCGTCGAATTCGGCCAGAAGTTCACGCTGACGTCGGGTCAGGTTCTGCGGCGTCTCGACGACGACCTGCACATACATGTCGCCGCGGGTGCGGCTGCGGAGCACCGGCATACCCTTGCCGCCGAGCCGGAAACGCTTGCCGGACTGGGTGCCCTCGGGGACCTTCACCTTGGTCGTCTCGCCGTCGATGGTCGGCACCTCGAAGGAGCCGCCCAGCGCCGCCGTGACCATGGAGATCGGCGCGCGGCAGAACAGGTCCGCCCCGTCGCGCTGGAAGAAGTCGTGCGGGGCGAGCGACAGGAAGATGTAGAGGTCGCCGGGCGGTCCGCCGCGCACCCCCGCCTCGCCCTCATTGCCGAGGCGGATGCGGGTGCCGTCCTCCACGCCCGCCGGGATCGCCACCTGCAGCGTGCGCTCCTTGGTGGTGCGGCCGGCGCCGGCGCAGGCCGGGCAAGGATCCTCGATCACCTGGCCGCGGCCCTGGCAACTCGGGCACGTGCGCTCCAGCGTGAAGAAGCCCTGCGCCTGGCGGATGCGCCCGCTGCCGGAGCAGGTGCGGCAGGTGGTCGGCTGGGTGCCGGCCTTGGCGCCGGAGCCCGAGCACGCCTCGCAGGTGATGGAGGTCGGCAGGCGGACGGTGGCGTCCTTGCCGGAGAACGCCTCCTCCAGCGTGATTTCCATGTTGTAGCGCAGGTCCGCCCCGCGCTCGCGCCCGCCGCGTCCACCCCCGCCGCCGCGCCGCCCGCCGGCCATGCCGAACAGGTCGTCGAAAATGTCGGAGAAGGTCGAGGCGAAATCGGCGCCGAAGCCCGGGCCGCCGCCCCCGCCCTCAAAGGCGGCATGGCCGAAGCGGTCATAGGCCGCGCGCTTCTGCGGGTCCTTCAGAACCTCATAGGCCTCGCTGATCTCCTTGAAGCGGATCTCGGCGTCGTCATTGCCGGGGTTCTTGTCCGGGTGCCACTTCATGGCGAGCTTGCGGTACGAGCTTTTCAGCTCGCCGTCATTGCAGGTCCTGGTGACCTCGAGGATCTCGTAATAGTCGCGTTTGGACATGGGCCGATGTGCCGTCGCATCCTCTGGCGCCGCCGGCCGCGTGGCGCGGTTGCCTCTCGCGGCGGCGGGCGATCCGGTCCGGCATGCAGGAAACCTGCCGGAAGGCGTCCGGGCGAAGCCTTCCCCGCGCCCTATCGCAGCGCGGCGCGTACCGGGGTGCCGTACAGAAATCCGCCCCCGGAACGAATCCCGGGGGCGGCGTTGGGTCTGAGATCAGGCCGACTTCTTCTTGTCGTCGTCGACCTCGGTGAACTCGGCGTCCACCACGTCGTCCTTCGGCGCCTCGCCGGCGTCGTCGCCGCCCTGCTGGGAGGCGTACATGGCTTCGCCCAGCTTGAGCGAGGCCTGCGCCAGCGTGTTGGTCTTGGCGGCGATCGCCTCGGCGTCGTCACCCTCCAGCGCGCTCTTGAGATCGACGATGGCGGTCTCGATGGCAGCCTTCTCGGGCGCGCCGACCTTGTCGCCATGCTCGGCGAGCGCCTTCTCGGTGGAGTGCACGAGCGCCTCGCCGTGGTTCTTGGCCTCGGCCAGCGCGCGGCGCTGCTTGTCCTCGGCGGCGTGCGCCTCGGCGTCCTTCACCATCTTGTCGATGTCGGTATCCGACAGGCCGCCGGAGGCCTGGATGCGGATCTGCTGCTCCTTGCCGGTGCCCTTGTCCTTGGCCGACACGTTGACGATGCCGTTGGCGTCGATGTCGAAGGCAACCTCGATCTGCGGCACGCCGCGCGGCGCCGGGGGGATGCCGACGAGATCGAACTGGCCGAGGATCTTGTTGTCCGCGGCCATCTCGCGCTCGCCCTGGAAGACGCGGATCGTCACCGCGGTCTGGCCGTCCTCGGCGGTGGAGAAGGTCTGGCTCTTCTTGGTCGGGATGGTCGTGTTGCGGTCGATCAGGCGCGTGAACACGCCGCCCAGCGTCTCGATGCCGAGCGAGAGCGGGGTCACGTCGAGCAGCAGCACGTCCTTCACGTCGCCCTGGAGCACGCCGGCCTGGATGGCGGCGCCGATGGCGACGACCTCATCCGGGTTGACGCCCTTGTGGGGCTCCTTGCCGAAGAACTGCTTCACCACTTCCTGCACCTTGGGCATGCGGGTCATGCCGCCGACGAGAACGACCTCGTCGATCTGCCCGGCGGTGAGGCCGGCATCCTTGAGCGCCTTGCGGCAGGGCTCGACGGTGCGCTGGATCAGGTCGTCCACCAGCGCCTCGAACTTGGCGCGGGTGAGCTTCAGCGTCAGGTGCTTGGGGCCGGTCGCGTCCGCCGTGATGAAGGGCAGGTTGATCTCGGTCTGGGTCGCGGAGGACAGCTCGATCTTGGCCTTCTCGGCCGCTTCCTTCAGGCGCTGAAGGGCGAGCTTGTCGCCGCGCAGGTCGATGCCCTGCTCCTTCTTGAACTCGTCGGCGAGATAGTTGACGAGGCGCATGTCGAAGTCTTCGCCGCCCAGGAACGTGTCGCCGTTCGTGGACTTCACCTCGAACACGCCGTCGCCGATCTCGAGGATCGAGACGTCGAAGGTGCCGCCGCCGAGGTCGTAGACCGCGATGATGCCGGCCGACTTCTTGTCGAGGCCGTAGGCGAGCGCGGCCGCCGTCGGCTCGTTGATGATGCGCAGCACCTCGAGGCCGGCGATACGGCCAGCGTCCTTGGTGGCCTGGCGCTGGGCGTCGTTGAAATAGGCCGGGACGGTGATGACCGCCTTGTCGACCTTGGCGCCGAGATAGGCCTCCGCCGTCTCCTTCATCTTCTGCAGCGTGAAGGCGGAAATCTGCGAGGGCGAATACTTCCTGCCGTCCGACTCTACCCAGGCGTCGCCATTGTCGGCGCGCACGATCTGGTAGGGGACGAGATCCTTGTCCTTGGCGACCGTCGGGTCGTCGTAGCGGCGGCCGATCAGGCGCTTCACCGCGAAGAAGGTGCGCTCGGGGTTCGTCACCGCCTGGCGCTTGGCCGGCTGGCCGACGAGGCGCTCGCCATCCTCGGTGAAGGCGACGATGGAAGGCGTGGTGCGCGCGCCTTCCGCGTTCTCGATCACCTTGGGCGTGGTGCCCTCCATGACCGCGACGCAGCTATTGGTCGTGCCGAGATCGATGCCGATGACTTTAGACATATTGTTTCTCCTTCCGGCAGGCCGGCCGGACCTTCGCAAAGCGTCCTTCGGAAAGTGCCGGGCCTCGCCCGTCGCTCCCCCTGAACCGGCCCCCAAACAATAGGGTACGGCGCTCAGCGCGCCGTTCGAGGCCGATATAGGGGGCAGCCGTTTCCGCTGCAAGAAGGTGCATGCGCTTTAAAGCAGCGCGGGGCCTGCGGTCTTGTGCGCAGCGGCGTGCGGTGGCGGTTCCGGCGCGCTTGCGCCGCGCGCCCGGCGTCGTCAGCCGACCGCCGCCGGCGCCGGCGCCGGCTGGAAGCGGGCGGCGAGCGCCTGCAACACGGGGATCTGGCTGTTCAGCTCGCGCCAGTGGGCGGGGTTCAGTTCCATGATGGCGACCGCGCCCGGCGCCGGGCGCACCGCCCCCACCACCGCGTCCCAGTCGATGCCGCCCCAGCCGATCGGCAGGTGCAGGTCGCCCTCGCCGAACGCCACCGCTTCGGCCGGATGATAGAGCCACAGATCGCTCGCCCGCTTCTCGTTCGGGCGGCCGAAGGAATCGTGCAGGTGGAAATGCGCGACATGCGGGGCCAGCGCCGCGATCTCGGCGATCGGGTCGATCCGGGCGTCGGTGCAGCGAATATAGGCGTGGCTGACGTCGAGCGTCGCCTTCACCGCCGCATGGTCGATGGCCGCCAGCTCGCCGGCGAGCTTGGCCGGGGTGGCGGTCTCGCGGGCGTCGCGGAAGCGGAAGATGTTCTCCACGCACAGCCGCACGCCGCGCGCGGCCGCCAGGTCGCCGGCCCGGGCGAGGGCGTCGCGCTGGCGCGAATAGGCCACTTCCAGGTCGTCCTCCGCGTCGCGCACGAAGCCGGTGTGGATGACGAGGTGCTCGGCGCCGATGGCGGCGGCGATCTCGATATTGGCCGCCAGCACCTTCTCGTGGCGCGGCAGCCGCTCGGGCAGGTCCATCAGGTTGATGGCGAGCGCGCCGTGCACGCTGTAGCCGAGCCGGCGGCCGGCGAGGGCGCGCTGGAGGTCTTTCAGCCGGTCGCCGAGCACGCGGCCCTCGACCACGAGATGCCACGCATAGACCGGAAGCTCCACGACATCGACGCCCAGCGCCTCCGCCTCGTCGAGCCCGGCTCCGACGTCGTCGAATTCGGGGCTGCCTTCCAGCAGGGAGTAGCCGGAAGCGCGAATGGCGGGGGGCTGGATATGGAACTGCATCGTGTCGATCTTCCCTTGGGGCAGGAGGGGCGGGAGGACGAGGAGTCCGGCAGGCGCGCGAACGCCCATTACGCCGACTTTATGGCATACACGTTACAGCTAGGCCGAATCTCCAATGGAATCGGATAGTTAGCGGAGCGCATCCACCCGGCGCGCGCTCACATTGCCGGCGTGATCCAGCCCGAAACGGCCCCGCGCGAATCGCGGATGATGGCAATCCGGCCGACGCCGGCTATGTCGAAGGCCGGCCGCAGCACCGCCCCGCCCGCCTCCGCCACGGTGGCCGCCCGCGCGTCGACGTCGTCCACCGCGATATAGGAGAACCAGTGCTCAGGCACGCCGTCGAATTCCGGCCCGTCGAGCACGAAGATGCCGCCGACGCGGGTCTCGCCATGGCGGATGATGCAGTAATCCGCGCCACCCTCGATCGGCATGGCCTCGAAGGTCCAGCCGAGCGTGGCGGCGTAGAAGGCCTTGGCGCCGGCGATGTCGCGCGTGTTCAGTTCGTTCCAGACGAAGATGCCGTGCGGCCGGGCGCTTTCCATGGCTTCACTCCTGCTGCGTCTTCGGTGGCGTTAACTGCTCGCACACCATAACCCGAAATCGACCGGCGCGCCCGCCCACAAGGGGCGCCTGCGATGCCATGTTGACGCCGCTAAGGCTTGCGATGACGCCTGAACCCTTCTAGACCCATCACCAGCGCCCCCGCTGGCGGCTCGCGAATTTTCCCGGAAAATGCAGCTCTATCACCATCCCTTCTGCGCCCATTCGCGTCTCGTGCGCCTCGCTCTCGGCGAGATCGGCATCGAGCCGGAACTGATCGAGGAGCGGGTGTGGGAGCGCCGGCCCGAATTCCTGATGCTCGACCCGGCCGGCGCGACGCCGGTTCTGGTGGAGGATGACGGGCTCGTCGTGCCGGGCATCGACGCCATCACCGAATATCTCGACGAGACCCGTGGCGCCGCGCTCGGCGACCGGCGCCTGCTGCCGGCCGACAGCGCCGCCCGCGTCGAGGTGCGCCGGCTCTCGGCCTGGTTCAATCACAAGTTCTTCGTCGAGGTCACCGAGCCGCTGGTGCGCGAGAAGGTCTACAAGCGCTACACGCCGCGCGAGCTTGGCGGCGGCCCGCCCGACATGGCGACCATCCGTGCCGCCCGCGCCAATATCCGCTATCATCTGCAATATATCGGCTGGCTGCTGAAGGCGCGGAACTGGCTCGCCGGCGAGCGCATGACCTATGCCGATCTCGCCGCCGCCGCGCATATCTCCAGCGTCGACTATCTGGGCGATGTGCCGTGGGACGAGGACGAGGGAGCGAAGATCTGGTACGCGCGCATCAAGTCGCGTCCGGCGTTCCGGCCGCTGCTCGCGCTGACCATGGCGGGCATGCCGCCGGCGCCGTGCTACGCGGATCTCGATTTCTGACGCCGGAGGCGGCGAAGGCGCTCATCTTCGCCCTCGCCCGCGAGGAGGGGTTCGACGCGATGGGCATCGCGCGCGCCGACGCCATCCCCGAGGCCGGGCCGCGCCTGCGCCAATGGATCGCCGAGGGCGCCCATGGCGACATGGAGTGGATGCCGCAGACCGCCGAGCGCCGCGCCGCACCCGCCCATATGTGGCCGGAGGTCGCCTCGCTGCTGATGCTGGGGCTCAATTACGGACCGGACGAGGACCCCCGCGCCATCCTCGCCGAACGCACGCGCGGCGCCATTTCGGTCTATGCGCGCGGCGACGACTATCACGAGCTGATCAAGGGCAAGCTCAAGCGCATCGCCTCGCGCTTCGTGCCGCGCGCCGGCGGGCCCGGGCGGGTGCAGATCAAGGTCTTCGTCGACACGGCGCCGCTGATGGAGAAGCCGCTCGCCGCCGCCGCCGGGCTCGGCTGGCAGGGCAAGCACACCAATCTCGTCTCGCGCGCGAAGGGCTCCTGGCTGTTCCTCGGCGCCATCGCCACCGATCTCGCTTTGCCGCCGGACACGCCCGAGGTCGACCATTGCGGCTCCTGCCGCGCCTGCATCGAGGCCTGCCCGACGGACGCCTTTCCGGCGCCCTACCGCATCGACGCGCGCCGCTGCGTCTCCTACCTCACCATCGAGCACTCCGGGCCGATCCCGCGCGAGCTGCGCCCGCTGATCGGCAACCGGGTCTATGGCTGCGACGACTGCCTCGCCGCCTGCCCGTGGAACAAGTTCGCCGAACTCGGCCGCGAGGCGCGCCTCGCCGCGCGCGACGAGAACCGGGCCCCGGCGCTGGCCGATCTCGCCCGGCTCGACGAGGCGCAGTTCCGCGCCCGCTTCGCCAGGAGCCCGATCAAGCGCAGCGGGCGCACGCGCTTCCTGCGCAACGTGCTGGTCGCCATCGGCAATTCCGGCGATGCCGGCCTCGCGCCGGAGGCCGAGCGGCTGCTCGCCCATGAGGCCGCCACGGTGCGCGGCGCGGCGGTGTGGGCGCTCACCCGGCTGCTGCCGCCCGAGTCCCTCACCGCCCTCGCCGCCGCCCATGCGGGCGAGGGCGATGCCGACGTCGCCGAGGAATGGCGCCTTGCGCTCGCCGACGTCTCGATGCCGCCGGAGACCCGCGCGTGACCGATCCCCGTCCGACCCTGCTCTGCCTCGGCCACGGCTATTGCGCGCAGCGCCTCGTCGCGCGCCACGGCGAGGCCTTCGCCCGCCGCATCGGCACCAGCCGCGACGGCGCCCCCCGCCCCGGCATGGAGATGCTGCGCTTCGAGGGTGAGCCCTCCGCCGCGCTGGTCGAGGCCGCGCGGGCAGCCGATGTGGTGGTGGCCTCGGCCGCCCCCGGGGAGGCGGGCGACCCGTTCCTCGGCCCGCTCGGGCCGGCGCTGGCGGGTGCGGGCCGCCGGGGACCGCTCGTCTATCTCTCGACCATCGGCGTCTATGGCGATTCCGGCGGCGCCTGGATCGACGAGGACGCTCCGCTTTCCGAGGCGGCGCCACGGGCGCGGCGGCGCATCGAGGCGGAGGCGGCCTGGCGTCGGCTCGGCGCGGCGGCCGGCCGGCCGGTCGCGCTGCTGCGGCTCGGCGGCATTTACGGCCCCGGCCGCAACGCGATCGAGGATGTCGCCGCCGGCACCGCCCGTTGCATCGAGCGCGCCGGGCAGGTGTTCAACCGCATCCATGTCGACGACATCGCCGGGGCCATCCATGCCGCCGGCATCAAGGGATTCGACGGCGCGGTGAATGTGGTGGACGACGAGCCCTCGCCCTCCTGCGCGCCGGTGCGCTTCGCCGCCGGGCTGTTCGGGGTCGATCCGCCGGCCGCCGAACCCTTCGAGGTGGCGGCCCTGAGCATGTCGCCGATGGCGTTGTCCTTCTGGGCGGACAACCGGCGTGTCCGCAACGAGCACCTGCATGCCCTGCTCGGCGGCGGGCTGCTCTACCCGACCTATCGCGAGGGGCTGGCCGCGCTGCTCGCCGGGGGCGCGCCGAACTCCTAGGCGTTTCCGCCGCCGCGCGGCGCGAAGGCGCGCAGGAAGGAGTCGACCGTGTGGACGACCAGACGTTCCACGCTTGCGGCGTCCGGCGGGGTCTCGTCGCCGAACACCAGCGGCATGACGAGCTTGGCATGGCAGCCGATGATGAACTGCCAGGCCGCGAGTTCGGGGTCGTCGATGGCGAGTTCGCCCCGCTCCGCCTTCAGCCGCAGCCAGTCGCCGAGCCGCTGCACACCCGCCTCCTGCCCGGCCTGAAGATAGGCGCGTCCGATCTGCGGCAGCTTCTCGGCGACGCCGACGACCATGCGGACGGTGCGTACATGCGCCGGCTCCATCATGGCGCGGATGTAGCGGTGGCTGACCTGGGTCAGCGCCTCGCGCACATCGGCATCGACGCCCATGTCGAAGCAGGCCTCGGCCGTGCGCTGGCACTCCTCGGTCACGAGGGCTGAGAAAAGCTCCTCCTTCGAGGGGAAATAGACATAGAGCGTGCCCTTCGAGACGCCCGCCATGCGCGCGATCTCGCCCATGCTGGCGCCGTCGAACCCGGCGGACAGAAAGACCTCGCGGGCGCCGCCGAGGATCTGGCGTCGCTTGTCGTTCCCGTGGCGTGGCAGTGGCGCGGTGCCGCGCGGCGCGGCCATGGGCTGGGGGCGGCCTGTCGGATGGCCGGCGGCGTGCGGCATGGAAGCGGTCTGGCCTGACTAAGCAGCGAACGAAAATTACAAAAGCTGTCGCCAGTTTGGAGCAATCGGTCCGATTTTGCAACGCGCGAGGGGAGCGGGCGGCCCTACTTTGGGCTATTGACCAAACCGTTCGGTTTTTATTGATTGTCGGTTCTGAACCGTTTATTCAAGTGCCTTCACCGGCCGCCAGAGTCGGAGGGAACCCGCAAGCCCTTCGGCACGTACGGCAGTTGGTAGAGGGAGGAGGGTTATTCGCCCCCCAATCCTCCTCCCTCGTCCCTTCTCCCATCCGTCACGCTTCCCGAACGAAGCCTCCCGTCGAAGCCGGGCGAGGGGCGAAGCGACGCGTTCGTCTGTGCTTGGCGCCGGTGCCGTGCCAGAGTATTGCTGCGGTGCCGGGTGCACCGGCGAAAACCAGCGCGATTCCGGCCTGTCATGCCAAGTTCTGCCGTGTCCTTCTGCCTCGCGCCGCGCCGCCCTCCGGCGCGATTGTTTTCGGCTTTCCGCGCGGCCGCCCCGCGCGGCGGCGCGATCCGCTTCCTCCCGTGCCGCCGGACGCACCATGGCTGAGCATCGTGTCGCCGGTCGCCGGTCCCTGCCGTTCGCCGCCGAAGTCGCGGCGCTGGGCGTCGTCTTCGGCGACATCGGCACCAGCCCGCTCTACGCCTTCAAGCAGGGCCTGCTCGCCGTCGGCGGCACCGGCGGCGTGACCGATGCCGACGTGCTCGGCCTGCTCTCGCTCATCACCTGGGCGATCATTCTCTCCGTCACCATCAAATATGTCATGCTGGTGCTGCGGGCGGACAATGACGGGGAAGGCGGCATCCTCGCGCTCGTCACCCTGCTCGACCTGCACCGCTCCGCCACCGGCGGGCGGCTGTTCCTGCTGATCGCCGGCCTCGTCGGCGGCGCCATGCTGATCGGCGATGGCGTATTGACCCCGGCCATCTCGGTGCTGTCGGCGATCGAGGGGCTGGAGGTGATCGCGCCGGCACTCGACCACTGGATCGTCGCCGTCACCGTGCTGGTCATTCTCGCCGTCTTCGTCTCCCAGCGCGCCGGTACCGAGCGCATCGGCGCGCTCTACGGGCCGGTGATGCTGCTCTGGTTCGTCTCGCTCGGGGCGCTCGGGCTGCACGGCATCGTGGCGGCGCCGCAGGTGCTGGCGGCGCTCGACCCGCGCCACGGGCTGATGCTGCTGGCCGACCATCCGCTGCTGGCCGGCGCCATTCTCGGCGCCGCCTTCCTCGCCATCACCGGCGGCGAGGCGCTCTATGCCGATCTCGGCCATTTCGGCCGGCCGGTCATCACGCGCGCCTGGCTCGTCGTCGCCATGCCGGCGCTGCTGCTCAACTATTACGGCCAGGGCGCCTATGTGCTGGTGCACCGGGATTCGGTGCGCAATCCCTTCTACGACCTCTCGCCCGACCTGTTCGACGTGCCGCTGCTGATCCTCGCCACCTGCGCGACCGTCATCGCCTCGCAGGCGATCATCACCGGCGTGTTCTCGCTGGCCAAGCAGGCGATCGAGCTTGGCTACCTGCCGCCCATGCGCATCCGCTACACCAGCGAGCGCAACGACCAGCATATCTATGTCGGCCGGCTCAACTGGATCATGATGATCGCCTGCGCCGCCATCGTGGTGTCGTTCGGCTCCTCCGACCGCCTCGCCTCGGCCTATGGCATCGCCGTCGCCATGGCGATGGTGGCGACGACCATCCTGTTCGTCGCCTATGTCCGGCGTAGCTGGCGCTGGCCGCTGCCGGCGCTGATCGCCCTGGCCAGCGGGCTCGCGGTGATCGACGTCTCCTTCGCCCTGGCCAACCTGACCAAGCTGCACGACGGCGGCTGGCTGCCCGTGGCCATCGCCAGCATCGTGCTGATCATCATGGTGTCCTGGCGTCGCGGCCTGGAGGGGCTGAGCCTGCAGCAGCGCCGCTTCACCGAGCCGCTCGACGACTTCGTCGCGCGCGGCCGGCCGCCGGCCTGCGCGATCAGCCCGCGCACCGCCATCTTCCTGTCGCGCGGCGGGGCGGTGACGCCGGTGGCGCTCGGCCGGCTGTCGGAACTGCTCAACGTGCAGTTCTCCAAGGCGGTCATCGTCTCGGTGTGGATCGCCGCCCGCCCCCGCGTGCCGGTGGACGACCGCGTGCGCATCCTGCCCATCGACGGCACCCATCTGCGCGTCGACGTGCGCTTCGGCTACATGCAGCAGATCGACGTGCCGGCGGTTCTGGGCCCGGCGCTCTACGCGCAGGGCGTGGATCCCGACGAAGCGGTCTACGTCATCGGTCACGAACGCGTCATGCCGCCCGACGACATACTCGGCGTGCGCGACGTGCTCGCGCATGTCTTCGCCTTCCTCGCCCGCAATGCCGAGCGCTCGGTCGACCGTTTCGGCCTGCCGCGCCCGCGCACCATCGAGATCGGCTATCCCGTCCGGCTCTGAGCGGGGACGGGGCCTGTCATCGCGCCATCACGCTCGCGCGAATATCATCGTTCCGTCATGACCTTGCCGCCGGAGGGGCGGATAAGCCGCGCGTCGTTGCAGGAGAAGGGCGGCACGCGGCCGACCGGATTCGGACACGGTGTGCGCTAATGCGCCGCCGCCGGCCGGAACGTGTTCCGAAAGCCGCCGAGGTCTGCTAGGGCTGCCCGGGTTGGTCCGGTCCGACAGGAGGATGAAGGCGCGATGAAAGGGCTGAAGCTGATTTCCGGCTGGTTGCGCGATCGCATCGGCTGGCACACGCTCGGCCTCGTCGCCAGCCTCGTCATCATCGGCATCGCCGCCGTCGTCCTGTACGAGATGCTGCGCAACATCCGCCCCGACGAGGTGTGGGACGCGATCTCCGGCACCGACCCGTGGCGCATCGGCCTCGCCGCGCTCTTCGTCGCCGGCGCCTATTTCACCCTGACCTTCTACGACTGGTTCGCCCTGCGTACGATCGGCAAGCCGCACGTGCCCTACCGCACGGCGGCGCTGGCCTCTTTCACCTCCTACGCCATCGGCCACAATGTCGGCTTCTCCGCCTTCACCGGCGGCACCGTGCGCTACCGCATCTATTCCGCGCACGGCCTCGGCGCGGTGGATGTCGCCAAGCTGTGCTTCGTCACCGGCCTGACCTTCTGGCTCGGCAACATCGCCATTCTGGGCCTCGGCATCACCGTCGAGCCCTGGGCGGCGAGCGCGGTCGACCAGCTGCCGGCCTGGGTGAACCGGCTGATCGGCATCGCGCTGCTGTCGGGCCTCGCGGCCTATGTGGTGTGGGTCGGCCTCAAGCCGCGCCGCATCGGCGTCGGCGAGGGCCACTGGACGGTGACGCTGCCGGGGTCGCGGCTGACGCTGATGCAGATCGCCATCGGTATCGTCGACCTGTCCTTCTGCGCCGCCGCCATGTACGTGCTGATGCCGGAGCAGCCTTTCATCGACCCGATCGCGCTCGGCGTCGTGTTCATCTCGGCGACGCTGCTGGGCTTCGCCAGCCACGCGCCGGGCGGGCTCGGCGTGTTCGACGCCGCGATGCTGGTGGCGCTGCCCCAGTTCGACAAGGAGCCGCTGCTCGGCGCCCTGCTGCTGCTGCGCCTGCTCTATTACGTGACGCCCTTCGCGCTGGCGCTGATCATCATGGGCGTGCGCGAGCTGATGCTCAGCCGCCGCCGGCTCGCCGCCCGCAAGGGCATCTCGCCCGACCCGCTGGCTGCGATGCCGGTGATCCAGTCCGGTGACGATGGTTCCCCGGCCACGGAGTCGGCGACCGGGGATTCCGCGAGCCCCGAGGCACGCCGCCGCGCCAGCTAGCGGGCGGCCGGCGGCCCGCCCGGACGCCTTCCTAGCGCCCGAAGCCCGGCAGCAGGCCGAGCATGCTGGCCGGTAGCTTCGTCACCTTCACGCCCTTGGGCACCGCGAAGCGGGCCGGGTCCTGCGCGCCGCGCGCGAGTTCCAGCGCCTCGAACACCACGGTCGGCTTGCCGTCGATGACGGTCGAGGTCCGCAGCACGATGCCGTCCGAGGTGATGCAGCTGTCCAGCGGCGGCTTGCCCGCCTTCACGTCGATGCGCCAGAGGTCGCAGGCCTCCCCCGCCACCTTGTCGGTGCCCGCGCGGGTGCCCTCGCGGGCGGCGTCGGCGAAGGAATAGCCCGGCGGCAGCGCGGTGCGCACGGCGAGCGTGTCCATGCCGGGCACGTCGACGATGAAGATCACCTCGCTCTGGCCGAGATCGACCAGCCCGGTCATCGTGCCGATCAGCGTCTCGTTGCGCACGTCCATGCGCAGGCGCCCTTCATGATGGGCGACGTCGATCTCCGAGCCCTGCGGCGCCTTCGCCCGCACGCGGTAGTCGACGGCAGGCAGCGGCAGCGGTTCCGCGGCGGCGGCCGAGAGGACGTCGAGGGACATGCCGACGCCGAGCAACAATGCCGCGATATCGAGGCTGCGCATCAATCAGGCCCACGGTTAAGGGGTCGCCATGCCGGGACGCGCGAGAAAATCGCGCCCGTCAAGCACGATGGCCGGATCGGGAATGGCGACCACCCGGTCATCCCTGCCCTCATACGGTATTTGTGCGAGGATTTGACGTATGACACCAAGTCGCGTCCGCATTTTGTCGTTGGCGAGAACGACGGTCCACGGCGCGGGTTCCTGGCTGGCGAGAAACATCGCGTTGCGCGCGGCGGAAATGGCATCCCAGCGGGCGGGTGCGGCGAGGTCCACCGGCGAGAGCTTCCACCGCTTGAGCGGATCGCGGTAGCGCGCATAAAGCCGCGTGAGCTGCATTTCCCGGCCGACGTCCAGCCAGATCTTGAACAGCCTTATGCCGTCGTCGAGCAGGATCTTCTCGAAGGCGGGCACCTGTTCGAGGAAATGCGCGGTCTCCGCCGGGGTGCAGAATCCCATCACGGGTTCGATGACGGCGCGGTTGTACCAGGAGCGGTCGAAGATCGCGATTTCCCCGCGCGGCGGCATGTGCGCGACATAGCGCTGGAAATACCATTGCGCCGCCTCGATGCTGCTCGGCTTGTCGAGCGCCACGATCCGCACGAAGCGCGGATTGAGGTGCTGCACGAGGCGCTGGATGGTGCCGCCCTTGCCGGCGGCGTCGCGTCCCTCGAACACGATCACCACGCGCTCACGGGTGGCCTTGACCCATTCCTGCAGCTTCAGCAGCTCGATCTGCAGCGCGTGCAGGTCTTTTTCGTAGCTCTTGCGCTTGGGGCGGTCGGCATAGGGATATCCCCCGCTGCCATAGGCCCGCTCCTCGATCAGCGGCGACAGCTCGGGGGCGTCGACCCTGAAATCCGCGATGGCGGCGGCGAGCGATGGCGTCCCGATGCCCTTGCCGGTTTTGCCGGCC
Organism: Ancylobacter sp. TS-1; assembly: GCF_009223885.1. Classification (NCBI taxonomy): domain Bacteria; kingdom Pseudomonadati; phylum Pseudomonadota; class Alphaproteobacteria; order Hyphomicrobiales; family Xanthobacteraceae; genus Ancylobacter; species Ancylobacter sp. TS-1. Next base: position 2,977,266 of record NZ_CP045144.1, read on the forward strand.
TTGCTGCTCTTGCCGGCCTTGCTGTCCTTGCCGCCCTTGTCCTTGCTGGCGCCGGCCTCGTCGGCCGGGGACGTGCGCCCGGCGGCGGCATCGGAGGCGGATTTCGCGGGGGATGCGTTCGCCGGGGAACTGGCGGGCTTCTTCGTCATATGGAAGCCTCTCGACTGGAACATAAAGGGCCTCGTGTCGCCCTTCCTCGATTCGCGCGCCGGGGACGAATCCTCTTCCCCTGCGGCGCGGGGACAGCATATCCAGAGAAGCGGTTCGCAGGAAACGTCGGGCATGGCCCTCGGTGATTCAACGCAGTTGACGGAAGACACGCTGCGCGAGCGTCTCGCCGGCGCGCGCTGGATCCTGTCGTCCACGGCGGCCGGGCTCGCCATCGCCGCCTGGTTCGGCGCCATCGAGCCGAGCGCCGCCTTCCTCATCGCCGCGCTGGTCACCTCGGCCGCGCTGGTGCCGGCGCGCCGGCGCCCGGTGGCGGCCGCGCTCGCCCGCTTCAGCGGCGAGCCCAAGTCCTCGCCGCGCCAGGAAGAGCGTCTGCCCGCCCTTGTGCGCGCGCTGCCCGACCCCGCGCTGCTGCTCGACGGGCGCGGCACGGTGCTCGCCGCCAATGCCGGGGCGGTGGGTCTGCTGGCCAGTGTGCGGGTGGGCGATCCGGTGTCCTTCGCCATGCGCGTGCCGGAGGTGCTGGAGGCGCTGCGCGCCTCGGCGGCCGACGGGCGCCCGCGCCGCATCGAATTCGCCGAGCGGGTGCCTCTCGATCGCTGGCTGCGTGCCGACATCGTGCCAATCCGGCCCGGCCTGGTGCGCGAGGGAGCGCCCACCGAGGCGGTGCTCCTTGGCTTCGTCGACCTGACGCCGCAGCGCCGCGTCGAGCAGATGCGCGTCGACTTCATCGCCAATGCGAGCCATGAGCTGCGCACGCCGCTCGCCTCGCTGTCCGGCTTCATCGAGACGTTGCAGGGCCCCGCGCGCAACGATTCCAGCGCCCGCGAGCGGTTCCTCAAGATCATGGGCGAGCAGGCCCGGCGCATGTCGCGCCTCATCGACGACCTGCTGTCGCTCTCGCGCATCGAGCTGAATGCGCATCTGCGCCCCGAGGCGGAGGTCGATCTCGTCTCGGTCATCAGCCATGTGCGCGATGCCCTCGGCCCGCTGGGGCGCGAGCGCGGGGTGGAGATCGCCTTCGAGCATCCCGCGCCGCCGGTGAATGTGCGCGGCGACCGCGACGAGCTGATCCGCGTCTTCGAGAACCTCGTGGAGAACGCGCTGAAATATGGCGGGGCCGGCGGGCGGGTCGAGATCGGCGTCGCCCGCGAGGGTTCGGACGTGGTGGTCTCGGTGCGCGACTACGGGCCGGGCATCGCGCCCGAGCATGTGCCGCGCCTGACCGAGCGCTTCTACCGGGTCGACACCGCCCATTCGCGCGAGCAGGGCGGCACGGGTCTGGGCCTGGCCATCGTCAAGCACATCGTTGCCCGCCACCGCGGCAGGCTCGGCATAGAGAGCGTTCCGGGCGAGGGTTCGACATTCTCCGTGCGCCTTTCCGCCGCTCCGGCGGAAGAGAAGAAAAGCTGATCGCAGCCAACGACTTGCGATGTCATCAAGGCTTCATTGAAGGGTCATAGAACCTTGGTGACGGGGCGCTAAGAGTCCTGTGTACCTCATCCGCCCTCCGGCCAATCGCGCATCAGGTTGCGTCTTCCGCGATGCAGCCGGTCTCCCGACCTAAGGAGAAGACCCTTGAAATTCACTCATATCCTCGGCGCTGCGGCGCTGTCGTTTGGCGCCGTGTTCTCCGGTGGCGCCTTTGCCGCCGACATCAATGGCGCTGGCGCCTCTTTCCCGGCCCCGGTCTATCAGTCCTGGGCTGCCGCCTATAAGGCGAAGACGGGCACGGGCCTGAACTATCAGTCCATCGGCTCCGGCGGCGGTCAGAACCAGATCGTCAACCGCACCGTCGACTTTGGCGCCTCCGACGCGCCGATGAAGGACGACAAGCTGGAAGCGGCCAACCTGCTGCAGTTCCCCACCGTGATCGGCTCGGTGGTCGCCATCGTGAACCTCGATGGCGTCGAGGGCCTGGTGCTGAACGGCGCCGTGCTCGCCGACATCTACCAGGGCAAGATCACCAAGTGGAACGACCCGAAGATCGAGGCGCTGAACAAGGGCAAGAAGCTGCCTGACGTCGCCGTCGTCCCGGTCTACCGTTCGGACTCCTCGGGCACCTCCTTCGTGTTCACCTCCTACCTGGCCGCCACCAATGCGGACTGGAAGGCCAATGTCGGCGCCGCCACCTCGGTGCAGTGGCCGACGGGCGCGGGCGCCAAGGGCAATGAAGGCGTTGCCGGTACCGTGAAGAACACCAAGGGCGCGGTCGGCTACGTCGAGTTCATCTACGCCGCCGCCAACAAGCTCGCCACCACCGACCTCGTGAACAAGGCCGGCAAGGTCGTGACGCCGAGCGTCAAGGCCTTTATGGAAGCCGCCGCTGCGGCCGACTGGACCCACGCCAAGAACTTCGCCGCCTCGATGATCGACACCGCCGGCGACGGCGCCTGGCCGATCACCTCGGCGACCTACATCCTGCTGCCGAAGAACCCGGCCAGCGCCGCGCAGTCGGCCGAGGTCATCAAGTTCTTCGACTGGGCCTATGGCCCGGAAGGTGACGCCGCCGCCGAGAAGCTGCACTACATCCCGCTGCCGGGTTCGGTGGTCGAGGAGATCAAGAAGGCCTGGGCGACCGAAGTGAAGGCCGACGGCAAGCCCGTCTGGACGAACTGATCGACATCGGACTTCGGGAGGGGCGACCGCGAGCGCGGCCGCCCCTTCTCGTCCTGCCGGTCGCCGCGTAGGCTGGTGCCTGCCTTGCGCGTCTTGCCCTATCCGTCACTGTCGCCCGCGCCTCCTGTGCCATACCTCCCGCCGGCCGCCTCACGGCGCGGGTCGGGGACGCCCGAAGGACCACATAAATGGACGCCACTCTCAGCGGAACGCAGGCAGACAGCCTCGTCGCCGCGCGCAAGCCGACCGGCCGTGTCAGCGATCCGGTCTTCGTCGGGCTCCTGTGGGGCTGCGGCATCTTCGTTCTGATCCTGCTCGGCCTCATCATCGCGATGCTGTTCGAGGGCGGCCTGCCGGCCCTGCGCGAGTTCGGCATCAGCTTCCTGTGGTCCACCACCTGGAACCCGGTCACCGAGCGCTTCGGCGCCGGCGTCATGGTGTTCGGCACGCTCTTCAGCGCCGTCATCGCCGTGGTGATCGCGCTGCCGCTGTCCTTCGGCATCGCCTTCTTCCTCACCGAGATCGCGCCCGGGCCGCTGCGCCGCCCGATCGGCGTGGCGATCCAGCTTCTCGCCGCCGTGCCCTCCATCATCTACGGCATGTGGGGCTTCTTCGTCATCGTCCCGCTGATGGCCGCCTATGTGCAGCCGCCGCTGATCGAGTGGCTCGGTCCGCTGCCGCTGATCGGCGCGCTGTTCCAGGGCCCGCCGCTCGGCGCCGGCATGCTGACCGCCGGCCTGATCATGGCGATCATGATCCTGCCCTTCATCACCGCGATGTTCGTCGAGGTGCTGGAATCGGTGCCGCCGATGATCAAGGAATCCGCCTACGGCGTCGGCGCCACCACCTATGAGGTCTACCGCAACGTCTCGGTGCCCTATGGCCGCACCGCCATGGTCGGCGCCGTCATGCTCGGCCTTGGCCGCGCGCTGGGCGAGACGATGGCCGTGACCTTCGTCATCGGCAACGCCACGCGCATGTCCGCCTCGCTGTTCGCACCGGGCGCCACCATCGCCTCGACCATCGCCAACGAGTTCCCCGAGGCCTCGACCGGCTCGCTCAAGCTGCAGGCTCTGCTGCAGCTCGGTTTCATCCTTTTCGTCATCTCCTTCATCGTGCTTGCGCTCTCGCGCATGCTGGTGCGGACCAAGGGTTGAGCGGAGAAATCATCATGGCATCGCTCGCCCGCCGTCGCGCCACCGACTACGCCGCAAAGGCGATCTCGACCGGCTTCGCCGCGCTTTCGCTCGTCTTCCTCGCCTGGATCCTGTGGACCCTCCTGGCCCGCGGATTGCCGGCCCTGGGCCCGCACGTCTTCACCCAGATCACTGCCCCGCCCGGCGCCGGCGGCGGTCTTCTCAACGCCATCGTCGGCTCGCTGATCCAGATCGGCGTCGCGCTGGCGATCGGCACGCCGGTCGGCCTGCTCTGCGGCACCTTCCTGGCCGAGAACGGGCGCGGCACGCACATCGGCAACTGCGTGCGCTTCGTCAACGACGTGCTGCTCTCCGCCCCCTCGATCCTGATCGGCCTGTTCGTCTACCAGCTCCTGGTGGTGCCCTTCGGCGGCTTCTCCGGCTGGGCCGGCGCGATGGCGCTCGCCATCATCGTCATCCCGGTCGTGGTGCGCACGACGGAGGACATGCTGAACCTGGTGCCGATCGGCCTGCGCGAGGCGGCCTTCGCCCTCGGCGCGCCGCAGTGGAAGGTCGTCACCTTCATCACCTGGCGCGCGGCCCGCGCCGGCATCGTCACCGGCATCCTGCTGGCGGTCGCCCGCGCGGCCGGCGAGACGGCGCCGCTGCTGTTCACCTCGCTCGGCAATAACGGGTGGTCGATCAGCCTCAACGCGCCGATGGCCAGCCTGCCGATCGCGATCTACCAATATGCTGCCAGCCCCTTCGAGGACTGGGTCGCGCTCGCCTGGGCGGGTGCCCTCATCATCACCGTCGGGGTTCTGACCCTGAACATCCTTTCCCGCCTCGTCCTGGCGAAGATGAAGTGAGACGGACCATGAACTTCGCACCCGAAACGTCGATCGACATCGCCTCCGCCGTCAACCGCGCCACCGCGCCGTCGGCCGAGTCCAAGCTCAAGGTCGAGAAGCTCAATTTCTACTACGGCGACAACCACGCGCTGAAGAACATCAACTTCGAGATCCCCGAGAAGCGCGTTACCGCGATGATCGGGCCCTCGGGCTGCGGCAAGTCCACCCTGCTGCGCATCTTCAACCGCATGTATCAGCTCTATCCGGGCCAGCGCGCGGAAGGGAAGATCCTGTTCGACGGTCTCGACCTGCTCGGCAAGGATCTGGATTCGACCGTCGTGCGCTCGCGCATCGGCATGGTGTTCCAGAAGCCGACGCCGTTCCCGATGTCGATCTACGACAACATCGCCTTCGGCGTGAAGCTGCATGAGCGCCTGTCCAAGTCGCAGATGGACGAGCGCGTCGAGTGGTGCCTGCGCAAGGCCGCGATCTGGGAGGAGACCAAGGACCGTCTCCACACCTCGGCGCTCGGCATGTCGGGCGGCCAGCAGCAGCGCCTGTGCATCGCCCGCACCATCGCGGTGCGCCCGGAAGTGATCCTGCTCGACGAGCCCACCTCGGCGCTCGACCCGATCTCGACCTCGAAGATCGAGGACCTGATCGACGAGCTGAAGCAGGAATTCACCATCGTCATCGTGACGCACAACATGCAGCAGGCGGCCCGCTGCGCCGACATCACCTCGTTCTTCTATCTCGGCGAACTGATCGAAGTCGGTCCCTCCGCCGAAATCTTCACCAATCCGCGCGAGGCCCGCACCCGGGACTACATCACCGGCCGCTTCGGCTGAGCCAGCGACGAGAGAGGCTACCCCCATGACCGACCATATCGTCTCGTCGTTCGATACCGACCTCAAGGAACTCGGCCGCCGCGTCGTCGAGATGGGCGGGCAGTCCGAGCGCCTCGTCGCCGACTCCGTCCAGGCGCTGGTCAAGCGCGATTCCGAACTGGCCCAGAAGGTGATCGTGCTCGACGGCCCGGTCGACCTGCTCCAGCGCGAGATCGAGGAAAAGGCGGTTCTCACCATCGCCCGCCGCCAGCCGCTGGCCGGCGACCTGCGCGAGATCGTCGCCGCGATGCGCATCGCCAACGACCTCGAGCGCATTGGCGACCTCGCCAAGAACACCGCCAAGCGCGTGCTGGCGCTCACCGGCGAGTTCCACCCGCAGAAGCTGGTGCGCGGCGTGGAGCACATGTCGGGCATCGTGCTCGAGCAGCTCAAGATGGTGCTGGATTCCTATGCCAGCCGCGACGCGGCCCGCGCGCTCGACGTCTGGCAGCGCGACGGCGAGGTCGACGTGCTCTACACCTCGCTGTTCCGCGAACTCCTCACCTACATGATGGAGGATCCGCGCAACATCTCGCTGTGCACGCACCTGCTGTTCTGCGCCAAGAACATCGAGCGCATCGGCGACCACGCCACCAACATCGCCGAGACGGTGCATTACCTGACCACCGGCCAGCTGCTCACCGAGGAGCGGCCGAAGCAGGACACCAGCAGCCTGACCAGCGTGGCCTTCCCGGCCTGAGGCCCGTCCCGGGACGAACCCCGGGGCGACGAGCGATCGGATAGCAGACCATGCCCACCAATATTCTGATCGTGGAGGATGAGGAGCCCCTCACCCTCCTGCTCCGCTACAATCTGGAATCGGAAGGCTACGCGGTCGACAGCGTCGGCCGCGGCGACGAGGCGGAGACCCGCCTGCGCGAGAGCGTGCCGGACCTGCTCATCCTCGACTGGATGCTGCCCGGCCTCTCCGGCATCGAGCTGTGCCGGCGCCTGCGGGCCCGGCCCGAGACCGAGCGCATGCCGATCCTCATGCTCACCGCGCGCGGCGAGGAGACCGAGCGCGTGCGCGGCCTCGCCACCGGCGCCGACGACTATGTGGTGAAGCCCTTCTCCGTGCCCGAGCTGGTGGCCCGGGTGCGGGCGCTGCTGCGCCGGGCCAAGCCCGAGCACATCTCGACCCTGCTGCGTGCCGGCGACATCGAACTGGACCGCGAGACCAAGCGCGTGCATCGCGCCGGCCGTGAACTTCATCTCGGCCCCACCGAGTTCCGGCTGCTGGAGTTCCTCATGCAGTCGCCGGGCCGCGTCTATTCGCGCGAGCAGCTTCTCGACGGCGTGTGGGGGCAGGACGTCTATATCGACGAGCGCACCGTGGACGTGCATGTCGGCCGACTGCGCAAGGCGCTCAACCGCCCGCGCCAGCCCGACCCGATCCGCACCGTGCGCGGCTCCGGCTATTCCTTCAACGAGATGTTCGCCCGCGCGCATTGAGCGGGGCGACGATGCCGGGCCGCCACCGTCGCCCAAGCTACCGTCGCCCCGGACGGTCAGGCGCGGGTGATCGACAGCCCGCCATCGACCAGATGGGCGGTGCCCGAGACGAAGGAAGAGTCGTCCGAGGCGAGGTAGAGCACCGAGCGTGCCAGTTCCTCCGGTTTGGCGACCCTCTTCAGCGCATGCAGGCCGGTGACGAAAGCCTGCGCTTCCGGCGTGTCGTTGGCCTCGCGGAACATGTCGGTCTCCACCGCGCCGGGCAGGATCGCGTTCACCCGGATAGCCTGCGGCCCGAACTCGGCGGCCAGCGCCTGGGTGAGGCCGATCAGCCCGGATTTGGAGGCGGCATAGGCGGCGAGGCCGGGAAACGCCGCCGTGTAGCCGACGAAGGTCGAGGTGAAGATCACCGAGCCGCCGCCGGTCTTCAGCATCTCGCCGATCTGATGCTTGGCGCCGAGGAAGGAGCCGGTGAGGTTCACCGCCAGCGTGTCCTCCCACCCCTTGGCCGAGACGCCGGTGCTGGGGCCCTTTTCGCCGAGCGTGCCGGCATTGTTGACGGCGATGTCGAGCCGGCCGAACCGCTCCACCGCCAGGGCCGCCAGCGCGCGGTCATAGTCCTCGTCGCGCACGTCGCCGGCGAGCACCGCCGCCGTGCCGCCGGCCGCGACGATCTCCGCCGCCAGCGCGTCGAGCTCGGCCTGCCGCCGGGCACCCAGCACCAGCTTCGCCCCCTCGCGGGCGAACAGCACCGCCGTCGCCCGGCCGATGCCGGCACTGGCGCCGGCGATCAGTGCCACCTTTCCATCAAGACGTCCCATCTATGTCTCCTCGCAATGTCCAAGACCGCCCATGGCGGCGCGTCGGCGAGTAGTATGGTGATAACGTCGTGTTCGGATTAGCCTGCAAACGGCGGAAATCGTGTCCGGAGAAACCGAACGATGAAACTCGACGGCATTGCCGCCTTCGTCGCCATCGCCGAGGCGGGCTCGATCAGCGAGGCGGCCCGCCGGCTGCGGCTGGCGAAGTCCGTGGTGAGCGACCGGCTGGCGCAGCTCGAACGGCAGCTCGGCGCAAGGCTGGTGCATCGCTCGACACGCCGCCTGACGCTGACCGAGGACGGTCTCGTTTTTCTGGAGCTGGCGTCGCAGTCCCTACGCGGTCTCGAGGAGGCGGCCGCCACGCTCGCCGAGCGGCGCGGGACGCTTTCCGGCCCGCTGCGCCTCTCGGCGCCGGTGTCGCTGACCGCCCTTCATCTCGGCCCCGCGCTCTACCCGTTCCTGCGCCGCCATCCGCAGATCGACCTGACCATCGAGCTGGACGACCGCGTCGTCGATGCGCAGGCCGAGGGCTATGATGGCGTTGTGCGACACGATCCGATGCGCGACAGCCCGCTGACCGCCTGGATTCTCGCGCGCAGCCGGCGCGTGCTGGTCGCCTCGCCCGACTATGTCGAGCGCAACGGGGCGCCGGGCAATCTCGCGGAACTCGAGGACCATCGCGGCATCTTCTACACCCATCGCGGCATCGCCGACTGGCGCTTCGAGGTGGGGGAGAAGGCCGTGCAGGTGCGCGGCCGGCCGGGGCTGCGGGTCAACAACGGCGTGGTGATGCGCGACGCCGCCATCGCCGGGCTCGGCATCACGCTGCTGCCGCTGTTCATCGCCGGGCCGGACATCCGGGCGGGTACGCTCAGGGTGGTCGATGTCGGCGCCGAACCGGAAGCCGAGTTCATCTATGTCGCGCATCCCGAGGGGCGCCGCCCCTCGACCAAGCTGCGCGCTCTGGCCGACTGCCTGCGCGAGGCTTTCGGCGATCCGCCCTATTGGGAAGCCGGACTCTAGGCCGGCCCGCAACGGTCCGCCTGCGGGGAACCGAGCCCGGCGGTGTTATTCCGCCGGCCGGTTGTCGCCCTTCCTCGGCCAGTTGTGCGAGAGCACGAAGTCGGCGATGCGCGGGGCGATCTCGGCGCGGAAGCGCGAGCCGTTGAACACGCCGTAATGGCCGACCGTCGGCTGGAGATAATGCGCCTTCTTGTCGTCGGGCAGGTTCGAGCACAGCCGGTGCGCCGCCCGCGTCTGGCCGACGCCGGAGATGTCGTCATTCTCGCCCTCGACGGTCAGCAGCGCGACGTTGCGGATCTTCGAGGGATCGACCTTCTCGCCGCGATGGGTCATCTGGCCCTTCGGCAGCGACTGGTCGATGAACACGGTCTGCAGCGTTTGCAGATAATATTCCGCCGGCAGGTCCATGACCGAGAGATACTCGTCGTAGAACTCCCGGTGCTTGGCGGCGGAATCGCCGTCGCCCTTCACCAGATGGCCGAACATGTCGGCATGGGCGCGCAGATGGCGCTCCAGATTCATCGACATGAAGCCGTGCAGTTGCAGGAAGCCGGGATAGACCTGCCGCATGACGCCGGCATTCGGCCACGGCACGGTGGTGATCACGTTGCGGCGGAACCAGTCGATCTCGCGGCCATGGGCGAAGATGTTCACCGCCGTCGGGCTCTCGCGCGTGTCGATCGGCCCGCCCATCAGCACCATGGAGGCGGGCACGCTCGGGTCGTCCATCGCCTCCATCCGCGCGACGGCGGCCAACACCGGCACCGCCGGCTGGCAGACCGCCAGCGCGTGGACCCCGCCGCCGAGGTGGCGGAAGATCTCGATCAGATAGTCGATATAGTCGTCAAGGTCGAAGCGGCCCTCGGCCATCGGCACGTTGCGGGCGTCTTCCCAGTCGGTGACATAGATGTCGTGGGTGGGCAGCAGCGTCTGCACCGTGCCGCGCAGCAGCGTCGCGTAATGGCCGGAGAGCGGGGCGACGACCAGCATGCGCGGCTGCGGGCGGCGCGGCGCGTGCGGAAAGTCGCGCTTGAAATGCAGCAGCCGGCAGAAGGGCCGCTGCCACACCGTCTCGATCTCGACGGGAACATGGGTGGCGCCCACCACCGTCTCGGTGATGCCCCAGTCCGGCTTGCCGTAACGCCGCGTCGTGCGCTCGAACATCTCGAACGAGGCCGACATGGTCTTGCCGAAGCCGGTATGGGACAGCGGGTTGGCCGGGTTGCGGTAGAACAGCCGGCCGGCATCGGCCATCACGCGCAGCGGGTCGAGCGCGGCATGGCCCATCTCGAACATCCAGTAAAGCGGCTTGGAAAGCGACGAGGCCGTATCGATCGCCGCTGCGGGCGCTGCCACCGCCTCGGCCGCGTCGGGCACGTCTCCGAATACGCCGATCGCCATGAATACCTCCTGTGTCGGCCCCGTCGCGCATCTCCTCGCCGGGCCCGCTCTTCTTGTGCGTTGCAGCATAGATAGGCTCTTTCGCGGCGCCGTCAACGAGGACGCGCTCTCGCCCTCCGGTCGCCTCTGCGGCTATAGAGGGTCGGATGGCGCCGTTCCGGCGCCGGGGACGGGGCAGGTTCATGTCGCTCTCGCTCGACCATCCCATCGGCGAACGCTTCTTCGGGCTGCGGCTCGATACCCTCATCCGCCTGCGTTGGCTGGCGATTTCGGGCCAGACCCTGGCCATCGTGGTCGTCCAGTGGCTGTTCGGCCTGCCGCTGCCGATCGGCGCCTGCCTCGCCGTCGTCGCCCTGTCGGCCTGGCTGAACCTCGCCCTGCGATTGCGCAATCCGGGCGCGCGGCGGCTCTCCGACGCCGAAGCGGCGTGGCTTCTGGCCTATGACATCCTCCAGCTCGCCGCCCTCCTGTTCCTCACCGGCGGCCTAGCCAATCCCTTCGCCCTGCTCTTCCTCGCCCCCGTCCTGATCTCGGCGACGGCGCTGTCGCCGCGCACGACGGTGCTGCTCGGCATGCTGGCGGCGGTGTGCGCGGCGCTGGTCGGGCTCTGGCAGATGCCGCTGCCCTGGGCGGCCGACGGCGTGATCGGGGCGCCGCCGGAACTGCCGCCGATCTATCTGGCGGCGATCTGGCTGGCGCTCGCCATCGCCATCGCCTTCATCGGCGTCCATGCCTGGCGGGTGGCGGAGGAGACGCGCGAATTGTCGGAGGCGCTGGCCGCCACCGAGCTTGTGCTGGCGCGCGAGCAGCACCTCTCGGCGCTCGACGGGCTGGCCGCCGCCGCCGCCCATGAACTCGGCACCCCGCTCGCCACCATCACCGTCGTGGCCAAGGAGCTCGCCCGCTCGCTGCCGCCCGACAGCGCGCTGAGCGACGACATCAGGCTGGTCAGCGAGCAGGCCGATCGCTGCCGCGCCATCCTGCGCACGCTCACCTCGCTCGGTGCCGGAGACGCCCCCTTCGACCGCATGCCGATCTCCCACATCATCGAGGATGTGGTGGCGCCGCACCGCAATTTCGGCATCGCCATCGAGGTGACGCTGCCGACCCGCAACGACGACGAGCCGATCATCGCGCGCAATCCGGGCCTTCTCTACGGCCTCGGCAACATCGTCGAGAACGCCGTCGACTTCGCCCAGGAGCGGGTCAGCATCGTCGCCAACTGGACCGAGCTCGACGTCTCCATCACCGTCACCGATGACGGCCCCGGCTTCCCGCCCGAGCTGGTGGACAGCATCGGCGCGCCCTATGTCACCAGCCGTGGCCGCAACCGCTGGCGGCGGGGCGTGGACGCGGAGGGCGAGGAGGTGGAGGAGGGGCTCGGGCTTGGCGTCTTCATCGCCAAGACCCTGCTGGAGCGTTCCGGCGCCGAGCTTGCCTTCGTCAATCGCCCCCCGCCGGCCCATGGCGCCATGGTAAGCGTGCGCTGGCTGCGGCGGGTGATCGACATCTCCGGCGAGCGCGGGGTGCGGGAGGACGACTCCGCCCCGGCGTGAGCCGTCGGCTGCGACGTTTTGCGCTTGCCGCGCGCGGGGTATAAACTCGCCCAAAAGTCGAACGAAGGGACGCACCGTCTCGCCGCGTCCGCCGGTATCCGTCCCGCCACGACAGCATGGCGGTGCGCGGGTGGTGCGGCCCGCCTCTGGGAAAGCTCGAAATGCTCGATACCACGTTGGAAATGCAGGACCGCACGCTGCTGATCGTCGACGACGACCGGCCGTTCCTGCAGCGCCTTGCCCGCGCCATGGAATCGCGTGGCTTCACCGTCACCACGGCGGAAACCGTGGCCGACGGGCTCGCCAGCGTGGAAGGCGGGGCGCCGGCCTTCGCGGTGGTCGACATGCGGCTCGGCGACGGCAACGGCCTCGACGTGATCTCGGCGCTCAAGCGCCGCCGGCCCGAGGCGCGGGGCATCATCCTCACCGGCTACGGCAACATCGCCACTGCCGTGAACGCAGTGAAGATGGGCGCGGTCGACTATCTCGCCAAGCCCGCCGACGCCGACGACATCTGCGCGGCGCTGAACGCGCAGGGCGACTACAAGCCCCAGCTTCCCGAGAACCCGATGTCGGCCGACCGGGTGCGCTGGGAGCACATACAGCGCGTCTACGAGCTGTGCGGGCGCAACGTTTCCGAGACCGCGCGCCGTCTCTCCATGCACCGGCGCACGCTCCAGCGCATCCTCGCCAAGCGCGCCCCGCGCTGAGGGGCCAGCGCGCGCCTTGCGGCGACGTCGGATAGGGGAATCTCCGGTAGGCGGGCGGGCATCGTCCGCCTAGGCTTGAGGCATCACGCAACGTCAGCGAGTGCCCCCGGACCGATGAGCGATGCCACTGCCACGCCGCCCGCAGCCCCGCCGCTGAACGAAACCGGCCCGACCGAGCTGCCTGCCGCCGCCGAGTGGCACGCTCTCGCGCATGAGGAGGTGGCCGATCTCCTCGATGTCACCCCGGCCGGGCTGACGGCGCAGGAGGTGCGCGCGCGCCTTGCCCGCCATGGGCCGAATGCCCTGCCCGAGCCCGCCGGCCGGCACCCGCTGGTGCGCTTCCTCGCCCAGTTCAACAGCGCGCTGATCTATTTCCTGCTGGCCGGCGCGGCGGCCGCGCTGGCTCTCGGCCACCATATCGACGCCGGGGTGATCCTCGCCGTCGTGGTGATCAACGCCCTCGTCGGCTTCGTGCAGGAGGGTAAGGCCGAGCAGGCGCTGCGGGCCATCCGCGACATGATCGCTCCCCATGCCAATGTGATGCGCGCCAGCCTGCGTGTCAGCGTGCACGCGCACGAGCTGGTGCCGGGCGACATCGTGCTGCTGGAGGCCGGCGACCGCGTGCCGGCCGATACGCGGCTGATCCGCGCGCGCGGCATGCTGATCGACGAGGCGATCCTCACCGGCGAATCGGTGGCGAGCGCCAAGCGCGAGGAACCCGCTGCCGCCGGTGCCGCGCTTGGCGACCGCCACTCCATGGCCTTCTCCGGCACCACGGTGGCGGCCGGGCAGGGCGCGGGCATCGTCGTCTCCACCGGGGCGAATACCGAGATCGGCCGCATCGGCCGGCTGATCGCCGAGGTCGAGCCGCTGGCGACGCCGCTGCTGCGCCAGGTCGACGCCTTCGCCCGCCGCTTCACCTGGCTGGCGATCGCCGGCGCGGCGGCGCTGTTCCTGTTCGCCGTGGCGATGCGTGGCTATGGCTGGACCGACGCGCTCATCGCCGTGGTGGCGCTCGCCGTCGGCGTGGTGCCGGAGGGCCTGCCGGCGGTCATCACCATCACGCTGGCCATCGGCGTGCGGCGCATGGCGGCGCGCAACGCGGTGATCCGCCGGCTGCCGGCGGTGGAGACGCTCGGTGCCACCTCGGTCATCTGCTCCGACAAGACCGGCACGCTGACCCGCAATGAGATGACGGCGCGCCGGCTGATCCTGCCGCGCGGCGGCGATGCCGTCGAGATCGAGGTGTCCGGCACCGGCTACGCCCCCGAGGGGGAACTGTCCTGGCAGGGCTCCGGCGATCCCGCCGGGGTCGTCGACGAGTTGCTGCGCTGCGCCTTGCTGTGCAACGACGCCCATCTGCACAATGAAAAGGGCATCTGGCGGGTCGAGGGCGACCCGATGGAAGGCGCGCTGGTGTCGCTTGCGGTCAAGGCGGGGGTCAGCCCGGCGCTGGAGCGCGGCAACTGGGCGCGGCTCGACGAAATCCCCTTCGATGCCACCTACCGCTTCATGGCGAGCCTGCACCGCGGCCCGCAGGGCGAGGCGGCCATTTTCGTCAAGGGGGCGCCGGAGGCGGTGTTGGCGATGTGCGACACGCCGGGCGTGGCAATGTGGGACGCCGCCATCGCTCGTGCGGCGGCGCAGGGCGAGCGCCTGCTGGGCTTCGCGGCGAAGCGTCTCGACGCGCCGCCGGCGCGGCTCGGCTTCCCGGATGTGGCCGAGGGGTACGTCTTCCTCGGCCTCGTCGGCTTCATCGACCCGCCGCGCCCGGAGGCGGTGGCCGCCATCGCCGAATGCCGCAGCGCCGGCATCGGCGTGAAGATGATCACCGGCGACCACGGCGCCACCGCCGGTGCCATCGCCCGCCAGCTCGGCCTCGCGGAGAACCCGGTTGTCGTGACGGGCGCCGAGGTCGACGCTGCCTCCGACGCCGATCTCGTCGGCATTGCCGCGCGTACGGCGGTCTTCGCCCGCACCAGCCCGGAGAACAAGCTGCGCATCGTGCGCGCGCTGCAATCCACCGGCGCGGTGGTGGCGATGACCGGCGACGGGGTGAACGACGCCCCCTCGCTCAAGCAGGCGGATGTGGGCATCGCCATGGGCCGCAAGGGCACGGAGGCCGCCAAGCAGGCCGCCGAGGTGGTGCTGCTCGACGACAATTTCGCCTCCATCGTCGCGGCGGTGAAGGAGGGGCGCACCGTCTACGACAATATCCGCAAGATGATCGCCTGGACGCTGCCGACCAATGGCGGCGAGGTGCTGGCGGTGATCGGCGCCATCCTGTTCGGCGTCGCCATGCCGATGTCGGCGGCGCAGATTCTCTGGATCAACCTTGCGACCAGCGCGACGCTCGGGCTGGCTCTGGCCTTTGAGCCCACCGAGTCGGGCATCATGGAGCGCCCGCCCCGGCCCGCCCATGCCGGGCTGCTGACCCGCTTCATGCTGTGGCGGGTCGTGCTGGTGTCGGTGCTGTTCACCCTGGTGTCCTTCGCCGTGTTCTTCCAGTCGCTCTGGCGCGGGCAGGGGCTGGAGATGGCGCGCACCATCGTCGTCAACACGCTGGTGGTGATGGAGATCTTCTATCTCTTCAATGTGCGCTTCATGCACATGACCTCGATCACCTGGCGCGGGGTGCTCGGCACGCCCGCCGTGCTGATCGCGCTGGCGGCGGTGGTCGCCGGGCAGTTCGCCTTCACCTATCTGCCTGTCATGCAGGAGATCTTCGACACCCGCCCGGTCGCCTTCCTCGACGGCGCGATGATCGTCGCGATCGGCGTCGGGCTGCTGGCGGTGCTGGAGCTGGAAAAGGCGCTGCTGCGCCGGCTGCGCCTGTTCGATGCCTCTCAGATGTGAGGCGCCGGCCTACGCCGCGCCTTCCGCCACCCCGGCGGTGGCGAGCACGGCGTGCAGCAGCACGTCGGTGCCGGCGGTGGCCCATTCGGGCCGGATCGTCTCGTCCTCATTGTGGCTGAGACCGTCGACGCAGGGGCAGAAGATCATGGCGGCCGGCGCCACCGCGTTCACCCAGCAGGCGTCGTGCCCGGCGCCGGAGACGATGTCGCGGCGGGAATAGCCGAGCTGGCGCGCCGCCTCGCGCACCCGGCCGACCAGCACGGGATCGAAGGCGACGGGATCGAAGGCGTTGACCTCCTCGATGGAAAGGCCGAGGCCCATCTTCTCGGCGATTTCCGCCGCGCCGGTGCGCAGCTCGTCCGCCATGGCAGTGAGGATGGCGAGGTCGGGCGAGCGGAAGTCGATGGTGAACACCGCCTTGCCGGCGACGATGTTGCGCGAATTGGGGTAGACGTTGAGCTGGCCGACGGCGCCGACCGCGTGCGGCGCGTGGCTCCAGGCGATCCTGTCGACCAGTTCGACGATGCGCGCGGCGCCGAGGCCGGCATTGAGCCGGCGGCCCATCGGGGTCGAGCCGGTGTGGGCGTCGCGGCCGGTCAGCGTCACCTCCAGCCAGCGCACGCCCTGCCCATGGGTGACGACGCCGATGTCGACGCCCTCGTCCTCCAGGATCGGCCCCTGCTCGATATGCAGTTCGAAATAGGCGTGCGGCCGGCGCTGGCCGACCGGCTCCTCGCCCTTGAAGCCGATGCGCTCCAGTTCCGCACCAAGCGCGAAGCCCTCGGCGTCGCGGCGCGCATAGGCCTCCTCAAGCCCGAGCACGCCGGCGAACACCGCCGAGGCGACCATGGCGGGGGCGAAGCGCGAGCCTTCCTCATTGGTCCAGTTCACCACCTCGACCGGGTGGCGGGTGCGGATGCCGAGATCGTTCAGCGTGCGGACCACCTCCAGCGCCCCGAGCACGCCAAGCACGCCGTCGAACTTGCCGCCGGTCGGCTGGGTGTCGAGATGCGAGCCGATCATGACCGGCGCGGCGTCGGGGTCGGTGCCGGCGCGGCGGGCGAACATGGTGCCCATGGCGTCGACGCCGAGGGTGAGCCCGGCCTCTTCGCACCAGCGCCGGAACAGCAGCCGGCCCTCGCGGTCAGCATCGGTGAGCGCCTGCCGGTTGTTGCCGCCGCGCAGGCCCGGGCCGATCTGTGCCATCTCCATCAGGCTGTCCCACAGGCGGGAGCCGTCGATGCGCAGATTGTCGGTCGGGGCAGGCATGGGGCACTCCTGAGGGTGTTGTGCGGGACGAGCCGACTATAGCCGCGCGGCGCGCGGATGGGGAATGGCGGTCTGACCACATTCCGAGCGGTGACGACCGGGGCGGGCCCCTATGCGACGCTGCTAGGGGTGAAACCGGGCGCCGGGCCGGATGGCGGAGGGCGCGCGTGCGGGCGCGGCCCGCAGCGAGAAAGCCTCGATTTCCCGTGATTCACGGCGAAGGGCGGGCGTGGGCGCTGACCCACCGATGGGCTTTCTGCCTATTCGGCGGGCGCCCGCGCGTCCAAAATTTGGAATTGCGACCCGGCTCCCGCCGCGCGATCCTTGCAAGTGGTCAGACCACAGACGGGCGCCGGCCGGAACGGACGGGCGGCGTGCTTCCTTCGGAACAACCCTCCAGCGAGGCGCTCATGAGCGAGTTCGATACGATCATCCGCGGCGGCACCGTCGTCACCGCCTCCGACACGGTGCGGGCGGATGTCGGCATTCGCGGCGGGCGCATCGTCGCGGTGGCCGAGAGCCTGACCGGCGGGACGAAGGAGATCGACGCCTCCGGCCTGCTGGTCATGCCCGGTGGCATCGACAGCCATGTCCATCTGGCCCAGCCGGCCTTCGGCGGCCCGGCCATGGCGGACGATTTCGAGAGCGGCACCCGTTCCGCCATCGCGGGCGGCAACACCACGGTGCTGCCCTTCGCGCTGCAGCCGCGCGGCGCCAGCCTGCGCCAGAGCGTGATGGACTATCACAAGGAGGCCGAGGGCAAATGCTATTGCGACTACGGTTTCCACCTCATCATCTCCGACCCGACGGCCAGCGTGCTCGGGCAGGAACTGCCGGCACTGGTCGATGACGGCTACACCTCGTTCAAGGTCTTCATGACCTATGACGATCTGGTGCTGAACGACCGGCAATTGCTGGAAGTATTCGACTGCGCGCGCGGCTGCGGCGCCCTCGTCATGGTCCATTGCGAGGGCTACGACGCCATCCGCTTCATGACGCAGAAGCTGGAAGCGGCCGGGCGCACCGCGCCCTACTACCACGCCGTCTCCCGTCCGCAGTCGGTGGAGCGCGAGGCGACGCACCGCGCCATCTCCCATGCCGAACTGACCGACGTGCCGATCATGGTGGTGCACGTCTCGGGGCGGGAGCCGATGGAGCAGATCCGCTGGGCGCAGCAGAAGGGGCTGAAGGTCTATGGCGAAACCTGCCCGCAATATGTCGCGCTGACCGCCGACGACCTCAAGGGCCTCAACATGGACGAGACCGGCGGCAAATATGTCTGCTCGCCGCCGCCGCGCGATACCGCGAGCTGGGACGCCATCTGGGAGGGCATCCGCACCGGCGTGTTCCAGACCTTCTCGTCGGACCATTGCGCCTTCTACTATGAGGGCGAGGTCGGCAAGCTGAACCCCAAGGCGCGCACCTCTTTCCGCTGGGTGCCGAACGGCATTCCCGGCATCGAGACGCGGATGCAGATCCTGTTCTCGAAGGGCGTGGTGGAAGGGCGCATCACGCTCAACGAGTTCGTGGCGCTCACCTCCACCAACCACGCCAAGATCTACGGCCTCTACCCGAAGAAGGGGTCCATCGCGCCGGGCTTCGACGCCGACATCGTGCTGTGGGACCCTACCCGCAAGGAGACGATCACCCAGTCGCTGATGCACCACGCCGCCGACTACACGCCCTATGAGGGCATGGTGGTGACCGGATGGCCCGTGATGACGCTGCTGCGCGGCAAGGTGATGGCCGAGGATGGCCGCATCGTCGGCGCGCCGGGCGATGGCGGCTTCCTCAAGCGCGAATTGTCGCCCTATGCGGTGCCGTCCGGCAGCGGCGGGGCGATGGGAGCGGCCGGCGCGTGAGGTCAGACCAGCTCGGTGAGCACGATGCCCGCGCGGTCGGCGGTGCGGCTGAGATGGCGGCGCATGAAATAGCCGGTGCCCTCCGGGTCGCCCATGGTGAGCGCCTCGACGACGCGCTCATGCTCGCGCACCGGCTCCCACAGCCGGTCGCGCCGGGCCGGCAGGCGGGAGCTTTCCAGCAGCACGCGGCCGAAGCTCGCATGCATGTCGGCCAGCAGCCGGTTGCGCGAAAAGCGCATGATCAGGCGGTGGAAGTCGAAGTCGATCTGCGCGAAGGCGGCGATGTCGTTCGCCTGCGCCGCAGCGCGGAAACGGACGAGATTTTCCTGCAATTCGGCGATTTCCGCCTCGGTGTGGTTCATCGCGGCGAGTTGGGCGGCATGGCTCTCGGCGATGTAGCGGAACTGGTAGACCTCGGCCGGGGAGTAGCGGGCGGCGAAGCGCCAGGATGGCGCGGGTGGCTGCTCGCCCTCGTCGCCCGTCCTTGCCCGAACGAAGGTGCCGCGTCCCGGCTCGATGGAGACAAGGCCGAGCGTGGCGAGGATGGACAGCGCCTCGCGCAGCGTCGCCCGGCTGACCTTGAGGGTCGCGGCCAGCTCACGCTGCGGCGGCAGCGGCGCGCCGGGCGTGAATGGCCCGCTCTCGATCATTGTCTGCAGCGCCGTGACGGCAAGCTGCGCGGCGCTCGGCGCACCGGGGCGACGACGCTCCGGCCCGGTCTGACCGCCGGCCAAGCCGCCTTCCTGCTCCCTCTCCATATGAACTGCCGTCACCCCTCGCCATCCCTCGTCGCGGTCAGGATGGCATCGCCGACTGCGGTCTGACCAGTTCAATCTTGGACCGCCGGGCGGTCCACCAAGCGACAAGCCACGGGAGGCGGCAGTGAGCGTGACGGCCGGAATCGCGGAGCTTCGCCCGCTGGCCCTGGCGCCGGAGCTTTTCCGCCCCTTCGGCCATGTGGTGGCGACGGGGGCGGGGGAGCCGGTAGCGGCGAATGCCGGCACGGCGTGGCGGCACGATGTGGCCTCGCTGGCGAGCGACGGGCGCCCCGGCAGCCGGCTCGTGGTGTCGCTGTTCGACACCGTACCGCAGCCATTGCCGGCACTGGTGCGGCTCCTGGAGCGCCACCCGCATTCGCCGCAGCTCATCGTCGCGCTGGGCGCGTCGCACGCCCTGCTGGCGGTCTGCGCGAGCCGAGAGGACGGGCGCCCGGACCTCGCGACGCTGCGCGCCTTCCACTGCCGGCCGGGCGAGGGGGTGATCTATGCGCGCGGCAGCTGGCACGCGCCGCTGATCGGCATGGGCGGCCCGGGTCGCTTCCTCGTGCAGTCCTGGCAGGACGGAACGGCAGCCGATTGCGAGGAGATGGCGATCCCCCCGCATGCCGTCTCGGAACCGCCGGAAAGGGCGGCGCTGTGAGCGCGCTATTGCGCCGCCGGGGCCAGCGCGTCGAGATGCTCGATGCGCGCGGCGAGCGCCGCATGGAGCCCGTGGGTCGGCTTGGCGGGCGGCCGGCTGAAGGTGCCCGCCTGCGCCTTGCGCGGGGCCAGCGTCACCAGCGCCTCGGCCATCTTCACCGCCGCGACGATGGGATCGACGATCGGCACCGGCACCTGCGCGCGCAGGCGTCCCGCCATGCCGGCGAGCGGCGCGCCACCAAGGATCACCACATCCGCCCCGTCCAGCTCGACCGCCTCGCGCGACAGCTCGGCGATTGCCTGCTCGCGCTCGGCCTGGACATTCTCGATGGAGGAGAAAGCGAGGCTGCGCGCGCGGATGCCGGCGCAGCGGGCGCCGAGACGGTAGGTGTCGACCGTGTCCTGATACCAGTTACCCATCGTCGTGGTGAAGGTGACGATGCCGAAGCGCTGGCCGAGCGTGCAGGCGGTGAGCATCGCCGCCTCGGCCATGCCGACGACCGGGATGTCGAACAGTTCGCGCGCCGGCAGCAGCCCGGGATCGCCGAAGGCCGCGAGCACCACGGCGTCGTAGTCGCGGTGGTGCTCGGCCAGCATCTCCAGCGTGATCGCGCCGGCGATCTGCGCCTCCGAGCGCGAGGCGATGTAGGGCACGCCGCGCGCGGCGGTGAGGCCCGTCAGCTCCGTGCCGCTGGCGGCCGCCGGCCGTGCGGCGGCGAGCAGCATCTGGGTGACGGCATCGGTCATGTTCGGATTGAGAACGAGAATGCGCAAGGCGGCCCCCTTCAGGCAGCGGCGCCGGCGCGCTCGCCCGCGGTGAGCAGCGCCAGCACTCCGGTGCCCGTGTGCATGACATGGGCGGCAAGCCGCCGCCCGGCGGTATCGGCTTCGCGCGCCTCGAGCGCGGCGAGGATGTCCCGGTGTTCCTGGATCGATTCGACCCAGCGGGCATGGGCGCCCAGGGCGAAGAAGCGCGCGCGCTCGGCGCGGGCGAACAGCCAGCGGTGCATCTCCACCAGCGTCGCATTGTGCGCGCCGGCGAGGATGGCGCTGTGAATGGCCTGATTGACCGCGAAATAGGCAGCGAGGTCGCCGGCCTCGTAATGGCGCTCCATCGTCGCCTGCATCTCGCGCAGGGCGGCCAGCTCGGCCGAGGTGAGCCTCAGCGCGGCATATTCGGCCGCGATGCGCTCGACATTGCTCAGCGCCTCGAACAGTTCGGTGATGTGGACCGCGTCCATCTGCGCGATGCGGGCGCTGCGGTTCGGCCGCAGCTCCACCAGCCCCTGCGCGGCCAGCATCTTCACCGCCTCGCGCAGCGGCGTGCGGGAAATGCCGAGCGCCTCGCAAAGCTCCGCCTCTACTATCGGAGCGCCCGGCGGAAGCTTGCCAGTGACGATCATGTTGCGAAGCTGCCGGGCCGCGCGCTCGTGCAGGCCCGTGCGCGGCAGCTTTTCGCCGCCGGCGCCTTCCAACGGGCGAGGCTTGCGCGGCCGCCCTCTCTTCCTGGGTATGTCGACTTGTTCCGCCACGTTCCGACCCTATCACGACCGGGGGTGGCAACCAGCCCCCTCGATCGCTGCAATTATGGTCACTTTCTGCCCTGCTTCTAGCCTTTTAGAGTAAATTGTATTCAACATACAGAAAATTGTTGCGTGGCCTTTCGGGCAGGCTTTTACTGCTGTCCGGCGGCTCCCCCAGCGTCCTCCCAACAACGTCCGGGGAGGCTGAAATCGGGTGACGGGCGCGGGAGACCGTCCCGCCGCCGGGCCCTTCGGGGCATGGCGGAGGCTCGTGGCGTGCATGTCGTCCAGCAGGAGGAGCAAGTAACAGTGACGGGATTGGTCTATTTTTAGTCAGATTCCTGTCATCTTGATGCTTATTTGCGCTTTATCGACTGTATTGACCGAGTATAGTGCGGATGTTTTCGCCGCACCGTTGGTGTAGCGCAGGGCGAAAATGCTCTTTCGGGTTGGCGTGCCCATCATCGTGATCCCGTCTGCGGATCCCGCTGTTGCGGCATGTGCCGTTTCGGCGTGATCCTGCGGCTCGACAACGATCGGGCTGCCAGGGCGGGGTCGTATCGGTTCTCAAGATCCGGAGGGGATCATGTGTGATCGTGACGGCACCTTTTTTCGCAACTTCTCACGTCGCGGCTTCCTGAAGTCGTCCGTGGCCGGCGCCGCGGCGACCATCGCGCTGCCCGCCTCGCTCGCCAGCCTGCTGGCACCGAATGCGGCCCGCGCGGCCGGAACCACCATCAAGGCGACGCACGGCTCCGGCTTCTGCAACATGGGCATCTTCCTCGCCAAGGAGCGGGAACTGACCAAGGCGGACGGCGTCGAACTCGAATTCGTGGTGACGCCCTCCAACACCGAGATCACCACGATGTTCGGTGCGGGCCTCGTCGACATGTCGATGATCCCCTACTCGAACTTCATGACCCTCTATGATGCCGGCGCGCCGGTGAAGATCGTCGCCGGCGGCGGCGTCGAGGGCTGCATCATCGTTGCCAAGGAAGGCATCAACTCGGCCGCCGACCTGAAGGGCAAGACCTTCGGCACCTTCCAGGCCGACACGCTGGAAGTTCTGCCCTACGATTACCTCAAGAAGGCCGGCCTCTCCTTCAAGGATGTCGAGATCAAGTATCTCGACACCTCGCCGGAACTCGCCCAGGCCTTCATGGTCGGCGCCATCGACGCCATCTGCCACATCGAGCCCTATGCGTCGCAGTGCGTGATCGGCCGCAAGGGCGCCAAGGTGCTCTCCAACGGCACCGACGTCTACGGCAAGGGCTATTCGGACTGCGTGCTGGCCGTGCGCACGCCGCTGCTCGAGAGCAACCCGGAGGCGGTGAAGGCGGTCATCAAGGCGCTGTTCGTCGCCCAGTCGCAGGCCGAGGCCGACAAGACCGCCGCCCTGAAGGACACCGTCGGCAAGTACTACAAGACCAGCATGGAAGCGGCGGTGGATGCCTCCGCCAAGCAGCCCATCGTCGTCGACCAGCGCAACCAGACCCAGTTCATTATCGACCGCGGCCAGTCGATGATGGAACTCGGCTACGTCAAGAAGCTGCCCGACCAGAACGCCTTCGACTGGAGCCTGATGGAGGCGGTCATCGCCGCCAACAAGCCGCTCTATGACGGCCTGAAGCTGAAGTCGGCCTGACGCTGAACCGGGCCCGTCCCGGGCCCGTCGCATCGGCCCCCGCCCGGCGCCTCGCGTGCCGGACGGGGGCACGGCCCGCCCATGCGGCAGCAAATTTGGAAGGACGCCATGACGATGAGCGCAGACGCCGGTCGTCCCGCCCGCGGCGGAGCACCGCTCGAACCGCCCGGAATATCCCTGTCGCCGGCCTGGCGCCGCCGTCTGGCGGGCATCGGCTGGGGCCTCGTCTCGGTCGGCCTGTTCGCCGGGCTGTGGGAGGCGCTGTGGTTCTTCGGCATGCTGAACCCGCTGCTGCTGCCGCCGCCGCATATGTTTCTCGACGATATTCCCGGCACGCTGCGCTACTTCGACCGCTCGAACCGCATCGGCTCGGTGGCGAGCGGGGGCGGGGTCGGCGCGCTCCTGTTCACCATGGCCTCGACGACCCTGCGCGTGGTGGTCGGCCTGTCGCTCGGCTTCGCCTGCGGCGTCGCCGTCGGCGCCGCCATCCATTATGTGCGCCTGCTGCGCAACCTGCTGCTGCCGACCATCCTGCTGCTGGCGCCGATCTCGCCGGTGGCGTGGCTGCCGGTCGCCATCTTCGTCTTCGGCATCGGCGACGTGCCGGCGGTCTTCCTCGTCTTCATCACCGTGTTCTTCGCCATCGTGCTGTCGACCGGCGCGCAGATCGAGAGCGTGCCGAAGAACTACATCCATGTCGCCCGCATCATGGGCGCCAGCCAGCGCCAGACCTTCTGGAAGGTGATCCTTCCGGCCATCCTGCCGAGCCTGTTCATGACGCTGCGGCTCAACCTCTTCGCCGCCTGGATGGTGGTGCTGATCGCCGAGACGGTCGGAGTCGGCACCGGCCTCGGGCAGATCACCTCCATGGCGCGCTCGACCTTCAACGCCAAGCTCGTCTTCTTCACCATGGCGATTATCGGCCTGCTCGGCTTCCTCTCGGATTTCGCGCTGCGCCAGGTCCAGCGCAAGATGCTCTGGTGGGTCGCCCCGAACCAGGGAGCCGCCCGATGAGCCGCCCCGCCGTTTCGATCCAGTCCGTCTCCAAGCGCTGGACCCCCGAGGGCCGCGCGCCGGTGCAGGCGCTCAAGGACCTCAGCTTCGACGTCGAGCCGGGCGAGTTCATCGTGCTGCTCGGCCCGTCCGGCTGCGGCAAGTCCACCCTGCTCTACATGATCGCCGGGCTGGAGGACGTCTCCGGCGGCACCATCGCCTGCGACGGCGAGCCGGTCACCGAGCCGTCCGCCGAGCGCGGCCTGATCTTCCAGGAGGCCTCGCTGTTCCCCTGGCTCACCATCGCCGACAACGTGGCCTTCGGCCTTGCCGTGCAGCATGTGCAGCCGGTCCGCCGGCGCGAGATCGCGCTGGAGACGCTCCGGCGCGTCGGCCTCGGCGACATGCTGGACAAGAAGCCGGACGAGCTTTCCGGCGGCATGCGCCAGCGCGCCGCCTGCGCCCGGGCGCTCGCCATGCGGCCCAAGGTGCTGATGATGGACGAGCCCTTCGCCGCGCTCGACGTGCAGACCCGCGCCCGCATGCAGGACTTCCTGCTGCAGATCTGGCGCGACAGCGGCGCCTCGATCCTGCTCGTCACCCACTCCATCGACGAGGCGATCTCGCTCGCCGACCGCGTGGTGGTGTTCACCGCCCGTCCGGGGCAGGTGAAGACCATCGTGCCGATCGACCTCCCGCGTCCGCGCGAGAGCCGCGACCCGCGCTACCACGCCTATCGCGACATGTTCACCGAACTGCTCGCCGACGAGGTGGACCGGGCCTTCGCCGAGCAGGAGACGGTGTAGCCGCCATGTCCGCTCCCTTCGTCGTCGCCGCTGTGCCGATCGGCCCGGCGGGCCGCGATCCCGCGCCGCGCTGGCGCGAGGCCGAGGCCGGAATCGTCGCCGCGGCGGCTGCCGGCGCGGGCCTCGTCATCCTGCCGGAGTTGTTTGCGCTGCCTTATATAGCCGGCGAAGCACCGGAGGGCTGGACGCATCTGATCGAGGACGAGGACGGGCCGACGACGCTGCGCATGAGCGCGGCGGCGCATGCGTCCGGCGTAGCGGTGCTGTTCGGCCTCGCCTTGCGCGCGGGCCACGGCCGCCCGCTCAATGCCGCGCGTCTCGCCCGCCCGGACGGACATGTCGAGACGGTGGCGGCCAAGATCCACCTGCCGCCGGCCGGCGACGGCGAGCCCTATGGCGAGGCCGACCATTTTGCCCCCGGCGCGCCGCGCGTCACGGCGGTCGCAGTCGGCCCGGTGCGGGTCGCGACGCTGATCTGCTACGACCGCCGCTTTCCCGAATGCTGGCGGGCGGCGGCGGCAGCCGGCGCCGACGTCGTCGCCGTCATGGTCGGTGGCCCGGCCCCGGCCGACCCGGAGGGGCTGTTCGCCGCCGAATTGCAGGCGGGGGCGCGCGCCAACGCGGTCTATGCGGTGGCGGCCTCGCGCTACGGCACCGAGACCGTCACCGGCCGGCCGGTGCGCCATGACGGCGAGACGCTCGCCTTCGGGCCGGATGGCGGGCCGCTCGCCCGCGCGCCGCGCGGCGGCCACCGCCCGGTTCTCGTTCCGATCGATCCCGGACGTCTCGTCCACGCCCGGGAGACCAATGCCACGGCACGGCGCCTGCGCCTGCCTCTTGCGAGTTGAGGAAGCATCATGGCTGAACTGATCGTCCAGGCCCGCTGGGTCGTCACCGGGATCAAGGACCGCTTCACCCCGAACGTCATCGACGAGGGCGCTGTGCTCTCGCGCGACGGGGTCATCGTCGCCGCCGGCACGCTGGAGGAGATGCAGAAGCTCGCTCCCATGGCCGAGTTGCGCAAGTATCCCGACCACGCCATGCTGCCGGGCTTCGTCAACAGCCACCACCATGTCGGCATGACCCCGCTCCAGCTCGGCTCGCCCGACCATGCGCTGGAGCTGTGGTTCGCCAGCCGCATGCCGGCGCGCCGGCTCGACCTGACGCTGGACACGCTCTATTCGGCCTTCGAGATGATCGCCTCCGGCATCACCACCGTGCAGCACATCCATGGCTGGATGCCGGGTGGTTATGACGCCATCCATGGCGCCGCCAGCAGGGTGATGGGCGCCTATCGCGCGCTCGGCATGCGCGCTTCCTATTGCTACGCGGTGCGCGAGCAGAACCGCCTCGTCTATGAGGCGGACGAGGATTTCTGCGCCCGCCTGCCGACCGAGCTTGGCGAGAAGCTGGCGCGGCACCTGAAGGCGCAGGCCATGCCCTTCGACGACTTCCTCAAGCTGTTCGACCAGCTAACCGCCGAGAATGCGGGCCAGACCCTCACCCGCGTCCAGCTTGCCCCGGCCAATCTGCACTGGTGCACCGACGAGGGGCTTCAGGCGCTCGACGCCAAGTCGAAGGCGGCCGGCGTGCCCATGCACATGCACCTGCTGGAGACCATCTACCAGAAGGAATATGCCCGCCGCCGCACCGGCAAGACGGCGCTGCGCCACCTCTACGACCTCGGCGTGCTCGGCCCGCACATGACGCTCGGCCATGGCGTGTGGCTGAATGGCGAGGACATCGACATCGTCGCCGACACCGGCACCTGCATCTGCCACAACTGCTCGTCCAATTTCCGCCTGCGCTCGGGCCTCGCCCCGCTCAACCGCTGGGAAGCCAAGGGCATCAATGTCGGCATGGGTCTCGACGAGGCCGGCATCAATGACGACCGCGACATGCTCTCGGAACTGCGCCTCGCGCTGCGCGTCCACCGCGAGCCGGGCATGGACGAGGAAGACGTGCCGACCTGCCCGCAGGTGGTGAAGATGGCGACCGAGGCCGGCGCCATGACCACCGCCTTCGGCGCCTCCATCGGCCGGCTGGACCCGGGCCGCTTCTTCGACGCGGTGCTGATCAACTGGAACAAGGCGACCTATCCCTTCCAGGACCCGGACATTCCGATGCTCGACGCGCTGGTGCAGCGCGCCAAGACCGGGGCGGTGGACGCGGTCTTCATCAATGGCGAGGTGGTCTACCAGGACGGTCGCTTCACCAAGGTCGACCGCGAGGCGGTGCTGGCCGAGATCGCCGACACGCTCGGCAAGCCGCGCAGCGCCGAGGAAGTCGACCGCCGGGAACTCGGCCACGCCGTGTTCCCCTATGTGAAGAAGTTCTACGAGGGCTATCTGCCCGAGGCCGAGCCGACCCCCTTCTACGCGGGGTCCGCGCGGGTCTGACCCCCGACCCTCGCCTCGATGACGGAGAGGGCGCCCGCCTCGGGCGCCCTTTTCGTCATCCGGGCGCGAAGGGGCCACCCCAATGGCGCAGGGCGGAGGTGTCGCAGCCGGCGAGCCGGAGGCACTTCCACAGCGTCACCGCGATGGAATCCAGCACCGGCACGCCGAGCTCGGCCTCCAGCGCCGGTGCAAGCGCGGCGCCTTTGAGGTTGGTGCAGACGATGGCGACGGCATCGCAGCCCTCGGCGATCACCTCGCGCGCCAGCCCGGCCACCGTCGCCTCGTCGACCGTGGCGAAGGAGAAATTGTCCCGCAGACCGAGATGGCGCTCCGCCGCGCAGTCGAAACCGGCGGCCTGCCAGTTGGCGCGGATGCGCTGCTGGACGTCCGCGAGATAGGGGGTGACGAGGCCGATTCGGCACAGGCCCCGCTGCGCGAACAGCTCGCGGAAGGCCAGCACGGCCGTGCAGGCGGGAATGCCGGTGCGCGCGGTGATCGCCGCGCACAGGGCCTCGTCGCGCTCGAAGCCGAGCCAGGCGGCCGAGGTGCCGTTCCAGCCGATCACATCGACCTTCGCGTCGGCGAGCAGTTCGGCGGCCGGCAGGATGGAGCCGAAGTCGAACTGGCCGAGCGCGCCGTCCGACAGGGCGATCTCGGTCACGCGAAAGCGCGAGAAATGCGCGCTGACACCGGGAATATCCGCCACCATCCGCGCCGTCAGCGGTTCCAGCGCGGTGTTGGACGAGGGCGTCAGCATGCCGAGCCGCAGGGCGGCGGGGGAAAGCGGGGCGGACACGCGAACCTCGCAGCGCAGGGCGACGCCGACGCGGCGTCACGGATGCTGTAAGATTAGCCGACTATGATTGACTGCACAATGATCGTGGGGCCTGCCAGCGTGGAACGGCGGGAGATGTCCGCCGCCCGATGCATCCGCCGAATGGAAGACTGCCCGCGCGGCGCCATCTCATACGCGTCTGCCCGGTGAGCCGGTGTCGCGTGCCTAGTGCAGCGTCGGGAGCGGGCGTCCCGGGCAGGGGTCGACCTTGACCATGTTGACGATGGTGAAGCCGGACACGAGGCGCTCGACGGCGTCCTCGATGTCGATCTGGATCCGGCGCGAACAGACGTGCCCGGTCAGTGTGATGATCCGCTTTTCGGCCGAGATGCCGACATCGACATGGCCGTCCTCGCCGCCCTGGTCCACGGCTTCAAGGATACGCCGGTAGAGTTCATCTTCCCGCATGACGGCCTCCCTGGCTTGCGGCGCGGCCCTCGCGCCTGTCGGGCGGGGCAGGTCGCGAACTAAGCAGGCGGGCAGGCGCGCCGCATTGACGCTGCGCAAAGGGCGGGCGGACACGCGACGCCGCGTCGCCTCAGGGCGCCGCGACGGTGGTCTGGCGCTGTTCGCCCAGCCCGGTGATGGCGAGATGCACGCTCTGGCCGGGGCGGAGATAGGCGGGTGACTTCATGCCGAGCCCGACGCCCGGCGGGGTGCCGGTGGAGATGACGTCGCCCGGCTGAAGGCTCATGAACCGGCTGATATAGGAGACGATGGTCGGCACGTCGAAGATCATCGTGCGGGTGGAGCCGGTCTGCCGGCGCACGCCGTCGACCTCCAGCCACATGTCGAGCGCGTGCGGGTCGGTGATCTCGTCGGTCGTCACCAGCCACGGGCCGATGGGGCCGAACGTGTCGCAGCCCTTGCCCTTGTCCCAGGTGCCGCCGCGCTCGAGCTGGAAGGCGCGCTCGGAGACGTCGTTGACGATGCAATAGCCGGCGACATGGGCGTAGGCATCTTCCGGCGCGATGTATTTGGCCGGCTTGCCGATGACGATGCCGAGTTCGATCTCCCAGTCGGTCTTGGTCGAGCCGCGCGGAATCTCGATGGCGTCGTTGGCGCCGACGATGCAACTCGTCGGCTTCAGGAACAGCACCGGCTCCTCGGGGATCGGCATGCCGGCCTCGGCCGCGTGGTCGGTGTAGTTGAGGCCGACGCAGACGAACTTGCCGACATTGCCGACGCAGGCGCCGAGGCGCGGGCTTCCCTCGACCGCCGGCAGGGTGGCCGGATCGGTAGCGCGCAGCCGGGCGAGGGTCTCGGGCAGCAGCGCCGTGCCGCCAATGTCGGGAACCAGCCCCGAGAGATCGCGCAGCATGCCGGCCCCGTCGATCAGTCCCGGGCGCTCGCGGCCGGCTTCTCCGTAGCGAACGAGCTTCATCGGCATGTCCTCCCTGCTGCGGCGTCGGCGCGGCGATCCTGCGAAGAGCCCTAGCCGCAAAGGCGCGGCGCGTCGAGATGGCCGCGCCCGGCCTCAGCCCAGCAGCTCCTCCATGGCGTCGACCAGTTCGTCGGCATGGGCGGCGGTGACGCAGAGCGGCGGGCGGATCTTCAGCACATTGCCGTAGCGGCCGGCAGCGCCGATGAGAATGCCGCGCTGGCGCAACCCGTTGATCAGGGCGCGGGCAATCTCGGGTGCCGGCCCGTCTTGGGTGCCGAACTCGACGCCGAGATAGAGCCCCGCCCCGCGCACAGCGGTGATTGGCGCGCGCGCCTGCAGGCGCTTGAGCCGGGCGGTGAGATGCCGGCCGACGCGGGCGGCGTTGGCGATGAGGTCGTCTTCCTCCAGCGCCTCCAGCACGGCGAGCGCGGCGGCACAGGCGACGGGGCTTCCGGCGAAGGTGTTGAAATAGCCGAAATCGTCGCAGAAGGCGCTGAGCAGATCGGGCCGGGTGACGAGGCCGGCGATCGGGTAACCATTGCCCATCGGCTTGCCCATGGTCACGATGTCTGGCACCAGCCCGTGGCGCGCGAAGCCCCACATGCCCTCGCCGGTGCGGCCGAAGCCGGGCTGCACCTCGTCGGCGATGAACAGGCCGCCGGCGGCGCGGGCGACGTCGACCGCCGCCTTGAGGAAGCCGGGCGGGTCGGCATAGACGCCGTCCGAGGAGAAGATGGTGTCGACCAGCAGCCCGGCGAAGCGGATGCCGTCCGCTTCCATCGCGGCGATGGCGTCCTTCACCGCATCGGCGAAGCCTTGCGCGACGTCGTTGCCGAACAGCGCCGGGTCGGGCGCCGGCACCATGCGCACGCGCGGCGGCGGCGCGCCGTTCCGGTAGGAGGAGGGCGACACCTCGGTCACGGTCGAGGTGTTGCCGTGATAGGCGGTCTGGGTGACGATGATGCCCTCGCCGCCGCTCGCCTTGCGCGCGAGCCGCAAAGCGAGGTCGTTGCTTTCGCTCCCCGTGCAGGTGAGCACGAGGTTGGAAAGCGGCGCCGGGAAGGTGGCGAGCAGCTTCTCCGCATAGTCATGCGCCACGTCGAACAGATAGCGCGAGTGGATGTTGAGCTCGCCGACCTGCCGGCGCACCGCCTCCACCACCTTCGGGTGGCAGTGCCCGACGGTGGGCACGTTGTTGTAGAAGTCGAGATAGGCCCGCCCGTCCGAGGCGTGGAGATAGGCGCCCTCCGCCCGCAGCATGCGCAGGGGCTCGTCATAGAACAGCACCGAGCCGGCGCCGAAGCTCGCGCGCCGGCGCTCGATGAGCGCGGCGACGTCCGGCGCGGTGGTCCCGGCTCCGCCCGAGAAGGCGTTCAGCGAGAGGATCTGCAGTTCCCGGCTTTTCATGAGGCCGCCCTCCCCGCTGCGAAGTCGTCGGCGTCGTAACGGGCGAGGAAAGTGCGGGCGAGGGCGACCGTGCCATGGGTGTAGCCCTCGCCGAGCGCCTGCGCCGTCGGGGTTTCCGCATGCGAGGCGATCCAGGCGGTGAGCAGCATGCGGCGGAGCATGACGAAGATCGGCAGCATCGCGCAGTCGTCGTCGGAGAGCGGGGCGACGCTGCGATAGCCCTCGACCCAGGCGGCCTGAAGCTGCGGGATATAGGGCTCGTGCTCGCTGAAGCTGACGGCGGCGGCGAAGTCGTAGAGGTACCAGCTGAAGCCGCAATCGTCGAAGTCGATCACCGACAGCGTGTCGCCGTCCACCAGCAGGTTGGCGAGGCGCATATCGGCATGGACGAGGCCGAAGCGGTCCTCGCCGGTGCCGTACTCGTCGAGAATGCCGCGCAGCACCTCGCTGGTGCGCTCCAGCACGGCGAGCCCTTCGGCATCGAGGCCGGGGCCGGCGCACCAGTCGCCCCAGAGCCGCACCTCGCCGAGCATCGCCTCATAGTCCCAGCGCTTGCGCACGAAGCCTTCCGGACGCTGCCAGCCACGCGCATGGGCGTGGAGGCGCGCATTGACGGCGCCGAGCTCGCGGTACCAGCGGGCGAGGTCGTCGGCCTCGTCCGGCTCCTTGCCGGCGATCAGCCCGAAGGCGACGGCGTGGCGCACGGTGCCGCCATCGTCGAGATCGGCGATCAGGCTGCCGTCGGCCTGCGCCACCGGCGTGAGGGTGGCGACGAGATTCTCGGCCCCGAGCGCGGTGAGCCAGGCCAGCTCGGATTCGATCTCGGCGCGGGTGTGGTAGCCGGGCCGGTGCACGCGGAACACGACGTCGCGCCCGCTCAGCGGATCGCGGGCGCGGAAGGTGGCGTTCTCCGAGATGGTGAGCAGCCGCAGCTCGCAGGCATCCGACAGGCCCCAGCGCGGCAGCGCGGCCCGCAGCCCCGCTTCCAGCCGGCTCAGGAAGGCGTCGTCATACATGGTCCCGGTCATGGCGCGTCCTCGATCGGCGGCGCGGCGCGGTGCCGGCCGAGGAAGGAGAGCAGCACCGCGTCATAGGCGTCCGGCTCCTCGTAGAAGGGCATGTGGCTGGAATTGGGAAACACCACCAGCTCGGCCTGCGGCAGGTTCTGCTTCATGCGCAGCGCGCAGGCGGGCGTGATCTCGTCGTGCCGCCCGACCGTGATCAGCACCGGCGCCGCGATGCGGTGCAGGTCGGTCACGCGGTTCCAGTCCTTCAGATTGCCGATGTAGAGAAACTCGTTCGGCCCCTGCATCGCCATGTAGGGGGCCATGTTCCAGTCATCGAGCGAGGCCAGCAGCGGGGCCGGCCAGTCCTGCAGCCGGCAGACATGGCGGTAGTTGAGCAGGGTGATCGCCGCCTGATATTCGGGATGGGAGTAGGAGCCCTCCGCCTCATGGGCGAGCAGCATCTCGACCGTTTCCGGGCCAAGCGAGGCGCGCAGCCGGTGCATCTCGGTCATCAGATGCGGCAGGTCGGCGGCGGTGTCCTCGAGGATCAGCGTCTTCAGCGCCTGCGGATAGGTCAGCGCGTAGTCGATGGCGAGCCAGCCGCCCCAGCTATGGCCGAGCAGATGCACCGGCCCGAGCCCGAGAGCACGGCGCACCGCCTCGGTCTCCTCGACATAGCGGGCGATCGACCACAGCGCCGGATCGTCCGGCCGGTCGGAGGCACCGCAGCCGAGCTGGTCGAAGGCGACGACACGGTAGCCGTGGCCGGCGAGGAAGGAATGGGCGTCGCGCAGATAGTCGCAGGGCAGGCCCGGCCCGCCATTGAGCAGGAAGACGGTCTCCTCTCCCGCGCCATAGGAATAGGCGACGACCCGGTGGCCGTCGACCTCGACCTCGATGCGCGCGTCTGCCGGCTTGATCTGCCACATGGAACCTACCTGCTCGCTACCGTCACCTCGACCCGGGCGCGCTCCAGCGCCCGCGCGAGGGTGCCGCCCGGCGCCGCGTCGACGACGAGCCGCTGGATGTCGGGGATGCGCGCCCAGATGGCGAGCGACTGGACGCCGAACTTCTTGTGGTCGGACACCACGATGGTTTCGGCGGCACGGTTCATCATCGCCTTGTAGACCCAGGCGGCGGGGGCCTCGGCGTCGGCGAGCCCGTCCGTGGTGATGCCGGAAATGCCGAGAATGGTGCGGTTGACGTTGTAGTTCTGCAGGAAGTCGACGGTCTCGACCCCCACCATCATGCCCTCGCGGGCGTTGTAGCTGCCCGGGCACATGATGACGTCGATGGTCGGGTTGGCGGAGACGACGGTCGCCACCGAGAAGGAATGGGTGATCACCGTGAGGTCGTGGCACTCGGCGGCCATGCGCCGGGCGACATGGGTGGTGGTGGCGCCGGCGCCGATGGCGATCACCTCCTGCGGCTTGATGAAGGCCACCGTGGCGGCGGCGATGGCCTCGCGCTCGGCCACCATCAGCCGGTGGCGCTCCGTCACCGAGGGCTCGGAGGCGAAGGGGCGCACCGCGCCGCCATAGGTGCGGCTGAGCAGGCCCTTCTCCTGAAGGTCGAACAGGTCGCGCCGGATCGTTTCGGTGGAGACGTCCAGCTCGGCGGCGAGATCGCCCACGCGCAGCGTCGCCGAGGCGCGCATCTCGGCGAGGATGCGGTCTTGCCGCGCCGCCTTGTCGAGGCGGGGGCGGCGCCGCTCGCCGGCGGGCAGTGTGTCGTCCGCGCTCATGCCGCGGCCCGCCGGCGGACCAGCATGCCGACGAGCCCGCCGGTGAGCAGCAGCGCCGCGGCGCCGAGCGTCGCCATGGTGCCGAGCGCCGGCACCATCGGCGTGTAGCCGGCGACCATCTTGGCGTAGAGCCATTCGGGAATCGTCGAGTCGGCGCCCGTCGTGTAGAGCGAGAGCGGGAAGTTGCTCCAGGAGAGCAGGAAGGCGAACAGCATGCCCGACCAGATTCCCGGCCACAGTAGCGGCAGCGTCACCTCCCGGAACACCTGAAGGCGCGAGCAGCCGAGGTCGAAGGCGGCTTCCTCCAGCGAGGGATCGAAGCCGTAGACCTGAATGGCGATGACCAGCGTCACGACAGGCACGATCCACACCATGTGGGCGAACACCGCCGTCATCCAGCTGGTCTGGATGCCGACCGCGTTGAAGCCGAGCAGCATGGCGAGGCCGAGCACCGGCTGGGGAAAGAAGATCGGCAGCAGGATGAGCTTCTGGTACAGCCGCCGGCCCTTCCAGTCGTAGCGGGCGAAGGCCAGCGCGCCGAAGGTGGCGATGACGACCGAGAAGAGCGTGACCAGCAGGGCGACGCTGATCGAGGTCTTCACGATCATGCCGATCTCGATCGAGTCGACCGTCTTCGCCCACCACTCGGTCGAGTAGACCTTGATGGGAAAGCCGAAATAGCGGCTCTTGTTGAAGCTCGCCAGCGCGCCGCACAGGATCGGCAGATAGATCGCCACGACGACGAACAGCGTCCAGATCCAGATCAGGGCGCTCATGCGCTTGCCGGTCATGTCAGCGCCTCCCCAGCATGCGGTCGAGGTCGAGCTTCGACAGGGCGAACAAGGTGAGCCCGGCGATGAAGAAGGTGACGACCACCGCCATCGCCGAGCCGAGCGGCCAGTTCTGCGAATAGGTGAAGGCGATCTCGATGTCGTGCGAGATGACGATGATCGACTGGCCGCCGAGGATCTTCGCCTCCGCCGTGGCGCCGATGGCGAGCACGAAGGTGAGCAGCATGCCGATGAGGATACCCGGCATGGCGAGCGGCAGCTCGATCTCGCGCCAGATGAACAGCCGCCCGGCACCGAGGTCGCGCGCCGCGTCCACGAGGTCGCGCGGCACAAGGGCGAGGCCCAGCGTCATCGGAAACAGCATGAAGGGCAGGTAGGTGTAGACCATGCCGAACAGCGTGATGCCGGGGGTGAACAGCACTTCCGGCCCGCCCGGCAGGCCGAGCCATTTCAGCGTGCCGTCGAGCACGCCGTTCTTGATGTAGAACAGCACCCAGCCATAGAGCCGCACATTCTCCGACACGAAGAGCGGAAAGACGAACAGCACGCTGATGAACGCCGACCAGCGCCCGAACACCATGTTCAGCCCATAGGCGATGGGGTAGGCGAGCACGGCGAGGATGGCGACGGTGGTGAGCGCCAGCCCGCAGGACCAGACGAACGACACCCACACCGTGTTGGCCGGGTCGAACAGCGTGGCGAAGTTCTCCAGCGTGAAGCTGCGGAACACGTCGAAGCTGCGCGGGGTGGCGAAGGCGTAGCCGAAGATCGCGACCAGCGGGGCGAGGAAGCCGATACCGAGCAGCACGGCGACGGGCATCGCGCAGCGCGCCCCGGCCGACAGGCGGCGGGCGTGGCGGATCTGGGCGGGCGATTCCGCGACGGGGGCGAGGGCGATGTCGGACAATCGCTCAGCTCCCCAGCGTGAAGGCGTCGGCGGCGTCCCAGCCGAGCGTGACGCGGCGGTCGGGGCCGGGCGGCAGGGCGCGGGCGCGCGACAATTCGACGAGGAACACCTTTTCGCCGGCGCCGCCGGTATCGACGCGGACCTGGTACTGGATGCGCGAGCCGAGCGAGTACTCGTTGTAGACGACGCCTTCCAGCCGGTTGTCGGCGCTCTCGCCGGGGGCGAGGAAGCGCATGAATTCGGGGCGCACGACGATGAAGGTCTCGTCCAGCGCGGCGCCGTCGCGCGGCGGGCGCAGGACGAAGCGGCCGGGAACGTCGACGCCCGACCACGCGCCATCGACCTCGCGCGTCACCTTGACGGTGTTCACGTCGCCGACGAATTCCGACACGAAGCGGTCGACCGGGGCGCCGTAGATCTCCTCCGGCGTGCCGATCTGCACCAGCCGGCCGGCGCGCATGACGCCGATGCGGTCGCTCATCACCATCGCCTCCTCCAGCGAGTGGGTGATGTAGATGAAGGTCTTTCCGGTTTCGCGGTGAAGGTCCTTCAGCTCCTTCTCCAGCGCCTTCTTGAGCTTGTAGTCGAGCGCCGAGAGCGGCTCGTCGAAGAACAGCACCTCGGGGTCGTAGGCGAAGGCGCGGGCGAGCGCGACGCGCTGGCGCTCGCCGCCCGAGCACTTCATGACGTTCTTGTCGAAATAGTCCTCCGGCAGCCGCACCACCCGCATCAGCTCCAGCGCGCGGGCCTTGCGGGCGGCGGCGCCCACGCCCTTCACCTTGAGCGCGAAGGCGATGTTCTCGCCGACGCTCTTGTGCGGGAACAAAGCGAGCGACTGGAAGACCAGGCAGGTCGGGCGCCGGTTCGGCGGGATGTCGTTGATCAGCTCGCCATGCAGGGTGATGTTGCCCTCGCTCGGCGTGTCCATGCCGGCGAGCATGCGCAGCAGCGTGGTCTTTCCCGAGCCGGAGGGGCCGACAATGGTGAGGAACTCGCCTTCGCGCACGTCGAGGTCGATGCCCTGCACGGCGGTGAAGCCGCCGAAGGTCTTGCGCACGCCCACAAGCTGGAGGATCGGCTTCGGGAGGTCGGCGCTCTGCGGGGCGGCCGGCGAGGTCTGGAGCATCTGGTCTTCCGTCATGGGCCGGGGGCGGCGGATCGTCGCCGCAGGTGGTCGAGGATGTCGATCGTTCCAATCCGCCCCCCATCCCCGGGCTTGACCCGGGGACCCAGATTTTCCGCCGTCGCACGGCGTAGCCCCTGGGTGGCCGGGTCAAGCCCGGCCATGAGGGCAGGATGCGTTGAAGGACGCAGGCGATCCCCGCCTTACCCCCGCATGCGCTTGGCGGCGTTCATCAGGTCGAGCGCCTTGTCGTAATCGGGCACGATGTCGTACTCGGCCGAGCGGTCCATCTCTTCCTGCAGGCTGTCCCACTGGATGGCGTCGAGCTCGTCCTTGGTGAACAGGTCGAAGCAGGCCTTGTTGCCCATCTGCGCCACCGGGTTGAACGTGCCCTCGGCGAAGGCCACGGTGTGGGCGACGTCGGGCGCCTGCACATATTTCAGGAAGTCGAGCGCCAGCGGCGACAGGTTCGGGTTGTTCACCGTCGAGGTGATCTCGATCCAGGCGATGCCGCCCTTGCCGCCGGGCAGCGGGCCCCGGAGCGGGGTGATGCCGCGCAGGTTCGGGTGGCCGTCGGCGCGGGCGGGGGAGACCGAATAGGTTCCGCCGGTCATGTGCAGGTCGATCTCGCCCGAGATCAGCGCCTGGTTCATCGAGGCGATGTCGCCGATCAGCTTGGCGCCCTTGAAGACGCGCTTGGCGGTCTCCTCGAACTTGGCGAACTCTTCCGGCGTATGCACCTTGAACGGGTCGATGCCGGCGATGATGAAGATGTTGAAGACGTTCCAGTCATCGGATTCGAGAATACCGTATTTGCCGGCCAGCGCGGGGTCGTTGAATAGGTCCCAGCCGGTGTCTTCCGCGGTCTTGCGGGAGATCTTGTCGGTATTGACCACGAAGCTGTATGGCCCGAAGCGCTGGGCCATGCCGATCAGCTCGGAGCCATCTTCGCTCATCGCCCATTTATAGGGCCATTTGAACTCCGGCATCATCTTGGCGAAGAACGGCTCGAACTCGGCCTTCGGCAGCGGCTTGATAAGCTTCTCGGGCAGCATGACCTTGCGCGCCCAGGGGTTGTTCACGTTGATCAGATCCCATGTGTTGATCTCGCCGGCGCGCAGCCGGTTGATCATGGTGGGATCGTTGGTGAGGCTCTCGGCCTTCACCGTGGCGCCGGTCTTGGAGCGGAACGGGTCGAGCACCTGCGCGGAGTTGTAACCCTCCCAGCACAGGATGTTCAGCTCCTTCTCGCGCGCCGCGAACGCCTTGTTGACGTTCATCAGCGGGCCGGCGGCGGCCAGCGCCCCGAGCCCCGTGCCCACGCCCTTGAGCAACGACCTTCTGGAAATGCCTGCCATGTCGAAGTCCCTCTGGATTGTTGGCGCGGACCGGGTTGTCGCCGCGCATGGAGGACCACCTCCGAAGGTCTCCGGATGTGGAACTTATGTTGGATTGTGTGTGATCCTAAACAGTCTGATTTGGGCTTTACAACATCAATTTAGCAGCGCAACGTGATGAAAAGGAAGGCAGCCCAATCCGGCGGCACATCGGTGTCCGCCGGCGGCTGTGTGTCCGGTAAATCATTGATAAAACAAACTTTCCAGGAACGATCTCACCATGTTCACGTCGCTCGAAGGCAAGACCGTCATCGTCACCGGGGCCAGCAAGGGGATTGGGCGCGGCATTGCGCTGCGCTTCGGTCATGCCGGTCTGAACGTGCTGGTGGTCAGCCGCAAGCTGGACGAGGCGCAGGCCGTGGCGGCCGAGATCGGCCCCAACGCCTCGGGTTTCGCCGCCGACGTGACCAGCCTCGAGGACATGCAGGCGATGGCGAGCGTGGCGCTGGAGCGCTACGGCTCGATCGACGTGCTGTGCGCCAATGCCGGCATCTTCCCTGCCGCCAAGCTCGGCGCGATGACGGTTGAGGATTTCGACCACGTCATCGGCACCAACCTGAAGGGCACCTTCCTCTCGGTCTCCGCCGTGCTGCCGGCGATGAAGGCGGCCAAGAAGGGCCGCATCGTCATCACCTCGTCCATTACCGGGCCAATCACCGGCTTTCCCGGCTGGACCCATTACGGCGCCTCAAAGGCCGGGCAGATGGGCTTCATGCGCACCGCCGCTATCGAGCTGGCGCCGTGGAACATCACGGTCAACGCGGTGATGCCGGGCAACATCCTGACCGAAGGCATGGAGGGCATGGGCGAGGCCTATATCGCCTCCACCGCCGCCAGCGTGCCGATGAAGAAGCTCGGCAGCGTGTTCGACATCGCCAATGCCGCGCTGTTCTTCGCCAGCGAGGAAGCCGGCTACATCACCGGGCAGGGCATGGTGATCGATGGCGGGCAGGTGCTGCCGGAATCGCCGATGGCGCTGGACGAGATGGGCGTCGCCTGACGCCTCCCGCCTGTCTCGAAGGCGAGGGTTCCGCTCAGAACGTCCGGGCGACCATCAGCATGAGCTGGTGCGCCTGCTGCGAGGCGACCGGCAGGCTGTCGGCGGTCGGGCGCCAGTCCTGCGCCTGATACAGATTGTAGTCGTATTGCAGCGTGATCGAGAGCGGCGCCACCGGGGTCCAGGTCAGGTTGGCGCCGGCATTGATGTTGGCGACGCCGCTGGCGCCATAGGTCGCGCGGGCCAGCGTGTCGGTGATGTCGAAAGTGCCGTAGCCGCCGAAGATAGCCGAGTTCCAGTTGGCGTTCCAGTTGTGCAGGTACTGCCCGACCACGCTCCAGCCGCGCGTCCGCGCCAGGCTGCCATCGCCCCGCACGAAGGCGTCGGGGGCGGTGAAGTCGCCGCTCGGGTCGATCAGCCCGAGATAGGAGACCGCCCCGTCCGCATAGGCGGCCTGGAGATAGAGCGTGTCGCCGGTGGCGATCTGCGGCAGGTTGAACATCACGCCGGCCTGCAGCGCATAGCCCCATTCATGGCTGGAGGTGCCGACGACGGAGTCGCTGCCCGCGCCGGCGGCGATCTGGTGCAGCGCGCCGGAGAGCTGAAACTGCCCCCAATCGGCGTTCTGGCCGAAGGTGCCGACGACATCGGGCAGCCGGGTCGCCGGCCGGAAGCTGTCGCTCGGCACGGTCGCGTCCGCCGACAGCACCCCCACATCGCGCACCGCCGAATCCTCGATCGACAGCCGGGCGGTGTAGCCATTGGCGAGCGACCAGGTGTAGCCGAGCAGCGGAAGCTGGGTCTGGTCGCCGATGGTGGCGGGGTCGGTGCCCAGCACATTGGCGTTGGCGTAGAAGTCGAAGAAGGATTGCGTCAGGCCGGCGGTGAGCCCGCTGAACTCGATGTGCATGTCCCAGGGCTGGAAGAAGGGCTCCGACGGCGCGCCCGAAAAGGGATCGGCCGTGCGCCAGATCATGCGCAGCTCCATGTAGGAGCGCAGCGTGCCGTATTCGGTCGCCGTGCGTGCATCCATCTCGAAGCCATAGGTCGCGACCCAGTAGAGCCTGTCGTTCCCGGCGGGATAGTCGGTGTAGGAATTGAGATAGGTTTCGGTCCAGAGATAGCCGCCCAGCCGCAGGCAGGTATCCGAGCCGGGTATGTAATAGAAGCCGGCGCCCTCGGCTGTGCAGCGGCGGACTGAGGTGTCGCGCGGGGAAGCGTCGCCGGCGAGCGCCGCCGGTGCCGTGCCGATGAGCGCGACGGCCAGCGCCGCGCTCCCCCATATGATCCGATGCCGGCCCCGCACGTCGCTTCCCCCGCCGCGCATCGCGGCGGCGCCATGATAGAGGCAGCCGCCGCCGGACGGAAAGCGGCCGTTTCGATTCAGCGGACCAGCGGCTGGTAGTGGTGGGGCAGGCGCATGACCACGAGATCCTTGCGCCGCACCACATTGGTCGGGTAGCGCGTGTCGAGGTTGGTGGTGTCGATTTCGGTGGCGACGACGCCCTCGCCGGCGCCGAGTATGACCTCGCGGCGCGGGAACTCGAAGGTATCGGGGCCGAACACGCCGCTTTTGCCGGCATAGCCGGCGGCCTCGTCGAGCACGTTGGCGAAGGCGAGGAAGACGTTGTTCTCGCCGGCGCGGGCGCGCATCAGGTGCCAGTGATGCGGGTCGGCGCCGGTCGGGATCGGGTAGTTCTGCGCCACTTGCGAGCCGGCATGCGGCGCGGTGAAGCTGCCGCGCAGCGCCGCCGGGCAGACGATGAGGTCGCAGCCGCGCAGCGCCTGCACGCGCCCGGCTTCGGGGAAGGCGGCGTCGTGGCCGATCAGCATGCCGATCCGGCCGAATCGGGTGTCGAACACGCCCCAGTCGTCGCCGGGCGTCGCCCAATTGTGGTCGGTGGCGTCGAGATGGGTCTTGCGGTAGCGCCCGATCACGCCCTGCGGGCCGACCAGCACGGCGCTGTTGTAGAGCGTGCCGCCCTCGCTCTCGGCAAGGCCGGCGACGAGGTGCACGCCGTGCCGTGCCGCGATGGCGAGCAGGCCGGCCACCGCCTCCCCGTCGATCAGCACGGCGGCCGGCGCGTCGAGGCCGGTGAGCGCGCGCTCGGGGAAGACGACGAGCTCGGCGCCCTCCTCGCGCGCCGCGCGCGCCGCCAGTTCCTCGATGCGGGCGAGGTTGGCGGCGACATCTCCCGCCGGGGCGAACTGGGCGACGGCGACGCGCGAGCGCCGGCCGGGCGGCAGCGGGCGGTGGCCATAGAGGCCGAAGAAGTCGAGCGGGTTCCACGCATGGGTGCCGATCGGCAGCTCCATGTAGAGTTCGGGCCGGCGCTGCGCGAACACCTCCTCGCCGAGCACGCGGCGGGCGCGGGCGCGCTCCAGGTCGATATCGGCGAGGGCGATGCCGTCGCCGGAGTCGATCACCGCCTCGATAGCGCCGTCCGGCCCGATGACGCAGCTGCCGCCGGAGAACTGCACCGTGCGCTCCAGACCCCAGCGGTTGGATTCGATGAGGTAGCAGCCATTCTCCATCGCCCTCGTGATCCAGTAGGGCGCGGGCGTGCGCTCGGCCAGCCAGTTCGAGATGTGGCAGATGATGTCGGCGCCCTGGAGACCGGCGAGGCGCGCGGTCTCGACGAAATGGATGTCCATGCACACCAGCAGGGCGATGCGCCCGACCGGGGTGTCGAACACCTTGTGGCCGAGATCGCCCGGCGTCGCCCATTTCGGCTCGGCGATGTAGGGGTGCGTCTTGCGGTGGGTGCCGACGATGCCCTCGGGGCCGATCAGCACGGCGGCGTTGTAATAGAGGTTCGTCTGCGGATCGACCTCGGGCATGCCGATGACGATGTGCACGCCCAGCGCGCGGGCGGCGGCGGCGAAGCGGTCGGTGGTCGGGCCGGGGATCGGCTCGACGAAGGGCGCCACCTCGGCGCGGTCGAACCAGCAATAGCCGGTCGTGCCCATTTCCGGCGTGACGATGAGCCTGGCGCCGGCGCCGGCGGCCTCGTGGACCAGCTCCAGCAGGCGGGCGACGTTGCGCTCCTTCTCGAACATGGTGGGCTCGAACTGGACGGCGGCGACCTTGAGCGGGGTGGTCATCGGCTCTCTCCGGGGCAGCAGGGGGCGTTCGGCGCCCCGCCCTGTCGGGCGGGGGCCGTTGTGGAATGGCTGAAGGCTGTGCAGAGCGGTGGCCCGCCGCACGTGACCTCTCCCCCACGGGGAGAGGTGGCCCGCGAAGCGGGTCGGTGAGGGGCGGCGGCGTTGCCTCGGTCGATGCCCCTCACCCCGACCCTCTCCCCCACGGGGAGAGGGGGCTGCCCGGCTCAGGGCGTGAGGTACGACTTCAGGATGGAGGCGCCCATCGTGTATTTGGGGTCCACCATGTTGCCGAGGCGCACGCGGCCGCACTGGGTCAGCAGCATGTAGGCCTCGATCTCGTCGAAGCCGTAATCGGCCGCCATCCAGCGGATGAGGTCGCGATAGGCCATGCGGGCGGCGTCCTCCATCGGCCGGGTGGAGCCGATGGACATGATGAAGTCCTTGGTCTCCAGCCGCGGCGTGCGGATGGTCCAGCCCTTGATCAGGTCGATCTGGATGGTGGTGACGGTGGGGTGCTCCAGCGCCACGCCGCACAGTTCGCCGTCGCCCTGGGTGGCGTGGCAGTCGCCGAGATAGAGCAGGCCGCCCTTGGTGTTCACCGGCAGGTAGATCACCGAATCCATGCCGACATCCGGCAGGTCCATGTTGCCGCCGTAATAGTCCGGTTGCAGCGAGGTGATCGCCTCGATTTCCGGCGAGGTGCCGATGGTGCCGATGAAGGGCACGTAGGGCAGGGTGATCTTGTCGCTCCATTTGGTGCCGGTCTCGGCATCGACATGCAGCTTCTTGACCTTGATCGGCAGCGGCGCGTTGAGCATGGCGGTGTCGCCGGTCGGCACGAGGCCGCCGAATTCCGGCATGATCAGCGTGGTGCCGCGGGGCTGCTCGCCGCGCGGGACGATGGACTTGATGTAGACCGCGAGCGTGTCGCCCTTCTCCGCCCCGTTGACGAAGATCGGCCCGTTCTGCGGGTTGAGATAGGGGAAGTTGAGGATTTCGAGCGGGTTGTCGGTCTCGTGCTTGATGGCGCCCTCGAAGGCGTCATGCGTCTCGGCGGCGACGACCGCGCCCGGGTCGACGCGGATCACCGGGTCGACATAGGGGCCGTAGACATAGTGGTACTTGCCCTGCACCGCTTCGGTGATCTCGTGGGTGGTGCCCGCCTTGCCCTTGGCGAGGCCTTTGCGAGCCAGGATGGAGTTCTCGAGCCAGGACATGATTTTCTCCTTGGATACTGGCTGTCAGACGGCGAGATGGCGACGCATGGCCTCGCCATCGGCGAGCGCCTCGCGCTCGAGTTCGGCGACGATGCGGCCCTTGTCCATGACGTAGCAGCGCTGGGCCATCGCCCGGATCATGTCGATGTTCTGCTCAACGAGGACGACGGTGACGCCGGTATCCCTGTTGAGCTGCACCATGATGCGGGCGATGTCCTGCACGATGTTGGGCTGGATGCCCTCGGACGGTTCGTCGAGCAGCACCAGCGAGGGGTTGGCGACCAGCACCCGGCCGATGGCGAGCTGCTGCTGCTGGCCGCCCGACATGGTGCCGGCGCGCTGGCCCCAGCGCTCCTTGAGGATCGGGAAATAGCTCAGCACGCGCTCGCGGTCGGCGTCGCTGACGCCGCCCTTGCGCATGCCGCCGACGGCGATGTTTTCGCCGACGGAAAGGCGCGGGAACACGTCGCGGCCCTGCGGCACGTAGCCGATGCCGAGCCGGGCGCGGCGGAAGGCGGTGAGCTGCTCGACCGGCTTGTCGCGGTAGACGATGGAACCCTCCATCGTCGGCACGAGGCCGATCAGGCTTTTCATCAGCGTCGACTTGCCGACGCCGTTGCGCCCGATCACGGCGACGATCTCGCCCTCGCGCACTTCGAGGTCGAGCCCCTGCAGCACCGGCTTGCCGCCATAGCCGGCCCGCAGGCCAAGGGTGGAGAGCATGATTTCCTTACGCATGGAGCCCTCCCGGCGCCTCGTGAGCGGTCTCGTGCGCGGTGGTCTGGCCGAGATAGATGGCGGCGACGTCCTCATTGGCGACGATCTCGTCGATCGAGCCCTGCGCGAACACCCGGCCCAGATGCAGCACCGTCACCTTGTCGGCGACCTGCCGCACGAAGGCCATGTCGTGCTCGACGGCGAGCACGGTCATGCCCTCGGCGTTGAGGCGCTTGACCATCTCGCCGGTGGCGTGGGTCTCCTCCGGCGACATGCCAGCGGTCGGCTCGTCGAGCAGCAGGAGGCGCGGCTTGAGGCTGATCGCCATGCCGATCTCCAGCCACTGCTTCTGGCCGTGCGACAGGTTGCCGGCGAGGCGCGTCGCGTCGGCGGACAGGTTGAGGAAGGCGAGCAGCTTGTCGATCTCCT
This sequence comes from Ancylobacter sp. TS-1, assembly GCF_009223885.1. Classification (NCBI taxonomy): domain Bacteria; kingdom Pseudomonadati; phylum Pseudomonadota; class Alphaproteobacteria; order Hyphomicrobiales; family Xanthobacteraceae; genus Ancylobacter; species Ancylobacter sp. TS-1. Next base: position 3,021,721 of record NZ_CP045144.1, read on the forward strand.
CGCCCAGCGAGGCCGGCGGGTAGTGGTGCTGCATCGCGATCTCAAGGTTCTGGCGCACGCTCAGCGCCTTGAAGATGCCGGGCACCTGAAATTTCACGCTCATGCCGCGGCGGATGCGCTGGAACGGCTTGAGGGCGGTGATGTCCTCGCCGGCGAACAGGATCGCCCCGCTGGAGGGGGAATGCTCGCCGAGGATGAGGCGGAACAGCGTCGACTTGCCGGCGCCGTTTGGCCCGATCAGGCAGTGCACCTCGCCGGCCTCGAGCGCGAGGTCGACATTGTTGGTGACGTGCAGGCCGCCGAAACGCTTGTTGAGGGCGCGGGTTTCGATGAGGGGCATCAGGCGTCTCCCGACTGACGCTTGGAGAAGGGCCGGGCGATCAGCCGGGCGAGCGCGAAGATGAGGCCCGAGGGCGCCAGCAGCACGGTGAGCACCAGCATCACGCCCATCGCCACCAGCGCGTACTGGCTGCCATGGATGGTGAGCGCCTGGAACACGGCGAGCACGGTGACGGTGCCGACCAGCGTGGTGGTGAGGTCGGAGCGTCCGCCGACCGCCACCCAGACGATGGGCAGCGCCGCGGCGGTCATGCCCATGGAGGAGGGCGTGATGTACTGGCCCCAGCTCGTGTAGAGCACGCCCGACAGGCCGGCCAGCGCCGCGCCGATGACGAAGGCGCCGAGCTGGTATTTGCGGATGTCGTAGCCGAGCATCTCGGCGCGCTCGGGGTTCTCGCGGATGGCGACGAGGATGTTGCCGAAGGGCGAGTTCACCAGAATGCGCAGGCCGAGATAGACGACGACCAGCAGGCCGAGCACGAAATAATAAAGCTCGACATCGGGGAACAGCACGAGGTCGCCGCCGGGCCAGGGCAGGGTGATCGGAGGCATGTTGCTCATGCCGTTGAAGCCGTTCAGCCGCGCCGCGCCGATCTTCCATTCGGGACCGGCGGTCTGCGCCATGAAGCGCTCCAGCACTAGCGTCACCGACAGGGTGACGATGCCGAGGAACACGCCGGAGATGCGGCCGAAGAACAGGAAGTAGCCGAGCAGTGCCGCGAACAGCGCGCCGACCGCCACCGCCAGCAGCAGCGCCACCAGGGTGAAGCCGTAGGCGGCGCCGAAATTGATGGTGAGGATGCCGTAGCTGTAGCCGGCAATGCCGAAGAAGGCGGTCTGGCCGAAGCTGAGCGAGCCGCCATAGCCCCAGATCAGGCACAGGCCGAGCGCCATGAAGATCCAGGTGAAGAAGTACACCGTGTTGCCGACCGTGTAGCCGTCCGAGAACTGCGGATAGGCGCAGGCGGCGGCCAGCACGAGGACGAAGCCGACCCAGAAGGCCGGGCCGCGGCCCAGCGTCTGCGGGCCTTCGAGGCGGCGGAAGAAACGGGAGAGCGCGTTCATGAAAGTGTTTCCTGTCCCGTTTCAGGCGCGCTCGCGCAGAAGGAAGCCGGAGATGCCGCGCGGCAGCACCCGGATGACGACGATGACGGCGAGCAGCAGGCCGATCTGGCCGAAGAGCTGGCCGTACCAGGAGGTCATGGTCGCCTTGACCACGGCGAGCACCGCCGCCGCCGGCGCCGTGCCGAGGAAGACGTCGGCGCCGCCGACCACCACGGTCACGAAGGCTTCCATGATGAAGGTGGTACCCATGGTCGGCACCAGCGTCATGGTGGGGGCGTAGAGCCCGCCGGCGAGGCCGGCCAGCCCCGCGCCGAGGGCGAAGGTCAGGCTGTAGACGAGGCGGGTGTCGACGCCGAGCGCGGCGGCCATGTGCGGCACCTGGATGGTGGCGCGGGCCATGACGCCGAAGCGGGTCCAGTTGAACAGCGCGTAGAGCGCGGCCAGCACCGCCACTGCCATGGTGAACAGCACGAGGCGGTAGATCGAATAGGAATAGTCGCCGACCGTGAAGCTGCCGAAGGGCGTGCCCACGCCCGCCATGGTGGAGCCGAGCAGGATCAGCGTGCCCTGTGTGCCGATCAGGCTGAGGCCCCATGTGGCGACGATGGTGTCGAGCGGTCTCTCGTAGAGATGGCGGATCACCAGCACCTCCACCACCGCGCCGACAAGCCCGGAGACCAGCGCGCCGATGGCGATGGCGAAGGGCAGCGGCACCCCGGCATGGGCGGCCGAGACGGTGACATAGGCGCCGCACATGATGAACTCGCCATGGGCGAGGTTGATCACCCCCATCATGCCGAAGATGACGGCGAGGCCGCAGGCGGACAGGACCAGGAAGGCGAAGGCGTCGCCGAACTGGTAGAGCGCGGAGAAGAGGAAGGTTCCGACATCCATGTGCGGCGGGGCCTCGTGAGTTCTCGACGTCGAAGGGGCGCGCCGCCGGTCGGTCCGTCGGCGGCGGGCGGGAAAGGCGATCGCCCCGGCTCAGGCTAGGGGGGGCACAGCCGGGGCGATGCTTGCGGATGCCGCCGAAGGGAACGGGGCGGCATCCGTGAGGGGATGGGCACTCTATTGCCTCTCCCCGATGGGGAGAGGTGGCCCGCGCAGCGGGTCGGTGAGGGGCCAGGACGGGGTGCTGAGCGTGCTACCCCCTCACCCCAACCCTCTCCCCGTGGGGGAGAGGGAGAGATCGACCGCTCAGTTCTTCGGCGGCGGGTTCGAGGGCGTGTACTGCGCGCTCGGGTCGCTCTTGGTCAGGTCGCAGCCGGCCTCGCCCAGCCAGTACGGCTTGATGTCTTCCCAGACCTTCGGGAAGGAGATCGAGTGATCCTCGCCGACCTTCGCCAGATAGATGGTGTGGGACATGTGCTGGCTCTTGGGGTCGAGGCAGACCTTGCCCTCGGGGGCGTCCATGCAGACGTCGCCCTTGGCGATTTCCTTGCGCAGGTCGTCGCGCTTGGTCGACTTCGCGCGCTCGATCATCTGCTTGTAGAGATAGACGGCGAGGTAGGAGTTCTCGGCTTCCTGGTTGACGTAGGGCTCATCCGGGAACTTCGCCTTGAACTTGGCGAAGAACGCCTTCGAGGCCGGGCTGTCGATTTCCTCGATGTAGTTGGTGGTGACGTACATGTCCTTGAGCGATGGCGGCTTGAAGCGCTTGTGCTCGTAGCCCTGGCCGACATTGACCGAGGAGGCCATCGGCAGGTTCACATTGGCGGAGGCGGCCTGCTCGTAATAGGAGGCCTGGGCGGTGCCGACCAGCAGCGTCACCACGAAGTCCGGCTTGGCCTTCTGGATGTTCTGGATGTTCTGGGAGAACTGCGACACGCCGAGCGGGATGAAGTCCTCGCCGACCATCTCGCCGCCGTGCTCCTTGACGATGTTGCGCACCCACTCGGCCGAGATCTGGCCGAAATTGTAGTCGGCGGCGAGCGTGTAGACCTTCTTGCCGTACTTCTCCATCATCCACGGGATGAGGGTCGAGAACTGCTGCTCGGGCACCGCGCCGGTGACGATCATGTTGGCGTCGCAGACGCCGCCTTCATACTGGTTGTTGTAGAAGGCCAGTCCGTCGAACTGGTTGACGATCGGGCGGTAGGCCTCGCGGGAGGCCGAGGAGAAGCCGGCGAACACGGCGTCCACCTTGTCGCGCTGGAGCACGCGGCGCATGAATTCCTGGTAGCGGGTGTTGTCGGACTGGGTGTCGTAGATCACCAGCTCCAGCGGGCGGCCCATGATGCCGCCGGCCTTGTTGATCTCCTCGGCGGCGAGCTGGATGGCGTGCACCTTGCCGATGGTCGCGGCGGCGAAGTCGCCGGACTGGTCCTCGAGCACGCCGAGCTTGATCGGGTCGGCGGCGTAAGCATGGGCGACGCTGAGCAAAAGCGTCCCCGTGAGGGCCGCGGCGCGCAGCCCCCGCATGGTCTTCCCAGTCATTTTATTCTCCTGTGAAAGGTTATCTTGTTTCCGCGCTGCGGCTCTCGGGGAGACGTTGCCCCGGTTTTTCGAGGGCGGCGGCCCTCGTCTTCATGAAAGCCTCGCAGTAGTCCTCGAGGACCAGCCGCGAGCGCATGCTTTCGCGCCGAAGCCATTCATAGGCTTCGTCGTCATCGACGCCCGTGTCGTTCATTCGGGCGATGATGGCCTTCACCACCGCGCGGCGGCCGCGCCGGCGGCGATCCATGTCGTCGAGCCGCGCCCGCAGGTCGCCGCGCAACAGGAACTGGTTGATGCCGAGGAACAGGGCGGTGTAGACGGCCGCGCCCTGCACGGGCTTGCGCAGGAAGGCCGTGGCGCCGAGATTCACCAGCTGCTTGAGCCGGCTCGGCGCTTCCACGCCGACCAGGCCGATGATCGGCACCGGCGGCTGACGCGAGCCGGCGTCGATGTCGAGGGCGACCGGATTGTCGAGGTCGCCGTCGATGAAGAGGATGTCGCGCTCGACCTGCATGGCGCCGATGTCGAGATCGGCGCGCCCGTCCACCAGCGGCGGGCAGTGCGAGGTGACGCCGAGCTTGCCCAGCGTGGTCTGCAGCGATTCCACGGCCGTGAGACTGGACGTGACGATATACGCCCGGCCGCCATTGAAATTCTGGAGCAGTCGAGGAGCCATCACTTTACCACTCTCAGTGAAGAGTTGCGGGAAGCGACCGCATAGCGCGGCGACGACTGGACGAGATAGGGGTCGGGACGGACCGGGCCCGGCGCCTCGACGAGGATGTCGAAGCGCGCGGACGCGTTTGAAACGCCAATTCGTGGCGTCAGATAGGCATGCAGGGTTTGCGGGTCGATATGCACGTCGCCCTGCGGGGCGGCGAGGCGCTGGCGCGTGACCGCCGCCTTGACTGCCTCGACGTCGTCAGTGCCGGTCTCGGCGAGGGCGAGCAGCAGCAGCTTCATCGCGATGTAGGAGGCTTCCGCATCGGCCGAGGTCGAGGGACCTTCCGGGAAGGTGTCGCGATAGGAGCGGGTGAAGGCGCCGTTGGCGGGCGAGCCGAGCGAGGAGAAATAGACGCTGGAGCTCAGATGCCCGTCGACCGCCTGCGCGCCGATCTCCTCCAGCTCCGGCTCGGACAGCGTGCAGCTTGCCACCGGGATGATGCGGGGCTGGTCGATGCCGCGCTTGAGGCAGGCGGTGCGGAAGGCGCGGAAGAAGGCGTAGTTGCTGGTGCCGATCAGGTTGTTGAACACGAAGGCGGGCCGCGCCTCGATGATCGCCTCGACCACCTGCTCAAGCTCTGTGTCGCCGACCGGCACGTAGCGCTCGGCGAGCACGCGGGCGCCGCGCGCCATCATCGCCTCGCGGAAGATGCGGGTGTTCTCCCACGCCCAGATATAGTTCGAGCCGACGCAGAAGGCGCTCGATCCGACATTGGCGAGCATGTGATCGACCAGCGGAAGCACGTGCTGGTTCGGCGAGGCGCCGGTGTAGATGACGTTGTTGGAACTCTCGAAGCCCTCGTAATGGGAGGGGTACCAGAGCAGCGCGTCGTGCTTCTCGAAGCAGGGGATCACCTCCTTGCGGCTGGAGGAGGTGTAGCAGCCGACCACGTGGCGGATGCCGGCGTTCAGCAGATCGCGGCTCTGCGCCGCGTAGCTCGCCAGATCGCCGCCCGGATTGACCACGACCGGCTCGATGACGACGCCCGCCGGCTGCTCGGCCACCGCCAGCAGCGCGCCGTTCAGCATGGAGCGCGCCACCACGCTGTACGGGCCGGTGGTGGAGAACATCACTCCGATGCGGTAGTGCTTCGACGTCATCTGTTCCGACCAAAACAAAAAACGCCCGCCGGTCTCTCGACCGTGGGCGTCGTTGCCACCAACCCGCAGCGCCCGAAAGAGACACTGTCGTTGGAAATGTTCACCGAGATTGCCGCGACATTGGGCATCTTTGCCCGCCGCTCTTTTCTTAGGCTTGCGTGAAGCCGCGCCTTTGTCAAGCGGTTTTCGGTATCGCCGGTACCGATGCACAAGTGCCGCGCGCCGCCAGCCCCCGTCGGTTCACCAAAAGCGCAGGAAACGCACGCCCGCCGCGCGCGCGGCTTTCCACGCGGCGCCCGGCGGGTAAATATCGCGCCGGTTCGCGCGCCCCTCCGGCGGGCGCCCCGGTGCCTGCGAGGATGGGATGGCCGACACAGACTGCCTTTACCGCCACGGCTTCCTGCGCGTGGGCGCCTGCGTGCCGCGCGGCCGTGTCGCCGATCCCGCCTTCGCGGTCGAGGCGCATCTGGAGCTGGCGCGCGAGGGCGACCGGCGCGGCGCCGCCGTGCTGCTGTTTCCCGAGCTTGGCCTGTCCTCCTACGCCATCGACGACCTGCTGCTGCAGGACGCGCTGCTCGACCGGGTGGAGACGGCGATCGGGCAGATCGTCGAGGCCTCGCGCGCGCTCCACCCCGTACTGGTGGTCGGCGCGCCGCTGCGCCGGGCCGGCCAGCTCTTCAACACGGCGCTGGTGATCCATCGCGGCGAGGTGCTGGGCGTGGTGCCCAAGAGCTACCTGCCCAATTACCGCGAATTCTACGAGCGCCGGCATTTCGCGCCCGGCATCGGCACGCGCGGCACGATTGCCGTCGCCGGCCGGCAGGCGCCGTTCGGCGACGACCTGCTGTTCCGCGCGCAGGGCGAGGTCGGCGTCACCTTCCATGTCGAGATCTGCGAGGACATCTGGGTGCCGCTGCCGCCCTCGACCCGGGCAGCGCTGGCCGGGGCCGAGCTGCTGCTCAACCTCTCCGCCAGCAACATCACCATCGGCAAGGCCCGCCACCGCCGGCTGCTCTGCGCCAGCCATTCGGCACGGTGTATAGCCGCCTATGCATATGCCGCCGCCGGGCCGGGCGAATCCACCACAGACCTCGCCTGGGACGGGCAGGCGGCGATTTTCGAGAATGGCGAGGCGCTGGCCGAGAGCGCGCGCTTCCCCGAGGGTCCGACGCTGACCGCCGCCGATGTCGACCTCGAGCGCCTGCGGCAGGAGCGGCTGCGCACCAACACCTTCGGCGACTGCGCGCGCGCCGAGGGCGGCGGCGAGGTGGACGGCTTCCGCACGGTCTCCTTCGCGCTGGAGCGGCCGGCGGCGCCGGTGGCGCTGGAGCGCCTGATCGAGCGTTTCCCCTATGTGCCGGCGGACGCCTCGCGCCTCGCCGAGGAATGCTACGAGGCCTACAACATCCAGGTGCAGGGCCTTGCCCAGCGGCTCGTCACCACCGGGCTGCGCCATGCGGTGATCGGCGTCTCCGGCGGCCTCGATTCGACGCAGGCGCTGATCGTGGCGGCCCGCGCCATGGACCTGATCGGGCGCCCGCGCACCGACATTCTCGCCTACACCCTGCCGGGCTTCGCCACCTCGGACGCGACCCGCGCCAACGCTCTGGCACTGATCGCGGCGCTGGGCGCCACGCCCGGCGAGATCGACATCCGCCCGGCGGCGCGCCAGATGCTGGCCGATCTTAGCCATCCCTTCGCGGCGGGCGAGCCGGTCTACGATGTGACCTTCGAGAACGTGCAGGCGGGGCTGCGCACCGACTACCTGTTCCGCCTCGCCAACCAGCGCGGCGGGCTGGTGGTCGGCACCGGCGACCTCTCCGAGCTTGGGCTCGGCTGGTGCACCTATGGCGTGGGCGACCACATGTCCCACTACAACGTCAACGCCTCGGTGCCGAAGACGCTGATCCAGCACCTGATCCGCTTCGTCGCCGCCTCGGGCGATGTCTCGCCGGCCACCGTCGCGGTGCTGGAGGCGGTGCTGGCGACGGAAATCTCGCCGGAGCTGGTGCCGGCCCATGAGGGCGCCACCATTCAGTCGACCCAGCAGATTGTTGGCCCCTACGCGCTGCAGGACTTCAATCTCTACTACCTGACGCGCCACGGCTTCCGCCCCTCGCGCATCGCCTTCCTCGCCGAGCGGGCCTGGGGCGAGGCCGCGCGCGGAAGCTGGCCGGCCAACACCCCGGCCGAGGACCGCCGGGCCTATTCGCGCGCCGAGATCCGCCACTGGCTGCGGGTGTTCCTCAAGCGGTTCTTCGCCAACCAGTTCAAGCGCTCGGCGCTGCCGAACGGGCCGAAGATCACCGCCGGCGGCTCGCTGTCGCCGCGCGGCGACTGGCGCGCGCCCTCGGACGCGCAGGCGCGCGTCTGGCTCGACGAACTCGACGCGTCGGAGGATTGAGCCGGTGGCGGGCAAGGACGGAAGGAAAGACGGCGACGTGAGCTATCAGGACGAGGCGAACCGCACGCGGCCGGCCCATAGCCGGCTCGCCCATCCGAGCTACCGGCTGCCGGCCGACGACCGCGACTTCATCCTCGGCGATTCCATGCGCGGCGTGCGCTTCCTGCTGGAATACGCCAAGGCCGAGGAAGAGCTGCGGCGCTGGCGCATCCGCTCGACCGTCGTGGTGTTCGGCTCGGCCCGGGTGCGCGAGGACGGGCCGGGCCGCCAGCCCTTGCTCTACGAGCAGGCGCGCGCCTTCGGACGGATCGCCTCCGAGCGCGGCGGCGCGCTCGACCTCGCCGATGGCGGCTTCCGCGACAACGTGATCGCCACCGGCGGCGGGCCGGGCCTGATGGAGGCCGCCAATCGCGGTGCCTTCGAGGTGGCCGCGCCGAGCATCGGCTTCAACATCTCCCTGCCGCACGAGCAGGCGCCCAACCCCTACACGACGCCCCAGCTCACTTTCCGCTTCCACTATTTCGCGATGCGCAAGATGCACCTGGCCATGCGCGCCAACGCGCTGGTGGTGTTCCCCGGTGGCTTCGGCACGCTGGACGAGCTGTTCGAGATCCTCAACCTGCGCATCACCGGCAAGGCGCCGCCGGTCGGCATCGTGCTGTTCGACGAGGCCTATTGGCGCTCGGTCATCAATTTCCAGGCGATGATCGACGCCGGCATGGTGAGCGAGCAGGACTGCACGCAGTTCCAGTTCGCCGACACGGCGGAGGAGATCTGGGACAAGCTGGTGGCCGGCGGCCTGCACAGCCATCCGCGCGTGTGAGTTTTCGGCGCGGCCGCGCGCCTTACGCCGGGCGAGGGGTGGCTAGCCGCATTTCCAGCGCCAGCCCGGCATCGCGCCAGAAGGCGTCGCGGTCGGCGAGGAAGCGCGCGGCGGTCTCGCTGCCGCGCCGCACGCAGGCGGCATAGGCGCTCCCGCGCAGGCAGCCATCGATGAAGCCGGCGGCGAAGACGTCGCCGGCGCCGGTGCTGTCGCGCGGCGCGTCGGGGGCGGTATCCTCCGGCGGATCGGTCGGGGCGAGCGCGACGGCGCTGTTTCCGCCAGCCTCGCAGAGCCGGACCGGACGGGGCCCGTCGGTCGCCACCAGCGCTTTGAGCCCCGGCCCGCCGATCCGGCGCGCGTGATCGAAGGCGCCCGCACCGAGCGCGAAGGCATGGTCGGAGGCGGAGGCGATCAGCACCTCGGCCGGCCGCCGCTCGCCCGCCTCCAGCGGCACCTGCGCGACGACGCGGGCGCGGTGGGCGAGGTCCTCCAGCACGCCGGGGTCGGCCCGGCGGACATTGACATAGGCGAGGTCGGCGGCGATGGCCGGCAGGGCGGTGAGGCGGCGCGCCTCGCTCGTCGCCGGCGCCACGATGGTGCGCTCGCCCAGGGGATCGACGAAGATCTCCAGCGGCACGGTCGGCGTTTCGCTGGCGACGAGATGGCGCAGGTCGAAGCCGAGCCGCTCCAGCACGGCCCGGCAGGCCCGTCCGGCCTCGTCGCCCGCCAGCGTGGCGACGAGGCTCACCCGGTGGCCGAGCGCCAGCAGCGCCGCGCCGGTGGCGAAGCCCCCGCCTCCGCAGCGCAGTTCGGTGCCGACGACGCTGACGCGCCCACCCCCGCCCAGCGGCGCGGCAAGGCGCAGGATGCGGTCGACATTGACGCTGCCGACGACGAGGACATGACCCATCAGGCAAGGTTCATTGGGGAAAGCTCATGCGCGGGGGCTCACAGCCGCCCGATCTCGTATTCCTCGCAGGAATAGCCGAGCAGCGACAGCCCCTCCTCCAGGAAGTCGCCGAGCAGGGGCAGGCCGAGCAGATAGGCGGCGGTGCGGCCGTTGTGTGCCTGCGCCGCCTCCTCGCGCACATCGGGCCAGTCGCCGGCATCGTAGTCGTCGCGCCCGAGCCAGGCGAGCGCCACTAGGTCGATACGGTGCTCGGGCGGGTGGCGTCCCGCGCGTACCTATGGAGAAGAACCGCCGGAGCGGGAAAAGGATGCAATGTGCCGGCAGACGGCGCGGCCGCCCTCAGCGCTGCGCGGCCGCGTCGGTGACGCAGGCCGAGGGATGGCAGGCGATGCCGAGCGCCTGGAACTGCTCATAGGTGGCTGCGGCCGAGCCGCCGACATCGATGGCGCGGCAGGCATCGTCGAACACCACCACGTCGAAGCCGATGCGCCGGGCATCCTCCGCCGAGAACCGCACGCAGAAATCGAAGGCGAGCCCGGCCATGAAGACGCGCCGGATGCCGCGCTCGCGCAGATAGCTGGCGAGGCCGGTCGGGGTGCGGCGGTCGTTCTCGTAGAAGGCCGAGTAGGAATCGATCCCGCGATGATAGCCCTTGCGCAGCACCAGCTCGGCATGCGGCACGTCGAGTTCCGGGCGGAAGGCGGCGCCGCGCGTGCCCTGCACGCAATGGTCCGGCCACAGGATCTGGGCGCCGTAATCTACGTCGACGGTCTCGTAGGGCCGCGCGCCGGGATGCGAGGAGGCGAAGGACAGGTGCCCGGACGGGTGCCAGTCCTGCGTCAGCACCACATGGGGGAAGTGGCGGGCGAGGGCGTTGACCGCCGAAATGACCTCGTCGCCTCTCGGCACGGCGAGCGCGCCGCCCGGACAGAAATCGTGCTGGATGTCGACCACCAGCAGGACGTCGCTGCTGCCGGGGACATATGCTTCGGGTGCGATCATGGCACAGCCATTTCGCGCAGGTCGCCCCGGCCGCGCAAGTGCGATTTCAGGTCGTTCGACTGCAAAGTTGTGGAGGCCGACCCGCTGCAACTTCAGGCGTAGCGGGCGATGGCAAGGTCTTCGGCGGCGATGGCGGGGCGGTGCCCGCTCACGAGGTCGGCCAGCACGCGCGCCGAGCCGCAGGACATGGTCCAGCCCAGCGTGCCGTGGCCGCCGTTCAGGAACAGGTTGGTGTAGCGCGTCGGGCCGATGACGGGGGTGCCGTCCGGCGTCATCGGCCTGAGGCCGGTCCAGAACTGCGCCTGCTCCCAGTTACCGGCGGCGCCGAACAGGTCGCGCGCCGAATGCTCCAGCGTGGCGCGCCGGGCCGCCGGCAGGTCGAGATTGAAGCCGGCGATCTCGGCCAGCCCGCCGACGCGGATGCACTCGCCCAGCCGGGTGATGGCGACCTTGTAGGTCTCGTCCATCACGGTGGAGACCGGCGCGCGGGCCGCGTCGACGATCGGCACGGTGAGCGAGTAGCCCTTCACCGGGTAGACCGGCAGCGACAGGCCGAGCGGGGCCAGCAGGGCCGGCGCATAGCTGCCGAGCGCGACGACATAGGCGTCTGCGGCGACATCGCCGGAATCGGTCTCGACGCCGGCGATGCGGCCGGCCTCCGCCTTCAGCCGGCGTATGCCGGTCCCGTAGCGGAAGGAGACGCCGATCTCCGCCGCGAGGGCGGCGAGCGCAGTGGTGAACTTGAAGCAGTCGCCTGTCTCGTCCATCGGCAGGCGCAGGCCGCCGACGATATGGTCGGCGGAGGCGGCGAGGCCCGGCTCGGCGGCGACGCAGCCGGCCCGGTCCAGCACCTCGAAGGGCACGCCGTCGGCGGCCAGCACCTCGATGTCCTTGCCGATGGAGTCGAGCTGCTTCTGGGTGCGGAACACCTGCAACGTGCCCTGCATGCGCTCGTCATAGGCGATGCCGGTCTCCTCGCGCAGCGCGATCAGGCATTCGCGGCTGTACTCGGCGATGCGCACCATGCGGCCCTTGTTCACCGCGTAGCGCGCGCTTGTGCAATTGGCGAGCATGGCCGCCATCCAGCGCAGTGTGGCGAAGTCGGCCCTCGGGTGCAGCACCAGCGGCGCGTGCGTCATGAACAGCCATTTGAGCGCCTTCACCGGAATGCCCGGCGCCGCCCAGGGCGAGGAATAGCCCGGCGAGACCTCGCCGGCATTGGCGTAGCTGGTCTCCAGCGCCGGGCCGGGCTGGCGGTCGAGCACCACCACCTCATGGCCGGCGCGGGCGAGGTAATAGGCCGAGGTGACGCCGATCACCCCGGCACCGAGAACGACGATCTTCATGGGCAAACTCGCGCGGGCGGCTCAGCGGTAGACGCGATGATAGCGCGTGCCGAGGCCGGTGAGGATTTCATAGGCGATGGTGCCGGCGTCGGCGGCGAGAGCGTCGAGCGTCTGGTGCGCGCCGATCATCTCCACCAGCGCGCCGGGCTTGAGCGTGCCGGGCGGCAGCGCGGTCACGTCGAGGGTCAGGCTGTCCATCGAGACGCGCCCGGCGATCGGCAGGCGGGTGGCGCCCCAATAGGCGGCGCCGCGGTCGCTCAGGGCGCGCGGCAGCCCGTCGGCATAGCCGGCGGCCGTGGTGGCGAGGCGGCGTTCGCCCGAGGTCACATGCGCGCCGCCATAGCCGACGCGGGCACCGGCCGGCACGGTGCGGACCTGCACCACCCGCACGTCGAGCCGGACCACCGGCGCCATCGGGTTGGCCGTGCCGGCGGTCGGCGCGCCGCCATAGAGCGCGATGCCCGGGCGCACCAGCGCGCCGTGATAATCCGGCCCGAGGAACACGCCGCCGGAATTGGCGAAGCTGACCGGCACGCCGGGGAAGGCGGCGGACAGGCGCCGCATCGCCGCGAGCTGCTCGCCGTTCAGCCCGGCGCCGGGCTCGTCGGCGCAGGCGAGATGGCTCATCACATGCAGGAGGCGCACACCGTCGAGCCGCGAGGGTTCGGCGGAAAGGGTCGCGGCCTCCGGCGCCGACAGGCCGAAGCGCGACATGCCGGTGTCGAACTGGAGCAGCGCCGGCAGTTCTTCACCCCGCGCGCGGGCAAGCCGCGACCAGGCGGCGATCTGCTCGAGGCTGTTCAGCACCGGCACGATGCCGGCGTGCGCGCAGGCCGGTTCCGCGCCGGGCTGCAGGCCGCTGAGGACATAGAGGCGGCTGTCCGCGTCGAGCCGGGGCTTTAGCGCCAGCGCCTCGGAAAGCTGGGCGACGAAGAAATCGCGGCAGCCGGCCGCTTCCAGCGCCGGCGCGACGCGGGCCGCGCCCAGCCCGTAGGCGTCGGCCTTGACCACGCCGGCGACCCTCGCCGGGGCGACGCGGGCGGCGAGGGCGCGGTAATTGGCGACAAGCGCCCGGAGGTCGACGGTCAGGATGCCCGGCGCCGTGTCGCTCGCCAGAAGCTGCTCCGAGATTTCACCGAACATCGCCCGCATCCGCCGCTGGACCATCACTCGAACGGGTGTCGATGATAATGCAGGAATCGCGCAAAGGGCGGTCGATTCGCGCATCGGATTTTCAACGAATACGTTTCTATGCAAGATTCGTCGATCTTTTGAAGGAAGCCGTCATGAGCGCGCTCGACGCAACCGACCGCAACATCCTGCGCCTGCTGCGCCTCGACGCGCGCATGAGCACGGCGAAGATCGCCGAGGAGGTCGGGCTGTCGGCCTCGACCTGCCTGCGCCGCATCAAGCTGATGGAGCATAGCGGCGTCATTCGCGGCTATACCGCGCTGGTCGACCATTCGGGGCGCGACGCGGCGATGGCGGTGATCATCAACATCACGCTGGAGCGGCAGACCGAGGACTATCTCGCCCGCTTCGAGACGGCGGTGCGCCGGCACCCGGAAATCCAGGAGTGCTATTTGATGACCGGCGGTTCGGACTATCTGCTGCGGGTCGAGGTAGAGAACGCCGCCGAATTCGAGCGCATCCACACCGACATATTGTCGACGCTGCCCGGCGTGCTGCGCATCCACTCCTCCTTCTCGATCCGCAACGTGCTGGCCACGCGGCGGCGGCCGAAATAGGCGGGTTCGGCCGAACCCGCCCGTTCCGGCGCCGAGCGGTTCAGAGCGCGCCGCCGAGCACCGGGCGCGCGGGCCGGCCGCTGCGCTGGCTGCTCTCCCAGCCCGGCGCGAGGCCGATCGCGGCGTTGGAGGCCGGCAGCAGCGGACGGCCGAGGATGAGGTCCGCCGCGCGCTCGGCCAGCATGATGGTGGGCGCGTTGAGATTGGCGTTGGGCTCGCTCGGGAACACCGAGGAATCCACCACCCGCAGCCCGGCGATGCCGCGCACGCGCAGTTCGCTGTCCACCGCCGCCATCGCGTCCTCGCCCATGCGGCAGCTTCCGCAGGGGTGATAGGTGCTCTCCATGGTCTGGCGCACGAAGGCGTCGATCTCGTCGTCGCTCCTCACATCGGCGCCCGGGGCGATCTCCTCCGCGCGGAACGGGTCCATCGCCGGCTGGGCGACGATCTCGCGGGTGAGCCGCACGCAGCGGCGGAAGCCCTCGCGGTCCTCCTCGCGGTCGAGATAGTTGAACAGGATCTCCGGATGCTCGCGCGGGTCGGCCGAGCGGGCGCGCACATGGCCCCGACTCCTGGGCTTGTTGGGGCCGGTCAGAACCATGAAGCCATGGCCCTTGAGCGGCTGCTTGCCGTCATAGCGCATGGCGGCGGGCAGGAAATGGAACTGGATGTCGGGCCAGCCGACCGAGGCGTCCGAGCGGATGAAGCCACCCGATTCGAAATGGTTGGTCACGCCCAGGCCGCGCTTGAACAGGATCCATTCGAGCCCGATGCGCAGCTTGCTGAGCGGACCCATACGTCCGTTGAGGGTAATGGGCTGCTTGCAGGCGTACTGGATGTAGATCTCGGAATGGTCCTGAAGATTCTCGCCGACGCCCGGCACGTCGGCCAGCACCTCGATGCCGGCGGCGCGCAGCACCGCGCCCGGGCCGATGCCCGAGCGCTGGAGCAGGTGCGGCGAGCCGATCGGCCCGGCCGAGACGATCACCTCGCGGCGCGCCCTGGCGGTGCGCGCCGTGTCGCCGACGAGATACTCCACCCCGGTGGCGCGGCCGGCCTCGACCAGCACCCGCCGCGTCATGGCGTGGGTGACGACCTTGAGGTTCGGGCGCGACAGCACGGGGCGCAGATAGGCATTGGCCGCCGACCAGCGCACGCCGTCCTTCACCGTCATGTGCATGGGGCCGAAGCCCTCCTGCATGTAGCCGTTCGGATCCTCGGTCGTTATGTAGCCGGCATCGCGTCCGGCATCGACGAAGGCGCGGTAGAGCGGGTTGGCCATGCGGTTGCCGTTGTTGACGGCGAGCGGCCCGCCCGTGCCGCGATATTCGTCGGCGCCGAAGGCGAAGCTCTCGGCCTTGCGGAAATAGGGCAGGCAGTTGCGGTAGCCCCAGCCGCGCGCGCCCAGCCCCTCCCACTCGTCGAAGTCGCGGGCATGGCCGCGCATGTAGACGAGGCCGTTGATGGAGGAGGAGCCGCCGAGCACCTTGCCGCGCGGGCAGTGCACGCGGCGCCCGTCGAGGCCCGGCTCCGGCGCCGTCTCGTAGCGCCAGTTGTACTTGGTGCCGTTCATCGGGATAGACAGCGCCGAGGGCATCTGGATGAAGATGCTGCGGTCGCTGCCGCCGAATTCCAGCACCAGCACCTTCACGGCGGGGTCCTCGGTCAGCCGGGCGGCGAGGACGCACCCGGCCGACCCGGCACCGACGACGATATAGTCGAATTCTTCGCTCATCTCGGTCTCCGTCAGAGCTGCGCGGCCGGCGCGGCGGACACGGCCGGGCGCTCGCCATAGGCCCCCCATCCCAGCCGGCGGGCGAAGGCGGCCGTCAGGCCCCAGTGGCACAGGCCGGCCGCCAGGCAGGAGGGGATGGACGCCGTCAGCAGGACGAACAGCGAGGTGTGCTCCAGCGACAGCGGGTTGAACACGCCGACATAGACGAGGAAGCCGACCGCCAGGGCGAACAGGCCGATCGGGTTGAAGCCGTGCCAGAAGCGGTAGGCGGAATCCTGCGGGCGGGCGAACAGGGCGCGCAGGTCGATCTGCTGCCGGCGCAGGATGAAGTAGTCGGCGATGCCGATGCCGGCGAGCGCGCTGTTGAGCGCCGAGGTCCAGACCAGGAACTTGAAGAAGCCGTCATAGATGCCGGGCGCGAACATCACCAGCGCCAGCGGGGCGACGCAGAACAGGAAGGTCAGCGTCTCCCAGCGGACCGCCCGCACGCCCGCCGTGCCGACCTGACGCAGGCCGATCAGCGAGGTGTAGAGGATGTTGGCCATGGAGGTGACGTTGGCGAAGGCGACGAAGCCGAGCGCCACGACGCCGATGACGAGGCCGCCGATCTGCGCCATCCAGATGGTCGGGTCGGCATTGCCGAGCGCCACGGCGGCCATCAGCCCGACGATCTCGCCGAGCACGGCGGCGCCGAACACGCCGACGAAGTTCGGCCACGTCGCCACCCGCTCGTTGCGGGTCAGGCGGGCGAGGTTGCCGAGATAGGGCCACCACGACATGCCGGCGGCGATGTTCACCTCGATGGCGATGATGAAGTTGGCGGTGCCGTCCTCGAAGGGCGGGGCCAGCGGCTTCATGTCGAGGATCTCGGCGAAGGAATGCTGCGACAGGATCAGCGCCATCATCACGAACATCAGCACCACCAGAGCGGGGGCGATGATCATGTTGAAGAAGCGGATCGAGGTCGGGCCCTTGGCCACCACGAACCAGGTGAGCAGTATGGCACCGCAGGCGGCGATGACGATCTTGAGCGGCGAGGCCGGCACGGTGGGGTCGCCTCCGCTCACCAGCGTCTGCAGCCCGTCGATGGAGCGGCCGAACATGATGCCGAGCACGGCGAGCCAGCCCATGGTGAGGAACACCACCGCCAGCACGTAGACCAGCCGGGCGCCGTTGGCGCCGAACATCGAGCGCAGGAACACGAACTGCTCGACGCCGTAGCGCCCGGTCGCCACGCAGGTCGCGAGCGCGGTGATGGACACGCCGATGATGTTGCCGATGACGATGGCGGCGATGCCCTCGCGCGGGCCGACGAACAGCCCGACCGCGCCCCCGATCAGGAACGCCCAGGTGGCGATGGCCAGCGCCGAATTGGCGTAGGTGAACTCCCAGAAGCCCCACAGCCGCTCGCCCGGCAGCAGGGGAGCGTCGCCGCGCTCGGCGGCCAGGCGGTAATCGTCCTTGGTCGTGCTCATCTCAGTGCCCCCACATCCAGAAGCCGACGCTGAGCGCGAGCGTGAGCCCGGCCATCGCCCAGTAGTCGACGGCGGAAAGGCGGCCGGGCCAGTGGCCGCCGGCCTCGAGCTGGTCATAGATGCGGATGCGGCGTTCGAGCTCGCGCTCCCACGCCAGAGCCTGGTCTTCCATGGTGGTCTCCCTAGGATCGTTCGTTGCGCGGCGTGCTTTGGTGCCGCCGCTTGCGTCTCAGCGGACCCGTACGGGCTCCGTGTAGTAGGGCAGGCGATCGACACGGGCGGCCCAGGAGCCGTCCGCGCTCACCGTCCGCACATGGCGGGCGATCTCCTCCATCGGCGCGAACCACACGTCGCCGCGCTGGAGCACGTCCTCGAGAAAGGCGTGGTAGAGGCGCCAGCGGGCCAGCCGGCCCGAGGCGAAGGGGTGCACGACCGGAACCCACAGCCCGCCATAGGCGTAGGCGGCCTCGAATTCCTGCCGGAAGGCCTCGAAGCCCTCGCGCGGCGCGCGGATGGGCATCATGTAGTCGAGGTCGGAGGACTGGACATATTGCGGCCAGTCGTCGAGGCCCCAGTGCGAGGGCAGCTCCACCAGCCCGCCCGTGTCGGTCTCCAGCAGATAGGGCTGGTCGTCGCCCATCAGCGAGGCGTCGTAGAGGAAGCCGCGCTCGATCAGCAGATCGGCCGAGCGGTGCGAGAAATTGTAGAGCGGGGCGCGCCAGCCGCGCGGGCGCTGGCCGGTGGCGCGTACGATCACCTCGATGCCGCGATCAAGCCAGTGCGCCTCCGCCGCCGCGTCCAGTTCGCGCGGGTGCTCGTGCAGGAAGCCGTGATGGGCGATCTCGTGCCCGCCGGCGAGTATGGTCTCCACCGCCTGCGGGTATTGCTCGATGCACCAGGCGGGGATGAAGAAGGTCTGCTTCAGCCCCAGCGCCCGGTAGCTGTCGACGATGCGCGGCACCGCCACCTGCGGGCCGTAGCGCAGCATGGAGATGGCGGCGACGCGCGAATGGCCGTCCTGCGGGTGGGCGATGTGGACGAGGCTGTCGGCGTCCATGTCGAAGGTGATGCAGGCGGCGCAGCGCGCCCCGTTCGGCCAGGGGATCGGGTTGCGGATCATGGCATGACACTCCCGCCATTGACGCCGATGCCCTGCCCGGTGACGTAATCCCCGGCGGGACCGGCAAGAACCACCGCCATCGCCGCCACCTCCTCCGGCCGCCCGAAGCGGGCGAGCGGGATGGCAAGCTCGCGGGCGCGCCATTCCGCGCTCATGCTGGCGGCCCCAAGCATCTCGGTGTCGATGGGGCCGGGGCAGAGCGCGTTGACGAGGATTCCGGGCGCGAACTCGCGCGCCCAGGAGCGGGTCAGCCCCAGCACGGCGTGCTTGGAGGCGACATAGGGCGAGAAGGTCTCGCGCCCGAGATAGGCGAGGTCGGAGGCGGTCAGGATCACCCGCCCGCCGCGCCCGGCCATCATCGCGATGGCGGCGCGGCCGACGAGGAAGCTGCCGCGCAGATTGATGGCGATCACCCGGTCGAAGGCTTCGACCGGCGTCTCCAGCAGCGGCGCCTCGTGGATGACGCCGGCGCAGTGCACCAGCACGTCCAGCGTGCCGAACTCCTCCGTCAGAGCGGCGAACATCGCCTCCACCAACGCCTCGTCGGCGACGTCGCAGACAAGGCCGAGATGCCCGCCCGGGCCGAGGCTCGCGATTGTCTCGTCGGGCGCGGCGATGTCGGCGGCGGCGACCCGCGCGCCGGCCTGCGCGAAGGCGCGGGCGCAGGCGGCGCCGATGCCGCGCCGGGCGCCGGTGACGAGGACGTTGCGTCCGGCGAGCGCGTTCATGCCATCACCTCGCCGCGGTCGAGCGTGAAGGCCTGCCCGGTGATGTCGCGGGCGCCGTCGGAGGCGAGGAAGAGATAGAGCGGGGCGATGTCGGCGGGCTCCAGCAGGCCCGGCAGCACCTGCGCGCCGACGATCTCGTCGAGCAGTTCCTGCTCGGGCCGCCCGGTGCGCCGCGCCATGTCGGCCAGCGAGCGCATCGCCGCCTCGGTGCGCACCCAGCCCGGGCAAACCGCGTTCACGCGGATGCCGCGCGGGCCGAGCTCATGGGCGATGGAGCGGGTGAAGCCGAGCGTGGCATGCTTGGAGGCGACATAGGCGGAGAACTCGCCGACCGCCGTGCGGCTCCAGATCGAGGCGGTGAGCACGATGCGCCCGCCCTCGCCCATCAGCGCCGCCGCCCGCCGCGTCACGTTCCAGGTGCCGACGACATTGATGTCGACGATGCGGCGGAAAATGTCGTCGGTCTCCGGCCGCCCGTCGAGCAGCGGGGTGATGCGCTCGAGTCCCGCATTGTTGACGAGCACGTCGAGCGGGCCGATGCCGGTGAGCGCCGCCTCGACGGCCGCCGGATCGGTGATGTCGCAGACGATCGGCCGGCATTCGGCGCCGGTCGCGGCGGCGATGGCGGCGGCGGTGTCCGTCACCGCCGGATCGTCGGCGAGGATGTGCACAAGCGCGCCGGCGCCCGCGAAGCCTTCCGCGATGGCGCGGCCGATGCCCCGGCTGGCGCCGGTGACGAGCACGTTCTCGCCCGAGAAGTCGAAGCGCAGGCGGCCCATCTCAGACCCCCGCCTGCCGCTGGTGCATCACCCGGCCGATGAAGTTCAGCAGAAGCTGCGCGGCGAGGATCGCCGTGGTGCCGGTGTGGTCGTAGTCGGGCGCGACTTCCACCAGGTCGATGCCGACCACGGTGCCGCGCTTGGTCAGCCCGTCGAGCAGTTCCAGCCCCTCGTAATAGGTGAAGCCGCCATGGCTCGGCGTGCCGGTGCCCGGGGCGATGGAGGGGTCGAAGCCGTCAATGTCGATGGTGACGTAATAGCGCGCGCCGGCCGGGATGCGGGCCAGCGTCGCCTCGATGCCGAGCTTGCGGATCTGCCGCACCGAGAGGATGTCCGAGCCCATGGCGCGGGCCGCCTCGTAGCCCTCGCGGGCGGTGGAGGAGACGTTGCGGATGCCGAGCTGGCTCAGCCCGGTGACATAGGGCTTCTCGGCGGCGCGGCGCATCGGGTTGCCGTGGCCGTAGCGCACGCCGTGGCGCTCGTCGACGAAATCGAGGTGCGCGTCGAGCTGCACGATGTGGATCGGGCCATTCTTCGCGCAATCCTCGGCGAAGGCCTCGACGCAGGGAATGTTGATCGAATGGTCGCCGCCGAGCACCACCGGCAGCGCGCCGGCGGCGAGGATCTTGCGCACGCCATAGGCGATGTTGGCGTGGCTGGTGAGCGTGTCGGTGTGCACGATGTCGGCGTCGCCAATGTCGAGGATGCGCACCTTGTCGGCCGGCAGGTAGGTGACGTCGTCCTCATGGTCATAGGCGCCGCCATGGCCGAAGGAGAACAGCGTCGAGGCCTCGCGGATGGCGCGTGGCCCGAAGCGGGTGCCGGCGCGCCATTGCGTGCCGAAGTCGAAGGGCGCGCCGAGCACGGCGACATCGGCGTCGATGGCGTCCCAGTCCGGCTGGTAGGGGTTCTTGCCGAAGGTGGAGATGCCAACGAAGGGCAGGTTGAGCCTGCCCTTGTCATAACCATGAGCCGACATGCCGCTGTTCCCGATTTCGATTACCGAGGAGACTAGCGGCAGCGGACGCATCGAAAAATCATCTTGATCCAACGTTCACATCGGTCATCCTCGATGTATGGAACGTCGCGTCGCCCTTCTGGATCTCGATCTGCGCCTGCTGCGCATCTTCCAGCTGGTCGTGCGCCATAACGGCTTCTCGGCGGCGCAGGGCGCGCTCGGCATGAGCCAGGCGACGATCAGCGCCCATATGAAGCTGCTGGAGCAGCGCCTCGGCGTGCGGCTGTGCGAGCGCGGGCGCAGCGGCTTCTTCCTCACCGAAGCGGGGCGGCAGGTCCATTCCGCCATGCTGGACCTGTTCGGCTCGATCGAGAGCTTTCAGGGCGCGGTGGCGGCCGTGCGCGGCGATCTCGCCGGCGTGCTGCATTTCGGCACGGTCGACGCGATGTACTCCAACGCCACTATCGGGCTGGCGGCGGCGCTGGCCGAGTTCGCCCGCGCCGCGCCGCGCGTGCATCTGGAGATCGACATCGCCGCGCCGCAGGAGCTGGCGCGCGGGGTGATGAGCGGGCGCTATCACGTGGTGCTCAGCCCGGCGCAGGACTATTCCGGCCCGGTCGAGACGGTCGACCTGTTCGACGAGGAGCAGCGGCTCTATTGCGGGCGGGGCCATCCGCTGTTCGCGGTGCCGGACGCGGAGCTGACGCCCGCCCTGCTGGCGGCCCAGCCCTTCGCCGGGCGCTCCTATATGAGCGAGGGGCCGATCTGCGGCATTCCCTTCCGCTGGGCGGCGGTGGCGGCGCATATGGAGGGCACGGCGCTGCTGGTCAGTTCCGGCGCGCATCTGGCCTTCCTGCCCGCCCATTTCGCCGCGCAATGGGTGGCGCGCGGCGAATTGCGGGCGCTGGCGCCCGACCGCTTCACCTTCGACGACCGCTTCCAGATCGCCTTTCCGCGCAAGAAGCCGATCCCTTCGGCGGAACTGCTGGTGCGCTGCCTGTCGCAGCATTGCCGCCGGGTGGAGAGCTAGCGCCGACGTCGCGCCGCGCCTTGCTCCGCCCCACCGTCACGGCATGGTCAGGCGGCGCACCGCGTCGCGCCAGCCGGCGAGCTTGGTGGCGCGGGTCTCCGCCGGCATGGAGGGGTCGAAGCGCCGGTCCAGCCGCCAGGAATCGGCGAAGCGGCCGGGGGCGGGCATGATGCCGGCATGCAGCCCGGCGAGATAGGCGGCGCCGAGCGCCGTGGTCTCGCGGATCACCGGCCGGTCCACCGGCGCGGCGAGCAGGTCGGCAAGGCGCTGCATGGCGAAGTTCGAGGCCACCATGCCGCCGTCGACGCGCAGCACCGGGGTGCCGTGGCGGCCGCCGCCCGAGCGGGCCCAGTCGGCGTTCATGGCGTCGATCAGGTCGGCGGTCTGGTAGCAGACGCTCTCCAGCGCCGCGAGGGCGAACTCGGCCGGCCCGGAATTGCGGGTGAGGCCGAACATCGCCCCGCGCACGTCGGGGTTCCAGTGCGGGGCGCCGAGGCCGACGAAGGCCGGCACGAGGTAGACCTGCTGGCCAGGATCGGCGGCGTCCGCCAGCGCTTCGCTCTCGGCCGAGTTCTTGATGATGCCGAGCCCGTCGCGCAGCCACTGCACCGCCGCGCCGGCGACGAAGATCGAGCCTTCCAGCGCATAGCTGCGCTTGCCGCCGATCTGGTAGGCGATGGTGGTCAACAGCCGGTTCTGCGAGGCGACGGCGGTGTGGCCGGTGTTGAGCAGGGCGAAGCAGCCGGTGCCGTAGGTCGACTTGATCATGCCCGGCTGGAAGCAGGCCTGTCCCACGGTGGCGGCCTGCTGGTCGCCGGCGATGCCGCCAATGGCGATGGCGCCGTCGAACAGGCCGGGCAGCGTGGTGCCGAAATCGGCGGCGCAGTCGCGCACCTCCGGCAGCAGCGAGCGCGGCACCCGCAGCAGGGCGAGCAATTCGTCGTCCCATGCGCCGGTATGGATGTTGAACAGCAGCGTGCGGGCGGCGTTGGTGGCGTCGGTGGCGTGCACCTGCCCGCCGGTCAGCTTCCACAGCAGCCAGGAATCGACGGTGCCGAAGGCGAGTTCGCCACGCTCGGCGCGGGCGCGCGCGCCGGGCACCTCGTCGAGGATCCAGCCGATCTTGGTGCCGGAGAAATAGGGGTCGAGGATCAGCCCGGTGCGCTCGCGCACCAGCGGCTCATGGCCTTCCGCGCGCAGGCGGGCGCACAGATCGGCGGTGCGCCGGTCCTGCCAGACGATGGCGCGGTGGATGGCGGCGCCGGTCTTGCGGTCCCAGACGACGGTGGTCTCGCGCTGGTTGGTGATGCCGATGGCGGCGATGTCGGCGGCGCGCAGGCCGGCCTCCTTGATCACCGCGCGGCAGGTGGCGAGCGTGGTGCGCCACAGGTCCTCCGCCTCGTGCTCGACCCAGCCGGAGGCGGGGAAGTGCTGCGGGAATTCCTGCTGCGCCTGCGCCGCGATGGTGGTGTCGGGCCGGAACAGGATGGCGCGCGAGGAGGTGGTGCCCTGGTCGATGGCGAGAAGATAGCTGGTCACGTTGCACTCCGCGCAAAGTGGTCGTCCCGGCACGGCATTACACCATGTCCGGGACGACGTCCGGCATTTGCGGCCGCCCCCGGCCGGCACGGGCGGGGGCGGAGGGAGAAGAGCGTCCCGGACGGCGCGTGCGCCTCCGGGACGAAGTGCCGGGGCCGGTCTGCGAGCCCCGGTGCGGAGATCGCGGCGGGCCTCAGTTCTTCTTCGGCGGGGTCGCCGGCCAGCTGCCGATCAGGGTGTCGTAGTCGATGGTCTCGCCCTTCGGCTTCTCGTTGGCGAGCTTGGGCTGCGGGGCGAGGTTGCCGTTCTCCTTGGCCATCTTCACCCAGTAGTCCATCGGGTGCTTGGCGTTGAGCTTCGGGCCGCAGTCACCCTGCACGCCGGAACGCTCGAGACGCTCCAGCACCGAGTCCTGCGCGGCGGCGAGGGAGTCCATGGCCGCCTGCGGGGTCTTGGCGCCCGAGGAGGCGTCGCCGATGTTCTGCCACCAGAGCTGCGCCAGCTTGGGGTAGTCCGGGATGTTCACGCCGGTGGGCGACCACTGGACGCGGGCCGGCGAGCGGTAGAACTCGACGAGACCGCCGAGCTTGGGCGCGCGCTCGGTGAAGCTCTTGTCCCAGATGTCGCTCTCGCGGATGAAGGTGAGGCCGACATGGCTCTTCTTCAGCGAGACGGACTTCGAGGTGACGAACTGGGCGTAGAGCCAGGCCGCCTTGCGGCGCTCGACCGGGGTCGACTTCAGCAGGGTCCACGAGCCGACGTCCTGGTAGCCGAGCTTCATGCCCTCCTTCCAGTAGGCGCCCTTCGGCGAGGGAGCCATGCGCCACTTCGGGGTGCCGTCGGCGTTCATGACCGGCAGGCCGGGCTTCACCATGTCGGCGGTGAAGGCGGTGTACCAGAACATCTGCTGGGCGATGTTGCCCTGGGCGGGCACCGGGCCGGCTTCGGAGAAGGTCATGCCGTTGGCGGCGGCGGGCGTGTATTTCTTCAGCCACTCGATGTACTTGGTGATCGAGTAGACGGCCGCCGGGCCGTTGGTGTCGCCGCCGCGCTCGACGGAGGAGCCGGTCGGGCGGCAGCCTTCCATGCGCACGCCCCACTCGTCGACCGGCTTGCCGTTGGGCAGGCCGCGGTCGCCGTTGCCGGCCATGGAGAGCCACGCATCGGTGAAGCGCCAGCCGAGCGAGGGGTCCTTCTTGCCGTAGTCCATGTTGCCATAGACCTTGACGCCGTCGATTTCCTTCACGTCGTTGGTGAAGAATTCGGCGATGTCCTCATAGGCCGACCAGTTCACCGGCACGCCGAGATCGTAGCCGTACTTGGCCTTGAAGCGGGCCTTGTAGTCCGGGTTGGCGAACCAGTCGTAGCGGAACCAGTAGAGGTTGGCGAACTGCTGGTCGGGCAGCTGGTAGAGCTTGCCGTCCGGGGCGGTGGTGAAGGAGATGCCGATGAAGTCGCCGAGGTCGAGCGTCGGCAGTGTGACGTCCTTGCCCTCGCCGACCATCCAGTCGGTCAGCGGCACGGCCTGCTTGTAGCGGAAATGGGTGCCGATGAGGTCGGAGTCGTTCACCCACGCGTCGTAGATGTTCTTGCCCGACTGCATCTGGGTCTGGATCTTCTCCACCACGTCGCCCTCCTGGATGAGGTCGTGGGTGAGCTTGATCCCGGTGATCTCGGAGAAGGCCTTGGCCAGGACCTTCGCCTCGTATTCATGGGTGGTGATGGTCTCGGAGACGACGTTGATCTCCATGCCCTTGAAGGGCTCGGCCGCCTTGATGAACCACTCCATCTCCTTCATCTGCTCTTCCTTGGAGAGCGTGGAAGGCTGGAATTCGCTGTCGATCCACTTCTTGGCGGCGGCCTCGTCGGCACGCGCCGGCGCGGCGAAGGCGATCAGCGCCGCGGCGCTGGCGGCCAGCATGAGCCGGCCTCGACTCAGTGATTTGGACATGGGTCTTTCCTCCCGTTTCTTTCCAGAATCGCGCGGCTTGCTACCGCTTAGGCGCATTCACACGAGGCGGAACACCGCCAGTGCGTAGACAAGGCAGAGCGCGAGCGCCCAGCCGAGATCGGGTCCCACCAGGCCGAGCCAGGCGAGATTGATGAAGGCGCTGCCGAGCAGCGTGATGAACAGCCGGTCGCCGCGCGTGGTGGGAATGCCGAGCACGCCGACGCGGGCCCGCTCGGGCCGCCACAGCGCCACCAGGGTGAAGAACAGCAGCAACCCGGCTATGACGACGAAGAACAGCCCGGTCTGCCAGGTCCACGCCATCCAGGCGAGGTTCTCGGAAAGGCGCGAAGTGGTGTCTTCCATCGCGTCCTCCCTCACACCCGGCCAAGGGCAAAGCCCTTGGCGATGTAGTTGCGCACGAACCAGATGACGAGCGCGCCGGGAATGATGGTGAGCACGCCGGCGGCGGCGAGAAGGCCCCAGTCCATGCCGGCGGCCGAGACGGTACGGGTCATGGTGACGGCGATCGGCTTGGCGTTGGTGGCGGTGAGCGTGCGCGCCAGCAGCAGCTCCACCCACGAGAACATGAAGCAGAAGAAGGCCGCCACGCCGACGCCCGAGGCGATCAGCGGCATGAAGATCTTCAGGAAGAAGTGCGGGAAGGAATAGCCGTCGATGGCCGCCGTCTCGTCGATCTCGCGCGGCACGCCGGACATGAAGCCCTCCAGGATCCACACCGCCAGCGGCACGTTGAACAGGCAGTGCGCCAGCGCCACTGCCCACGGCGTGTCGAACAGGCCGATGGCGGAATACAGGTTGAAGAAGGGCAGGGCGAACACCGCCGGCGGCGCCATGCGGTTCGACAGCAGCCAGAAGAACAGGTGTTTCTCGCCGACGAAGCGGTAGCGCGAGAAGGCATAGGCCGCCGGCAGCGCCAGCGAGATCGAGATGATGGTGTTCAGCACCACATAGGACAGCGAGTTGATGTAGCCCGAGTACCAGCTCGAATCGGTGAAGATCTTGATGTAGTGCTCGAAGGTGATCGCCTGCGGCCAGAGGGTGACGCCGGAATTGATCTCGAAATTGGTCTTCAGGCTCATGTTCACGAGCCAGTAGATCGGCAACAGCAGGAAGACGAGATAGACCGTCATCACGATGGCGCCGGAGCGCGAGGCGCGGTTGGCGGAGGTGCTCATGGCTGCGTCTCCACCTGCTGGCGCTCGGAGCCGGTATTGGTCATCACCGTGTAGAAGACCCAGCACAGGGCCAGCACGATGAGGTTGTAGACGAGGCTCATCGCCGCCGCCTTGCCGAGATCGAACTGGCCGAGCGCGAGCTTCACGAGGTCGATGGACAGGAAGGTGGTGGCGTTGCCGGGGCCGCCGCCGGTGAGGACGAAGGGCTCGGTGTAGATCATGAAGCTGTCCATGAAGCGCAGCAGTACCGCGATCAGCAGCACGCGCTTCATCTTCGGCAGCTGGATGGTGGTGAACACCGCCCAGCGCGAGGCGCCGTCGATGCGCGCGGCCTGGTAATAGGCGTCGGGGATCGACTTGAGGCCGGCATAGCACAGCAGCGCGACGAGGCTGGTCCAGTGCCACACATCCATCACCACGATGGTGATCCAGGCCGCCAGCGAGTCGCCGGTGTAGTTGTAGTCGATGCCGAGCGCGTTGATGGCCCAGCCGGCGAGGCCGATATCGGCGCGGGCGAAGACCTGCCAGATGGTGCCGACCACGTTCCACGGGATCAGCAGTGGCAGCGCCATGATCACCAGCGTGGCGGCGACCTTCCAGCCCTCGCGCGGCATGGACAGCGCCACGAGAATGCCGAGCGGCACCTCGATGGCGAGGATGATCGCCGAGAACAGCAGGTTGCGCCACAGCGCGTCGAAGAAGCGCCCGCCAAGCTCGGTCGTGGGGTCCAGCAGTTCCTGGAACCAGCCGAGCCCGTTCCAGAAGAACTGGTTGTTGCCGAAGGTGTCCTGAACCGAATAGTTCACCACCGTCATGATCGGCACGATGGCCGAGAAGGCGACGATCAGGAACACCGGGGCGACGAGCAGCCAGGCGCGGTTGTTGAGGGGCTTTTCCATCAGGCGGCTCCCTCGCCGGCGACCAGCACGCCGCCGGAATAGATGTGGATCTGGCGGGCGTCGAGCGTCAGGCCCGCCTCGTCGCCATTGAGCGAAAGCGTCTCCGGCATCAGCGCCGCGGCGGGGTGGCCGCCGATCTCGATGCGGGCGATGCGGGCGCGGCCGATATCGTCGACCCGCCGCACCTTTACCGGCACGCCGCTGCCCGCCGGCGCCAGCGTGGCGAATTCCGGCCGCACGCCGAGCTCGACCTTCTCGCCGGCCGGCAGCGTGGGATAGGAGCGGATGAGGTCGATGCCGACGCCGCCGACATGGGCGGTGCGGCCCTCGACCGTGGCCGGCAGCACGTTCATGCCGGGCGAGCCGATGAAGTGGCCGACGAAGGTGTGCGCAGGGCGCTCGAACAGTTCCTCGGGCGTGCCGGTCTGCACCACGGCGCCGTCATGCATGACCACCACCGTGTCGGCGAAGGTCAGCGCCTCGGTCTGGTCGTGGGTGACGTAGATCATGGTCAGGTCGAGCGAGCGGTGCAGTTCCTTCAGCGTCGAGCGCAGCTGCCATTTCAGATGCGGGTCGATGACGGTCAGCGGCTCGTCGAACAGGATGGCGGCGACATCCTCGCGCACCAGCCCGCGCCCGAGCGAGATCTTCTGCTTGGCGTCGGCGGTGAGGTTCGAGGCCTTGCGGTCGAGCACCGCGCTCATGTCGAGCCGGGAGGCGATCTCCTCGACGCGGCGGGCGATGGTCTCGCGCGGCAGGTGCCGGTTCTTAAGCGGGAAGGCGAGGTTCTCGCGCACCGTCATGGTGTCGTAGACAACAGGGAACTGGAACACCTGCGCGATGTTGCGCGCCTCGGTCGGCAGGCGGGTGACGTCGTGCCCGTCGAACAGGATGCGCCCGCGCGTGGGCACCACGAGGCCGGAGATGATGTTGAGCAGCGTGGTCTTGCCGCAGCCCGAGGGGCCGAGCAGCGCATAGGCGCCGCCCTGCCGCCAGACATGGTTGATCTCCTTCAGCGCATAGTCCTGCGGACCGCGCGGATCGGGGCGGTAGGCGTGGGCGAGACCGTCGAGTGTGATGCTGGCCATGGTCTGCTCCTCACGCCGCCGCGTCCAGGACGCGTCCGGCCCGTTGGCCGGCGGCGTCGAACAGCAGGATATGGTCCGGATCGATCAGCACCTCGACCGTCGCGCCGGGCTCGACGCGCCGCACGCCGGGCACCAGCGCGGTCAGGCGCTCCTCGCCCATGTCCATGTGCAGGAAGCTCTCCGAGCCCGTCACTTCGGTCACGGCGACGGTGGCGCCGAGGCGGATCAGCCGGTCGGCGCCGGGATGGCGCTCGGCGCTGGCGACGTCCTCCACCTCCAGGTGATGGGCGCGCACGCCGACCGTGTACGAGCCGTCCGGCACGCCGAACAGCACGCCACTCGCCGGCAGCACGGAGCCGTTCTCCAGCAGCACGGTGTGGCCGGATTTGGTGGCGCGCAGCGCGTTGAGCGGCGGATCGGAGAAGACGCGGGCGGTGGCGAGGTCGCCGGGACGGCGATAGACCTCGGCGGTCGGGCCGAACTGGGTGAGCCGGCCCTCCATCAGGCAGGCGGTGCTGCCGCCGAGCAGCAGCGCCTCGGTCGGCTCGGTCGTCGCATAGACGAAGACGGCGCCGGTGGAGGCGAAGATGCGCGGCAGTTCCTCGCGCAATTCCTCGCGCAGCTTGTAGTCGAGATTGGCCAGCGGCTCGTCGAGCAGCACCAGATCGGCGCGCTTGACCAGCGCGCGGGCGATGGCGGTGCGCTGCTGCTGGCCGCCGGAGAGGGCGAGCGGGGTGCGCGCCAGATAGGGCTCCAGCTTGAGCAGCCGCGCCGCCTCGGCGACGCGCGCCGCGATCTCGGACTTCAGCAGCCCCTGCACGCGCAGCGGCGAGGCGATGTTCTCGTAGACGGTCAGCGAGGGGTAGTTGATGAACTGCTGGTAGACCATGGCGACGCTGCGCTTCTTCACCGGCACGCCGGTGACGTCGCGCCCGTCGACGAGGACGCGCCCGGAGGTCGGCGCGTCGAGGCCGGCCATCAGCCGCATCAGGCTGGTCTTGCCGGCCAGCGTGGCGCCGAGCAGCACGTTGAGGCTGCCCCGCTCCAGCCGCAGCGAGATGTCGCGTATGTAGGGGACACCGGCGACGGTGCGGCTGACGCGATCGAGTTCGAGGGTCATCGCGCGGCTCCCTGCAGCGGCGCCGGTGCGGCGCGGTGTGGCGCGATCTCCGACATGAAGGCATCGAGCGCGGCGGTTTCCGGCGCGGTGAAGCGCAGGCCGAGCTTGGAGCGGCGCCACAGCACGTCCTCGGCGGTGCGCGCCCATTCCTCGCGCATCAGATAGCGCACCTCGGCCTCGGTGAGATCGGCGCCGAAGACGCGGCCGAGGTCGCCGGCCGAGCGGGCGCCGTCGAGGATGCGCATCGCCCGGGTGCCGTAGGCGATGACGAGGCGGCGTGCGAGCCGCTCGTCGAGCCAGGGATGCGCGCGCAGCAGCTGGGCGACCACGCGCGGCTGGTCGGTCACCGCGAAATCGCCGCCGGGCAGCGGCGCGGTGCCGGTCCAGGACGCCTTGCCGGCGGCCGGCAGATAGGGGGCGAGCTTCTGCACGGCGTGCTCGGCGAGGCGGCGATAGGTGGTGATCTTGCCGCCGAAGACCGAGAGCACCGGCACCCGGCCGTCCACGTCGTCGAGTTCGAGCACGTAGTCGCGCGTCGCCTCCTGCGCCTTGGAGGCACCGTCGTCATAGAGCGGGCGCACGCCGGAATAGGTCCACACCACCTGGTCGGGCGTGACCGGCGCCTTGAAATACTCGCTCGCCGCCGCGCACAGATAGGCGATCTCCTCGGCGCTGGCGACCGGCTTGCCCGGCGTGCTGCCATAGTCGCGGTCGGTGGTGCCGATCAGCGTGAAGTCATTCTCATAGGGGATGGCGAAGATGATGCGCCCGTCGGCGTTCTGGAAGATATAGGCGCGGTCGTGCTCATACAGGCGCGGCACCACGATGTGGCTGCCCTGCACGAGGCGGACATTAGCCGGCGAATTGGCGCGCAGCACATGCGCCAGCACCTCGTGTACCCAGGGACCGGCGGCATTGACCAGCGCGCGGGCATGGACGAGCTGGTGCCCGCCGTCGCCCTCCACTTCGAGGCGCCAGTATTCCGGCTCGCGCTGGGCCGACACGACGCGCGCGCCGCGCCGCACGTCGGCGCCGCGCTCGGCGGCATCGAGCGCGTTCAGCACGACGAGCCGGCTGTCCTCCACCCAGCAGTCGGAATATTCGAAGCCGCGCTTGTAGCCCTCGCGCAGCGGCCGCCCGGCCGGGTCGCGCGACAGGTCCAGCGCGCGGGTCGAGGGCAGGCGCTTGCGCCCGCCCAGATGGTCGTAGAGGAACAGGCCGAGCCGCAGCAGCCAGGCGGGACGCAGCCCGTCATGGTGGGGCAGCACGAAGCGCAGCGGGCGGATGATGTGCGGGGCGATACCCCACAGCACCTCGCGCTCGGCGAGCGCCTCGTGGACGAGGCGGAACTCGTAATGCTCGAGATAGCGCAGGCCGCCATGGATCAGCTTGGTCGAGGCGGAGGAGGTGGCGCCGGCGAAGTCGCCCTGCTCCAGCAGCACGACCGACGCGCCCCGGCCGGCCGCGTCCCGCGCGATGCCGCACCCGTTCACGCCCCCGCCGATGATGGCGAGGTCATAGATTTCGTCCCGCGCGCGAGCGTCCAATTGGCGCCTCCCGGATGCGCTCCCTTACGTTGGGAGCGCTTTCGTTTTTATCTTCGTATGGACGCTATACGAAACTGATTTCGGCGGCAACAGGGCAAAATGCGAAAGACTCGAACCTTCGTTTAGGTGCGACGCAGCATCGGCGTACTCCCGGATCGGGCACCCGGGACGGCCGGGAGAGGGCAGGCGCAGCGCGCCGCCGGCGCCGGCCGTTTCTCTGCCGCGCCGGCTGCCGAAGGCCGGCATGGGGCGGATGCGGCACGCTGCGGCGCAGCAACGATTTGTTCTTGCGCTGTTGAGCAAATCGTATCTAACTAAACACAACACTAAATCTCGCCGGTGCACGCCACGCCGGCAGGATCGGGCCGGCAAGGCCGCCGCGTGACGACCGTGACCTGACGACCGCAAGCTGACCAACGCAACCTGAAGACCACAAGCCGACAAGGCCAAAGGAGGGGGCGACGAGCCCACCTTCGTTCTCTGGGAGGAGAGCATGCAGAAGAAGTGGGTACCCCTGTTCGGGGCGGCCGCGCTGTGCGCCGCCATGACCACGCCGCAGGCCGCCAAGGCCGAACAGCTCACC
Source organism: Ancylobacter sp. TS-1 (assembly GCF_009223885.1). Classification (NCBI taxonomy): domain Bacteria; kingdom Pseudomonadati; phylum Pseudomonadota; class Alphaproteobacteria; order Hyphomicrobiales; family Xanthobacteraceae; genus Ancylobacter; species Ancylobacter sp. TS-1. The sequence continues at coordinate 3,053,366 of NZ_CP045144.1, forward strand.
CTGTGCTGGGCGGCCTGGGATCCGGCCAATGCGCTGGTCGAGCTGTCGAAGGACTTCACCGCCAAGTCCGGCATCGACATGAAGTTCGAATTCGTGCCGTGGACCAGCTATGCCGACCGCTTCCTCAACGAGCTGAACTCGCGCGGCAAGCTGTGCGACCTCATCATCGGCGACAGCCAGTGGATCGGCGGCGCCGCCGAGAACGGCCACTACGTCAAGCTGAACGACTTCTTCGCCAAGGAAGGCATCAAGATGGATGACTTCGTGCCGGCGACGGTGGTCGGCTATTCGGAATGGCCGAAGAACACGCCGAACTACTGGGCGCTGCCGGCCATGGGCGACGTCGTCGGCTGGACCTACCGGAAGGACTGGTTCGAACGGCCGGAATTGCAGAAGGAATTCAAGGCCAAGTATGGCTGGGACCTCGCCGCGCCGAAGACCTACGACCAGCTCAAGCAGATCGCCGAATTCTTCCAGAAGCGGCAGATCGACGGCAAGACCATCTACGGTGCCTCGATCTACACCGAGCGCGGCTCGGAAGGCATCACCATGGGCGTGACCAACGTCCTCTACGACTGGGGCTTCATGTATGAGAACCCCAAGAAGCCCTACGACATGCAGGGCTATGTGAACTCGCCGGACGCGATCAAGGGCCTCGAATTCTACAAGGCGCTCTATGATTGCTGCACGCCGCCGGGCTCCTCCAACGTCTACATGGTGGAATCGGCCGACGCGTTCAAATCCGGGCAGGTGGCGATGCAGATGAACTTCGCCTTCACCTGGCCGGGCCTCTACAAGGACGAGAAGGTGGGCGGCGACCGCATCGGCTTCTTCGCCAACCCGGCCGAGAAGTACCATTTCGCCCAGCTCGGCGGACAGGGCATCTCGGTGGTGGCCTATTCCGACAAGCGCGACGCCGCGCTCCAGTACATCAAGTGGTTCGCCCAGCCCGACGTGCAGGCCAAGTGGTGGAAGCTCGGCGGCTATTCCTGCCTGAAGGCGGTGGTCGACGCCCCCGACTTCAAGACCAGCCAGCCCTACGCCCCGGCCTTCCTCGAATCCATGGCGATCGTGAAGGATTTCTGGGCCGAGCCGAGCTACGCCGAACTGCTGCAGTCGATGCAGAAGCGGGTGCATGACTATGTCATCGCCGGCAAAGGCACGGCCAAGCAGGCGCTCGACGGCCTGGTGGTCGACTGGACCGAGATCTTCAAGGAAGACGGCAAGATCTGAGGGCCGAGTGCCTTCTTAACCCTCTCCCCGCTGGGGAGAGGTGACCCGCGAAGCGGGTCGGTGAGGGGCAAGCACGCGCAAGGCGTCGAACCCCTCACCCCACCCCTCTCCCCGGCGGGGAGAGGGAGAATTGCCCCCCGCTTCCTCCCGACGGCGACCCGGTTGCATCCGAGACCTGACCGGGTCGCCCCTTTTCGAACCGCCGACGCCAGCGAGTGCGCGCGTGACAACATCCCATCACACCTTTGCCGACAAGACCGCCGAGGCGGCGGTGCGCGCGACCCCGGAGCCTCTCGCGAGGCGGGTGCGCTCGCTCTCCGACAAGGCCATCGCCTGGCTGTTCATCGCCCCGACCATCGCGCTGCTGCTGGCGATCAACATCTTCCCGCTGTTCTGGGCGATCTACCTGTCCTTCACCAACTACCGGGCCAACCGGCCCAATGCCGAGGTCAGGAATGTCGGCCTCGGCAACTATTCGCGCGTGCTGAACGACCCCGACATCTGGGCGTCGATGCAGACCACGGCGCATTTCGTGTTCTGGACCATTCTGTTGCAGACGGTGATCGGCTTCGGCCTCGCCTATCTGATCGACCGCAAGTTCCGCGGCCACGCCTTCTGGACGACGCTGATCCTCATTCCGATGATGCTGTCGCCGGCCGTGGTCGGCAATTTCTGGCGCTTCCTCTACGAGCCGCAGATCGGCCTGTTCGCCTATGCGGTCTCGTTCCTGACCGGCATTCCGACCTCCGAGATCCAGATGCTCGGCAGCGTCCAGCTGGCGCCCTGGGCGATCATCATCGTCGATACCTGGATGTGGACGCCCTATGTGATGCTGATCTGCCTCGCCGGGCTGCGCTCGATCCCGGACTACATCTACGAGGCGGCGGAAGTCGACCGCGCCTCCCCCTGGCGGCAGTTCTGGTCGATCACCGTGCCGATGGCGCTGCCCTTCATCATGCTGGCGGTGCTGTTCCGCGGCATCGAGAACTTCAAGATGTTCGACATGGTGAACCTGCTCACCGGCGGCGGGCCCGGCTCGACGACCGAGGTCGCCTCCATCGCGCTCAAGCGCGACGCCTTCGAGGCGTGGGCGACCGGGCGATCCTCGGCCTTCGCCATCGTCCTCTTCGTCGCGGTGTTCGGCCTCGCCAACATCTACGTCAAGGCGCTCAACAGGGTGAAGCAGCGATGAGCCCGGCCAGGACAATCTTCAAGCCGACCACAGCGACCGCCGCCCATTCCGTCGTCGAGCCGGGCGCGACCTCCAAGCGCATCGCCGCCACGCTGGTGATCCTCTACGCGGTCATCACCATGGTGCCGCTGGTGTGGATCTTCCTCACCTCGATCAAGTCGCCCCCCGACTCGATCTCCTACCCCCCGAAGATCCTGTTCACGCCCTCGCTGGAGGGCTACTGCAACCTCTTCACCACCCGCACGCGGCAGACGCCGGAATACATCGCCGCGCTGCCGGAGCCGGACGGCATCTGCGACGCCGTGACCCGCAAGCGCAACATGGTGATCGCCGGGCCGTCGAACTTCCTGCCGCGCTTCGCCAATTCGCTGATCATCGCCTTCGGCTCGACCTTCCTCGCCGTCGGGCTGGGCACGCTGGCGGCCTATGGCTTCTCGCGCTTCAAGGTGCCGCTGGCCGACGACCTGCTGTTCTTCATCCTGTCTACCCGGATGATGCCGCCCATCGCGGTGGCCATCCCGATCTACCTTATGTACCGCCAGCTCGGCCTGTCCGACACGGCGCTGGGCATGATGCTGCTCTACACGGCGGTCAACGTCTCGCTCGCCGTCTGGCTGCTCAAGGGCTTCATCGACGAGATTCCGCGCGAATACGAGGAGGCCGCGATGATCGACGGCTATTCGCGCCTGCAGGCCTTCCGCAAGGTGGTGCTGCCGCAGGCGACCACCGGCATCGCCGCCACCGCCATCTTCTGCCTGATCTTCGCCTGGAACGAATATGCCTTCGCCTCGCTGCTCACCTCCGGCAGCGCCCAGACCGCGCCGCCCTTCATCCCCACCATCATCGGCGAGGGCGGGCAGGACTGGCCGGCGGTGGCGGCCGGCACGACGATCTTCCTGATGCCGATCCTCGTCTTCACCATCCTGCTTCGCAAGCAGCTGCTGCGCGGCATCACCTTCGGGGCGGTGCGCAAATGAGCGATATCCGTCCCGCCGCCGCCACGCCGCCCGATGCCACGCCGTCCGACACGAAGCCCGTGCGCCCCTTCTTCCTGCGGCGCGGGCCGATGGAGGCGGTCGCCGTCACCGTCATCGGGCTCGGCTTCCTCATGCTGTTCCAGCCCTTCGCGCTGGTGCTCTACACCTATTCCCTCGTCACCCTTCTGGTCGGCACTTTCATGTTCATGATCGTGTCGAAGTTTCCGGAGTAGCCCGATGGCCGAGATCAAGGTCGACCATCTGCGTAAGGCGTTCGGCGAGTTCGTCGCCGTGCAGGATTCCAGCTTCACCGTCGAGGACGGCTCGTTCCTCGCCCTTCTCGGCCCCTCGGGCTGCGGCAAGACGACGACGCTGCGCATGATCGCCGGGCTGGAACTGCCCACCGGCGGCACCATCCAGCTCGGCGGCGAGGACGTGACCTACAGGCGCGCCAGCGAACGCGACATCGCCTTCGTATTCCAGCTTTTCGCGCTCTACCCGCACATGAACGTCCGGCGGAACATCGGCTTCCCGCTTATGGCGCAGGGCGTGCCGAAGGCGGAGATCCGCGCGCGGGTGGAGGAGACCGCGCGGCTTCTCCAGATCGACCACATCCTTGACCGGCCGGTCTCGGGCCTTGCTGGCGGCGACCGCCAGCGCGTGGCGCTCGGGCGCGCCATCGTGCGCCGGCCGATGTGCTTCCTGATGGACGAGCCGCTCGGCACGCTCGACGCCGAGTTCCGCGAGGTGATGGTCCGCGAGCTGCGCGAGCTGCACAACCGCATCCACGCCACCACGGTCTACGTCACCCACGACCAGATCGAGGCGATGGCGATGGCCGACAAGATCGCGGTGATGAATCACGGTGTCATCGAGCAGTTCGGCACGCCGCAGGAGATCTATGACCGCCCGGCCTCCATGTATGTCGCCGACTTCATCGGCTCGCCGCCGATGAACTTCATCCGCTTCGAGGCCGGCCTGCCGAAAGGGGCGCGCGCCGCCCGTATCGGCGCGGCCGAGGTGGAGATGCCCGAGCTGCGCGCCGAGGTCGCTCCCGGCGCACTGGCGCTCGGCGTGCGGCCCGAGCACATCCGCTTTTCCGACGCCTCGCCGCTGCGCGGGGCGGTCTATGGCGCCGAATATCTCGGCACCAACCAGATCGTGACGGTGGAGACGCAGGGCGGGCTGGTGCGCGCGCGCCTGCCGGCCGGGCACAGCTACCGCATCGGCGAGCCGGTCGGCCTCGCCTTCAAGAGCGAGCGGCTGTCGCTGTTCGATGCCCGCTCCGGCCGGGTGATTCCGTCGGTGCTGCACGAGGGCGCGCTGCGCAAGGAGGCCCGTCATGGCTGACGTAGTCCTGAAGGGCGTCACCAAGAGTTTCGGCAAGGCGGGCGACAAGCGCGCCGTCGACGCCGTCGACCTGCACATCGCCGATGGCGAGTTCGTGGTGCTGCTCGGCCCGACCGGGGCGGGCAAGACCACGACGCTGCGCCTCATCGCCGGACTGGAGAAGCCGGACGCCGGCACCATCTCCATCGGCGGGCGGCCGATGGAGGGGCTGGCGCCGGCCGGGCGCGACGTCGCCTTCGTGTTCCAGCAATATTCGCTCTACCCGCATCTGACCGTCTACGAGAACCTCGCCTTCCCGCTGCGCTCGCCGGCCCGCCGCATGGACGCGGCGACCCTCGACGCGCGGGTGCGCGAAGTGGCGAAGATGGTGCGCATCGACCACAAGCTGGAGAACCGCTCCACCCGCCTCTCCGGCGGCGAGATGCAGCGCGTCGCCATCGGCCGCGCGCTGGTGCGCCGCCCGGCGATCTACCTGATGGACGAGCCGCTTTCCTCGCTCGACGCCAAGCTGCGCGGCGAGCTGCGCCTGGAGCTGAAGCGCATCCAGAAGGAACTCGGGGCGACGCTGCTCTACGTCACCCACGACCAGATCGAGGCGATGACCATGGCCGACCGCATCGGCATTCTCGCCGAGGGCAAGCTGGTGCAGATCGGCACGCCGCGCGAGATCTACGCCGACCCGGCCAATCTCCACGTCGCCGCCCGCCTCGGCCAGCCGCATATCAACATATTGCCGGTCGACCTGCTGCCGGGCGTCTCGGCGCCGGCGGGCACCGCCTCCATCGGCGCGCGCACGGAGCACATCGCCATCGCGCCCTCAGCGGAAGGCAATGCGCGGGTCGACTGGATCGAGCATCTGGGCGACCAGAACCACCTGCATATCAGGCTCGGCGGGCACAAGCTGGTGACGCTGGCCGACCCGGACATGCCGGTGAGCCCCGGCGACAGCATCAGCCTGGCGCTGAGGAACCCGCTCTATTTCGGCCGGGACGGCCAGCGGCTGGTGTGACGAAGGACGCGGTGCGGCCGCCGGGGACCACGCCCGGCGCGCCGAACGGATGGGAAGGCAGCGATGAAACATTTCTTCAACCGCCGGGACAGCATCGTCACCGAGGCGCTGGACGGGCTCCTGCGCACGACGCCGCCCGGCCGGCTGGCCCGGCTGGACACCTATCCCGACATCAAGGTCGTGTTGCGCGCGGACTGGGACACGTCGAAGGTCGCCGTGGTCTCCGGCGGCGGCGCCGGGCATGAGCCCTCCCATGCCGGCTTCGTCGGCCGGGGCCTGCTGACCGCCGCCGTTTCCGGCGAGATCTTCGCCTCGCCCAGCGTCGAGGCCGTGCTCACCGCCATCCGCGCGGTGACCGGCGCGCCCGGCTGCCTGCTGGTGGTGAAGAACTACACCGGCGACCGGCTCAATTTCGGCCTGGCTGCCGAGCGTGCCCGCGCCGAGGGCTATCGGGTCGAGATGGTCATCGTCGCCGACGACATCGCCCTGCCGGACATTCCCCAGCCGCGCGGCGTCGCCGGCACGCTGTTCGTGCACAAGATCGCCGGCCACCATGCCGAGGCCGGGGCGGACCTCGCCACCGTCGCCGCCGCCGCCCGCGCCGCCGCCGCCGACATCGTCTCGCTCGGCGTCTCGCTGTCGTCCTGCTCCATTCCCGGCCAGCCCTTCGAGGCCCGGCTCGGCGCCGACGAGGGCGAACTCGGCCTCGGCATTCATGGTGAGCCGGGCGTCGAGCGCATCGCGCTGCTGCCCGCCGGCGAGATCGTCGCGCTGATGGCCGAACGCCTCGGCGCGCGGCTCGAAGAGGGCGCCGGCCATGCGCTGCTGATCAACAATCTCGGCGCCGTGCCGCCGCTGGAGATGAGCCTCATTGCCGAGGCGCTGCTGGCGTCCCCGCTCGGGCGGGATGTGCGGCTCGTCATCGGCCCGGCGGCGCTGATGACCGCGCTCAACATGAACGGCTTCTCGCTGTCCTTCCTGCGCCTCGACGAGGCCCGCGCGGCGGCGCTGGCCTCCCCCGTCGAGCCGCTCGCCTGGCGCCCGGCCGTGCCGACCGGCGAAGTCGTCGTGCTGCCGGCTCCCGCCGCGCCGGCGGCCGATGGCATCGCGGCGAGCGCCGACGCTACGGTGGAGGCGATCATCCGCACCGCCTGCGCCACCCTCACCGGGCTGGAGGAGGAGCTGAACCGGCTCGACGCGCGCGCCGGCGACGGCGACACCGGCTCGACGGTGGCCACCGGCGCGCGTGCCATCGAGGCGCGGCTGGGCCAGCTTCCGCTGGCCGATGCCGCCGCCACGCTCCACGCCATCGGCGCCGAACTGGGCACCGCCATGGGCGGGTCGAGCGGCGTGCTGCTCTCCATCTTCTTCACCGCCGCCGCCAAGGCGTCGTCCGAGGGGGAGGATCTGCCCGCCTCGCTTGGCGCCGGCCTCGACCGGATGATCTTCTATGGCGGAGCCACCCCGGGTGCCCGTACCATGGTCGACGCGCTGGCGCCCGCCCTGGCGGCGCTGGCGAGCGGAGGCCTCGCTGCTGCTGCCGCCGCCGCGACGGCGGGCGCTGAGGCGACGCGGGCCATGGCGACGGCGCGGGCGGGCCGCGCCGCCTATGTCGGCGCGCGCGATCTGGAAGGCTCGCCCGACCCCGGCGCGGTCGCGGTGGCCAGGGTGTTCGAGGCGCTGGCCCGGCGCTGAGCCGGAAGCCGCGACGGGGAGTGAGGCCGATGCCGTTCGACGCCGCCGATCTCGCCGAGCTGATCGCGTTGTGCCGCGCCGAGATCGACCGGCATGGCGAGCGCCTGTCCTCGCTCGACCGTGCCATCGGCGACGGCGATCACGGCGCCAATATGCGCCGGGGGCTGGAGGCGGTGTATCGCGAGCGCGAGGCCATCGCCGCCCTGCCGCTGCCGGCGGCGCTGGAGCGCATCGGCTTCGTGCTGGTGATGAGCATCGGCGGCGCGGCCGGCCCGCTCTACGGCACGCTGATGATGGAACTCGGGCGCGGCCTGCCGCCGGATGCGGACGTGGCCGAATTCGCCGCAACGCTCGCCCGCGCGGTCGAGGCGGTGGCGCGGCGCGGGCGCTCCGGCCCCGGGGACAAGACTTTGCTGGACGTGCTCTACCCCGTGCAGGCGGAGGTTGCCGGCCGCGCCGAACCCGCTCGCATCGCCGAATGCGCGCAGTCGGCGGCGCGGGCCACCGAAATGATGCTGGCGCGGCGCGGCCGGGCGTCCTATCTCGGCGCGCGCTCGGTCGGTCACGAAGACCCCGGCGCGTCGAGCTGCGCCCTGCTCACCGCCACCATCTGCCAGTATCTCAAGGAGCATGCCGCGCCATGACGGCCGTCCCCTCGCCCCGCTCCGCCAATGTGGGCATCGTGATCGTCTCGCACTCGCCGCTGGTGGCGCAGGGTGCGGCCGACATGGTGCGCCAGATGGTCGGCGACGGCGTGCCGCTGGCCTGGACCGGCGGCAATGCCGAGGGCGGGCTCGGCACCCATGTCGCGGGCATCCGGGCGGCCATCGAGGCGGCGTGGTCCGAGGCCGGGGTCGCCATCTTCGTCGATCTCGGCGGGGCCGAGACCAACAGCGAGGCGGCGGTGGAGATGCTCGGCCCGGTCCGCGCGGCGAAGGTCGCCATCTGCAACGCCCCCATCGTCGAGGGCGCGGTGGTGGCGGCGGCGGAAGCCTCGGGCGGCTCGGCGCTGGCCCGCGTGGTGGCGACGGCGGAAGAGTTGTCCTCCTGATGACCGAGACCGTTCCCTCCCATGGCTTCGCGCGCGCTCCCGGCTCCCACCGTTCGCAGGTGGAGGTCGAGGTGACGCACGGCATCGGCCTGCATGCGCGCCCCTCGGTCGCCTTCACCCGCCTCGCCAAGAGCTTTCCCTGCACCGTCGAGGTGGCGGTGGACGGCTCCGGCGAGTGGCTGAACGGCAAGAGCATCGTGAAGATCATCGGCGCCCGCATCCGGCGTGGCACGAGGCTGCGCATCCGTGCCGAGGGCTCGCGCGCCGAGGAGGCGGTCGCGGCGCTGAGCGAGCTGGTGCGCCGGGATTTCGACGAGGAGCGCCGGATTGGCCGGACCGACGGGCGGGCCGATGGCCGCCCCGCGTGACCTTCGCGGCAGCCCGGCCTCGCCGGGACGCGCGCTCGGCCCGGTCCACCGCGCCGAGGAACGCTCGGTGCCGCTGCCCGGCGCGCCGGGCGAGGGCGATGCCCGCGCCGCGCTGGCGGCGGCGGTCACGGTGGCGGTGGCCGAGCTTGGTGAACTCTCCGCCCGCTCGGACGCCGAGAGCGCCGGCATACTCGACTTCCAGATCGAACTGCTGCTCGACGGCGAACTGACCGCGCCGGCCTTCGCCCGCATCGGGCGCGGAGAGGCGGCGGCGCTGGCCTGGGCGGGCGCGATGAACGCCCATATCGACACGCTCGCCACCGATGGCGACGCCTTCGCGCTGCGCGCCGCCGATCTCGCCGACCTCAAGAACCGGGTGCTGGACGCGCTGGCGGGACGCACCCGCGCCGATTTCCCGCAAGGCGCGGTCTATGTCGGGCGCGACATGCCCCCCAGCGCCTTCCTCGCCCATGACTGGTCGGCGGGCGGGGCCATCGCGCTCACCGCGGGCAGCGCGGCCAGCCATGTCGCGCTGCTGGCGCGCTCGCGCGGCGTGCCGATGGTGGTCGGCCTCGGCGCGCTGCCGGCGGAACCGGGCGACACGGCGCTGGTGGACGGCACGCAGGGCGTGGTCCGGCTGCACCCGGAGGAACGCCTCGACGCGCCGCCAGCGCATCTCGTGGCCGGCGCCGATAGGGCGCCCGCCGCGCGGCTCGGTGCGGGGGGGAGGTACGCGGGAGAGACCGGCGCGGCAGAGACTGGCCCGGTGCGGCTGTTCGCCAATATCGACACGCTGGCCGATCTTGACGCGCTCGACCCTGCGGGCGTTGCCGGCGTCGGCCTCGTGCGTACCGAGTTCCTGCTCTCCGATGCCGCCGAGGCGCTGAATGAGGAGCGCCACCTCGCCTGCTACCGCCGCATCGTCGAGCGTCTCGGCGGGCGCCCGGCGACGCTGCGCATGCTCGACCTCGGCGGCGACAAGGCGATGCCGGGGCTGGTCGAGGGCGACCCCGCCTCGGTGCTTGGCGCGCGCGGCGTGCGCTTCCTGCTCGCCCATCCCGACCTCGCCCGCATCCAGGCCCGTGCGCTGATCCGCGCCGCCGCGCTCGGCCCGGTCAACGTGCTGCTGCCGATGGTGACGCTGCCCGCCGAGCTGGCGGCGATGGCGCGCCTGTTCGACGAGGAGGCGGCGCGCCTCGCCCGGCGTGGCGTGCCCGCGCGGCGCCCCCCGCTCGGCATCATGGTGGAGGTGCCGGCGGCGGCGCTGACGCTCGACCTGTTCGGCGCGGCCGCCTTTTTTTCCGTGGGCACCAACGATCTGATGCAGTATCTCGCGGCGGCGGCGCGGGACAATCCGGCGGTCGCGCATCTCTATGCGGGAGCGGAGGCCGCCATGTTCCGCCTGCTCGACCAGATCGCGGTCGCTGCCCGCGCCCTTGGCCGGCCGGTCTCGGTGTGCGGCGATCTCGCCGGCGACCCGGCCGCCGTCGGCCGCCTCGTCGCGCTCGGCCTGCGCGACCTCTCCATGGCGCCCGCGCGGCTCGGCGCCGTGCGCGCGGCGATCGAGGGGTTGGGCGAGGGATCAGGCGAAGGGGCGCCGGGCTGACCATGGCGCGCGAGCCGATCGACGAGGCGGTGATCGCCTACAAGACCATTCTGGCCGGCCTGCTCGACAACCGGCCCTCCGGCACGCGCCAGCGCCTCGCCAGCGCGCTCGGCAAGCACCGCAGCTTCGTCACCCAGGTGACGAGCCCGACCTACGACACGCCGCTGCCGGCGCGGCACCTGCCGACCATCTTCCGGGTCTGCCATTTCAGTCCCGGCGAGCAGGAGCGTTTCCTCGCCGCCTATGAGGCGGCCCATCCCGGGAGGTTGCCGGATGCGGGCGGAACGGAGAAGCTACGCACGCTTTCGGTCATGGCGCCGGATTTCGGCGACGAGAAGAAGAACCGCATGTTCGACGACGCCGTCGCGGAATTCGTCCGCAGCATGGCGGCGCTGGTCAACGGAGGCGAATGATGCCGAGAACGACGCCCGGAAGGGCGCCCATGAGGAAACGCCAATCCCCGTCCCGCACCTTTCCGCCGCGCCGGCGCGGGTGAGGCGCCGGCCGGGATGAGGATCGGATGAAGCGGATCATGAACGCGGCCGAAACGCTGGTGGCCGAAAGCCTCGCCGGCTTCGTGGCGGCGCATGAGGATCTCGTCGCCTTCGGCGGCGGGGGCCGTTTCGTGCGCCGGCGCACGCTCAGTCCCGGCAAGGTGGCGGTGATCTCCGGCGGCGGGGCGGGCCACGAGCCGCTGCATTGCGGCTTCATCGGCGCCGGCATGCTGGATGCCGCCTGCACCGGCCATGTCTTCACCTCGCCGACGCCCGACCAGATCCTCGCCGCCATGGACGAGACCGACACCGGCGCCGGCTGCCTGCTGGTGGTGAAGAACTACGACGGCGACGTGATGAATTTCGAGATGGCGGCGGAAATGGCCGCCGGCCGCCACCGGGTCGAGACCGTGGTGGTGGAGGACGACGCCGCCTCCGGCCCCTCGGTGCGCAGCCGCGGCCGGCGCGGCGTGGCCGGCACGGTGGTGATGGAGAAAATCCTCGGCGCGGCGGCCGAGCGCGGCGACGGTCTCGGCTCGCTGAAGGCGCTGGGCGAGGGGCTGTCGGGCCGGCTGCGCTCCATGGGCGTGGCGCTGCGCGGCGTCACCGTCCCCGACAATCCCCGCGAGACCTTCGCCCTCGGGCCGGAGGAGATGGAGATCGGCGTCGGCATCCATGGCGAGCCGGGGCTCTACCGGGCGCGCCTCGCCGGTGCCGACGAGATCGTGCGGCTGATCTGCGAGCCGATCCTCGACCAGCTCGGCCCGGCCGGCGCGTTCCGGCCGCTGCTGATCGTCAATGGCTTCGGCGGTACCCCGCCGATCGAATTGCATCTCGCCTACGGCCTCGCGCGGCGCCATCTCGCCGAACGGGGCGTCGCGCCGGCCCGCTCGCTGGTCGGCACCTTCGTCACCTCGCTCGACATGGCCGGGCTGTCGGTCACCATCGCGCTGCTGAGCGAGGACGAATACGCGCTCTGGTGCGCGCCGGTGGCGACGCCGGTGCTGGCGTGGTGAGGGGAAAGCGGGCGAGGTGAAACGAGCCCGGCGAGGGTGTAGAAGGCTCCCGCCGTCCCGAGCCATCTCACCCGCCGCGAGACCGCCATGACCGATCCTTCCGCGAGCCCTTCCCCGGCGCAGGCGCTGACCGGCGTGCGGGTGCTCGACCTCTCCCGCGTCCTCGCCGGCCCCTGGGCGACGCAGACTCTGGGCGATCTCGGCGCCGAGGTGATCAAGATCGAGAAGCCCGGCGCCGGCGACGACACCCGTGGCTGGGGCCCGCCCTGGCTGAAGGATTCCGAGGGCCGCGACACCGGCGAGAGCGCCTATTTCCTCACCGCCAACCGCAACAAGCGCTCCGTCACCATCGACATGGCGACTCCGGAGGGGCAGGGGCTGATCCGCCGGCTGGCGGCGACGAGCGACGTGCTGGTGGAGAACTTCAAGGTCGGCGGGCTGGAGCGCTACGGGCTCGACTATGCCAGCCTTTCCGCGCTCAACCCGCGCCTCGTCTATTGTTCGATCACCGGCTTCGGGCAGGACGGGCCGGAGGCCGGGCGCGCCGGCTACGACTTCATGATCCAGGGCATGTCCGGGCTGATGTCGGTGACGGGCAGCCCCGACAGCGAGCCGCAGAAGATCGGCGTGGCGCTGGTCGACGTGCTCACCGGGCTGAACGCCGCCATCGCCGTGCTGGCGGCGCTGGAGCAGCGCCACCGCACCGGGCGCGGCCAGCATATCGACCTCGCCCTGTTCGACGTCGCCATGGCGAGCCTCGCCAACCAGGCGCTGAACTTCCTCGTCGGCGGCACCGCGCCGCGCCGGCTCGGCAATGCCCATCCCAACATCGTGCCCTATCAGGCCTTCGGGACGGCGGACGGCCATCTCATCCTCGCGGTCGGCAATGACGCGCAGTTCGCCCGCTTCTGCCGCCTCGCCGATCTGGCGGAACTGGCCGCCGACCCGCGCTATTCCACCAATCGCCAGCGGGTCGCCAACCGGCAGACGCTTCTGCCGCTGATCGAGGCCGCGCTGAAGCGGCAGACGACGGCAGAATGGCTCGCCATGCTGGACGCCGCCGGCATCCCGGCCGGGCCGATCAACACCATCGCGCAGGCCTTCGCCGAGCCGCAGGCGATGGCGCGCGGACTGGCGATGGCGCTTCCGCACGCAAGCGGCGGCGCGGCGCCGGGCGTGCGCAGCCCACTGCGGCTGAGCGACTCGCCGGTCGGTGCGCCGCTGGCCCCGCCCGTGCTCGGCCAGCACACTGACGAGGTATTGGAAGAACGGCTCGGTCTCGGCGGGGACGAACGCGCCGCCCTGCGTGCCGCCGGCGTGATCTGAGCCGCGCCGGGCGAGTCAGCGCCCCGTGTCAGTTCTTCGCCTCTGAACGCACGACCACGGTGGCGGACATGCCTGCCGCCAGCAGCAGATCGTCCGGCAGGTTCTTGAGCGCGATGCGCACGGGAATGCGCTGGGCGAGGCGGATCCACTCGAAATTCGGATCGACCGTAGCGAGGAGCTGCCGGCTGCCGTCCGTGGTGTTGGCGATGGCGCGGCTCAGCCCCTGCACCGTGCCCTCCAGCACCCGTCCGCCAGCCATCAGCCGCACCTCGGCCGGCGCGCCGATGCGGACCGCCGGAAGCTTGGTCTCCATGAAATAGGCGTAGACGTAGAAGGAATCGCGGTCGACCACCGCCAGCACCCCGTTGCCGGTGGTGGCGTAGTCGCCGACCGTGGCGGTGAGGTTGGTGACGAAGCCGTTCACCGGCGCCCGCACCGTGCTGCGTTCCAGATTGAGCTTGGCGACGTTCAGCTCCGCCCGCGCCAGATCGAGCGAGGCCGAGGCCTCGTCGGCCCGGGTGCGGGAGGTTTCCGCCGCGACGGCGGAAATGGCGCTCGAATCGTTCGCCATCACCTGCGCGTCGCGGTTGGCGTCGTCCTGCGCCAGCTTGAGCGCGCTCTCATACTGGGCGACGCTGGCCTGCGCCTGTTCCAGCGCCAGCGTGAAACGCTGCTGGTCGATGACGAACAGCACGTCGCCCTTCCGCACCGGCTGGTTGTCGACCACGTTGATCGAGGAGATCAGCCCCGACACGTCGGGCGCCACCTCGACCACATTGGCCTGCACCTGCGCGTCCCGCGTCCAGGGCGAGAGCGTATAGAAATCCCACAGCCACCAGCCGGCCACCACGGCGGCGGCCACGGCGACGAGCGTGACGAGGTAGCGGATCAGATCTTTCGCCATCACAGCCATAGAAGGTTCCCGGCCAAGATCAGGCCGCCGAGGCTCAGAACATAGAGAGCGAGGTTGAAGAGGGAGCGATGCCAGACATAGCGGTCGAGGTCCAGCAAGCCGAAGGCCCGGCGCAGCAGCGTGTAGGGCAGCAGCGCCGCCAGCGCCCATAACAGCAGCGGCGGCAGGTAGAAGCCGAAGAAATTGACGGTGTGGAACACGGCGAGGCTGGGTTCGTACACGCTCAGCCCTCCGCGAAGCTGCGCGCGAGATAGGCGCGGTCGATGTCGAAGCGGTCGGCGATGAAGCGCAGCGACGCGCCGGCCTTCAGCACCGCGCGCGCGGCCTCGCCCGGCGCCGCCGGCATCTGCGCGGCGAGCGCGGCGCGCGCCCCGGTGACGAGCGCCTCGGTCTCGGCGACACGGGCCGCGCGGTCGCCCCGGCTCCGTGCCAGCCGCTCCAGCGCATCGGCGAAGCCGGCGAGGAAGCCCGTCAGCGTGGCGGCCGTCTCCGGCGGCGTCGCCCGGTCGGCGGCGACCTCCGCCAGCCGGCCGAGTTCCATCGCGCAGGACGAGGCGGCGAGCGTGCCGCGGAAGAAGTCCTCGTCGCGCTGGCGGTCGAGGGCAAGGCGCGGCAGCAGGTTGGCCAGCATGCCGACGATGTTCCCGGCGGCGGCGCGCGGCGCCGTCCGCCCGCGTGCCACCGCCGGCAGCAGCTCGCCGAGGGCGCGTTCCCAGCATTGCCCGCGCCGGGCGCGCGAGTTCACCGGCAGCGCGGTCAGCAGGGCGATGCAGAACACCATGCCGAGCAGCATCGCCAGCGCGTTGTTGAAGAAGGCCAGTTCGTTGGGGGTGAAGACGTTGCTGGTGCCGACCTGCGAGATGGTGAAGCCGCCCAGCGCGATGCCGGCCCAGGCGCGGCTCGGCGTGCCGGCCATCAGCCCGGCCGGCACCAGCACCGGCAGGAGCGCCACCGCCAGCGCCTCGAAGCCTTCGAGAGAGGGCAGCACCAGCACCATGAGCGCGTAGGCCGCGAGGATGCCGATCGTCGTCCAGACCAGGAAGGTGCGCGCGGGAGGAAGCGGGTTGTCCTGGTTGACCGCGAAGAACAGCGTCACCGCCGCGCCGGTCACGAAGCTGAAGCCGTCCGGCCAGGCGGTCGCCATCCACACGCCGCTGAGCACCGCAATGATGGCGGCGGCGCGCAGGGCGATCAGCAGCGCCTCGCCCCGGCCCTCGGACGGGGCGGGCGAGGGGCGGCGGGTGGTCCGCGTGCCGGCGCTGCGGCGGATGCTGGCCGCCTCGCTGACGACGACCATGGACAGGCCGTGCAGCAGGTCGCCGGCGCGGCGCAGGATGAGCACGCCGTTGGCGAGCGGCTCGAAGGGCACGGTGCCGGCCATGGATTCCAGCTCGACCGCCGTGGCGGCGAGCGCCGTGCGCGCCTGCAGCAGTTCGCGCCGCGCCGGGTGCGGGTCGGTCAGGGCGGAGGGATCGGCGGCGATGCGCTCGATCCGCGCCACCGCCGCATCCAGCGCCGGGCGCATGCGCTCATGCACGGCGCGGCCGTCCTCGCGGCAGTTGTCGAGGCGGAAATACAGGCCGCGCGCAATCGCCAGCACTACCAGGAATTCGCGCACCGAGCGGTTGAGCGCCGGCCCGTCGGCCCGCATTTCCGGTGCCTCGAACAGCGCGTAGGAGCGCAGCGCGTCGAAGGAGACGACGCTCGCCACCATGCGCAGGCGCAGCGCCGCGAACACCGCCGGCGGCTCGGAGAGGCGCAGCGCCGTCGCCACATAGAGGGCGAGCGCGGAGAAGGTGCCGGCCAGCCCCTCGCGCAGCGCGTCGCCGGCATAGCGCGGCATGACGATGGTGCTGGCAACGGTGATGCAGGCGATGCCGATGAGGATCTCGCCCATGCGGTCGGTGGCGACCGACCAGGCGGCGAGCGGGTCCATCGACCCCTCATAGGCGACCAGCAGCAGGGTGAAGCTGGCCAGCATCGCGGCATAGGCCGCGTAGTTGCGCAGGCGCGCGCCCATGTAGAAGCAGACGCCGACGGCGAGCGCGGTGACGCCCACCAGCAGTTCGGGCGCCTGCGAGAACAGCCCCACGATGACGAGGCCGGCGAGCCCGCCGGTCAGCGTGCCGACGGTGCGCCAGGCACCCTTGGCCACGGCGGCGCCGACGGTGGGCTGGGCCAGCAGGTAGACGGTCAGCGTCGCCCATTGCGGGTCGCTGAACTCCATCCAGTAGGCGATGGCGAGCGCGGTCAGCGCCGCGGCGGCGGTGCGCAGCGAGAAGACGACGTTGCGCCAGCCGAGGTCGACGGGAAAGGACGGCCGCCAGGAGGCCGCCGCCGTCTGCTCGGCCGCCGTCCGCCCGTCCGTCGTCCGGGATACGCTCATCGTCCTGTCGTCTCCCGGCGCGCGGCCTATATCCGCGCACCGATGATGAACAGGGAATGTCCGATGCGCAAACGATCCGTGACGCCTCGCGCGTTGCCTTGCGCCGCGTCGCGGGTGCGTCGCGCCGGTTCAGCCCGGCACGGCCGGGCCGATCGAGGCGTCGATGACGCTGGGCTGCCGGTCGCGACCGTTGACGAGGTGGAAATAGACCAGCTTCACCGCGTCCATCACCAGCGTCCAGGCCAGGCAATAGGCCCAGACCACGCCGATCAGCAGCCAGGGCAGCGCCGGCATGAACCAGCCATAGGCGCACATGAAGATGGCGAAGATCTGCGTGCCGATCACCGCGCCGAGCACCGGCAGGCTGGGATAGGGCGGCCGGAACAGCGTGCCCTGCACCCGCGAGACGAAGAACAGCAGGTGCCCGCCCGCCGCGAGCTGGAGGAACAGCATGGTCTGCACGTGCGGCAGGTCCATCGGCAGGATGGCGGTCAGCTCGGGGCTCTTCATCCAGAACATGCCCAGCATCACGATGCCGAAGCTCTGCACCAGCGCCATGATCCCCATGATGGTGGAGAAGGAGATGATCCGGTGCATGTCCCAGCGCACCGGGCGGTCCTGCACCTTCACGTTGTCGTAGGCGATGGTCATGATCGGGATGTCGTCGAGCAGCGCCATGACCACGATCATGATCGCGGTGAGCGGCATGAAGTCGTAGACGAGATAGGTCAGCACCACGACCAGCATGATGTTGAGCGTCATGGCGATGCGGTAATAGATGTAGCTGGTGATGCGCTCGAAGATGGCGCGCGCCTCCATGATCGCCGCGATGATGGTGGACAGGCCCGGCGCGGTGAGGATCAGCGCCGCCGCGCTGCGCGCCGCGTCGGTCGCGCCGGACACCGCCACGCCGCAATCGGCCTGCTTGAGCGCGGGGGCGTCGTTCACGCCGTCGCCGGTCATGGCGACGATATGGCCGCGCTCCTGCAATGCCTTGACGATCTGGAACTTGTGCTCGGGGAACACCCGGCCGAAGCCGTCCGCCACTTCCACCGCGCGGGCGGCGTCGATGGCGATGTGCTGGGGATTGGAATCCTCGCCGAACACCTCGCTGGCGACGAGGAGATGGTCGCCGAGGCCGAGCTGGCGGGAAATCTCGCTGCCGATCGCCACATCGTCGCCCGTCACCATCTTCACCGTGACGCCGAGTTGCTTGGCGCGGGCGATGGTGGCGGCGGCGTCGGGGCGCGGCGGGTCGAGCATCGGCAGCAGGCCGAGCAGCGTCCACGTCGCCCCGTCATCGGAGCGGGCGACGCCGAGCGCGCGCGTGCCGTCCCGCGCCAGCCGGTCGACGGCGCCGAAATAGTCCTTCGCGCTGTCCTGCGACAGCCCGCACAGGGTGGCGATGACCTGCGGCGCGCCCTTGGCGTAGTGCACCGTCCGGCCGTCCGGGCCGGTGACCTGCGCCGCCGTCTTCTTGCTCACCGGGTCGAAGGGGGTGAAGTCGACCTGATGGTACTGGTCGAGCACCTTCGGGTCCTTCAGCCCCGCCATCACCGCCTTGTCGATGGCGTCGTCGCTCTGCTTCTGCGAGGCGAGCGCGGCGCCGAGGATCAGTTCGTCCGGAGCGGCCGCGCCCCAAGGAATGGGCGGTTGCAGGGTGAGCTGGTTCAGCGTCAGCGTGCCGGTCTTGTCCGAGCACAGCACGTCGACGCCGGCCAGTTCCTCGATGGCGGAGAGGCGCGAGACGATGGCCTGCTGTTTCGACAGCGCCAGCGCGCCGAGCGCCATGGTGACGGACATCACCGCGGGCGTGGCCACCGGCACCGAGGCGACGAGCAGCACGAGCACCAGCTGGATGATAGCGCCGGCATGCGACCATTCCCAATGGCCGTTGGCCACGATGTCGCGGTGAACCTGCGCGACCACCAGCAGCACGGCGAGCGCGGCCGAGAGGATGATCAGGAAGTCGCCCATCTGGATGACCGCCTTTTCGGCGTGCGACTTGGCGCCGGCCGAGGCGACCAGCTTGGCGGTGCGGCCGAAGAAGGTGGCATTGCCGGTGGCGGTGACAAGGCCGGTCATGGAGCCCTGGCGGACGATGGAGCCGGAATAGCCGCTGTCGCCGACCGCCTTCGACACCGGCAGGGATTCGCCGGTCAGCGCCGCCTGGTCGACGGAGAGATATTTGCCGTCGGTGAGGAGGAGGTCGGCGGGCAGGGTCTCGCCCCCGGACACGCTCACCACGTCGCCGGGCACCAGCTCGGCGGTGTCGAGCGTGACCCAGGCGCCGTCGCGCAGCGCGCGGGCCTTCAGCGCCAGCCCCTTCTTCAGCGCGGCGAGCGCGCTGGCGGCCTTGCTGTCCTGCCAGAAGCCGACGACGGCGTTGTAGAGGAGCAGGCCCATCACCACGATGAAGTCGGCCCAGTCGAGACGGACCAGCGAGAGCAGCGCCGCCGCCTCGATCATCCACGGGATCGGCCCCCAGAAATAGCCGAACAGCTTGCGCCAGCGGCTTTCCTCATGCGCGGCGATGGCGTTGGGGCCGAACTTCTCCTGCAGCGCCTTCACCTGCGCCGAGGCGAGGCCGGCGGGCGAACTGCCGAGCCCGGCGAAGGCCGCCGCGATGCCGGCCGCGTCGAGCCGCGCCGGGCGGTTCGACGCGCCGGATGCCGCTTTCGGCGGCGCGGCGGGCATTGGGGCCGCAGGGACGGCGGCCGGGGCCGGGGCGGTTGCAGGCTGGGACATGGCTTCCTCCGTCCGGGCGCGGCTGCGGCGCCTCTCTCGCGTGAGGCCATCATGATACCCGCCGGGGCGGTTGCCATTGACGTGCAGCAAGGCGCGCGGCGGAGGGCCGCGCCGGGCGTCCCTAGATCAGCACGATCCAGACCGCCGCCAGCGCCATGCAGGCGAGCGTGACCGGCACGCCGGCGCGGGCGAACTCGCCGAACGAGATCTTCACCCCGCAGGCCGCCGACTGCTCGACCACGATGATGCCGGCGAGGCTGCCGAACACGATGAGGTTGCTGGAAAATCCGGTGCCGAGCGCCAGTGCCGCGCCGAGCGCCTCCGCCTCGGCGCCGGGGGAGAGGAAGGGCACCAGCAGCATCACCGCCGGGTTGTTGCCGACGATGTTGCTCAGCGCCCCCGAGGCGAGAAACAGCGCCAGCGGGTCGTTGAGGTTCAGCCCGGCGGCGCGCAGGTCGTCGAGCAGGCTCTGCGGCAGGCCGGTGGCGGCCACCGCCGCATTCACCACGAACAGCCCCATGATCAGCAGCAGCAGATTGCCGTCGACATGCTTGAGCATGTCGCTGGAGGCGATCTGCCGGTTGATCAGCAGCACGCCGGCGGCGCCCAGCGCGATGAGGTCGCGCGGCCAGTCGGTGAGGATGAAGGCCAGCACGACGAGGAGGGTGACGAGGCTCGCCTTCGCCGTCTCCACCCGGTCGATCCGCACCGGCGCGGGCGCCGGCTCGCTCGCGGCGGGCGCGGCGCCTGCGCGCGCCAGCGTCCAGCGGCCGCGATAGACCAGCGTCACGATCGCCCAGACCAGCGGCAGCGAGAGGAGCGCCGGCACGCCGGCGACGGCGAGGAAGCCGTTGAAGGACAGGCCGAGCTGCTGCGCCGCGATCATGTTCTGCGGGCTGCCGATCAGCGTGCCGGCCGAGCCGGTATTGGCGGCGAAGCAGAAGGCGAGCAGGAACGGCACCGGGTTGAGGCCGCGCGCCAGCGTCAGCGAGACCAGAAGCGGCGTCATCGCCACCACCACCACGTCGTTGGTGAGCAGCGCGGAGAGCGCGCCGCCGACCGCGACCAGCACCGCGAGCAGTACCGGCGGGCTCACCGGCAGCAGCGCTACGCGCTGCGCCGTCCAGCCGTAGAAGCCCGACACGACGAAGGCCGCCGAGACCACCATCAGGCCGAACAGCATGCCGACGCTGCTGTAGTCGATGGCGTCCCATGCCACCTTGGGGCTGATGCTGCCGGCCACCATCATCGCCAGCGCCCCGACAATGGCGGCGCCGGTGCGATCGACCTTGAAGCCCGGCAGCTTGCCGAAGCCCATCGCCACATAGACCAGCAGGAAGATGACGAGTGTGAGGCCCATGAGGTCGCCGCGGCTTGCCCGGCCGGCGCACCGCGCGCCGGGCCGTATGGGTGGATCGCACATTCGCCGCCGGAGAGAAACCGCCGCGCCGTCGTCTACCGGAGGTGGTCTGTTCGAGGCCCGTCTACCTGGCGGCCTTGCCCGGCGCCGCCTCGGTCGCCGCGTGATATTCCTGGCGGATCTTCGCGAGGTCCACGGTCGGCGCCGGCAGTTTCAGCTTCATCTCGTCGAGCGTCGCCTCGATGATCTGCGACACCGCGAGGTTGCGGAACCATTTGTGGTTCGACGGGATCACGTACCAGGGCGCGTGCCTGGTGGAGCACTTCTCCAGCATGTCCTCATAGGCCGCCGCATACTGGTCCCAGAAGGCGCGCTCCTTATAGTCGGAATCGCTGATCTTCCACTGCCGCGCCGGGTCGTCGAGCCGCTGGCGGAACCGCTCGAGCTGCTCCTCCGGGCTGATGTAGAGGAAGAATTTCAGGATCGTGACGCCGGACTCGGTCAGCAGCTTCTCGAACTCGTTGATGCGGTCGTAGCGCTTCGACCACACCTCCCTGGGCACGAGATCATGCACCCGCACGACGAGCACATCCTCGTAATGCGAGCGGTTGAACACCCCGACCTGACCGAGGGCGGGGGTATGGGCATGCACCCGCCACAGGAAATCGTGCAGGCGCTCTTCCTCGGTGGGCTGCTTGAAGCCCTTCACATAGGTGCCCTGCGGGTTCATCGCCGCCATCACGTGCCAGCAGGTGCCGTCCTTGCCGGCGGCGTCGATGCCCTGCAGCACGACGAGCAGCGCGTGCTTCTTCTCGCCATAGAGCTTCTGCTGCAGCTCGGCGAGCCGCGCGACGTTCTTGGCCAGATCCTCCTTGGCGTGCTCGGAGGAGGCGTAGTCGCCATGGAAGGCGGCATCGACATCCTTCAGCCGCACGCGGGTTCCCGGCTCGACGACCAGCTTCTTGTGCAGGCTCATGGCGTTCCTCCCTCGACTGTTCGCGACGGCGCGCCATCGCGATACCTTCCCGCCATCATAGCCGAGGCGGGGGTCTCCGGTTTGATCCAGGATAAGCCGTTTCCGGCGGGCCGGAACGAAAACCGGCGCCGGGGAGTGCCCGGCGCCGGATGAGGCGGTCTTCGCGAGGAAGGGTCAGAACGGGCTGTCGGGGAAGTAGAACTGCGCCGCGTTCTCCGGCGTGATCAGCGTCGAGCCGATGATGAAGCGGCCATAGACCGGCGTGTCGGACACGAAGCGCAGCGCGGTGACCTCGAGCGCGGTGGAAATCTGCGCCGGGGTGTAGGAGACATCGACCGGAATCTGCGGGTCCTTGTCCATGACGCGCTTGATGATCTCCTTCATGCCGGCGCCGCCGACGATCCACATCTCCTTCTGCCGGCCGGCCTGCGAGATGGCTTCCATGACGCCGATCGCCATGTCGTCGTCGGCCGCCCATACCGCGTCGATCTTCTTGTGCTTGGACAGGTAGTCCTGCATCACCGAGAACGCCTTGTCGCGGTTCCAGTTGCCGTGCTGCATGTCGAGAATCTCGATGCCCGAGCCGGCGATGGCGGCCTGGAACGCCTCGACACGCTCATTGTCGAGCGTGGTCGGGATGCCGCGCAGCACGACGATCTTGGCGCCGGGCTTCAGGTTCGCCTTGAAATACTCGCCCGAGACGCGGCCGAAGGCGACGTTGTCGCCGGCGACGTAGAGGTCCTCGATGCCGGGCTGCGACAGGCCGCGATCGACCACCGTCACCCACTTGCCGGCATCCTTCACCGCCTTGACGGGGCTGGTCAGCGGCTCGGATTCGAAGGGCAGCACGACGAGGGCGTCGATGTTGCGCGTCGCCACCATGTCCTCGATGTCGTTGACCTGCTTGCCGACCGCGCCGGCGGTGGCGAGCACGAACTCAAGGTTCGGATAGGTCGCCTTCAGCCGCTTGATGGTCTCCTGCGCGTGCCAGTTCAGCCCGCCCATGAAGCCGTGCGTGGCGGAGGGGATCGAGACGCCGATCACCGCCTTCTTGCCCTGCGCCATGGCGGGCGCGGACAGGCCGCCGGTGGCGACGGCGGCCGCGGTCGTGGCGAGCGTCGCGGTCAGGAATGTCCTGCGTTCCATTGTTGTTTCCTCCCGTTTTTCCGCTCTCAGGCGGATGATTTCCCGCGCTGGAGAACCACCGCGAGCACGATGATGACGCCCTGGATCGTCCCGTTGAGATAGGGAGACACGAGGTCCGCCAGAATGAGGATGTTGTCGATCAGGCTGAGGATCAGCACGCCCACCACCGTGCCCCAGACGCGGCCATGGCCGCCCTTGAGCGCGGTGCCGCCGATGATGACAGCGGCGATAGCCTCCAGCTCCCACAGCATGCCGGTGGAGCCGGAAGCCGAGCCGAGACGCGGCACATACATGATGGTGGCGAAGCCGACGAGCAGGCCCAGCAGCACATAGGTGAGCAGCCGCACCCGGTCGACATTCACCGCCGAGTAGCGCGCCACCCGGTCGTTCGAGCCGATCGCCTCGCAGTAACGCCCGAACCGGGTGTGCCGCATGGCGATCTGCCCGGCGATGGCGACCAGCGCGAAGACGAGGATCGGCCAGGCGATGCCGAACAGGCCGGAATAATAGACCGGCCGGTAGAGCTGGCGCACCGCGAAGTCGAGGCTGATCGTGCCGCCATCGGCGAGCCACGTCACCAGCGAGCGGAAGATGCCCATTGTGCCCAGCGTGACGATGAAGGGCTCGATGCGTGCCTTCGTCACCAGAAGCCCGTTGCCGAGCCCCGCCAGCAGCCCGGCGCCGAGCGCGATCGCCATGCCGGTCAGGATCAGCGGTATGCCGACCCCCATGGCCGGCAGCAGCGCGTTCATGGCGAGGATCATCACCCCGGCGATGAAGGCGGCCATGGAGCCGACCGACAGGTCCAGCCCGCCCGAGGTGATGACGAAGGTCATGCCCACCGCGATCATGCCGATGAAGGCCGAGCGCGCGAGCACGTTGGTGACGTTGCCGGCGGAGAGGAAGTTCTCGTTGAGATAGGCCCCCAGCGCGACGAGCAGGATCAGCGCCAGCAGCGGGCCGAGCGCCGACAGGCCGGGCAGGCGCGAGGTCGCCCCGGCGGCGCGTGCGGCGGAATGTGCCGGTGCGGCGGGGGTGGAGGCGGCGTCAGACATTGGCGGGCTCTCCGCGTGCGGGCGTTTCGCTGGTGCCCATCACGAGCCGCACCACGTCGGTCTCGCTGATGCGCTCGCCCGCCAGCTCGCCGGCGATCCGGCCGTTTCGCATCACCAGCACGCGGTCGGAGAGGCCGAGAATCTCGGGCATGTCGGAGGAGATCACGATGACGCTGCGTCCTTCCCGGGCGAGGCGGTCGATGAACAGGTAGATCTGGTGCTTGGTGCCGACGTCGATGCCGCGCGTCGGCTCGTCGATGATGACGATCTCGGGGTCGGGCAGCAGCGTCTTGGCCAGCAGCAGCTTCTGCTGGTTGCCGCCGGAGAGGTTGCCGACCCGCATGTCGCGGCGCGGGGCGCGGATGTCGAAATCGGCGATGGCCTGCGTCAGCGCCGCCTCCTCCTTCTCGTGCGAGATGAAGGGGCTGCCGAAGCGGGGCAGGGTCGAAAGGGTGAGGTTCTCGGTGAGGCTCTTGTCGAGCAGCAGGCCGCGTTCCTTGCGGTCCTCGGTGAGGTAGGCCATGCCGTGGGCGGCGGCCTCGCCGACCGAGCCGATGCGGACCACGGCGCCCGCGCGCCGGATCTCGCCGCTCGCCGGGCGCAGCCCGACCAGCCCCTCGGCAAGCTCGGTGCGGCCGGAGCCGACGAGGCCGGAGATTCCCAGCACCTCGCCCCGGCGCAGCGTGAAGGAGACGTCCCGCACCAGCGGCGGCACGTCGAACCCGCGCACCTCCAGCGCCACCGCGCCGGGCGTGTGCCGGCGGGGGGGGTAGATGTCCTGAAGGTCGCGCCCGACCATGGCGGTAGCCATGCCGTCCTCGCTCAGTTCCCCGCGCAGGGCCCGGCGCACCACCGCGCCGTCGCGCAGCACGGTGACGCGGTCGGCGAGGTGGGCGACTTCTTCCA
Source organism: Ancylobacter sp. TS-1 (assembly GCF_009223885.1). Lineage (NCBI taxonomy): Bacteria > Pseudomonadati > Pseudomonadota > Alphaproteobacteria > Hyphomicrobiales > Xanthobacteraceae > Ancylobacter > Ancylobacter sp. TS-1. Next base: position 3,078,173 of record NZ_CP045144.1, read on the forward strand.
GCCGGTGCGAGGTGTAGAGCAGCGCCACGCCCTGCCCCCGCAGCCGCTCGATCTGGCGGAACAGCACCTCGACTTCCCTGTGCGTGAGCACGGCGGAGGGCTCGTCCATGATCAGCACCCGCGCGTTGCGCGAGAGGGCTTTGGCGATCTCGACCATCTGGCGGTCGGAGACGGTGAGGTCGCGGATGCGCGCTTCCGGGCTGATCGGGCTGTCGAGCTGGTCGAGCAACGCCTGCGTGCCCTCGCGCATCGCCCGGTGGTCGAGCAGCAGGCGCCCCAGTTCGCGCCCGAGCCAGATATTCTCGCTCACCGTGAGGTCGGCGGCGAGGTTGAACTCCTGATGGATGACGACGACCCCGGCCGCCTCCGCCGCCGGGCCGCTGGCAAAGCGGGCGCGGGCGCCGTCGAGCCGCACCTCGCCGGAGGTGGGCTCCAGAAAGCCGCCGAGGATCTTCATGATCGTCGACTTGCCGGCGCCGTTCTCGCCGATCAGCGCGTGCACCTCGCCGGCATGGAGCGCGAAGTCGACGCCATGCAGGACCTCGATCGGGCCGAAACTCCTGCGCACGTCGACCAGTTCGAGCACCGGGGCGGCCGCGCGCTCCGGGGCGGCGCTCATAGCGTCACCCAGCCGGCATTGCGGCGGGAAGACTGCACGCAGGCCTCCACGAAGCGCATGCCCGCCAGCCCGTCCGCCAGCGTCGGGAAGACGACGCCTTCCGGCATCGGCTCGCCCGCCTGACGGGCGCGGATGGCGCGGGCGGCCTCGGCATAGATGTTGGCGAAGCCTTCGAGATAGCCCTCGGGGTGGCCGGGCGGAATGCGCGAGACCCGCCCCGCCTCCGGCCCCGCCCCGGCGCCGTTGCGGGTGATGCGGCGCCTGGGCTCGCCGAAGGGAGCGTGCCAGAGATAGTTCGGGTCTTCCTGCGCCCATTCCAGCCCGCCCTTGTCGCCATAGACGCGCAGGCGCAGGCCGTTCTCGTTGCCGGGCGCCACCTGGCTCGCCCACAGCATGCCCTTCGCCCCGCCCGTAAAGCGCAGCAGCACATGGGCGTTGTCGTCGAGCGCGCGGCCCGGCACGAAGACGGACAGGTCCGCGGCGAGGGCCTCGGGCGTGAGCCCGGAGACGAAGCAGGCGAGGTTGTAGGCATGGGTGCCGATGTCGCCCGTCGCCCCGCCGGCGCCGGAGCGCTCCGGGTCGGTGCGCCACTCGGCCTGCTTGGAGCCGTGCTTCTCGGCGGCCTCGGTCAGCCAGTCCTGTACGTACTCGACCTGCACCAGCCTTATGCGGCCGAGCGCGCCGGCCGCCACCATGGCGCGGGCTTGGCGCACCATGGGATAGCCGGTGTAGTTGTGGGTGAGCACGAACAGCGCGTTGGCCTTTTCCGCCGCTTTGGCGAGCTGCTTGGCCTGCGCCATGGTGGCGGTCAGCGGCTTGTCGCAGATCACATGGATGCCGCGCTTGAGGAACTCGATCGCGGGGGCGGCGTGCATGTGGTTGGGCGTGACGATGGCGACCGCCTCGATGCCGTCCTTGCGCCGCGCCTCGGCCTTCGCCATCGCCGCGAAGTCGTCATAGGAGCGCGCCAGCCCCAGCGCCTCGGCCGAGGCGCGGGACTTTTCCGGGGTGGAGGACAGCGCGCCGGCGACCAGCACGAACTCCCCGTCGAGCCGGGCGGCGATGCGGTGCACGGCGCCGATGAAGGCGCCCGAGCCGCCGCCGACCATGCCGAGCCTGAGGGGCGCGCTCATCGCTCCAGCCCCAGCAGGCGGCGATTGGCGGCGCGGTCGGTGCCGGCGCTGGCGAAATCGTCGAACGCCTTCTCGGTGACGCGGATGATGTGGCTCTTCACGAACTCGGCGCCCTCGCGCGCGCCGTCCTCCGGGTGCTTGAGGCAGCACTCCCACTCGACGACCGCCCAGCCGTCGAAATCCATCGCCGCCAGCTTGGAGAAGATGGCGCCGAAATCGACCTGCCCGTCGCCGAGGCTGCGGAAGCGCCCGGCGCGCTTCACCCAGGGCTGGTAGCCGCCATAGACGCCCTTGCGGCCGGTCGGGTTGAACTCGGCATCCTTGACGTGGAACATGCCGATGCGCTCGGCATAGATGTCGAGGTGGTCGAGATAGTCGAGCTGCTGCAGCACGTAGTGCGAGGGGTCGTAGAGCATCTTCGCACGGGGGTGCTGGTCCACGCGGTCGAGGAACATCTCGAACGTATCGCCGTCGTGCAGATCCTCCCCGGGATGGATCTCGAAGCACACGTCGACGCCGCATTCCTCGGCATGGTCGAGGATCGGCCGCCAGCGCCGTGCCAGCTCGTCGAACGCCTCCTCGATCAGCCCGGCCGGGCGCTGCGGCCAGGGATAGACATAGGGCCAGGCCAGCGCGCCGGAGAAGCTGACCATGGCGGTGAGGCCGAGATTCTTCGAGGCGGTCAGCGCCTTCCGCATCTGGTCGACCGCCCATTGCTGCCGCGCCGCCGGGTTGCCGTGCACGGCAGGCGGGGCGAAGGCGTCGAACATGGCGTCATAAGCCGGATGGACGGCGACCAGCTGGCCCTGAAGATGGGTGGACAGCTCGGTGACGACGACCCCGTTCTCCGCGCCGCGTCCCGCCCATTCCGCGCACCAGTCGCGCGAGGCGGCCGCCTTGTCGAGATCGAGGATGCGCGCGTCGTTGGTGGGCACCTGCACGCCGGCATAGCCGCAATCGGCGGCCCAGCGCGTGATGGAATTCCAGCTGTCGAAAGGCGCGTCGGCGCCGATGAACTGGGCCAGAAACAGGCCCGGCCCCTTGATGGTCCGCATGGTTTCCTCCCGACCGGGCGTTGCCGGCCAACCGTTCTATTTTTGTAATCGGTTGCAAGGAGCGTAGCGGAGGCCTGTAATCGATTGCAAGAGGCATCGTGGGAGGATGCCGTAACGGCAGCGCGAGGTGGATTGCCAGCAGGGCTCCGGCGCGTCTATGGAGTGGCCATGCAGCACCAGAGACCGAAGATCGTGGACGTGGCGCGGCTCGCCGGCGTTTCCACCGCGACGGTCAGCCGCGTGCTCTCCAACCCCGACGTGGTGAGCGCGGAGACCCGGCGCAGCGTCGAGGAGGCGATCCGCCAGACCGGCTACCGGCTCAACCATGCGGCGCGCAACCTGCGCCACCGGCGCACCGGCGGGGTGGTGGCGCTGGTGCCGAACCTGTCCAACCCGTTCTTCTCGCAGATCCTCGCCGGCATGGCGGCGGTGCTGGCGGATGCGGGCTACAATCTGCTCATCGCCGATACCCGCGCCATGGGCGGTGAGACGCTGCTCTCCTATGCCGAGCCGAGCCGGGCCGACGGGCTGATCGTGCTCGACGGCACGCTGCCGGCCGAGGGGCTGGCGCGTCGCGTGCCGGTGGTGCTGGCCTGCGAGTGGATTCCCGGCTTCGCCGCACCGCGGGTGAAGATCGACAACCGGGCGGCGGCGGCGCTCGCCGTCGCTCACCTCGCCGATCTCGGCCACCGGGTCGTCGCCCATGTCGCCGGCCCGCCCGGCAATGTGCTGAGCGAGGCACGCCTTGCCGGCGCTGAGCAGGCGCTGGCGGAGCGCGGCCTGCCGGCGCCGCGCGTCTTTCCCGGCGATTTCAGCCTCGATTCCGGCCGCCGCGCCGGCGAGATGTGGCTGGCGCTGGCGCCACAGGAGCGGCCGACCGCCGTCTTCCTCGCCAGCGACGCCATGGCCTGCGGCTTCATCGGCGAGATCCAGCATCGGGGCCTTGCCGTGCCGCGCGATGTCTCGGTGATCGGCTTCGACGACATCGAGCTGGTCTCGCACATGACGCCGGCGCTCTCCACCATCCGCCAGCCGCGCGAGGCCATCGGCCGCCACGCGGCGCAGCGGCTGATCGACCGCATCGCCGGCGACGAGGGCACGGAGGACACGGTGCTGCCGGTGGAACTGGTGGTGCGCGCAAGCACGGGCCCCGCGCCGCACGGGCCGACCGGCCGGCCCGCTGTCACGCCTTCGTAAGAATACGTAGGGCCTCTTCTGCGGTAGATTAGCCGCGCCCGATCTTGTCGGGCAGGGAGGCATCAATGACACCCGAACAACGGGTCTGTCTGCAACGCCTGCAGGAAGCCCTCGACGAAGCCACCGAACCGGGAAACAGGCCGCTTCTGGCCATCTCAAGAGACGACATACTGGCCATCGCGCGCGAACTGGCGCGCGAATGCGCCGCCGCCCCCGAGGGCGACGAGGCGATCGACGGCATCGTGCGCGCGGCCGGCGATCTCGGCCATGTGCAGCCCCCGCAGGGGCTCTATCTCCTCGCCAACGCGATGGACGACCTGCGCGATCAGGTCGAGCGCGTCGCCGGGGTGCATCCGGCCTGAACCGGCCGGCCCGCCACCTGTGCGGCGGCGGGCCGTCTGGCCGCTAGAAGCCTTTCAGCACAACCTTGCCGATGCTGCGGCCGCTCTCGACGAGGGCGTGCGCCTTGCGCAGATTCGCGGCGTTGATCGTGCCGAATTTCTGCTGGAGCGTGGTGCGCAGGAGCCCGGCATCGACGAGGTCGGCCACCTCGTCGAGCAGGTGATGCTGGCGGATCATGTCCGGCGTGCCGAACAGCGGGCGGGTGAACATCAGCTCCCAATGCACCGACAGGCTCTTGCGCTTGAACGGGGCGATGTCGAGCGTCGTCGGGTCGTCGATAAGGGCGAGCGCCCCCTGCGGCGCCAGTGCCCGCAGGATCGCCGGCAGATGGCGCTCGGTGGCGGTGAGGCCGGCGACGTAGCGCACCTGCGGGATGCCGATCCGGGCGATCTCCTCGTCCAGCGGCTTGTGGTGGTCGATGACGTGATGGGCGCCCATCTGCTTGACCCAGGCGATGGAGTCCGGCCGCGAGGCGGTGGCGATGACGGTCAGGCCGGTGAGCCGCCGGGCCAGCTGGGTGAGGATGGAGCCCACGCCGCCGGCGCCGTTGACGATGAGCAGCGCGTCGCCCGCCTCCTTCACGCCATAGGGCACCTTCAGCCGGTCGAACAGCAGCTCCCACGCAGTGATCGCGGTCAGCGGCAGCGCCGCCGCCTCGGCCATGCCGAGCGAGGTCGGCTTGCGGCCGACGATGCGCTCGTCCACCGCATGGTATTCGGCATAGGTGCCCGGGCGGTCGATGGCGCCGGCATAGGCGACGGCGTCGCCGACCTTGAACAGCGTCACCTCGGGACCGACCGCCGCGACGATGCCGGCCGCGTCGTGGCCGAGGACGCGCGCCACGCCGTCGGGCGGGGTTGCGCCGGCGCGCAGCTTCACGTCGACCGGGTTGACCGAGACGGCGCCGACGCGGACCAGCAGATCGCGCGGGCGCAGTTCCGGCAGGGGAAGCTCGATGTCGACCAGCGAATCGGGATCGGTGACAGGCAGGGGCCTGGTGTAGCCGACGGCTTTCATGGAAGGGTCTCGCAATTGGCGGGCGAAGGGCCCGCGACAGGTTCAGGCGACGACGGTCGCGCCGCCATCCGCGCCGGCCCGGCCGGGGTTCCGGCGGCTCGGTGGGCATCGCGGCAGGCTCCGCCGGGTTTTTCGGGGCGGAGGATGCGTGGTTGCCGTCAAGAAGAAAAGCGCATAGTTTTAATGGCATTCAGCCGCCATTCGAATAGATGCGATGCGCCATCCTGATCTTGAAATCGATCTGCTCCGGGCCTTCGTCGCCGTCGCCGAAACCGGCAGCTTCACCGCCGCCGCCGAGGTGGTGGGACGCTCGCAATCGGCGGTGAGCCAGAAGATCCTGCGGCTGGAGGATTTGCTCGGCTGCCGTGTGTTCGAGCGCACCAGCCGCTCGCTGACCCTGACGCAGGAGGGCGAGAAGCTGCTGGTCAGCGCCCGCCGCATGCTGGAGCTCAACGACGTCGCGGTGCGCGCGCTGCTGGAGCCGCGCGTCGGCAGCCTGCGGCTCGGGGTGAGCGAGGATTTCGTCCCCCATCTGCTGCCCGGCATGCTGGCGCGTTTCCAGCGGCTCTATCCGGGCCTGCATCTGGAACTGCGCACCGGGCTGAGCTGCGACCTGCTCGGCGCCTATGAGGGCGGCCAGCTCGACGCGGTGGTGGCCAAGAAGGACGGCACCGCCCAGCGCGGGCGCGTCATCTGGCGCGAGCAGCTGGTCTGGATGGCCTCGAAGGAATACCGGCCCGACTTCACCCGCCCGGCGCCGCTGGTGCTGCTGCCGCCGCCCTGCACCTATCGCGAGGTGATGATCCACGCGCTCGACGCGGTGCGGCGGGACTGGTTCGCCGCCTGCACCGCCTCCAGCCTCGCCGGCATCCGCGCGGCGGTGGCCGGCGGGCTCGGCGTCACCGTGCTCGGGCGCTCCTTCATCGGGCCGGACATGCAGGCGCTGCGGGCGCCGGAGCACTGGCCCGCCTTGCCGATGACCGAGATCGTGCTGCTCGGCGAGGAGCGTGCGGAGGCCGAATTCGTGCGCCCGCTGGTCGCCTTCCTCACCGAGAGCCTGTCGGCCGCGCCCGGCAGCGCGGCGGCTTGAGGCCGCCTACACCGTCTCGCCCCACGCCCGCGCCAGAATCCGCAGCCAGTTGTCCTGGCGGATGGCGGCGATCTCGCCGCTGGCGAAACCGTCCGCCGCCAGAGCCGCGACCAGCGCCGGCAGGCCGCTCGCATCGCTGATCTCCGCCGGGATGGTGGCGCCGTCGAAATCCGACCCCAGCGCCACATGGGCGACGCCCATGCGCTCCACGAGGTAGCGTATGTGCCGCACCATGTCGGCGAGCGGCGTGCGCGCGTCCTCGCGCCCGTCCGCGCGCAGCATGGTGGTGGCGAAGTTCAGCCCGACCAGTCCGCCGCTCTCGCGCACCGCGTCGAGCTGGCGGTCGGTCAGGTTTCGCGCCACCGGGGTCAGCGCGTGGGCGTTGGAATGGCTCACCACCAGCGGCTGGTCGGTGATCCCGGCGACGTCCCAGAATCCCTTCTCGGTGATGTGGGCGAGATCGACCACGATGCCGAGCCGGTTGCAGGCGCGGATCAGCTCGACGCCGGCCGGCGTCAGGCCCGGCCCGGTATCCGGGCTCATCGGATAGGCGAAGGGCACGCCATGGCCGAAGATGTTGTTGCGGCTCCACACCGGCCCGAGCGAGCGCAGCCCGGCGGCGTAAAAGGTCTCCAGCGCCGCGAGGTCCGCACCGATCGCCTCGCAGCCCTCCATGTGCAGCACCGCCGCGAACACCCCGGCGGCCGCCGCCGCGCGTATGTCGGCGGTGGAGCGGCACAGGCGCCAGCCGCCGGCCCGCTCCAGCCGGAAGGCGATGGCCGCCATTTCCAGCGCGATGTCGAGCGAGGGCGCGCGCGCCAGCGGCGCGGCGAGCGCGGTCGCGTAGTGGCCCTTCGCGTCCGCCTTCTTCAGCACCAGATCGCCGGAGGGGATGTAGATCGCGCACAGCCCGCCGATCAGCCCGCCAGCCCGGGCGCGCGGCGCGTCGAGATGGCCGCGCGGCGTGCCGTCGATGAACGCGGCTACCGGGTCCTCGCCCGCCGCCGCGCGGTTCCACAGCCGCAGCAGGACGTCGTTATGGCCGTCGAAGACCGGCTGGGTCGGGTGGGGCATGGCGTTGCGAAGCTCCTCGGTCGGTGCGGCCGCGTGGGGAGAGGGCCGAATCCCTCCGGCATCGCGGTATCCTGCGGCATTTTTGAGCCGGGGGCCCCCGCCAAAGGCGCGGCATGGCGTCCGGCCAGAGGCAGGGTGTGGACATCGGCCGCTGCGTCCGCCGCCCCGGGCGCCGCCCGCTTCCCGCCGGCAGGCGGCACGCTAGAATGCCGCGCCTCCTGTCGCCCCCCTCCCGCCTTGCCGGCCCTGCCTTCGGATGTATTTATGACGACCGTATTGAGCCGGCTGCTTGTCGAGCCGGCCCCGCTTGCCTGGTTCGAACGCCAGAGCTGGCACCCGTGGCTGGTGGTCGGCCTCGTCTGCGTCGGCGCCTTTGTCGGGCAGCTCGACGCCACCATCGTCCAGCTGGCGCTGCCGACGCTGGGCCGCGCCTTCGACGCGCCGCTGCAGGAGGTGAGTTGGGTGGCGCTGTCCTACCTGCTCGCCTTCGCCGCCTTCCTGCCGATCTTCGGCCGGCTGTGCGAAATGTTCGGCCGCAAGACGCTCTACATCGCCGGCTATGCGATCTTCATTGCGGCGAGCGCCCTGTGCGCGCTGGCGACCGGCTTCGAGCAGCTTCTGGCCTTCCGCTTCCTGCAAGGCATGGGCGGCGCGCTATTGGGAGCGAACAGCATCTCGCTGCTGGTGGCGACCATTTCCGCTGGGCAGCGCGGGCGCGCGCTCGGTTTCTTCGCCGCCGCGCAGGCCGTCGGCATGAGCGCTGGGCCGGCGCTGGGCGGGCTCATCGTGGAAGGGCTCGGCTGGCGCTGGATCTTCGGCGTGACGGTGCCCTTCGGCGCGCTGGCGATGGTCCTCGGCTGGGTGGCGCTGCCGCGCACGGCGGCGGGCGGTGCCGGCAAGCGGTTCGACTGGGGTGGCGCGCTGCTGATCGGCCCGGCCATCATCCTCGTGGTGGCGACGCTGAACCATCTCTCGGGCCGGGGGGCGGGCTCCCCGCTGATATGGGGCGCGGTCGTGGCGGCTGCCGTGCTGCTGTGGGCGCTGGTGCGCCGCGAGCGGTCCACGCCCTCGCCGCTCATCGCCCCGCGCCTGTTCGCCAATCCCGCCTTCGCCTTCGGCGCGCTGGCGGTGATGCTCGCCTACGCGCTGCTCTACGGCATCTTCTTCCTTCTGTCCTTCGCGCAGGACCACGGCTATGGCGAGAGCCCGGCGCAGGCGGGGCTGCGTCTGGCCATCATTCCGGTCGCCATCGGTCTGTCGGCGCCGTTCAGCCACGACGTCAAGCTGTGGCTGGGCGCGCGGCGCATCGGCCCGGCGGGCATGCTGCTCTGCCTGCTCGGCCTCGCCGCCTTCGCCCTTGCCGCGAGCTGGCCGGCCGACCATCGGTTCTTGGACATGCCGGCCTTCATCCTTGCCGGTGTCGGTATCGGCCTGTTCATCGCCCCGAACAACCATGCGGCCATCGCGGCGGCGCCCGCGGACCTCGCCGGTGCCGCCGGCTCGCTGCTCAATCTGATGCGGGTGCTCGGCACCAGCCTCGGCGTCGCCGCCGGCGCCACCACGCTGGCCTGGCGGCTGGAGGTCGAGACCGGCACGTCCGGCGGCTGGATGGCGGCGAATGCGGAAGCCCTGCTCGCCGCCTTCCGCAGCAGCCTGCCGGTGCTCGGCGTGCTGGCGCTGGGCGCGGCTCTGGCAGCATGGGCCGCCGCCGGCGGGGCCTTCGGAAAGGCCCCGCCCCGGCGCGAGGGCTGAGACACGGCGCCTCCTGCGGCATCCTCCCCCGCCCGGCGTGCCTACGCCGCGAACTGGGCCAGCAGGGCTTTGTCGACCTTGCAGATGTAGGTGTATTTCGGGTTCACCACCTGCGTGCAGCGCGCCTCGGCGATCTGGCCGAGCAGCATGTAGCCCTCGGCGGCGGGGATGCCGTAATCGTCCTCCAGCCAGTAGATCATCTCCTGGAAGGCGATCCGCATGGCGTCCTCCAGCGGGCGGGCGCAGCCGAGCGTGCAGATATGCGTCGGCGTCTCGATGCGCGGATGGTTGAGCCGGGCCGGCGCGGGCGCCAGCGAGACCTTCACCGTCAGCGTCGCGGCGACCTCGATGGCGCCCATGCCGTTGGCCTCGCCGTCGCCCTGCAACGCATGGCAGTCGCCGAGGAAGAGATGGGCGCCGTCATGGTTCACCCGGAACATCACGGTGTTGCCGGCGGTGATTTCCTGCACGTCGAGATTGCCGCCATGCGGGCCGTTGTCGACGGTGAGCACGGCGCCGTGCACCGGGGCGACGCCGGCGACGCCGATCATCGGGCGCACCGGCAGCTTCACCTTGTCGCTCCAGTGCACCACGCCGTCGCCGATCGCGACGACGCGGGTCTGCATGCCGAATTCCTTCTGCCGCACCCAGTCGGGAAACATGCCGACGCCCGGCCACAGCGCGGTGAAGCCGAGCGTGTCGACCTCCATCTCCACGATCTCCAGCACCAGCATGTCGCCCGCCCTGGCGCCCTTCACCTCGATGGGGCCGGTCGCCCCATTGACGAAGGGGAAGGTGACGTCGGCTTGCGTGAGCTGCTGGCCGAGATGGCGGATGGTGCCGTCATTGGCGTTGATGGCGCATTCGACGACGAAGGTCTCGCCGGGCTCGACGGCCGCGACGAAGGTGTCGTTTGCCGACAAAGCATATTTGATGTTGCCGGACTTGCTGACGCGCTGGGTCATGGTCACTCCATTGGGCACTGAAACGCGGAAAGGTCGGATGCGGCCTCAGCCCAGGCGGCGCCAGGGCATGAGCAGCTTTTCCACCTTGCCGACGATGAAGGTGAGGACGAGGGCGAGGGCGATGGTCGCCACCAGCGCGGCGAAAACCTTGGGGATGATGTAGAGCGAGCCGGCCTTGAAGATCGCGTGGCCGAGCCCTTCGGACGAGGACATGAACTCGCCGACGATGGCGCCGATCAGCGCGAAGCCGACGGTGAGCTTCAGCCCGGCGAAGATGTCGGTCAGCGAGGCCGGCACGACGAGCTTGCGGAAGATCTGGAACTTGGAGGCGCCCAGCGTGCGCATCAGGTTGATCTGGTCGCCGTCGACCCCGACCGCGCCCTTGTAGGAGGTCACCAGCGCCACGATGACCACGGAGAGCGTCGACATGGCGATCTTCGAGGTCAGCCCGGTGCCGAACCAGATGATGATGATGGGAGCCAGCGCGATGATCGGGATCGAGCCCAGCGCGATCACGAAGGGCTCGATGACGCGCGAGACGAAGCGCGAATACCACAGCGACAGGCCGATCAGCGTGCCGATGACGTTGCCGACGAGGAAGCCGAGCAGCGTCTCGACACCGGTGACATAGGTGTCGCGCCACAGGCTGCCGTCCATCGCCATCGTCGCGAGGAAGCCGGCGATCGCCGAGGGCGAGCCGAACATGAAGGCCGCCTGCCGGTCGAAGGCGGTCATGTACTCCCAGAACGCCAGGAAGGCGGCGAGCAGGGCGATCTGCGTCAGGATGACGAGCGCGGTGGCGCGCCGGCGCGCGCGCCGATGGGCGGCGAGGCGCCGGGCGGCCCCGTCGTCGGCGCTGGCGCCGGGAATGAAGCCGCTGTGGCTGGCGGAACCGTCCATGCCGCTTCCTCTATTGCCGCGTGACATCGAGATCGGCCCAGATGCGCCGCACATAGTCGGTGAATCCGGGGCTCTCGCGCGCGGCGATCATGTCGGTGCGCTCGGTGCCGAGATCGATGGCGTAGACCGTCTTCACCCGCGTCGGCCGCTTGGAGAGCACGATCACGCGGTCGGCGATGGAGACCGCCTCCTCGATGTCGTGGGTGATCAGCAGCACCGAGCGGCGGCTTTCGCGCACGAGTTTCGCGGTGTCGCTCTCGATCAAGAGCTTGGTCTGGAAGTCGAGCGCGGCGAAGGGCTCGTCGAGCAGCAGCACGTCCGGGTCGTTGACGAGGGTGCGCGCGAGCGCCACGCGCTGGCGCATGCCGCCCGACAGCGTGGTCGGGTAGTGCTCGGCGAAGCCGTGCAGGCCGAGCTTGTCCAGCACGACATGGCTGCGCTCCTCGGCGTCGGAAAGCGACACGCCGCGTATCTCCAGCCCGAGCATCACGTTGCGCAGCGCCGTGCGCCAGGGCAGCAGCAGGTCCTTCTGCAGCATGTAGCCGACGCCGGAAGGCTGGCCGGCGATCGGCTTGCCGTGCCAGCGTATGCGGCCGGAATCGGCGGCGATCAGCCCGCACAGCGTGTTCAGCAGTGTGGTCTTGCCGCAGCCGGACGGCCCGACGATGGCGACGATCTCGCCTTCGTCGAGCGTCAGCGACAGGTCGCCGATGACGGGCACGATGCGCCCGTCCGCGTCGTAGCTCTTGGCCACGTGCTCGACGATGAGGGGCGGCGTGCCGGCTGGCGCCGGTGTTGCCGCCCCTCCCGCGATGGCGGGGGTGTCCACCGCGTTCACCCGAGCTGCTTGATGGCCTTTTCGGCGAAGGAGTTGTCGATGATCTCGTCGAACTTCACCGTTCCCTTGGCGTTGCCGAGATAGACCTGCATGTCCATCAGGTTGGCCCACTGGTCCGGCTTGGTGATCACCGACTGCGCCGGGATGAGGTATTTCAGCTCGGCGTCGATGGCCTTGTCGACGACTTCGCCCGGCAGGTCGGGGAATTCGAGCCGCGCGACCTTCTTGGCGAAGGCGGGATCGGCATAGGTCATGCGCGAGGCTTCCTCGAAGGAGGTCACCAGCGCCTGCACCATGGCCGGGTCCTTGGCGATGGTCGAGGGCAGCACCATGATGCCGGTGTTGCAGAAGGGGCCGATATAGTTCGAGAAGTCGAACACGACCTTGGAGCCCTGCGCCTCGGCGGCGGCGACGCTCGGCTGGTAGGCGACCGCCATGTCGGCCTGGCCGGCGAGCATGGCGCCGATCTCGGTGCCCGGGTTGACCGGCACGATGGTGACGTCGGTGCCGAGCTTCATCCCGGCCTTCTCCACCATGCGCTTGGTGACGGAATAGTTGGTGTTCGGCTCGGGGGAGGTGACGACCTTCTTGCCCTTGAGCGCCATCGGGTCGGTGAAGGGCTCCATGGTCTTCGACACGCCGAAATAATGGGCGCGCTGCACCACGGTGCCGACCACCACGCCGGGGCCGCCATTCTCGCGGGAGATCTGCGCCATGGTGGCGTCGCCGATGGCGAAGTCGGCCGAGCCGCCGAGCACGGCGGCGAAGGTCTGGGTGTCGCCGCCGGCGGCGGAGACCTTCATGTCGAGGCCGTTCTTCTCGAAGATGCCGGCATGCATGCCGACATAGAGGTTGATGTAGCCGAGATTGTGCACGGCCTCGCTGAAGTTGACCGTCTTCAGGGCGGCGGCGCTGGCGCGCCCGCCGATATAGGGCGCGGCGATCAGGCCGCCGGCCACCAGTGCGGACGTCTTCAGGAAGCCGCGACGATCAAAACCTCTGCGCACGTAATTGGACATGGATCACTCTCCGCTTTCCCGAATTCTGGCGTGTCGCCTTGGAAAGTCAGGAAATGACCGCAGGGTCGGTCGCACAAGAAGAAATAGAGCGCAGTAGAATGCCGTCACGGACGGCAGATGCGGACCTCACCGCCTTAATGACAGCTTTGACATTTGCGCTGCACGATTTGCGGCCCGCCGCCTGCGCAGCCGGACGGCACGCCGATTATTCAGTTCGCGCACGGCGGCGCATTATGGCGCATGTGCCATTTACGCCGCTCAACAAACGCGCAAGGCCGTCATCGGCTGACGCGAACGGAGGCGAAGCGCCCGACCATGGAGCCGCCGCAGCGGTCCGCCGCCAGCACCGAGGCGCGCTGCGGCTGCAGGTGGGTGGAGCCGCGCGCCAGATGCGGCTGCTCGCCCGGCAGCGGATGGTGCAGGCGCTGCGACAGGTTGCTGACCAGCGCGCGAAGCCGGCGGTTTTCCGCCTCCAGCTCCTTCATCTGCATCACGGCCGGCTGGCTCAGCCCCCCGAAGCGGCGGCGCCAGCGGTAGAAGGTGCGCAGCGAGACCTGCGCGGTGCGGCAGATCTCATCCACCGGCACGCCCGAATCGGCTTCCTGGATGAGGTGGAAAATCTCGCTCTCGGTGAACTGCGAACGTCGCATCGGATCGTCCTCGCTGTCGTTGACGGGTCGGAAGACGGTCGACTCTCCTCCTGCCGCCTGTCGGGGCCCGGGACGGCTAGGTCCCATGCCCGACACGCTCTTCGTCGCCCCTGCGCCGCCGGGATGGAGCGGCGGCCGTCAGCCGCCCATCGGATAAGCATGCGCTTAATATGGGCATACTATAGACGATCGATCCGCGAGGTGAACGACTTTATTGCGCCGCAGCGCGAACGGGCGAACGGGCGGTGCGGTGGCTGGCGCGGCCCTTGGCGCGGTGGCGGGCTGCCGCGCCGTGGCGGACCGCGCGCCGCCGGCCGCAACCGTGGCGACAAGTGGCAATACTGCCAGAAACCTTGCCGGGGGCCTCCGTATGACGCGCCATTGGGCAGGGCTGAACATTATATGAAGTTGCGCCGGCGCCGTGGCTCAACAGAATTCGCCTCATCTTCCGAACCCCCCTGAGGTGTCGTCCATGGTCAAGTTCACGCGGCGTTCCTTTCTGCAGGCGGGCGGCGTTGCCGCTGCCGGGCTTGCCTCCCCCCTCGCCATGCCGGCCTATCTGCGCAGCGCGCAGGCGCAGTCCGGCCCGGTGAAGCTGGGCTGCCTCTTCTCCTCCTCCGGCACGATGGCCAATCTCGAAGGCCGGCTGAACTATGTGGTGAAGATGGCGGCGGACGAGATCAACGCGAAGGGCGGCGTCAATGGCCGCACCATCGACGTGCTGGTCTCCGACCCCGCCTCCGACTGGCCGCTCTACGCACAGTCCGCCAAGCAGATGCTGCAGCAGGAGAAGGTTTCCGCGCTGTTCGGCTGCTGGACCTCGGTGTCGCGCAAGACCGTGCTGCCGGTGGTCGAGCAGGAGAACGGGCTGCTGTACTACCCGCTGCATTTCGAGGGCGACGAGAACTCCAAGAACGTCGTCTATGTGAACTCGCCCCCCGCCAGCTCGGTGCTGCCGGCCGTCGACTATCTGATGGGCGAGGAAGGCGTCTCCGCCAAGCGCTTCTTCATGCTCGGCTCGGACTATGTGTGGCCGCGCACCATCAACAAGCAGCTCAAGGGCTACTTCAAGTCCAAGGGCATTCCGGAGACCGCCTGGAAGGAGGAATACGTCCCCTTCGGCTTCTCCAACTTCCAGACGCTGGTCAACCAGATCCGCGCCTTCGCGGACCAGGGCGGCGGCCAGCCGGTGGTCATCCTCACCGTGGTCGGCAACTCGATCCCGGATTTCATGCGCGAATTCGCCAACCAGGGCATCCTCGCCACCGACATTCCGGTGCTCGGCCTCGACATGGTGGAGGCCGACCTCGAGGGCCTCGACACCGCCAAGCTGGTCGGCCACCTCAACTGCTGGGCCTATCTGCAGAACGCCAAGGGCCCGGCCAACGAGACCTTCCTGAAGAACTGGGCCGCCTATGTGAAGGCGAAGAACGTGCCCTTCAGCGGCACGGTCTCCATCGACCCGATGGTCTCGGCCTATGACTCCGTGCATCTGTGGGCGATGGCGGCGGCGAAGGCCGGCTCCTTCGACGTGCCGGAAGTCTCCAAGGCCTTTGCCGGCCTCACCTTCGACTGCCCGTCGGGCTACAAGATCTCGATGACCGGCGAAAACAACTACGTCGCCCGTGGCGTGTTCATCGGCTCGGTCAACGACAAGCAGGGCTTCGACATTCTCTGGCAGTCCAAGGATACGCCCAAGCCCGTGCCCTTCAGCCCCTATGGCTGAGCGCGGCGAACGCCTTTCCTGATCTCTCAAGGGACGGCCGTTCCCCGACGGGAGCGGCCGTCTTGAGTTCCCGAATGACGCATAAAGTCTCGTCGCTCCTCATTCTCGGCCTGCTGGCCGGTGCGCTGCTGGCGCCGGCGTCGCCCGCTCGCGCGGACGCGCTCGACCGCGCCGGTCTCGTGCAGGAGCTGTGCGGCGATGCCGGCGCGATGGGACGGGCCGGCGCCGTGCTGGTGGCGACCGCCGCCTCCGGCAGCGCGGAGGACCGCGCCTTCGCCGCGCCGCTCGCCCGCGCCGTCATCGACCGCAAGCTCGGCTGCGACGATGCCGGCGCCGTGCTCGACGAAAGCGGCCTCGATGCGGTGACCCGCTCGCCCCGTGCGGCGGCCGGCACCCCCCGCTCGCCGCTGCTCAGCCTCAAGAACCGCCCGGTCTTCGAACTGGCCGATGCCGCCTTCGCCCTGCGCGGCGCGCCGGACGTCGCCAAGCGCGCGGCGGCGCTGAAGACGCTGGAGCGCCGCCCGGCGCAGATTCCCGAAGGACTGCTCGACGCCGCCGCCGCAGTGGAAAGCGATGCCGGGCTGAAGGAGCAGATCGACACTCTCGCCCAGACCGCGGCGCTCAACGCCTCCGATCCCGCCGCGCGCATCCGCGCCATCGGCCGGGTGGCGGAAAACCCCAGCCGGCGCGCGCTGACCCGCATCGCGGCGCTGACGGCCGATCCGGCCTATGCGGCGAACCCGGAATTCCGCGCGGCGGTGGACGACGCCACACGCCGCATCGAGCGCGGCATCGCCCTCGGCGACACGCTGGCCACGCTCTATAACGGGCTGAGCTTCGCCTCGATCCTGTTCATGGCGGCCATCGGCCTCGCCATCATCTTCGGGCTGATGGGTGTCATCAATCTCGCCCAGGGCGAGCTGATCATGATCGGCGCCTATGTCACATGGCTGGTGCAGCAGGGGCTGCGCGTCGTGGCGCCCTCGCTGCTCGACTGGTATCTGGTGCTCGCCATCCCCGTCGCCTTCTTTGTGACCGCCGCCATCGGCATCGCGCTGGAGGCGCTGCTGCTGCGCCATCTCTACAAGCGCCCGCTGATGAGCCTGCTCGCCACCTGGGCGGTGAGCCTGTTCCTCGTCAACATCGTGCGCGTGGTGTTCGGCACCCAGAACATGCAGTTCGAGACGCCGTTCTACGTGTCGGGCGGCGTGCCGGTCATCGGCGACTTCATCTTCACCTGGAACCGGATGTTCGCCATCGCCTTCGCGGTGGTGACGCTGGCGCTGACCTGGGCCGTGGTGCGCAAGACGCCTCTGGGGCTCAACATCCGCGCGGTGACGCAGAACCGCGACATGGCCGCCTGCATCGGCATTCCGACGCGGCGCGTCGACATGATGGCCTTCGGCCTCGGCTCGGGCCTTGCGGGCCTTGCGGGGCTGGCGCTCTCGCCGATCTACAGCGTGAACCCGCAAATGGGGCAGAACTTCATCATCGACAGCTTCATGGTGGTGGTGCTCGGCGGCGTCGGCACCATCGCCGGCACGGTGGTGGCGGCACTCGGCATCGGCCAGATCAACGTGCTGATCGAGCCGCTCTGGGGCGCGGTGGCGGCGAAGGTGATCGTGCTCCTGATGATCATCGCCTTCCTGCAATGGCGGCCCGAGGGCCTGTTCGCCGTGAAGGGGCGCCGCAAATGAGCCGCATCGCTCCCACCAGCCCCATCGTCCTCCTCATCGGCCTCATCGTCCTTGTCGCGCTCGCCATGGCGGGGCTGGCGGGAACCGAGTTCGCGCTGTCGCGCTACCTCGCCAACGCTATTGGCCAGCTTGCCGCCTTCGCCGTGCTCGCCATCTCGCTGGACCTGATCTGGGGCTATCTCGGCATCCTCTCGCTCGGTCACGGACTGTTCTTCGCGCTGGGCGGCTATGTCATGGCGATGTATCTGCTCAAGCATTCCTTCGTGGTGACGGGCACGGTGCCGGACTTCCTCCAGTTCATGGGCTGGAAGGATTTTCCCTTCTACTGGGCGGGCTTCGACTTCTTCCCCTATGCCCTCGCCGTGGCCGTCGTGGTTACGCTGCTGGTGTCCGGCATCTTCGGCTACGTGTCGTTCCGCTCGCGGGTGGGCGGGGTCTATTTCGCCATCATCACCCAGGCGCTGGTCTACGTCGCCATGCTGCTGATGTTCCGCAACGACACCGGCTTCGGCGGCAATAACGGCATGACCGGCTTTTCCGTTCTGTTCGGCTGGCCGATGGGCACCAGCGGCATGATCACCGCGCTGGCGGTGGCCTCGCTGGCGGTCCTCGCCCTCGTGCTGGTGCTGTGCCGCTGGCTGGTCGGCAGCCGCTTCGGCGCGCTGATGCTGGCCACCCGCGACGACGAAACCCGTTTGCGGACATTGGGTTACGAGACACTGCGGCTCAAGCTCATCGTCTGGTGCCTCTCCGCGCTGATCGCCATGGTGGCGGGCATGCTCTACGTGCCGCAGGTCGGCATCATCAACCCGCGCGTGCTCTCGCCCGAATTGTCGCTGGAGATCGCGGTCTGGGTCGCCATTGGCGGGCGCGGCCATCTGGTCGGCGCGGTGGTCGGCGCGCTGCTGGTCAACGCGGTGAAGTTCTGGCTGTCCTCGGCGGCGCCGGACATCTGGCCGTTCATCCTCTCCGGGCTGATCGTGCTCGTCGTGCTGGTGTTCCCCAACGGCTTGATGGACCTTGCGAAATTCAAGCTGGTGCGTCCCATGGGCCCCAAGCGCATGGCGGAAGAGATGGGGGAGGCGCGCCCGTGAGCCTCACCGCCCTTCTCGTCGACGGCCTCACCGTCCGTTTCGGCAGCTTCCGCGCCATCGACGACCTCTCGCTCGCCATCGACTATGGCGAGGTGCGCGCCGTCATCGGCCCCAACGGCGCCGGCAAGACGACCCTACTCGACGTCATCTCCGGCATCACCCGGCCGAAACAGGGCCGCGTCCTGTTCGACGGCGCGCTCGATCTCACCCAGGCGAGCGAATCCGCCATCGCCCGCGCCGGGCTGCGCCGCAAATTCCAGAAGCCGAGCGTGTTCGAAGGGCTCACCGTGCGCCAGCATATCGCCATCGGCGCCGATGTCGGCTTCCGCTCGCGCCTCGACACGCCCGCGCTCGACGACCGGATCGGCGAGGTGCTGGAGACGGTCGGGCTCACCGAGCAGGCCGGCCGCCTCGCCGGCGAACTCAGCCATGGCCAGAAGCAGTGGCTGGAGATCGGCATGGTGATCGCCTCCGACCCGAGGGTGCTGATGCTCGACGAGCCGGTGGCCGGGCTGACCGACGAGGAGACCGAACGCACCGCGAAGCTGGTGCGCGCGCTGGTGCGGCCGGACCGCGCCATCGTCGTCGTCGAGCACGACATGGATTTCGTCGAGCGCATCGCCGACCGCGTGACCGTGCTGCACGAGGGCCGCACCCTCTTCGAGGGCTCGATGGACCGCGTGCGCGCCGACGCGGCGGTCGTCGACGTCTATCTGGGGCGCTGACATGCAGTTCCGTGTGGAGGCTCTCGATCAGCATTACGGCTCGGCGCAAGTGCTGCGGCAGGTCGGCTTCGAGATCGCGCCGGGCGAATGCCTGGCGGTGCTCGGCCGCAACGGCGCCGGCAAGAGCACGCTGCTGAAATGCCTCATGGGCGTGCTGGCCCCCAGCGCCGGGCGTGTGCTGGTCGACGGGGCGGACGCTACCGCGTGGTCGCCCCATAGACACTCCCGCGCCGGCATCGCCTATGTGCCGCAGGGACGGGAAATCTTCTCCGAACTCACCGTCGCCGAGAATGTCGAGGCGGCCGCCCGCGCGCACGGCACCTTCGGTACCGCCGCGATGGACGAGGCGGTGGACCTCTTCCCGGTGCTGCGGGAGATGTGGCGGCGCCCCGGCGGCGCGCTCTCCGGCGGCCAGCAGCAGCAGCTCGCGCTCGCCCGCGCGCTGGTCACGCAGCCGCAACTGCTCATTCTCGACGAGCCGACGGAAGGCATCCAGCCCAACATCGTCGCCCTGATCGGCGAGGTGCTGCGCTCGCTCAAGGGGCGCATCTCGATCCTTCTGGTGGAGCAGTATCTCGATTTCGCCATCGAGACCGCCGACGCCTTCGTCATCCTTTCACGCGGCTCGGTCGTCGAGACCGGCCGCGCGAGCACGATGAGCCGGGAGCATCTCACCCGCTTCATCGCCGTCTGACCCGCCTTCGCGCACCGCACCAGGAGTCCAGCATGTCGCGCCGCTTCGAAATTCCCGCCACGCCGGAGAACATGGTCTGGGGCTATCTCGACAGCACGACCCCGCCCATCCTCGAAGTGACCTCCGGCGACGTGGTGACGCTGCATTCCTTCCCGGCCGGCGGCAAGGAGACGCTGCCCGACACGCTGCCGGTGCCCGAGGACTATGCGCTGGCGCTCGACACGCTGCCGCAGGGCGCCGGCCCGCATTTCATCACCGGGCCGGTCTATGTGAAGGACGCCAAGCCCGGCGACGTGCTTCAGGTCGACATTCTCGACGTGAAGGTGCGCCAGGACTGGGGCTTCGTCTCCATCCTGCCGCTGCTCGGCACGCTGCCCGACGAGTTCACCGACTACGAGACCATCCATCCCGTCGTCGACCACGAGAAGAATGTCTGCGTCATGCCGTGGGGCGCCGAGATCCCGCTCGACCCGTTCTTCGGCATCATCGCCACCGCCCCGCCGCCGGCCTGGGGCCGCTGCGGCTCGCCGGTGCCGCGCGCCTTCGGCGGCAACATGGACAACAAGGAACTGCGTGCCGGCACCACGCTCTACCTGCCGGTCTTCAACGAGGGGGCGCTGTTCTTCGCCGGCGACGGCCACGGCGTGCAGGGCGACGGCGAGGTGTGCATCACCGCGCTGGAGACCGGCGTCACCGGCACCTTCCGCCTGACCCTGCGCAAGGACATGGAGCTGGACTGGCCCTTCGCCGAGAGCGCCACCCACCTCATCTCGATCGGCCTCGACGAGGATCTCGACGACGCCGCCAAGCAGGCGACGCGCGAGATGGTCAAGCATGTGTGCGAGCGCACCAACCTCTCGCGCAACCAGGCCTACATGCTGTGCTCGCTGGCCGGGAACCTGCGCGTGACGCAGATGGTGGACGGCAACAAGGGCGTCCACATGATGCTGCGCAAATCGCTGCTCTGAGGGCGCGCGGAACGGCGCGATCCCCGCGCCTTTCCCACCGCCCGCGACGCGCGCGGCGGGCGGGGACGCCTTTGTCGTCCGCCGCTTCCCGTGCCGGCCCCAGCAGCCCCCCCGGGGCCGGCGCCACGGCCGCACTCCAGGCTCGTTCGCCGGACCTCTTTTCAACGCATCCGGCGGGCGGCTCAGAACGTCACGCCCAGCATCGCGCTGAAGACCCCGTCCACATCGCCGACGCCGCCGAAGCTGGTGCGATAGTCGGCTCCCGCCGCGAACGAGCCGTCGGCGGTCACGAAGCGCGTGGAGTCGAAGTCGAGCCAGCTGCCCCCGAGCAGGGCGTCGATGAACAGATCGTCGGTGAGCTTGTAGCTGCCGTAGAGCGCCGCGCTATAGGCGCTGGCGCGGCTCTCCGTTCCGTTCTCGCCCACATCGGCATGCCCAAAGGGTGAGGCGGCCGGCGCGGCGCCCGTTTCGAGGCGCGGCGCGGCCGGTCCGTAGGCCAGCATGCCCGGCGCGGCGGGCTGGCCCGGTTGGCCGGTGGCCTCTCTGCCGAAGGCCGGCATTTGCTGCATCTGCTGGTTGGCCGGCGCCTGAGCGGCGGTTCTATCCAGATCGCCTACACCGCGGCGCGGGAGCAGAACGCGGTCTTCTTTACCTTGACGGTGCCGGCGGTTGGCGCGGCGCGTTTGAGGCTAAAAATATAACAATATCAATGATTTGACTTGATGGCGGAGGGAGCGGGATTCGAACCCGCGATACGGTTTCCCGTATACACACTTTCCAGGCGTGCGCCTTCAACCACTCGGCCACCCCTCCGTCCTCCAGGCGCGCGGCCCGGCGGCTTCGACGCGGCACCGGCTGAGCCGGCGACGATCCGTCGAAGAGGCGCGGAATATAGCGAAGCGCGTCGCGCTGGCAAGACGCTATGGCGGGTGTTCCTCATCTGACAGGCGCGGCCTCGCGGAAGGGGGCGTGCGCGGGTGCGCCGCCCATTCCCGCCGGCAAGGTTCCCGCGCGCCCCGATCCGCCCGACCTGCGGGCGCCGCGTGCCGTCGGTCGGCCGCGGGGCGGCGCCGGGCCTCAGTTCAGCGGCGGGGTGGTGCCGGTGATCGAGCAGGTGGCCGCATCGGCCTTGGGACCGAGCAGGTGTACCTGATCCTGCCCCTTTGCGCCGGCGACGATGTTGAAGATGATGGTGCCGGCCGCGCCGACCGCCGCGCCCTTGGCGGTGAAGGCGCAGTTCACGCCCACCGAGCCGACCGTGTTCGGCGTGTTGTTGACCACCGCCACGTTGAGCACCGTCCCGACGTCATTGGTGAACAGGTCGCCCTGTTCGAGCTTGAGGCCGGCATCGTCCGCCAGCGCCGCAGGCGCGGCCAGCAGTGTCGCGGAGAGGAGCGTCGCGGCGAGGGCGTGCTTTGGCGTCGGATACATGAAGGGCCCCGGGGACGGTCCGAGGCGGCGTGCGGACCGTCGTCTGGCTGATGAGGTCGCCGCGTGCGGCAGCCTAGTGCAAGCGCGCGAAAAGTCGAGCCGCGCGGGAAAGACGGCACGGCGTTTGATTCTGTCCCTGCGTCACCTCTCAGGCGTGGGGCAGGTAGCAGAAGCCGGCATGTCATGGAGCCGTGCGCGGTGCCGATGCGGTCGCCTGCGGTGGTATAACCGGTCGCCGCGCCGGGTGCGGCTCACTATTGCGGCGTGCCTGTTCAAGCGGTAGGAAGCCCCGGTTACCTAGAATAGATAAAAATACATGGAAGTGGGAAGCGCACATTCGGTTTGTCGTGACTTAGACGTGTCATGACAATGTTGTCGTATCTTAATACACCTAAATAGTTGTGTCTGGACAATGCGTCAGTCGACTGTATAGTCCGGCCGGCGGGTACACGCGTCAGAGGGGAACGGAATGGGTCCGAGCATTGGTCTGGCCGGTCGGCTTCGCAGGGGAATCGGGCTGGCCGGTATCGGGATGGCGGCCCTTCTTCTCGCGGCATGCTCCGAGGAGAACAAATACGTTCCTCCCCCGCCTCCCGATGTCACCATCGCCGCGCCGGTCCGCCAGGAAGTGACGCGCTACCTGAACTTCACCGGCAACACCGCCTCGATCAATTCGGTCGATCTGGTGGCCCGCGTCGAAGGCTTCCTGATGTCGATCGACTACAAGGACGGCGCGGTGGTCAAGAAGGGCGACCGGCTGTTCCTGATCCAGCAGGACACCTACCAGGCCGATCTCGACCAGGCGAAGGCGCAACTCGCCTCCGCCGAGGCGGAGCTCACCAACAACCGCGCCGAGTACCAGCGCCAGTCGACGCTCGGCCAGCAGGACTTCTCCTCGCAGGCCACCGTCGACAAGGCACGCGCGTCCATGGAGCAGGCGCAGGCCTCGGTCGATGCCGCCAAGGCGAACATCGAGATCGCCACCATCAATCTGGGCTACACCACGGTGCTGGCGCCGTTCGACGGCATCGTCACCCGCCACCTCGCTGATGTCGGCCAGCTTGTCGGCCACAACCAGCCGACCACGCTCGCGACCATCGTGCAGATGAACCCGATCTACGCCTATTTCAACATCGGCGAGAATCAGGTCCTGCGCATCAAGGACGCGCTGGCCGCCCAGGGCCGTACGATCGAGCAGGTCAAGGAAATCGAGATCGACGTCGGCCTCCAGAACGAGGGCGACGAGTACCCCCATAAGGGCCGGCTGGACTACGTGTCGCCGGAAGTCGACCCCTCGACCGGCACGCTGCTGGTGCGCGGCGTGTTCGAGAACGCGAAGCTGTCGCTCCTGCCTGGCCTGTTCGTGCGCGTGCGCATTCCGGCGCAGAAGATTCCGGACGCCTACCTCGTGCCGGACACCTCGATCGGAACGGCCCAGCAGGGCAAATACGTGCTGGTCGTCAACAAGGACAACGTCGTCGAGCAGAAGATCGTCACCACCGGCCAGCAGGTCGGCGAGATGCGCGTGGTCGAATCGGGCCTGACGGCGGACGATCGCGTGGTGACCGGCGGCATCCAGCGCGCCGCGCCCGGATCGAAGGTCAATCCGGTCGTCGCGACCGACAAGGCGGCTGCGGCTGGCACGCCCGCGACCCCGGCCGCCGCCGCCGCGGCGCCCGCCAAGACCGGCAACTGATCCCGTGACCGCCGGCGCCCGCGCGCGCCGGCTTCCGTTTCGAACGCCTGCTCCGGCCCGCCCGAACCGAAGGCCCGTATCATGATCTCACGCTTCTTCATCGAACGGCCGGTTCTCGCCAACGTCCTGGCGCTGGTCTTCGTGCTGATCGGCGGCGTGTCGCTGTTCAATCTTCCGGTCGCGCAGTACCCCAACGTGGTGCCGCCGACCATCCAGGTCTCGACGCTGTATCCCGGCGCCAGCGCCCGCACGCTGGTCGATACCGTCGCCTTGCCGATCGAGCAGCAGGTGAACGGCGTCGAGGGCATGCTCTACATGCAGTCGACGAGCGCCAGCGACGGCACCTATACGCTCACCGTGACCTTCGCCATCGGCACCGACCCGAACATGGCGCAGGTTCTGGTGCAGAACCGCGTCGCCATCGCGCTCGCCTCGCTGCCGCAGGCCGTGCAGGTTCAGGGCGTCACCACGCAGATCAAGTCGACCGCGATCCTGCAGTTCGTCACGCTCTATTCGCCGGACGGGCGCTACGACAGCCTGTTCCTCGCCAATTACGGCGTCATCAATCTCCAGAACGAGATCGCCCGGCTGGACGGCGTCGGCAATGTCTCGATCTTCGGTGCCGGCCAGTACGCCATGCGCGTCTGGCTGAACCCGGACGAGCTCCAGGCCCGCCAGCTCACCCCGCAGGACGTGATCGACGCCATCCAGCAGCAGAGCCAGGAAGTCGCCTCCGGCGTCGTCGGCATGCCGCCGGTGCCCAAGGGCCAGAACTTCCAGTTCACGCTGCTGATGGACGGCCGGCTCAACGACGCCGCCGACTATGAGAACATCATCGTCAAGGTGTCGAACGCCGATGGCGGCCGCATCACCCGCCTGCGCGACGTTGCCCGCGTCGATATCGGCGCGCAGACCTACAGCCAGATCTTCACCTTCAACGACAAGCCGGCGGCGGCGCTCGGCATCTACCAGCTTCCCGAGGCGAACTCGCTGCAGGTGGCGACCGAGGTGCGCGCCAAGATGGCCGAGCTCGCCAAGAGCTTCCCGCCCGGCCTCTCCTATGCCGTGCCGTTCGACACGACGGTGTTCGTCAACGCCTCGGTGACGGAGGTCTACAAGACGCTGTTCGAGGCCGGCATCCTCGTGCTCATCGTCATCCTCGTCTTCCTGCAGGACTGGCGGGCGACACTTGTGCCGGCCACCACCGTGCCGGTGACGATCATCGGCACCTTCGCTGCCATGGCGGCGATGGGCTTCACGGTGAACCTGTCGACCCTGTTCGCCATCGTGCTCGCCATCGGCATCGTCGTCGACGACGCCATCGTCATCGTGGAAGGCGTGGCGCGTCATATCGAGCGCGGCCTGCCCGGCCGGCTCGCTGCCGAGAAGGCGATGGACGAACTGCTCGGCCCCGTCCTCGGCATCACCTTCGTGCTGATGTCGGTGTTCCTGCCGGCGGCGTTCATGCCCGGCCTCACCGGCCAGATGTACAAACAGTTCGCCCTGGTCATCGCCGCCACCGCGTTCATCTCGGCGATCAACGCGATGACGCTGAAGCCGACCCAGTGCGCGCTCTGGCTGCGCCCGCCGGTGCCGGAGGAGAAGCGCAACTTCTTCTATCGCGGCTTCAACGTGGTCTACAACAAGGCCGAGCACTGGTACGCCAGTCTCATCCACCACATGGTCAAGGCGAGCTTCGCCGTGGTCGCGGTCGGCCTGGTGCTGATCGGCGTCGCCCTGTGGGGCATCACGAGGGTGCCGACCGGCTTCCTGCCGACCGAAGACCAGGGCTATGTGCTGATCGGCGCGCAGCTTCCCGATGCGTCCTCGCTCGAGCGCACCACCGAGGTGATGAGCAGGATCTCCGAGATCGCCGGCAAGACGCCCGGCGTGGACAACGTCATCGCCATCTCCGGCGTCTCGGTGCTCGACAACAACGCCACCCTCCCCAATGGCGGCGTCGCCTATGTGATGCTCAAGCCCTGGGACGAGCGCGACAAGGCGGGCCAGGGGCTGCGCTGGATCTACGACACGCTGAGCAAGGAACTGCAGAAGATCGAGGAAGCCGCGACCTTCGTGCTGGTGCCGCCGGCGATCCAGGGCATCGGCAACGCCTCGGGCTTCACCATGATGGTGCAGCAGAAGGACGGCAGCTTCGACTTCCCGGCGCTGCAGACGGCGACCCAGCAGGTTGTCGCCAACGCGTCGACGCAGTCGGCGCTCGGCCACCTCTCGACCTCGTTCCGCGCCTCGGTTCCCCAGCTCTATCTCAAGATCGACCGCGTCAAGGCGGAGACGCTGGGCGTGACGGTCGGCCAGGTATTCTCCACCATCCAGGGCTTCGTCGGCTCCAGCTACGTCACCCAGTTCAACGAGTTCGGCCAGACCTTCCAGGCCTATATCCAGGCCGAGTCCGATTTCCGCCGCACACCGGAAGAGATCCTGAACCTGAAGATCCGCACGCCGGAAGGCGTCATGGTGCCGCTCGGCACGCTGGCCGAGGTGAGGCCCGCCTTCGGCCCGTCGCTGATCACGCTCTACAATCTCTACCCGGCCACCACCATTCAGGGCGCGCCGGCGCCGGGCTTCTCGTCCGGACAGGCGCTGGACATCATGGATCAGGTCGCCAGCTCGACGCTGCCGCCGGGCACCGGCTCCGGCTGGACCGCCATGTCCTATCAGGAAGAGGTGGTCGGCAACGAGATCTACTATGTGTTCGCGCTGGCCATCCTGCTGGTCTACTTCGTTCTCGCCGGCCAGTATGAGAGCTGGATCCTGCCCTTCTCGGTGCTGCTCGCCGTGCCGCTGGCGCTGCTCGGCACGGTCGCCGCGCTGACCGGGCTCGGGGTCTCCAACAACCTCTATACCCAGATCGGCCTCATCCTGCTGATCGCCCTGTCGGCGAAGAACGCCATCTTGATCGTGGAGTTCGCGCGCGAAAAACGGGCCGAGGGAATGGAGATTGCGGAGGCGGCGACGGAAGCGGCCCGGCTGCGTTTCCGACCGATCCTGATGACCTCCTTTGCCTTCATTCTGGGCGTCCTGCCGCTGGTACTGGCCACCGGCGCCGGCGCGGCCTCGCGCAAGTCGATCGGCATCGCCGTGTTCTCCGGCATGCTGGCCTCGACCTGCCTCGCGGTGCTGTTCGTGCCGTCCTTCTACGCGGTGCTGCAGCGTTTCGAGGAGTGGCGCTCGCGCGGCAAGGCCGCACCGGGGACCGTGGCGCCGGCCGCCGGCGGGCCGGGCGAGGGCGCGCCGACCGCGGCGGGCTGAGCCGGCATGGCCCGTCCGCCTCAATTGGCGGCACCGGGATGGCGTTTCTCTAGGCGACCGGTGCCCGCGGCGCGGGCCCGGCGCCTTTGCCGCCGGTGCGCCGCCTGCACCCGGGCGGCGCACACCCCTCCCGCCGGGACGGCACGATTCATGCGTCCAGACCGACTGTTCCGTTCCGCGGGGTCCGTCTAGGATCGCGAACGCCCCGGTCGTCTTCCGTCTGTCCAGTTGGTGCCTATGACAATCTTTGCCAGCCTGCATCATGTCACGGCCTACAAGTACGACCGTCCGGTCGCGCTGGGGCCCCAGATCATCAGGCTGCGTCCGGCGCCGCACTGCCGGACCCCGGTGAAGAGCTACTCGCTCAAGGTCACGCCCTCGAACCATTTCGTGAACTGGCAGCAGGACCCGTTCGGCAACTGGATGGCGCGCTTCGTCTTCCCGGAGAAGACGACGGAGTTCCGGGTCGAGGTCGACCTCATCGCCGACATGACGGTCTACAACCCGTTCGACTTCTTCATCGAGGAATTCGCCGAGACGCTGCCCTTCGCCTATCCCACCGGGCTCGCCAAGGAACTCGTGCCCTATCTGGAGACGGAGGAGGGCGGCCCGCTGCTCGACGCCTTCGTCGAGGAGGTCCGCCCGGCCGACGGCGCCAAGACCATCGACTACCTCGTCAGCCTCAACCAGACCCTCCAGCAGCGCGTCGGCTACCTCATCCGCATGGAACCGGGCGTCCAGGCGCCCGACGAGACGCTCTCCCTCGCCTCCGGCTCCTGCCGCGATTCCGGCTGGCTGCTGGTGCAGGTCCTGCGCCGGCTCGGCCTCGCCGCGCGCTTCGTGTCCGGTTACCTCATCCAGCTCAAGCCCGACGTGAAGGCGCTCGACGGCCCGGCCGGCACCGATGTCGACTTCACCGACCTGCACGCCTGGTGCGAGGTCTATCTGCCCGGCGCCGGCTGGGTCGGGCTCGACCCCACCTCCGGCCTGCTGTGCGGCGAAAGCCACCTGCCGCTCTGCGCCACGCCCAATCCCGCCTCGGCGGCGCCGATCTCCGGCGGCTTCTCGGCGGAGGAGGGGACCAAGACCAGCTTCGACTTCGACATGCGCGTGACCCGCGTCGCCGAGAAGCCGCGCGTGACGCTGCCCTTCTCCGACGAGGCCTGGGCGGCGCTCGACGCGCTCGGCGACCGGGTGGACGCCGACCTTGCGGCGCAGGACGTGCGCCTCACCATGGGCGGCGAGCCGACCTTCATCTCCATCGACGACTATCAGGGCGCGGAGTGGAACACCTCCGCCGTCGGCCCCACCAAGCGCATCCGCGCCGACGACCTGATCCGCCGCCTGCGCCGTCGCTTCGCCCCCGGCGGCATGATGCATTACGGCCAGGGCAAGTGGTATCCGGGCGAGAGCCTGCCGCGCTGGACCTTCTCGCTCTACTGGCGCAAGGACGGCAAGCCGATCTGGCGCGACCCCGAGCTGATCGCCTCCGAGGGGCTGACCAGCGCGACCACCGAGGATGCGCGGGTTCTCACCGAGGGGCTGGCCGACCGCCTCGGCGTCGGCGCCGGCTTCGTCGCGCCCGCCTTCGAGGATCCCGCCTACTGGATTCTCAAGGAAGGCGATCTGCCCGAGAATGTCGATCCGCTGAATTCCAAGCTCGAGGATCCCGAGGCGCGCTCGCGCATGGCGCGGGTGTTCGAGCGCGGGCTCGGCCGGGCGAGCGGCTACGTGCTGCCGGTCCAGCGCTGGCAGGCGCGCTCCTCGCGCGGCTGGGTCAGCGAGAAGTGGCAGTTCCGGCGCGGCAAGCTGTTCCTGGTGCCGGGCGATTCCCCGGTCGGGTTCCGTCTGCCGCTCGCCAGCCTGCCCTGGGTGCCGCCGGCCGCCTACCCGTACGTGAATCCCGCCGATCCGATGACGATCTCCGGTGACCTGCCGGACGCGGAGGCGCTGCACCAGCTCTACCGCCGGACCTCGGTGGACGATGACAGCCAGCAGCGCGTCGACCAAGTGCTCACCGGCACCGGCTCGGTGCGCACCGCCCTCGTCATCGAACCCCGCAACGGCCGGCTGTGCGTCTTCATGCCGCCGACCGAGCGGCTGGAGGACTATCTGGAACTGCTGGCGGCCATCGAGGTGACGGCCTCCGAGCTCAAGCTGCCGGTACATATCGAGGGCTACACCCCGCCGGTCGATCCGCGCCTCAACGTCATCCGCGTCGCGCCGGACCCGGGCGTCATCGAGGTCAATGTCCATCCGGCCTCGAACTGGAAGACCTGCGTCGAGATCACCCGCGACCTGTACGAGGAGGCCCGGCTTTCACGCCTCGGCACCGAGAAGTTCATGGTCGACGGGCGCCACACCGGCACGGGTGGCGGCAATCATGTGGTGGTCGGCGGCGCGGCGCCGGCCGACAGTCCGTTCCTGCGGCGCCCGGATCTGCTCAAGAGCCTGATCACCTACTGGCAGCGCCATCCCTCGCTGTCCTACATGTTCTCGGGCCTGTTCATCGGCCCGACCAGCCAGGCGCCGCGCATCGACGAGGCCCGGCACGACAGCCTCTATGAGCTGGAAATCGCCATGGCCAACGTGCCCGCCCCCGGCAAGGGGCAGGCGCCGCCGCCCTGGCTGGTGGACCGGCTGTTCCGCAACCTGCTCACCGACGTCACCGGCAACACGCACCGCTCGGAAATCTGCATCGACAAGCTGTTCTCGCCGGACGGGCCGACCGGCCGGCTCGGCCTTGTCGAGTTCCGCTCCTTCGAGATGCCGCCGGACTGGCGCATGTCGCTCGCCCAGCAATTGCTGCTGCGCGCGCTCATCGCCTGGTTCTGGCGCGAGCCGCAGGAGGGGCCGCTCGCCCGCTGGGGCACGGCGCTGGCCGACCGCTTCATGCTGCCCCACTTCGTGTGGGCCGATTTCATGGACGTGCTGCACGATCTCGGCCGGGCCGGCTACCGCTTCGATCCGATCTGGTTCGAGGCGCAGCGCGAGTTCCGCTTCCCCTATTTCGGGCAGGTCGAGCATGGCGGCGTGACGCTGGAGCTGCGGCAGGCGCTGGAGCCCTGGCATGTTCTGGGCGAGGAGGGGGCGGCCGGCGGCACGGTGCGCTTCGTCGATTCGTCGGTGGAGCGGCTTCAGGTCCGCGTCGAGGGGCTGAACCCGATCCGCCACATCGTCGCCTGCAACGGGCGGCGCCTGCCGCTGCTCGGCACCGGCCGCTTCGGCGAGTATGTGGCGGGTGTGCGGTTCAAGGCATGGCAGCCGGCCTCGGGCCTGCACCCGACGATTCCGGTGCACGCGCCGCTCACCTTCGACATCGTCGATCTGTGGTCGAACCGCTCGCTCGGTGGCTGCGTCTACCATGTGGCGCACCCCGGCGGCCGAAACTACGATACTTTCCCGGTGAATTCCTACGAAGCGCAGGCAAGGCGTCTGGCGCGCTTCCAGGATTACGGCCACACTCCCGGCTACCTGTTCGTGCCGCCGGAGGAGGCTTCCTCCGAATTCCCGGCCACGCTGGACCTGCGCCGTCCGGCGCATATCTGACGCGCGCCATGGCGATGGGGTGCCATGGGCCGCTGGCCGCGCGGGCGCGTGCCGGCGCGGGGCGACAAGCGTCGCGGACAGGCGGGAAGCGTCCTCCATCGTCGGGGGCGCCGAGGGGCATATATGGCCGGTCGCGGTGAGACGCAGGCCCGTACCCGCCGCTTCGAGGAAGCGGCGGTCCAGGCTCTGCTTGCGGGTTACAAGCCCTTGCCGGGTGTTCACGACGAACTCGTGGACCCGGAAGGGCGTCCGCGCGCGCATTGGACCTCCCTGCTGGTGGCGCTCGCCGAGATGGGAATCGACGAGGTCAACCGCCGCTTTCGCGCCGCTGACCGCCATCTCTACCGCTCCGGCGTGTTCTACCGTGTCTATGACGATCCCAATGGCGGCGAGCGGCCCTGGCCGATCTCGCACCTTCCCCTCGTCATCGATGCCACCGAATGGCAGGCGCTGGAGCGCGGCCTGATCCAGCGCGCGCAGATGATGGAGGCGGTGCTCTCCGATCTCTACGGCGCGGGTCATCTGCTGCATTCGGGCGCGCTGCCGGCGGCGGCGGTGGCCGGCAGCCCGGATTTTCTCCGGCCGATGGTCGGCGTCGATCCGCATGGCGGCAGCTTCCTGCGGATCTATGCCGCCGATATCGGGCGCGGGCCGGACGGGCACTGGTGGGTGCTGTCCGACCGTACCCAGTCGCCCTCCGGCGCCGGCTACGCGCTGGAGAACCGCCTCGCCATCGCCCGCGCCATGCCGGACCTTGCCCGTTCGCTGAACGTGCGCCGGCTGGCCGGCTACTTCCAGGCGCTGCGCGCCGGCCTGACCCGGCTCGACCGTTCCGGCGAGGGCCGGGTCGGCCTGCTCACCCCCGGCCCGCTGAACGAGACCTATTTCGAGCACGCCTATCTCGCCCGCTATCTCGGCTTCGTGCTGCTGGAGGGCGACGATCTCACCGTGCGCGACAACGTGGTCTATGTGCGCACCGTGGCCGGTCTCAAGCGGGTCGACGTGCTGCTGCGCCGCCTCGATGCCGACTATGCCGACCCGCTGGAGCTGAATCCCGGCTCGCGGCTCGGCGTGCCGGGGCTGATGCAGGCGGTGCGGGCGGGCGGGGTCTCGCTGGCCAACGCCATCGGCTCGGGCGTGGTCGAGGCGCCGGCCATGATGGGCTTCCTGCCGCGCCTCGGCGCCCAGGTGCTCGGCGAGGACCTGATCCTGCCCAATGTCGCCACCTGGTGGTGCGGCCAGGAGGCCGAGCGCGAGCGCGTGCTCGACAGCCTGGACGATCTCGTCATCGCCCCCGCCTTCCGCCGCACCCTGCCGGGGCTGCTGGACGAGGGGGCGGTGATCGGCGCCGATCTCGACCCGGTGCGCCGCGCCGCCATCGAGGAGGCGATCCGCACCCGCGGCGTCGACATCGTCGGCCAGGAGGCCGTGCGCATGTCGACCATGCCGGTCTGGCGCAACGGCCGGCTGGAGCCGCGCCCGTTCATCCTGCGCATCTTCGTGGCGGCGACCGAGGCGGGCTGGACGGTGATGCCCGGCGGCTTCTGCCGCGTGTCGGAGAGCCTCGATCCGCGCGCGGTCAGCATGCAGGGCGGCGGGCGCTCGGCCGATGTGTGGGTGCTCGACCCGGCACCGGTGGAGCAGACGACGCTGCTGCCGGCGCCCGATCATGTCGAGATCAAGCGCCAGACCGGGCCGCTGCCGAGCCGGGCGGCGGACAATTTCTTCTGGCTCGGCCGCTATGTGGAGCGTGCCGAGTGCACGCTGCGCCTGCTGCGCACGCTGGCCGGCCGGTTGTCCTCCACCGCCGATGGCGGCGGCGCCTCGGTGCCCAGGCTGCTCGATCTGCTGCAGGAATGGGGCGCGGCGCCCGACGACGTGACGCGCGTGCGCCCGGTGCGCCACGTTCTGGCCGCCCTCTCGCGCCGCGATCTGCCCGGCGCGCTGCCCAACCTCATCGAATCCGCGCGCCACACCGCCTCGGTGATCCGCGACCGGCTGTCGCCGGATGCGTGGCGCACGCTTGCCGACCTCGCCCTGATGATGGCCGAGCCGGTGCCGGTGACCAGCGCGGAGCCGGACGCCTATGAGCGCACCGACCGCGCTTTGCGCGCGCTTGCCGCTTTTTCGGGCCTCGCCTCGGAGAACATGAACCGGCTGGCCGGCTGGCACTTCCTCGACCTCGGCCGGCGCATCGAGCGCGCCATCGCCACCTGCCGCTTCTCCCGCACGCTGGTCGGCGAAGCACCGTCCGCCGGCGCGCTCGACGTGCTTCTGGAGCTGTGCGACAGCCAGATCACCTATCGCTCGCGCTATGTGATGGTCGAGAGCCGCGCGCCGGTGCTCGACCTCGTGCTGCTGGACCCGGTCAATCCGCGCTCGCTGGCCTTCCAGATCCAGGCCATCGTCGCCCATATCGAGGCGCTGCCGGGGCATCTGGGCGACGAGCCGCCGCCGCCCGAGGAACGCCTCGCCGCCCGGCTCGCCGCTTCCATGAAGGCTTTCGGTGCCGCCGAGTTCGACGATGAGCGGCTGTGGGGGGTCGAGACCGAGCTGATGGAGCTGTCGAACGACGTCGCCGAGCGCTACTTCATCCAGCGCCAGCCGGTGGAGACTCCGTGGGAGCTGCTGGCATGAAGTACGACATCCATCAGACCACCGCCTACAGATACGCTTCGCCAGTGCCGGTGGCGCGCCATGTCGTGCGCATGGTGCCCGTCGACAGGCCGAACCAGCGCGTCGTCTCCAGCCAGTTCTCCGTCGAGCCCGAGCCGGTCGAGTGGACCGAGACGCGGGACTTCTTCGGCAACAAGGTCGTCCATATCCGCATCGAGACCCCGCACACCAGCTTCACCGTGCACACCCGCGCGCGGGTCGAGGTGGAGGAGCCGCCGGCGGTCGAGGCCGATTCCGGGCCGAGCTGGGAAGAGGTGCGCGAGGCCGCCGATGAGAGCGCGGACCTGTCCGGTGGTTCGCCCGCGCATCACCTCTACCCGAGCCCGGCGGTGCCGCTGAGCGAGGCCATCACCCGGTGGGCCGCCGACAGCTTCCCTCCCGGGCGCGCCATGCTGGCCGGCGCCATCGACCTGATGATCCGGCTGCACGCCGAATTCACCTACGACCCGCGCGCCACCGATGTCTCGACCCCGCCGCTGGAAGCGTTCGAGATGCGGCGCGGCGTGTGTCAGGATTTCGCGCATATCATGATCGCCGGCATGCGCGGGCTCGGCCTGCCGGCGGCCTATGTCTCAGGCTTCCTGCGCACCGAGCCGCCGCCCGGCAAGGAGCGCCTGCAGGGCGCCGACGCCACCCATGCCTGGGTCTCCGTGTGGTGCGGCGAGGAGATCGGCTGGCAGGGGCTCGACCCGACCAACGCGCTGATCGTCGCGACCGATCACGTCGTTCTGGCGGTCGGGCGCGACTACACCGATGTCGCGCCCATCGGCGGCGTGGTGTTCGGCTCGGGCGGGCAGAAGCTGAATGTCGAGGTCGACGTCATCCCCCTGCCGGAACCGCAGGCCGAGGTTCTGCCCGCCGCCGGGCCCCGCCTGTCATCGGCCGCAGCGGAGGCCGGCAAACCGGCGTGACCGGCGACAGGCCGGCGCGTCCGGGCTAGACAGAACGGCGTGCCGCGCGAATCGCGCGCCCCAAGTCACGCCACCCTGTCGCACCGCCGAGCGAGCCGGACATGACCGACGCAGCCCGCCCCCAGACGCCGCCCGCCGGGACGCCCCGGGACGAGGATGACGGCTTCCTCGCCAGCCTCGCGGTCTATCTGCGTCCCCGCGTCCTCATCGTCATCCTGCTGGGCTTCTCCTCCGGCCTGCCGCTGGCGCTGTCGGGCGCGACGCTGACCATCTGGATGGCTGAGGCCAAGGTGAACCTCGCCACCATCGGTCTCTTCGCGCTGGTCGGCGTGCCCTACAATTTCAAGTTCGTCTGGGCGCCGCTGGTCGATGCGCTCGATGTGCCGCTGCTCGGCCGCTGGCTCGGCCGGCGGCGCGGCTGGCTGGTGTTCACCCAGCTCCTGCTGGCGGTCGCCGTCGTCTGGCTCGGCTTTCAGGATCCCGTCGCCGCGCCCTGGCACGTGGCGCTCGGCGCGCTGCTGGTCGCCACCGCCTCGGCGACGCAGGACATCGTGGTCGACGCCTTCCGCGTCGAGAGCCTGGAGACCCGCGAGCAGGCCGCCGGCATGGCCGGCTATGTCGCCGCCTACCGGGTCGGCATGCTGGCCTCGGGCGCCGGCGTCGTGCTGCTGGTGGCGTGGTTCGAGGTGCTGGGCACCCCGCGCGCGGATGTGTGGGCCTATGGCTATCTCGCGGCGGCGGCGATGGTCGGCGTCGGCCTGTTCGCGGCGCTGATGGCGAAGGAGCCGGCGGGCCAGCCGGTGATCCAGCACGAGGAGAACGTGTTCCGCCGCGTCGGCCAGACCGCGGTCGGGGCCTTCGGCGCTTTCCTCACCCGCAACAACGCCGTGGCGATCCTGCTGTTCGTGGTGCTGTTCAAGTTCTGCGATGCCTTCGCCGGCGCGCTGACCGGCGCCTTCGTCATCGACATCGGCTTCGACAAGGCGACCTATGCCGGCGTGGTGAAGGGCGTCGGCTTCGCGGCGGCGCTGATCGGCGGGTTCGCCGGCGGGGTGATCGCCCGCGCCCTCCCGCTCTCCACCGCGCTGTGGGTGGCCGGCATCCTCCAGATGCTGTCCAATCTCGCCTTTTCCTGGCAGGCCTGGATGGGCGTCGACGTGGCGGCGCTGACCGCGACGGTCGTGATCGAGAACTTCACCGGCGCCATCGGCACGGTGATCTTTGTCGCCTATATCTCGGCGCTGTGCGGCGACCGCGCGCATACCGCGACGCAATACGCGCTGCTCACCGCGCTGGCGGCGGTGGGGCGCACCTTCCTCGCCTCCTCGGCCGGCTTCGTGGCGCAGGAGACGGGGTGGATGGCGTTCTTCGCCGTCACCGCGCTCGCCGCCCTGCCGGGGCTGGCGCTGCTGGCATTCTTGCAGGCGAGCGGCCATTTCCGCGAACTGGCGGCGACCAAGGCATAGGGCGCGCCTCCTTCGAGGCTCGCTCCGCTCGCACCTCAGGATGACGTTGTTCCTTCGGCAATGTCTTCGTCATGCTGAGGTGCCGCCTTCGGGCCGGCCTCGAAGCACGCAGAACCGTAGGGCAACCCTCGGGCCGGGCCGCTCAGAAGCTGGTGCGCGCGCGGATCGCCGCCGCCAGCGTGCCTTCGTCGAGATAGTCGAGCTCGCCGCCGACCGGCACGCCATGGGCGAGGCGCGTGACCTTCACGCCGGAATCGCGCAGCAGCTCGGTGACGTAATGCGCGGTGGTTTGGCCGTCGACCGTGGCGCCGAGGGCCAGCAGCACCTCCTTCACCGCGCCGTCATGGGCGCGCTCGACCAGCGTCTTGAGGTTCAGCTCGTCCGGGCCGATGCCATCGAGCGGGGACAGCGTGCCGCCCAGCACATGATATTTCGCGTTCAGCGCGCCCGCCCGCTCCAGCGCCCAGAGATCGGCGACATCGGCGACGACGATGAGCAGCGTCGGATCGCGCGTCTCGTCGATGCAGACCGAGCAGGGATCGCGAACGTCGATATTGCCGCAGACGCGGCAGGTCGCGATCTTGCCGAGCACGTCCTCGAAGGCCGCGGCCAGCGGCGCCATCAGCGGCTCGCGCTTCTTGATGAGATGCAGCGCCGCCCGCCGCGCCGAGCGCGGGCCGAGGCCCGGCACCCGGGCAAGCAGCTGGATCAGGCGTTCGATCTCGGGACCGGCGACAGCGCGGGGCATGGCATCCTCTTCGCCGGCGGCCGGCGCGGTGCTGCGCGGGCCGGCCGGCTCCCCGCCGGTCTAGCGCACGTGGCGGCTCCACGCCAAGGCCGGCGCGAAGGGCTGCGAGAGAAGGGGCCGTCGCGGGCGATCACATCGGCGTCCGCGCGGCCGGTTTTGCTCGACACCCGGGGAGGGGGTTGCTACCCGGGAATGACAAGAGCGACACCGCCAGGGGAGACACCATGCCGATGCTGACGCCGAAAGCCGCCCTTTCCGCCGCGCCTCTGGCCCTTCTGGGACTGGCGCTGACGGCCATGCCGGCGCTGGCCGCCGAGGGCGGCATCGACGGCGCGGCGCTGGCGCTGGTCTGGGGCATCCCCTTTGTCGGCATGCTGCTGTCGATCGCCGTCATCCCGCTGCTGGCGGGGCATTTCTGGCATCACCATTACGGCAAGGTGGCGCTGTTCTGGGGGCTCGCCTTCCTCGTGCCCTTCATCGCCGTCTTCGGCGCCGGCCTCACCGTCTATGAGGTCGCGCATGCCGCGCTGCTCGAATACATCCCCTTCATCATCCTGCTGTTCTCGCTCTTCACCATTTCGGGCGGCATCCTGCTTACCGGCAATCTGCACGGCAGCCCGGGCGTGAACACCGCGCTGCTCGCCATCGGCACGTTGCTGGCGAGCGTCATCGGCACCACCGGCGCCTCCATGGTGCTGATCCGTCCCCTGCTGCGCGCCAATGACGAGCGGCGCCATAACGTCCACACGGTGGTGTTCTTCATCTTCCTGGTGTCGAACATCGGCGGCTCGCTCACCCCGCTCGGCGACCCGCCGCTGTTCCTCGGATTCCTGAAGGGTGTCAGCTTCTTCTGGACCACCGAGCACCTGTTCCACGACACGGCGGTCGTGGCGGCCATCCTGCTGGTCGCGTTCTACCTGCTCGACCGCTATTTCTATGCGCGCGAAGAGAACCTGCCGCACAAGGTCGACCCGACCCCCGACACGGAGAGACTCGGCCTGCGCGGCTGGCGCAACCTGCCGCTGCTGGCCGGCGTCATCGCCGCCATCCTCATGAGCGCGCTGTGGAAGCCGGGCATCGAGTTCGACATCCTCGGCACCCATGTGGCGCTGCCCTCGATCGCCCGCGACGTCAGCCTGCTGGCGCTGGCGGGAATCTCGATCTGGATCACCCCCGCCTTCATCCGCGAGCGCAACGGCTTCGACTGGGAGCCGATCCGCGAGGTCGCCAAGCTGTTTGCCGCGATCTTCCTCACCATCATCCCTGTCATCGCGATCCTGAAGGCCGGCGCGGACGGGGCGCTGTCGCCGCTGGTTGCACTGGTGACGGACGAGGCGGGCGGGCCGGTGAATGCCGGCTATTTCTGGATGACCGGCCTGCTCTCCGGCTTCCTCGACAACGCGCCGACCTATCTCGTCTTCTTCAACCTCGCCGGTGGCGACGCGCAGGAACTGATGACGAAATACGCGGTGACGCTGGAGGCGATCTCGGCCGGCGCCGTGTTCATGGGCGCGCTGACCTATATCGGCAACGCGCCGAACTTCATGGTGCTGGCCATCGCCAAGAGCCGCGGCGTCGCCATGCCGAGCTTCTTCGGCTACATGGCCTGGTCGGGTGTTTTCCTGCTGCCCTGCTTCGCGCTGCTGACCTGGCTCTACTTCCTGTAGGGGCTCAGCTTCCCGACCGCTTCGCCTCCAGCGCGGCGAAGCGCGTGCGGAACCAGCTGTCGAGCATCGCCTTCTCGAAGCGCAGCGCGTCAGTGGAGCGCACAGCCACGGGATCCGTCAGGTAGTTCATCGCGCGCAGCGTCTCCTCGCCGCGCGCGACGACCCTGCCGCTCCGGCGCAGGCTGTAGCGCAGCGTCATCGACGGCCAGGTGTCCTGCCGCATGACGCGCAGTTCGCCGCTGCGCGCGCGCAGCGGGTCGATCTTGCCGGCGAGGTCGAGGTCGAGCACGGCGACGTCGATCTCATAGCCCGGCGGCAGCCGCCGGGCCGCAAGGCTGCGGATGATGCGTTCCAGCCCTTCCAGCGTCAGGCGCTGGTCGACCGGCCCCCAGGCAAGGTTGCCGTCCCGGTAGTTCTGCGGCGCGACGAAGGTGACGGTCGTCGCCGCCTGTGCGGCGGGGGGCAGCATCAGCACCGCGCCAAGGGCAAGCGCGGCACTGGTGAGGCGAGACTTACGTGAGGGCATGATTTCCTCCGTGACCATCGTCCGGCCGGCGAAGTGTCGTTCTATTCCGCCGCGATGGCCAGACCCGGCTGGGCGGCGCGCACCTCGTCGTCGACCGCCTTCTCGAAGCGGGCGAAATTGGCGCTGAACAGGCCGACCAGCCGGCGGGCGGTCATCGAATAGTCGATGCGCGTCGGCCAGTTGCGGGCAGGGTCCAGCAGGCGTGGATCGACACCCTCGATTCCGGTCGGAACGGCGAAGCCGAAATTCGGATCGGTGCGGAACTCGGCCCCGTCGAGCGCGCCGGAGAGCGCCGCCTCGACCAGCCGCCGCGTGAGCGCCAGCGGCACCCGCTGGCCGATGCCGGCGCGACCGCCGATCCAGCCGGTGTTGACCAGCCAGCAGCCGGGCGCGTGGCGGGCGAGCAGATCGCGCAGCAGGCCGCCATAGACGGACGGGTGACAGGGCAACACGGCCGCCGCGCCGCCGGCACAGAAGGTGGCGCGCGGCATCTCGCCTCCGGCTTCCGTGCCTTCCGGCGTGGCGCCATAGCCGGACAGGTAATGGTAGAGCGCCTGCGCGGGCGTCAGCCGGGCGATGGGGGGCAGCACGCCGAAGGCGTCGCCGACCAGCAGGAAGATGTGCTTGGGCGCGCCGGCGTTCTCCTCCGCGCGCGCGCCGGCGAGGAAGGAGAGCGGAAAGGCCGCGCGGGCATCGCCGGCCGGCACGGGGTCGTCGAAATCGGGCACGCGGCTGTCGGGGTCGAGCGCCACATTCTCCATCACCGAGCCGAAGCGCCGGACGGCGGCGTAGAGGGCGGGTGCGGCGTCCGGCGACAGGCCGAGCGTGCGCGCATGGCTGCCGCCGGCGACGGCGCCGATGCCGTCCGCGCTCCAGATATGCGCCCCGTCGGCGATAAGGGTCCGTGCCGGGTCGGTCGCCAGCGTTGTCGTGCCGGTCCCCGGCCGCCCGAGGAAGACGGCGACGTCGCCGGCCGCGCCGATGCTGGCCGCGCCCGCCAGCGGCAGCAGGCCGCGATCCGGCAGGGCATGGGCGAGCCAGGCGAATAGGGAGGCGGTGATTTCGCCGGCATGGAGCGTGCCGGCGATCAGCACGAGGCCCTGCGCGAGGTCGACGGCGACCACCGTCGACGACCGCACGCCGTGCGTCTCGGGTTCGGCGCGGAAGCCCGGGGCGCAGAGGATGGTGAGTTCAGGCACGAAGCCCGGCAGTTCCGCCGCCTCGGGCCGGAACAGCATGTTGCGCACGAACAGCGCGTGCCAGGCGTGCTCGCTCAGCACGCGCACATTGACGCGACGGCCCGGCCCGGTGCCGGCGCGCAGGTCCTGGGCGAACAGGGTGCGCCCGCCCGCATGGGCGAGCATGTCGGCCTTGAGACGCTCGAAGCGGTCGCGGTCCAGCGCGTTGACGCCGTCCCACCACACGCGGTCCTCGCTCGCGGCGTCGCGCACGATGTAGCGATCGTCGGGGCCCGGGCCGGCCGGCGGGGCGGTGGCGGCGACCAGCGCGCCGGTGTCGGACAGTCGCCCCTCGGCGCGGGCGACCGCGCGCTCGAGCAGGGCGGCCTCGCCTAGATTCCAGAACACCCGTCCGGTGCCGTCGAGACCGATGGCCTCGACGCCGTGATCCTCGTTGCGTGTGCCGGTCTGGTTCAAGGTCGGCCTCCTCTTACGCGTGACAAGAGGCGGCACCATGGGAGGCCAGTCGGGCCATTTGGCTGAAATTCCGGGCCGTTTCTGTGGCCAAACAGGGCCGAAGCCGTGATTGTCCCCGCCCGGCGGTACCTTCAGACCACCGCGGCACGTGCCCTTGCGGCAAGCTCGACCAGTATCTCGCGCATCTGCCGGGCGCCGGTGACGCGCCGGCCGAAGGCCAGCCGGCGGACCTCGAACCCGCTCATCAGGTCGCAGCCCTCGGGATCGATGCCGACCAGCTTCCAGTGGCCGGGCCCGGTGCCGAGCAGGTGCATTGCATAGAGCTGGATGGCGTCGGCGTGGTCGGCGTTCATATGCTCGACGGCGCCCGCCTCGGCCGCCAGAACCTCGGCCGCGTCCTCGACGCGGGTCGCGAGCGCGGCGCCCTCGACATCGACGATGCGCCCGAAGCCGGCGACGAGATGGGCGCTCTCGACCGCGATCCGGTAGAAGGCGAAGTCGCTGAACCCGGCAAAGCCGGCCGCGTCGGGATGGCGGGCGAGGAAGCGCCGGCGCGCCGTGGCGAGCGTCTCCTCGTCGGCGAGGCGCTCGATGCGTCCCTTGAGGCCGGCGCGGGCGCCCTGCAACTCGTCGCCGTGGCGGCGTTCGTCGACGAGAAGCGAGACCCGCGCCTCGCGCCCGATGTTGCGCGTGTGGCGCGCAAGGCCGGAGAGCAGCAGCAGCGGCGCGCCGTCGGGCAGGGTCGCGAGCTGGACCAGCGAGGCGTAGGGACCGCCATCATCGTCGAGCGTGGCGAGCGCGCCCGTCTGGGCCTC
The DNA here is from genome assembly GCF_009223885.1 of Ancylobacter sp. TS-1. Classification (NCBI taxonomy): domain Bacteria; kingdom Pseudomonadati; phylum Pseudomonadota; class Alphaproteobacteria; order Hyphomicrobiales; family Xanthobacteraceae; genus Ancylobacter; species Ancylobacter sp. TS-1. Next base: position 3,119,201 of record NZ_CP045144.1, read on the forward strand.
GCGCAGGAGCCGGCGAGTGGTGCCGGCGGGGTCGAAATCGTTGGCAGGTTGTGGTGTCGGTGACATCGGGAGCCCCTCCAGCGTATGTCGGTAGAGGTGTAGGCGGCGCACGGCATCGTCAAGCGGAAACGGCCAGATTGGCTATGTGCCTTGAGACGCGCTATTTTCAGTTGAATCAGTTTGCGTGTCACATTGTGGCCACGCCGGCAGGGTTCACCGCTTCGTGTACCGCTGCCGAACAGGAAAGTGTGCAGATGCCGACCATCGCTCTCGTCGACGACGATCGCAACATCCTGACCTCCGTCTCCATCGCCCTGGAATCGGAAGGTTACCGGATCCAGACCTATACCGACGGCGCGACGGCCCTCGACGGCTTCAAGACCAACCCGCCGGATCTGGCGATCTTCGACATCAAGATGCCGCGCATGGACGGCATGGAGCTGCTGCGCCGCCTGCGTCAGAAGTCCGACATGCCGGTGATCTTCCTCACCTCCAAGGACGACGAGATCGACGAGCTTTTCGGCCTCAAGATGGGCGCCGACGACTTCATCAAGAAGCCGTTCTCGCAACGCCTGCTGGTGGAGCGGGTGAAGGCGGTGCTGCGCCGCTTCGCCCCGAAGGACGGCACCCTGCCGCGCGAGACCGACAGCGCCAAGGTGCTGGAGCGCGGCCTGCTGCGCATGGACCCGGAGCGCCACACCTGCACCTGGAAGGGCGAGAACGTCACCCTCACCGTCACCGAGTTCCTCATCCTGCAGGCGCTGGCCACCCGCCCGGGCGTGGTGAAGAGCCGCAACGCGCTGATGGACGCGGCCTATGACGATCAGGTCTATGTCGACGACCGCACCATCGACAGCCACATCAAGCGGCTGCGCAAGAAGTTCAAGGTGACGGACGACAATTTCGAGATGATCGAGACGCTCTATGGCGTCGGCTACCGCTTCAAGGAGTAGCGGCTCTTTGCTCGATCCCGAATCGACGCGCTCCGCCGCCGATGACGATCGGCCGGACTCGGAGGCGGCAGAGACCACAGCGCCCTCCGGCACCGCGCGGGGCGGCCTGCTCGGCGCGTTGCGGCGGGCACGCAATTTCGTTGCCTTCAAGAGCTTCTCCAGCCTCACCCGCCGCATCGTCCTGCTCAACCTCGCCGGCATGTGCGTGCTGGTGTCGGGCATCCTCTATCTCTCGGAATTCCGCGCCGGGCTGATCGACGCGCGCGTGCAGAGCCTGCTGGTGCAGGGCGAGATCATCGCCGGCGCCATCGCCGCCTCGGCGCAGGTCGAGACCAACGCCATCACCATCGACCCCGAGCGGCTGCTGGAACTTCAGGCCGGCGAGAGCTACGGCCCGGGCGAGGAGGGCTTCGCCCCGCTCGAATTCCCGATCAACCCGGAGCGCGTCGCCCCGGTGCTCAAGCGCCTCGTCGAGCCGACCGGCACCCGCGCGCGCATCTACGACCGCGACGGCGCGCTTCTGCTCGATTCCCGCTCACTCTATTCGCGCGGCGAGATCCTGCGCTTCGACATGCCCTCGCCGACCACGCCCAAGCCGAACTGGATGGAGCGCGGCTGGAACAGCATGAAGTTTTGGTTCGAGCGCGGTGACCTGCCGCTCTACAAGGAGCTCGGCCCTAATAACGGCAAGGGCTATCTGGAGGTCGTCCAGGCGCTCCAGGGCCAGAAGGCCAGCGCGGTTCAGGTGAATGCGCGCGGCCAGGTCATCGTCTCGGTCGCGGTGCCGATCCAGCGATTCCGGGCCATTCTCGGCGTGCTGCTGCTGTCCACCCAGGGCGGCGAGATCGACGAGGCGGTCGCCGCCGAACGCCTCGTCATCGTGCGGGTCTTCCTCGTCGCCATGGCGGTGATGGTCGTTCTCTCGCTGCTGCTGGCCGGCACCATTGCCGGCCCGGTGCGCAAGCTCGCCGACGCCGCCGAGCGGGTGCGCCGGCGCACCCGCCAGCGCGTCGAGATTCCCGACTTCACCAGCCGCTCCGACGAGATCGGCCACCTGTCCGGCGCCCTGCGCGACATGACGGACGCGCTCTATTCGCGCATCGAGGCGATCGAGAGCTTCGCCGCCGACGTCTCGCACGAACTGAAGAACCCGCTCACTTCCCTGCGCTCCGCCGTGGAGACGCTGCCGCTCGCCAAGTCGGACAGCTCGCGCGCGCGGTTGCTGGAAGTGATCCAGCACGATGTGCGCCGGCTCGACCGCCTCATCACCGACATATCCGACGCCAGCCGCCTCGACGGCGAACTGCAGCGCCAGGAGGTCGAGCCGGTCGATCTCGTGCGCCTGCTCAACACCGTCACCGGCGTGCAGAACGATGTCATGCGCGGGGACGGGGTGACGGTGGCGCTGGCCTTCGAGCCGCCCGGCACGACGGACGAGTTCATCGTCCCCGGCCATGATTCCCGCATCGGGCAGGTCATCAACAACCTGATCGACAATGCCCGCTCCTTCTCCGCCAAGGGCGGCGAAGTGCGGGTGATCTGCCGGCGCAGCCGCGACGCGGTGGAGATCATCGTCGACGATGACGGTCCCGGCATTCCGCCGCACGCGCTGGGCCGCATCTTCGAGCGCTTCTACACCGACCGCCCGGAAGAGCAGGGCTTCGGCCAGAATTCCGGCCTCGGCCTGTCGATTTCCCGGCAGATCGTCGAGGCGCATGGCGGACGCATCTGGGCGGAGAACCGCCCGGCGGAGCCCCCCCGCAAGGGCAAGGCGGCCCGCACCGCGCCGCCGAAGCCGACCGGCGCGCGCTTCGTCGTCCGCCTGCCGGCAAGCTGAGCCGGCGAACCGGGATGGCAGCCTCTGCCACGATTCACGCCTCCTGCGTCCGGGTCGGCGCGCAAGGCGTGCTGATCCGGGGCGCCTCGGGCGCCGGCAAGTCGCATCTGGCCTTCGCGCTGATCCTCGCCGGCGGCAGGGGTATGGTGCCGCCAGTGGAACTGGTCGCCGACGACCGGGTGATCCTGAGCCGGCGCGAGGGGCGGCTTTTCGCGGCCGCGCCGCTCCCTCTCGCCGGCCTCATCGAGATACGCGGGGCGGGCGTGCGCCGCCTTCCCTTCCTCGCCGAGACAAGCGTCGATCTCGTGGTCGATCTCGGCGCGCAGGATGCCGCGCGGCTGCCGGAGACGGCGGCACTGCGGACCACGGTCGACGGGGTCGAAATCCAGCGCCTGCCGGCCTTTGCGGGCGGCGATGTGGTCCAGCAGGTGCTTGCCCTGCTGCTCGCCGGGCCGGGCTCCGACTGAACGGCGCCGGCCTGCCGCGCCGGCGCCGCGGGGTGGGATCCAATTTTCCCCAGCGGTACTTGCCATTCATGTGCGGTGCAACGATGATGTGCGCCCCATCGAGGCGGGCACCGGAAAGCTCTACCTCGGACGCCCTACCTTGGACGCCCACCGGGCGGAAGCATTGCAGTCGCGCCGACGGGCGCGCGGCGGAGCAGGATGATAGGTCTCGTACTCGTCACGCACGGACGCCTTGCCAGCGAGTTCCGCGCCGCACTCGAACACGTCATGGGGCCGCAGTCGCAGATCGAGACGATCACGATCGGCCCGGACGACGACATCGAGCAGCGCCGCAAGGATATCGTGGATGCCGTCGCGGCGGTGAATGTCGGCGAGGGCGTGGTGATCCTCACCGACATGTTCGGCGGCACGCCCTCCAACCTCGCCATTTCCGTCATGACCTCGCCGGATATCGAGGTGGTGGCCGGCATCAACCTGCCGATGCTGGTCAAGCTCGCCACCGTGCGCGGCGAGGTGCCGATGGAAGAGGCCGTGGCGCAGGCGCAGGAAGCCGGCCGCAAATACATCAACATCGCCAGCCGCGTTCTGGCCGGGAAGTGACCGTGACCGAGACGGCCATCCAGCGCGAACTCGCCATCGTCAACAAGCGCGGCCTGCACGCGCGCGCCTCCGCCAAATTCGTCCAGACCGTCGAGCGCTTCGATGCCGAGGTGCGCGTCACCCGCGCCGGCGAGACGGTGGGCGGCACCTCGATCATGGGGCTGATGATGCTGGCCGCCGCGCCGGGCACCACCATCCTCGTCGAGGCCAGCGGCCCCGAGGCCCTGCACGCCATCGAGGCGCTGGACGCGTTGATCTCCGACCGCTTCGGCGAGGGCGAATAGGCGCGCGTCGCCCGCTGTCATATAAAGACATCTTTATATCGTTATTGTGTTTGGCGGGGAGGGCTGCTATCACGCGGCAGCCAAGCCCTACCCAATCCGCGCGCCGACCCGCGCGCCACCACCGCGTCAGGCAGAAGGGAAGCCGCATCATGGCCACCGCCAGCGATTACATCGTCAAGGACATCAGCCTCGCCGATTTCGGCCGCAAGGAAATCGAGCTCGCCGAGACCGAGATGCCGGGCCTGATGGCCATCCGCGCCGAATACGGCCCCGCGCAGCCGCTGAAGGGCGCCCGCATCGCCGGCTCCCTGCACATGACCATCCAGACCGCGGTGCTGATCGAGACCCTGAAGGCGCTCGGCGCCGATGTGCGCTGGGTTTCCTGCAACATCTTCTCGACGCAGGACCACGCCGCCGCCGCCATCGCCGCCGCCGGCACGCCGGTCTTCGCCTTCAAGGGCGAGACGCTGACCGAGTACTGGGACTTCACCGCCAAGCTGTTCGACTGGCACGGCGCGAAGCCGGGCGAGACTCTGGTGCCGAACCTGATCCTCGACGATGGCGGCGACGCCACCATGCTGGTGCATCACGGCCTGCGCGCCGAGAACGGCGACACCGCCTTCCTCGACAAGCCGGATTCCGAGGAAGAGGTGATCTTCTTCGCGCTCATCCGCAAGCTGCTGGCCGAGAAGCCGAAGGGCTGGTTCGCGGAAGTGGCCAAGTCGATCAAGGGCGTCTCGGAAGAGACCACCACGGGCGTTCACCGCCTCTACAAGCTCGCCGAGCAGGGCAAGCTGCTGTTCCCGGCGATCAACGTGAACGACAGCGTCACCAAGTCGAAGTTCGACAATCTCTATGGCTGCCGCGAGTCGCTGGTCGACGCCATCCGCCGCGGCACCGACGTGATGCTGGCCGGCAAGGTCGCCTTCGTGGCCGGCTTCGGCGATGTCGGCAAGGGCTCGGCCGCCTCGCTGCGCCAGGCCGGCGCCCGCGTCATCGTCTCCGAGGTCGACCCGATCTGCGCCCTGCAGGCGTCGATGGAAGGCTATGAGGTGGCGACGATCGAGGACGCCTTCTCCCGCGCCGACATCTATGTCACCGCCACCGGCAACCGCGACATCATCACCGTCGACCACATGCGGCAGATGAAGGACCGGGCGATCGTCTGCAACATCGGCCACTTCGACAACGAGATCCAGGTCGCGGGCCTCAAGAACTTCAAGTGGACCAACATCAAGCCGCAGGTCGACGAGATCGAGTTCCCGGCCGGCAACCGCATCATCCTGCTGTCGGAAGGCCGTCTGGTGAACCTCGGCAACGCCATGGGCCACCCGTCCTTCGTGATGTCGTCCTCCTTCTCCAACCAGACGCTGGCCCAGATCGAGCTGTGGGCCAACGCCGGCAAGTACGACAAGAAAGTCTACACCCTGCCGAAGTTCCTCGACGAGAAGGTCGCGGCGCTGCACCTCGACAAGCTCGGCGTGAAGCTCACCAAGCTGCGCCCCGAGCAGGCCGACTATATCGGCGTGCCGGTGGAAGGCCCCTTCAAGCCGGACCACTACCGCTACTGAGGCCGGACGCGGCTCTCGTTGGAAGGGGCGCCTGCGGGCGCCCCTTTTCGTTTACAGTTCCTTCTGCACGAAAACGAGATCGAGCCGGCGGCCGAACTTGGTGCCGATGCCCGGCAGATGGCCGGTCTCGACGAAGCCGAGCCGCCGGTGCAAAGCGAGCGAGGCCTCGTTTCCGGCGGTGATGCCGCCGATCATCACCTTCTTGCCGAGCGCCCGCGCCGGGGCGAACAGTGCCTCGACCAGCGTGCGCCCCAGACCGCGCCCGCGCGCGGCCTCGGCGACATAGACCGAATGCTCGACGCTGATGCGGAAGCCCTCGAAGGGGCGGAAATCGCCGAAGCTCGCATAGCCCATCACTTCGCCATTCTCCTCGGCGACGATGACCGGATAGGACTTGGCCTGCCGGTCGCGCAGCCAGGCGCTGCGGTTGGCGAGATCGGCCGGCGTGTCGTTCCAGATCGCCGTCGAGTGCAGCACCGCGTGATTGTAGATGGCGAGGATGCCGGGCAGGTCGGCTTCGACGGCGGGGCGCAGCATCATGGCGGCATGCCTGTGCGGGATGGAGGGGAATTCGCACGCCCGCCGCTGGCGGGGAGGGCTCGGCTCTCCCATATCAGCTTTTCGCGGCCTCGCCGCTCTAGGAGGAAAGATCCCGGGATGAGTTCGACCGATCCGTTCGATCGCATGCGTTTCACCGTCAGGCGGGTGAGCTGGTGGCAGGTGGCGATCGTGATCGCCGTGGCCCTCGCCGTCGGCACGGCCCTCGCCCTCGTGGCGGCCAGCGTGTTCCTCGTGGTCTTTCCCGTCGTCGTCATCGCCGGCCTCGCCTACCGCCTGTTCGGCGGGCGCAAGCGCACGCCGGGCGCCGGCGAGGGCCCCACCGTCATCGAGGCCGAGTACCGCGTGCTCTCCCCCGAGGAGGCGGCGCGCGCCGACGAGGAACGCTGGGATTCAGACCGGCGCCTGCGCTGAGGCGCCGCGCCCGGCTCACTTCTCGACGAAGGCCTTCTCGATCACGAAATCGCCGGGCTCGGTGGTCGAGCCTTCCTCGAAGCCGCGCTCCTTGAGGATGACGCGCATGTCGTCGAGCAGCTGCGGGCTGCCGCACAGCATGACGCGGTCGTCTTCCTTGTCGAGCGCCGGCAGGCCGAGATCGGCGAACAGCTTGCCCGAGGTGATGAGGTCGGTGATGCGGCCCTGGTTGCGGTAGGGCTCGCGCGTCACGGTCGGGTAGTAGACCAGCTTCTCCTGCACCAGCTCGCCGAAATACTCGTTCTGCGGCAGCTCGTCCTCGATGAAGTCCTGATAGGCCAACTCGGCCACCGTGCGCACGCCATGGACGAGGATGACCTTCTCGTAGGTCTCGTAGGTCTCCGGGTCCTTGATCAGGCTCATGAACGGGGCAAGGCCAGTGCCGGTGGCGAGCAGATAGAGCCGGCGGCCGGGCACGAGATAGTCCACCAGCAGCGTGCCGGTCGGCTTGCGGCCGACGATCACCTCGTCGCCGACCTTGAGGTGCTGGAGGCGCGAGGTCAGCGGCCCGTTCGGCACCTTGATGGAGAAGAACTCCAGCGTTTCCTCGTAATTTGCGCTGGCGATCGAATAGGCGCGCAGCAGCGGCTTGCCCTCGACCTCGAGGCCGATCATCACGAACTGCCCGTTCTTGAAGCGCAGCGCCGGATCGCGCGTGGTGGTGAAGGTGAACAGATTGTCGGTCCAGTGGTGGACCGAAAGCACGCGCTCGTGATGCAGGTTGCTCATTTACAAACCGTCTAAGTGAAAACTTCCAACAAACCGGAAGTGAATGTAATTCGAAGTTCCGTTTACTGCGCATTCGCGGCGCTGTCGACCCTTCCCGTGCGCGACGCTTGCCGTGCGCGACCCTTGCCGTGAGCTCTCCCGCTGCGAGACAATCGACAGACCCGCCCGCCTGCCATGAGCGCGATCAATGTTCAGCCATATCATTCTCGGTGCACGCGACCTTGCGCGTCTGACCGCCTTCTACGACGCCGTGCTGGCGCCGCTCGGCCTTGTGCGCGTCGACGAGCCCGACGATGGCGGCCCGGCCGGCTCCATGTGGGTGCTGCCCGGCCGGGGCTGGCCGCAATTCTTCGTGCAACTGCCCTTCAACGGCCTGCCCGCCACCTGGGGCAACGGCACGCAGGTGAGCTTCGCCGCGCCCTCAAGGGCGGCGGTCGAGGCTGCGTGGCAGGCGCTGGTGGAGAATGGCGGCTTCGACGAGGGCGGGCCGGGTCTGCGCCCGGGCTATGGCGAGGACTATTACGGCGCCTATGGCCGCGATCCCGAGGGCAACAAGCTGTGCTTCGTGCACTGCGTCGCGCTGGAGCCGCTGACCTTGCGCGGCGGCGCCTGAGGGCGCCCGCCGGCCTCAGCGGCCGGCGCCGTCGCTGGCGCGCTTGGCCTCGTACATGAGTTCGTCGGCCCGCTTCACCACGCCTTCGAGCCGCTCGCCGGTCACGCTGGTCGCCATGCCGATCGACAGGCTGAGCGTCGAGGTCGAGTAGAACTGGTTGTTGAGGGTGACGAGCTGGGCGATGTTCTCCATCACCGCGCGCCCGCCTTCCTCGTCGACGCCCGGCAGCAGCAGGGCGAACTCGTCGCCGCCGATGCGGGCGGCGCAGTTGGGGCTGTCGACGGCCTTGGCGAGAACCTCGCCCGCGCGCCGCAGCAGCGTGTCGCCCGCCGCGTGGCCGAGCTGATCGTTGACCTGCTTCAGATTGTTGAGGTCGATCATGATGACCGTGACCGGGAACGGGCCGCGGCGCTCCAGCCGGTTCAGCTCGTCGACATAGAAGGAGCGGTTGTAGAGCTTGGTGAGCACGTCGTGCTTGCCGAGATATTCGAGATAGGCCTCGGCCTTCTTGCGCGCCGTGATGTCGGTGAGCGCGACCTGCACCAGCGACCAGTCCTGCTCGTGGCCGGGCAGCACCGAGAATTGCAGGTGCACATAGAGCATGTCGCCGCCGAGCGTGTAGTTCACCACCTCGCGGGTGTGGAACAGCTTGCCGCTCCACAGGTCGATGAGCTGCTCGCGGAAATGGCGCAGCATGTCCTCGCGGAAGACGCTGGCGGCGTTGGCGACCAGTTCCGCCTTGGAGACGGCACCGAACATTTCCAGCGTGTGGCCGTTGACGTCGAGGATGCGGATCTCGTCGATGCAGCGCTGCACGAATTCCGGGTGCACGTCGGTGAACACGCGGAAATCCTCGATGCCGCGCAGGCGCACATCGTCCATCAGCTGCTTGATGGTGGAGAAGTCCTCCACCCACAGCGAGACGGGCGAGTGCTGGAACAGGCCGTGCGCATAGGCTTCCGCCCGGGCGGCGGTGCGCCGCGCGGTCTCGCGCTCGGTCACGTCCTCGGCCGAGAGCAGCACCCGCGCCAGCGTTTCCTCGTGGCCGGGCAGCACCGTGCCCTTGAGCTGGATGTCGAGCCGCTCGCCGCCGAGCGTGTAGTTCACCGCCAGGCTGGCGAACTGGGTGTGGCCGTCCCAGAGCTGCGCCAGTTCCTCGATATGGGTCTTGAGCATGTCCGCCCGGAACACCTTGTCGAGATTGGCGACGAGATGGTCGAGATCGCGCGCCCCGAACAGCGAGAGCGTGCGCCTGTTGACCTTCAGCACCCGGATGCGGGTCGAGCATTCCGCCACCCGGTCGGGGCGGCCGCGCAGATGTTCGCGCAGCAAGGTCACGCCCTCGGCACGCCAGCGCTCGAACAGGGCCTTCACGGCGCTGAAATCTTCAAGCCAGAGCGAGATCGGCGCGAGATCGAACATCTCCGCGTGCTCGGCCGCGCCGCCCGATGTTGCGCTATCTGAAATGGTACCCTGAGTGGTCACATCGAACCCGAAAGACGACGTCCTGGATTTGTTCGGCTTCATCGCGGAGCAGACCGGCAATGCTCTTGAGGTGATCGGCGAGTTCGGTTCGGTGGACTGTACGGGCCGTGAGCAGCGATGCGGGCAGCCCCGCCGGTAAATCAGGACCATCTGGTCTGATTTTCACAGCAGGCTACGGAAGAATGGCGATTCTCGCAATGCCAGCCCCTGAGCCGGAGAGGGAAGGCAAGATATGAGCACGCGGCCTCTTGCGTTTTCGTATCATCTCGGCGACCGATTGGGGAGCCCTCCTCAGGTGCCACATGAGCGACATCGTCTGCATCTCTCCCATTGACGGCTCCGAATTCGCCCGCCGCCCCGCCGCCACCGACGCGGCGCTCGCCCGCGCCGTGGCGGATGCCCGCGCGGCCCAGCGCGACTGGCGCCACGTGCCGATCGCCGAGCGTTCGGCGCTGGTGCTGCGCTTCCTCGACGCGATGCTGGCCATGAGCCAGGAGATCGTGCCCGAGCTTGCCCAGCAGATGGGGCGCCCGGTGCGCTATGGCGGCGAGTTCGGCGGCTTCGAGGAGCGCGTGCGCTATGTGGTGGACATGGCGCCGGCGGCGCTGTCTCCGGTGATTCCGCATGACGAGCGGCCGGGTTTCCGGCGCTACATCAAGCGCGATCCGCTCGGCCTCGTGCTGGTCGTCGCGCCGTGGAACTACCCGTACCTGACGGCGGTCAACACCATCGCCCCGGCGCTGATCGCCGGCAATGCGGTGCTGCTCAAGCATGCCGCCCAGACCATTCTGGTCGGCGAGCGGTTCCAGATGGCCATGGACCGCGCCGGCCTGCCGAAGGGCCTGTTCACCAATCTCGTGCTGACCCATGGCCAGACCTCGGGCCTGATCGGGTCGGGGGCGGTCGATTTCGTCAACTTCACCGGCTCGGTGGAGGGCGGGCGCGCCATCGAGCGCGCCGCTGCGGGTACCTTCACCCCGCTGGGGCTGGAACTCGGCGGCAAGGACCCGGCCTATGTGCGCGCCGACGCCGATCTCGACTTCGCGGTCGAGAACCTCGTCGACGGCGCCTTCTACAATGCCGGCCAGTGCTGCTGTGGCATCGAGCGCATCTATGTGCATGAAAGCCTCTACGATCGCTTCGTCGACGGTTTCGTCGACCTGACCTCCCGCTACAGGCTGGGCAATCCGCTGGACGACGCCACCACGCTCGGTCCGATGGCGCAGGGCCGCTTCGCCGATCTCATCCGCGGGCAGATCGCCGAGGCGGTGGGCAAGGGGGCGACGGCCCATCTCGACCCCGCCACCTTCCCGGCGAACCGCGAGGGCACGCCCTATCTCGCCCCGCAGGTGCTGACCGGCGTCGACCATTCCATGTCGGTGATGACGCAGGAGAGCTTCGGCCCGGTCGTCGGCATCATGAAGGTGGCGGACGACGCGCAGGCGCTGGCGCTGATGAACGACAGCGTCTACGGCCTCACCGCCTCGATCTGGACCGCCGATCTCGACGTCGCGGAAGAACTCGGCGAGGAGATCGAGACCGGCACGGTGTTCATGAACCGCTGCGACTATCTCGATCCGGGTCTCGCTTGGACGGGCGTGAAGGATACCGGGCGCGGCGCCTCGCTTTCGCGCATCGGCTTCGAGATGCTCACGCGGCCGAAATCCTTCCATCTGCGGCACGGGTGAGGTCGCCGTAGCGCCGCGCCGCCTCGACGGCGAGGCCGGTGCCGACCGAGCCGAATGTGTCGCCCTCCACCACGCGCGCGCCCGGCGCGGCGGCAAGGATCGCCGCGCGCACATGGGCGAGGCGGGTGGAGCCGCCGGTGAGGAACAGCGCGTCGATGTCGCCGGCCTTCAGCCCCGCCTGATCGAGGCAGATGCCGACGCGCCGGGCGATGCGCGCGGCGAGCGTATCGGTATGTTCGACCAGCTCCTGCGGCGTGATGCCGACCGACAGGCCCGCTTCCAGCCAGGCGAGGTCGACCTCGGCGCGCTCCGCCTCGGCCAGCGCGATCTTGGCGTCCTCGGCCTCCATGGCGAGGGTATGGCCGCGCTGTTCCTCGATCACCCGGATCAGCCGCTCGACCAGTTCCGGCCGCGCCGCCTCGCGCCGCACCTCATGCAGTTCGCGCACCGTGCGCGAGGTGTAGAGCCGGTTGATGCTCGACCAGGTGGACAGCTCGTGGAAATAGCCGCTCGGCACATCCCGGCCGGGGCGCTTCATCGGGCTGCGGAAGCCGAGCAGCGGCATCAGCGCCCCGAGCGAGAGGTGGCGGTCGAAATCGGTGCCGCCGATGCGCACGCCGTCATTGGCGAGGATGTCGGCGCTGCGGTCGGGGCGGGCGCGCCGCGCCGGGCCGAGGCGCACGATGGAGAAGTCCGAGGTGCCGCCGCCAATGTCGGCGATCAGGGCGATCTCCTCGCCGCGCACCTGCTGCTCATAGTCGAGGGCGGCGGCGATCGGCTCGAACTGGGAGGAAACCTCCCTGAAGCCGATGTCGGCGGCGATGGCGCGCAGCGTGTCCTCGGCCTTGGCATTGGCGGCCTCGTCGTCGTCGACGAAGAACACCGGCCGGCCGAGCACCACGGCGTCGAGCGGGGCGCCGGCGCTCGCCTCGGCCCGTGCCTTCACCACGCGCAGATAGTCGGCGATCACGTCGCGGAAGCCGATGGCGCTTCGGCCGATCTGCGTCTTCTCCTCGATCAGCGCGCTGCCGAGCACGGCCTTCAGGCTGCGCATGAGCCGCCCGTCCTCGCCCTCGACATAGCGCGCCATGGCGGCGCGGCCGATGGAGAGCGTGCCGTGGCGGTCGTAGAAGACGGCGCTCGGCACCGTCACCTTGCCGTCCTCCAGCGCCGCCAGAACGGGCGAATCGCCGCGCCAATGGGCGAGGGTCGTGTTGGAGGTGCCGAAATCAAGACCGCAGAACGCCATGCCGTTGCTCCCGTGGGAAGGGCACCGAAAGGGGCGACTTCCTAAAGCGTCCTTGTCGCAGCTTCAATGGACATGATGTTGACGCCGCGCCCGCCAGGCGCCACAGCTTGGCGGCAATCAGGAGGAACGACGCCGTGACGCTGCATAACTGGACGATGAAACACTCGATCGCCGTCGTGGTGATCACGCTCCTGGCGGTCGGCGCCTTCCTGTTCAGCTGGACCTGAGAGACCGCGCCGGCCGAAGGTTCCGGCCCGGCCGTTCTGGCGAACGTCACAGTCCGCGCCTATCTGAAGGCAAGGGTTCGCGACAGACGTCACGCGCAGGGCCCCGGGAGGAGTTACGTCCGCGTGCCGTCCGATCTGCCGAGCGAGAATACTGGCGGCGCCGACCAGGCTGCGGACATGGACGAGACCGTCCGCCTGTCCGACGTGCTGCGCCGGATTGCCGCCGATACGCGGCATGAGCGCATCGCGGTCGGCGACCTGCTCAAGGCGATGCAGGAGCGGGCCTTCGGGCCGCTTATGCTGGTATTCGCGCTGCCCAACGTGCTGCCGACGCCGCCCGGCACCTCCTCCGTGCTCGGGGCGCCGCTGATCTTCCTCGCCGCGCAGCTGGCGCTCGGGCGCTCGCCCTGGCTGCCGCCGCTGATCGCCCGCCGCTCGATCGCCCGCAAGGATTTCGCCGCCTTCGTCGCCAAGGCGACGCCGTGGCTCGCCAAGGCCGAACGCCTGCTGCGCCCGCGCCTCGGCGTGCTGGCGCATCCGCCGGCGGAATATCTGGTGGGGGTGATGTGCTTCGTGCTGGCGGTGGTGCTGGTGCTGCCCATCCCGCTCGGCAACATGCTGCCGGCGCTTGCCATCTGCATTCTGGGGCTGGGCATATTGGAGCGCGACGGGATCTGGATCCTCGTCGGCATGGCCCTGGCCGTGGCCTCGCTCTTCGTCGTGTCCGGCGTGGTCTGGGCGTTCGCCAAGGCCGGACTTTTCCTGCTCCACAGCCTGCTGGGCTGAGCGCGGCGGAGCTTCAGCCGTGCATCCGGGCGCTTTCCAGCGCGCGGGTAAGCATGTCGAGGCACTCCTGCGCCTGCTCATGGCCGGTCTCGTCGCCGCGCAGCCGGAAGGCGAGGTCGCGCAGGTCGCGTATGGCGACATCGACGGCGGTCAGGAGGTCGATGTCCAGTTCGTCCTCGGAGATGACGCGGACGGGGAACGGAATGACGTTACTCATCGAACGGGACTCATGAAACGGGCACTCGTGTTCGGCGAATCGATTTGGTGCGAATCGGGTTGTGCGAATCGCGCTTGGCGCGAATCGGCTTGGCGATGGGGGAACGATGCCCCGAATTGGTTAACGTCCCCCTCCCGGTACCGCAGGACGCCGCTCGCTGCCGGAACGCACCTGCCGGGACGCCCTTCCTCGCGACCGGACGGCGGCCGGGCCAGTTCGTCCAATATGCAGTCAATATACATTCAATAGATAATTGAATTGACATTGACTGCTGTCATTCCTAATTAATGACCGTATGTTGCCGGGGCGCTCGATCCCGGTGCCGCTGGAGGGTTTCCATGCTTGCCCGTCATTCGTCCGGCCCGGCCCCCGCGGAAGTGTCCTATCCCCGGCTGTCGCCCTTCACCTGCGGCATGCGCGCCTGCTGCCCGCGCTGCGGGCAGGGGCGGCTCTTCGACGGCTTCCTCAAGCTGGCGCCGCGCTGCGAATCCTGCGGGCTCGACTATTCCTTTGCCGACCCAGCGGACGGCCCGGCCTTCTTCGTCATCTGCTTCGTCTGCGTGCCGGCGGTGATCTTCGGCCTGTGGCTGGAAGTGGCGTTCCAGGCGCCCTACTGGGTGCACCTGTTCACCACGCTGCCGGTGCTGCTCATCACCTGCATTCCGCCGCTTCGCCCGCTCAAGGGCTGGCTGGTGGCGAGCCAGTACTACTACAAGGCCGAGGAAGGCCGCCTCGTTCAGGCCGAGCCCCGCCCGGCACCTCCGCGCACCTAACCGGCGCCCGGGCCCGGGGCGGTCCCCGTTTCGCCGAAGCGGGCGGGGCGCAGCCCGGCGGCGGCGAGATCCTCGCCGCAGGCCTCCGATTCCAGATAGGCGAGTTCGCGCTCGCGCGGCTCCAGCAGCGGGTCGAGCCGGCGCAGTTCCGCGTCGACCCGGCCGGGATGGCAATGCACCAGTATGCGCTCGCCCGGCCCGGCCAGCGCGGCGCGGAACACCTCGCGATAGGGCGGGTCGGGCGTGAAGTCGTAGAGCCCGCGAAAGCTGTCATTCACCGCAAAGCCTGCCCGGAGGGCGGCGCCCGCTGCCCCGGTGGCAAGCGCGCCGATCATCATCGCCTTGCGCCGGCCGATCGGGCGGCGGCGCGCCCAGGCGGCGGGCTCGGCGCAGTTGCGCAGCCAGGGCCGGTGGCCGGGCGGCAGGCGGGAATAGCGCGCCGCCAGTTCCTCCACGACGATGGCGCGGATGCCGGGCAGGGCGTGGGCGTGCTGGTGGCCGTCGAGAAAATCCGGCGGCGCCCCCCAGCCATCCTCGAAGGCGTCGAGCTGGGCGCGCAGCTCGTCGCGGATCGCCGCGCGCGGCAGGGCGCCGGCAAGCGCGCGCAGGATCAGCGTGCCGATGGCGGGAAGCTGCCCGTCGCGCGCGAGGCCCCGCGCCGGCGTCAGCGGGCGCTGGCCGGTCAGCGTGAAATGCAGGCCGATATCGGCGGGCTGCGCGCGCACCAGCGCCCGCAGCCCGCCGGCCCGGCGCTTCCAGCCGGCAAGCCCGGTCATCGCGCCGGTGGCGGAGAGGCGGCGCTGCTCGATCAGGCCCTCGATGGCCTCGCTCACGCCCTCGCTCAGTCCGTAGTCGTCGGCGCAGATTACTATGGGCTTCAGGTTGTCATTCCTTCGAATGCCTCGGACAAACAAAGATCACAATCCTCTCATACGCCTGCACAAGTTTCGCGCAAGGTCGATACACCATAAATAAAGGGTGAGCGGCCGGTATCGTGGCAGACGTGCCTGACGTTAAGGCAACCATCAAGTAAAATCCGATCAAATTCATGGCGAACACTTCCAAGCGGCTGCCCGACCTGATCTCGATTGTGGTGCCGGTCTATAACGAGGCGCGTTGCCTGGAGACGCTCCACGCGCGCCTGTGCGCCGCGCTCGACGCCTATCCCGGGCTGCGGCGCGAATTCGTCTTCGTCGACGATGGCAGCCGCGACGGCAGTTTCGACCTGCTCGCCGAGCTTGGCGAGCGCGATCCCGCGATCAAGGCGCTGCGTTTCGCCCGCAATTTCGGCAAGGAGGCGGCGATGGCCGCCGGTCTGCGCGCCGCGGTCGGCGACATCGTGGTGCTGATGGACTCGGATCTCCAGCATCCCCCCGAGGTCATCCCGGCGATGATCGAGAGCTGGCAGCGCGGCGCCCAGATGGTGATCGCGGTGCGCCGCTCGCGCCGGACCGACCCGCTCGGACGGCGGCTGTTCACGCGCGGCTTCTACCAGTTCTTTCGCGCTCTGTGCGAAGTCGAGATTCCCGAGGGGGCGGGCGATTTCCGCCTGTTCGACCGCCGGGTGGTGGACGCCATCAACGCCCTGCCGGAGCGCAACCGCTTCATGAAGGGCATCACCAGCTGGGTCGGCTTCCGTCAGGACGAGATCGAGTTCGAGGTGGCCGAGCGGGCCGGCGGCGAGAGTTCCTTCGGCACGCTGCGGCTGCTGCGCTACGCGGTGGACGGGCTGTCCTCCTTCTCGATGGTGCCGCTGCGCGTCTGGTCGCTGGCCGGCGTCGTGCTGGCGGGCCTCTCCGGCCTCTACGGCCTCTACCTGATCGGTGAGGCGCTGGTGTTCGGCGTGCGCACCCCGGGCTTCCCGACCATCATGGTGAGCATGCTGTTCGTCTCCGGGGTCCAGCTCATCAGCCTTGGCGTCATCGGCGAGTATGTCGGCCGGATCTTCACCGAGGTGAAGCGGCGCCCGCTCTATCTGGTCGCCGACGAGATCGGCTTCGCCCCGCCGGCGGCGCTGCCGCTCGCCGATTCCGTCTATGCCGGTTCGCGGCATGCGTCCTCGCTCGTGCCGGATGGTCCTCTCCCGTGAGCCTTCACAGTTCCGACTTCACCGCCACCGAGGCCGCCCCGTCGGCGGCGCGCGGCCGGCGCGCGCTCACCCTCGCGCGGGTGGTCAGCCTTGCCGTCTTTGCCGCCATCGCGGCGTGGATCGTCATGACCTTCCGCGACTACGGCATCAGCAATGACGAGTTCGTCCAGCACACCTACGGGCAGCTTCTCGTCGCCTGGTACGCGAGCGGCTTCACCGACGACCGCGCCTTCCACTACATCAATCTCTACCTCTATGGCGGGCTGTTCGACCTCGTGGCGGCGGGGCTGGAGCCCTATGTGCCGCTGCCCGTCTATGAATGGCGCCACCTGCTCTCGGCCGGCTGCGGCTTTGTCGGGCTGATCGGCGTATGGCGGCTCGCCCGGCTGCTCGGCGGCGAGAAGGCCGGCATCCTCGCCGTGCTGATGCTCGCCTTCACCGGCATGTATGGCGGGGCGATGTTCACCCATACCAAGGACGTGCCCTTCGCGGCGGCGATGGTGTGGAGCCTGTATTTCGTCACCGCCTGCGCGGTGCAGTTCCCGGCGCCGCCGGGCTGGCGCTCCACCCTCGGGCTTGGCGTCGCCATCGGCTGCGCCTTCGGGCTGCGGGTCGGCGGCGTGTTCGCCGTCTTCTACCTCGTGCTGTCTGTCGGCGCGGGGATGCTGCTGCTGCGCGACTGGCGGCTGCCGCTGCGTCTGGCCCCGCGCATCGCGGTGGCGGCGGCCCTCGCGCTCGCCATCACGGCGGCGACCTGGCCGTGGTCGATGCTGCCGCCCACCAACCTGTTCAAGGCAATGGGGACGTTCAGCAATTTCGCCTTCGACATGACGACGCTGTTCAACGGCCGGGAATACCCCATCGACCACATCCCGCCGGGCTACATGCCGGAATATCTCCTCATCAAGCTGCCGGAAATCACCCTGCTCGGCCTCGTCGCCGCGCTGGCGGCGGCGCTGGTGGCGGGGGGCGCGCTGCTGCGGCGCGGGCAGGCGCTGGCGGCGCTGCGCCGCGCATGTGCCGCCCATCCGCGCCGCATCCTCGGCTTCCTGCCGCTGCTGCTGGCCATCATCGTGCCCATCGCCTTCGCCGTGCTCGACGATCCCCCGCTCTATAACGGCATCCGGCATTTCCTCTTCGTGCTGCCGCCGGTGACGGTGCTCGCCGCGCTCGGCCTTCTGGCGGCGTGGCGCGGGCTGCGCGCGCGCTGGCGCCTCGCCGGGGCGGGCTTCGCGCTCGCCGCGCTGGCCGTGTTCGCGTTCAATGTCGTCACCTTCCTGCGGCTGCACCCTTACGAATATGTCGCCTACAACCAGCTCGTCGGCGGCACGGCCGGCGCCTGGGGACGGTTCGAGGGCGACTACTGGTCGACCAGCCTGCGCGAGGCGGCGCTCACGCTGAAGCAGGGCCTCGCGCATGAGGGCGTGGCCGGCCGGCGCTACGCGGTGTCGGTCTGCGCCGAGGACGTGCAGGCCTCCACCTATCTCGGGCCGAATTTCGATGTGGTGGAGGACTGGGGCGACGCTGATTTCCTGCTCACCGCCCGCCATGTCGGCTGCGACGGGGCGCCGGGCCTGCCTTATGCGAGCGTGAGCCGCGCGGGCATTCCGCTCGCGGCGGTGATCGACATGCGGATGCACCGCAAGTCGATCGTCCCGTCGGCGATCGCTCCGCCGGCCGCCGCGCCGTCGGACGAGGACGGGTTCGACCTCGCTCCGCCGGTCGCCACGCTGAAGGACGGCACGGCGCAGGTCGCCAAGGCGAAGCCTTGAGGAGGAAATGGTGAACGGCAAAGCGGGCGAGACGGCCGCGGACAGGCGGGCGCCGGGGTGGCGGGCGGGGTGGCTTCCCGCGCGGCTGCGCCACATCGCCCTGTTCGCCGCGCTCGGCGCGCTCGGCACGCTGGCTCATTACGCCGTGCTTATCGCCCTGGTGCAGGGCGGCGTGGCGGGGCCGGTGGCGGGTTCGACCGCGGGCTTCCTGGTCGGCGGCTTCGTCAACTACCAGCTCAACCGCCGCGTGGTCTTCCGCTCGTCCAAGCCGCACCGCGAGGCGGTGTCGAAATTCGTCGTCGTCGCCGGCATCGGGCTGGCGCTGAACGCCCTGCTGATGGCGCTGCTCACCGGGCCGCTCGGTGCGCCCTATCTGCCGGCGCAGGTCGTCGTGACCGGCCTGCTGGTGCTCTGGCACTATGCCGGCAATGCCGTCTGGACCTTCCGCGAGGCGCACCGCCCCGCCGGCTGAGGCGCCCGCCTCCCGTTCCCCGACCGATGTCTTGACTCCCGGCGTGGAACGAGTCGTGTATAGAACAAAGCATGAACATAGTTGGTGCGCGCATGGACACGGTTTCCGACATCGCGGCGCTGAGGCAGAGGCTCGCCGGGCTTGAGGCGGAGCGCCTGCCCGGCGCCGCCGCCGCCTTCTCCCTCGGCGCCGAAGGGCCGGAGGCGAACGGCGCCCGCCTCGCCTGCGGCGCGCTGCACGAGGTGCAGGCCGTGCGCGCCGCCGACCTGCCCGCCGCCACCGGCTTCACGCTGGCGCTGGCGCTCCGTGCCGCCGATGCCGGCCGGCAGGGAGCGGGGGCGCCGGCCCGGCCGATCCTCTGGGTGCGGCAGGACCTTGCCGATGTCGAGCTCGGCCGGCTCGACGCCCCCGGCCTTGCGACCCTCGGCTTCGATCCTGCCCGGCTGATCCTGGTGCGCGCGTCCGATGCGGAGGCGGTGCTGCGCGCGGCGGGCGACGCGGTGCGCTGCCCCGGGCTGGGCGGGCTCGTCATCGAGCCCTGGGGCGAGCCGAAGGCGCTCGACCTCACCGCGACGCGGCGGCTGTCGCTGCGCGCGGCGTCCTCGGGCGTCACCGCCTTTCTCCTGCACGCCGTCGCCCGGGCCGCGCCGAGCGCGGTGGCGACACGCTGGCGGGTGGCGCCCGCCGCCTCGGTGCCGTCCGGGCTGGAGCGCGCGGCCGGCGCGCCGGGACGTCCGGCCTTCGCCGTCACGCTGCTGCGCCACCGGGGCGGGGAGGGCTCCCGGCCGGTCGAGGGCGGCACATGGAATCTGGAGTGGGATCGTGAGACATCTTCCTTCCGCGACCTCGCCGCGCTACCTCGCGCTGTGGTTCCCGTTCCTGCCGGCGGACCGGCTGGAGCGGCTGCGGCGCCGGCGGGGGGCGGGGAGATCGTCGCGCTCCGCCGTACCGGCTGAGACGGCCGGCGGCGCCTCGCGGCCGGGCGCCCCGCAGGCGGGCGATGCGTGCGCGGGCGATCCTTTCGCGCCCGCCCCGCTGGTCTTCGTCAAGAAGGCGCAGAACGCGCTGCGCCTCGCCGCCGTCGACCGCGCCGCGCGCCGCTGCGGTCTCGCGCCCGGGCTGACGCTGGCGGATGCCCGCGCCCGCGTGCCCGATCTCGCCGTCGTCGACCACGACCCTGTCGCCGATGCCGCCTTCCTCGAAAGGATCGCGGATGATTGCGACCGCTGGACGCCGCTGGTGGCGCTCGACGGGACGGACGGGCTGGTGCTCGACATCACCGGCTGCGCGCATCTGTTCGGCGGCGAGGCCGACATGCGCGCGCGCCTTCTGGCCCATCTGAAGGGGCACGGCGTCGGTGCCGGCGCGGTGGTTGCCGGCACGCCGGACGCGGCGCGGGCGCTGGTGCGCGCCGGTGCCGGCGGCATCGTCGCTCCGGGCGGCGAGGCGGCGGCGGTTGCCGGCCTGCCCGTTGCCCGGCTCGGCATCGGCGAGGCGGCGGTCACCGGCCTGTCGCGCGCCGGGCTCAAGACCATAGGCGACCTCGCCGCCCGTCCCGGCACCCCGCTCGCCGCCCGCTTCGGCATGGAACTGCTGGTGCGGCTCGCGCGCACGCAGGGGCTTGAGGATGTGCGCATCGTGCCGCGCCGGCCGCTGCCGGCGGCCATCGCCGAGCGGCGCTTTCCCGAGCCTATCGCCCGCGCCGAGGATATCGAGGCGACGCTCGGCTTGCTGGCTGACGACCTCGCGCTGATGCTGGAGGCGCGTGGCGAGGGCGGGCGGGCCTTCGAGGCCAGCTTCTTCCGCGCCGACGGCGCGGTGCGCCGGCTCACTGTGGAGACCGCGCGCCCCTCGCGCGATTCCCGCGCGCTGCGCCGGCTCTACCGCGAGCGTCTCGACACGCTGGCCGATCCCGTCGATCCCGGCTTCGGCTTCGACCTCGTGCGCCTTGCCGTGCTGCGCGCCGAGCCGCTCACCCCCGCGCAGGTCAGTCTCGACGGGCGCGCGGTGGAGGAGGAGGAGGTCGCCGCGCTGATCGACCGGCTCGCCGTGCGCCTCGGCCGCGAGCGGGTGCTGCGCTTCCTCGCGCGCGACACCCACGACCCCGACCGCGCCAGCACGCTGGTGCCGGCGGCCGATCCGCCCGCCATCCCCTCCGCCCGCCGTCCCGCCCCGGCGCGCGCGGAGGGGCGGCCGCGTCCGTTGACCCTGTTTGATCCGCCCCAGCCGGTCGAGGCGCTGGCCGAGGTGCCGGACGGCCCGCCGCTACGCTTCCGCTGGCGGCGCGTGGTGCATGAGGTCGCCCGCGCCGAGGGACCCGAGCGTATCGCCCCGGAATGGTGGCGCGACTGGCGCCCCATGGGGGAGGGCGCGCCGACGCGCGATTATTACCGGGTGGAAAACCGCGAGGGGCGGCGCTTCTGGCTGTTCCGCGCCGGCTTCTACGAGCGCGGCCGGGCGCCGGGGCGCGAGCCCGCGCCGGGACATGAGGAAGGGATCTCCGACGCCCCGCGCTGGTTCGTGCACGGGTTGTTTCCGTGAGGGCGATGCCGTGAAACCCCTGCCGGGCACGCCCTTTTTCGCCGAGATGGTGGCCGCCTCCAACTTCTCCTTCCTGCGCGGCGCCTCCACGGCGCAGGAGATGGTGACGCAGGCGCTGCGGCTCGGCCATGCGGGGCTGGGCATCGCCGACCGCAACACGGTGGCCGGCGTCGTGCGCGTCCATGCGGCGCTGAAGGAGGCGCGCGCGACCTATGCCGCTCTGTGGGCCGCCGCCCGGGCGGGTGCGGGCGATACCGGCGCCGGGAAGGACGACCCGCTCACCGGTTTCCTGCGGGCGCGGGCGCAGGCGGCGGCCGCGGCCGGCCGCGATCCCGAGCTACCCTTCACCCTCGCAGTGGGCGCGCGGCTGGTCTTCGCCGATGGCACGCCGGATATCGTCGCCCACGCGCAGGACCGCGGCGGCTGGGGCCGGCTGTGCCGCCTGCTCACCAAGGGCAATCTGCGCGGCGCCAAGGGCACCTGCCGGCTCGCGCTCGACGATCTCGTCGCCGATGCGCGCGGCCTCTCGCTGATCGTGATGCCGCCAGATGATATGCCGGCTAACAATCTGGCGACGCTTGCCCCGCGTCTCGCCGATCTCGACGCGGCGGCGCCCGGCTCGCTCTGGCTCGGCGCCACCATGGGCCGGCGCGGGGACGACCGCCTGCGGCTGGCGGCGCTGAAGGTACTGGCGGGCGATGCCGGCGTGCCGCTGCTCGCCACCAATGACGCGCTCTACCATCACCCCGACCAGCGCGACCTGCAGGACGTGCTCACCTGCATCCGCGAGGGCGTGAGCATCGAGGCGGCGGGCCGGCTTCTGGAAGCCAATGCCGAGCGCCACCTCAAGCCGCCGGAGGAGATGGCCCGCCTGTTCCGCGACGCGCCGGAGGCGGTGGAGGAGAGCGCGGCCTATCTCGCCCGTATCGACTTCCGCCTGGACCAGCTGAAATATGAATATCCCGAGGAACCGGTGCCGCCGGGCCATACGGCGCAATCCCGGCTGGAGGAGCTGACCTGGCAGCGGGCGGTCGTGCGCTATCCCGGCGGCGTTCCAGACAAGGTGGCGGCGCAGCTCAGGACCGAGCTCGACCTCATCGGCGAGCTCGGCTACGCCTCCTATTTCCTCACCATCCGCGACATCGTCGATTTCGCCGAGAAGGAGGGCATCCTGTGCCAGGGCCGCGGCTCGGCGGCGAATTCCGCCGTCTGCTACGTGCTCGGCATCACCGCCGTGGACCCGGCGAGCAGCAACCTGCTGTTTTCCCGCTTCCTGTCGCGGGACCGCGGCGAGCCGCCCGACATCGACGTCGATTTCGAGCATGAGCGGCGCGAGGAGGTGATCCAGTACATCTATGAGCGCTATGGCCGGCACCGCGCCGGCATCGTCGCCACCGTCATCTCCTACCGCCCGAAAAGCGCCATGCGCGACGTCGGCAAGGCGCTCGGCCTCACCGAGGATGTCACCGCGCGCCTTGCCGGCACGGTGTGGGGAAGCTGGGGCCGCGACATCAAGCACAGCCAGGCCCACGAGGCCGGGCTCGACCCCGGCAATCCCATGGTCGCGCGCGCCCTTGTCCTGGCGGCCCGCCTGCTCGGCTATCCCCGCCATCTTTCCCAGCATGTCGGCGGCTTCGTGCTGACCCAGAACCGGCTCGACGAGACGGTGCCGATCGGCAATGCGGCGATGAAGGAGCGCACCTTCATCGAATGGGACAAGGACGACATCGACACGCTCGGCCTGCTCAAGGTCGACGTGCTGGCGCTCGGCATGCTCACCTGCATCCGCAAGGCGCTCGACCTGCTGCGCGCCCATGAGGAGATCGACTGGGGCCTCGCCGAGGTGCCGAAGGAGCAGCCGGACGTCTACGACATGCTGTGCGCGGGCGATTCCATCGGCGTCTTCCAAGTGGAGAGCCGGGCGCAGATCAACATGCTGCCGCGCCTGAAGCCGCGCCGGCTCTACGATCTCGTCATCCAGGTCGCCATCGTCCGCCCCGGCCCGATCCAGGGCAACATGGTGCACCCCTATCTGCGCCGGCGCGAGGGCAGCGAGCCCGTCACCTATCCCTCGCCCAGGCCGCCGCACGATCCCGACGAGCTATTGGGCGTGCTCTCGCGCACGCTCGGCGTGCCGCTGTTCCAGGAACAGGCGATGCAGCTCGCCATGACGGCGGCGAAATTCACCTCGGAAGAGGCCAACCAGATCCGCCGCGCCATGGCGACCTTCCGCAACCCCGGCACCATCGGCGGCTTCCGCGGCAAGCTGGTGGAGGGCATGGTGGCGCGCGGCTATGAGCGCGCTTTCGCCGAGCGCTGCTTCGAGCAGATCAAGGGCTTCGGCGAATATGGCTTCCCGGAGAGCCACGCCGCCTCCTTCGCCAAGCTGGTCTACATCTCCGCCTTCCTCAAATGTCGCTACCCCGCGATCTTCGCGGCGGCGCTGCTCAACGCCCAGCCGATGGGCTTCTATGCCCCGGCGCAGATCGTGCGCGACGCCCGCGAGCATGGGGTGGAGATCCGCCCACCCGACGTCAATTACAGCTTTCACGACAACACGCTGGAGCGCGACGCGCCCGGCGTGCCGCTCGCCCTGCGGCTCGGCCTGCGCCAGCTCGACGGGTTCAGCACGGCATGGAGCGAACAGCTCACCCTCGCGCGGGCGGGTGGCTTCTTCGCCGACATCGAGACGCTGGCCCGCCGCACCGGCCTGCCGGCGGCGGCGCTGGCCCGGCTCGCCGATGCCGACGCCTTCGGCTCCATCGGGCTCGACCGGCGCGAGGCGGCCTGGGCGGTGCGCCGGCTGCCGGACGACGCGCCGCTGCCGCTCTTCGCGGCGGCCGACGCGCGCGAACTCGGCGAGGACGCCGACGCGCATCTGCCGCTGATGCCGCTGCCCGAGCAGATCGCGGTCGACTACCAGACGACGCGCCTCTCGCTGAAGGGCCATCCGATGGGCATGCTGCGCGCGCTCTTCGCCGCTGAGGGCGTCGCCTCCAGCGTCGAGGTGGGGCGCCTGCGCGACGGCGCCTTCGTGCGCACGGCCGGCGTGGTGCTGGTGCGCCAGCGGCCCGGCAAGGGCAACGCCATCTTCATGACGCTGGAGGACGAGACCGGCATCGTCAACGTGCTGCTCTGGACCCGCCAGTTCGAGCGCTACCGGGCGCAGGTGATGGGCGCGCGCCTCGTCGTGGTGGAGGGGCGGGTGCAGAAGAGCCGCGACGGAGTTGTCCATGTCATGGGCGAGCGCGTCGTCGACCGCACCGCCGAGCTCGGCCGCCTGTTCGAGGATCCGCGCCATCTGCCGCCCCCGCAGGTCGATCCCGGCCGCGACGAGCGCGTGCGGGGAGCACCGGCGAAGGAGGTTCCGGGTGAACAGGGCACCCCGCCGGCCGGGCATCTGCTCGCCGGCCGGCGTTCCGGTCAGGGCCATCCCCGGCAGGTGCGCATCCTGCCCCGCTCGCGCGACTTCCATTGAGGCGCCGGCTCCCCGGCTCCCGGTCTGTCGCGCGCGCCCCGTTCGGTGCTAGACCGGCGGGAGGACGGCGCGCCGCGCCGGAAGCGACATCGACAGCGAGGAGGCAGCCGCCATGGTCGGCCGGTTCGACGATTGGGAAAAGGACGACAAGGGGCATCTGAAGGTGTGGCCGATGCAGGCCTTCACCACTGCTTTGTTCGGCGCCGAGAAGGTGGGGCTGCGCATCGAGATCGGCACCGCGCCGCCCAAGCCCGGCGAGCCGGTGCCCGCGCTCCAGCTCGTGCTCGATCCCGCCCAGGTGCGCCAGCTCGCCGAGGCGCTGGCCGAGGCCGAGGCGCGCCTCGCCGATGCCCGTTTCACCACCCTTGCCAACTCCCCTCCCGGCAGCGCCTGACGCCTCCGAACGTCGTCGGGCCCGGCTTCAGGCCGGGCATCCACGATGTGCAGCGTGAGGTGCGACGTGCGAGGCGGCCGACAGCCGCCTACGCCGCCAGGAACTGTGCGTCGGACTGGTCCAGCCGGCGGCGGATCTGCGTGACGATGAGCTGCTCGTCCGGCAGGCAGTTGTCATAGGTCAGCCGCTCGCCGGCCTTGACCGGCTTGAGCACCTTCGCCCGCTCGGCGAGGCCCAGCGGCAGGGCGAAGCTGTCGCGCGCGTCGCGCCAGCTCATGGTGTAGCCACGATAATCGTACTCGCCGATCCGGCCCAGCGTGTCGCCCGGCTTGAGGTCGCGCTTGGCGACCGCCGTGCACTCGGCCACCGGATGGTCCAGCACCTCCATGTCGGGCGTGCCGTGCAGCACGGCGCGCACCGCCGAGAGCGGCACTTCGAGGCTGGTCAGGTGATAGGGGCGGATGAGCGCGAAGCACGGGCCCGGCCCCACCTTGAGGTCGGTCATGCGCTCCAGCACGCGCGGATGGCGCGGCTTGACGATGCAGAACACGCCCGGCGCCACGCCTTTGCCCAGCGTGAAGTCGACCACCCCCGGGCGCGAGAGGATGCCGCCATCCTCCTTCGTGCACAGAACCTGCGCCAGCACATCCTTGTCGGCGGCCGGCCCGTGCATGCCCGGCACGTCCGGCACCAGGCCGGTGGCGTTGGCGAGCGCCGTCATCTCCACCATGGTCTTGGAGCCGTCGACGAACTCCACCAGCATGCGCGGATTCATGTTGCGCGCCTTCGCCTCCTCGACGAACTCGTCGGGCACGGCGTCGGGCTTGAAGGCGTTGTTCTTCGCCTTGCCGGCGCAGATGATCTCGAAGCCGAGCGACTGGGCGAAGCCGATCAGCTCGACGGTGGCGGCCGGCTCGTCGCCCGCCGCGCCTGTCAGCACCACGCCGGCGGCGCGCGCCTCCTGCTTGAGGAAGCGGCCGATGGTGATGTCGGCCTCCACGCTCAGCAGCACCACATGCTTGCCGTTGCGGATCGCCTCCAGCGAGACCAGCGTGCCGATGTTCGGGCTGCCGGTGGCGTCGATCACCACGTCGATGCGCCCGCTCGCGCACATGGAGCGGTAATCGTCGGTGATGACGAAATGCCCGGCTTCGATGGCGCGGTCGATCTGGCTCGGGGAGGAGGCGGAGACGATGTCCTCGCGGCGGTGGCCGGCCATCAGCGCGGCGTCGATGGCGGCCTGCGCGTTAAGCTCGGTCACGGCGCCGATGCGCACGCCCGGCATCAGGGCGGCCTGCACGATGAGGTCGGTGCCCATCTGGCCGGCGCCGGCGAGCCCGATCGTCACCGGCCCGTGCTTGGCGGTCCATTGTTCCAGTTCGGCGGCGATCCCCGTCCGCACGATCCCGCTTGCACCGAGCATACGCTCAACCCTTCCTTGAGGCCCGCCTTCGCCTTTCGGCTAATGCGTCACCCTTCTTCGGTACTCGACATTTGTTCCAAGGCAAATAGCGGCGAAGCGTCCGTCCCGCCATTCCGCAATCAGTAGTCGGCGCCGACCTCTTCCAGTACCGCGCTCGCCGTTACCTCGTCGGTGATGAACACGGTCGGCCGCAGCATGCGCAGCGCCGCCACCGCCGCCCGGGTCTTGCCCGGCCCGCCCGAGGTGAGGATGCGCTCGGGCGTCGCCTGCAGCGTCTCGATCGGGATCGACATCACGCGGGTATTGATCGGGTGGTCGACCGGGCGCCCCTCGATGTCGATGAAGTTGTAGCAGACGTCGCCGACGGCGCCGGCGGCGACCAGCGAGGCCCAGTCGGCATCGGAGAAGAAGCCGAAGCGCAGCGAGGTGCTCTCCTCGTCCATCGCGCCGACGCTGAGCACCACCGCGTCCATGTCGCGGGCGAGGTTGTAGACCGTGCCGAGGCCGCAGCGCTCGATCAGGGCCCGCTTGGTCTCGATGCTGTCGACGATGGCGGGGGCGGCGATGAGGTGGCAGTCGGCCTGGAACAGGCGCGAGAGCTGCCAGGCGAATTCGGACGGGTTGTACTGCTTGGCCTTGGTGATGCCGCCGAGCAGCGAGATGACCGAAAGGTTGGACACCGTCTTCTCGTCGATGAAGCCGAGCGCGCGCATCAGCGTGCGGCCCCAGCCGAAGCCGATCTTCATGTCGGAGCGGATGAAGTCGGAGATGAACTGGCCGGTGGCCGCGCCGATGGCGCTGGTCGGGTCGGCGAGCGGGCCGGAGAGCGGCGCCACCACTGCCTCGCGCAGGCCGAACGCCTTCTGAAGCCCCATTTCGAGGCGCGGCAGCTCGGCGATCTCGCGGCTGAGCGAAATCTTCACCTCGTTGAGCTGGCGGGCATCGGCGAGCAGGCGCACCACCGTCACGCGGCCGATGTCGAGCGCGTCGGCGATGGCGCTCTGCGTCATGCCCTCGACATAGTACATCCAGGCGGCGCGCAACCGCAGCCGCGCCGAGCGGCGGCCGGTCGGGCTCAGGTCGGCGAGCGTCCCCGGCTCGCTCAGGCCGCCCGGCCTGGTCGTCGCGGCTCCTCCCGACATCAGCACACTTCCCCCGAATGACGCGCTCGCGTTGCTATAGAGGAGCGCGTCGCCATCTTCAAACAACCCCGACAGCCGCCCGGCAAGGCCGGTAGCCGGCAGGGCGTCCGAGCTTACGCAAAAACCCGCTTGTCGTCGCGGCGCGCAAGGGGCACGGTGCCCGACCTAGGCACTCTTGGTCCCGGCATGTCCAGCACCGACGATACATTGAAGCTCGAGGAATTCCTCTGCTTCGCCGTCTATTCGGCCAACCACGCCTTCAACCGCGTCTACAAGCCGCTGCTGGATCGGGTCGGCCTGACCTATCCGCAATATGTCGCCATGGTCACGCTGTGGACGCAGGACGGGCTGACCGTCGGCCAGATCGGCGAGCGGGTGCTGCTGGAGACCAACACCCTCACCCCGCTGCTCAAGCGGCTGGAAGCCGCCGGGCTGGTGCGGCGGGTGCGCGATTCCGCCGACGAGCGGCAGGTGCGTATCCATCTCACCGAGAAGGGGCGGGCGCTGCGCAAGGAAGCCGGCCGCATCCCGGAAGAAATGGGCCAGTGCCTCGGCCGCGACCCGCAGGCGATCGGCGAACTCACCGGCGAGATCACCCGCGTGCGCGACCAGCTTCTGGCGCGCCTCAAGCCGTAGCGGCACCACCCTCCGGCTCGGCCGGCAGGTTGATCTGTCCCTCGATGAAACGGCGGTGCCGCGTAATCTCCCCGGCGATGAAGTCGAGGAAGGCGCGCACGCGCGGCGAGTGGCGCAGGTCCGGATGGGTCAGCAGCCACAGATCGGCGGCGTAATCGTCGTCGGGCGGGCCGAGCCGCACGAGGGCAGGGCGCGCATCGCCGATCAGGCAGGGAAGATGGCCGATGCCGATTCCCGCTTCCACCGCCTCGGCGAGCCCGAGCACGCTGTTGATCTTGTAGGCTACCTTCTCCTGCGGCACGTTCTCCTGCACGAACTTCACCGTCTTCAGCGCCCCGAGGCTGTCGCCCAGCGACACCCAGTTGCGCTGGTCGAGCAGTTCGGGCGACACCTCGCCGGGCTCGGGGAAATCGGCGGCGCGCCCGTAGAGCGCCCAGGCGATGCGCGCGACGCGCCGGCCGACGAGGTTTTCCGGCGGGTTGTCGGTGGCGCGCACCGCGACGTCGGCGTCGCGCTTGGACAGGTTCAGCGGCTGGTTGCTCAGCACGATGTCGAGCCGCACCTCGGGATAGCGCTCCCGGAAGGTCGCCAGCATCGGCATCAGTAGATGGATGAGTAGCGAATCCGGCGTCGTCACCCGCAATTCGCCCGAGGGGGCGGGCTCGCGGCCGGCGAGCTTGCGCCCGACCGCGGTGATCTCCTCGTCGAGGCGGTTGGCGAGCGCCACCATCTCCTCGCCGGCCGGGGTCAGCGCGTAGCCGGTGCGGTGGCGCTCGAACAGCAGCGTGCCGAGCTGCTCCTCGATCTGCTTGAGCCGCCGGAACACCGTGGAGTGGTTCACCCCCATCGAGGCGGCGGCGGAAGGCAGGCCCTTGGCGTCCGCCACCGCCTTGATCAGCCGGAAGTCGTCCCAGGCGAGGTTCTTGAAAGGCTCGGCCATGCTGCTCCCCGAGTCGTCGTCAAAGCGTAAGTCGTTGCGGTTAAACCGGATTTGTCGGACGTTCCGGGAGAGGACGATAACAGCAGAATCGAGATTGCGTCAAAGCAATTAAGTTGGAGTGGCATTGCGTCCATGCCGGGCTATCTCTTGTCGCAGACAGAGCGCGGGTCGCGCTCGAAAGAGGGCAGGACAATGAACCGCAACGGCATCCATCATGTGACGGCGATCGCTGGCAATGCGCGCCGCAACGTCGAATTCTACACCCGCACGCTCGGTCTCCGGCTGGTCAAGAAGACCGTCAATTTCGACGATCCGGGCACCTATCACTTCTATTATGGCGACGAGGCCGGCGCGCCCGGCACGATCCTCACCTTCTTCCCGTGGGATCACGTGGCGCCCGGCCGCCTCGGCATCGGCGAGACGCAGGAGACCTCCTTCCGCGTGCCGGAAGGCTCGATCGGCTACTGGACGCAGCGCTTCGTCGAGAAGGGCGTGGCGCACAGCGCGCCGGTGAAGCGCTTCGGCGAGACCGTGCTGGCCTTCAAGGACCCGCACGGCATGCGCCTCGCGCTGGTCGGCGTGGCCGGCATCGAGAACCAGCCCACCTGGATCGGCACCGACGTGCCCGCCGAGAACGCCATTCGCGGCTTCCACGGCGTGAACCTGCTGCTGGCCGAGGCGGCGCCCACCGGCGCCATCCTCACCGACGTCTTCGGGTTCACCCAGATCGGCCGCGAGGGCTCGCTGGTGCGCTTCAAGGCCGAGGGAACCGATGTCGGCTCCATCGTCGACATTCATGAGGCCGGCGGCTTCCTTCCCGCCCGCATGGGCGGCGGCTCGGTGCATCACATCGCCTTCCGCGCCGCGGATGACGAGGCTGAGTTCGCCATGGTGAGGAAGCTCGCCGAGAATCACGGCATCCGCACCACGGAGCAGAAGGACCGCAACTACTTCCGGTCCGTCTACTTCCGCGAGCCTGGCCATGTGCTGTTCGAGATCGCCACCGACGTTCCCGGCTTCGCCGCGGACGAGCCGATGGCGAAGCTCGGCGAGGCGCTGAAGCTGCCCGGCTTCCTCGAGGGCCGCCGCGACCAGATCGAGGCCGTGCTGCCCGAGATCGCCTGACCCAAGGGTGCCGCCTCAAGTAGGCGGTCGGATACAGCCGTCATCCCGGACGGCCGGAAGGCCGATCCGGGATTGCTGCCAGAATGGTGGGCGATCCCGGCTCTGCGGCTTTGCCTCTGGCCGGGATGACGCGTTTCACACTTATAAGGAGGCCGTTATGACCGACACCGCGCTTTCCTTCGTGCATCGCTATGAGCCCGCCAGCGAGGCGGGCGCGCCCCCGCTGCTGCTGCTGCACGGCACCGGCGGCGACGAGAACGACCTGATCCAGCTCGGCCGCATGATCTCACCGGGCTCGGCGTTGCTCTCCCCGCGCGGCAAGGTGCTGGAGGGCGGCATGCCGCGCTTCTTCCGCCGGCTGCGCGAGGGCGTGTTCGACGAGGCGGACGTGCGTCTGCGCGCCGCCGAGCTTGCCGCCTTCATCGCCGAGGCGCGCGCGGCCCATGGGCTCGCCGCCCCGGTGGCGGTCGGCTTCTCCAACGGCGCCAACATCGCCGCCGCCCTGCTGCTGACCCAGCCTGATGTGCTGGCCGGCGCCGTGCTGCTGCGCGCCATGGTGCCGCTGGCCGATCCGCCGGCGGCCGATCTCGGCGGGCGCGGCGTGCTGCTGCTCTCCGGCGGCATGGATCCCATCGTGCCGGAGGAGAACGCCGCCCGGCTCGCCGGCCAGTTGCGCGCGGCGGGAGCCTCGCTCGACCACCGCACCCTGCCGGTCGGGCACGGGCTTTCGCAGGCCGACATCACGCTGGCACGCCAGTGGATTTCGGCGCCGCGCCGGGTCGCCGCCTGATCGGCGCGGAACCCTGCGCCACTTCCCGCATTGCCGCCACGGCGTGAGTACATAAGTATCGCCGTGGCGGCGGTGCGCCGGGGAGGGTTCCATGCGTTGGGAGGATTTTCGGCGGAGCAAGAACGTCGAGGATCGCCGGGGCCAGAGCGGCGGCTTCGGCGGCGGTCTGGGCGGCGGGCTCGGCGGCGGCTTCGGCCGAGGCGGTGGCATGCGCGGGCGCGGCGGGCTCGGCATCGGCGGACTGATCGTCATTGGCCTCATCGCCTGGGCGACCGGCATCAATCCGGCCGTGCTCATCGGCGGGGCCGAGATCCTGCTCGGGGACGGCGAGGGTAGCGGCTACAGCCAGCCCCAGGGCCAGCCGGCGCCCTCGCGCAGCATCAGCACCGAGGACAAGAAGCTCGGCGACTTCGCCGCCGTCGTGCTGGCCCAGACCGAGGATGTCTGGACGCCGATCTTCAAGGCCGAGGGTGCGACCTATAGCGAGCCGGGCCTCGTGCTGTTCTCCGGCGCCACGCGCTCGGCCTGTGGCGCGGCGGATTCGGCGGTCGGGCCGTTCTATTGCCCGCGCGACCAGAAGGTCTATCTCGACACCTCCTTCTTCAAGGAAATGAGCCAGCGCTTCCGTGCGCCGGGCGACTTCGCCGCCGCTTATGTGATCGCGCATGAGGTCGGCCACCATGTCGAGAACCAGATCGGCCTGCTGGCGAAGGTGCAGGCGGCGCAGCGCCAGGCTTCCCCGGCCGAGGCCAATGCGCTGTCGGTGCGCGTCGAACTGATGGCCGACTGCCTCGCCGGCGTCTGGGCGCATCACGCCAATGCGCAGTGGCGCATCCTTGAGGACGGCGATATCGAGGAGGCGATGAACGCCGCCTCCGCCATCGGCGACGACCGGCTGCAGAAGCAGACGCAGGGCTATGTCGTGCCGGACAGCTTCACCCACGGCACCTCGGCGCAGCGCATGAAGTGGTTCAAGCTGGGACTGGACGGCGGCTCCATGCAGCGCTGCAACACCTTCCAGGGCAATATCTGACAGGCGGCGGGCCGCGACCGCCGCCGAACGAGGCCGTGATGAGTACCCAGTCCAACCCGACGCCCTTCGTGCCGCTGGCGATCGCCGTGCTGACGATCTCCGACACCCGCACCCCGGCCGACGACCGCTCCGGCAACACGCTGGTGGAGCGGCTGGAGACGGCCGGCCACCGCCTTGCCGACCGCGCCATCGTGACCGACGATGTGGAGGCGATCCGCTCCCGCGTCGCCAATTGGATCGCCGACCCGGCGGTCGATGTGGTGATCACCACCGGCGGCACCGGCTTCACCGGCCGCGACGTGACACCGGAGGCGGTGGAGCCGCTGTTCGAGAAGCGCATGGACGGCTTCTCGACCGTGTTCCACATGGTCTCCTTCGGCAAGATCGGCACCTCGACCCTGCAGAGCCGCGCCACCGCCGGGGTCGCCAACGCGACCTATGTTTTCTGCCTGCCGGGCTCGCCCGGCGCCTGCCGCGACGGCTGGGACGAGATCCTCGTCCACCAGCTCGATATCCGCCACAAGCCCTGCAATTTCGTCGAGATATTGCCCCGGCTCGACGAGCATCTGAAGCGCGGCAAGCTGCGCGCGCCGGCGTAAGTCCGCTCGGGGCGGTTCAGCCCTCGGGCAGCAGCATCTGCGAGCGCAGCAGCACCAGCCGCCGCCGGCCGACGCGGGCGAAGAGCCGGCGCGCCGTGTGGGCGCCGTGGCTATGCCCGCCGAGCACGTCGTAGAAGCTGCGATGGATCAGCAGCCCCTGCTCGGGGCGCGGCCGCCCGGTCAGCGCGTGGCCGATGACGGCCGCGGCTTCCTTGAGGCGCGGCGACACGCCGAAACCGTCCAGCGCCAGCCGGAAGGTCGCCGCCCGCGAATCCGTCGCGCCGCTGCGCTCGGCCTGGTCGGTGAAGCTGCGCACCTCGCGCGTCCAGCCGTCCTGCAGCAGCCCCATCGGTTCGAGAAAGAGCAGCCAGGGCGCGCGCGCCGCCGCCGCGCCGGCGGCCAGCCGGGCGCCGGGATCGGCGGGGCCTTCCATATATTCGCAGCCCGCCGCGTCGGCGATCTCCGCCACCTCCGCCTGCCCGCCCGAATCGACGAGCACGACCTCGCGGACGATGCCGGCGGCAGCGCCGGGCACGAGCGAGGCCAGGGTCGGGATCAGCAGCTTGGAAGTCTCACCGGTGGGAATGACGACCGAGATCACGCGCCCAGGCACCCTCGAAATGTCGGCTGGAACCGGCCCGAAGGCCTGACGGAGAAAGCGTTTCCCTGCCTATCGCACCGATGTGCGCGCGTATAGCCCGGCTGTCGCAATTCAGCCAATGTTCTTGCTATGTTCTCATTGTCAGGGTAGAGATTCCGCCATGGAACGCCGCATCATCGAAACCGCTTCGGGGGCGCCGCGCGCGGCGCTTTCGGGATCCTCCGCTCCGGCGCCCCGCCATGTCGGGCGGCTGGCGCAGGAGCGCCGCGCGCAGCGGCAAAGGGAGACCGAGGCGGCTTCCCGCGACCTTTCCTCCCTGTCGGAGATGGACATTTCCGCGCCGCCGGCGCCGGGCGGCGTGGTCGACGGCGAGCGCCGGCGCGGGCGCGGCGCCCTCTCCAACGCGGCGGGCCGCTTCGAGCCGCATGCGCGCGAGGCGTTCGACGACGGCTGGCAGAGCCTCGACGACCTGCCGGCCTTCCGCACCAGCGTGACGGTGGAAAAGCCGCGCACCATCATCAACCGCAATGATTCGCCCGATGTCGGCTTCGACCGCTCGATCAATCCCTATCGCGGCTGCGAGCATGGCTGCGTCTACTGCTTCGCGCGGCCGACCCATGCCTATCAGGGCCTCTCCGCCGGGCTCGACTTCGAGACCAAGCTGTTCGCCAAGCCGGACGCGCCGGAACTGCTGGAGAAGGAACTCGCCCGGCCCGGCTACGAGCCGCGCACCATTGCGCTCGGCATCAACACCGACGGCTACCAGCCGATCGAGCGCGAATGGCGGCTGACCCGGCGCATCCTCGAAGTGCTGAGCGCCTTTGGCCATCCGGTCGGCATCGTCACCAAGTCGGCGCTGGTGCTGCGCGACCTCGACATCCTCGCGCCGATGGCCGAGCGCGGGCTGGTCAAGGTGGCGCTGTCCGTCACCTCGCTCGACCACAAGCTCGCCCGCCTCATGGAGCCGCGCGCGGCGACGCCGCAGCGCCGGCTCGACACCATCCGCCGGCTGAGCGAGGCGGGCGTGCCGACCGCCGTGCTGGTCGCCCCCGTCATCCCGGCCGTGACCGACGCGGAGATCGAGCGCATTCTCGATGCCGCCGCCGCCGCCGGGGCGTCGGAAGCCGGCTATGTCATGCTGCGCGTGCCGCTGGAGATCCGCGACCTGTTTCGCGAATGGCTGCTGGCGCATTTCCCGGACCGCTACCGCCATGTGCTCTCGCTCCTGAAGGAGATGCACGGGGGACGCGAATATGATTCGACCTTCGGCCAGCGCATGACCGGCTCGGGCCCCTATGCCTGGACCATGGCGCGGCGCTTCGAGATCGCGGTCGAACGGCTCGGTCTCAACAAGCGCCACACGCGGCTGACCACCCGCCATTTCCGCCGCCCGCCGCGAAAGGGCGAGCAATTGTCGCTGTTCGGGGAGGAGACATGAGCATCGCAGGCGTGGACGAACCGCCGGGCACGGCGGGCGAGGAAGAAGCCGATGCGGGCGTGCTGCGTCGCCGGGCGGCCGCCCGCGCGGTGCCGCCGCTCAGGCTGTCGCTGGTCACGCTCGGCGTTGCCGATCTTCCCCGGGCGATCGCCTTCTACGAGGCGCTGGGGCTGGAGCGGCGGGTGCGGCAGGCGGAGGGCGTGGCCTTCTTCGATGCCGGGGGAGCGGTGCTCTCGCTTTATCCGCGCCACGAGCTGGCCGCCGACGCCGGCGTTCTTCCCGGCCGGCCGGGGCAGTTCGGCGGGCTGGCGCTGGCCTGCAACCGCGCCAGCCGCGCCGAGGTCGACGCCACGCTCATCCGGGCCGTGGCGGCCGGCGGGCGGGCGCTGAGGCCGGCGCAGGCGACCTTCTGGGGCGGCTATTCCGGCTATGTCGCCGATCCCGACGGCCACGCCTGGGAAATCGCCCACAATCCCGGCTTCGGCCTCGACGCCGAGGGACGGATCGTGCTGCCGGCATAAGGGCGACGACGGGGGCGGCACGCGAGGTGGCAGACGTGGTGCGCAAGCGCGCCCGCCTGCCGGCACGTCCGGTCCCCGAATGAAAAAGGGCGGCCCTCGCGAGGCCGCCCTTGTGATCGTCGGGTGTGCGTCCGCTCAGTTGCCGAGCAGGGGCGCCAGTTCCTTGTCGAGATCGGCCACGCTCATGGCGCCCGACACCTTCTTGCCGTTGATGAAGAAGGTGGGGGTGGAATCGACGCCGAACCCGGCGCCGAGCTTGGTGGTCTCGTCGATCTGGCCGGCCAGCTTGGTGTCGTTGAGGCAGGCGTTGAACTGCTGCTCGGTCATGCCGCTCTGCTTGGCGATGGCAAGCAGCGCCTGCGCCGGGTTGTTGCCGAAGGCCCAGCTCTTCTGCGTCTCGAACAGCGTGTCGGTGAGCGGGTAGTACTTCCCCTCGCCGGCGCAGCGCGCCAGCATGAAGCCGGCCTTGGCCACGATGTCGAGCGGGAACTCGCGCAGGATGAAGCGCACCTTGCCGGTGTCGATGTATTTCTCCTTGAGCACCGGATAGGTGGTCTCGTGGAAATGCGCGCAGTGGCCGCAGGTCAGCGAGGCGTATTCGACGATCGTCACCGGCGCGTCGGCCTTGCCCAGCACCTGGTCGGGCAGCGGGCCCGGCGCCATCAGCTTTGCGGTGTCCACCGTCTGCGCCTCGGCCCGGCCGATCAGGCCGAGACCGCCGGCAAGGCCGCCGGGGGAGGCGAGGGCGACAAGCGCGCCGACAGTGAGCGCGGCGGTGCCGATACCTTCGAGGACGCGACGGCGGTCGATCATGGTAGCTCTCCAAGGGAAGGCCGGACGCCGCCGGACCCAGAACGTCGTAGCGCCTACAGCCAGCGCGCGAACATGGCAACGGGGGGGCCGCACGCGCTACGTCACCGCTGCGTGAAGCCGGGCTCGCCCCGGCGGGGCTCCCGCGCGGGTTTGCGCTCGTCGCGCGCCACCAGAACGCCGAGCCGGGCCAGCGCGTCAGCCAGCGCGGAATCCTCGAACGTGCCGACCTCGCGGTCGAGCCGGTGCCTCACCGCGTCGCAGGCCCGCGCGTCGGGCTCGACGAAGGCCCGGCGCGTCCGTGGGCGCGGCACCGGGCCCTGCCGCAGGGCGATCCGGCCGATGCAGCGCCAGCCGAAATAGCGGTTCACCCGCTCGATCACCACAGGCGCGTCGTGCTGCAATTCGATGGCGAAGCCGCCCTCGACGCGCACATGAAGCACGCCGGGCTCGCCGCTGTCCTGACGCGAGGGCCAGGCCAGCTTGATCGGCACGGCGCGCGCCGCCAGCGCCTCGCCGACGATCTCGGCCCAGCGTGTGACGATTTCCACCGAGGCGAGGCCGCGCTGGCGGCAGCTCTCGGCGATGGTCGCGTCGATCAGGTCGGCGAGCGGGCGCGGATAGGAGCGTGGAGCCATGGATGCGGAGCCGGGGTAGGAGGCCGGGCGTGGCGGATATCTCGTCTTGCCCGGTGCGGCCGATACAGCCACCTTGCGGGCACGTCGCCGAGGATCGCATGCAAGCCGCCGCCAATCCAGCCGCCAATCCGTCCCGCGTCCCGCCGCCCCGGCCGGCGGCATTGCTCGCCTGGTACGACCGCCACCGCCGCCGCCTGCCCTGGCGCGCTCCCCCGGGCGAACGCCAGCATCCCTACCGCGTCTTCCTTTCCGAAATCATGCTGCAGCAGACGACGGTGGTGACGGTGGCGCCCTATTACGCCGCCTTCCTCGCGCGCTGGCCGGAGGTGGAGGCGCTGGCGGCCGCGCCGCTGGAGGAGGTGCTCTCGGCCTGGGCGGGGCTCGGCTATTACGCCCGCGCCCGCAATCTGCACGCCTGCGCCCGGGCGGTGGTGGAGCGCCATGACGGGCGGTTTCCGCCCGATGAGGCGGCGCTGCTCGCCCTGCCGGGCATCGGCCCCTACACGGCCGCCGCGATCGCTTCCATCGCCTTCGACCGGCGCGCCGCTCCGGTGGACGGCAATTGGGAGCGGGTGATCGCCCGCCTTTTCGCGGTTGAGGAGCCGATGCCGAAGGCGCGGACGCGGCTGCGCGCGCTGGCGCTCACTTTGCTGCCGGACGAGCGGCATGGCGATTTCGCGCAGGCGATGATGGATCTGGGCGCCACCATATGCTCGCCGCGCAAGCCCGCCTGCGCGCTCTGCCCGTGGAACGATGCCTGCGCCGCGCGGGCGGCCGGCGTGCCCGAGCGCTATCCGCTGAAGACGGCCAAGGCCGCGCGGCCAACGCGGCGCGGCGTCGCCTTCCTCGCGGTGCGGGCGGACGGTGCGGTGCTGGTGCGCTCGCGGCCCCCACGCGGCCTGCTCGGCGGCATGAGCGAGGTGCCCTCGACGCCCTGGGAGGCCGCGGCCGTGGCGAACGCCGCCGTCCATGCCCCGCTGCCGGCCTCATGGATGGCGCTCAATGCGCCCGTCACCCATGTGTTCAGCCATTTCGCGCTGGAACTGGACGTCTGGCGCGCCGAACTGCCGTCGAGCGCGGTCGCGCCCGCCGGCCATCGCTGGGTGCGGCCCGAAGATTTCGACGCCGAAGCCTTTCCGAGCGTGATGCGCAAGGTGCTGGCGCGGCTGTGAGCGGGCTATTCCGCTGCCAGCGC
The DNA here is from genome assembly GCF_009223885.1 of Ancylobacter sp. TS-1. Lineage (NCBI taxonomy): Bacteria > Pseudomonadati > Pseudomonadota > Alphaproteobacteria > Hyphomicrobiales > Xanthobacteraceae > Ancylobacter > Ancylobacter sp. TS-1. The sequence goes on from NZ_CP045144.1 coordinate 3,157,349, forward strand.
CATTTCCGAGCGCGCCGTGGCGCGCAGGCTGTCGATGGGCTTCAGTCCCTCGCGGGTGGCGATGTGCCAGAAGGTCCAGCCATTGCAGGCGTCGATGCCCTGCGCGATGGCGCCGGCGCGGTGAATCGAGCCGATCTGGCCGAGGCCCGGCGCCGTCTCCAGAGACAGCGTGCCGTCGGCGCGCACCAGCGCGCGGAATCGCGATCTGGCGTCGGTCAGCAGCGTGCCGGGTGCGATGAGTCCGCGCTCCAGCAGGGCGCCGAAGGCGATGCGCGGGGCTTCGCGCGCAGTCGGCGCGGCCGCCAGCGTCAGGTCGGGCAGCGGCTCCACCGCGTCGATGCGGGCCTGCGCGGCGTCGGCGTAGACCGGATCGCGCTCGATGCCGACGAAATGCCGGCCGAGGCGCTTGGCCACCGCCGCCGTGGTGCCGGAGCCGAGGAAGGGGTCGAGCACCACGTCGCCCGGCTTCGAGGCGGAAAGGATCACCCGCGCCAGCAGGGCCTCGGGCTTCTGGGTCGGGTGGACCTTGTGGCCGTCATCGTCCTTCAGCCGCTCGGCGCCCGAGCAGATCGGGAACAGCCAGTCGGAGCGCATCTGCACGTCCTCATTGGCCGCCTTCATCGCCTCGTAATTGAAGGTGTAGCCCTTGCCGCCCGGTTCGCGCGCCGCCCAGATCAGCGTCTCATGCGCATTGGTGAAGCGCCGGCCGCGGAAGTTCGGCATCGGGTTGGTCTTGCGCCAGACGATGTCGTTGAGGATCCAGAAGTCGAGATCCTGCAGCATGGCGCCGACGCGGAAGATGTTGTGATAGGAGCCGATCACCCACAGCGTGCCGGTGGGCTTGAGCACGCGCCGCGCCGCCAGCAGCCAGGCGCGGGTGAAGGCGTCATAGGCCTCGAAGCTCTCGAACTTGTCCCAGGCGTCGTCCACCGCGTCGACCCGGCTGTCGTCGGGCCGCTTCAGCTCGCCCTGGAGCTGGAGATTATAGGGCGGGTCGGCGAAGATCAGGTCGACCGAAGCGGCCGGCAGCCGCGACAGGGCGGCAACGCAATCGCCGCGCACGATGGTGTCGAGGGGAAGCTCGGAAGACGGGCCGGGGCGGCGCATCGCGCCGGATCGGGACGCCACGCGGGCCTCCCCGTTACGAACCACCTTCATGGACGCTCAACCCTACTCGAACAGGACGCAACAGACGCGCGGCAGCGCGTATCCACAATCTCCGTCGCGCAGGGTAAAGACCGGGTAAAGGTAATGGCCGGGGGAATGCGGCATGGTCGAAACCATCGGTAAACCATCCCCCGCCGCAGCCGGCGACCTGCCGCGCTGGCATGGCGACGGCCTGCTCGCCCGCTCGATCCGCTTCGCCCTGACGGTGATGGCGCCGATCTCCGTCGGCCTCGTGGTCGGCGTCGACATCTGGCTGATCTACGCCATGCTGACCTGCATCCTCGGCTTCACCCTCGATACCGGAGGGCCGGCGGCGCAGCGGCTCGTGCGCATCGGCGCGGCCGGGGCGGTGATTCTCCTCGGCACCGGCCTCGGCACGCTGGTCGCTCACCACACCGGCCTCATCATCCTCGCCTTCGCGCTTGCCGGCGCCCTCTACGCGCTGGTCGAGAGCATCGATCCGAGCGCGGCGGCGGCCTCGCGCTTCCTCTGCCTGACGCTGGCGGTCGGGGCGCTGTACGCGCCGCTGCAGCCGGCCGACATTCCGGTGGTCGCCGGCTTCGCGGTCTGGGCATGGCTGGTCTCGCTTGGCTGGGATCTCGTCGTCGGCCTGTGGCGTCCCTCCGTCGCGCCGGCGCCGCGCGCGGTGCTCGCCCGCATCCGCGCCACCGCGCGCGAGCGCTGGATATTCGCCGGGGCGGTGGCGATCTCGGTGCCGCTGGCGTTGTTCACCAGCCTCGCCCTCGGCCTGCACCGGCCCTACTGGGCGCTGATCGCTATCGTGCTGGTGCTCAGGGCGGATTCGCTGATGAGCCGGCAGCTCATGATTCAGCAGCTCGCCGGCACGCTGCTCGGCATCCTCGCCGCGCTCGGCTTCGGCCATCTCTTCCCGGCCCATGCCGCCCTGCTGACGGGGATGGCGCTGGCGGCGCTGCTGCGCTGGCCGGCGCAGCAGCTCAACGGCACGCTCGGCGCCGCCGCGCTGACCGCCTTCATCATCCTGCTGCTGGAGCTGGTCGCCGGCGGCATCGGCGGGGCCGCCCACGACATCGCCGAGCGGCTGGTCGACGTGACGGTGGGCTGCGGCTTCGCCTTCGTGGCGCTGGAACTCGACCGGCTCGGCCGCCGCCTGTTCAGGCGCCGCTAGGCGAGGGCGCGCTCTCCGGCAGGCGGCGGTCGCGCAGGCCGAGCCCCGTCAGCACCAGCGCGAAGCCGAGCGCGTGGTAGAGCTGCATCGCCTCGCCGATGATGCCGACGCCGAGCGCACCGCCGAACACCGGCATGAGCTGGAGAAACTGGCCGGCCCGCGTCGGCCCGAGCGTGCCGACCCCGCGCGCCCACAGCACGAAGCCGAGCGTCGGCAGGCTGCCGACATAGAGCACCAGAAGCGCGATCGTGCCCGGCTGCACCGTTCCCGCGTCGCGCAAGGCGATCTCCCACAGCGCCACCGGCGCCAGCGCGACGAGGCCGAAGGGAATGCTCACGGTGAGCGCGGCGGCCGGCGAGAGGCCGGTAGGGAACCGCTTCAGCAGCACGGCATAGAGCGCGAAGGCGGCGATACCGAGAAACAGCAGCACATCGCCGCCATGCAGGTCGAGCCGCGCCAGCGTGGCGATGTCGCCGCGCAGCACGATCAGCCCGACCCCGGCGGTGGAGACGGCGAGCGCGAGGCGCGAGCGCGCCGAGGTCCGCTCGCCCAGCAGCAGCCAGCCGAACAGACCGACGAGGATCGGCGCCGCCGCGCCGATGATCGAGCCGTTGACGAGGCTGGTATGGGCGAGGCCGGCATAGATGAGCACGGTGAACACGCCGATGTTCAGCACGCCGCAGGCGAGCCAGAACGGCCAGCGCCGGACGATCTCCCCGCGCCGGGTAACGATCTCCCGGGCGGTGAAGGGCAGCAGAAGCGCGAAGGCCAGCGCCCAGCGGGCGGCGGAAAAGGTCGCCGGCGGCACGATGTCGGCGGCGAGTCGTCCGGCGAGGAAATTGCCGGACCACAGCAGGGCGGCGCCGGCCAGCGCCAGCGCGGCGAGGTTGGCGGGCGTGCCGAGCCCGGCCGACCGGACCGAGCCGGCGGTGCGGGAGACCAGAGGTGTCAACGTGTCTGCCACGAATGCCATGACGCGCCTCCCGAGAGTGCCGAGCGGGACTGGGAATGAATGCCGAACTAGGTCAGTGTAGTTGACCTAGTTCGGCATGTCCTTGCGTTCTCGGGGGGCCGGGAGGCCGGCCTGCGGCAGATTCTGCCGCTCAGGGCCGCTTTATCGGGCGGAGCGGCGCGCTGCCTGTCTTTTCGGAAGCGGAATCGGTCGTGGCGACGGGGCGCAGATGGTCGAGCGGCAGCCGCCCGCTTTCCTTCACCCGCTTGAGCGCGAGCGAGGAGCGCACGCCGCGCACGCCGGGCAGGCCCATCAATATGTCATGGGCGAAATGGGCGAAGCCGTCGAGGTCCTCGCACACCACATGCAGCATGTAGTCGCTGTCGCCGGTGACGCTGTAGCAGGCGACCACCTGCGGCAGCGCCAGCACCGCCGCCTCGAATTCGCGCGCGGCCTCCTCCACCTGCCGTTCCAGATGCACATGGATGAAGGCGAGTACGCCGAGGCCGAGCCGGCCCGGCTCCAGCCGCGCCTGATAGGAGGCGATCAGCCCCTCCTCCTCCAGCCGGCGGGTGCGGCGCAGACAGGGCGAGGGCGACAGGCCGATGCGCTCGGAAAGCTCGGCATTGGTCAGCCTGCCGTCCTGCTGCAGCTCCCGCAATATGCGCAGATCGAACATATCGAGGGCAACGCTGCGCATCTTCTGTCTCCCAAGGCGGAATCGACGGCAGGATCGGGCGATGATGGACAGTCTGCCGGCAGAAGGCGCGCGGTCGCAATAGGCCATTGGTTCCGCCTGCCGGCCACCGTCCAGCCGACCCGCCCGCCGCAACATGTCGTGGATCGCCGCCCGCCATCCACTTGAACTTGTGGTTGCCTGGCCTCACCCTAGGACCATGAAGTTCACCCGCCTCCGCCTCGTCGGCTTCAAGACCTTCGTCGAACCGACCGACATGCTGATCGAGCCCGGCCTCACCGGCGTGGTGGGCCCGAATGGCTGCGGCAAGTCGAATCTTGTCGAAGCCATGCGCTGGGTGATGGGCGAGAGCTCCTACAAGGCGATGCGCGCCGAGGGCATGGACGACGTCATTTTCGGCGGCTCGACCACCCGGCCCTCGCGCAACACCGCCGAGGTGGTTCTCACCGTCGACAATTCCGACCGCTCCGCCCCGGCGGTGTTCAACGACGCCGACTTTCTGGAAATCTCCCGCCGCATCGAGCGCGAGGCCGGCTCCTCCTACCGCATCAACGGGCGCGAGGTGCGCGCGCGCGACGTGCAGATCCTGTTCGCCGACGCCTCCTCCGGCTCGCGCTCGCCCTCCATGGTGCGGCAGGGCCAGATCGGCGAGATCGTCGGCGCCAAGCCCTCGGCCCGCCGGCGCCTGCTGGAAGAGGCGGCGGGCGTCGCCGGCCTGCACGCAAGGCGGCAGGAGGCGGAGATGCGCCTGCGCGCCGCCGAGACCAACCTCACCCGGCTGGAGGATGTGATCGGCCAGATCGGCGGCCAGCTCGACGCGCTGCGCCGCCAGTCGCGGCAGGCGGCGCGCTACCGCGTGCTGTCCACCGACATCCGCAAGGCCGAGGCCGCTCTGCTCTGGCTGCGCTGGCTGGAGGCGAGCGGAGGGCTCGGCGAGGCGAGTCGGGCGCTCGATCTCGCGGTGCGCGAGGTTGCCGCGCGGACCTTGCAGCAGGGCGAGGCGGCCCGTGCCGCCGCCGTCGCCGCGCACGGACTGCCGGCGCTGCGCGAGGCCGATGCCGCCGCCGCCGCCGCCCTTCAGCGTCTGACGCTGGCGCGCGGTGAACTCGACCGCGACGAGGCCCGCGCCGGCGCTCGCCGCGAGGAACTCGACCGCCGCCTCGCCCAGCTCGCCGGCGACATGGAGCGCGAGCGGGCGCTGGCCGCCGATGCCGGCGCCATGCTGGAACGCCTCATCGAGGAGGCGGAGGAACTCGCCATCGCGCAGGAGCAGGTGGCCGAGCTGGAAGCGGAGGCCGTGGCGCTGCGCGAGGAGGCGGCCGGCCGGCTCGCCGATTCCGAGCGCGACTTCGCCGAGGCGACCGCCGCCAATGCCGAGAGCGCGGCCCGGCGCGGGGCGCTGGAGCGCGCGCTGCGCGAGGAGGGCGAGCGCCTCGCCCGGTTGCAGCGGGAGGCGCAGGCGCTGTCCGGCGAGCGCCGCCAGCTCGAGGAGGCCATCGGCGCCGCCCGGCTCGACGAGCGGCGCGAGATCGCCGAGATCGCGCAGGACGCCTTTTCCGGCGCCGAGGCCGCCGCCCTCGAGGCCGAGAACGCCCACGCGAGCGCCCGCGCCGCGCTCGACCAGGCCCGCCGTCCGCTGGCCGAGGCCGAGCGCGCGGCCCAGCGTCTCGATACCGAGGCGCGCACCCTTTCCAAGCTGCTCGACGTCGGTACGCCCCGGCAATGGCCGCCCGTGCTCGATTCGATCCGGGTCGAGCGTGGCTATGAGAGCGCCCTTGGCGCCGCGCTGGGCGACGATCTCGACGCGCCCGACGCCGTCGCCGCGCCGGTCCACTGGGCGCTGTCCGACGGGGCGGGCGACGCGCCGCTGCCGCAGGGCGTCGAGGCTCTGGCCCTTTATGTCGAGGCGCCGCCGGTGCTGGCCCGCCGCCTCGCCCAGATCGGCGTTGTGCTGGCCCATGACGGCCCGCGTCTTTCGGCCCTGCTCCGGCCCGGCCAGCGCCTCGTCTCCCGCGAGGGCGACCTGTGGCGCTGGGACGGGCTGACCGCCGCCGCTGACGCGCCGACCGCCGCCGCCCGGCGCCTCGCCGAGCGCAACCGCCTCGCCGATATCGAGGCCGAGCTGGAAGGCGCCCGTGCCGAGGTCGCCATCCACCGCGCCGCGCTGGAGATGGCGGAAGCCTCGCTACGCGCCGCCGGCGCCCGCGAGAATGCGGCGCGCGAAGGCCGCCGCGCCGCCCTGCGCACCATGGAGGTCGCGCGCGAGGACCTCTCCCGCGCCGAGCGCGCCGCCGGCGAGCAGAATGCGCGCCTTGCCGCACTCGCGGCCAATCTCGCCCGCCTGGATGTGGAGTGCGAGAAGGCGGAGGCCGCGCTGGCCGAGGCGCACGCGGCCGTCGCCGAGCAGCCGCCCGCCGCCGAGGGTGAGGCCTGGCTGGCCGAAATCCGTGCCCGGGTGGCGCAGGACCGCGCCGTGCTGGCGGAAGCGCGCGCCCGCGCCGACGCGCAGGGCCGCGAGCGCGAGCAGCGCGTGCGGCGCCTCTCCGCCATCGCCGCCGAGCGGGCCTCCTGGGAAGGCCGGGCCGGGGGCACGGGCGAGCGGGTGGCGGCGCTGGAGGCGCGAGTCGCCGAGGCCGCTGGCGAGCGCGAGGGCCTCGACGATGCGCCCGCGCGTTTCGCCGCGCGCCGCCGGGCCCTGCTCGACGAGATCGCCAAAGCCGAGCAGGCCCGGCGCGAGGCCGCCGACGCGCTCGCCGCCGCCGAAGCGGGGCAGGCCGACACCGACAAGGCCGCGCGCGCTGCGCTGGATGCCCTCGCCTCCGCCCGCGAGGACAGCGCCCGCGCCGAGGCCCGGGTGGAAGCGGCCCGCCAGCGGCGGCACGACCTTGAGCGCGAGATCGGCGAGGTGCTCGACGGCAATCCCGAGGACGCCCGCGAGATCGCCGGGATCGCGCATGACGCCGACATGCCGGTGCTGGCCGAGGTCGAGGCCGATCTGGCCCGCCTCAAGGCCGACCGCGAGCGGCTCGGCGCCGTCAATCTGCGCGCCGAGGAGGAGCTTTCCGAGATCGAGGGCCAGCACAAGGGCCTCGCCGCCGAGCGCGACGACCTCACCGAGGCGATCAAGCGCCTGCGCCATGGCATCTACGGGCTCAACCGCGAGGCGCGCGAGCGGCTGCAGGCGAGCTTCACCATCGTGGACGGCCATTTCCGCCAGCTTTTCTCCACCCTGTTCGGCGGTGGCGAGGCGCAGCTCGTGCTCACCGATTCGGACGATCCGCTGGAGGCCGGCCTCGACATCATCGCCAAGCCGCCCGGCAAGAGGCCGCAATCGCTGTCGCTGCTGTCGGGCGGCGAGCAGGCGCTGACCGCCATGGCGCTGATCTTCGCCGTGTTCCTGACCAACCCGGCGCCGATCTGCGTGCTCGACGAGGTGGACGCGCCGCTCGACGACGCCAATGTGGAGCGGTTCTGCAACCTGCTCGACGAGATGCGCCGCCTTACCGAGACACGCTTCGTCACCATCACCCACAACCCGATCACCATGAGCCGGATGAACCGCCTGTTTGGCGTCACCATGGCCGAGCGGGGCGTCTCCAAGCTGGTCTCGGTCGACCTCGCCACTGCCGAGCGCTTCCTCGAGGCGAGCTGATTCTCTCCTCTCTGCCGTTGCGGCAGGATTCGCGGCAAACGGGGCGGGGAACCCTCGCGGCCCGCTCCGGCAGCCCCTGCCGGGGGCTCATATGGGGCGTTCGCCGTATTTCCCGTCCGGTCTCTGGCATGCCAAAAACACGCGGACGGCTTCCCTTGGTGCAAAACAGGCTTCCCGGTGCCTGCGACAGAGCGTCCACACTCCCTATTTCCCATGTCATTTCAATGACTTGAAAGATGTGTTCACATCCTTGACACCCCTTGGAGCGAACACTATGGTGCGCCCGGCTTCGGGGTGGAGAAATCCTTCTCCTGACAGGCTTGAGCGTGAACGATGGGCGACCGGGACAAGGCGGACGACCAGAAGGGCTCAACTCCGTCGGAGGTCTCCGATGCCGAGCTCTCCGGCAGGCTTGAGGGCCTCGGCAGTGCGCTGGACAAGGTGCAGGCCGAGCGCAGGGCCGAGGAGAAGGCGTCCCGCGTCCCGGACCGGACGTCCTCTTCGGCGGGCATGACGCTGGCTTTCCGGTTGGGAAGCGAGTTCGTCGCAGGGGTTCTGGTCGGTGCCGGCCTCGGCTGGGGGATCGACCGCCTTCTCGGCATCGCGCCGTGGGGCATGATCGTGTTGATGCTGCTCGGCTTCGGCGCCGGCATCGTGAACATGATGCGTGCCGCCGGTGAGATGGGCCGCAAGACGCCGCCCGGCGGTGGGGCATGACAGATTTTCGGCGCCGGCCCTCGTGGCGGGCGCCCGGACGACAAGGCGGCGCCGTGTGCACGGTGTCTTGGGATGGGGATGGGGCGCCGTTGGCGCCGCATGTTGAGGGCAGCGACCGGCGATGGCCAGCGGCAGCGTGATCGATCCGATCCATCAGTTCCAGATCATCAAGATCGTGGAGCTGGGGAAGCCCGGCGGCATCGAGCTCGCCTTCACCAATTCCGCCGCCTTCATGTTCGGCATCGTCGCGCTGGTGTTCTTCTTCCTCACCTTCGCCACGCGCGGGCGCACCCTGGTTCCCGGCCGGCTTCAGTCGCTGGCGGAACTCTCCTACGAATTCGTGGCCTCCACCGTGCGGGGCTCGGCGGGCAATGAGGGGATGAAGTTCTTCCCCCTCGTCTTCTCGCTCTTCATCTTCGTGCTGACGGCCAACTTCGTCGGCATGATCCCCTATGCCTTCACCGTGACCAGCCACATCATCGTCACCGCCGCGCTGGCGCTGGTGGTGATCCTGACCGTCATCATCTACGGCTTCGTGCGCCACGGCACCCACTTCCTGCGCCTGTTCGTGCCGTCGGGCGTGCCGGCCTTCCTGCTGCCGTTCATGGTGGTGATCGAGCTGATCTCCTTCCTGTCGCGTCCGATCAGCCTGTCGCTGCGTCTGTTCGCCAACATGCTGGCCGGCCATATCGCCATGAAGGTGTTCGCCGGCTTCATCGTGATGATGACCGCCTCGGGCGTCGTCGGCTGGTTCGGCGCCGTGCTGCCGCTGTTCATGGTCGTGGCGCTCACCGCCCTCGAATTCCTGGTCGCCGCCCTGCAGGCTTACGTCTTCGCGGTGCTGACCTGCATCTATCTCAACGACGCGCTGCATCCCGGTCACTGATCGGCGCGTCGCGGGACTCTCATCAAGCCATCCACTCAATCTGACTATTCCAACAGGAGAAGATCATGGAAGCGGAAGCCGCCAAGTTCCTCGGCGCCGGTCTCGCCACGCTCGGCATGGGCCTCGCCGCCATCGGCGTCGGTACCATCTTCGGCAACTTCCTCTCGGGCGCCCTGCGCAACCCGTCGGCGGCCGATGGCCAGTTCGCCCGCGCCTTCATCGGCGCGGCGCTCGCGGAAGGTCTCGGCATCTTCTCGCTGGTCGTCGCCCTCGTTCTGCTCTTCGTGGTCTGACGCCTTCCGGCCCGGGCGCGCCCTTGGGGTGCGCCCGTCGTCGCACTGAGCTGACGTCCGTATCGATCGAGGAAGCCTGAACCATGTCCGAGACCCAGGGTCCGGCCGGTATCACCGTCATCGCCCAAGCGGCACCTTCCGGTCCGCTTCCGGCGGCTAGCGGCGTGGAGATTGCGGTGCCCCCAGCGGAAGCGCACGGCGGCGGCTTCCCGCCCTTCGACGTCCATACCTTTCCCTCGCAGCTGATCTGGCTGGTGATCGCGTTCGCGGCGCTCTACGTGCTGATGAGCCGCATCGCCCTGCCGCGCATCGCCAACATCCTCGAAGAGCGGCACGACCGTATCGCCGACGACATCGAGGAAGCGGGCAAGCTGAAGGCCGAGAGCGAGGCTGCGGCGGTCGCCTATGAAAAGGCGCTCGCCTCCGCCCGCAACAAGGCGCACGGCATCGCCACCGAGACCCGCGACAAGCTGTCGGCCGAGTCCGAGGCGAGCCGCAAGTCGCTGGAAGCCGAACTGTCCGCCAAGCTGGCGGAAGCCGAGGCGCAGATCGCGGCCACCAAGACGGCGGCGCTGACCAATGTCCGCGGCATCGCGGTCGAGGCAGCCGGCGCCATCGTCCACACGCTCGTCGGTTCCACGCCCGCCCCGCAGGCGGTCGAGGATGCGGTCGACGCCGCCATCAAGAACTGAGGAGAGCACCGTGGGTAGCGATACTTTCTGGGTCGCCGTCGCCTTCGTGATCTTCATGGCGATCCTCGCCAAGGCCGGCGCCTTCTCCGGCATGCTCGGTCAGCTCGACGCGCGCGGCGAGCGGATCCGCAAGGAGCTGGAAGAGGCCCGCCGTCTGAAGGAAGAGGCGCAGAAGCTGGTCGCCGAATACAAGCGCCGCCAGCGCGAGGCGGAGGAAGAGGCCGAAGCGATCGTCACCACGGCCAAGGCCGAGGCCGAGCGTCTGGCCGCCGAGGCCAAGCAGAAGCTGGAGGACCTCATCGTCCGCCGCACCAAGATGGCCGAGCAGAAGATCGCCCAGGCCGAGGCGCAGGCCCTGGCCGAAGTGCGGGCCGCCGCTGCCGATGCCGCGGTGAAGGCGTCGCAGGTCCTGCTTGCCGCCCATGTCGTCGGCGACACCGCCGACCGGCTGCTCAACGAGGCGGTCGCCGAGGTCAAGTCGAAGCTCAACTGAGCCTCAAGGCGCCCCCTGCGAACTACCCGATGCCCGGCCTCGCGCCGGGCGTTGTCGTTTTCGGGGGGGGCGCCTCCCGGTCTATGCCGCGCAGATCGCCAACGACCCCTCCTCCGGCCGTCATCCCGGCCGTCGCGAAGCGGCGAGCCGGGATCGCCCTCCGGCTTTCACGCGATCCCGGATCGGCCTTCGGCCGTCCGGGATGACGGGATGACGGGATGAGCGGAGAATTGCCCGCGCAGCCGCGCCTGCCACCGTCAGTTCCGCGACGATACGTTCCGCGCCGTCCGGGAGGCAGAGTCCCGGCGATGATGAGAAGGCGATGATGGGCAGGGTCGCCCGGTCCCGGCGATGGCCCGCCGGGCGTGGCGAAAGAGCCGCTTCAGCTCGTCCAGCGGCGCGGGCGGTAGAAGGTGTGCTCGCCGATGCGGTCGAGCTTGCGCATCTCGCGGATCCAGTTCGGGCGCACCGAGCGGGCGTGGTAATGGGTCGCCCGCCCGACCTTCTCGTCCCAGATCAGGCCGTCCAGCATGCCGGAGGCGATCTCCTTCGCCTGATCCCACAGGCGCGGCTCCGTCACCACGTCGCGGATGTTGTCGCAGGCGAAGGTGAACTGGCAGGCGAAGCGGCGCCGGGCGTTCTGGTAGACCGCGCGGCAGATGTCGGAGGGGTAGTAGCCGGAGAAGACCCGGTTCATCACCACCTGCGCCACGCCGATCTGGCCGCGCCGGGGCTCGCCCCGGCTCTCGAAATAGACCGCCTCGGCGAGGCACTTCTCCGCCCGCTCACGCCGCTTGCCGGAAAGCCCCAGCCGCTCGGCCGGGCTCGGGCCCTCGGCGAGGCGCAGGCCGTCGCCCGCCTCCGACTTCGCGGCCGTGGTGGTGCCGCTGTCGCCCGGGGCGGCGGAGGCCGACGGCGCGCCCGGCGAGAGATGCAGGAAGGGCTGCGGCGGCAGGGCCGCGTGGTCGAGCCCGAAGATGAAGGCATTCTGCCGGTAGAGGGGCAGTTCCGGGTCGGTCTCGTAATAGCTGCGGCCCGGCTCGTCCTCACCCTCCTCCATGGCGGCGAGGGCGCCGTCGCTCGGCACGCTGATGTCGTGGTAGTCGCCGCTCGCGGCCTGCGCGAGCACGGCCTGTTCGAGCTGCGTCGGGTCGCCCGTGGGGTCGCCTGCCGGCACGGAATAGAGGCCGTTGGCCTCGACGTCGGCCATATCGGCGGCCAAGCCGGCACCCTCGCCGTCATCGGCATCCTCGTAGGGGTCGGTGCCGGCGCCGGCCGTGCCCTCCGTCCCCCCGGTGCCGGTGCCCAGGCTGAGCACGAGGGTGTCCGCCGGCCCGAGGCTCGCCGTTCCCGCCCCGGCCAGACTGCCGGGGGTGAGATCGCCGGCCGCGCCGTCGAGCGGGTCGACCTCGAGCGGTTCGGAGGGGGCGATTGCGAGGCGATCGGCCTTGCCGTCGCGGTTGACGTCGACGATGAGGGCGACCGCCGGAGGCGTCGCGATCGCCGAGCCGGACATCAGCGCCGAGGCCGAGGGCCAGGCGAAGGTCGAGGCCTTGAGCGTGTGGACCGGGCCGCCGAGGATGGAAAGCCGCGCGCGTTCCGCGACGCCGGGCTGATGGGCCATGCGGCCGACAATGTCCTGGTAGCCGATGGTGCCGCTACCGCCCGCCAGCATCGCCAGCAGGAGCCCGGCCCTCATCCCCCAGCCTTGAACGCGCGTTGAGACCCGCATTCCCATCCGACGCCCACGCAACACGACGCAACAACACATTCTGCGGCGTGCTCTGTCAGTAACAGGCAAGACCTTGCGCGCCCCAGCCCCATGGTTGTCGCAAATTAACCTTGCGCGAGCGTTAATTCCGCACCGTCAGATGGCACGAGATCGCATCATTCTGCGATTTCCGGCTTCAGCGCGGGGCGGCAGCGCGGCGCAGGCGGTCGGCAATGGCCTCGCCGAGCCCGTGGGAGGGCAGTGCAACGACAGCGATGGCGCGCGCGCCGGTGCCGTCGAGCGCGCGCAGATGGGCATAGAGATTGGCCGCCGCCTCGACGAGATCGCCGGCGGGGCTGAGGTCGAGCCGCGCGACGGCCTGTTCGAATCCCGGTGGCCGTGCCCCGGCGAAGGTCAGCAGCGCCTCGCCGGGACGCACCTCGCCAATGCCGAGCCCGACCGGCACCGAGGGCGCGTAATGCGAGGCGAGCATGCCCGGCGCGCGCGGGGCGGGGTCATCCTCGGCCGCCCCAGCGGAAGGCGGGGGGGCATTGGCCAGCGGGCCGCCGAGCACCGCCTCGATCGCCGCGCGCGGCAGGCCGCCGGGGCGCAGCAGAACGGGTACGGGCCCGGTGCAGTCGACAATGGTCGATTCCACCCCCACGGCACTCGGCCCGGCATCGAGGATCAACTCGATCCGCCCGTCGAGATCGGCCAGCACATGGGCGGCGCTGGTGGGCGAGACATGGCCGGAGCGATTGGCGCTCGGCGCCGCGATGGGGCGCCCCGCCGCCCGCAGCACCGCCTGTGCCACCGGATGCGCCGGCACGCGGATGGCGACGCTCGCCAGTCCCGCCCGGGCCAATTCGCTCGTCGCCCCCTCGATAGCGGGAACCACCAGCGTCAGCGGACCCGGCCAGAAGGCGGCGGCCAATGCCTCTGCGGCGGGGGTAAGACGCCCAACACCGCGCGCAGCGGCCACATCCGGCACATGGGCGATCAACGGGTTGAAGCTCGGCCGCCCCTTGGCGGCGTAGAGGCCGGCGACGGCGCGCGGATCGGTGGCGTCGCAGCCGAGGCCGTAGACCGTCTCGGTGGGGATCGCCACCAGCCCGCCGCCGCCAAGAAGGCGCGCGGCCTCCTCGATGCCGGCGGCATCCGCCATCAGCACCCGCGTTCTCGGCGGCATCGTCACGGGCGGCTGGTTCACGCGCTTTCCCTGTTCAGGTCGGCTCGGATAGGATGCCGGCGCCGGCGGGTCAACGGCAAAGGCCGCCGGCGGGCACGCGGGGAAAAGTGAGGCGCGTCCATTCCACCCGCTGGCCCCGGGCCGGAACGTGGCATATCGTCCACCATCTCCGCGCCCAATCCAGAAAAACATGCGATCGCCCGGATCGACCGAAGGAACGCCATGACGACGCTTCTCATCGCCCACGACGCCTGCCTCGAACATCTCACGCCCTCCGGCCATCCGGAACGGCCCGATCGGGTGCGGGTGCTCAACCGGGTGTTCGAAGGCGAGACCTTCGCCACGCTGGCCCGCGAGCAGGCGCCGGTCGCCGCGCGCGAGGACATTGTGCGCGTTCATCCCGAGGATTTCGTCGCGGCGCTGGAAGAGGCGATGCCGAGCGAGGGGCTGGTGCGCATCGACGGCGACACGGTGATGTCGCCGGGCACCGGGGAAGCGATCTGGCGCGGCGTCGGCGGCGCGGTGCTCGCCGTCGACGAGGTACTGTCCGGCAAGGTGGACAACGCCTTCGTCTCCATGCGCCCGCCCGGCCACCATGCCGAGACCCGCACGCCGATGGGCTTCTGCCTGTTCAACAATGTCGCCATCGCCGCCCGCCACGCGCAGAAGGTGCACGGCATCGGCCGCGTCGCCATCGTCGATTTCGACGTTCATCACGGCAATGGCACGCAGGAGATCTTCTGGTCCGACCCGAGCGTCATGTACGCCTCGACCCACCAGATGCCGCTCTTTCCCGGCACCGGGGCGGTCGGCGAGCGCGGCACCAGCGACAACATCGTCAACGCGCCGCTGCGCTCGGGCGACGATGGCGAGCATTTCCGGGAAGCCTTCGAGAGCCGCATCCTGCCGCGTCTCAATGCCTTCGGCCCGGAACTGCTGATCATCTCCGCCGGCTTCGATGCCCATACGCGCGACCCGCTGGCCAACATCAACCTGCTGGAAGAAGACTTCGCCTGGGTCACGCGGAAGCTGATGGAGGTCGCCGACAAGCATTGCGGCGGCAAGATCGTCTCGGTGCTGGAAGGCGGCTACGACTTGGAGGGGCTCGCGCGCTCCGCCTCCGCCCATGTGAAGGCGCTGATGCACGGCTGACCCCGGCGGGGTGAGTGCGGAGGCCCGACGCGCTATAAGGGGCGCGACTCAGGGACCGGAGGACGCGATGAGCGATGCGGCGGACGTGAATGCACTGAGCTTCGAGAAGGCTCTCGCGGAACTCGAGGCCATCGTCGGCAAGCTTGAGAAGGGCGACGTGCCGCTCGAGGAATCGATCGCGCTCTACGCGCGCGGCGAGGCGCTCAAGGCGCGCTGCGACGCGCTGCTGAAGGATGCCGAGGCGCGGGTGGAGAAGATCACCCTCGGTGCCGATGGCCGCCCGGCCGGCACCCAGCCGCTGGACGGCGAGTGACCTCACCGCGCGCCGTTGGCGGCCGCCCGTGACCGTCCGGCTGCGCGGCCATCACCTGCTCTGCCTGCTGACCTATGTCGGCAAGGGCTACACGCCGGCCTTCGTCGCCAATTACCAGCGCATCGTCGTCCGGCTCAATGCCGGTGAGCCGGTGGAACTGGTCGAGGGGCCGGACGACATCTGCCGCCCCATGCTGGGCGCGGCCGACCATCACTGCTTCAATGCCAGCGTTGCCATGCGCGATGCTCAGGCGCTGGCCGATGTCGGGGTTCTGCTCGGCGAGCCGCTCGCGGCGGAGCAGCCACTGCGGCTCGATCCCGCCCGGCTGGCGGCGCTGCGCGCGGCCTTCGCCGCCGGCACGATCCGCACCGCCTGCGCCGGCTGCCAGTGGTCGGGCCTGTGCACGGAAATCGCGGCATCCGGCTTCGCCGGCGTCCGCCTGACCGGATAGGGCTCAGCCGGCCTTCCGGCCCGCGCAGTCGGGGTTGAACACGCGCGTCGTCGCCGCCGGATGGCGGGCCAGCGCCGCCGGCGGGCGGATCGGCCGCCGCACCAGCTCGCCGCTGCAGTTCGGGCAGACGCCATGCAGCACCTCGCGCGCGCAGTCGGCGCAGAAGGTGCACTCGAAGGTGCAGATCATGGCCTCGCGCGTGTCGGGCGGCAGGTCGCGGTCGCAGCATTCGCAACCCGGGCGCAGTTCCAGCATCTTTGTTTCTCCTGTCGCCCGACCCGCGCGCCTCAGTAGACGCCGGGGATGAGCCGGGCGGTGCGGGCACTATAGGCGCGGTACTCGTCGCCGAACGTGTCGAGCATCATCTTCTCCTCGCGGCCGATGCGGAAGAGATAGAGGATGCCGAAGCCGACAATGCCGGCCGGGCCAGCGATCCAGTTCGGCACCAGGATGAGCTGCGCCAGCGCCCACAGGAAGAAGGCCGAATACATCGGGTGGCGCACATAGCGGTACACGCCGCCGGTAATCAGCTTGTGGCTGTCCTTGATCTCCAGCGTCACCGACCAGTTCTTGCCGAGATCCTTGTGGGTGCGGCGGAACAGCCAGAGCGAGAAGGCGAAGGTGAGCGTACCGAGCGCGAACTGCACCGGCGAATAGGGATAATTGGCGAAGTTGAACAGCTTCGAGGTCGCCCAGAGCAGCGGCGTGATGCCGAGCCCGAGCGTCGAGCAGGACAGCAGCACCAGCTCGCGCAGCCGGTCGCGGGCGTCGACCACCCGCTCGCGCTTCACCTTGCGCTCGAAGGGCATGCGGATGACGTACCAGCCGATGACACCGGCGGCCCAGACGATCTTGGCGGCGACGAGAAGAGACATGCAGCGTCCGTTGGTTCAGGCGATCAGGGAGCCGTCCGGCGCGAAACGGCCGACCGGCCCTTCCGCCCGCGAGGTGAGGTCGGCGAAGGTGAGCGGGCCGAGCACGAACATGAAATAGTCGTAGGCGGCTGGGCGCTCATTCGCCAGCAGGAACTGGTAGTGGATGCGCATCGCGTGCCAGCGCAGCTTCTTCAGCTTCGCATGGGTCAGCATCTGTTTGATGTTGGCGTTGCGCAGCAGCGGCGCCGGCGCGGGCTGGTCGAAGGCGGCGCGGCGCAGCGTCACCGGGTGGAACTTGTAGAAATTGATGGCGTCGTGGCGGGCCTGGTATTCGACCCAGGTCAACCCGGGCGTCGAGGCCACGCGGGCCGCCTGCCGGCGCACCTTGTCGCCGCCCCGGTGCAAGGCGAGCTTGGGGATTGTGGCGCCGCAGGTGAGCAGGCTCACCTGTGTGCGTCCTGCCGCCAGCTCCGGCTCGATGTCCAGCGCCCGGTCGAGCACGCCGAGCATCAGCGTCGCCCCAAGGCTGTGGCCGACCAGCAGCACCTCGTCGTGACGGCCCGAACGGACCTCGTCCATCAGCACCCCGGCGAAGCGGTCGAGCCGGGCGTCGAGCTGAGGGGTCCGGTCGGCAAGGTAGTCGCGGGCGAGGTCCCAGTCGTCGAGCGCCTGATGCAGCCGCCAGTCGCGGCCGGGGCGATGGAACAAGGCGAAGAAGACGGCGACGGCGACGATGGCGCCGAGCCCGAGCGCCGCCCATTCCGGCAGGTAGAGAGCGGCGCTCCAATGGGCGAGCCAGCCGGCAAGCCCGCCGGCGGCGGCGAACAGGGCGAAGATCAGGTAGGGGAAGAAGAAGAAGAAGCCATAGCGCGGGCTGGCCCGGAAATAGCCGCGCGCCGCGCCGCCGCGCAG
Organism: Ancylobacter sp. TS-1; assembly: GCF_009223885.1. Taxonomy (NCBI): domain Bacteria; kingdom Pseudomonadati; phylum Pseudomonadota; class Alphaproteobacteria; order Hyphomicrobiales; family Xanthobacteraceae; genus Ancylobacter; species Ancylobacter sp. TS-1. Next base: position 3,174,648 of record NZ_CP045144.1, read on the forward strand.
GAACTCCCACAGCCCGCCATAGCCGCGCCACAGCCGCACGGGGTCGGGCCGCTCGTCCAGTTCGACCACCAGGTCTTCCCAGCGCAGGATGCGGTAGTCGGTGTGGCTCGACCAGTTGGCGCCCTGCGTGTCGACGTCCCAGCGCGCATAGGGCTGGCGCCCGTCGTCGAGGCGCCCTGTGGTCGCCGCCCCGATCGACCACAGCGCGGCGAAGCGCCCGGCCTGATTGACGAAGCGGCCGTGGTGATAGTCCATGTCGGTCGGGTCGTGGCCGGGCAGGAACAGCACCAGCCGCCGCCACGCCGGCCGGGCGGGGGCATGCTCTGCGGGGGCCTCCCCGCTCGCGGCAATGGCGTTGGTCTCCATGATGTTTTTCTAGAGGAAGCCGGGGCGCGAGGCCAACGCTCCGTTGCGTCCGGCCGCCGGTCTCCACATTCTGTTGCACGGGGTATCACGTTGCCGCTGGCGGCAGCCCCTTGCGTTGCGCCCCGGCAAGCCTTTGTGTATGCCGTTGAACTTCGCCCGGACCTGCCCGTTGCCTTCGGCCATCTCCCGGACGATTGAGTTTTCGGAGCCCTTCTTGACCCGTCCCTCGACGCCGCTACTCGACACGATCCGCGAACCCGCCGATCTGCGTCGCCTGTCCGAGGAGCAGCTTCCCCGGCTCGCCGCCGAGCTGCGGGAGGAGATGATCGACGCGGTTTCCGTCACCGGCGGGCATCTGGGCGCGGGCCTCGGCGTGGTCGAGCTGACGGTGGCTCTGCATCACGTCTTCGACACGCCGAAGGACCGGCTGATCTGGGATGTCGGCCACCAGTGCTACCCGCACAAGATCCTCACCGGCCGGCGCGAGCGCATCCGCACGCTGCGCCAGGTCGGCGGGCTGTCGGGCTTCACCAACCGCACCGAGAGCGTCTACGACCCGTTCGGCGCCGGCCATTCTTCCACCTCCATCTCGGCCGGGCTCGGCATGGCGGTGGCGCGCGACCTCGCCGGCACGCAACGCAACGTCGTCTGCGTGATCGGCGACGGCGCCATGTCGGCCGGGATGGCCTATGAGGCGATGAACAATGCCGGCGCGATGGATTCCCGCCTCATCGTCATCCTCAACGACAACGACATGTCGATCGCCCCGCCGGTGGGCGCCATGTCGGCCTATCTGGCCCGGCTGATCTCCGGCCCGACCTACCGCACCCTGCGCGAGACCGCCAAGCAGCTCACCCGCGGCCTGCCGCGCTTCTTCGGCAAGAAGGCGGCGCAGGCGGAGGAGTTCGCGCGCAGCTTCTGGACCGGCGGCACGCTGTTCGAGGAGCTCGGCTTCTACTATGTCGGCCCGATCGACGGGCACAATCTCGACCATCTCCTGCCCGTGCTGCGCAATGTGCGCGACGCGCCGACCGGCCCGGTGCTGGTCCATGTCGTCACCCAGAAAGGCAAGGGTTACCCGCCGGCGGAGGCTTCCGCCGACAAGTATCATGGTGTCCAGCGCTTCGACGTCGCCACCGGCACGCAGAAGAAGGCCACGTCCAACGCGCCGACCTATACCAGCGTGTTCGCCGACGCGCTGATCGACGAGGCGCGCCGCGACGACAAGATCGTCGCCATCAACGCCGCCATGCCGGCCGGCACCGGGCTCGACCTGTTCGGCGCCGCCTTCCCCGAGCGCAGCTTCGATGTCGGCATCGCCGAGCAGCACGCGGTGACCTTCGCGGCCGGCCTTGCCACCGAGGGCTTCAAGCCGTTCTGCGCCATCTACTCGACCTTCCTGCAGCGCGCCTACGACCAGGTGGTGCACGATGTCGCCATCCAGCGGCTGCCGGTGCGCTTCGCCATCGACCGTGCCGGCCTCGTGGGGGCGGACGGGGCGACCCATGTCGGCGCCTTCGACGTGCCGATGCTCGCCACCCTGCCCGGCATGGTGGTGATGGCGGCGGCCGACGAGGCCGAGCTGGTCCACATGGTCGCCACCGCAGCCGCCTATGACGAGGGTCCCATCGCCTTCCGCTACCCGCGCGGCGAAGGGGTCGGCGTCGAGCGCCCCGAACGCGGCGTGCCGCTGGAGATCGGGCGCGGGCGCGTCGTGCGCGAGGGCTCGAAGATCGCGCTGCTCTCGCTCGGCACGCGGCTGGCGCCCTGCCTCGCCGCCGCCGACCAGCTCGCCGGCTTCGGCCTGTCGACGACGGTCGCCGATGCGCGCTTCGCCAAGCCGATCGACCGCGATCTGGTGCTGCGGCTCGCCCGCGAGCACGAGGTGCTGGTGGTGGTGGAGGAGGGCGCGGTCGGCGGCTTCGGCAGCCATGTGCTCACCCTTCTCGCCGAGGCCGGCGCGCTCGACCGCGGGCTGAAGGTGCGCACGCTGTGCCTGCCCGACCGTTTCATCGAGCAGGACGCGCCGGCCGGCCAGCTCCGCGAGGCGGGGCTCGACGTCGACGGCATCGTGACCGGCGTGTTCGCGGCGCTGGGGCGCACACAGGATGCCACGCCCGCCCTGCGGCGCGGCTGAGGTCCGCCGGGCCCGGCGATGAAGCCCGAAGCTCGTTCCACCACCCGCCGGCGTGCCGACCGCGTGCTGGTCGAGCGCGGCCTGTTCGACAGCCGCGCCCGCGCGCAGGCGGCGATTGCCGCCGGCCTCGTCTCCGCCGACGGGCGAGCCGTCGCCAAGCCCTCCGACATGATCGCCGCCAATGCCGTCATCGAGGCGCGCGAAGCCTATGAATGGGTCTCCCGCGCCGGCCTCAAGCTGGAGGCCGCGCTCGATGCCGCCGGGCTGTCGGTGGCGGGGCTGGAGGCGCTCGATGTCGGCGCCTCGACGGGAGGATTCACGCAGGTTCTGCTCGCGCGCGGCGCGGCGCGCGTCCACGCGGTGGATGTCGGCCGCGACCAGCTTCACGCCCGGTTGCGCGGGGACCCGCGCGTCGTCTCGCGGGAGGCGACCGACATTCGCTCGCTCGTGCCCGGCGCGCTGCCGGCGGCCGGCATCGTCGTCATCGACGTCTCGTTCATCTCGCTGGAACAGGTGCTGCCGGCGGCGCTGGCCCATGCCGCGCCGGGCGCGCATCTGGTGGCGCTGGTGAAGCCGCAATTCGAGGTGGGGCGCGACAAGCTGTCCAGGGGCGGCATTGTGAAGGACGCCGCGGCGCGGGCAGCGGCCGCCGATCGCATCGCAGACCTGCTCGCCGGCCAGGGCTGGCGGGTCACGCACCGTCTCGCCTCGCCCATCCTCGGCGGCGACGGCAATGAGGAATTCCTGCTCGTGGCGGCGCGGGCGGAATAGGGCTCCGTCCGCGCCGGTCGTCCGTCTCCGTCGGTTGCGTCAGGCGCGGCGAGCCGCGCCGTCGCTGGCGACGAGCGCCCCGGCGACCTTTTCGGAGATGTAGCCCAGGGCCGCGCCGACGATCATCGACAGGATGATGGTCGCCAGCGGATTGGCCAGGCCGGGCGCGGTAAGGAGCGCCAGCCCGTCCTGCGCGAGCAGGGCGTAACCGGCGGTGGCGGCAAAGCCGTAGACCATCGCCGGAATGGCGGCGAAGGCCGGCAGGTGGCCGAGCAGGATCATCACCAGCACGCCGACGCCGACGCAGATGCCGGCCCACAGCGGCAGGCCGAGCGACTCGCCGAGGCCGCCGCGGGTGACCGCGAGCAGCGTGAGCGCCGCCATGACGGCGCCGGCGATGTTGGCCAGCACGGTGGCCTTGAGGCCCGCCTCCTTGCCACCGCAGTGGAAGAAGCAGGCCCAGGCGATGAAGGCGGCCCATATCTGCAGGCCGCCGGCGAGAGGTCCGAGGAAGAGCCAGGTAGCGACGCCCCCCAGTACACCGACACTTATGGCAAGAGCCGAAACAAGTGACATTCTTTCCCCCATTGCGCGCGCTTCAAGACTTATTATTATGTGCGCTTGCTAAGTAAACGAAGCTGTCCGTTTGAAAAATAGGAATCAGCTTCGCGCGCACTATATCAATTCTGTGAACTCAACGTGAGCGTGAAGATTAGGTGATAAATTGACGCAGAGTGTTGTTGCATCAATACATAATATTGCATGGCGTATGACGTGCGCGAGCCGTCGATGAGCACGGCACGGCTTGCCATTGCGCGGATCGGCAATCGCGGCGATGGCGTCGCCGACACGCCGGAAGGCCCGGTCTTCGTGCCGCTCACCCTCGCGGGCGAGGTGGTGGAGACCGAGCGCGAGAAGGATCGCGGGCGCCTCGTCGCGGTGATCGAGCCGAGCGCGGAGCGGGTCGATCCGGTCTGCCGCCATTTCGGCGTGTGCGGTGGATGCGCGCTCCAGCACTGGGCGAGCGGTCCCTATGAGGCATGGAAGCGCGGGCTGGTGGTGGAGGCGCTGGCGCGCGTCGGGCTGGCGCCTGAGGTCGCCGCGCTGGTGCCCGCCCATGGCGAGGGCCGCCGGCGCGCCGTGTTCCACGCGCGCGGCACCGGCGGCAGCGCGCCGAAGGGGCGCGATCTGCTCAGCGTCGGCTTCGCCGGCCGGCGAAGCCACGCCATCGTCGCCATCGACGCCTGCCCCGTTCTGGCGCCCGGCCTCGACGGCGCGCTCAAGGCGGCCTGGGCGGTGGCGCAGGTGCTGGCCCCGCTGGCCAAGCCGCTCGACATACAGGTCACGGCGAGCGAGACCGGGCTCGACATGGACGTGCGCGGCAGCGGCCCCCTGAGGCCCGACCGTGTCGCCGCGCTGGCCGAGGTGGCCGGCGCCCACCGGCTGGCGCGGCTGACCCGCCATGGCGAGCTGGTGCTCCAGCGCGAGCCGCCGCTTGTCACCATGGGGCGGGCCCGCGTCGCGCTGCCGCCGGGCTCCTTCCTGCAGGCCACGGCCGCCGGCGAGGCGCGGCTGGCGGCGCTGGTGGGGGAGGCGGTGCGGGACGCCGGCCGGATCGCCGACCTGTTCTCGGGCGTCGGCACCTTCGCCCTGCGGCTGGCCGAGCGGGCGCGGGTGGCGGCCTATGAATCGGCGGCCCCGGCCGTGGAGTCTCTCCTGAAGGCGACGCGCGGGGTGTCCGGCCTCAAGCCGGTGACGGCGGAGGTGCGGGACCTGTTCCGCCGGCCGCTGCTGCCGCTGGAGCTGAAGGCGTTCGACGCGGTGGTGTTCGATCCGCCGCGCCAGGGAGCGGAGGCGCAGGCGCGCCAGCTCGCCGCAGCCAGGGTGCCGCTGGTGGTCGGCGTGTCCTGCGATCCCGTCAGCTTCGCCCGCGACGCCCATATTCTGTGCGAGGGCGGTTACCGGCTGGAGAGCGTGACGCCGGTCGACCAGTTCCTCTATTCCGCCCATGTGGAGATGGTCGGCGTGTTCCGGCGGTGAGGGTTCGCCGAGCCTGCCGCCGTCATCCCGGACGGCCGCAGGCCGATCCGGGATCGCGTGACATCGAAGGGCGATCCCGGCTCTCGCTGCGCTCGGCCGGGATGACGGGGCTGGAGGCGAAGGGCGGGAGCGGGGTTCTTAATTCCCCCAGCGCTCCATCCACATGCGCTCGCCGATGGTGCAGGAGATGCGCGGCGCGTCGGCGTTGGCGGGGCGGATCAGGGGCTGATTCGGGGGCACCACGCCGGCGATCTCCAGCACCAGCTTGGTCTTGATCGCGTCGGCGAATTCATGGGTTCCGCGCACCGGAATGACAAAGGCGCCGGGGCCGCCGATCACGCAGTCCTCGTAATAGATGTCGAGCTGGCCGATATCGAGCATCGAGCCCGCCACTTCCTTCAGCATCAGCGGCAGGCCGTTGACGGTGATGCCGCGCGCGACCACGGCATCGCGGGCGGCGTCGACCAACGGGCCCTGATTGTTGGTGCCGTCGCCCGAGATGTCGATGACCCGGCGCAGGCCCCTTATGCCGTTCTGCTCGATCAGCCCGGCGCTGTACTCGATCGCGCCGGAGATGGAGGTGCGGTAGACACGGCGCAGCGGCGCCTGCCGAATCGCCTGGGCGAAGCGCTCGGCGTCGCGCGCGCCGCTGATGAACGTCCAGTCCACCACCAGCTTCTGCTCGTCGATGCCGGCCCATTCGACATAGGCGATGGCCACGCGGCCATTGGGGCCGAGCTTGAGCGCGTTGAGGAATTCGGGCGAGGTGACGGCCCGCATGTAGCCGTCGCGCTGGAGCGCGAGCTCGTCGAGGTCCATCGAGTAGGAAACGTCGACCGCCAGCACCAGCTCGACGTCGACCGGCTCATCCGCCCTCGCCCCGTCCGCCGCGAGAAAACCGCCCGGGAACAGGCCAAGAGAAAGGCCCAGCATCAGGCCAAGTACCGGACGTCGGGCCGGCGCCGCCAGCGCCTTCCATCCACGCACGCACGCCATCGCGACCTCCGTCGGTGACGGGACCTCGACGTGTCAGAGACGCGTCACAATCATGGTGACACGCCCGGCAGGGGGCCAGAAGTCGAAATTGCAGGCACCCGCGCCCGCGCGATGCCGATCGCGTGAGCGCGCTACCAGGGTAGAGCGATCAGCCGTCCAGCGTCTCGGTGCCGGTAATCTCGATGCCGAAGCCGGCGACGCCGACATAGGTGCGCGTCCGCGAGGCGAGCAGGCGAATCGAGGAGATGCCGAGATCGCGCAGGATCTGGGCGCCGAGGCCGACCTCGCGCCAGTTCTCGTCGCGCAGCTTGGCGCTCTCGATCTTCTCCTCGCCGACGGAGGAGACCGGCACGCCGGTGGTGCCGTCGCGCAGATAGACCAGCACGCCGCGCCCCTCCGCCTTGATGCGCTCCAGCGAGGCGCGGATCGCCTTGCCGCCGGTGAAGACATCCGAGATAGGGTCGGCCCGGTGCAGACGCACCAGCACGTCGCGCCCGTCGCCGATCTTGCCGTGCACGAGGGCGATATGGTTCACCGGCTCGAACGGGGTGACATAGGAGATGCCGTGCATCTCGCCCACCACTGTCGGGGCGGCGAACTCGGCGGAGCGGCTCACCAGCTTCTCGCGCAGCTGGCGGTAGGCAATGAGGTCCGCCACCGAGATGCGGGTCAGCTTGTGGGTCGCGGCGAACTCCGTGACCTTGGGCCCGCGCATCACCGTGCCGTCGTCATTGACCAGCTCGCAGATGACGCCGACCGGCTCGAGATTGGCGAGGCGGCACAGGTCGACGGCCGCTTCCGTGTGGCCCGAGCGCATGAGCACGCCGCCCTCGCGCGCGATCAGCGGGAAGATGTGGCCCGGGCGCACGAAGTCGACCGCGCCGGCATTGGGGTTGGCGAGCGCGCGCACCGTGGCGGTGCGGTCCTCGGCCGAGATGCCGGTAGTGGTGCCGTGGCGATAGTCCACCGAGATGGTGAAGGCGGTCGCGTGGGGCGCGTCGTTGTCCGTCACCATCGGGTTGAGGCGCAGGCGCTTGGCGTGCTCGGCGGTGAGCGGCGTGCAGACGATGCCCGAGGTGTGGCGCACGATGAAGGCGAGCTTCTCGGGCGTGGCGAACTGGGCGGCGACGATGAGATCGCCTTCGTTCTCGCGGTCGTCGTCGTCGGTGACGACCAGCATGTCGCCGCGCGCGAAGGCTTCGATCGCCGCTTCGACGCGGCCCTGCAGATTCTCGGTCATGAATGCCACCTCGGGGCCTTCGATTCCCAGGAAGTCGTTGGGCGTCACCGCCCCGCCGGTCGCGGAGGCGATGCGTGCGCCGGCTTCCCGGGAGATCCAGGCCTGCTCGTCCTTGCACAGCGCGGTGATGCTGGCGGGCGACAGGCCGGCCGCGCGCGCGAAGGCGCTGCGGGTCGTTCCGGTCATGACGAGCCAGTCCGCGAGTTTCATGACCGGACGATAAATCCGCCCGCGTTCGGCAGCAATGAAAATCGACGGTGCATTTCAGCTATACTGAAAGTTGCAGCTAGGCGCTCAGCGCGGGAGCGGCCACGCCGGCGGCGTGCCGACCTGTCCGCGATGGCGCAGGAAATGGTCGGCCAGCACGCAGGCGACCATCGCCTCGCCGACCGGCACCGCGCGGATGCCGACGCAGGGATCGTGCCGGCCCTTGGTCACGATGTCGGCGTCCTCGCCATGGCGCGTCACCGTGCGGCGCGGGGTGAGGATGGAGGAGGTCGGCTTCACCGCGAAGCGCGCCACCACCGGCTGGCCGGTGGAGATGCCGCCGAGGATGCCGCCGGCATGGTTGGCGAGAAAGACCGGGCGGCCGTCATTGCCCATGCGCATCTCGTCGGCGTTGTTCTCGCCGGTCAGCGCCGCGCTGGCGAAGCCCTCGCCGATCTCCACGCCCTTCACCGCGTTGATGCTCATCAGCGCGGCCGCCAGATCGGCGTCGAGCTTGCCGTAGATCGGCGCGCCGAGGCCCGGCGGCACGCCCTCGGCCACCACCTCGACCACCGCGCCGACCGAGGAGCCTGACTTGCGGATGCCGTCGAGATAGTCGGCCATGCGCGCGGCCGCCTGTGCGTCCGGGCAGAAGAAGGGGTTGCGGCCGATCTCGGCATCGTCCCAGTTGGCGCGGTCGATGCCGATCTCACCCATCTGCACCAGCGCGCCGGTGATGGTCACGCCCGGCAGCACCTTGGCGGCAATGGCGCCGGCGGCGACGCGCGCCGCCGTCTCGCGCGCCGAGGAGCGCCCGCCGCCGCGATGGTCGCGCAGGCCGTACTTCACGTCATAGGCGTAGTCGGCATGGCCGGGGCGGTAGCTCTCGGAGATCGCCGAATAGTCCTTGGAGCGCTGGTCGACATTCTCGATCAGGAAGGCGATCGGCGTGCCGGTGGAGACGAGCGTGCCGTCCTCCTCGGCAAGCGTGCCGGAGAGGATCCTCACCTCGTCGGGCTCACGGCGCTGGGTGGTGAAGCGCGACTGGCCGGGTCGGCGGCGGTCGAGCGCGGCCTGCACGTCCTCCAGCCGGAAGCGCAGGCCGGGCGGGCAGCCGTCGATGACGCCGCCAATGGCCGGGCCGTGGCTCTCGCCGAAGGTGGTGACGCGGAAAAGCTGGCCGAAAGTGTTGAAGGACATTGCGGTTCCGCCGGCGGCAGGAAAGGTCTCGCCGGGCTTCTAGGCGCCTGCGCGACGGGCGTCAAACGCCGTCCGCGCGGCCAATCGCGCCAGCGGTCATGGAGAATGGCGGCTTTCGTGCTAGTTATGGCCGGATTAGAGGATTTCCCCCGTCACCCGATGCCATTATTCGAAATAGCTGTCGTCCTCCTGCTCGTGCTCATCAACGGCGTCCTTGCCATGGCCGAGCTTTCCGTCGTCTCCGCTCGTCCGGCGCGCCTGCGCGCCATGGCCGACAACGGCGTGCGCGGCGCGCGTCTCGCGCTGCAGCTTGCCTCCGATCCGGGGCGCTTCCTTTCCACCGTGCAGATCGGCATCACGCTGATCGGCATCCTCGCCGGCGCCTTCTCCGGCGCCACGCTCGGCGAGATGCTGGGCCACTGGCTCGAAACCCAGGGTGTCTCGCACGGCCTCTCCGACGGGCTGGGCTATGCCCTCGTCGTCGCGGCGATCACCTATATCTCGCTGATCATCGGCGAGCTCATCCCCAAGCGCCTCGCGCTGCAGAGCCCGGAGCGGCTGGCGAGCCTGATCGCGCCGCTGATGCTGCTACTCTCGCGCGTCGCCGCCCCGGCGGTCTGGCTGCTCGACATCTCCTCGCGCCTCGTGCTGCGCCTGCTCGGCGAGCATGGCCGCGCCGACGACAACAACGTCACCGACGAGGAAATCCGCGCCATCGTCGCCGAGGCGGAGACGGCGGGCGTCATCGACCCGGACGAGCGCCGGATGATCGCCGGCGTCATGCGCCTCGCCGACCGGCCGGTGCGGGCGGTGATGACCCCGCGCACGGATGTCGACTGGATCGACCTGACGGACGGCCCCGACGAGGTGCGCAAGACCATCCGCGACACCCGCCACACCCGCATGCCGGCCTGCGAGGGCACGCCGGAGGAGAGTGTCGGCGTCATCGACATACGCGACCTGCTGGAAGCCTATCTCGACGGCGAGACGCCGGACCCCCGCCGCTTCGTGAAGCCGGCCGCCGTGCTGGTGGAGACCGCCGGCGCGCTCGACGCCATGAAGGTGCTGCGCCACGCGGAATCGCCGCTGGCGCTGGTGGTCGATGAATATGGCTCGATGGTGGGCATCCTCACCCCGGCCGACCTTCTCGACGCCATCGCCGGCTCGGTGGTGCTGGACGAGGCGGGGCAGGCCAAGCCCGACATGGTGGAGCGCGCCGATGGCTCCTACCTGATCGCCGGCTCGACGCCGATCGACGAGATGGCCGACATGCTGGGCATCCGCATGCCGCAGGACGCCGACTTCCACACCGCCGCCGGCTTCGTGCTGCACGAGATCAAGGCGCTGCCGCAGGAGGGCGCGGTGTTCGAGGCGCTGGGCTGGCGTTTCGAGGTGGTCGACATGGACGGGCGGCGCGTCGACAAGCTGCTGGTCAGCCGCGCGGTGACGCCCCGGCGCCATGCGCCGCTGATGGGCTGATCAGCGCAGCGCCGTCTCGCCGGTGACGATCGGGGCCGGAGCCGGCACGCCGCCATAGCGCGTGCCGACCCCGACCACGACGGTGACGATGGCGACCGCGAGGGCGGCGGCGATCAGGCCGTATTCGAGCCCGGTGCCGTGCGAGCGGCGGGCAACGGCGGCGCGGCGACGCGACGCCAGCCCCTGTCCCACCAGTTCCCGTTCCACCATTTCTCTCATGGCCTTGTCTCTGCCTGAACTCATCCGCATGGCATCTGTCTGTGAACAGATTTTCTTGTGCGGCTACCGTGCGCCGCAGACCTTGCCCACGCGTTAAAACAGGCGCCCGGCCGGCTTGGCCGCGTCCTGTGCTTCGGTCTGTGGTTAATGTTTGCCGCGTCCGCATGGTTAATGCTTCGCGGATGCCTGCCGCTACTTGGCGCGCGGCGGAAGACGCCTTGTCGCGCCGGCAGGATGCTGCCGCGCCGCACCGGCAGCCTTGAGCGCGTGGCCTTGAGCTTGCTGCCTCGCGTGCGTGGCTTCAGCCGCGCGGCTTCGCCCGGCGGGTCGGCTCCGCGCCCGCCGGATCCTCCGGCCAGGGATGGCGGGGATAGCGCCCGCGCATGTCGGCGCGCACGTCGCGCCAGGAGCCGCTCCAGAAGGCCGGCAGGTCGCGCGTGAGCTGGATCGGCCGGTGCGCCGGCGACAGCAGGGCGAGGGTCAGCGGCACCCGCCCGCCGGCAATGGCGGGATGGGTGGTCAGGCCGAACAGCTCCTGCACGCGCACGCTCAGCGTCGGCCCACCCTCGGCGGCATAGTCGATCGGCAGCCGCGAGCCGGTCGGCACCTCGAAATGGCTCGGCGCCTCTTCTTCCATCCGCCGCGCCAGCTCCCACGGCACCAGCCCGGAAAGCGCGCGGCCGAGCACTTCGGCGTCGATCTGGCCGAGCGAGGTCAGCCCGTCGAGCTGCGGCGCCAGCCAGTCCTCGACGCGGGCGGCGAGGGCGGGCCAGGACAGGTCCGGCCAGGTCTCGGGCGCGCTGGCGTGCAGGAAGCGGGCGCGGTCGAGCCATTGGCGCTGGTGGTCGGACCAGCCGAGCCGCTCCGGCCCGCGTGCGCCCGCCGCGCGAGCGAGCGCGAGGGAGGTCTCCGGCCCCGGCTTGAGCGCGGCGGTGCGCTCGGCCAGCACCAGCGCGCCGAGCCGGCGTACATGGCGGGCGCGCAGCGCGCCGGAGGCGGCGTCGAAGCCGGTCTCGACGCCCTCGGTGATGGCGGCGCCGAACTCGGCCTCCAGCTCGGCCTCGGTCATCTCGGCGGCGAGCAGGATGCGGGCCTCGTCGGCGGTGCCGGTCAGCTCGGCGACCGCGAGGTAACGCGCGCGGGCGAGGCCGGCGGCGGGGTCGATCGCCGCGCCGCGCCCGTTGGCCAGCACGAAGCGCCGGCCGTCGCCGCGCCCGCGCGCGATGCGGTCGGGAAAGGCCAGCGCCAGCAGCGCGGCGGGGCCGGCTGGCGCGTCGCCGCTTCCAACTGGCGGCGCCAGCCGCTCGGCCTCGCGCGCCCAGCGTTCCGCCAGCCGGCGGGCCTCCTCGGCGCGGCGGGAGCGGTCGCGTCCGAAATCGTCGAGACGGTGGGCGAGGTCGGGCGCGTCGCCGCCGAGCCCGCGCTCGGAGACGATGGCAGCGATCCGCGCCGCCTCCTCGCCGGCGCCGCGCCGGGCGCCCTCGATCACCATGCGGGCGAGGCGCGGCTCCAGCGGCAGCCGGGCCATCGCCTGCCCGTCGGGCGTGACCTGCCCGTCGGTGCCGAGCGCGCCGAGCGCGACGAGCAGCGCCCGCGCTTCCTTCACCGCCGGCGCGGGCGGCGGGTCGAGAAAGGCGAGGGAGGCGGGATCGCGCACGCCCCAGACGGCGAGGTCGAGCACGAGGCGGGAGAGGTCGGCGGCGAGGATTTCCGGCGTGGCGAAGGCCGGCAGGCTCGCCGTCTCCGGCTCGCTCCACAGGCGCAGGCATATGCCGGGTTCCGTGCGGCCCGCGCGGCCGCGCCGCTGGTCGGCGGCCGCCCGCGAGACCCGAATTGTCTCCAGCCGGGTCAGCCCGACGCCCGGTTCGAAGCGCGGCACGCGGGCGAGGCCGCTGTCGACGACGATGCGCACGCCCTCGATGGTCAGGCTGGTCTCGGCGATGGAGGTCGCCAGCACCACCTTGCGCCGGCCGGCGGGGGCGGGGGAGATGGCGTGGTCCTGCTCGGCGGGGGCGAGCGCGCCGTAAAGCGGGGCGATCTCAACGGAGGGGTCGCGCACCACCTCGCGCAGCAGGCGCTCGGTGCGGCGGATCTCGGCGGCGCCGGGCAGGAAGGCGAGGATGGAGCCGGTCTCCCCGGCCAGCGCCCGCAGCACGGCGTCGGTCACCTGCCGCTCTACCGGGCTGCGCGGGTCGCGGCCGAGATGGCGCGTCTCCACCGGAAAGGCGCGCCCGAGGCTCTCCACCACCGGCGCCCCACCCAGCAGCCCGGCGACGCGGGCGCCGTCGAGCGTCGCCGACATCACGAGCAGGCGCAGGTCCTCGCGCAGTGCGGACTGCGCGTCGAGCGCCAGCGCCAGGCCGAGATCGGCATCAAGGCTGCGCTCGTGGAACTCGTCGAACAGCACGGCGGCAACCCCGGAAAGCTCCGGGTCGTCGAGCATCATGCGGGTGAAGATGCCCTCGGTGATCACCTCGATGCGGGTATGGCGGCCCACTTTCGAGCCGAAGCGGGCGCGGTAGCCGACTGTCTGCCCGGCTTCCTCGCCCAGCGTCTGCGCCATGCGCGTGGCGGCGGCGCGGGCAGCGAGGCGGCGCGGCTCCAGCACGAGGATTTTCCGCCCGGCGATCCAGGCCTCGTCGAGCAAAGCGAGCGGCACCCGCGTGGTCTTGCCGGCGCCCGGCGGGGCGACCAGCACGGCGGCATTGCCGGCGCGCAGCGCCGCCGTCAGCGCGGGCAGCGCATCGTCGATCGGCAGGGGCGTGGCGAAGGAGATGGCCATCGGCGATGGCTATACAGCGCCGGCGGCAAAAGCAAAGGGCGCCCGGCGGGGCGCCCTTTTCGTCCGTTACGGGCCGATTATCCCGGTCGATCAGAAGATCTTGTCGAGCACCCGGCCGAGCTTGTCGACGATCTCGCCCATCTGGCTCTCGGTGATGATCAGCGGCGGGCTGACGGCGAAGGTGTCGCCGGCGGTGCGCACCATCATGCCTTCCTCGTGGAACAGCCGCTCCATGCCCTCATAGGCGCGCCGGCCGACACCGTCGGCGCGCGACTCGAAGTCCACCGCGCCGACAAGGCCGACGGTGCGGATGTCGAGCACGCCCGGCTTGGAGCGCAGCGTGTGGAAGGCGTCCGCCCAGATCGGCTCGATCTGCCGCACGCGCTCGAACAGGCCTTCCTCGCGGTAGAGGTCGAGCGTGGCGAGCGAGGCGGCGCAGGCCAGCGGGTGCGCCGAATAGGTGTAGCCGTGGAACAGGTCGATGACCGGATCGTCGCTCTTCACGAAGGCGTCGTAGATGTGCTTGCGCACCAGCACGCCGCCCATCGGCACCGCGCCGGAGGTCACGCCCTTGGCGAAGGTGATCATGTCGGGCACCACGCCATAGCGCTCGGCGGCGAAGGCGTAGCCGAGGCGGCCGAAGCCGGTGATCACTTCGTCGAAGATCAGCAGGATGCCGTACTTGTCGCAGATCTCGCGCAGGCGCTTGAGATAGCCGACCGGGGCGGGAATGGCGCCGGTGGAGCCGGACATCGGCTCGACGATGACGGCGGCGAGGGTCGAGGCGTCGTGCAGGGCGACGAGACCCTCCAGCGCCTCGGCGCGCTCGGCGCCCCATTCCGGCTCGCCCTTGGAGAAGGCCTGCTTCTCGCGGTTATAGGTGTGCGGCAGGTGGTCGACGCCCGGCAGCAGCGAGCCGAACATCTTGCGGTTCGGCGACATGCCGCCGACCGAGATGCCGCCGAAGCCGACGCCGTGATAGCCGCGCTCGCGGCCGATCAGCCGGGTGCGCGTCGCGTTGCCCTTGGTGGCGTGGTAGGCGAGCGCGATCTTCAGCGCCGTGTCGCCCGCCTCGGAGCCGGAATTGCAGAGGAACACATGGTCGAGATCGCCCGGCGCCATGGCGGCGATGCGGGCGGAGACCGCGAAGGCCTTGGGGTGGCCGTACTGGAAGGGCGGGGCGAAATCCATCTCCGCCGCCTGCGCCTGGATCGCCGCGACGATCGGGTCGCGGTTATGGCCGGCATTGGCGCACCACAGTCCGGCGGTGGCGTCGAGGATCGGCCGTCCTTCCGGCGTGTAGTAATGCACGTCCTTCGAACGCGAGACGAGGCGCGGGCGCGCCTTGAACGCCCGGTTCGGCGTGAACGGCATGAAGAACGCTTCGAGATCGTTCGGGCTGGCGGCTGCGGACGAGTAAGCAGACATGGAGTGCTCCGGCTGATACGGCGAATGGGACGGGCCGCGCTTTTTTAGTCATGTATAATGCGTGGGCACGGGACGCTCACGAGAAATAATCATGATGTGATCACTTTCCTTTCTGCCGTGCCCGCCCGGCTTGACCGCAGGCCCTCTTCGCGGCCATCAACTCGCCGCAAGCCGTGATAGAGTCCCCTTGCGTCAGGGTCTCCCGCTTCGCCGGAGAAATCTGCCGGTTCCCGTCCGGAAATCGGCCCCAGCATAGGACCGCGCAGTGCCCGAGAGCACGATCGCCGACAAGGCCGACGCCGTGACGGAGACGGCCGCAGGGCCCGCCGACGTCCCGCCCGCGGAGGTTCCGTCCGACGCGGTGCGGCGCGCGCTCGCGCATGTGCTCGACTCGGAGGAGCTGCGCTCCTCGCCGCAACTGTCCAACATACTGCGCTTCGTGGTGGAGGCGACGCTCGATGGGCGGCGCGACGCCATCAAGGGCTACACCATCGCCGTCGAGGCGCTCGGCCGGGACGCTTCCTTCGATCCGCAGGCCGACCCCATCGTGCGGGTCGAGGCGACGCGGCTGCGGCGCGCGCTGGAACGCTACTATGCCGGCGCCGGCGCTGCCGACGAAATCGAGATCGTGGTGCCGCGCGGCAGCTATGTCCCGCAATTCGTGCCGCGCGGCGCCGCCGCAGCCACGGAGCCGGAGGCCGGCGCGGCGCCCGAAGGTCAGGGGGCGGAGGCGGGAGAGGACGCATCGGCGACGCGTCCCCGCCGGCCGCAGCCCGGCTCGGCCCGGCGGCGGCCCCTGCGCCTTGCGTTCGGCCTTGTCGCGCTGCTCGCTCTGGTGCTGGTCGCCGGGCTGGCGGTGGAGAATGTCGATGCCGTCGGCTGGCGCGCGCTGCTCACCGGCGCCGCATGGCAGCCGATGGAGCGCGCCAACCGCCTCGGCATTCCGCTGGTGGAGGTCCGCTCCTTCGACGCCACCGGCGGCGCCCCGCTGCCGCCGAGCGAGATCGCCCGCAGCGCCGGCGCCGTGAGCAGCGGCGACTTCACCGCCCGCGCCATCGAGGTGCGGGTGCGCGACGCGCTGGCGCGGTTCGACCTGCTCGACGTTCTGGCGAGCCCCGATGCCCGCCCGGCGCTGCACTGCGGCGGCGAGGGCGCCTCGCCGCATTCGGTGTTCGCGCTCGGCGGGCTGGTGGAGAACCATGACGATGGCAGCCTCTCGGTGCTGCTGCGCCTGTCCGACCTGTGCGACGGCACCATCGTCTGGTCGCACGAATTCGACAGCCTGCGCCGGGGCGGCGACCCGAGCGCCGCCGAGGTGGCGCTGGTGCGCGACATCATGGCCGCCATCGCCGAGCCCTACGGCATCATCCAGGCCCGCGCCCGGGCCCGCGTGACCGCCGCCGGCGGCCCGGCCACGGCTGGCCCCTATGGCTGCGTGCTGATGGCCTATTCCTACTGGCGCTCCTATGCTCCCGGCGAGCATGACCGCGCCCGCGACTGCCTCGAAAAGGCGGTCGCCGCCGACCCGACCTTCGCCCTCGGCTATGCGCTGCTGGCCGAGCTCTATCTCGACGAACTGCGCGCCGGCGCCAATCCGCGCTCCGGCCCGCCGGCGCTGAACCGGGCGCTGACGGCGGCCGAGCAGGCGGTGGAGCTGGCGCCGACCAGCGCCTATGCGCGGCGGGTGCTGATGGACGTGCACTTCTTTCGCGGCGCGCGCGGCGCCACCATCGCCGCCGGCGAGGCGGCGCTGGAGCTGAACCCCTACGACGTCGACATCGTCGCCGATTTCGGCGGCCGGCTGGTGGCGCTGGGCGAGGTCGCGCGCGGCGAGGCGATGCTGGCGGGGGCGGCGCAGGCCGCGCCGGGCATGCCGCCCTGGGTCGACTATCACCGCGTGATCGCCGCCTATCTGAAGGGCGACGCCCCGGCGGCGGCGGCGGCGGCCGACCAGCTCATGGGCGAGGGCTACGCGCCGGGCCTGCTCGCCCGCGCGCTCGCCGCCCATATCGCCGGCGAGGACGAGGCGGCGCGCGCGGACCTGCGCAGGCTGGTCGCCGTCGCGCCGGCCTGGGGCAAGGAGCCGGACGAGATGATCCATCGCTTCTTCCCCGACGCGGCCATCGCACGGCGGGTGCGCGCCGATCTCGCCGCCATCGGCCTGCCGCTGCCCGGCTCGGCGGCGGCGGCGAACTGACGCCGCGCCGGTGCAAAGGTCGCGTGGCGGCGGCACGGCGAAACCGCTATAGGCTTGGGCCTCCTTCCCGCCCGTCTTCCCGCCGCGCAACCGGAACGCCCTCATGTCGGACAGCTTCGATCTCGCCATCGTCGGTGCGGGCGTCGTCGGTCTCGGCCACGCCATCGCCGCGCGCCGGCGCGGCCTTCGCACGGTGGTGATCGACCGCGACGCGCAGGCCAACGGCGCCTCGGTGCGCAATTTCGGCTTCGTCACCGTCACCGGCCAGCAGCGCGGGGAATGCTGGCGCCGCGCCCGACGCTCGCGCGACATCTGGGCCGAGATCGCTCCGGCCGCCGGCATCGAGGTGATCCATCAGGGCCTGATGGTGGCGGCGCGCCGGCCGGAGGCGGTGGCGGTGCTCGACGCCTTTCTGGCGACCGAAATGGGCGCGGACTGCACGCTGCTCTCGCCCGCCGAGGCGCGCGAACGCCTGCCGGCGCTGGCCGGGGAGCTTTCCGGCGCGCTGTGGAGCCCGCACGATCTGCGCGTCGAATCCCGCGCGGCGATCCCGAAGCTGGCCGCCTGGCTGGCGTCGCAGGGCATCTTCTTCCGCCGCGAGACGGCGGTGACCGGCATCGAGCCGGGCCGGGTGCACACCTCCGCCGGCCCGATCGACGCCGCGCGCATCGTCGTCGCGCCCGGCGACGATTTCCACACGCTGCTGGAGGACCGTTTCCGGCCCTACGGCCTCACCCGCTGCAAGCTGCAGATGTTGCGCGTCGCCGATCCCGCGCTTGGCCGGCTGCCCGGCGCTGTCATGACCGATCTCTCGCTCGGGCGCTATCTCGGCTATGCCGAACTGCCCGAGGCCGAGCCGCTCAAGCGCCTGCTGGCGGCCGAGCAGGCCGAGCACCTCAAGCATGGCGTGCACCTCATCGTGGTGCAGTCGGCGGACGGCTCGCTGGTGGTCGGCGACAGCCATCATTACGGCGCCACCCCCGACCCCTTCGCGCCGGAATTCGTCGACGCGCTGATCCTCGACGAATATGCGGCGCTGTTCGGCCGCCGCCCGGCGGTGGTGGAGCGCTGGACCGGCACCTATGCCTCGGCGCCCGACCGGCTCGCCTTCATCGACCGGCCGCACGACCATATCCGCCTCGTGGTGGTCACCAGCGGCACCGGCGCCTCCACCGGCTTCGCCCTCGCGGAAGAGGCGATGGCCGAGCTGTTCGACTGAGGGCGGGACGGGCAGCGCCATTGCCGCAGGGCGCCCCATCCTCTAAACCCGCGCCGACACTCGTGAAGGACGGCGCCCATGGCCAAGGACAAACCCACCAAGCTCCGCGCCCGTATGCCGCGCGGCTTCGCCGACCGGGGCCCGGGCGAGCTCGCCTCGACGCGGGCGATGCTGGAGACCATCCGCAAGGTCTATGAGCTGTACGGCTTCGAGGCGCTGGAAACGCCCTTCATCGAATATACCGACGCGCTCGGCAAGTTCCTGCCCGACCAGGACCGGCCCAATGAGGGCGTGTTCTCGTTCCAGGACGATGACGAGCAGTGGCTGTCGCTGCGCTACGACCTGACCGCGCCGCTCGCCCGCCATGTGGCGGAGAATTTCGACCGGCTGCCCAAGCCCTTCCGCAGCTACCGCGCCGGCTGGGTGTTCCGCAACGAGAAGCCCGGCCCGGGCCGCTTCCGCCAGTTCATGCAGTTCGACGCCGACACGGTGGGCGCGCCGACCGTCGCGGCCGATGCCGAGATCTGCATGATGATGGCGGATACGCTCGATGAGCTCGGGCTCAAGGGCAAGTACGTCATCAAGGTCAATAACCGCAAGGTGCTCGACGGCGTGCTGGAGGCCATCGGCCTCGGCGGCGACGAGAATGCCGGCCGCCGGCTCACCGTGCTGCGCGCCATCGACAAGTTCGACAAGGTCGGCATCTCCGGGGTGCGCGACCTGCTCGGCGAGGGCCGCTGGGAGAACCCGGAGGCCAAGAGCGGCGACTTCACCAAGGGCGCGGGGCTGGATGAAGATGGTGTTGATCGCATTATCCGCTATCTCACGACCCGTTTCTTCGACGATAGCTCCGAGGTGACGGCAGCCGCTCTAAGTCAAGGAGAGGTTGCGCCCATTAAGTACCCGTGGGGCCAGGAGTCGTTTCCCAGCGAGACTATGAGTTTCGGGGCGTGGAAGGCCATTATGGGCGATTCCGTGATTGGCCTCGCGGGGCTCAATGAACTCGACGAGATGGCCCAGCTTGTTCGTAGCAACAGTTATGGACCCGGTCGTATTTACTTCGATGCCTCCGTCGTCCGTGGCCTCGAATATTACACCGGCCCGGTCTTCGAGGCCGAGCTGACCTTCGAGGTGAAGGACGAGAAGGGCCGTCCCGTGCGCTTCGGCTCCGTCGGCGGCGGCGGGCGTTATGACGGGCTGGTCGGGCGCTTCCGGGGCGAAGCTGTGCCGGCTACGGGTTTCTCCATCGGCGTCTCGCGTCTCGCTTCCGCGCTCTCCTACCTCAAAACCGAGGCGAAACCGGAATTCGGCCCCGTGGTGGTGGTGGTCATGGATCGCGACCAGACGGCCCATTATATGGGGCTGGTCGGCCTGTTGCGTAGAAATGGCATCCGCGCCGAGATGTATCTCGGCAACCCGAAGAATCTCGGCAACCAGTTCAAATATGCCGACCGCCGCAACTCGCCTTGCGTGGTCATTCAGGGCTCGGACGAGCGCGCGGCCGGCACCGTGCAGATCAAGGACCTGATCGAGGGCGCCAGGGCCGCCGCCGCGATCACCGACAATGCCGAGTGGCGGAGCAGCCGCCCGGCGCAGTTCGCCTGCGCCGAGGGCGAACTGGTTGAGAAGGTGCGCGAGCTGCTCGACCATCATGGCGTCCCGCACGGCGATATGCTGGGGTAGCCCGTCATCCCGGACGGCCGGCACGGCCGATCCGGGATCGTGTGCCGAGGGAGGCGCACTTTCGGCGCGCGATCCCGGCTCTCGCTGCGCTCGGCCGGGATGACGGCGGATAGGTTGTGACGTCATCCCGGACGGCCGGCACGGCCGATCCGGGATCGCTCTCCGCGCCCTTCACCGAGCGATGTCGTCGAAGAGGTCGCGCCATTCCGGGTTGCTCTCTTTGATCAAGGCGATCTTCCACGCGCGGCGCCATCGCTTGAGGCGTTTTTCCCGGGCGATGGCGGTTTCCGCCGTGTCGTGCGCCTCGAACCAGACCAACTGGTCGACATTGTAGCGGCTGGTGAAGCCGGGCACCGCATGCGTGCGATGTTCAAAGGCGCGCTTGAGCAAGTCGCTGGTCACGCCGACATAGACCGGCCCGTCTTTCCGGGTCGCCAGCAGGTAGACGAAGAAGCGCTTCATACTCCGGTGCCCCCGCGATCCCGGCTCTCCGCTGCGCTTCGGCCGGGATGACGATAAGGTAACAGCTGTCCGCCCCCCGCCCACACGCCATCTCGCCGCCTGAACCGCACCCCGCCGGAAACCATGTCGCCGCCCGCGCATGGACCGGGGCGCGGGGCTTTGCTAGAAGCGCGCAGCTTTATGAATGCCCCGTTTGCCGCAGACCGGACCCGCCCATGCCCGCCGCCAACAGCCACGCCGAGGAACTGCTCGCGCTCTATGCGCGCGCCGGCTTTGCGCGCGTGGAGCCGCCCGTGCTCCAGCCCGCCGATGCCTTTCTCGACCTCTCGGGCGAGGAGATGCGGCGCACCATGTTCATCACCACCGACCCGGACGGGCGCGAGCTGTGCCTGCGGCCGGACCTGACCCTGCCGGTGTGCCGGCTCTACATCGCCGACGGCGCCGCGCAGCCGCGCGATTTCGCCTATCTCGGCCCGGTGTTCCGCTCCGATGCGGCGGAAGGCGAGCTGCTCCAGGCCGGCGTGGAATCCTTCGGCCGGCCCGACCGCGAGGCGGCCGACGCCGAAGTGCTGGCGCTGGGGCTGGAGACGGCGGCGCTGTGGGGCGCGGTCGACCCCACCATCCGCCTCGGCGATGCCGGCCTGTTCGCCACGCTGCTCGACGCGCTCGACCTGCCGCCCGGCTGGCGGCGGCGGCTGATCAAGGATTTCGCCCGCGCCGGCGATCTCGGCGCCGACCTCGCCACGCTCAAGCGTGCGCCGGAGGCCGGCGGCGTCACCGCCCATGCCGGCGTGCTCTCGGCGCTGGCCGGCTCCGACCCGGCGGCGGCGCGCGCGCTGGTGACGGATCTGCTTTCCATCGCCGGCATCTCGACGGTGGGCGGGCGCTCGGTCTCCGAGATCGCCGAACGCTTTCTGGAGCAGGCCGCGCCCGGCGACGCCGAGGGGCTGGCGCCCGAGAAGGTCGCGGTGCTGGAGCGCTACCTTGCCATCCAGGGCAACCCGGACGAGGCGGCGGCGGCGCTGCGCGCGCTGGCGGACGAGGCCGGACTGGACCTCGCGGCGGCGCTCGATTCCTTCGAGAGCCGCACCAATTTCATCGCCGCGCAGGGCATAGAGGTGGAGCGGCTGTCCTTCGCCGCCGCCTTCGGCCGCCCGCTCGACTATTACTCCGGCATGGTGTTCGAGCTGCACGAGAATGGCGCGGGTGCGCCTTTGGTGGCCGGCGGGCGCTACGACCGGCTGCTGGCGCGGCTGGGCGCGCCCGAACCGATCCCGGCGGTCGGCTTCGCGGTCTGGCTGGAACGGCTCGACGCGGTGGAGGCCCGGCTATGAGTTTCTCGTCCAGCTCCCCCCTCATCGTCGCCGTGCCCTCCAAGGGCCGGCTGCAGGAAAACGCCACCGCCTTCTTCGCCCGCGCCGGCATGTCGCTGAACCAGTCGCGCGGGGCGCGCGATTATCGCGGCACGCTGTCGGGCGTCGAGGGCGTGGAGGTGGCCTATCTCTCCGCCTCCGAGATCGCCAGCCAGCTTGCCGCCGGCGCCGTGCATCTGGGCGTCACCGGCGAGGATCTGGTGCGCGAGAGCATACCGGACGCGGACTCGAAGGTGCTGCTGGTCGAGGGGCTCGGCTTCGGCCACGCCAATGTGGTGGTGGCGGTGCCGCAGGCCTGGATCGACGTGCGCACCATGCGCGACCTCGACGACGTGGCGACGCATTTCCACGCCACGCGCGGCCGGCGCGTGCGGGTGGCGACCAAATATCTGAACCTCACCCGCGCCTTCTTCGCCCGCCACGGCATCGTCGACTACCGCATCGTGGAGAGCCTGGGCGCCACCGAGGGCACACCGGCGGCGGGCACGGCGGAGCTGATCGTCGACATCACCACGACCGGCTCGACGCTCAGCGCCAATGCGCTGAAGGTGGTCGACGACGGGGTGATCCTGCGCTCGGAGGCCAACCTCGTCGCCTCGCTCAACGCCGACTGGAACGCGGGGGCGCGGGCGAGCGCGCGGGCGCTGCTCGACCGAGTGACGGCGGCCAAGCGCGCCGCCACCATGCGCGAGGTGAAGACGCGCTTTGCCGCCTGCGACGTGCGCGTGGTCGACGAGGCGCTCGCCCGCTTCCGCGCCGTGGCGCCCTTCGGCGCGCCGACCTCCTCGGGCATGGTGACGCTGCACTGCCCGCCCGACACGCTGCATGGGCTGGCGGTGTTCCTGCGCGAGCAGGGCGCGGCGACCGTCTCGGTCGGCCCGCTGGATTACGTGTTCGCGGCCGAGAACCCGCTCTATGAGAAGCTGGAAGGCCGGATCGGGTAGGGGCGGGACCACCCTTGCTCCCTCATGGCCGGGCTTGACCCGGCCACCCAGGAACAGCGCCGCAACGACAGGTCCAAGGGCTGGGTGCCCGGGTCAAGCCCGGGCATGAGGGAAAGACAAATCCCGTCATCCCGGCCGAGCGGAGCGAGAGCCGGGATCGTATCCGCATTTTTCTGCGCACGGTCCCGGATCGGCCTTCAGCCGTCCGGGATGACGGCGATGGAGAGCGCCCAAGAAAGGCCTTACCCCCGCGCGGCCTGCGCCTCTTCGGCGGCATCGCGCGGCAAGGCGAACGCCGCCGCCTCGCCTATCGCGTGGCCGAAAAGCACGAGGCACGGCCCGCTGGCGCCGTCGGCCACAGCCTGTTCCAGCGCCTGCGCCAGCGTGGCGACCGTGGCGGGCACCTGCCGCTCTTCCGGCCGCGTGGCCGAGAACAGGGCGATGGCCGGCGTCGCCGGATCGAGCCCGGCTTCCATCGCCTTGCCGGCAAGCTCGGCCCAGGTGCGCTGGGGCATGTAGACCACCGTCGTCGCGGCGGGGTCGGCCAGCGCCTGCCAGTCGAGATCGCGCGGCAGCTTGCCGTCCCTGGCATGGGCGGTGATGAACTGGAGGCGGCGGGCATGGTCGCGATGGGTCAGCGAGACGGCGAGCCGGCTCGACGCGCCCTGCGCCGCCGAGATGCCCGGCACCACCTCGACCGGCAGCCCGGCCGCGCGGGCGGCGGCGATTTCCTCGCCGGCGCGGCCGAACACCATCGGGTCGCCGCCTTTGAGGCGGACGACGCGCTTGCCCTGCTTCGCGAGGGACACCATCAGCGCGTTGATGTCGTCCTGCTTGCAGGAGGCCTTGTAGCCGGTCTTGCCGACCAGCATCTTGCGCGCCTCGCGGCGGGCGACATCGAGCACTGCGGGGGCGACGAGATCGTCATAGAGCACCACATCGGCCGATTGCAGCACCCGCACGGCCTTCAGCGTCAGCAGTTCCGGGTCGCCCGGGCCGGCCCCGACGAGGGCGACCGAACCGCGCGGCGCATCGGCCCGCTCGGCCTCGGCGCGGGCGAGAAGGTTTTCGCGCATCGTGTCCGTGGGGGCGGCCTCGGGCGTCTCCAGCGCGGCCTGGGTGAAGCGTTCCCAGAAACGGCGCCGGCCCTGATAGGACAGGCCGAGGGCGGAGACGGAGGAACGCCAGCCGCGCGCGGCTTCGGCCCAGCGCTTGAAGCCCTGCGGGATCACCGCCTCGATCTTGGCGCGCACCGCCTGCCCGAAGACGGGGGCGGCACCGTCAGTGGAGATGCCGACGACGAGCGGCGAGCGGTTGACGATGGCGCCGAAGGCGAAGTCGCAGAAGGCCGGCTTGTCCACCACATTGACCGGCACGCCGGCGGCGTGGGCCGCCTGCGCAAAGCGGGCGCCTTCTTCATCGTCCTCGATGGCGCCGATGGCGAGCGCCGCGCCGGCGAGATCGGCCGGGGTCCAGTCGCGGGCGATGAGGCGCAGCGGGCCGTCCGGCGGGGTGGCGGCCAGCGCCAGCAGGTCCTCGCAGGGTTCCGCCGCATACACCTCGACCTCGGCGCCGGCGGCGGAGAGCAGTTCCGCCTTCCACGCCGCCGCCTCGGAGCCGCCGGCCAGCACGACGCGGCGGCCGGCCAGCGCGAAGAACACCGGCAGCCGCGCGAGCGGCGCCATGCGGCCGGAGGCCGTGGCGGCGCGGCGGTCGGCGGGGCGGGGGGAGGAGGCGTCGTCGGTCATCGGCAAAATCAGCGTGAAGGGATCCGTTCCGGACTTATCACACGAAATGAACGTCAATTGAAGTCAATAAACGGAGATTGAGCGGAAATATCAGTGGCTCTTTTCCGACAGCTTGTCGGTCCAGGCCAGCACCACACCGGACAGCACGAACACGACATGGATGATGACCAGCCACATGAGCTGCTTCTCGTCGACGCCACGGTCGAGATTCATGAAGGCCTTGAGCAGCGCGATGGCCGAGATGGCGACGATGGAGGCGAGCAGCTTCTGCTTGAGGCCGGAGAAATCGACCTTGGTCATCCATTCCGGCCAGTCGGCATGGCCCTCGGCGTCGATCTTGGAGACGAAGTTCTCATAGCCCGAGAAGATGACAATGACGACGAGGCTGCCGGTGAAGGTGAGGTCGATCAGCGCCAGTATGCCGAGGATGGTGTCGCTCTCGTCGAACTGCGTCGCATGGGTGACGAAGTGGAACAGTTCGTTGGCGAATTTGAACAGCAGCACCAGCAGCGCGATCACCAGCCCGATATAGAACGGCGCCATGATCCAGCGGCTGACGAAGATGAAGCGTTCGATGAGCTTTTCCATGCCCGACCCGTCCCGATCCGTCCGCTCTTCGCGGCTGCGAGATGGGTCGCATGCCGGCGCGGGGACGGCAAGGGGGGCGTGTGGGCGATGGCGCCGCCGCTACGGCGCCGTCACCTTCTGGTAGGTGTTCTTGAGCTCGTCCTGAATGACGATCGCCTTGCCGGAGGCGACCAGCAGCAGGTCCTGCGTGGGCGTGACGGCCGCGTAGCTCCAGCCGGCGGGCAGCTTCAGCCGCGGACCGAGGCCGGGCAGGTCGGCATAGGTCAGCGCGGGATCGACGATCTGCGCGTAGGACTGCATGACATAGACGCCGCCGTCGGGCGCGGTGAGCCGGAAGGTCGGCTTGCCGGCGTCGAAGCGGTAGGTGGTGTCGCGCTCGATGGTCTGCTCGGTATAGGCCGGACCCGTCGCCTGATGCAGCGACAGCGCGACTTCCGCGCGCTTGGCCATGGTGATACCGCCGACGGTGATGACCTCGCCGGTCTTCGTCTCGCCGCTGGCGACGATGCCGTCCATGATGAAATGGCGCGGCCCGTTCATCACCACGGCGAGCGTGTCGAACTGGCGGAACAGTTCGCGCCGGGTCAGCGCCTCCCATTTGGCGGCGGGGCAGTCGTCGAAGCCGAGCGTGTTGAAGACGTCGGCCTTGAGGCCGTCCAGCGTCACGTGGATCGCCACCAGCTCGCAATAACGCGCGTCGCGCAGCACCGAAGGCAGGCGCGGGACGGGCGGCGGCGTCTGGGCCGTGGCTCCGGCGAGCGGCAGCAGGCCGGCGAGAAGGGCGAGGGGAAGGCGTGCAGAGCGAAGAAGGTTCACGGCTTTGCCTCGGCTGGTGGCGCGAGGCTCCACGCTAGCCCGGCAGGCTTCCGCTTCGGAAGACGAAAAGCCGATGCGACCAGGAATCGACAGGGGGCGTTCCGGCCTGACCCCCGCCCCGTCTCCGGGGCGGGGGCGTGTTCAGGCCGCGACGCCGGTGCCGATGGGGCACGAGACGCCGGTGCCGCCGAGGCCGCAATAGCCGCTCGGGTTCTTGGCGAGGTACTGCTGGTGGTAGCCCTCGGCGAAGTAGAAGACCGGGGCGTCGACGATCTCGGTGGTGATCGCGGGGAAGCCCTTCGCCTTCAGCGCCGGCTCATAGGCAGCCTTGCTCGCCTGCGCCTGCGCGCGCTGCTCGGGCGAGGTGACGTAGATGCCGGAGCGATAGGTGGTGCCGACATCGTTGCCCTGGCGCATGCCCTGGGTCGGGTCGTGGCTCTCCCAGAACAGCTTGAGCAGCCGCTCATAGCTGATCACGGCCGGATCGAAGACCACCAGCACCGCCTCGGCATGGCCGGTGAGGCCGGTGCAGGTCTCCTCATAGGTCGGGTTCGGGGTGACGCCGTTAATGTAGCCGACCGCCGTCACCCAGACGCCGGGCGTCTGCCAGAACTTGCGCTCCGCGCCCCAGAAGCAGCCGAGGCCGAAGATCGCGGTCTCGAAGCCGTCCGGGTAGGGGCCCTTGAGCGGGTGGCCGTTGACGAAATGGCGCTCAGCGGTGGGCAGCGGCTGCGCGCGGCCCGGCAGCGCCTGCTCGGGCGTGGGCAGGTCGGCACTCTTCTTGAAGAAGAACATGGGGAACATTCCCTTTTATGGATGTCCCCAATGTAGGTATCGCGCGCGATATTTGCGAGGGGAGCGGCGCTCCGCGCCCGCGTCCGGCCCGGCTACTCCGCTTTCGGACGGCCGATCAGCAGCAGAAGGATGCCGGCGACGCCGAGCACCGCGAAGAGCGGGGCGCCCAGCACCGGCACGGCGAGAGTCTCCCATACGACGCCGGAGAAGTTGCCCTCGACGAAGGACTGGAAGCGGGCCAGCGAATCCGGGCTGGTGGCGAGCCAGGTGACGCTGAGCGGGGTGGTGACGATCTCCGAGGCGGCGATGGAGCGCACGCCGTCGAGCACGAGGGCGACGAAGGCGCCGGCCAGTATCCACAGTCCGATGAAGCGGAAGAGAAAACGGATCATGCGCGGCTCTCGTCTCGGGGGCTCTCGGTCCGCGGCGGTGGATCGCGGGGCGCCGCCTTTCTCTTAGTGCGTTTTGCCGCGCGGTGGAATTGTCCGGTCCCGAAAGCCCACGGTTTCAGCCGCGCCGCCGCCCGGTCCAGCGCCGTTGACGCCGGGCGCGGCATTCAGCCGCCGGCTCGCGGGTCCGTGAGAACCCGTGGACTTGATGCAGATCAAGGTTGCCGGCCGCCCGCGCGGCGAAAGCTCCGGGCCACAGCATGGAGTCGTTCCAGATCGGGCGATCGGGACGTGGAGGATCGCATGTCGCAGCCAAACAGCCCCGGGGCAGAGTTCACCGGATCGGGCGCCACCGAGCCGGGCGTCGACCAGTCCGGCCGGAAGAAGCTGACCTTCGGCGAGGGCGGCCTCGCCATCGTGTTCGCGCTTCTGGCGGTGTCGAGCATCACCGTCGCGGCGAAGGCGACCGACCCGGCCTATGCCTTCCACGCCTATCTCTCGGCCTTCGCCAGCCTCGCGACGGTGTTCGTCATCTTCAACCGCTACTTCGACCGGCCGGCGCAGCTGCCGCCGCTCGAGGTCGACGGCAAGCCGAACTACAATTTCGGCCCGGTGAAGTTCGCCACCATAGCGGCGATGTTCTGGGGCATCGCCGGCTTCACCGTCGGCGTGGTCATCGCCTTCCAGCTCGCCTTCCCGGCGCTGAACCTCGACCTGCCCTGGACCGCCTTCGGCCGGCTGCGGCCGCTGCACACCTCGGCGGTGATCTTCGCCTTTGGCGGCAACGTGCTGCTGGCGACCTCGTTCTACGTGGTGCAGCGCACCTCGCGCGCCCGCCTGGCCGGCTATCTGGCGCCGTGGTTCGTGGTGCTCGGCTATAATTTCTTCATCGTCATCGCCGGCACCGGCTATGTGCTCGGCATCACCCAGGGCAAGGAATACGCCGAGCCCGAATGGTATGCCGACCTGTGGCTGACGGTCGTGTGGGTGACCTATCTGCTGGTCTTCCTCGCCACCCTCTGGCGCCGCCGCGAGCCGCACATCTATGTGGCGAACTGGTTCTACCTCGCCTTCATCGTCACCATCGCGATGCTGCACCTCGGCAACAACGCGACCATCCCGGTCTCGGTGTTTTCGCCCAAGTCCTACATCGTGTGGGCCGGCGTGCAGGACGCCATGGTGCAGTGGTGGTACGGCCACAACGCGGTCGGCTTCTTCCTGACCGCCGGCTTCCTCGCCATCATGTACTACTTCATCCCCAAGCGGGCCGACCGGCCGGTCTATTCCTACCGGCTCTCGATCGTCCACTTCTGGGCGCTGATCTTCATCTACATCTGGGCCGGCCCGCATCACCTGCACTACACCGCGCTGCCGGACTGGGCGCAGACGCTCGGCATGACCTTCTCGATCATCCTGTGGATGCCGAGCTGGGGCGGCATGATCAACGGCCTGATGACGCTCTCGGGCGCGTGGGACAAGCTGCGCACCGACCCGGTGCTGCGCATCATGGTGGTGTCCGTCGCCTTCTACGGCATGTCGACCTTCGAGGGTCCGCTGATGTCGGTGAAGTCGGTGAACTCGCTCTCGCACTACACCGACTGGACCATCGGCCACGTGCATTCCGGCGCGCTGGGCTGGGTCGCCTACATCTCCTTCGGCGCCGTCTACTGCCTGGTGCCGTGGCTCTGGCAGAAGCGCGAGCTGTATTCGCTGCGCCTCGTGAACTGGCACTTCTGGATCTCCACCATCGGCATCGTCTTCTACATCTCGTCGATGTGGGTGGCGGGCATCCTGCAGGGCCTGATGTGGCGCGCCTACACCTCGCTCGGCTTCCTCGAATACTCGTTCATCGAGACCGTCGAGGCGATGCACCCCTTCTACCTGATCCGCGCGGTGGGCGGCGTGCTGTTCCTGGTCGGCGCCCTGCTGATGGTCTTCAACCTGTACATGACCATCCGCCAGCCGGGTACCGCCGAAGCGGATACCGGCGTGCGCACCCCTTCCCTCGTGCCGGCTGAGTGAGGACGCAAACCATGGCCGACGCAGCCGCTACCAAGAAGTCCACCTCGATCTGGGCCAAGCACGCGTTCTTCGAGAAGAACTCGATCTGGCTCCTGATCGGCATCCTGCTCGTCGTCGCGATCGGCGGTCTCGTCGAGATCGTGCCGCTGTTCTACCTGAAGAGCACCATCGAGAAGGTCTCCGGCGTGCGTCCCTGGACGCCGCTGGAGCTGGCCGGGCGCAACATCTATGTCCGCGAGGGCTGCTACAACTGCCACTCGCAGATGATCCGCCCGCTGCGCGACGAGGTGGAGCGCTACGGCCACTACTCGCTGGCGGCCGAGAGCATGTACGACCGCCCGTTCCAGTGGGGCTCCAAGCGCACCGGGCCCGACCTCGCCCGCGTCGGCAACAAGTATTCCGACGAGTGGCAGCGCCAGCATCTGGCCGATCCGCGCTCGGTGGTGCCGGGCTCGATCATGCCGGGCTACCCCTTCCTCGCCGAGACGCGGCTGAAGGCGGGCGACATCGCCGACGACCTGAAGATCAACGCGGTGCTCGGCGTGCCCTACAGCGAGGAGATGATCGCCGACGCGCAGGCCGATCTGCTTGCACAGGCCGATCCGAACGCCGATCCGGCCGCCCTGCAGAAGCGCTATCCGGGCGCGCAGGTGCGCGACTTCGACGGCAATCCGAAGGAGCTGACCGAGGCCGACGCGCTGATCGCCTACCTGCAGGCGCTCGGCACGATGGTCGACTTCAAGCTCTACGACGACAAGGCAAACATCCGCTGAGGAGGTCGGGATGAACGAGACCTATCGCGCGCTCGCCGAGTTCGCCCAGACCTGGGGGCTCCTGTACTTCGTCGGCCTCTTCGCCTGCGTGCTGTTCTACGCGCTGTCGCCGAAGAACAAGAAGCAGTTCGAAGACGCCGCCCGCCTGCCTCTGAGCGAGGACTGAGACCATGGCCGACACCAATGCGCCCGACGCGCACAAGCATGAAGTCGACGCCTTCACCGGCGTCGCGACGACCGGCCACGAGTGGGACGGCATCCGCGAGCTGAACAACCCGCTGCCGCGCTGGTGGCTGTGGACCTTCTATGCCTGCATCGTCTGGGCGGTGATCTACTGGGTCGTCTATCCGGCCTGGCCGCTTGTCAGCGGCTACACCTCCGGCGTGCTGGGCTGGAAGTCGCGCGACGCGGTGCAGGTGCAGCTTGCCGACCTGCGGACCCAGCGCGCGGCCTTCGCCGACAAGCTGGAAGCGGCCTCGCTGGAGCAGATCGAGGCGAACCCCGAGATGCTGGCCTTCGCCCGCGCCCAGGGCCGGGCCGCCTTCGGCGACAATTGCGCGCCCTGCCACGGCGCCGGCGCCGCCGGCTCGCGCGGCTATCCGAACCTGAACGACGACGACTGGCTGTGGGGCGGTTCGCTGGAGCAGGTGCAGCAGACCATCCTGCACGGCATCCGCTCCACCGACGCGGACGCCCATGTCGGCGACATGCCCGCCTTCGGCCGCGACGCCATGCTGCCGCGTCCCGAGATCGTGGCGGCGGCGGACTATGTGCGCTCGCTGTCCGGCCTGCCGGTGCCGCAGGGCGTGACCCCCGACCTCGCCAAGGGCAAGGAAGTGTTCGAGGCCAACTGCGCCGCCTGTCACGGGGCGGACGGCAAGGGCAATCCCGAGCTTGGCGCGCCCAACCTGACGGACGGCATCTGGCTCTACGGCTCCAGCCGCGACAACGTGATCGCCTCGATCACCAACGGGCGCGCCGGCATCATGCCGGCCTGGGCCGGCCGCCTCGACCCGAGCACCATCAAGGCGCTCACCGTCTATGTGCACGCCCTCGGCGGCGGAAGGTAGAGAGGTCGTCATCCCGGACGGCCGAAGGCCGATCCGGGATCGCGTGCCGGACCAGCCGAGCCGGCGATCCCGGCTCTCCGCTGCGCTCCGGCCGGGATGACGGCAATCGGCAAGGAGGCTCGGCTCAGCGACGTCCCGCCGCATAAGCATTTTCCCGCCCGGCAAGGCCCGGATCAACGGCCCACATTGGCGGCATTAGAAAGCCTCCAGTGCGGTTCCGGGGACAGACATGAACATGGCGACCAAGGTCCAGAAGGTGGAGGCGGAGGACGTCGACGACGCACCCCTCTACGAGGCGCGGCGCAAGATCTATCCGATTGCCGTCCACGGCACCTTCCGGCGCATCAAGTGGACGCTGCTGATCATCACCCTCGGCATCTACTACCTGCTGCCCTTCGTGCGCTGGGACCGTGGCCCGAACGCGCCCTCGCAGGCGGTGCTGGTCGACCTCGCCAATGGCCGCTTCTATTTCTTCTTCATCGAGATCTGGCCGCAGGAAATCTACTACGTCACCGGCCTGCTGATCCTCGCCGCGCTGGTGCTGTTCCTGATGAACGCGGTCGCCGGGCGGGTGTGGTGCGGCTATCTGTGCCCGCAGACCGTGTGGACCGACCTGTTCCAGGCCATCGAGCGCATGGTCGAGGGCGACCCGCGCCAGCGGCGCGAGAAGCTCAAGCACGCCTCGCGCACCCAGCGCGCCTTCGAGGCCGCCGCGAAGCACTTTCTCTGGCTGATGGTCGCCTGGTGGACCGGCGGCGCCTGGGTGCTGTATTTCGCCGACGCGCCCACCCTCGTCTGGCAACTCTTCACCGGCACCGCCCCGCTGGTCGCCTATGCGTGGATCGGCATCCTCACCTTCACCACCTATGTGCTCGCCGGCCACATGCGCGAGCAGGTGTGCACCTATATGTGCCCCTGGCCGCGCATCCAGGCGGCGCTGACGGACGAATACGCCTTCAACGTCACCTATCGCTACGATCGCGGCGAGCCGCGCGGCTCGTTCAAGAAGACCGAAGCGATGAAGCTGGCCGGCGCGCCGGCCGGTGACTGCGTCGACTGCCTGCAATGCGTCGTCGCCTGTCCGACCGGGGTCGACATCAGGCTCGGCAGCCAGCTCGCCTGCGTGCAGTGCGGCCTGTGCATCGACGCCTGCGACACCGTGATGAAGAAGGTCGGCCGTCCGACCGGCCTCATCGCCTACGACACCGAGATGAATGTCGAGCGCCGGCAGCAGGGCCTGCCGCCGGTGTCGAAGGTGCTGCGCGCCCGTACCGTGCTGTATGCCGCGCTGATCGTCATCGTCGGCGGCATCATGGTGGCCACGCTGGCGACGCGCGGCTCCGAGGGCGTGGCGGTCATCCACGACCGCAACCCGCTCTTCGTGCAGCTTTCCGACGGCTCGGTCCGCAACGCCTACACGCTGCGCCTCGTCAACAAGCAGCCGCTGCCGCGCCGCTTCGCCATCTCCATCGAGGGCGTGCCGGAGGCGCGCCTCGAGATCGCCGGCGGCATATCGGAGACCGAGAACGGCCATCCGGTGGTCGAGGTCGGCCCGGACCAGACCTATGAGCTGCGGGCGCTGGTCTCGACCCACGCCAAGCTTCCCGCCGGCGCCTCGCTGCCCGTCACCTTCCACATCACCGACGTGGCGGGCGGCGAGACCTCCGCCGCTCCCGACCATTTCAAGGGGCCCTGAGCGGCCCGGCGAGCAAGAGGACGAGACCATGGCCACCCGCGCGACCTCCCTCGACGGCACCGGCGGCCGGCCGCTTACCGGCCGCACCGTGCTGCTCTGCTTCATCGGCTTCTTCGGCGTCGTCTTCACCGCCAATTTCTTCCTGATCCGCGCTGCGGTGACGAGCTTCGGCGGGGTGGAGACGGAGAGCTCCTACCAGGCCGGCCTCGTGTTCCGGCAGGAGAGCGAGGCGGCGGCGGCGCAGGATTCGCTCGGCTGGAAGGTGGAGGCGCATGTCGCGCCGGGCCGGCTCGACGTCGCCGCGCGCGATGCCGACGGGCGCGCGCTTTCCGGCGTCACGCTGGCTGCCGCGCTCCATCATCCGACCGACCGCCGGCTCGACGTGACGCTGGACCCGGAGAGGGTGGGGGCCGGCCAGTGGCGGGCGAGCGATGCCGTGATGGCCGGCCAGTGGGAGCTGGTGCTCGAATTCTCCCGTGACGGCGAGCGCCTGTTCCGCTCGACCAACCGCGTGATCGTGCGCTAGGGCGGCAGGAGGAGCGTCGCATGGCTGCTCAGGTCATTCCGCTTCCCGTCCCCGGCCGGCGTGCGCCGGTCGCGGCCCCCGCCGGCGAGGCGGCACAGGATTTCTCGCTGTTCCTGCGCCATGACCCCAGCGGGCAGACCGAGATGGCCTTCGCCGTCGAAGGTGTCGACTGCGCCGCCTGCATCGACGAGATCGAGGACGGCGCCGAGGCGCTGCCCGGCGTCGCCCGCGCGCGGCTCAACTACACGACGCACCGGCTGACGGTGGGCTGGAAGGCCGGCGAGGAGGCAAGGCCCGGCGAGTTGCTGGCCGCGCTGGCGCGCATCGGCTACCGCGCCTATCCCTTCGAGGCCGACCGGCTGGAGGAGATCGACAACGCGACCTCCCGCCATCTGCTGCGCTGCCTGGCGGTCGCCGGCTTCGCCATGATGAACATCATGCTGCTGTCGGTGTCGGTGTGGTCGGGCAATGTCACCGACATCACCCCGGAGACGCGCGACCTGTTCCACTGGCTCTCGGCGCTGATCGCGCTGCCAGCCGCCGCCTATGCCGGTCAGCCGTTCTTCCAGAGCGCGTTCCGGGCGCTGAAGGCCCGTTCGCTCAACATGGACGTGCCGATCACGCTCGGCGTGCTGCTGGCGCTCGGCGTGTCGGTGTTCGAGACGCTGAACAGCGCCGAGCATGCCTATTTCGACTCGGCGGTGATGCTGCTCTTCTTCCTGCTCACCGGCCGCTATCTCGACCACGCCATGCGCCGCAGGACGCGGGCGGAGGCCGGCAACCTCGCCGCCTTGAAGGCCACCACGGCCAACCGCATCGAGGCCGACGGCTCGCTCGTCAACGTGCCCGCCGCCGCCATAAGGCCGGGCGACGAGGTGATGCTGCGCGCCGGCGAGCGCGCCCCGGTGGACGGGGTGGTGCTGTCGGGCACCGCCTCGGTGGATGAGAGCCTCGTCACCGGCGAGACGCTGCCGCGCGCCGTGGCGGCGGGGCAGGCGGTGCATGCGGGCAGCCTCGTTCATGACGGCGTGCTGCGCCTGCGCACCACGGCGGTGGGCGAGGATACTTTCCTCGACGAGATCGAGCGCCTGCTCGACAAGGCCTCGACCGCGCGCGGGCGCTATATCCGCCTCGCCGACCGGGCGGCGCGGCTCTACGCGCCGATGGTGCACACGACGGCGCTGCTGTCCCTCATCGGCTGGCTCATCGCCGGCGCCTCGGTGCACCATGCGGTGCTGATCGCGGTGGCGGTGCTCATCATCACCTGCCCCTGCGCGCTGGCGCTCGCCGTGCCGGCGGTGCAGGTGGTGGCGGCCGGGGCACTGATGCGCAACGGCATCCTGCTCAATTCCGGCGACACGTTCGAGCGGCTGGCCGAAGTCGATACCGTCGCCTTCGACAAGACCGGCACGCTGACCCTGCCCGAGCCGCGCCTCGCCAATGAGGACGAGGTGCCCGCCCATCTTCTCGACGCCGCCGCACGGCTGGCGCTGGCGAGCACCCACCCGCTGGCCCGTGCCGTCGCGCACGTCCGGCCCGGCGCGGTGGCCTTGGCTGAGCTGCGCGAGGTGCCCGGCGCCGGGGTCGAGGGCGAGATCCACGGGCTGCCCGCCCGGCTCGGCAGCCCCGCCTTCTGCGGCTGCGCGGCGCTGGCGGCGCGGATCGCCGCCGGTGAGCCCGACGCCTCGCTGGTGGCGGTGCGGCTCGGCGCGGAATGCGCCGTGCTGAAGGTGCGCCAGACCCTGCGGCCGGACGCCCGCGCCGTCGTCGAGCAACTGCGCCGCGAGGGACGGCACGTGGTGCTGCTTTCCGGCGACCGCCGCGAGGCGGTGGCGCCGGTGGCGGCCGAACTCGGCATCGAGGACTGGTGGGCGGAAGCCCGGCCGGCCGACAAGATCGCGGTGCTGGAGAGCCTTTCCGCCGCCCGCCGCCGCGTGCTGATGGTGGGCGACGGGCTGAACGACGCGCCCTCGCTGGCCGCTGCCCATGTGTCGCTGTCGCCGATCACGGCGGCGGACGTGACGCGGGCGCATGCCGACGCGGTGTTTCTCGGCGAGCGGCTGGCGCCGGTGCTGACCGCCCTCGCCATCGCCGGCCGCGCCCGTCACCTGATGCGGCAGAACCTGCTGATCGCCGTGGTCTATAATTTCATCGCCGTGCCGCTGGCCATCGCCGGCTATGTGACGCCGCTGGTGGCGGCGCTCGCCATGTCTGGCTCCTCGGTCATCGTCACGCTGAACGCGCTGCGCGCCCGCCTCGGGACGCGGGGAGGGAACCCATGAGCGTGCTGCTCTATCTCGTGCCGGCGGCGCTCAGCCTCGGCCTGCTCGGCCTTGCCGCCTTCATGTGGTCGCTGCGCGCGGGCCAGTACGAGGATCTCGACGGCGCGGCGGTGCGCGTGCTCGCCGATGACGACCTCGCCGACGACGACATGGCCGTCGCCGGTCGCGCCATTGGTCCGGCCGCTGGCGCGGCGCGCGGCGGACGGCGATGAGCGCGGGCGATTTTCTCGCGCACGAGATCGGGGCGGCGCGGGCCGGACGGCTCGGCTGCGCCTGCCCGGAGGATGCGGGCAGGCCGCTGCGCCGCTCGCTCGGCGCCGGCCGGCTCGCCTGCGGCTTCGCGCTGGTGGTGCTGGCGCAGGCGCTGACGCTCGGCGTGCTGCCGCTGGCCGGCGCCATGCTGGCCCCGGCTGAATCGCTCGCCTATCTGCCGATGGCCCATGTTCCGCTCGCCGCCTTCCTGCTCGGGGCGGCGCTCGCCAGCCTGCCGGCCAGCTTCCTGCTCGACAGTTTCGGCCGGCGCGCGGGGTTCGCGCTCGGGGCCAGCCTCGGCGTCGCCGGCGGGCTGCTCGCCGCCTATGGGCTGATCCTCGCCCAATTCCCGCTGCTGGTCGTCGGTGCGCTCTGGCTCGGCGCGGCGCAGGGCTTCGGCCTGTTCTACCGCCATGCGGCGGCCTTCGGCGCCGGTGCGGCGCCGGACGGGCAGGGGCGCGCGGTGGCGCGGCTGATCGGCGCCGGGGCGCTGGCCGGCCTTGCCGGGCCGCTGCTGGCCGGCGTGGCCGAGGAGGCGTTCGCGCCCTACACCTTCGCCGGAACCCTGATCCTCGCCGCCCTCGCCCAGCTCGGCGTGCTGGCTTTCGCCGTCGTGCTGCCGGAAGCGCGCGCCTCGCACGCGGCCTTCACGGTCGAGGCGAAGGATGCCACCGCCCCCGTCGCACGGCTGCCCTGGCGGGCGGTGGTGGCGCCGACGCTGCTGGCCGCGCTCGCCTGGGGCGCGATGACCGCCACCATGGCCGGCGCGCCGCTCTCGCTCGCCGGCTGCGGGGTCGGTGTGCCGACCATTTCCGGCGTCGTCGCCTGGCATGTGGTGGCGATGTACGCGCCCGCGCTCGCCGCCGGCGCGCTGGCCGCACGCCTCGGCGCCGGAACGATGGCGCTCGCCGCGCTTCTCCTGTGCCTCGGCGCGGCCGTGGCCGCCAGCCTTTCCGCCGACGCGGTGGCGATCTCGGCGGCCTTCCTCGCCGTTGGCGCCGGCTGGTCGCTGGCCACCGCCGGCACCACGCTGATGCTGCACGGGCAGGGCGCGCCCTCGCGCCTGCAGCTCGGCGTGCATGACGGCGCGCTGCTGGTCGCGGCGCTGGCGGGCGTGCTGGTCTGAAGCGTCCCCCTCGGCTCGTCATCCCGGACGGCCGGAGGCCGATCCGGGATCGCGTGCCGCCCCCGCTCTCCGCTTCCGCAGGCGATCCCGGCTCTCGCTTCGCTCGGCCGGGATGACGGCTTCACTACCGCCGGGATGACGGCTCGACTCCGGCGGGATGACCGCCTTGCCGGCCGGGCCCCGACCATCTTCTCAGACACACTCCCAAGAGAGGCATTCCCGAGGGCACATCCGCCCCGCCGCTTCCTTGACGCCCTTCCGCTTTTATGTAAGTGATCGTTCACTGACAAAACGGAATCGGGGAAAACGGCGATGTTCACGCGGCTCATGTCGGCTCGGCGCTTCGCCCCGCTATTCTGGTGTCAGTTCTTCGCCGCCTTCAACGACAACTTCGTGAAGAACGCGATGGCGCTGCTGATCCTCTACGGCATCGCCCATGTGAACGGCGGCGCGCTGGTGACGCTGGCCGGCGGTGTGTTCATCCTGCCCTTCTTCCTGTTCTCCAGCCTGGGCGGGCAACTCGCCGATCGCTACGACAAGTCGCTGATCGCGCGCCGGGTGAAGTTCGCCGAGATCTGGATCGTGCTGGTGGCCAGCGCCGGCTTCGTGCTGCAGTCGATCCCGATGCTGTTCGCCGGCCTGTTCCTGATGGGCGTGCTCAGCGCGCTGTTCGGCCCGGTGAAATACGGCATCCTGCCCGATCATCTGGCCAAGGACGAACTGGTCTCCGGCAATGCGCTGATCGAAATGGCGACCTTCGCCGCCATTCTCGGCGGCACGGTGGCGGGCGCGCTGGCCTTCACCCATACGGGCGAATGGGCGGTGGCCGGCTTCACCTTCGTGCTGGCGGTGATCGCCTGGCTGTCCGCCCGCGCCATCCCCCGCACCCTGCCGGGCGCCCCGGATCTGGTGATCGACCGCAACATCTGGCGCAGCACCATGACGCTGCTGGCCGACCTGAAGGCCGAGCGGCCGATCTGGCGCGGCGCGCTGGTGGTCTCCTGGTTCTGGCTGGTCGGCGCGGTGGTGCTCTCCCTGCTGCCGACGCTGGTGAAGGAGAATATCGGCGGGGTGGAGGGCGTGGTGACGCTGTTCCTCGTCCTGTTCACCGTCGGCGTCGCCATCGGCTCGACGCTGGCGGCCAAGCTCTCGGAAGGGCGCATCCTGATGGCGCTGGTGCCGGCCGCCGGCATCGCCATGGGCGTCTTCGCGCTCGACCTGGCGCTGATGATGAGCGCCGCCGCGCCCGGCCCGGTGCCGGTGGGCTGGTACGATTTCCTCGTCTCCGGGCAGGGCCTGCATGCCGCCATCGGCCTGATCGGCCTCGCCGCGGCCGGCGGCGCCTTCGTCGTGCCGACCTTCGCCTATATCCAGGCCGCCGCCGACGAGGACCGCCGCGCCCGCGTGATCGCCGGCAACAACGTGCTCAACGCCGCCTTCATGGTGGTGGGGGCCGTGGTGGTGGCCGGCCTGCAGATGGCCGGCGTCGGCGCCCCGGCGCTGCTGATGCTGATCGGCGCCTGCTGCTTCGTCGCGGCGATCCTCGCCGGGCGCGCCTTTCAGGGGCAGGTGCTGCGCGACCTGATCCAGATCGTGTTCCGGGTGCTGTTCCGCGTCGAGGTGACGGGGGCCGAGCATCTCAAGGCCGCCGGCCCCGGCTCGGTGATCGCCATCAACCATGTGAGCTTTCTCGACGCGCCGCTGATCATGGCGCTGCTCGACAACGACCCCGTCTTCGCGGTCGACCGCGCCATCGCCGAGAAATGGTGGGTGAAGCCCTTCCTCAAGCTGGTGCGCGCCTTCCCGCTCGACCCGACCAAGCCGATGGCGACCCGCGACCTGATCCGGCAGGTGCAGCAGGGCGAGCAGCTGGTGATCTTCCCCGAGGGGCGCATCACCGTCACCGGCTCGATCATGAAGATCTATGACGGCTCGGCGCTGGTCGCCGACAAGGCCGACGCGCCGGTGGTGCCGGTGCGCATCGAGGGGCTGGAGCAGACCTATTTCTCCCGCCTCGACAGCCACCAGACCCGCAAGCGCCTGTTCCCCAAGGTGCGCGTCACCATCCTGCCGCCGCGCCGGCTGGAGGTCGACAAGCAGCTTCTGGGCCGCAAGCGCCGGCGTGCCGCCGGGGCGGCGCTCTATGACGTGATGAGCGATCTCGTCTTCGAGACCAGCCACACCGGCATGACCGTCTATCAGGCGGTTGAGGAGGCGGCGGTGCGGCTCGGCATGGGGCGGATCGTGCTGGAAGACCCGCTCGGCACCATCCTGTCCTATCGCAAGCTGCTGCTGGGCGTGCGGATCCTCGGCGACAAGCTGGCGCGCGAGACGGCGCGCGGCGAGAAGGTCGGCGTGCTGCTGCCCAACGCCGCCGGCGTCGCCGTCGTGCTGCTCGGCCTCTCGCGCCATGGCCGCGTGCCGGTGATGCTGAACTACACCGCCGGCCCCTCCAATCTGGTGCTGGCCTGCAAGGCGGCGGAGGTGAAGGTCGTCATCGCCTCGCGCGCCTTCGTCGAGAAGGCCCGGCTGGAGGCCGAGGTCGCCGAGCTTTCGAAGCATGTGCGGGTGCTGATGAGCGAGGACATCCGCGCCTCCGTCACCACCACCGACAAGATCAAGGCGATGCTGCCGCTGCCGGCGCCGAAGCCGGCGGACCCGGACGAGCCGGCCTTCGTGCTGTTCACCTCCGGCTCGGAGGGCACGCCCAAGGGCGTCGTGCTCTCCCACCGCAACATGCTGACCAATGTGGCGCAGGTGGCGGCGCGCATCGACTTCTCGCCCGCCGACATCATGTTCAACGTGCTGCCCGTCTTCCATTCCTTCGGGCTCACCGGCGGGCTGGTGCTGCCGATGGTGTCGGGGCTGAAGACCTATCTCTACCCCTCGCCGCTGCACTACCGGATCATCCCAGAACTGGTCTACGCCACCAACGCCACCGCCATCGTCGGCACCGACACCTTCCTCATGGGCTATGCCCGCACCGCCAACCCCTACGATTTCCGCTCGCTGCGCTTCGTGGTGGCGGGCGCCGAGCCGGTGAAGGCGGAGACGCGGCGGGTGTGGATGGAGAAGTTCGGCCACCGCATTCTCGAAGGCTACGGCGTCACCGAATGCGCGCCGGTGCTGGCGGTGAACACGCCGATGTTCAACCGCGTCGGCACGGTGGGGCGGATGCTGCCGGGCATCCACCACCGGCTTGAGCCGGTGACGGGCATCGAGGATGGCGGGCGCCTGCAGGT
Source organism: Ancylobacter sp. TS-1 (assembly GCF_009223885.1). NCBI lineage: Bacteria > Pseudomonadati > Pseudomonadota > Alphaproteobacteria > Hyphomicrobiales > Xanthobacteraceae > Ancylobacter > Ancylobacter sp. TS-1. The sequence goes on from NZ_CP045144.1 coordinate 3,214,716, forward strand.
GCGCGGGCCCAACGTGATGCTCGGCTATGTCCGCGCCGAGGCCCCCGGCGTGCTGGAGCCGCCGGAGCACGGCTGGTACGACACCGGCGACATCGTCGCCCTCGACGAGGAGGGCTTCGTCGCCATTCGCGGCCGGGTGAAGCGCTTCGCCAAGATCGCCGGCGAGATGATTTCGCTCGCCGCCGTCGACGCCATGGCGGCGGCGCTGCGGCCGGATGGCCAGCACGTGACGGTCGCGGTGCCCGATCCCCGGCGCGGCGAGCGGGTGATCCTGATGACCACCACGCCCGACCTGTCCCGCGCGACGATGCAGGAGTTCGGCCGCGAGAGCGGGGCGACCGAGCTGATGATTCCCTCCGAAATCATGGCGATGGACGAACTGCCGCTGCTCGGCTCCGGCAAGGTGGACTTCACCCGGGCGCGCGTTCTCGCGCTCGAAGCCATCGCCGCCCGCGCCGTGGCGGGTGGAGGCAGCGCGTGAGCACGCCGCCGGGCGCCCTCGCCCCTGCCCCCGCCGGCGGCGCGCGGCGCGGGCGGGTGGGCGCCGACACGCGCGCGCGCATCGAGGCGGCGGCGCTGGAGCTTTTCGCCCGCAAGGGCGTCGACGGCACGTCGGTGCGCGACATCGCCGAGAAGGTCGGGGTCAGCGAGGGCGCGCTCTATCGCCATTTCTCCTCGAAGGACGAACTGGCGCGCGAGCTGTTCCTCACCCGCTACGCCGCGCTCGCCCGCGAGATCTGCGCCATCGAGGCGCGCGGGGAGGCGTTCGGCGCGAAGGTCGCGGCGGTGGTGGAACTCGCCTGCCGGATGTTCGACGCCGAGCCGGCGCTGTTCGCCTATCTCCTGATCCACCAGCACGCCCATCTCGCCCATGTGCCGCAGCAGGCCGAGGCCAATGTGGTGGAGGCGGTGGCGCGGCTCATACGCGGCGCCGGCGTGCCTTCCGGGCGCGTCGGCCTCGCCAGCGCGCTGGCGCTCGGCTGCGTGGTGCAGCCGGCGGTGTTCACCCTCTACGGACGGATCGAGCGCCCGCTCATCGCGCAGGCCGGGGCGATCGCGGCGGCGGTGATGGCGATCGTGGAGCAGGCGGGCGGACGCTGAACGCCGTCCTGGCCGGCTTTCTATCCCTCTCCCCGTCGGGGAGAGGGAGCCGGCGCATCGTTTCGATCAGCGCCTTGCCTGAAGGCGCGTCATCCCGGACGGCCGAAGGCCGATCCGGGACCGCTGCCCGGCAAGGCACGGCACACGATCCCGGTTCTCCGCTGCGCTTCGGCCGGGATGACGTTCAGCGACTTCTCACGACCAAGAGAAGCGCGGGGCGCGCCTCAGAACAGCTTCATGCCGGGCGGGATCGGCAGGCCGGCGGTCAGCGCCTGCGTCTTCTCCTGCACCAGACGCTCGCCCTTGGCGCGCGCATCCGCATGGGCGGCGACGATCAGGTCCTCGACGATTTCGGCCTCGTCGGGATTGAGCAGGCTCGGGTCGACGCGCACCGACTTCAGCGCGCCCTTGGCGGTGAGGCGCACATTGACGAGCCCGCCGCCCGCCGCGCCGTCGACCTCGATGGTGTCGAGCTCGGCCTGGAGCTGCTCCATCTTGGCCTGCATCTCCTTCACCTTGGACATGATGCCGAGAAGGTCTTTCATTCGGGACTCCTGTTCAGAACTCGATCTCGTCGTCCGGCCCCGGGCCGTCCTCGCGGGCGGCGATCAGGTCGGCATCGTTCATGAAGCCGGCCTCCGGCTCGTCGGGGGCGTTGGTGCGCACATCCACGATGGACGCGCCGGGAAAGCGCGCCAGCGCGGCGGCCACCAGCGGGTCGGCGCGCACGCCGGTCATCATGGCGTCGCGCTGGGCGGCGGCGCGCTCGGCCAGCGTGGGCTCGCCCTCCTCGCGCGAAATCGCCACCAGCCAGCGCCGCCCGGTCCATTCGGAAAGCTTCGACTGCAACTCCTGAACCACGTTCGGCGAGCCGCCGGGGGCGAGCGCCACCTCCAGCTTTCCGTCCTCGAAGGCGACGAGGCGGACATGGTTTTCCAGCGCGAACTTCATGCGCAGGTCGCGCTTGGCGACGGCGAGCGGGATCAGGTCCTCGAAGGTGGCGATGCCGACGCCGGGCGCCGCTTCCGCCGGCGAAGGGGCGGCGGCGGGGCGCGGCGTGCCGCGCGCGGCGACCGAGAGATGGCTGGCGGAGGCGCTCGGCGCGGCGTTCGGGGCGCTCTGCGGCGCGGGGAAGGCGCGCGGCGCGGTCGCCGCCATGGCCGAGGCGCCGCCCCCTCCGCCGCCGCCGCCGCCCGAGGGGGCGGGCGAGGAGGGTGCAGGAGGCGCCGACCGGCCGGCTTGTGCTTCGCCAGCCCCGTCGCGCAGGCGCCGCAGCGCCTCGTCCGGGGTCGGCAGGTCGCTCGCATAGGCGAGGCGCACCAGCACCATCTCGGCCGCCTGCATGGGCTTGGCCGCCTGCTGCACCTCGGCGAGCCCCTTTGTGAGCATTTGCCACGCCCGCGCCAGCACGCGCATGGACAGGCCCCTGGCGAAATCGCGCCCGCGCGTGCGCTCGGCTTCCACCAAAGCGGGGTCGTCGGCGGTCTCGGGCAGGATCTTCAGCTTGGTGACGAGATGGGTGAACTCGGCGAGGTCGGCGATCACCACCGCCGGGTCGGCGCCGGAATCGTACTGCTCGCGCAGCTCGGTCAGCGCCTGCCCGATATCGCCCTTCATCAGCGCCCCGAACAGGTCGATGACGCGGCCGCGATCGGCGAGGCCGAGCAGGGCGCGCACCTGCTCGCCATGGACCATGCCGCCCGCAGACTGGCCGCCGGAATGGGCGATGGCCTGGTCGAGCAGCGAGAGCGCGTCGCGCACCGAGCCTTCCGCCGCGCGGGCGACGAGGCTGAGCGCCTCGGTGTCGATGCCGACGCCTTCCGCCTCGCAGATGGCGCGCAGGTGCCGGGCCAGCGTGCCGGCCTCGACGCGGCGCAGGTCGAAGCGCTGCGTGCGCGAGAGCACCGTGACCGGCACCTTGCGGATTTCGGTGGTGGCGAAGATGAACTTCACATGCTCGGGCGGCTCTTCCAGCGTCTTCAGCAGCCCGTTGAAGGCCGCCGTGGAGAGCATGTGCACTTCGTCGATGATGAAGACCTTGTAGCGCGCCAGCACCGGCTTGTAGCGCGCCGCCTCGATGATCTCGCGGATGTCGCCGATGCCGGTGTTGGAGGCGGCGTCCATCTCCTGCACGTCGACATGGCGGCTCTCGATGATGTCGCGGCAGTGGCGGCCGAGCACGGGCATGTCGAGGGTGGGCGCGCCACCACCCGCCGGCCCGTCGGCCGGCTCGTAATTGAGCGCGCGGGCGAGGATGCGGGCGGTGGTGGTCTTGCCGACGCCGCGCACGCCGGTGAGGATGTAGGCCTGCGCGATCCGCCCGGAGGTGAAGGCGTTGGACAGCGTGCGGACCATCGCCTCCTGACCGATCAGGTCGGCGAAGGTCTGCGGCCGGTATTTGCGCGCGAGCACGCGATAGGGGGTGTTCGACGCGGGAGCCGCGGCCGGTACGGCCGGGAGCGGGCCGAGATCGAAGCCCGACCCGTCATCGGCCGTGTGCGTCAGGTCGGGTGTATCCGGGCTGTCGGCGTTCATGGCCCTTACATAGCATCGCCAGGCGCGAAGGGCGCAACGCCGCGACGACGCGAGCGGGAATTTTCCGGGGACGGGATGGCGACGGGGAGCTTCCGGGCCATCGTCGGGCTCCCGCCGATCGTCATCCCGGACGGCCGCAGGCCGATCCGGGATCGTTGTCGGAGCTGGACCGGAACGTTCCGAGGGGGCGGCGCAGGGGCGGCTTCGAAAGGAGCGGCACGCGATCCCGGCTCTCGCTTCGCCCGGCCGGGATGACGGCGCTCCGACACGCGGCGGCGTCCGCTCGGAAAGCCGGGCGCGTGGTCGGCCGCAATGTGGGGATAGGGTGGGAGGCTGGACAGAGACCCGATCCGGGCTCGTTGGGGCTGCTTCCTTCCGGACCTGACCCGGTTGGCGAGTGGCTCGTCCACCGCCAACCTCCCGCCGCCTATATCGGTCAGATGCGGGCACGATGCAAGGGGGCGTCGCCGCCCCTGTGCCGCGCCTAGCCCTCCCCCAGCGCCGCCAGCAACGCGTAGACCGCCTTCACCCGCTCGGCATTGGGATAGTTGCGGTTGGCGAGCAACACGATGCCGAGACGGCGCGCCGGCAGCAGGACGGCGTAGCAGCCGAAGCCGGAGGTGGAGCCGGTCTTGTTGACATAGGAGGCGGGCACCGGCGCCAGCGGCGGGTCGAGCCGGGCGATGGGCTGCGGCTTGAGCGCCATATCCAGCGCATTGCCGGCGAGCAGGCGGTCGAGCCCGACCGGCCAGGGATAGCGCTCCCAGATCATCTCCTGCACATAGTCGGCGGTCTCGAAATAGCCGGTATGGGTGCGCGCGAGGGCGCGGGCCAGTTCCTCCGGTACGCGCGCCGCGCCGAGCTGGGCGTCGAGGAAGGCGAGCATGTCGGCGGCGGTGGACTTCACGCCATAGGCTTCCGGCTCCAGCAGCGCCGGGGTCACGCGCACCGGCGCGTTCGCCTTGTTGTAGCCCATGGCGTAGCGCGCCTTCGCTCCCGCCGGCACCTCGATGAAGGCGCTCTTCAGCCCCAGCGGCGCGAAAAGCTCGCCCTCCGCCGCGCGGGCGAAGGAGGTGCCGAAGGCCCGCGCGGCGAGGAGGCCGAGCACGCCGATGCTGACATTGGAGTAGGAGCGCCGTGTCGCCGGCGGGGCGGCCGGGCGCCATTCCCTCAGCCAGCCGAGCAATGCCGCCTCGCTGCGAATGCCGTCGGGAAGCTGCAACGGCATGCCGCCGGTGGCGTGGGTGGCGAGGTCGATGGCGGTGAGCGCACCGAACGGCGTGCCCGCCACCTCCGGCAGTGCCACGCCGAGCGGGGCGGAAAGGTCCAGCCGGCCGCGTTCGGCGGCCAGCGCGGCGAGCGCCACGGTGAAGGTCTTGCTCACCGAGCCGAGCTCGAACAGCGTGTCGGCCATGACGGGGCGCCCCCGCTCGCGCGCGGTGACGCCCAGCGCGACGGTGGCGTGCCGCCCCTCGCGGGTGACGCCGAGCACGAGGCCGGGAATCCCGTTGGCTTTCATCAGCGCGCGCAGGGCCGGCCCGGCGAGGCGCTCGAGCCCGGCATCCTCCGCCGCCTGGGCGCGGGAGGGGCAAAGGGCGGCGGCGGCGACCGGCAGCAGGGCGGATGCCAGCAGCGCGCGGCGTGAAAGGCGGGTCATGGGTGGCCTCCCCGTATTTTATTAGCCGGCGAATTTATCCGTCGCGCGGATCAGGCGGTCGAGGATGCCGGGTTCGGAATAGGCATGGCCGGCGCCCTCGATCAGGTGGAACTCCGCCTCGGGCCAGGCCTTGTGCAGCTCCCACGCATAACGCGCCGGGCAGGGCATGTCGTAGCGCCCGTGCACGATGACGCCGGGAATGCCCCTGAGCCGGTGCGCGTCGTTCAGGAGCTGGCGGTCGCCGAGCCACGCATCGTGGAAGAAATAGTGGTTCTCGATGCGGGCGAAGGCGAGCGCGAAATGGCCGTCATGGAAGGCGTCGGCGGTCGCCGGCTCGGGCAGCAGGGTGATGGTCTCGCCCTCCCAGATCGACCATGCCTTCGCGGCGGCCAGCTTCTTCGCCTCGTCGGCCCCGGTGAGCAGGGCGCGATAGGCGCGCACCGGGTCGGCGCGCTCCTCGGGCGTCTCCAGCGGGGCGAGGAAGCCCTCCCATTTGTCGGGGAACATCTCCGACACGCCGAAGCGGTAGTACCAGTCGAGCTCGGAGCGGGTGACGGTGTAGACGCCGCGCAGGATCAGCTCGGACACCCGCTCGGGATGGGTCTCGGCATAGGCGAGCGCCAGCGTCGAACCCCAGGAGCCGCCGAAGACCTGCCATTTCTGGAACCCGAATGTCTCGCGCAGCCGCTCGATGTCGGCGACGAGATGCCAGGTGGTGTTGGCCTCCAGCTCCGCATGGGGGGTGGAGCGCCCGCAGCCGCGCTGGTCGAACAGGATGACGTCGTAGCGGGCGGGATCGAACAGGCGCCGCTGGTTCGGCATCAGCCCGCCGCCCGGCCCGCCATGCAGGAACACCGCCGGCTTGGCGCCCCTTGTGCCGACGCGTTCCCAATAGATGGAATGGCCGTTGCCCACATCGAGCATGCCGCTCTCGAAGGGTTCGATCGGCGGGTAGAGAGTGCGCAGTTCGCTCATGTCGGGGCCTTCGGAAGGGTTGAGTTGCCGGCGCCCGTTACCGGGTGCCGGGGCGCAGTTACGCCGACCGTGCGCCGCGCAGGCTCGGCAGCAGGAAGGCGAGCAGGCCGAAGGCCGGCAGGAAGGCGCAGACCTGATACACCGCGTCGATGCCGTGGCGGTCGGCGAAAAGCCCGAGCGCCGCCGCCGCCAGCCCGCCGAGGCCGAACACCAGCCCGTAGAAGAAGCCGCCGATCAGCCCGATGCGGTGCGGCATCAGCTCGATGGCGTAGACGAGGATGGCGGCGAAGGCGCTCGACATCACGAGGTTGATGATGACGGTCAGCACGCCCGTCCACACCAGCCCGACATGAGGCAGCATCAGCGTGAAGGGCAGGGCGCCGAGGATCGAGAACCAGATGATCTTGTTGCGCCCGATGCGGTCGCCCAGCATGCCGCCGAACAGCACGCCGGCGGCCGAGGAGACGAGGAACAGGAACAGCATCACCTGCGAGGTCTGCACCGACACGTCGAAACGCTCGATCAGGTAGAAGGTGTAGAACGAGGTGAAGCTCGCCGTGTAGGCGGTCTTCGAGCACAGCAGCACGATGAGGATGGCGAGCGGGAAGGCCACCTCGCGGAAGGGCCGGTGCGCCACCTCCGGTTCATGCGCATGCCCCGGCCGGCGGGTCGGCGTCGCGAGTGCGCGGTGGCTCGCGGTCCAGCCCAGCAGCGGCATGGCGATGAGCGCGGCGGCGCAGAACCAAGCGAGGCTCGACTGGCCGTTCGGCACGATGATGAAGGCGGCCAGCAGCGGGCCGATCGAGCCGCCGAACTGCCCGCCGACCTGGAACAGGCCCTGCGCGAAGCCGTGGCGCCCGCCCGAGGCGCGGCGCGCCATGCGCGTCGCCTCGGGGTGGAAGATCGAGGAGCCGATGCCCACGCACGCGGCCGCCACCAGCAGCAGCGGGTAGGAGCCCGCATAGGCCAGCCCGACCAGCCCGACGAGGGTGAAGCCCATGCCCGCCACGGTGGAATAGGGCAGCGGGTAGCGGTCGGTATACATGCCGATCAGCGGCTGAAGCAGCGAGGCCGATATCTGGAAGGCCAGCGTGATGATGCCGATCTGGCCGAAATCGAGCGCGTAGGAGGCCTTGATGATCGGGTAGATCGCCGGGATCAGCGACTGGATCATGTCGTTGAGGAAATGCGCCGCGCTGAGCGCGACCAGCACCGGCATGGCGGTACGGCGCACGGCATCGGCCGGGATATTCAGGCTCATGGCGGGTCACTTCACCTACGCGGCGCCGGGGGGAACGCCTCGTCCATCACTAGGACAAGGCGCGGCCGGCGACAATTGCCGAGGGCGGGAGCCTGCCCCGCCCGCCGGCGATGGCGGGAGCGGGCGGCCGGCGCTATAGCTTGGCCGCGCCCGCAGTTCGGCCGGGCACCGGAGCCGCTGGCGGCGATGAGCGACACAGCCTTTTCTCTCGATCCGCGCCTCGAGGCCGACACCTTCCCGGTGATCGACCTCGCGCTTGCCAGCGTGCGGCTGATGGACGATGCCCGCTTTCCCTGGGCCATCCTGGTGCCGCGCCGGCCGGGGCTTTCCGAGCTGATCGAGCTGGAGGGCTCCTCGCGCGCGACGCTCACCGCCGAGATCGACCATGTGAGCCGGGCGCTGAAGGCGCTGACGAACTGCGACAAGCTGAACGTCGCCGCGCTCGGCAATCAGGTGCGCCAGCTCCACATCCATGTCATCGCCCGCTTTACCGGCGATCCGGCCTGGCCGGGGCCGGTCTGGGGCGTGGGCGAGCGCCGGACCTATGCGGCGCCGCAGGCGATGCTGACGGTGGCGCGGCTGCGCAGCGCACTGGAAGCCGCCTGATGGCGACGCACACGCTGGGGGAGTGGCCCCATCTCGGCTATGTCGGCTCGCGGCTGGACCGGGCGAGCCTGCGGCGCGGCGAGGCGGAGGCGATGCTCGCCGATCCGCACGCCCGCGCCTGCCTCGTCGCCGGCGACAGCCTCGTGCTGAAGCGCCGGCCCGGCATGGGCGAAGGCAAGGGCGCGTTCGAGGCGCTGTTCCCGCTGGGCGAGGCCGTCGCGCTCGGCGGGCGCACGGGCGAGGCCTGCCTGCTCGGCCTCGACGGCGAGACCCCGCATTTCGTGCTGCCGCTGCACGCCGCCGCGCTCGCGGTGCTGGCCGAGCGCGAGGACCTGTTCGTCACCGATCTGCGCTCCATCGCCGTGCAGGAGCTGGTGAGCGCGGACGAGATCGGCCAGCTCGCCACCGCCAAGGCGATGATCGCCTGGCATGCGCGGCGCAGCTTCTGCTCCAATTGCGGGGAACGGCTGGTGGTCGGCGAGGCCGGCTGGCGGCGCGAATGCCCGCATTGCGGCTCGCAGCATTTCCCGCGCACCGATCCGGTCGTCATCATGCTGACGGTGGACGGCGACGAGTGCCTTCTGGGGCGTTCGGCCCGCTTCGCGCCGGGCATGTGGTCGTGCCTCGCCGGCTTCGTCGAGCCGGGCGAGACCTTCGAACAGGCGGTGCGGCGCGAGACCATGGAGGAGACCGGCGTCGCCACCGGCGCGGTGCGCTACCTCGCCTCCCAGCCCTGGCCGTTCCCGATGTCGGTGATGATCGGCTTTCACGCGCAGGGCGCCTCGCGCGCCATCACCGTCGACCCGAACGAGATCGAGGCGGCGCGCTGGTTCCACCGCGACGAGGTGCGCCTGCTGCTCGACCGTACCCACCCGGACGGACTGATCGCGCCCCCGCCCATGGCGATCGCGCATCATCTGATCCGCGCCTTCGTGGAAGGGCGCGACCCGCCGGCGGGGTGAGGGGGCGCCGCGCGATCTAAAGAAGCCGTCATCCCGGCCGGAGTGAAGCGATTGGCCTTTGGCGGCCGAAATACGGCCGCTATGGGTTAGTCATATCCCAACCGCATTTCGGCCTTGAGGTTAGCGTTGCGGCGACCTGGCGGTATCGAAATTTTCAACGACGGCCCATCGTCCGCCAACTAGAACACCTAGCTAGAAGCTGCTGCCATCAGGATCTGCACGATTGCCATCAAAAGACCGGCGATTCCCGTTACCCCGGCGAGCGTAGGGGAGCGCAAGAGACGCATGATTTCAGGCCAGAGCGGGTCTGGAGTTTCGATAAGTTTTTCAGCAGATTCTATTAATGCCATAGCGTTAGCTGTATGAGCGTTTGACAGCTTGGCTGATTCGATGACTAATCGAATCTCTCTGAGAATTCGACGAATCTCAGATTTTTGATATTCAGATAAATTAAAGCGACCGGTCCATGCCGCGCTGTCTGCACGGACAGGAATATCACCCCGCTGTACGGCGTCGAACCCGGCTGCAGTAATTTGAAATAATCGACCACCGGACATTTGATATGCTTGGCGGGTGATTATGAGTCCGGATGACTCGAGATCATCCGTAAGTGTCAATATATATTGATTATTATTTTCTAATCCTGTATATTTTTTTATTGTTGGAATAGTACAATATCTTTTATCTCCAGAATTAAGACGTATATATAGATAATTAAGAATTTTAATTTGATCGTCTTTGGCGCTCATATATTTTTCCTCTCAATAGATTATTGTTATATCATGGCGCGTCACGAGCTTTGAATCATCTTGCATGGGATCGCTGCGCGATCCTCGACTGATCCAGCGCGTCAACTGGGGCTGCCGTTAGCCAGTCGCCGTCAGGCTAGGTGATGAGTTTGGCGGGGGCCGCCCAGCCTCAGTCCCGCGTCCACGGCCGGAAATGCTTGGAGAGCTTCAGTCCCTGCGCCTGATAGTTCGAGCCGAGCCCCTCGCCATAGAGGGTGCGCGGGCGCTCCAGCATGCGCTCATAGACCAGCCGGCCGACGATCTGGCCGTCCTCCAGGATGAACGGCACCTCGCGCGAGCGCACCTCCAGCACGGCACGGGCGCCGTGATGCGGGCTGGCATGGCCGCCGGCGGCCGCGTGGCCGAAGCCGGGGTCGAAGAAGCCGGCGTAATGCACGCGGAACTCGCCCACCAGCGGATCGAACGGCACCATCTCCGCCGCGTGTCCGGGCGGCACGTGCACGGCTTCCTTGGAGGCGAGGATGTAGAAGGCGTCGGGGTCCAGCACCAGCTCGCGCCGGCCGCGGGTGAACAGCGGCTCCCAATAGTCCTCGACGTCGCAGGCGGCGCGGCGGTCGACGTCGATCAGGCCGGTATGGTGCTTGGCGCGGAAACCAAGCAGGCCGCCGAAGCCGGCGCCCGACAGGTCGACGCTCACCGCGATGCCGCCGCCGGTGGTGTCCGGCGTCGCGCTGTCGACCAGCGTCTCCGCGAGATTGAGCGCGCCCAGCGCCTCCTCGTCCAGCCGGGCGTCGCCGCGCCGGAAGCGGATCTGCGACAGCCGCGAGCCGCGCCGCACCAGGATCGGGAAGGTGCGCGGGCTGATTTCGAGATAGAGCTTCCCCTCATAGCCGGCGGGCACGATGTCGAAGGCGCGCGCGCGGTCGGCGATGACGCGGGTGAACACGTCCAGCCGGCCGGTGGAGCTCTTGGGGTTGGCCGAAGCGGCGATGTCGGAGGGCAGGGCCAGCGCCTCCTCCAGCTCGACCAGATAGACGCAGCCGGTTTCCAGCACCTCGCCGGAGGTGAGGTCGAGCGTGTGCAGGGCGAGGCGCGCGAGGCGGTCCGCCACGCTCTCGCCGGGGCCGGGCAAGAAGCTGGCGCGGATGCGCCAGGCGGTCGGCCCCAGCCGCAGGTCGAGGCTGGCGGGCTGCACCTGATCGGCATCGAAGGGGCGGGCGGCGGTGATCGCGCCGCGCCCCGCCAGCGCCTCGATGGCATGGCCCGGCAGGATGCCCTCGCCCATCAGACCTGAATCCGCCACGCCCGTCGCTCCGCTGCCGAAAAGGATCGCCTTGAGTTGAGCCAAGGCCCCGTTCGCTTTACCGGACGCGCCCCTTGACGCCAAGTCCGGTGCGGGAGTAAGCGAAGCTTTCGAACGTGGTCATTTGAGCCGGCCGGCTTGCCGCCACGCTAAACAAGGTTGCTAAAAAGGTCGGGGCCGCGCAGCGCATGCGCGTGGGCGTTCCCGGTCTGTGCAGGATACCGGAGCCGCCCGATGAGCCAGAACGACAAGCTTTCCCCCGCCGAGATCGCCCAGCTTCGGCCCGACACCCGTCTCGTGCAGGGCGGGATCCTGCGCTCGCCCTTCGGCGAGACCTCCGAGGCGCTGTTCCTCACCCAGGGCTATGTCTACGACACCGCCGAGCAGGCCGAGGCCCGCTTCAAGGGCGAGGATCCCGGCTTCATCTACACGCGCTACTCGAACCCGACGGCGGCGATGTTCGAGACCCGCATGGCGCTGCTGGAAGGGGCGGAAGTCGCCCGCGCCACCGCCTCGGGCATGGCGGCGGTGACGGCGGCGCTGCTGTGCCAGCTCAAGGCCGGCGACCATGTGGTGGCGGCGCGCGCTCTGTTCGGCTCCTGCCGCTATGTGATCGAGGAATTGCTGCCGCGCTTCGGCATCGCGGCAACGCTGGTCGACGGCACCGACATCGCGGCCTGGAAGGCGGCGGTGCGGCCGGAGACGAAGGTGTTCTTCCTGGAGAGCCCGACCAATCCGACGCTGGAGCTGATCGACATAGAGGCGGTGGCGCAGGTCTCGAAGGCGGCGGGCGCGACGCTGGTCGTCGACAACGTGTTCGCCACGCCGATGCTGCAGAGCCCGCTGGCGCTGGGCGCCGACATCGTCGTCTATTCCGCCACCAAGCATATTGACGGGCAGGGCCGGTGCCTGGCCGGCATCATCCTGTGCTCGGAGAAGTTCCTCGCCGATCATCTGCAGGTGTTCCTGCGCCAGACCGGCCCCTCGGTCTCGCCGTTCAACGCCTGGGTGATGCTGAAGGGGCTGGAGACCCTGCCGCTGCGCGTCGAGCGTTCGCAGGCGAGCGCGACGACGCTGGCCGATCGGTTCGCCGGCCTGCCGGGCATCGGCAAGGTGATCTACCCGTATCGGGCCGACCATCCCCAGCACGCCCTGGCGAAGCGCCAGATGCGCGGTGGCGGCACGCTCGTCACCTTCGAGATCGAGGGCGGCAAGGCGGGTGCCTTCCGCTTCCTCAACGAACTGAAGGTGGTGCGCATCTCCAACAATCTCGGCGATGCCAAGAGCCTGATCACCCACCCCGCCACCACCACGCACCAGCGTTTCACGCCGGAGGCGCGCGCCGAGATGGGCATCTCCGACGGCATGGTGCGGCTCTCGGTCGGGCTGGAGCATGTCGACGACCTGACCGACGACGTGACCCGCGCGCTGAAGGCGGTGTGACGGCAACGGCGCCGCCGGCGGCTTCCCGATACCGCGAGGGCCGGGGAAAAGCGGCGGCGCCAACATCCTCGTGAAGGGCTACCGCCTTGATCTCGCGCGGCAAACGCCGTTCATTGGTGGCACGGGTCCGATCACGGGCGCCGGGAGGTGGACCATGTATCGGGCGACGACCAGAGGCGTACAGGTGACGGTGACGCCGCGCTTCGCGCCGGAGCGGTCCGATCCCGACCGCAGCCAGTATTTCTGGGCCTATACGGTCGAGATCGTGAATCTCGGCGCCGACACGGTGCAGCTCAGGTCACGGCACTGGATCATCACCGATGCGCTGGGCCGGGTGCAGGAGGTGCGCGGCCCCGGCGTGGTCGGCGAGCAGCCGGTGCTGCCGCCGGGCGCGCATTTCGAATATACGAGCGGCGTGCCGCTGCCGACCTCCACCGGCATCATGGAAGGCAGCTACAACCTGTCGACCGACCGGGGCGAGGATTTCGAGGCCGAGGTGCCGGCCTTCTCGCTCGACGTGCCGGGCGCGGCGCGCACACTGAACTAGCGCGCGCCCGGCGCGGCGTGGCCGCGAACTCTGGCGGTGGGCGGCTGCCGCTTCGGCTTTCGGCGCTCCGGCGAAGCGGCTATGGTGAATCGCCCCGCCGGGCGTCCACCTCCTGCCGCCGAGCGTCCCGCCGTGCTGAACGGTTCCTTCATCCCGTGATCGACCTGCGCCCGATCGCCGCCATCATCGGCGTGCTGCTCGCCATTCTCGGCACGACCATGATGATTCCGGCGCTGGTCGACCTGGTCGCCGGCCAGCGCGACTTCGTGGTCTATGCCGCCGCCGCGGTCATCACCTCCTTCGTCGGCCTGTCGCTGTGGCTGGCGGGGCGCTCCAGCCAGGTGCAGCGGCTCGACCTGCGGCAGGCCTTCGTGCTGACGGCAGCGAGCTGGGTGCTGCTCTCGGCCTTCGCGGCGATCCCCTTCATGTGGGCGCAGACCGACCTGCCTTTCGTCGACGCCTATTTCGAGGCGATGAGCGGGCTCACTACCACCGGCGCCACCGTCATCACCAATCTCGACCAGCGCCCGCCGGGCGTCCTGATCTGGCGCGCCTTCCTGCACTGGTACGGGGGCATCGGCATCATCGTGCTGGCGATCGCGCTGCTGCCGATGATGCAGATCGGCGGCATGCAGCTCTTCCGCGCCGAATCCTCCGACAAGTCGGAGAAGATGCTGCCGCGCGCCGCGCAGATGGCCAAGGGCATCCTCGGCACCTATGTCATCCTCTCGCTTGCCTGCGCGGGGGTCTATGCCGCGCTCGGCATGAGCGTGTTCGATGCGGTGGCCTATGCGATGGCGACCATCTCGACCGGCGGTTTCGCTCCCCATGACGCCTCCATCGGCTACTTCCACAGCGCCGCCATCGAATATGCGGCGGTGTTCTTCATGCTCTCCGGCTCGCTGCCCTTCGTGCTCTATGTGCGCGTGCTGGCGGGCGATTTCAGCCGGCTGTTCGCCAATGCCGAGGTGCGGCTGTTCCTGACGCTGGTGGCGCTGTTCACCCTCGTCTCCATGCTGCAACAGGTGTTCGGCGGCATCGCGCAGGGCGAGACGGCGCTGCGGCAGGCGCTGTTCAACGTCGTCTCGATCATGTCCACCACCGGCTTCGTCGCGGCGGACTTCACGAACTGGGGCCCGCCGACCGACGCGCTCTATTTCATCCTGCTGTTCCTCGGCGCCTGCACCGGCTCGACCGCCGGCGGCATGAAGAGCTTCCGCATCGCGATTCTGGGTTCGGCGCTGGTGCAGCACCTCAAGCGGGTGATCTACCCGAGCGGCGTCTTCCCCGTGCTCTATGGCGGCAAGCCGATCGGCGACGACGTGGTGGCCTCGGTGCTCTGCTTCGCCTTCCTCTACCTTGCCTGCTTCATGACGATCGGCATCGTCATCAACGGGCTCGGCTTCGACCTGATCACGGCCTTTTCCGCCTCGATCACGGCGGTGGCCAATGTCGGGCCCGGCCTCGGCCCGGTGGTGGGGCCGGCGCAGAACTTCGCGGGCCTGCCCGACCACGTGATCTGGCTGCTCTCCTTCGGCATGCTGATGGGCCGGCTTGAACTGTTCACCGTGCTGGTGCTGTTCCTGCCGAGCTTCTGGCGGCGCTAGCCGCACCCCACACTTGCCCCTTATGCTGACACGACGACGAGAAGAGGATCTTCCATGCTGGCCGGACGAACGACGACCGAGGAACTGCTCGCCTATCTGGTCGCCTTCGACACCACCAGCCGGAACTCGAATCTCGAGCTGATCGGCTTCGTGCGCGACTATCTCGCCGCCTTCGGCATCGAGAGCACGACCGTGCCGAGCGAGGCGGGCGACAAGGCGAGCCTGTTCGCCACTATCGGCCCGGCCGGAATCGGCGGCGTGTGCCTCTCCGGCCATTCCGACGTGGTGCCGGTCGACGGCCAGCCCTGGACCAGCGAGCCCTTCACCCTGACGCCGAAGGACGACCGGCTCTATGGCCGCGGCTCCTGCGACATGAAGGGTTTCCTCGCCACCTGCCTCGCCATGGTGCCCGAGATGACGGCCGCGCGGCTGGCGACGCCGATCCACTTTCTGGTCTCCTATGACGAGGAGATCGGCTGCATGGGCGTGGTGCCGGCGGTGCGCAGGCTGGGCGTGGACCTGCCGCTGCCGCGCGCGTGCATCGTCGGCGAGCCGACCTCGATGCGCGTGGTCGACGCCCACAAATCCGGCATGGCCTATGTGACGACGGTGCGCGGGCGCGAGGCGCATTCCTCCATGCCGCAGCTCGGCGCCAACGCCATCTTCGCGGCGGCCGAACTGGTCGGCGAGCTCGACCGCGCCCGTGCCGAGCTCGTCGCGGCCGGCGACCCTTCCGGCCGCTTCGATCCGCCCAGCTCCACCGTGCAGGTGACGGTGATCCATGGCGGCACCGCCGGCAATATCGTGCCGCGCGAATGCGCGATCCGCTGGAATGTGCGCGGCCTGCCCGGCTTCGACGAGGACGCGCTGCTGGCGCGCTTCGACCGCTTCGCCCAGACCGTGGTGCTGCCGAAGCTGAAGGAGACGGCGCCGGAAGCGGAGATATTCACCGATTTCATCTACAAGGTGCCCCCGCTGGCGCCGCAGACCGGCTCGGAGGCCGAGTTGCTGGCGTTGCGCCTCGCCGGCCAGAACCGCACCTTCGCGGTCTCCTACGCCACCGAGGGTGGACACTTCCAGGCGCAGGGCATCCCGACCGTGATCTGCGGGCCGGGCTCGATCGACCAGGCGCACAAGCCGGACGAGTTCATCGAGGTGAGCCAGCTAAGGGCCTGCGAGCGGTTCCTGCGCGGGCTGATCGCGGAATGCGCGGGGTAGGGCGCCCGTCCGGGCTGACGAAGGGTGCCCCTCAGGCGCCGTCGGAATCCGGCTCGACGGTGTCCACGATCTCCTCGGCCTTGAAGCCGTAGGTTCGGCCGCAGAATTCGCAGGTGACGGCGATCCTGCCGTCCTCGACGAGGCTGCCGCGCTCTTCCGGCGTGAAGCTGCCGAGCACGCTCATCACCCGCTCGCGCGAGCAGGAGCACTTGGCGACCACGCCCTCGGCGTCGAACACCCGCACGCCGCGCTCGTGGAACAGCCGGAACAGCAGCCGCTCGCTGGAGAGGTCCACGTCGACGAGTTCCAGATCCTCCACCGTGCCCATGAGGGACAGGGTCTCGACCCAGGCGTCGTCCTCGTCCGCCTCGGGCAATTCGGTGCCTTCCGGAGCGTCGCCCGGATGCAGGTCGACCGGACGCACCCGCCCGCCCTCGGAGGGCAGGAACTGCACCATCAGGCCGCCGGCCCGCCAGGAGGAGGCGGCGCCGCCGGGGCGCACCTCCTCGGCGACGGCGAGGCGCACCCGCGTCGGGATCTGCTCGGACTGGGTGAAATACTGGTGCGCGGCGGCTTCCAGCCCCTCGCCCTCCAGCGCCACCACGCCCTGATAGCGGTTGACGCTCAGGCCCTGGTCGATGGTCATGGCGAGATGGCCGTGCCCGAGCAGGGCGCCGCTGTCGAAGCCGGAGCCGGGCGGCAGGGCGGCCTGCATTTCGGCGAGCTTCTCACTGTCGAAACGGGCATAGGCGCGCACATCCTGCGGGGCGGTGAAGTCCACCACCAGAAGGTCGACCGGCCCGTCTGTGCGGGTCTGCAGGATGAAGCGGCCCTGGATCTTCAGCGTCGAGCCGAGCAGGACGGTGAGCGCCACCGCCTCGCCGAGCAGGCGCTTGACCGGCGCGGGATAGTCGTGATGGGCGAGCACCGCGTCGAGGCTCGAACCGAGGCGCACGACGCGCCCGCGCACATCGAGCCCGTCGATGTGGAAGGGAGTGACGCGATCGTCCACCGCATGGGCGTCGGGCGAGCGTGAGGGGGAGTGGAGATGTGATGTCATGTCGCCCGCCCATATAGGAGCGCGTGTCGAGTTTCGCGAGGGCCCCGCCGGGAAGGTCCGGAAGAAGCGGAGGCCCGGAAGAAGCGAAGGCCCGCCTGGTGCGGGCCTTCGGGAAGACGTCAGGCGCTGGCGCCCTCGAGGCACCAGGCAAGAATGCCCTTCTGCGCATGAAGGCGGTTTTCCGCCTCGTCGAACACCACCGATTGCGGGCCGTCCATCACCTCGTCGGTGACTTCCTCGCCACGATGGGCGGGCAGGCAGTGCATGAAGATGGCGTCGGGCGCGGCCCGGCGCATGAGCCCGCCATTGACCTGATAGGGGCGCAGCAGATTGTGCCGGCGCTCATACTCGGCATCGCCCATAGACACCCAGGTGTCGGTGACGACGCAGTCGGCCCCTTCCACCGCCGCGTCGGCGTCGTGGCCGAAGCGGACGCGGGCGCCGTTCGCCCGGACCCATTCCACCAGCGCGGGGCGCGGCGCCAGTTCCGGCGGGGTGGCGACGTTGAGCGCGAAGTCGAAGCGCTGCGCCGCCTGCACCCAGGACACCAGCACGTTGTTGGCGTCGCCCGTCCAGGCGACGGTGCGCCCGGTGATGGGGCCCTTGTGCTCCTCGAAGGTGAGCACGTCGGCCATGATCTGGCAGGGATGGGAGTCGCGCGTCAGCCCGTTGATGACCGGCACGGTGGCGTGCTCGGCGAGCTCCTCCAGCGCCTTGTGGTCGAGGATGCGGATCATGATGGCGTCGACATAGCGCGAGAGCACCTTGGCGGTGTCGGCGATGGTCTCGCCGCGCCCGAGCTGCATCTCCGCGCCGGTCAGCATGATGGTCTCGCCGCCGAGCTGGCGCATGGCGACGTCGAAGGAGATGCGCGTGCGCGTCGAGGGCTGGTCGAACACCATGGCCAGCACCTTGCCGGCAAAGGGCTTCTCCACCGCGATCTCGTGGCGGCGGCTCTTGAGGTCCTTCGACAGTTCGAGCAGGGCACGAAGCTCGTCGGCCGGCAGCAGGTCGATATCGAGGAAGTGCTTCATGCCGCCGCTCCCTTGGCGGCGGCGCCGGCCCGCAGCCCGTCCTCGATGCGGGTGCAGGCGGCGTCGAGCTTGTCGAACGCCGCGTCGATCTCGGCCGCGCCGATGGTGAGCGGGGGCAGCAGGCGCACCACATTGTCGGCCGCCGCCGGGGCGAGCATGTGCTCCTCGCGCATGGCGGCGATCAGCTCGGTGTTCGGCACCAGCGTGCGCAGGCCGAGCAGCAGGCCCTCGCCGCGCACCTCGGCGATGACCGCCGGGTGGCGGTCCTTCAGCTCGGCGAGCCTCTGGCGCAGCCGGGTGGCATTCGCCAGCACGGCGTCGAGGAAGCCGTCGGCCAGCACCACGTCGAGCACCGCATTGGCGACGCTCATGGCGAGCGGGTTGCCGCCATAGGTGGAGCCGTGCGTGCCGGCGGTCATGCCCCGGGCGGCCTCTTCCGTGGCGAGGCACGCGCCGACCGGGAAGCCGCCGCCGATGCCCTTGGCCACCGCCATGATATCAGGCGTGATGCCGGCCCATTCATGGGCGAAGAACTTGCCGGTGCGCCCGACGCCGCACTGCACCTCGTCGAGGATGAGCAGCAGGCCGTGCTCGTCGCACAGCGCGCGCAGCGCCCGCAGGAACGCCCACGGCGCCGTCCGCACGCCGCCCTCGCCCTGCACGGGCTCGATGAGGATGGCGCCGGTCTCCGGCGTGAGCGCCGCCTTCACCGCCTCAAAGTCGCCGAACGGCACCTGGTCGAAGCCGGGCATGGCGGGGCCGAAGCCCTCCAGATATTTCGGGTTGCCGCCGGCGGCGATGGTGGCGAGCGTGCGGCCGTGGAAGGCGCCCTCGAAGGTGATGATGCGGGCGCGCTCGGGCTGGCCGTTCGCGGAATGGTACTTGCGGGCCATCTTGATGGCGCATTCCAGCGCCTCGGCGCCGGAATTGGTGAAGAACATCGTGTCGGCGAAGGTCGCCGCGACGAGGCGCGCGGCGAGGCGCTCGCCGCCCTCGATGCGGAACAGGTTGGACAGGTGCCAGAGCTTGCCGGCCTGCTCGGTCAGCGCCGCCACGAGGTGGGGGTGGGCATGGCCGAGCACGTTCACCGCGATGCCGGCGGTGAAATCGAGGTATCGCTGCCCGTCCCGGGTGAACAGCCAGGCGCCTTCGCCCCGCTCGAAAACCAGGTCGACACGATTATAGGTCGGCAGGATGGGGGTGATCACCTCGCCCCTCCCTCTCTCAGCTTTCGGCGCTGCGCTGCGCGCGCGCCGGCCCCAAAACGAAACGTGCCGCCCTTGCGGGGGCGGCACCCGATGCTGTGGATTTTATCGATTAGGGGCTTGCGGTCAATATCGACCCCGCGCGAGGGGAGAGTGAGCGGCCGCCAAGTCCTTGATCCGACTCAGCTTGAAAGCGTGGTGTTGCAGCGCGGACTCTAGCTGGGGAAAACGATCGTTTCGGACGTGAACCTACTCGCCGCGAGTCTACGCATATTGTAGCCTCTGGTCAGTCAGATACGACATCTCGTGCGGCGGCAATTCCCTGGTGGTGTTTGCGGCGTTCAATCCGGTCGGCAGTGCCCGGCCGGAGCGATGAGGGATTCCGTCTTCCCTGTGGGCGGCGCGAAGGAGGCAGAGCGATGAACTGGACGGACGAGCGCGTCGAGCTGCTCAAGAAACTCTGGGCGGATGGGCTCTCGGCCAGCCAGATCGCGGCCGAGCTTGGCGGCGTCACCCGCAATGCGGTCATTGGCAAGGTGCACCGGCTCGGCCTGTCGGGCCGCGCCAAGGCGATCGCCTCGAACACGCCCCGCCAGCGCAAGCCGCGCCCGGCCCCGAGCGGCGGTTCCCGCCCGGTGGTGGTCGGCAACACCGCGCTGGCCGCGGTGATGCGGCCCATGGTCGAGCCCGAGCCGGTCGAGTTGCCGGATCCGGTCGCCAATGTCATCCCGATGGCCGAGCGCTGCACCATTCTCGACCTCACCGAGTTCACCTGCCGCTGGCCGGTGGGCGAGCCCGGCAAGTCGGACTTCTTCTACTGCGGCAGCCGGACCAAGACCGGCATGCCCTATTGCGCCTATCACGCACGCATCGCCTACCAGCCGGTGCAGGACCGCAACCGCCGTCGCGTGGCGCGCTGAGAGCAGGGGGCATCCGCCCCCTTCCGGCCCTGGGCGTTGATGGCGACGGCGATCCGGCGCCATAATTGGGACCCACTTTCCCGGCCCGCTCGTCTCATGCTGTTTCGCGCCTCCCAGCCCTCGCGACGTCAGACGCCGGCCGAAACCGAGCCCGGCCATTTCGTCCTGCGCATTACGGGCGCCGAGGTTCTCGTCCAGCTTCGCCGCAATCCGCGTGCCCGCCGCTATACGCTGCGGGTCCGCGCGCCGACGCGCGACGTCGTTCTCACCATTCCCGCCCGTGGCACGCTGCGCGAGGCGCACGATTTCGTCCAGCGCCATGCCGGCTGGGTGGAGACGCGGCTCGCCCGGCTGCCCGAGATCGTGGCCTTCGCGCCCGGCGCGCTGATCCCGCTGCGCGGCGTGCCGCATCGCCTCGTCCATCGGCCCGGCGCGCGTGGCACGGTGTGGGCCGGCGTCGAGGAGGGCGAGGCGGTGCTTTGCGTCGCCGGCGACGTCGCCCATGTGGCGCGGCGGCTCGGCGACTATCTCAGGCGCGAGGCGCGGCGCGATCTGGTGGAGGCCGCGCACCGGCATGCCGACGCGCTCGGCGTCTCCATCGCCCGCGTCACCCTGCGCGACACGGCGAGCCGCTGGGGCTCCTGCTCGGGCAACGGCGCGCTGTCCTTCTCCTGGCGGCTGATCCTCGCCCCACCCTCGGTGCTCGACTATCTGGCCGCGCACGAGGTGGCGCACCGGCGCGAGATGAACCACGGCCCGCGCTTCTGGGCTATCGTCGACCGGCTGTTCCCCGAGCGCGAAGCCGCCGAATTGTGGCTGAAGAAGCACGGCGCCAGCCTGCACCGCTACGGGGCGGAGTAGGGCGGGCGGGGGCGAAGACTGGCTGGCTCCCTCTCCCCGACGGGGAGAGGTGAAGGGCGTCCTTTCGAGGCCCGCGATCCCGGATCGGCCTGCGGCCGTCCGGGATGACGAAGAAGGCCGAGAATTCACCCGCGACCGAACAGCTTGTCGAGCAGCCAGTTGTCGAGGCCGGGGCGCGGGGCGGGCGCGCGCTGCGGGCCGCCGGTGACGACCGGGTCCTCCGGCACCTCGCCGGGCGGAAGCTGGCCGGGCGGGGGCGTGCCGTCGAAGCCGGCGCCGGGCAGCGCGACCACCGGCTGGTCCTTGTGCGCCGCCTTCATCACCTGGCTCCAGATCTCCACCGGCAGGCCGGAGCCGCCGGCCTTCTTCGTCGGCGAGGAATCGTCATTGCCGAGCCAGACGCTGGCGACGTAGCGGCCGGTATAGCCGACGAACCAGGCGTCGCGGTAATCTTGGCTGGTGCCGGTCTTGCCGGCCGCCGGCCAGCCCGGCAGGTCGGCGCGGCGCGCGGTGCCGGTGATCAGCGTCTCGCGCAGCATGCGGTTGATCATGGCGACGTGCGGCGGCGCCATCACCATGCCGCGCCCGCTCTCGGCATAGGCGTAGATCACCCGGCCGTCCTTGTCGCGTACCCGCTCGATGATGTGCGGGGTGACGCCGACGCCGCCATTGGCGAAGGGCGCGTAGGCGCTCGCCATCTCCAGCACCGAGACCTCCGAGGTGCCGAGCGCGATGGAGGCGTTGGGCTCCAGCTTCGAGGCGATGCCGAGCCGGTGGGCGGTCTTCACCACCTCGTCCGGGCCGACCTCCAGCGCGAGGCGCACCGCCACCGTGTTGAGCGAAAGCGCCAGCGCGGTCTTCAGGTCCACCGCGCCGCGATACTCCTTCGAGAAGTTCTCCGGCTTCCAGCCCTTGATCTGGATCGGCGCGTCGTCGCGGATCGTCTCGGGGGTGAGGCCGCGCTCCATGGCGGTGAGATAGACGAAGGGCTTGAAGGCCGAGCCGGGCTGGCGCCGGGCGGAGACGGCGCGGTTGTACTGGCTTTCCTCATAGGAGCGCCCGCCGACCAGCGCGTGCACGCCGCCCGCCGGGTCCATCAGCACGATGGCGCCCTGATCGACGCCGAGCTTCTTGCCCGACTTCGCCAGCGCGTCCTTCAGCGCCTTGTCGGCGGCGGCCTGAAGGGCCGGGTCGACGCTGGTCTGGACGACCATGTCCTGAGTGACCGGGCCGACAAGGGTCTTGAGCTGGTCCATCACCCAGTCGGCGACATAGCCGTAGGAATCCGCGCTCTGCGTCTTGGCCAGCGTCGCCGGGCGGGCGAGCGCGGTCTGGCGCATCTCCGGGGTGATGAAGCCGGCATCCAGCATCGCCGCCAGCACCACCTCGGCGCGGTTCTGCGCGCCCTCCAGATTGCGCGTCGGGGCCAGCGCCGAGGGCGACTTGACCAGCCCTGCCAGCATGGCGGCCTCCGACAGCGTGACCTGCCGGGCGGACTTGCCGAAATAGCGCTGCGCCGCCGCCTCGACGCCATAGGCGCCGGCGCCGAAATAGACGCGGTTCATGTAGAGTTCGAGGATCTCGTTCTTCGAGTATTTGGCTTCCAGCCAGAGCGAGAGGATGAGTTCCTGCACCTTGCGCGAAAGGGTGCGCTCCTGCGTCAGGAACAGGTTCTTGGCGAGCTGCTGGGTGAGCGTCGAGCCGCCCTCGCGCAGCCGGCCGCGCGTCAGGTTGACGAACACCGCGCGGGCGAGGCCGACCGGATCGAGGCCGAAATGCGAATAGAAGCGCCGGTCCTCGATGGCGACGAAGGCCTGCGGCAGATAGGGCGGCAGGGCGCGCAGCGGCACATTGGTGCCGCCCATCTCGCCGCGCGTGGCGATCGCCTTGCCGTCCGTGCCCTGGATGACCACGGTCGGCGGGCGCTCGGGAATGGCGAGGTTCTGGATCGGGGGAAGCTGGCTCGCCTCATAGGCGATGAGGCCGGCGAGGCCGATGGCGCCCCATAGGGCCAGCACCACGCCCCAATAGACGAGGCGCCCGAAGCCGCTGCACCCGCCCTTGCCGCGCCGCCCGCGTCGGCCGCCTCTCCGGTCATCGCGTCGGTTCCTGCGGGTCTCGCGCGGCTCGTCCTCGTATTCGGCGTCCTCGGCATCGGCCCAGTCGTCGTCGCGCCGGCGGCGCGCGGTGGCGCGCGGCGGGTTGCCGGGGCGGGATTTGTTGCTTGCGCCGGCCCTCTCGCGCGCCAGCGGCGCGGGGGAATAGGCGGGGCGGTCGTCGGCGCTCAGGCGCAGGTCGACGAAGCTGCCGGGTGCTTCCAGCACCGGCTCGCGCCGCTCCCCCCTGCCTCGCCGTCCGAACATGCCGTCCCCAACCCGGGCGCAACTCTTCCGCACCCTCTAACCGCCGGTAAACGAACCCTAAATCAGGGCTTTTAAGGGGGCGTTAAGGGGAGAGATTGGGGCGAGGGTGGAAGGCCCGCGCCGGCGGCCCTGACGGCTCGGGAGATGGCAGGCGCCGGGGCGGGGGCGCCGGGTGGCGCCTCCGGCCCGTCTCCGATCAGCCATTCATGAGCCGCTGGGCTTCGTCCAGCGCCCGGCCGCAGGCGGCGGCGTCGCCGGACGTGTCGGCGGCCTTGGCGCGGCTCATGGCGGCGCTGACCTGCTTCGCCGACGAGGCGCCGCCCTGTGCGGCGGTGGGGCTTCCCGATGTCTGCGCGCGCACGTCGGCGGGCGAGGTTGCCTTGTCGCCGACGGCGGCGTTCATGCCGGCAGTGCCGCCGGTGCCGGGCGTCTCGCCGGCCTTGGGCACGCCGGGATCGGGTGCCGTGGTCTGTGTCGTGGTCGAGTTGGTCGGGCCCGAGCCGGCGTCGCTGGCGGAGAGGGATTTCTCCAGCGTGGCGATGCGCTCGGTGCAGGGGCCGGCGAAGGCGCTGGCGCTGGCGAGCGACAGCGCGGCGCCGAGGATGAGGGCACTTTTGTTCATGACGTTCCTCCTGGCCGATGGATCGGCAGGAGGAAAACGGCGGGGCGTGGGCTGTGTTCCCCAGCGGTAAGGAGGGGCAGGCGGGCCTGCACCTATGCCGCGTTGGCCTCGTCGTCGGCGTCGAGGACCTGCAGCAGCGCCCGGCGGATGGCCGAATGGCGCGCCGCGCCCATGATCTTCGCGCCCATTAGATCGGTGACGTAGAACACGTCCACCGCCCGCTCTCCGAAGGTGGCGATATGCGCCGAGGCGATGTTGAGGTTGAGGCGCGAGAGCGTCTGCGTCAGCCCGTAGAGCAGGCCCGGCCGGTCGAGGCCGGAGACCTCCACCACGGTATGGCGGTTGGACCAGGAATTGTTGAGCGTGACCTCGGGTTCCACCGTGAAGGCGCGCGGCCGCTTGGGGATCTTCTTCGCCACCACTTCGGGCAGCCGGATCTCGCCGGAAAGCGACTTCTGGATCGCCCCGGCGATGCGCTCGGCGCGGCGCAGTTCGTCGTCGTCCTGGTCGAAGGCGCGGGTGAGCGAGATGGTGTCGAGCGCGCGCCCGTCCGTCGTCGTGCTGATCTGGGCGTCGACGATGTGCGCCCCCGCGCTGGCGCAGGCGCCGGCGATGACGGCGAGCAGCTTGGGATGGTCGGGCGCGAAGACGGTGAGTTCGGTGATGCCGCGCTTCGGGTCGGTGCGCGAGGTGGTCGCCAGCGCGCGCCCCTGCGCCTCCGCATCGGAGATGAAGCGGGCATGGGCGACCTGATGGGCAAGGTCGGTCTGCAGCCAGTAGGTCGGGTAATGGCGCCCGAGATAGGCGTCGATCGCGGCGCTGTCCCATTCCGGCAGTTCGGCGCGGAAGGCGGCCTGCGCGCGGGCGACGCGCAGGTTGCGGTTGCTCTCCGAGAAGCCGCCGGTGATGACCGGCTCGGTCTCGTAATAAAGCGTGCGCAGAAGCTGGCTCTTCCAGTTGTTCCACACGCCCGGCCCGACGGCGCGGATATCCGCCGTGGTGAGGATGAGCAGCAGCTTCATCCGCTCGAGATTCTGCACCACGCTGGCGAAGTTCTCGATGGTCTTGCGGTCGGAGAGGTCGCGCGACTGGGCGATGGTGGACATGGTGAGGTGCTGCTCGATCAGCCACGCCACCGTGTCGGTGTCCACCGCCGAGAGGCCGAAGCGCGGGCACAGCTTGCGGGCGACGCGGGCGC
This sequence comes from Ancylobacter sp. TS-1, assembly GCF_009223885.1. NCBI lineage: Bacteria > Pseudomonadati > Pseudomonadota > Alphaproteobacteria > Hyphomicrobiales > Xanthobacteraceae > Ancylobacter > Ancylobacter sp. TS-1. Next base: position 3,239,943 of record NZ_CP045144.1, read on the forward strand.
CGGCAATGGAATGGTCTTCCGGCCGGCCCTTGGCGATGTCGTGCAGGAACACCGCCACGTAGAGAAGCTGCCGGTTCTTGATCTGCTGCACCACCTCGTTGGCGATGCCGTATTCCGGCCGGTCGCCGCGCTCGATCCGCGACAGCACGCCGATGGAGCGGATGAGGTGCTCGTCCACCGTGTACGAATGGTACATGTTGAACTGCATCATCGCGACGATGCGGCCGAATTCGGGGATGAAGCGGCCGAGCACGCCGGTCTCGTTCATCCGCCGCAGCACGATCTCCGGGCTTTCCTTCGAGCACAGAAGCTCCAGGAACAGCCGGTTCGCCTCCGCATTCTCGCGCACCTTGGTGTCGATCAGCTTGAGCGAGCGGGTGGCCAGGCGCATCGCGTCCGGGTGGAAGGCCAGGCCGTGCTTGCCGGCGAGCTGGAAGATGCGGATGAGGTTGACCGGATCGCGCCGGAAGGCGTCGGCGTCGGCGACGTTGATGCGGTCATTGTCGACGATGAAGTCGGCGCTTTCCTTGAGCGTGCGCCGGCCCGAGCGGCGCAGCCGGGCGATCATGCGGTCGAGCCGGGGCACCGGCTTGTCGTGGCGCTCCTCCAGCGCGGCCGAGACGATGGCGGTGAGGTCGCCGACATCCTTGGCCACGAGGAAATAGTGCTTCATGAAGCGCTCGACATCCTTCAGGCCGGGATGCGCGACATAGCCGAGCCGCTCGGCCATCTCGCGCTGGAGGTCGAAGGAGAGGCGCTCCTCGGCCTTGCCGGTGAGGAAGTGCAGGTGGCAGCGCACCGACCAGAGGAAATCCTCGCAGCGGCGGAAGATCTTGGCTTCCTCGGCGGTGAAAACGCCCTTGGCGACGAGATCGCGCGTCTCGTGGACGCGGTAGACATATTTGGCGATCCAGAACAGCGTGTGCAGGTCGCGCAGGCCGCCCTTGCCGTCCTTCACGTTCGGCTCGACCACATAGCGCGACTGGCCGGCACGCTTGAGCCGCTCCTCGCGCTCGGCGAGCTTGGCGGCGACGAACTCGGCGGCGGTCCCCTGCACCACCTCGGCGTCGAAGCGCCGGGTCAGCTCGTCGAACAGGGTCTTCTCGCCGAGCAGCAGCCGGGCTTCCAGCAGCGAGGTGCGGATGGTCATGTCGCCGCGCGCCTGGCGGATGCATTCGTCGACCGAGCGCGTGGCGTGGCCGACCTTCAGCCCCATGTCCCACAGGACGTAGAGGATGGCCTCGGCGACGCTCTCGCCCCAGGCGGTCTGCTTGTAGGGCAGCAGGAACAGGATGTCGGTGTCCGAGCCCGGCGCCATCAGGCCGCGCCCGTAGCCGCCGACCGCGACGATCGCCATCCGCTCGGAGGTGGAGGGGTTGTCGGAGCGGTAGAGGAACTTGACCGCCAGTTCGTGGACCAGGCCGATGATCTCGTCCTGCAGGCGGGAGAGCCGCTCGGCGCAGCGCCGGCCGGAGCCTTCCTCCATCAGCCAGCGCTCGGCGGTCTTGTGGCCGTGCTGGTAGGCCGCCTTCAGCCTTTTGGCGAGCTGGCTGCGCAGTTCGATCTCGCGCCCGGCCTTGCCGTCGTCGAGCACCTGCCGCGCCAGAGCGGACAGCTCCTCGCGCTGGGCGTCGACGTCGAAGAGTTCCTTGAAGGGATGGTCGGTGCGGCGGCGGGGTTCGGTCATGTCTGCGTCCGGCTGGTCGGATATCCGCTTTAGCCGATCCCGCCCGCGCCGTCATCGTGCGGCGCGGCGCCAAGGTGCCGGGAGAGGCCAAACGTCCACCATTCCGGCTTCCGGAACGTGACATGCCCGGCGCGAGGGCCGGGCATGTCCATCCTGACGGCGGCGCTGGCCGGCCGTCGCTACGCGTGCGGCCGAGGTCAGTTCGTCTTGGCCGCGGAGCTTTCGGTGCGAAGCTGCTCCAGCGTCTTGAACTCCGGCGCGCTGTTCAGCTCCTCCTTGGTGAGGGCGACAACGATCTTCTGGCCGTCGCCGGTCGGCGTCGGGGTCAGCGAGTCGAAGGATACCGCGACCGGCTTGGCGCCGATGCCGAGGAAGCCGCCGACATCGATCACGGCGGCGATGATGCTGCCGTCGCGCTCGACCACGACGTCGCTGATCGCGCCGAGCGTCTCGTCGGTAGAGGTCACGACATCGGTGCCGATCAGGTCGGAGCCGAGCCACTGGCCGGACGCCTGGGCGTTCACGAATTTGGGCGTTGCGGGCACGGTGGTGGTGGCCGCGTTGGCGTTGTCACCCGGCATCGGGTTGGGGGTGGCCGCCGGGCTGTTCGGCATCTCGGCGGCGGGGGCCTGCGGCGAGCCGGCATCCGGCTGGACCGGGCTGGCGGCCGGCGGGGTGGTGGTCTGCGGCGTGGGGCTCTGCCCGAAGGCGACGGCCGGCGCGAGCGCAAGGGCGGCGGCGGCGGTCAGGGTCGCGAGCTTGCTGGTCATCGTCATCTCCCGTAACGTGTTTCGTTCATGTGATGTGATGAAGAAGCGATCAGGCGATCGTCTGAACAAGTAACGCCTCTGTATTGCCCTCGGTTCCCTGTGCCGAACAAATTGTTCAGTTATGGTAATAAGATAGCTTGTCGTCAGTAGATGCGTTCGATCATCGAGGCGTCTGCGACGCAGACCGTCAGCTCTTCGGTCGCGAGATTGGATTTCGTCACGCCGATAGAGGAAAGGCAGCCCTTCGGCGTGCGCATCACGCGCGGCGGCACGGCCGTGCCGCTTCCCGCCCGAGCGGTGTTGTCCACCACCGGGTCGGTGGCTTCCGCCGGCGTGGCCGGGCCGGATGTGGCAGCGGGTGCGATGTCGAGGCGCGGGCCCTTGGCGGCGCGGTTGACCACCGGCGCCGGCACGGACCGGGCGGGGCCGATGGCCTCGATCGCCAGCGGCTGCGGGGCCAGCCGGGCGAAGGTGCCGTTGCTGAGCGCGGCGGCGGCGATGGGCACCATCAGCACGGCGCCGGTGGCGGCACCGAGAAGATAGGCGACCCCTCGCGAGGCGATGGCGGGTGCGGCCGGCCGCAGGGCCGGCGTCGCCCTGCGGCGAATGGTGATCCTTGCTGCAAGCCTGCCGGCGATCCTGTCCATGGCTCGTCCCCTTCGTGTTGTCCTTCACGGCCGACGCGGGTCGAAGGGCACAGAAAGGCCCATGCGGCAGGGATAATCCTCCCCGCCGCGCAAATCGTCCGCGCGCGCATGCTGATTCTGAAAAGCAACGGTGCGGCAAAGCCGCCGTCACAGGGTTAACGCACCGAAAGGAATCCGGTTCCCGCCGGGGAAACGTTAGGTTTCCGCGTTCGGCGGGGCGCGCCGGCGGGCGGTTCGGCCGGCGCGCTAGCGTTCGCTGGTGAGGTGGTGCTCGGGCACCGAGACGTTGCAGACGACGCCGGTGGCGGCGAAGCTGAGTTCCACCGTGCCGTCGAGGCCACGGGCGAGATTGCGCTCGATCACCAGCGAGCCGAAGCCGCGCGCCTTGGGTTCCTTCACCGGCGGTCCGCCGCTCTCGCGCCAGGACAACTCGAAGCCGCCGCCGGCCTCCGCCATCCGTCGCGCCCAGCTGATCTCGACCCGCCCGCCGGGGACGGACAGCGCGCCATATTTCGCGGCGTTGGTGGAGAGTTCATGCAGGGCGAGGCCGATATTCTGCGCCGCCTCGGGCTTCAGGAAGATGTTCGGTCCACGGATCGAGACCTGGGCGCTCTCGCTGTCGAGGTGATGGCCGAGCTGCGAGCGCACCATGTCGGTCAGCGAGGCGCCGTGCCAGCTTTCCTGCACCAGCAGATCGTGCGAGCGCGACAGGGCCTGCAGGCGGGCGCTGAAGAACTCTACGAAGTCGTCGATGGAGCCGGCATGGCGGGCCGTCTGCCGCGCCATCGCCTGGATCACCGCCAGCAGGTTCTTGGAGCGGTGGGTGAGCTCGCGCATCAGCAGGCGCAGATGCTGCTCGTTCTCCTTGCGCTCGGTGACGTCGACGACGGCGCCGGTCAGGCCCACGGTCGTGCCCGAGAGGTCGCGCAGCGGCTCGATATGGATGTCGTACCAGCGCTTGATGCCGTTCTCCTCCACCTCGGTCTCGCCCTTGCGGGCGGCGGAGGCGGTGAAGGACTCACGCTTGATGAGGTTGAGCGGCTGCGCGCGCGCCTCGCCCAGAAGGTCGGTGTCGGTGACGCCGAGCACCTGCTCGACCGGATAGCCGAACAGCGGCTTGCTGACCGAAGTGTAACGCAGGCAGCCATCCTGGGTGAAGATCGCCACGTTGGAGCCGCGCAACGCCATCTCGTAGCGTTGCAGCGCGGTGGCGAGCTCGAGTGTCAGCCGGCGCTGCTCATTGGCGACATGGCCGGGCGTGGGCAGGTTGATCAGCGCCCGGAAATTCGACAGCAGGGCGACCGCGCCGACGGCGTTGAGCGCGGCGATGCCGATCCGTACCGCCGACTGGAGCCAGGGCAGGCTGCGGGAATCGTCGAGGACGACGAGCAGCGACAGCAGCGCGAACATCGAGACCAGCGCGACGAGCAGCCAGCCGAGAAGCCGGGCGCGCCCGCCCAGATCGCGGCGCAGCCTGAGAAGGCGCGCGAGGCCGATGGCGATGGCCAGAGACGCGACGATCGTCACCCACCGAGCGGCATCGTCGATGAGGTCGATGGGAAGAGACGGCATATGTCACGCTCAGGCGGTGGCGCGCTGCTCCCGGGGACGGGCCCGGCGCTCGAAGAACAGCGCCTGGCTGATCACGGCGGCGACCGTCGACGGCTGGAACGGCTTGGCGATGAGGAAGGCCGGCTCCGGCCGCACGCCGGTGAGGAATCGCTCGGGATAGGCGGTGATGAAGATCACCGGTACCTCGACCTTTTCGATCAGCTCGTTCACCGCATCGAGCCCCGAGGAGCCGTCGGCGAGCTGGATGTCGGCGAGGATGAGGCCGGGTGCCTTGCGCCGGGCCAGTTCCACCGCTTCGGTGTGGGTGCGGGCGATGCCGGTCACGCGGTGGCCGAGGCTCTCCACCAGACCCTCGAGGTCCAGCGCGATGAACGGCTCGTCCTCGATGATGAGCACATCGGTGGCGATCTCGGCGGCAAGCTCGCGCCCGGCATCCTCGACGAGATGGCGCAGCGTCGGCACGTCGACTTCGAGGATGGTCGCCGCCTCTTCCTCGCTGAAACCCTCCAGCGAGACGAGAAGGAAGGCCTGTCGGACGACGGGGGTAATGTGGCCGAGCCGCCTCTCGCCCAGCACCTGGGCCGCCGCCGGATCGGCCTGCGCGTTGAGCGTCACCGAATCCCACAGGCGCGTGAGCAGGCGAAAGAGCGCCACGCGGGGATCCATCCCGCGGTCGAGCGTGCCGGGATCGGCAATGAGGGTTTCGAGCAGGGCGGTGACATAGGCGTCGCCCGCCGTCTGGCTGCCGCTCAGCGCGCGCGCATAACGGCGCAGGAACGGCAGATGCTGCGCGACAAGTTGCGAAGTGCTCACTCGCGTCTCCCCAATGCTGCAAGACTGAAGCGGTCGTTAACGTGTGATTCCGGACCGGGTTCCGGATGTTTCGAAAAAAACGTCAAAATCTGCATTCGTTTCGGAACCGCCGTGCCGCTTGGTCGTTATCGGCCTGCATGGAGCGACGGAGCCGTCATCGCACTCTGGCACCCTTGGGGGCTCAATGTCGGGAAAAAAAACTATGAATGACGATCAGTCCGAGGGCCAGTCGGCAACGGCCGACGCTCTCATCCACTCGCCCGGAGGCGGCGGGGGCACGGCGCTGGGAAGCGACATCCAGGCCAAGATCGGCCAGCACCTGCGGGCCATGTATGACGACGTGGTGCGCCAGGGCGTGCCCGACCGTTTCATGGACCTGCTGGCGCAGCTCGACAAGGCGGGCGGCAAGACCGGGACGCCCTCCGACGAGGATGGCGGAGGTCGTAAGTGAGCACGGTCGATCCGTCGCTGCGCGACGACATCATCGCCGCGATTCCCAATCTGCGCGCCTTCGCGATCTCGCTGAGCGGCAGCGTCGACCGCGCCGACGACCTGGTGCAGGAGACGCTGCTGCGGGCCTTCGCCAATATTTCGAGCTTCCGGCCGGGCACCAACCTGCCGGCGTGGCTGTTCACCATCCTGCGCAACCTGTTCCGCTCGGAATACCGCAAGCGCCGCCGCGAGGTGCCCGATTCCGATGGCGCCTTCGCCGCCACGCTGACCACCAATCCCGACCAGACGACGCATCTGGACTTCGAGGATTTCCGGATCGCGCTGGACAAGCTGCCATCGGACCAGCGCGAGGCGCTGGTGCTGGTGGGGGCCTCGGGCTTCTCCTATGAGGAGGCCGCCGAGATCTGCGAGTGCGCCGTCGGCACCATCAAGAGCCGGGTGAACCGCGCCCGCAAACGCCTCGGCGAGCTGCTCGCCATTGAGGGCGACGACGATTTCGGCCCGGACAAGACCACCCGCGCCGTGCAGGCAGCCGAACGCGCCTGAGGCGCGCCTCCTCTCCTTACCCGACACTCCGTTTGTGACCCTCGTTGCCGCTCGCCGCGCAGACGAGAACGCCCCCGGCTTGGGCCGGGGGCGTTTCGTGCGTCGACGGTAGGGGTTGGCGAAGGGGCTATGTCAGGGCGTCTGGTCAGGGTGCCCGGCCGGGGCGCCCGCGCAGCAGGCCGACCACGGCCGAGACCAGGAACAGGATGATGGCCACGAAGAAAATGATCTTGGCGATCTCGATCGCCGTGCCGGCGATGCCGCCGAAACCAAGCACCGCGGCGATCAGCGCGACGACGAGAAAGGTAAGCGCCCAGCTCAGCATGTCTGCCTCCGGTTGACGGTGCGGCGGCGCGGAAGGCGCCGGCCGCTTCGCCGGAACAACCGCCGAGCCGGCTCAGGGTTCCCTTTTGGCGCGCCGCCGGCGCGCGTGGCAGCGCCCGTGCCTCAGATCCGCTCGGAAAGCCCCGGCGCGATGGCCCGTGCCTCGGTGAGCAGGGCGGCGACGATGGGTGTCATCGGCTCGCGGTCGAGCACCACGAGGCCCATCTGGTGCGAGACCTCCGGTCCCTCGATGGGAATGGAGCGAATGCTGTCGGGGAAGGCGAAGACGTCGGCCAGCGTGTTGGCGACGACGCTGGCCCATTTGCCGGTGCGCACATGCGAGAGCAGGGCGATGGTGGAGTTGGCCTCCAGCATCGGCGTTACCGTGTGGCCGGATTCGGCAAGCTGCTTGTCGACGATGCGCCGGTTCTGCATGTCGGGGGTGAGCAGGCACAGCGGCACCCGGCCGACCTCCTCCCATGTCACCTTGGCGCGGTCGCCGAGCGGGGAATCCACCGAGGTGAGGAAGCGGTAGCCCTCGCGGTAGAGCGGCACGGTCTTCACCCGCCCGAGCGGGTCGTTGTCGAGATAGGTGACGCCGGCATCGGCTTCCAGGTTCTCGATCAGCCGCAGCACCTCGTTGGAGGTCGCCGACATCAGCGTGAAGCGCACATCGGCGTGCTTCTCGTGGAAGGGCGTGGTGAGCTCGGAGAGCATCGGCATGGCGGTGGGGATGGCGGCGATGCGCAGATGGCCGGAAAGGCCCTTGCGCATGCCGGCGATCTCCTGGCGCATGGCGCGCACGTCGCCGATGACCCGCCGCGCCCATTGCAGCGCCCGCTCGCCCTCCGGCGTGAAGCCGATGAAGCGCGAGCCGCGCTCGACAAGGCGCACGCCGAGCTGTTCCTCAAGCTGCTTGAGGCCGGCCGACAGGGTGGGCTGGGTGACGCCGCAGGCCTCGGCGGCGCGGCCGAAATGGCGTTCCTTGGCGAGGGCAAGCAGAAGTTCGAAACGGTCGATCACGCGGGACGCTTCCTGACGCAAGCACGATAGAAGGATTCTATCAGACTATCAGAGAACGCGGTTCCTGCGAATTGGACTGAATCGAAGCCGGCAGCGCTATTCTGCCGCGCCGCGCAGGCCGAGCGGGGTCGGCAGCAGCTCGGGCAGTTCCGCCTGCGCGGCGGTGGGGATGGCCTCGCCCTCGAATTCGAGCTGTTCGATGCGGGCGCCGCGCTTGGCCACCTTGTCGGCCGAGGTCAGCGCCTGCGCGACGTCCTCGTTGACCTGCCCGAAATGCTTCTGGAGATTGCCCACGCGGTCGCGCAGGCGGATCACGTCGGCGACCAGCTTGCCGCATTCGGCGCGGATGAGGTCGGCCTGCTCGCGCATGCGCGCATCCTTGCAGATGGCCTGCACCACCTGCACCGCCAGCATCAGCAGCGAGGGCGAGACGATGACGACGCGGGCGCGAAAAGCCTGCTGGATCACCTCGTCGAAATGCTCGTGTAGCTCGGCATAGACGGACTCGGAGGGCACGAACATCAGCGCGATGTCCTGCGTCTCGCCGCTGACGAGGTAGCGCTCGGCAATGTCCTTCACATGCGTGCCGACATCACGCTTGAGCCGGGTCTGCGCCTGCTTGCGGGCCTCGTCCGTCTGCGCCTCGCGAAAGGCGGTGACGGCCTCCAGCGGGAACTTGGAATCGATCAGCAGCGGGCGCTTGTCGCCGGGCAGGAAGATAGCGCAGTCGGCGCGCCGCCCGCTCGCCAGCGTGTGCTGGAAGGCGAAGCTGTCGCGCGGCAGCCCGTCGGCGACCAGTGCCTGCAGCCGGCCCTCGCCGAAAGCGCCGCGCGCCTGCTTGTTGGAAAGCGTCTCGCGCAGGCTCATCACCTGGCCGGACAGTTCCCCGAGCGAGAGGCGGGCCTGATCCACCAGCGCGAGCCGCTCGTTGAGCTTGGTGAGGTTCTCGTGCGTCGCCTCGGCCGAGCGGGCGAGGCTCTCGCCCATGCGGTGGGTGGAGGCGTCGAGACGCTCGGCCACCGCGCGGGCGAGTTCGCCCTGGCGCTGGGCCAACACCTCGGCCATGGACTGCACGCGGCCGATGGTCTCCGACTGGGTGCGGGCGAGATCGGCGAGGCGCTGTTCCAACTCGTCGGCGCGGCGCGCCTGCTCGTCCGCCTCCAGCGCGTTCTGCCGGGCGCTGCGCGAGACGGCGCGCAGCACGGCGACGAGCAGGAGGAAGGCGAGGGCGCCGGCGCCGGCGAGCGCCTGCATCAGCGTCACCGGCTGGCTGCCGAGGGAGAAGAGCACCTGATCCATCGCGCCCTTCTAGCAGATTCGAAATGCGGCTGCGAACGTAGCGGGAACATTCTCCACCGCCGGGGCAGGGGCTCCGTTGACCGGCGTGGAACGGTCTACTATCTGAACGGCATGTCGATACGCCCTCTCGTCATCCTCCCCGATTCCCGCCTGCGGCTCATTTCCGATCCCGTCATGCGCGTGGACGCGCGCGTGCGCGCGATCGTCGAGGACATGTTCGAGACTATGTATGACGCGCCCGGCGTCGGGCTGGCGGCGATCCAGGTCGGCATTCCCGAGCGCATCGTCACCATCGATGTCGGCCCGCGCGAGGCCGAGGGCAAGGAAGGCGGCGAGGGCAGCGACGAGAAGCGGCCCATCGCGCTGATCAACCCGGAGATCGTCGCCGTGTCCGAGGACCTGTCGGTCTATTCGGAAGGCTGCCTGTCGATCCCGGAATATTACGCCGACGTCGAGCGCCCCGCGAGCGTGCGGGTGCGCTACATGGACATCAACGGCGAGACGCGCGAGATCGACGCCGACGGCCTGCTCGCCACCTGCGTGCAGCATGAGATCGACCATCTCGACGGCGTGCTGTTCATCGACCACATCTCCAAGCTCAAGCGCGACCGGGTGGTGAAGAAGTTCACCAAGCTCGCCCGCGACAAGGAGCGCGACGGGGTCTGATCCTCGCCCGCCTGTCCTCTTTCTCGCCGGGAGCCCGCATGCGCATCGTCTTCATGGGCACGCCCGATTTCGCGGTGCCGACGCTGGTCGAGATCGTCGGCGCCGGCCACGAGGTGGTCGCCGTCTACACGCGCGCGCCGGCGCAGGCCGGGCGCCGCGGGCTGGAAATGGTGCCCTCGCCGGTGCACCGCACGGCCGAGCGCCTCGGCATCCCCGTGCTGACCCCGGCGACGCTGCGCGACGCGGCGGCGGCCGAAACCTTCGCCGCGCATCAGGCGGACGTCGCGGTGGTGGTCGCCTATGGCCGCATCCTGCCGCAGAACATCCTCGACCTGCCGACGCTCGGCTGCCTCAACCTGCACGCCTCGCTGCTGCCGCGCTGGCGCGGCGCCGCGCCGATCCAGCGCGCCATCATGGCCGGGGATGCCGAGACCGGCGTCGCCGTCATGAAGATGGAGGCCGGGCTCGATACCGGGCCGGTCGGCCTCGTCGAGCGCGTCGCCATCGGGGCGGACATGACGGCGGGCGAACTGCACGACCGGCTGATGATCGTCGGCGGCGACCTGATCGGCCGCGCGCTGGCGGCGCTGGAGCGCGGCGCGCTCGGCTTCACGCCGCAGCCGGAAGACGGCGTGACCTACGCCGCCAAGATCGACAAGAGCGAGACCCGCATCGACTGGGGCAAGCCGGCAAAGGCGGTGCACGACCATATTCGCGGCCTCTCGCCCTTCCCGGGCGCGTGGTTCGAACTCGACGGCGTGCGGGTGAAGGTGCTGCGCTCGACGCTCGGCGACGGCGCGGGCGCACCCGGCACGGTGCTGGACGAGGCGCTCACCATCGCCTGCGGGGACGGTGCCGTGCGGCTCGTCGAGGTGCAGAAGGCGGGCAGCCGGGCGATGGCGGCGCAGGAATTCCTGCGCGGCACGGCGCTCGGGCCCGGCGCGGTGCTGGCATGAGCGCGCCCTTCATCCGCGCACTCACGCCCCCGGATCACGCGCACTGGCTGCCGCTGTGGCGGGCCTATCTCACCTTCTACGAGGCGTCGCTGCCGGACGAGGTGACGGCCACGACCTGGGGACGCCTGCTCGACCCCGCCGAGCCGGTGCACGGCGCGCTGGCCTTCGACGGCGAGGGCCGGGCGGTCGGGCTGGTGCACTGGATTTTCCACCGCTCGACCTGGGCGGTGGGCGAGGTGTGCTACCTCAACGATCTCTATGTCGATCCCGGCCAGCGCGGCGGCGGCTTCGGCCGCGCCCTGATCGCCCATGTGGCGGCGGATGCCCGCGCGCAGGGCGCCGCCAAGGTCTACTGGCTCACCCACGAGACCAACGCCACGGCGCAGCGCCTCTACAACGCCGTCGCCGAACGCACCGGCTTCATCCAGTACCGCAAGGTGCTGGAGCCCTGAGGGAAAGATAGGGCGCGCCGGCGAGCGTCATCCCGGACGACCGCAGGCCGATCCGGGATCGCGTCGCATGGCGCGCGACCCCGGCTCTCGCGACGCTCGGCCGGGATGACGTTCCGGCGAAGAGTGCCTCACTTCCCCGGCTGGGCGACCACGCGCAGATAGGGCTTCAGCGTCTTCCAGCCCTGCGGAAACTTCTCCTTCGCCGCTTCGTCGCTCACGGAAGGAACGATGATCACGTCGTCGCCGTCCTTCCAGTTCGCCGGCGTGGCGACCGAATGCTGGGCGGTGAGCTGGAGCGAGTCGATGACGCGCAGGATCTCGTCGAAGTTGCGCCCCGCGCTCGCCGGATAGGTGAGCGAGAGCTTCAGCTTCTTGTCCGGCCCGACGACGAACACCGAGCGCACCGTCATGGTGTCCGACGCGTTCGGGTGGATCATGTCGTAGAGGTCGGCGACCTTGCGGTCCTGATCGGCGATCAGCGGGAAGTTCGGGGCGTAGCCCTGCGTCTCGGCGATGTCGTCCGCCCATTTCGCATGGGCGTCGAGCGGGTCGACGGAGAGCCCGATCACCTTGACGTTGCGGCGGTCGAATTCGGGCTTGAGCCGGGCGACCTGGCCAAGCTCGGTGGTGCAGACCGGGGTGAAGTTCTTCGGGTGCGAGAACAGCACGCCCCAGGAATCGCCGAGCCACTCATGGAAGCGGATCGGGCCTTCGGTGGTTTCGGCCTCGAAGTCGGGGACGACGTCCCCAAGACGCAGTGTCATGACAGCCTCCTGAATGCGGCGGAAAGTGAAAAGTCTATAATTCTTGTATTATACTGCCGGGCGCCCCGCTTAGGAAGCGCCATAGCGCGCCCCCCGTCGGGCCGGCATGGAACCGACGCCTGTTCCGCACGTTACAGCACGGGCGGCCGGACGGCTCTGTGACGTAAGGGGCAAACGCCCGCACATTTGCGGGAGCGTGCCTCCACGATCGCGCGTTTCCGCCCTACGCCACGTCAAACGGGCGCCGCGCCGCATCGGCCGGGGCCGCTGCATCTGGAGAGGGAACATGCTCAAGATCGTTGCGATTTCCGCCGTCGCGCTCAGCCTCGCGGCCTGCACCACCACCGAGCGCCGGACGGCGGGCGGCGCGCTCATCGGCGGCGGCACGGGAGCTGTGATCGGCGGCATCGCCGGCGGCGGCACCGGCGCGGCGATCGGCGCGGGCGTCGGCGCGGGCGCCGGCGCGCTCATCGGCGCGGCCACCTCGCCCGGCGACTGCTGGGCCTATGACCGTTATGGCCGCCGCGTGGCGGTGCGCTGCTGACCGCAGCGCCGACAACAGACAGAGCGAGGCGGCCCCCGAGCGGGGCCGTTTTCGTATTTCCCTACTGGCTCGCCCACAGCACGCGGGCGATCCAGGCGATCTCGCCTTCCTGAAGCAGCCGGTCGGGATGCTCGGGGTTGAGCGAGCGCAGTTCCACCGTGCGGGCGGTCTGGCGCTTGAGTTCCTTGGCCAGCACCTCGCCCTCGCGCGTCTTCACGATCACCCGGTCGCCGCGCCGCACCGGCGCGGCCGGCGAGACCACCACGACATCGCCGTCGCGATAGAGCGGCAGCATGGAATCGCCGGCAATCTCCAGCGCATAGGCGTGCTCGTCGCCGACATCGGGAAAGGCGATCTCGTCCCAGGCGCCGCCGACCGGAAAGCCCGCATCGTCGAAATAGCCGCCGCCGCCTGCCTGCGCGAAGCCGATCAGCGGGATGGCGCGCCGCGCCGCGCCCGTCCCGTCCACCAGCGCCATGAAATCGTCGAGGGGGGTGCCGGTGGCGGCGAGGATCTTGGCGATGCTCTCGGTGGAGGGCCAGCGCGCGCGCCCGTCCGCCGCTTCCCGCTTGGAGCGGTTGAAGGTGGTGGCGTCGAGCCCGGCCCGCTTGGCCAGCGCCGAGACGCTCAGCCCGTGGCGCTCGGCCAGACGGTCGACGGCCCGCCATATCTGTGCGTGGGTGAGCATGGCGCCTGTTCGGAATATGGTCAGATGAATAGGAATTATACCCTATTTCGGCCAAAGTCCAGCCGTGTTCCGAACCGCGTCCGCGCCTCTGGACAGCCCGGCCGCGCGGCCTAGGATGCGCGCCCCCGCCACGGAGGTCAGCGATGCCGGAGCCGAGCCAAGACCGGGACAGCGCCACCCGCGCCTTGCTGATGGATGCCGCCCGGCGTGCGGCCGACTACCGCGATGCGGATGCCGGGCGCGAGCGGCCGGTCATCGGCTATGCCGAGGCGGTCGCGGCCTTCGACGGCGAACTCCCCGCGCGGGGAGAGGAGCCGCACGCGGTGCTCGACGCGCTTGTACGTGCCGCCGAACCGGGCCTGCATTCGACCACCGGGCCGCGCTTCTTCGGCTGGGTGATCGGCAGTTCGCATCCTGTCGGCGTCGCCGCCGACTGGCTGACCTCGGCCTGGGGGCAGAACACCGCCAACCATGTCGCCGCCCCGGCCGCCGCCGCCGCCGAGACGGTGGCCGCGCGCTGGCTGCTCGAATTGCTGCGCCTGCCGGCCGACGCCTCGGTGGGCTTCGTCACCGGCGCGACGATGGCCAATTTCGTCGGCCTCGCCGCCGCGCGTGGCGAGGTGCTGCGCCGTGCCGGCTGGGATGTCGCCGAGCGCGGGCTGTTCGGCGCGCCGCCGGTGCGGGTGGTGATCGGGGACGAGGCGCACAGCACCGTCTTCTCGGCGCTCAACTATCTCGGTTTCGGCCGCGAGAGCCTGGTGCGCGTGCCGACCGACGCGCAGGGCGCCATCCGTCCCGACGCCTTCGCGCAGGCCTTGCCGCGCCAAGGGCCGCTTATCGTGGTGACGCAGGCCGGCCAGCTCAACACCGGCGCCTTCGACCCGCACGACAGTCTCGTGCCGCTGGCCAAGGCGCGTGGCGCCTGGGTGCATGTGGACGGCGCCTTCGGCCTGTGGGCGCGCGCCTGCCCCTCGCGGGCGGCGCTGGCGCGCGGCGTGGAACTGGCCGATTCCTGGGCGACCGATGGCCATAAATGGCTGCAGACGCCGTTCGATTGCGGCTATGCCATCGTGCGCGACGGCGAGGCGCACCGGCGGGCCATGACCATCGCGGCGAGCTATCTGCCGCCGGTGCAGGGGGGCGAGCGCGATCCCTCCCATCACGTGCCGGAACTCTCGCGCCGCGCGCGCGGCTTCAGCACCTGGGCGCTGCTGCGCCATTTCGGCCGCGACGGCGTGGCCGAAATGGTGGAGCGCCATTGCGCGCTGGCGCGGCGGCTGGCCGACCGCCTCGCCGCCGAGCCGGGCGTCGCGGTGCTCAACGACGTCGTGCTCAACCAGCTTCTGGTGCGCTTCGGCGCCGACCGCGACATGGCGGCGGGCGACGCGGCCACGCTCGCCACCATCGCGGCGATCCAGGCCGAGGGCACCTGCTTCGCCGGCGGGGCGAAATGGCGCGGGCGCTGGGCGATGCGGGTCTCGATCATCGGCGCGGCGACGTGCGCGGCGGACATCGACCGTTCGGCCGAGGCGATGATCGCGTGCTGGAGGTCCGTTGCCAGCGCCGCCGCGCAGGGCTAGAGCCTGACCGGCGGCGCGAGCCGTCGCATGCGGGGGCCTTTGACGTGACCGACATCATCTACAAGATCGCGCCGCGCGCGCTCTGGCACGAGGCCGAGGCGGCGGGGCGCTTCGAGGGCGCGCCGGTCGACCGCGCCGACGGCTTCATCCACTTCTCCACCGCCGCGCAGGTGGCGGAGACGGCCGGCAAGCATTTCGCCGGGCAGGACGACCTTCTTCTCGTGGCCGTGCGCACCGATGCGCTCGATCCCGACGCGCTGCGCTGGGAGCCCTCGCGCGGCGGCGCGCTGTTCCCCCATCTCTACGGCCCGCTCGGTCTTGGCGCCGTGGTGGCCGTGCGCCCGCTGCCGCTGGGCGCCGACGGCCGGCACGTCTTTCCCGATCTGGAGGGCTGAGCCATGCGCGCGCTGCTCGACCTCGCTCTGCCGGCGGCCCGTCTCCTCGACCCGGAGACGGCGCACGGCCTCGCCATCCGGGCGCTGTCCGCCTTGCCGGCCCGCCCGCTGCCGGTGGACGATCCGCGCCTTGCCGTGAACGCCTTCGGCCTCGCCTTCCCCAATCCGGTCGGGCTGGCGGCGGGCTTCGACAAGGAGGCCGAGGTGCCGGACGCGCTGCTCGGCGCCGGCTTCGGCTTCGTCGAGGTCGGCACCATCACGCCGCGCCCGCAGCCGGGCAATCCGCGCCCGCGCAATTTCCGCCTCACCGAGGACCGCGCGGTGATCAACCGCTACGGCTTCAACAGTGGCGGCCACGGCCCGGCGCGCGCCCGGCTGGCGGCCCGCAAGGGCAGGGCCGGCATTGTCGGGGTCAATGTCGGGGCCAACAAGGATTCGACCGACCGCGCGGCGGACTATGTGGCGGGCATCGCCGCCTTCGCCGGGCTCGCCACCTATTTCACCGCCAATGTCTCCTCGCCCAACACGCCCGGCCTGCGCGACCTGCAGGAGGAGAAAGCACTCGACGACCTGCTGGCGCGGCTCGTCGAGGCGCGCGAGCGCGTGGCGCCGGGCATTCCGCTGCTGCTGAAGATCGCCCCCGACCTCGCCCTGCCGCATCTCGACGCGGTGATCGAGGTGGTGCGCCGGCGCCGCGTCGACGGGCTGATCGTCGCCAACACCACCATCTCGCGCCCGGCGGGCCTGCGTTCGCGCCATAGCGGCGAGACCGGCGGCCTTTCCGGCCGGCCGCTCTTCGCGCTCTCCACCCGCATGCTGGCGGAAGCCTATGTGCGGGCCGACGGGGCCTTTCCGATCGTCGGGGTCGGCGGCATCGACAGCCCGGAGACGGCGCTGGCCAAGATCGAGGCTGGCGCCAGCCTGATCCAGCTCTATTCCGGCCTCGTCTATGAGGGGCTGGGGCTGGCCGGGCGCATCAAGCAGGGGCTGCTGGCCCGCCTGTCGCGCGAGGGCACGACGCTCGCCGCGCTGACCGGCCGGCGGGCGCGCGAGCGGGTGGCGGAGCGCTTCCCCGGCACCTGAGGACGGCTCAGGCGAAGCTGCGCCGCTCCAGCGCCGGCAGCCTGATGGCGAGGAAGATTCCACGTCCGGCCATGAAGGCGAGATAGGCGATCCACAGCCCGGTATTGCCGAGCGGCAGGGTGAGCCACCAGACCAGGAAATACAGCGCCACCGCCGGGAACATGAGGTTGCGCATGTCGCGCGCCCAGGTCGAGCCGGCATAGATGCCGTCATAGGCGAAGGCGGCGACGCCGAGCAGCGGGGTGAGCGCCGCCAGCGGCAGGAAGGCGCGGCCGACCTCGCGCACCTGCTCATTGGCCGAGAGCGCGTCGATCAGCGCGCCGCCGCCGACGACCAGCAGTGCTGTCGCCGGAGCGGCGAAGCCGAAGCCCCAGGCCATCACCATGCGCACCGCGCGGCGGAAGCCGGGCCGGTCCTTCGCCCCGATGCTCTGGCCGCATATCTGCTCGGCGGCGGTCGAGAAGCCGTCGAGGAAGAAGGCCGTCACCATGACAATGTTGTAGAGCACCGCATTGGCCGCCAGCGTCACGTCGTCGTGGCGCGCGCCCTGCGCGGTGAAGAACAGCAGCACCGACATGATGAGCGCGGTGCGGATCATGATGTCGCCATTCACCGCCACCGTCTCGACGAGGCGGGCCCGGTCGAGCACGGTGCGCCAGGGCAGGCGCCAGTTGCGGCCGATCAGCCGCGCCGCCGCGCCGAGGCCGAACAGCGTGCCGACGGCTTCGGCCAGAACATTCGCCGCCGCCGCGCCGGCGATGCCGAAATCCCAGTGCAGCACCAGAAGCAGCGTCGCCACCGCGTTGACGGCGGCGATGAGGATCTGCAGCCCGAGCCCGATATCGGTGCGGGCGATGCCGACCAGCCAGCCCAGCATGGCGAAATTGCCGATGGCGAAGGGCGCCGAGAGGATGCGCACCGAGAAATAGAGCGCCGCCGCCGCGTGCACGGTCTCGCTGGCGCCCATGGCGAGGAAGGCGAGATGGGACAGCGGCAGATGCAGCGCGATGAGCCCGAGGCCCACCGCCAGCGAGATCAGCAGCGAGCGCACCAGGACGGCGCGCAGCTCAAGCGTGTCGCCGCGCCCGAGCGCCTGCGCCGTCAACCCGGCCGTGCCCATGCGGATCGAGCCGAAGACCCAGAACACGAAGTCGAACAGCAGCGCGCCCACCGCCACGGCGCCGAGCAGGGCGGCATCGCCCAGCCGGCCGATGGCGCCGGTCGCCACCAGACCCAGCACCGGCGTCGTCATCTGGGCCAGCGTCGCCGGCAGGGCTATGACGAGAAAGCGCCGGGAGGTGACCTCCACCCGGCCGCCGGAGTCCAGATTCACGGTGTCACCGCCCGCGGCTGGCGACGCGGGTGATCAGCCAGAGCGGGACGACGATGACCGCGCCGAGCAGGAAATAGCGCCACAGACGCTCGACGGTCTCGAAGCCGAAATTGAACAGATGGCGCACGAGGCTTTCCAGGCTCGTGAAGATGTTCAAGGGATCGAGCCCGAGCGCGGCGAGGATGACGCCGACCACCACCGACAGCGCGATGAGGCGCAGCAGCACCCAGAAGGGCGAGCCGCCCATCCAGCGGCCGAGATTATTGTGATGGTCGGACATGATTCACGCTCCTTGGGCGGGCGAACGGCCTTTCCCTAGCACGCCGGAAGGGCGGCGGGGAGCGTGGCTTTCGTCGCCGTCCCCTTGCCGGTCACGGGCCGACCATCCGCTCCAGCGTCGCCAGCCGGTCGGCTTCTCCCGGCGGCTTGTCCCAGCGCAGCCGGGCGATGCGGGGAAAGCGCATGGCGATGCCGGAGCGGTGGCGGGTGGAGCGCGCCAGCCCCTCGAACGCCACTTCCAGTACCAGCCCCTCGGTCGGCGTGTGCACCACTTCCCGCACCGGGCCGAAGCGGTTCACCGTATGGTTGCGCACGAAACGGTCGATCTCGACCAGCTCGGCATCGGTGAAGCCGAAATAGGCCTTGCCGACCGGCACCAGCTCGCCCGCTTCCGTCCACACGCCGAAGGTGTAGGCGGAATAATAGGAGGAGCGCTTGCCGTGGCCGCGCTGGGCATACATCAGCACGGCGTCGACGCTGTGCGGGTCGCGCTTCCATTTCCACCACGGCCCTTTCGGGCGGCCGGGCAGATAGGGGCTGTCGGCGCGCTTGAGCATCACCCCTTCCACCGCTTCCGCATCCTCCCCCGCGCCATGGGCGGCAGGGTCGGCACGGGTGGCGGCGAGGTCGTCCCATGTGGCGAAGGGAACCAGCGGGGAGAGATCGAGCCGGCCCTCCGCCGGATGGGCTGATATCAGCGCCTCCAGCCGCGCGCGGCGGGCGGCGAAGGCAAGCTCGCGCAGGTCCTCGTCCTTCTCGGCGAGCAGGTCGTAGGCGCGGATATGGGCGGGGAATTCCAGCAGCATCTTCGGCGTGACGGCCTTCCGGTTGAGCCGCTGCTGCAGCACGTTGAAGGACTGCACGCGCCCCTCGCGCAGGATCAGCAATTCGCCGTCCACCGTGCCCTCGAAGGCGAGCGCCTCGGCAAGGTCCGGGAAGGCGCCGGAAATGTCCTCGCCGGTGCGGCTGTAGAGCCGGGTGACGGCGTGCCCATCCGGGCCGGGGGCCCGCGTCGCCTGCACGCGGATGCCGTCCCATTTCCATTCGGCGCGGAACGCGGCCGGATCGAGCGCCGCGAAATCGGCGTCCTCGATGGGGTGGGAGAGCATCACCGGCCGGAACGGGGCGGGATCGTCGGTCTGCGGGCGCGGGCCCTCGCCCTGCGCCCAGGCGAACAGTTCCGCATAGGGCGGGGAAAGGCCGGGCCAGACCAGCTCGATCTCGTCCGGCTCCAGCGTGCCGAGCGCGGCCACCGCCGTCTTGGCGAGACGGGCCGAGACGCCGATGCGCAGGCCGCCGGTGATGAGCTTCAGCAGCGCCCAGCGCCCGGTCTCGTCCAGCCGGTCGAGCAGCGAGGCGAGCACCGCCGGCATCTCGGCGCGGCCCATATGGGTGAAGGCGTCGACGATGGCGGAAAGCGGAACATCTCTTTCACCTCCCTCCGAGGGGAGAGGTCGACCCGAAGGGGCGGGTGAGGGGGGAGCGACGCCGGCCCCGCCTCCCCCCTCACCCCAACCCTCTCCCCCTCGGGGAGAGGGGACAGGAGGCGGGGCCGGCCACATCAGCGCCACCGTCTCCGAGAGATCGCCGACATAGTCATAGGACAGCGCGAACAGCACCGGGTCGGTGCGCTCGCTGATGAGCTGGCGGATCAGCCCCGGCTTGGCGTTGCGGAAGCTGAGCGCGCCGGTGAGCGCGGCCAGCGCCCAGCCGCGCTCGGGGTCCGGCGTATGCTGTAGATAGTCGGCTATTAACCGAATCTTGCCGTTGCGGCGCGGCTCATAGGCGAGGCGGTCGAGCAGGGCGGCGAAGCGGTTCACGGCGCGCCCTCCGGCGCGGGGGAAGCGTCGGGCGAGGTTTCCGGCGCGGCGCCCTCCGCCTCCTCCTCGCCATAGCCGACCATGTGCAGCGGCCGCGCCTCCAGCCCTGACAGTCGCGCCCAGTGCACCAGCGCGTCCTCCTGCCCGTGCGTGACCCAGAGTTCGCCGCAGCCGGTGGCGCGGATGGCGGCCTGGAGGTCGTCCCAGTCGGCATGGTCGGAGAGGATGAGCGGCAGTTCGACGCCGTT
Organism: Ancylobacter sp. TS-1; assembly: GCF_009223885.1. Classification (NCBI taxonomy): domain Bacteria; kingdom Pseudomonadati; phylum Pseudomonadota; class Alphaproteobacteria; order Hyphomicrobiales; family Xanthobacteraceae; genus Ancylobacter; species Ancylobacter sp. TS-1. The sequence continues at coordinate 3,259,885 of NZ_CP045144.1, forward strand.
CTGCCGGGCGCGGGCGCGGATGCGCATCCAGCCGGAGGCGAAGGCCGTCACCGGATCGGGGAAGCGGCGCGACCACACGTCCGTCATCGCGCCGGGCGGGCAGATCACCACGGCGCCGGCGCGCTCGGCCGGGGTGGCGTCGCGGGCGGGGCGGATGTCGCCGAGCGCGATGCCCTGCGATTGGTAATACTCCGTCAGCCGTTCCATTGCGCCATGGATGAGGATGGGGCGCTCATGGCCGGCGGCGCGCAGCAGCGCCATCACACGCTGCGCCTTGCCGAGGGCATAGGCGCCGACGAGATGCGCGCGCTCCGGGAACAGGGCGAGCGAGGCGGTGAGCCTGGCGATCTCGGCGGCGGGGGCCGGATGGCGGAACACCGGCAGGCCGAAGGTCGCCTCCGAGATGAAGACATGGCAGCGCACCGGCGCGAAGGGCTCGGCGGTCGGATCAGGGCCGGGCTTGTAGTCGCCCGAGGCGACGATGGTGCAGCCGCGCCACGTCAGCGCGATCTGCGCCGAGCCAAGGATGTGGCCGGCGGGATGGAAGGTGACGCCGACGCCGTTCACCTCGACCCGCTCGCCATAGGCCGCTGCCTGCGTCGCGCCGGCGAAGCCCTCGCCATAGCGGATCGCCATGATGTCGAGCGTGCGCCGGGTCGCCATGACGGCGCCATGGCCGGCGCGCGCATGGTCGGAATGGCCGTGCGTGACCAGCGCCCGCGCCACCGGCCGGGTCGGATCGATGAAGAAATCGCCGGCGGGGGAGTACAGGCCCTGTGGCGTGGAGTGGAGAAGCTCTTCCGGTCGCATCGCGGAGGATATATAGGGCGCCACCCCGCCTTTCCGCGAGATGGCTCGCGGCGGCCGACCCAGAGAACCACCCGCATGAATGCAGGCAGGCTCATTTTCTCCTCCGGCGACCCGACCGTGGATCGCCGGATCGACTGGGCGCGCGCGCTGATGGAGGAGGGCAACGCCGCCGACGCGGCCGAACTGCTGACCGAGGCGGTGGACCGCGCCGGCCATTACGCGCCCGGCTGGTTCCTGCTCGGCGAGGCCCGCGAGGCGGCCGGCGACGGCTCCGGCGCGGCGGCCGCCTTCGGGCAGGCTCTGGCGCGCGACCCCGGCGACACGCTCGGCGCCGCGCTGCGCCTCGCCCGCCTCGAGGGCGTGGTGGCCGACATGAGTGAGTCCTATGTGCGGGCGCTGTTCGACCAGTATGCCGACCGTTTCGACGCCGCGCTGGCGCGGCTCGGCTATCGCGGACCGGAGGTGATCGACGCGGCGCTGGCGGCCGCCTGCGCCGGGCTCGGCCGGCCCTATGCCTTCGCGCGCGGGCTGGACCTTGGCTGCGGCACCGGCCTGGTGGCGGTGCAGCTCAATGAGCGCATCGGCGCCATCGAAGGCGTCGATCTCTCGCCCAACATGATCGACCGCGCCGCCCGGCGCGGGCTCTATGAGCGGCTGGTGGCCGGCGAGATGCTGGCCTTCCTCGCGGCGCGGCCGGCCCGCGACGTCGACCTGATCTTCGCCGGCGACGCTTTCTGCTACCTCGCCGAGCTGGGTCCCATACTGGCGGAAAGCCGCCGCGTGCTGGAGCCGGGCGGGCTCATCGCCTTCACCGCGGAGACGCATGAGGGCGCCGGCGTATTGCTGCGCGACACGCTGCGCTACGCCCATGCGGAGGGCTATGTGCGGGCCGAACTGGAGACCGCCGGGCTCGTGCTGGTCTCCTGCGCGGGGGAATCGACCCGCACTGAGAGGGACGCGCCGGTGCCCGGGCTGGTGGTGGTGGCGCAGCGCCCGGAGTGAGGGCGCCCCTCGCAATTCGCCGCCGAGGCATTAGCTTCTCGCCGTGCCGATGGATGCCGCGCCCGACGACCAACTTCCCGAGCCGTTCCGAAGCTGGTTCGCCGGCCGGGGCTGGTCGCCGCGCGCGCATCAGCTCGAACTGCTCGCCAAGGCGCGCGAGGGCCGTTCGGCGCTGCTGATCGCCCCGACCGGCGCCGGCAAGACGCTGGCCGGCTTCCTGCCGAGCCTCGTCGAACTGTCGCAGCGCCCCCGCGCCCGCAACAGCGTGCGCCCGCCCGGCGTGCACACGCTCTATATCTCGCCGCTGAAGGCGCTTGCCGTCGATGTGGCCCGAAATCTGGAGCAGCCGGCGCAGGAAATGGGCCTGGCCGTCCGCATCGAGACCCGCACCGGCGACACGCCGGCCTCGCGCCGCCAGCGCCAGCGGCGCGACCCGCCGGACATCCTGCTCACCACGCCCGAGCAGATCGCCCTGCTGCTCGCCTCGGGCGACGGCGAGGCGCTGTTCGGCGAGTTGCGGCGCATCGTGCTCGACGAGCTTCATGCGCTGGCCGGCTCCAAGCGCGGCGACCTGCTCTCGCTCGGCCTCGCCCGTCTGCGCGCGCTTGCCCCGCAGGCGCGCACGGTCGGTCTCTCGGCGACGGTGGCCGATCCCGACACGCTGCGCCGCTGGCTGGTGCCGCAGGCTGGCGACGGCGCCATGGGCGATCTGGTCGTCGCCGAGGCCGGCGCGGCGCCGGACCTCTCCATGCTCGACAGCGCCGCCCATGTGCCCTGGGCCGGCCACACGGCACGCCATTCGCTGAAGGAAATCTACGCGCTGATCGAGGCCAACACGACGACGCTGGTCTTCGTCAACACCCGCATGCAGGCCGAACTGCTGTTCCAGGAGCTGTGGCGCATCAACGACGCCAACCTGCCGATCGCGCTGCATCACGGCTCGCTCGACGTCTCGCAGCGCCGCCGTGTCGAGGCGGCGATGGGCGAAGGGAAGTTGAAGGCGGTGGTGTGCACCTCCTCGCTCGATCTCGGCATCGACTGGGGCGCGGTCGATCTCGTGGTCAATGTCGGCGCGCCCAAGGGCTCGTCGCGCCTGATGCAGCGCATCGGCCGGGCCAATCACCGCCTCGACGAGCCGTCGCGCGCCGTGCTGGTGCCGGCCAACCGTTTCGAGGTTCTGGAATGCCGCGCCGCGCTGGAAGCGGTGCGGGCGGGCGCGCAGGATGGCGCGGTGGTCCGCACCGGCGCGCTCGACGTGCTGGCGCAGCACGTGCTCGGCATGGCCTGCGCCGGCCCCTTCGCGGCGGACGATCTCTTTGCCGAAGTCACCTCCGCCGAGCCCTATGCGGGCCTGCCCCGGCAGGATTTCGACGACGTGCTCGATTTCGTCGCCACGGGGGGCTACGCGCTGCGCGCCTATGAGCGCTTCGCCCGCATCCGGCAGATGAAGGACGGGCGCTGGCGGGCCGCCAACCCGCAAGTGGCGCAGCAATACCGGCTGAATGTCGGCACCATCGTCGAATCGAGCATGCTCAAGGTGCGGCTGGCCAGCGCGAAGTCCCGTTTCGGCGGGCGGGTGCTGGGCGAGGTGGAGGAGTATTTCGTCGAGACCATGAGCCCCGGCGACACCTTCGTCTTCGCCGGCGAGGTGCTGGAATATCTCGCCATCGTCGAGGAGGAGGTCCGCGTCGCCCGCACCCAGGCCAAGGAGCCGAAGGTGCCGTCCTATGCCGGCGGCAAGTTCCCGCTTTCCACCTTCCTGGCCGCGCGGGTGCGCGCGCTGCTGGCCGAGCCGGCGGGCTGGTCGGCTTTGCCGGATCAGGTGCATGAATGGCTGAACCTGCAGAAGCGGCGCTCGCGCCTGCCGGGGCGCGAGGACCTGCTGGTCGAGACCTTTCCGCGCGGCGGGCGGTACTATCTCGTCGCCTATCCCTTCGAGGGACGGCTCGCCCACCAGACGCTCGGCATGCTGCTGACCCGCCGGCTCGACCGCGCCGGCCTGCACCCGCTCGGCTTCATGGCCAATGACTACGCGCTGGTGATCTATGGCGTGCGTGACCTTTCGCTCGCCGTCGCACAGGGAAGGCTCTCGCTGGACGGGCTGTTCGACGCCGACATGCTCGGCGACGACCTCGAGGACTGGCTCGCCGAATCCGCGCTGATGAAGCGCACCTTCCGCCAATGCGCGGTGGTCGGCGGGCTGATCGAGCGGCGTTTCCCCGGCAAGGAGAAGAATTCCCGCCAGGTGACGATGTCGACCGACCTCGTCTATGACGTGCTGCGCCGGCACGAGCCGGGCCATGTTCTGCTGCGCGCGGCCCGCGCTGACGCGGCGACCGGGCTGCTGGACATTCGCCGCCTCTCCGACATGCTGACCCGTATCCGGGGGCGAATCGACCATGTGGCGCTGGAGCGCGTCTCCCCGCTCGCCGTGCCGGTGATGCTGGAGATCGGCCGCGAGATGGTGGCGGGCGGTGCGTCCGAGGCGCTGCTGGCTGAGGCCGAGGACGAACTGATCAGGGAGGCGATGGGCGGTGCAGCGGACGGCGGAGACGGCGCGGGATGAGGGCGTGGCGGATGACGGCGCGGCGGTGATCCTTGCTGGCGCGACGCTGGTGCTCGACGCCGCCGGGGCGCTGTGGTGGCCGGCCGAGCGCATGCTGATCGTCGCCGACCTGCATCTGGAGAAGGGCTCCGCCTTCGCCGCGCGCGGCGTGCCGCTGCCGCCCTATGACAGCCGGGCGACGCTCGCCGTGCTGGCGCGCATCGTCGAGCGGCGACGCCCGCGCAGCCTCGTCGCGCTGGGCGACAGCTTCCATGACCGCGCCGGCGCCGATCGGCTCGGGACCGAGGAACGCGAGGCGCTGGCGGCGCTGATGCGCGGGCGGGAGATGGTGTGGATCGCCGGCAATCACGATCCCGACCCGGTGCCGGGGCTGGGCGGCAGCTGCGCCGAGGAACTGCGGGTCGGGCCGCTCACCTTGCGCCACGAGCCTGCCGGTGAAGCGGGGGAGGGCGAGATCGCCGGCCATTTCCACCCCGTCGCGCGGGTGGTGGTGCGCGGGCGCAGCCTGCGCCGGCGCTGCTTCGCCACCGACGGGCGGCGCCTCGTCATGCCGGCGCTCGGCGCCTATGCCGGCGGGCTGAACATCCGCGACGCGGCGTTGGCCGGCCTGTTCGGCGGCGATTACGACGCCCATCTCGTGGGGGCGGGGCGCACCTACCGCATCGCCCACCGCGCCTGCCTGCCGGATCGGTAGTCTCAAAACAAGTTATCCCGGACGGCCGTCAGGCCGATCCGGGATCGTCATCCGCTCTTGTCGCGGGGGCGCCGTTCCGCCGCTCAGCGCGAGGCGGTCTGGCGCGGCGCTCCGTTGCTCCAGTCGGCCAGCGTGGTGTCGTTGGCCTTGGCGTCGACGGTGAGCGGCGCCCAGTGCTCGATCGCCTGACGGGCGGCGGCCAGCGCGCGGGCGTCGAGCCGCGTGGCGATCTCGTCGCGCTTGGTGGCGGCCTCGCTGTCGCCGCGCGCGGCGGCGAGGGCGAACCAGCGCCAGGCCTCGGCCGGGTTGGCGGCGACGCCGAAGCCGCGGGCGTAGAGCACAGCGAGATTGTACTGGCTGTCGCGCACGCCGCGTTCGGCGGCGCGGGTGAACCAGATCGCCGCCGTGCGGTAGTCGGGCTGGCCGTCGATGCCCGAGGCGAGCATCACGCCGAGATTGTGCATGGCCGCGACATTGCCGGAGGCGGCGGCCTGCTCGTAGAGCTGGCGCGCCCTGTTGGTGTCGCGCGGCACGCCCTCCATACCCTTCTCGTAGATCGTCCCGAGACGGTAGGCCGCCGGCACCGAGCCATTGGCCGAGGCATAGGTGAACCATTCGGCGGCGCGTGCCGCGTTCGGCGCGACGCCGTCGCCTTCCATGAAGCGGCGGGCGATCTCGAAGGCGGCGGTGGGATCGCCGGCGAGGGCGGCGGCGCGCAGCGTCTGGCTGGCGATGCCGCCGGGAAGCTCGCTCGGCAGCGACATGCTGGACGGACCGAGCGCGGCCGGCGCGTCCGGCGTCTCGGCGGGCGGGGGCGCCGCGGGCGCCACAGGCGTCTCCGGGCGGGCGGTGCCGCCCACCGAGCCGGTGATGTCCTCCGGCGCCGGCGCGCTGGCGGGCGCGGCCGGACGCACGGTCGGCGGCAGGGTGGCGGTGCTGGAGAGGGCGGGCGCACCGGCGCGCAGCTGGCCCTCGCGCATCTGCGCCAGCAGGTGCCAGGAGCCATAGGCGAGTGCCGAGCCGCACAGCCCGATCAGCAGCATGGCGCGGATGCGGGCGAGCCAGCGCCCGGGCTTGCGGCGGTTGCGCTCGGCGATGTGGCTGCGCAGCTCGGGCGGCACGGCGCCGGAAGGCTGGGCGGCGCGGCGGGCCTGGGCGATGAAGGCGGTGCGGGTCGGCGTGCCGGCGGCCGGGCGCGGGGGCTGCCCCGGCACGACATTGCGCGCGGCGGCCTCGGCGTCGAGGTCGACCGGGTGGAAATAGACCTCGTCGTCGAAGGCGGTCACAACGCGCGAGGCATCGTGCCGGGCTTCCGGACGCGCCGGGGCCTGAGGCATGGCGGCCTGGGGAATGGGCCCCTGCGTGCGCAGGGCGACGGCGGCCTCGGTGGAGCGGCTCAGCTCCTCGAGCGCCGCGCGCATGAGCTGCGGCTCGAACGGCTTGGGAATGGAGGCCGGCGGCGGCGCGAACACCACCTCTGGCGGAACGGCCGCCAGCGCGGCCGGGGCCGGCGCGGGAACCGGACCGGGCGCCGGCGCGAGGCCGGCGGGGGCCGCGAGGGGCGCGGCTTCGGCGGCCGGCGCGGGAGCGGCGGCCTCGGGGGCGGCTTCCAGCCCGGCAATCTCGCGCTTGATGCGGGCGGAAGGGCTGTTCGGGTTGCCGCCGCCACCCGGCGGCCGGGCGCGCGGACCCGCCGCGAGGAAGGTGGCGCGGGTCTCTTCCATCTGGATGAAGAGGTCGTTCACGGCACGCTCGATGCTGGCGAGCTGGCCGGCGATCTCGGCGCCTGCCACTGCCTTCTCGATCTTCTGGGTGAGTTCGCCGATCTGGCGGCCGAGCGCGTCGAAGCGCGGGCCCTCGTCGGGCATCGCCACCGGGCGCTCGATCCGCTCGATGCGGTCGGACAGGCCCTTGATGAGCGCCTCCATCCCCTCGGGAAGTTCGCGGCGGGCGCTGGCGAGGCTGCCCTGGATCGAATCGAGGCGGTTCATCAGATCCGCGAGCGGGAGCGGCCCGCCGGACTGGGTGCCGATCTTGTCGGCCAGCGTATCGATCCGGCGCTCCAGCGAGCCGAAGGCGGTGCGGATGACGCGGTCTTCATTGGCCGCGATTTCCGAGACCTTCACCGCCAGCATGGAGACCTGTTCGGCCAGCAGGCGGACGGAGTCGGAGGACAAGGTGCGCGCCAGCAGGTCGCGGATTTCGGTCGCCTGCGCCTGCAGCCGGGCGATGGTGGCGCCGTCGGCCGACTTGGCGCTGACGATGTCGATCTTGCGTTCGAGCGTGTCGATGCGGCTCAGCAGCAGCACGGGGTGTTCCGGCAGCTTGAGCCCGCCGATCATGTCGCGCAGCGCGAGAAGCGTGGCGCGCAGATCCTCGTCGCGGACGCCGGCCCGCTCCACGCGCTCAGCGAGCTGCTGCACGACGCGCTGGAGATCGTCCACCGCGCGGCGCGGCGCGACCGAGCCGAGCGACTGGCGCATGACGCCGAGTTCACCCTGAATTGCCGCCAGCGTCTCGTTCACCGAGCCCGGACGGGCCGACGTGGCAGGCGCTGCCGGGGCGAAGGGCGCGGCCGCCGGCTGCACCGGAGCGGCATAGGCCGGCGCCGGATGGAGCGGGGCCGCGTGGACCGGGGACGGATGCAGCGGGGCGGCGGGCGGCTGCGGCGCGGCACGGGTGGGGAAGGGGCCACCGGCAAACGGATCGCGGACGAAGCGCTCGCTGATCGCGTCGCGGACCGGGGGGCGGGCCTCGCGGGCCGGGGCCTCGCGATAGGCCGGCTCGCGCGGCGCGGCCGTCTCCGGCCGGCGGTGGCCGGCGTCGCGGTCGAGCTCGCTCTGGCGGGCGGCGATCTCCGCCACGGCCGCCTCGATGGCGTTCGGCGTCGTGGTGGGGAGCGGCGCGTAGGCGGAACGGGCCGGCTCGTGGCGCGGCGCGATGAGGTGCATGGCCTCCAGACGCTGGTCGATCTCGCGGATCGCCGCCTGCAGGCGCTGGTCGGCATAGACCGAGCCGGTGGAGGCGGGTGCCTCGGCGGGGGCCTGCGGTGCCGGGGCGGAATAGGCCGGTGCGGGAGGCGCCATGGACTGGCCGATGGGCGCCTCGAGAAGATCGACGGTGCTCGGCAGCGGGGTGAAGGCCGACGGCGCGACGGGTGCCGGCGCCGGTTCGGCGGCCGGCTGGGCGCCGGCGCCGAGCTGGTCGATCTTTCCGGCGAGCTGCTCGATGCGGCGCTGGAGATCGGCGACGCTGCCGGGAGCGTCGCCGCTCGCGGCGGCGCCCGTCACGGCGGCGGTACCGATCAGCTGGCTCCTCAGCCACTGTTCGAGCGGCATGCCGGCGCGCTGCGCGGCTTCGCTCATGGCTCGCCAGGCTTCCGGAGCGATCTGCCCGGCCGTCGAAGGGGCCCCTTGCCTCACCGTATTCTCCGTCGCGTCAGGCACCATGAGCGGCGGGAATCGCCGCGCCGGCTCTTTCGGCTGCTGAGCGCAACTGTTTCGAATCTTGGTAAATGGCCAGTTAATGAGTACCGGCGATTAACCATGACGGCTTGACGGCCCCCTGCGCACGGCACGAAGGAGGGCAACGAAATAGGTATTAAAGTAGCGATGAGCGGGAGTGAGAACGGTCGTAGCCGGCAGCGGCGAGCCCCCGTCCGGCCGGGATAGCGAGGCGCAACAGGGCCTGCACGGCCTGTCGCACGGAGTTTGCCCGGCCGTGGCCTGTCGCCGGCATGACAGGCATATTGTTTATAAATCAAACGGTTAGCGATCCGTTTAACAGTAAGTTGCCCTAACGTCGGGTGTGACTTTCTCCCCTTGCGGCAACCTCTCTGCGACAGTGAGGCAACATCGCTGACGCGTTGCCACGTCCCCCACCCGGAGCTGCCGACATGGACTTCACCTCCTTTGAGGCCGATCGCACCGCCGATACGCATCTCGCCCCCACGGGCGATTCCGCCTTCTTCACCATCGGCGACCTCGCCCGCGAGTTCGGCGTCACCCTGCGCGCCCTGCGCTTCTATGAGGACAAGGGCCTGCTGGCGCCGCGCCGCGAGGGCCTGACCCGGCTCTACAGCGCCGCCGAGCGCGCCCGCCTCGCCATCATCCTCAAGGGCAAGAAGCTCGGCTTCACCCTCGCCGAGATCAAGGCGATGGTGGCCCTGCGCGAAGGCAGCGCCGTCCCGGCCGGCGGCCTCGCTCTGACCCGCGAGAAATGCGCCGAGCAGCTCGCGCTGCTCGAACAGCAGAAGACCGAGATCGAGGAAGCCATCGGCGAGCTTCGCCAGATGGTCGCCGCCTTCTCGGCGCGCTCGGCGGCTTGACCAGCCGGCGACGCGTTTTTCACTTCTCCTCCCCGACGATCATCGGCGGCGCCCCAGCGGGCGCCGTCGGCGTTTCGGGCACCGGCGAATCGGATCAGGGGCGCCGCCGGGCGATTCCATGGCGGGCGAAAACGCTCTAGCGTGCGGCCGGCGCGTGCGCCGCCGGTTCCAGATTCGCTTGCCGAGTGCCCCGATGTCCCGTTCCATCGACTATTATTTCTCCGTTTCCAGTCCCTGGGCCTTCATCGGCCATGCGACCTTTCTTGACGTGGCGCGCCGCCACGGCGCCCGGGTGAATTTCCGTCCCGTCTTCCTGGGCGAGCTGTTCGCCGAGACCGGCGGGCTGCCGCTGGCCCGTCGCCATCCCGCCCGCCAGCGCTATCGGCTGGTGGAGCTCAAGCGCTGGCGCGAGGCGCGCGGCCTCGATTTCCACATCAGCCCGGCGCACTGGCCGTTCGATCCTCATCTCGCCGACCGGCTGGTGATCGCCGCGCAGATTGCCGGCCACGACGTGGCGCCTCTCGTCGCGCGGCTCACCGCCGGCGTCTGGCAACACGAGGAAAATCTCGCCGATCCGGCGACGCTGGCCGCCATTCTCACCGGGATGGGCCTGCCCACGTCGCTGCTGGAGGTGGCTGAAAGCGACCGCGCGGCGACGATCTACGCGACGAATCAGGCCGACGCCGTCGAAGCCGACGTGTTCGGCTCGCCCGCCTATGTGCTCGACGGCGAGGTGTTCTGGGGGCAGGATCGGATCGATCTGCTCGAGCGCGCATTGTCGAGCGGGCGCCCGCCCTTCACCCCCTGAGGCGACGGGCCGTAGCTGAGGAGGCCGATCATGCGGCTGCCCCTGTGGGAAACCGGCACCCTGCCGCTTGCCGCCGCCGCGCTTGCGCTGGCGGGGCTCGCCGGCGCCCCGCCCGCCGCCGCGCAGGGCCGCAGCGACGCGCCCCGCTATGTCATGCAGCCGGTCGAGGGTGGGCTGATGAAGCTCGACACGCGCTCCGGCTCGCTCTCCTTCTGCTCCACGAAATCCGGCGCGTGGGTCTGCGAGGCGGTGCCCGAGGACCGCGCCGCGCTGGAAGCCGAGATCGCCCGACTTCAGGGGAAGGTCGCCGAGTTGGAGAAGGGGCGCGCCGGGGTCGGCACCGCCGGCGTTCCCGACATCATGGCGCCGCCCGAGCCGGCCACGCCCGGCGCGCCGCCGCCGGCCGCATCGCCCGCCGTGCCGCCGGTCCCGCCGGCCGGCGAGGAGCAACGCACCGAGGAAGCGCGCAAGCGGCTCGACCAGGCGATGGACATGGCCGAGCACGTCTTCCGCCGCTTCTTCGAGATGGTGGACCGCCTGCGCGGCACGTCCCCGCAGGGGCAGAGCCTCTAGCCGCGCCCCTAATGCGCCGTGACGAAGGCGTGGCTGCGGGCCAGCGCCCGATCGGTCAGCGTGCCGGGGAAGCCGATGAACACATGGCAGCCGCCGGGATAGACGGCGAGTTCCGCCGCATTGCCGGCGGCGAGCCAGCGCGGCGCCAGGAACAGCGTGTCGTCCAGCAGCGCGTCGCGCGTGCCGATGGAGAACAGCGCCGGCGGCAGCCCGCGCAGGTCGGCGTACAGCGGCGAGATGTCGGGCAGGTCGAGCGCGCCGCCCTCGCGCAGGTAATGGCCGACGAAGACGTTGATGTCGTTCGTGTTGAGCACCAGCGGCTCGTCGCCCCACTGGCGCGCGCTCGGCGTCAGGCCGAGATCGTAGCAGCCGGCGGTCAGGTTGGCGCAGCGGAACGGGGCGATCCCGTGCCGGTCGCGCAGCCGCAGCAGCGTGGCGACGGCGAGGGTGCCGCCGGCCGATTCGCCGCCGATGGCGTAGCGCTCGGTGCCGAAGCGGGCCGGGCCCTCCTGCGCCAGCCAGAGCGCGGCGGCCTCGCAATCGTCCGGCGCGGCGGGCCAGGGGTGTTCGGGCGCGAGCCGGTAGTCGACCGAGACCACGGCGAAGCCGGTGCGCTCGACGAAGCGGTGGTTGAGCCCGTCATTCTCGCGCGCCGAGCCGAGGCACCAGCCCCCGCCATGAATGTGCAGATAGACGCCCTTCGCGGGCTCCGGCGGGGTGAGGATGCGCAGCGGCACCGGGCCGTGCGGCCCCGCGATCTCGATCGCCTGCGCATAGGGGCTCTCGGGCGCGAGCGGGAACGGGCCCTTTCCTTCCAGCCGCAGCTTGCGCAGCACGGCCATGGGGAACACCCAGCGGTCGGGGATGGCGCCGAGCGCCTTGACGATGGCGGCGTTCACCGCCCGCGTGTCGGGGGCGATGGCGGCCGGGTCGAACAGGGCCGGGTCGAGGGTGAGCGGGGAGTGCGGCGTTCCGGGGGACGTGGACGTCATGGGTGCGGCGACGCTCCGGCAATGGCGTTGGCGACGGTTTGTCAGCGGGGGTGATCGGGCCTATCCAATCCCAGCCGGCCCGGTTCGTCCAGCGCCGAAGCCGGAAAGAGGACAGGCCGATGGCGAAGATCAGGCAAAGCGAGGTGCGCGAAAGCGCCGTGACGCGGCGTTTTTCGAGCGTGCTGACGGTGGACACGGCAGGGCGCGGATTTATCGAGATCACGCGTGCCGTCGCCGCCTTTCTGGAGGGCGTCGGCGCCCGCGAGGGCGAGGTCTCGCTGTTCTGCCGGCACACCTCGGCCTCGCTCACCATTCAGGAGAACGCCGATCCCGACGTGCGGGTCGACCTTCTCACCGCGCTCGACCGGCTGGCGCCCGAGCAGGCGGGCTGGGTGCACGACATGGAAGGCCCCGACGACATGCCGGCCCATATCAAGGCGGTGCTGACCGGCATCAGCCTCGCCGTGCCGGTGACGGGCGGACGCATGGCGCTCGGCACCTGGCAGGGAATCTACCTTGTCGAGCACCGCACGCGGGCGCATCGGCGCGAATTGGTGGTGGCGTTTGTCGGCGAGGCCCACTAAAGGTCTTGAAACCCAGCGATGGGGCTGTCCGCCAAGCCATCCTTGCGCCGCCCGCCACCCCGACGGCGCCCTGCTTGCGGTCGCGGCTCCACCGCACCATGATCGCAGCGCGGGCATGCGGAGAGCGCATGGTCGCGCGGGGAAAGGGCGGCTGCGCGTGGACACGACGACGAGTTTCCGGCTGGTGATCGCGGATGATCATCCGCTGTTCAGGGGTGCGCTGCGCGAGGCGGTGGCACGCCAATTTTCGGCGGCGGAGCTGTTCGAGGCCGGGGGCTTCGAGGAACTGCAGGCGCTGCTGGAACGCGAGAGCGATATCGACCTCATCCTGCTCGATCTCACCATGCCGGGCGTGCGCGGCTTCTCCGGGCTGATGTATCTGCGGGCGCAGTATCCCGGTATTCCGGTGGTGGTCGTCTCGGCCAATGAGGAAGCCAGCGTCATCCGCAACTGCATGGAGTTCGGCGCGTCCGGCTTCATCCCCAAGACCAGCGCGGTCGAGACCATGCGCGAGGCGATCGCCGCCGTGCTGGAGGGCCGCACCTGGACGCCCGCCGATGTCGACCTGTCCGGCGGCGCCGACAAGGAGACGCAGGCGCTGGTCGCCCGTCTCGGCACGCTCACCCCGCAGCAGGTGCGGGTGCTGATGATGCTGTCGGAAGGGCTGCTCAACAAGCAGATCGCCTATGAACTGGGGGTCTCCGAGGCGACCGTGAAGGCGCATGTCTCCGCCATCCTCCAGAAGCTCGGTGTCGAGAGCCGCACCCAGGCGGTGATCGCCGCCTCCAAGATCGAGGGCGGCACCTGGGCGCAGGCGGCGGGGTAGGACCGGGCGCTCCCGTCCAACCGTTTCGTCATCCCGGCCGAGCGGCGCGAGAGCCGGGATCGTCTTCCGATCCGGCACGCGATCCCGGAGCGGCCTTCGGCCGTCCGGGATGACGGGCTTTTCCTTGAGGCGACCCAAGGATCGATAACACCGTCATCCCCGGGCTTGACCCGGGGATCTACGGTTTCCCCCGGGGCGTGGACGGCCGGGTCAGGCCCGACCATGACGGCGATCGAAGCCCCAATCGCCGCTCACTCCGCCGCCGCCCGCGTGGCGCGGCACTGGGCGAGCAGGGCGCGCAGCGCGGCCGGGCGCACCGGCTTGTTCAGCACTTCCATCTCGGTCGCGCGGGCGGCGTCGCGCACGCGCTTCGAGCGGTCGGCGGTGATCAGCACCGCCGGCAGCGAGGGGCCGAGCTTCCAGCGCAGCTGCTTGGTGGCGTCGATGCCGTCGCCCTTGTCGAGATGGTAGTCGACCAGCAGGATGTCGGGCTTGGAGCGCCGCTCGCGCAGCATGGCCTGCGCCTCGCCGACTCCCGGCGCCTTCAGCACCGTGCAGCCCCAGCCCGAGAGCAGCGTCTCCATGCCGTCGAGAATGGCGGGGTCGTTGTCGATGCACAGCACGGTCAGGCCCGCCAGCGATGCCGCCGCCACGGCGGGCCGTTGCGAGGGTTCCTCGCGCGCCGGCATGGGCGGCGCGGAGGGCAGTTCCAGCGAGAAGGCGGTGCCCCGGCCGGACGCCGAGCGCAGCGCGAGCGGGTGGTCCAGCACCCGCGAGATGCGCTCGACGATCGACAGGCCGAGCCCTAGCCCGCGCGCGGCCTTGGCGCCCTCGTCGAGCCGCTGGAACTCCTTGAAGATCAGCTTCTGCTTGGCCAGCGGCACGCCGATGCCGGTGTCGAGCACCTGCACCTGAAGCTTGCCGCGCCGGTGGCGGACCCCGATCAGCACCCGCCCCTTCGGCGTGTACTTGATGGCGTTGGAGACGAGGTTCTGTAGCAGGCGGCGCAGCAGCCGCCGGTCGGAGCGCACCGCCGCCGAGCTTGGCACGAAGATGAGGCGCAGGCCCTTTTCCTTGGCCAGCGGCGCGAATTCGAGTTCGAGCTGGCGGAAGATCTCGTCGATGCGCAGCGGCGCGATGTCGGGCTTGAGCGCGCCGGCGTCGAGGCGCGAAATGTCGAGCAGCGCGCCGAGGATTTCCTCCACCGCCTCCAGCGAGGCGTCGACATTGTGGGCGAGGCGGGTCTCCTCGCCGGCCCCGGCCCGCTCGACGAGGCTGGTGGCGTAAAGCCGGGCGGCGTTCAGGGGCTGAAGAATGTCGTGGCTGGCGGCGGCGAGGAAGCGGGTCTTGGAGATGTTGGCCTCGTCCGCCTCCGACTTGGCCTGGGCGAGCTGGGCGTTGAGATTCTCCAGCGCCTTGGTGCGTTCGCGCACGCGCCGCTCCAGCGTCTCGTTGGCGCGCTCCAGCGCCTCGGCGGCCTCCACCGTTGGGGTGATGTCGGTGAAGGTCACCACCACGCCGCCATCCGGCATGGTGTTCACGCGCACCTCCATCACCACGCCGCGCGGGGCCAGTCGCTCCTGGAACACCGCGTTGCGCCGGGCGTAGCGGGAGAGCTTCTCGCGCACGATCTCCTCGACCGGCCCCGGCCCGAACTGGCCGCTGGTGGCGTTGAAGCGGATGATCTGGTCGATGCCGATGCCGATGCGCAGCACCTCCGGCGGCAGGTCCAGCATCTCGCCGAACTGGCGGTTCCAGGTGATCAGGCGCAGGTCGCGGTCGAACACCGCGATGCCCTGGCGCACATGGTCGAGCGCGGTCTGGAGGATCTCGCGATTGTACTGGATGGCGGCGGAGGCATCGTCGAGCAGCTTCAGCGCCGCCTTGGTGGAGACGGTGCGCTTCCTCAGCATCAGCGACAGCACGAGGCGCGAGGAGGCCGCGCCGATGGCCGAGGCGAGAAGGTGCTCGGCATAGCGGATGAGCTGGAAATCGGCCTCGCGGCCCGGCTCCAGCGAGACGCCGCGCATCGCCGAGATGCTCTCGAAGGAGGCGCGGGTGCGCTCCTCGCCGAGATAGCGCGAGACGGTCGAGATAAGCTCGCCCACCGTGACCGGCGAGCGCCACAGCCGGAAGCTCGGCGCCGATGGCGCGTGGTCGCTCTCGACGAACACGCTGGCCTGAAGGCGCTCGATCGGCGTCGGCTGGCGCAGCAGCGAGGCGGCGAAGAACACCAGCACGTTGACCGTGAGGCTCCACATCACCCCGTGCACCAGCGGGCTCGCCTGCACCCCGAGCAGCGCCTGCGGCCGCAGCGCGGCGAGGCCGAACGGGCCCTCATGCAGCAGTTGGGCGCTGAACAGCCCGGCATCGACGAGGTTGGGCAGCAGCAGCGTATAGGCCCACAGCGCGATGCCGGCGGCGATGCCGGCCAGCGCGCCGAGCGCCGTGCCGCGCCGCCAGACGAGGCCGATGAACAGCGCCGGCCCGAACTGCGCCACCGCCGCGAAGGAAAGCAGGCCGATCTGCGCCAGCTGCGCCTCGCCGGTGACGCGGTAGTAGAGATAGGCCAGCAGCAATATGGCGAAGATGGCGATGCGGCGGACCGTCAGCAGCCGGTGGCCCATGTCCACATGGTCCGGCTGGGTGCCGGTGCGGGCCGTCTCCTCATTGTCGCGTCGCCCGCGCCCGCGCACCATCAGGGGCATGAAGATGTCGTTCGACACCATCACCGCCAGCGCCACCGTCTCGACGATCACCATGGCGGTCGCCGCCGACAGCCCGCCGACGAAGGCGACCAGCGCCATCGCATGGGCGCCGACCGACAGCGGCAGGGTGACGACATACATGTCGCCGTCGATGAAGCCGGGCGGGAAGGACACGAGGCCGGCGATGGCGATCGGGATGACGAAGAGGTTGATCAGCACGAGGTAGAGCGGGAACAGCCAGCTCGCCTTGCGGATCTCCTCCTCGGAGGTGTTCTCGACCACCGCGACGTGGAACTGGCGCGGCAGCAGCAGGATGGCCAGCGCCGACAGCAGCGTCATGGCGCCCCAGCTTCCCACCGAGAAGCCGTCGGTCAAAACCGGCAGCACGCCCTTCTCCGCCGCCTGCGCGAACAGGTCGAACGGCCCCGAGAACATGCCGAAGACGATGAACAGGCCGACGGCGAGGAAGCTGACCAGCTTGACGATGGACTCCGTCGCCACCGCCAGCATCATGCCTTCCTGATGCTCGGTCGCGTCGATGTGGCGGGTGCCGAACAGCACGGCGAAGACGGCCATCGCTACCGCGATGGTCAGCGCGAGGTCGCCCACCACCGGATAGTGCATCCCGAGGCCCTCGAAATCGCCGAGCATGGCGAGCAGCGAGGCCGAGACCGCTTTGAGCTGCAGGGCGATGTAGGGCAGCGAGCCGACGATGGCGACGCAGGCGACCAGCGCCGCGACGCCCTGGCTCTTGCCGTAGCGGGCGGCGACGAAGTCGGCGATGGAGGTGATGTTCTGCGCCTTGGCCAGCCGCACGATGCGCAGCATGAAGGGCGTGCCCAGCGCGAAGACGAGGATCGGCCCGATATAGATGGTGAGGAAGTTGATGCCCTGGGTGGTGGCGAGGCCCACCGAGCCGAAGAAGGTCCAGGAGGTGCAGTAGACCGCCAGCGAGAGCGAATAGATGTAGGGCCGCCCCCGGCGCCGGCGCGGCGGCAGGCGCCGGTCGCCGAAGCTCGCCACGGCAAACAGGAAGCCGATATAGACGAGCGCGACGGCGATGATGGTCCATGCCTGAAGCATGAGCTCTCCGGGCGGCGTGAGGCCGGGCCCTTTTTATGCGCCGCGCCGGCGCGGCTTCGCAAGCGGCGGCGGAGGCGTTGGCGGGTACGCAGCCGAGGCGTTTCCGGCGCCACCGGGAGGCTTGCCGTCGCGCGCGCCGCGTATAACAGTGACGCGACCGGCGTGCGCAGGAGGGGGCAGCGATGAGCAAGGTTCTGAAGGAGTTCCGCGAGTTCGCGGTGAAGGGCAACGTCGTCGATCTCGCCATCGGTGTCATCATCGGCGCCGCCTTCGGGCAGATCGTGTCCTCGATCGTGACGGACCTGTTCATGCCGGTGGTCGGTGCGGTGTTCGGCGGGCTCGACTTCTCGAACTACTTCGTCGGCCTGTCCTCCTCCGTCACCGCGAATTCGCTGGCGGCGGCGCGCGAGCAGGGCGCGGTGTTCGCCTATGGCCACTTCCTCACCGTGGTCATCAACTTCCTCGTCATCGCGTGGATCCTGTTCCTCGTGGTCAAGGGCATCAACCGGCTGCGCCGCAACGCCGCCAGCGAGCCGCCCGCGCCCGCGCCGCCCACCAAGGAGGAAGTGCTGCTCACCGAGATCCGCGACATCCTCGCCCGCAAGGCCTGACGGGGTGAACGAGGTTCCGGCGCCCCGGTGCCGGGAGCGGCTCGCGCGCGCCGTGTATCGGCCAAGAGGTATCGGCCAAGAGAAGACTGTGACGGACGCGCAAGAACGGCTAGAAGCGCGCAGTCCCCGTCGAATGCCAGCGATATGACGATCTTCACACGCCTCGCCATTCCCGAAATCGTTCTCGTCCAGCCGGTCCGGCATGGCGACGAGCGCGGCTATTTCTGCGAGACCTACAAGAAGCCGGAATTCGACGCCTTCGGCATCGAGATCGCCTTCGTGCAGGACAATGAATCGCTCTCGGGCGAAGTCGGCGTGGTGCGCGGCCTGCACTTCCAGGCCCCGCCTTTCGCGCAGGCCAAGCTGGTGCGGGCGGTGCGCGGGGCGATCTTCGACGTGGCCGTCGACATCCGCACCGGCTCGCCGACCTACGGCAAATGGGTTGGCGCGACGCTGACCGCGCGCACGGGCGAGCAGTTCTTCGTGCCGCACGGCTTCGCGCACGGATTCTGCACGCTGGAGCCCGATACGCTGGTCGCCTACAAGGTCGACGCGCCCTATTCGCCGGCCCATGACGCCGGCATACGCTGGGACGATCCCGCCATCGGCATCGACTGGCCGGTCGAGGCGGGCCGGGCCGTGCTCTCGGGCAAGGACCGGATCGCGCCGCTGCTGCGCGACCTCGCCTCGCCCTTCCTTCATGCCGCCGCGGCGGATGCGTGATCCCATGACCGACATTGCCCAGCGCGTTCTCGTCACCGGCGGCGCCGGCTTCATCGGCTCGGCCGTGGTGCGCCGCCTAGTCCGGCAGGGCCGGCAGGTACTGACCTATGACAAGCTGACCTATGCCGGGAACCTCGCCTCGCTCGGCGAGGTGCACAATCTGCCGGGCCACCGCTTCCTTCAGGCCGACATCTGCGACGGCGGCGCCTTCCGCGCGGCGCTCGACGCGTTCCGGCCCGACCTCGTGATGCATCTCGCCGCCGAATCGCATGTCGACCGCTCGATCGACGGGCCGGGCGAGTTCATCCGCACCAATATCCTCGGCACCTACACGCTGCTGGAGGAATCGCTGCGCTACTGGCGCGGGCTGGACGCGACGGCGCGCGAACGCTTCCGCTTCCATCACATCTCGACCGACGAGGTGTACGGCACGCTGGGCGCGGAGGGCCTGTTCCGCGAGGACACGCCCTACCAGCCGAACTCGCCCTATTCCGCCTCCAAGGCGTCGTCCGACCATCTCGTGCGGGCGTGGTTTCACACCTACGGACTGCCGGTGGTGATGTCGAACTGCTCGAACAATTACGGGCCGTACCATTTCCCCGAGAAACTGATCCCGCTCACCATCCTCAACGCGCTGGAGGGAAAGCCGCTGCCGGTCTACGGCAAGGGCGAGAACGTGCGTGACTGGCTCTATGTCGACGACCACGCGGCGGCGCTGGAGTTGATCGCCACGCGCGGGCGGCTCGGCGAGAGCTACAATGTCGGCGGCAACAATGAGCGCCGCAATATCGACGTGGTGCGCACCATCTGCGCCATCATGGACCGTGTGGTGCCCAACGCCGCGATCGGCCCGCGGGAGAATCTGATCGCCTTCGTCACCGACCGGCCCGGCCACGATGCGCGCTACGCCATCGATGCCGGCAAGCTCACGCGCGAACTGGGCTGGGTGCCCGCGCATGATTTCGAGAGCGGCATCGAGGCGACCGTGCGCTGGTATCTCGACAATGCCGGCTGGTGGGAGCCGCTGAAGGCCCGCTACGACCGCCAGCGCATCGGGCTGACCACATGACGCGGTTGCTGCTGCTCGGTGCCGGCGGGCAGGTGGGGCGCGAGATCGCGGCGCTGGCGCCGGGGCGCGTTCCCGGCCTCGTCGCGCTGGACCGGGCCGGGCTCGACATCACCGACGCACCGGCGCTCGACGCGGCGCTGGCCGCCCACCGGCCCGACGTGGTGATCAACGCCGCCGGCTATACCGCCGTCGACCGCGCCGAGAGCGAGCCCGAGGCGGCGCATCTCATCAACGCGGTGGCGCCGGGGCGGATCGCGGCGGCCTGCGCCCGGCACGGCGCCCGCCTCATCCACATCTCCACCGACTATGTGTTCGACGGCACCAAGGCCGGCGCCTATGTCGAGGACGATCCCGTGGCCCCGCTCGGCGTCTACGGCATCTCCAAGGAAGCGGGCGAGCGCGCGGTGCGCGAGCGGCTGGACGCGCATCTGATCGTGCGCACCTCCTGGGTCTACGGAATCCACGGCGCCAATTTCCTCAAGACCATGCTGCGCCTTGCCCGCGAGCGCGATCGGCTGACCGTGGTCGCCGACCAGAAGGGTTGCCCGACGGCGACGGTCGACGTCGCCGAGGGGCTGCTCGCCGCCGCCGTCGCGCTCCATGAGGGGCGGATGGCGCCGGGCACCTATCATCTCGCCGGCACCGGCGCCACGAGCTGGTACGGCTTCGCCCGCGCCATCATCGAGCGGGCCGCCGCCCATACCGGCCGGCGCCCCGAGATCGTGCCGATCGCCACCGCCGACTATCCCACCCCCGCCCGCCGCCCGGCCAATTCGGAACTGTCCAGCGAAAAGCTGGCGCAGGCCATCGGCTTCCGCGCCGCTCCCTGGGAGCCGCGCGCGGCGGGCGTCGTCGACCAGATTCTCGCCACATCGGCGACTTGAACCTTCGGGAACACCACATGAAGGGCATCATCCTCGCCGGAGGCTCCGGCACACGGCTTCACCCGATCACGCTGGTGGTGTCGAAGCAGCTTCTGCCGGTCTACGACAAGCCGATGATCTACTACCCGCTGACCACGCTGATGATGGCGGGCATCCGGGACATACTGATCATCACCACGCCGCATGACAGCGCGCTGTTCGAGAAGCTGCTCGGCGACGGCGCGCAGTTCGGCGTGTCCATCTCCTATGCCGTTCAGGAGAGCCCGCGCGGCCTGGCCGACGCCTTCATCGTCGGGCGCGACTTCATCGGCGACGAGCCGGTGGCGCTGGTTCTCGGCGACAACCTGTTCTTCGGCCATGGCCTGCCCGAGCTTCTCGCCAAGGCGGCGGAGCGCGCACGCGGTGCCACGGTGTTCGGTTATCCGGTCAAGGATCCCGAGCGCTACGGCGTGGTGGAGATGGGCGAGGGCGGCAAGGTGCTTTCCATCGAGGAAAAGCCGCTCGTGCCGAAGTCCAACCTCGCCGTAACCGGCCTTTATTTCTACGACAACCGGGTGGTGGAGATCGCCGCCGGCCTCAAGCCCTCGCCGCGCGGCGAGATCGAGATCACCGACGTCAACCGCGCCTATATGGAATGGGGCGAACTCGACGTGCTGATGATGGGCCGGGGCTTCGCCTGGCTCGACACCGGCACGCCGGATTCGCTGCTGGAGGCGGCCCAGTTCGTGCAGATTCTGGAGAGCCGGCAGGGGCTGCGCATCGCCTCGCCCGAGGAGGTCGCCTTCCGCGCCGGCTTCATCGACGCCGACCAGCTTGCCCGGCTCGGCGCGGCGCAGAGCAAGTCGCAATACGGCGCCTATCTGCTGAAACTGGCGCGCGGCGAACACTGAAGTCCGGCGCATCCATCGATTGCATTCATCGCCGGCTCACGTCTTTTGATGAATGGCGGGCGCCGGCTCGGCTATAGACTGGCGCCTCGCCGTCCGCTCACAGGTCCTCACATGCCCGCCGAATCCGCGCCCTTCACCCCCATGCCCTCCCTGCTCGACCACATCCGCCCGCAGGCGCTCTCGCTGCCGGAAAGCGGCATCGTCGAGGTGATGAATTACGGGCGCGGGCATGAGGGCCTGATCCCGCTCTGGGCCGGCGAGGGCGACCTGCCGACGCCCGCCTTCATCAGCGAGGCGGCGACGCGCTCGCTGGCGGCGGGCGAGACCTTCTACACCTGGCAGCGCGGCATTCCCGAACTGCGCGCGGCAATCGCGCGCTACATGCACCGGCTCTACGGCGTCGCCGACGATCCCGAGCGCTACTTCGTCACCGGCTCGGGCATGCAGTCGATCCAGATCGCGCTGCAACTCACCCTGTCGGCGGGCGAGGAGATCCTCATTCCCTCGCCGTCCTGGCCCAACGCGGCGGCGGCGGCCGAGGTGATCGGCGCGCGGCCGGTCTTCGTGCCCTTTGCCTTCGACGAGGCGCGCGGCTTCTGGCTCGACCTCGACCGGCTGGAGAGCGCGGTGACGCCGCGCACGCGGGTCATCTTCATCAATTCGCCGGCCAACCCGACCGGCTTCGTCGCCTCGCTCGACACGCTGCGCGGCGTGCTCGACATCGCCCGCCGGCACGGGCTGTGGATCGTCGCCGACGAGATCTATGGCCGCTTCTTCTTCGAGGAGGGCGGCAACGGGCTGGCGCCGTCGTTCCACGACATCATGGAGCCGGAGGACCGCATCCTCTTCGTGCAGACCTTCTCGAAGAACTGGGCGATGACCGGCTGGCGGCTGGGCTGGATCGAGGCGCATCCCGCGCTCGGCGACGTGCTGGAGAACCTGATCCAGTACTCGACCTCGGGCGTCGCCGCCTTCATGCAGCGGGCGGGTGTCGCGGCGCTGGAGCGCGGCGAGAGCTTCGTCGAGCACCAGATCGAGCGGGCGCGGCGCGGGCGCGACATCGTGGCGGCGGGCCTTGCCACCTCCAACCGCGTGCGCTTCGCCTCCCCGCCCGGCGCCTTCTACATGTTCTTCGGCGTCGAGGGCGAGGCGGACATGCGCGCGCTGGCGCTGAAACTGGTGGACGAGGCCAATATCGGCCTGGCGCCCGGCACCGCCTTCGGCCCCGGCGGCGAGAGCTATATCCGCATGTGCTTCGCGCGCGGCGAGGCGCAGATCACCGAGGCGACGGCGCGGCTGGTGGGCTGGCTCAAGCGCTGAGGGGGCCGTCCGCACCGAATGGCGGCTTGCGGCGGCACGAGCGTCGACGCAAACTGGAATCATGAAAGATTTCAGTGCGTCGCCCGACCTGCATGATCCGCCGACGGTATCCGAGGCCCGGCTGCTGTCGGTGCTCGACACCGCCGCCGATGGCATCATCGTCATCGACGAGCGCGCGCGCATCCTGATCTTCAACAAGGCCTGCGAGCAGATGTTCGGCATCCGCTCCGCTGAGGCGGTGGGGCAGAACGTCAAGATCGTCATGCCGCTCGAATACGCCGTCGATCACGACGAATATGTCGGCAGCTACATCCGCACCGGGGTGAAGAAGATCATCGGCATCGGCCGCGAGGTACGCGGGCGCCACGCCGACGGCACGGTGTTCCCGCTGGAGCTGTCGGTCGGCGAGGCGGCGACGCCGGACGGGCGCCAGTTCATCGGCATCCTGCGCGACCTGCGCCCGCGCAAGGAGAGCGAGCAGCGGCTCGCCGATTTGCAGAGCGAGCTGGTGCATCTGGCGCGCGTTTCCGCCATCGACGAGATGGGCGCGGCGATCGCGCACGAGCTGAACCAGCCGCTGACCGCGCTGATGCTCTATCTGCAGGCGATCCGGCGCGCGCACAGCCGCGGCGTCGACATCGTGCGCGTGACCGGCGACATCCTCGACAAGGCGGCCGGCGAGGCCGAGCGCGCCGGGCACATCATCCAGCGCATGCGCCAATTCGTGGAGAAGCGCGACCCCGAGCGGCATGTGCGCCAGCTCGACCCGCTGATCGACGAGGCGATCGACCTGACGCTGCTCGGCCAGCGCCACCGCATCCGCATCGACCGCCAGCAGGACCCCGACCTGCCGCCGGTGTCGGTCGACCCGGTGCAGATCCAGCAGATCGTCGTCAATCTCGTGCGCAATGCCATCGAGGCGGCGGCCGGGACCGGCGAACCGGCGATCCTCATCCGCACGCGGGCGATCGACGCCAGCGTGGTGCTCGAAGTGCACGACAATGGCCCGGGCATCGCGCCGGAAGCCCTCGCCAAGCTGTTCGAGGCGTTTGCTAGCTCAAAACGTCGCGGCATGGGCCTTGGCCTTGCGATTTCGCGGACGATCGCCCAGAACCATGGGGGAGATTTGCTGGTCGATCCGGGCGGCAATGGCAGGGGCGCGTGTTTCTCGCTCGTCCTGCCCGCTGCGGAGCCATCGGCCGAGATCGGGTGAAGGAGCGGGGCATGGCGCAGTTGGGAGAGGTCTTCATCGTCGACGACGATGCCGCGGTGCGCGACGCGCTCTCGCTGGTGCTGAGCCTCGAAGGCTACCATGTGCGCGGCTTCTCGGACGGCGCGGCGTTCCTCTCGGTGGCGCGCACCCACGTCCCCTCCTGCATCGTGCTCGACGTGCACATGCCCGGCCGTTCCGGCCTCGACATCCTCAAGGAGCTGGAGGCCGACCGCTACCCGGCGCCGATCTTCATCATCTCCGGCCAGGGCGACATCCCGATGGCGGTCGACGCGATCCGCCACGGCGCGCTCGACTTCATCGAGAAGCCCTTCGATGCCGATACGGTTCTGGAGCGCGTGCGCGAGGCGATCGAGGCGCACAGCCGGCGCGGCACCGCCGAGCCGAGCGACCTTCTGACCGCCCATTTCCCCGGCCACGACCTGCTCACGCCGCGCGAGCGCGAGGTGCTGGTGCAGATTGCCTCCGGGGCCTCCAACAAGGAGGCCGGGCGCAAGCTCGCCATCAGCCCGCGCACCATCGAGGTGCATCGCGCCCGCATCATGGAGAAGCTCGGCGCCAAGAATGCCGCCGATCTGGTGCGCATCGTGCTCAAGGACATGCGCGGCTGAGCCGTCAGGCCTGGGGCCGCGTCGCTCCGGGCGTCTGCCGCACCGGGGAATACCCTCTACGCATCCCTACGAATTGCTGACGAGGCCGGTCTTTTCCACTTTCGACCGTGACAAGCGGGAGAGAGTCTGTGCGGGTTCATGTGGTTGAGGACGATGCGGGGGTGAGCGATTCTCTCGCGCTTATCCTCGGAAATCTCGGACACAAGGTGATCTCCTATCCCGACGCCGAAAGCCTGTTCAAGGCCGGGCTGCCGGAAGGAGCCGACGCCGTCATCGTCGATCTCAGTCTGCCCGGCATTCCCGGCGCGCAGCTCGTGCGCTGGCTGCTCAGCCTTGCCTCGCCGCCGCGCGTGGTGGTGATCACCGGCCAGTCGCAGGGGTTCATCGACCATCAGCTGCGCGGCCTCAAGCCGACCTGGCTGGTGCGCAAGCCGCTCGACGTCGACGCGATCACCCGCGTGCTGCCGGCGGTCTAGGCTTCCCCGAGGCGTCTCCAAGTCCCCGGATATGCAGGGTTCCGGGACGGCTTCGGCCGAAATCGGACCGAAGAGTCTGATTCGCTGAAGCGGCCGAATCCCGCTCCGCTTCCGGAAAGTCCCTTACGCAGCCCACCGAACTGCGCGCTGCCCTCCGTCCCACTAACGTCGCTTCAGTTGAAGAGGTGGAACGACAGATGCGCCAGATCATCGAAGAACGAACCGGCAGCCCGACGCGTCAGCCGGCCTTTGTCGACAACCACGTCCAGAACATGCGCGTCGCCGCCCATGTCACCGTGTTGCATGAGGGCGATCCGGCCCGGCGCATCATGGAAGTGGTGGATGGCGCGGTGATGCTCACCAAGCTTCTCCCCGACGGGCGCCGTCAGGTGGTCGAACTGCTCGGTCCGGGCGATGTGTTCGGCCTTGCCTATGCCGAGGCCTATGCCTGCTCGGCCGAGACGCTGACGCCGGCCACCATCAGCACCCATGAGCGCGGCGCGCTGGAGCGCGATCCGGTTCTCGCCGCCCGCCTGCTGCGGCGCTTCGAGGCGCAGCTCTGCGTCATGCATTCCCACGCGCTCGTGCTCGGCCGTATGTCGGCGCTGGAGCGGGTGGCCTTCTTCCTGCTCCGCCTGATGCCCGAAGGCATGGTCGGCGGCACGCTGCACCTCTCGATGACGCGGCAGGAGATCGCCGACTTCCTCGGCCTGACGCTGGAGACGGTGAGCCGGGCCTTCTCCGAGCTGAAGCGGCGCGGCCTTGTCGTCCTCCAGCGCGCCGACGAGGTGCGCATCCAGGATCGCGGCAGCATGCGCCGCCTCGCCGGCGCGGTCTGAGCCAGGATCAGGATTCCCGGCGTCCCCCGCCGGGTGACGTGCCTGCCCGGAATATCCCCGTTCCGGTCTATCGACCCTCTCCGAGGACTGGCGCCCCGCTTCCCGCAGGGCGCCTTTTTCGTTTCCGGCCCCGGTTCTCATACGGCCGCCGAATGACGCGCCGCGACCGCCTGCAGCCGGTGATCGAGCGCGGCGGCGGCGAGGCGGACGAAGGGGCGGCCGACCGCCGTCATTGCGACGCGGCGGCCCTCGATGGTCAGCAGCCCGTCCGCCATCAGGTCGGCAAGGCGCGGCGCCGCGTCGGCGAGAGTGGGAGGGTCGAGGTAGACCTCTAGGTCGCACATCAGCCGCTCGATGAAGGCGCCGCGTTTGATGTCGTCGGCGGTGAAGGCGATTCCGCGCACGGTGCTGAAGCCGCCGGCGTCGATGGCCCGCTGGTAGGAGGCGGAATCCGGCGCGTTCTGGGTGAAGCCCTGCGGGAAGCGGCTGATCGCCGAGGCGCCCAGCCCGACCAGAACGTCGGCCCGGTCGGCCGTATAGCCCTGGAAGTTGCGCTTGAGCTGGCGCGCCGCGGCGGCGCGCGCCAGCGGGTCGTCCGGCCGGGCGAAGTGGTCGAGGCCGACGCCGACATAGCCATTGGCGAGCAGCACCTGGCGCGCCGCCTCGGACTGGTCCAGCCGCTCGGCCGGGCCGGGCAGGCTGGCGTCGTCGATCATCTTCTGGTTGGGGCGCATCCACGGCACATGGGCGTAGCCGAACAGCGCCAGCCGCTCGGGCGCCAGAAGGGTGGCGAGCCGGGCGGTGCGGCGCACATCGCGCTCGCTCTGGTGCGGCAGGCCATACATCAGGTCGAGATTGATCGAGGAGACGCCGGCCTCGCGCAGCAGGCCCATGGCGCGCTCCACCGTGGCGAAGGGCTGGATCCGCCCGATGGCACGCTGCACATGGGCGCTGAAATCCTGCACGCCGAGGCTCACGCGGTCGACGCCGATGGCGGCCAGCGCGTCGGCAAGCTCGGTATCGACCTCGCGCGGATCGAGCTCGAAGGCGTATTCGGCGAGATCGTCGAGGTTGAGCGCCTCGATGAGGCGCCCGCCGATACGGCGCAGCGCCACCGCGCCGAGCAGGCTCGGCGTGCCGCCTCCCCAGGCGATGTGGATGACGCGGCGGCCGCCGACGGCGGCGGCGACCGATTCGATCTCGCGTTCCAGCCGGGCGGCATAGGCCGCCACCGGCTCCGGCCGGCGCGTCGCCTTGGTGGTGCAGCCGCAATAGAAGCAGAGCGCCGGGCAGAAGGGGACGTGCAGGTAGAGCGAGAGCGTCGCGTCGGCGGGGAGCGCGCCGAGCCACGCGGCATGCTGCGCCGCCCCGACATCGCCGGCGAAATGCGGCGCGGTGGGGAAGGAGGTGTAGCGGGGGACGGCCCGCTCTGCGTGAATGAGGGCTGCACTATGCATGCAGAAGGTTTGACCCGCGCCGGCATTCGTCGCATTGATCCGGCGCAAATCCGGCGCCGTCGCGACCGCTTCGAGGTCGCGGGTGCCGCTCCATGCGACGTTCCCGCCGGTCCCGCCCGATGCCCCTGCCGCCCTTCCTCACCAAGCTCGTTCCCTCGCCGCGCCGCCTCGTCTGGTACGGCGCCACGCTGGCGCTGGCCTTTGCCGGCGGCGGGCTGTTCGCCTGGCTCGCCATGCCGGCCGGCTGGCTCTCGGGCGCGCTGGTGGTCACCGCCCTTGCCGCGCTGCTCGGCGCGCCGGTAGGTGTCGAGCCGCGCACGCGCCTCGGCGTCTACATCATCCTCGGCACCTCGATGGGCTCCAGCATCACGCCGGAGACGCTGAGCGGCATCACCACATGGCCGGTGACGATGGCGGTGCTGGTCGCCTCGGTGCCCGTCATGATGGTGGCGGTGATTTTCTATCTGGAGAAGGTCGCCGGCTGGGACCGGCGCAGCGCTTTCTTCGCCGCCGCGCCCGGGGCGCTCTCGACCGTGCTGGTCATGGCGGAGAATTCGGGCGCCGACACGCGGCGGGTGGTGTTCGGCCAGTCGCTGCGGCTGTTCGTGCTGGTGGCGCTGCTGCCGGTGGCGATGGGCGGGCTCGGCCACCAGCCGGCCGGCACGCTGCCGATCAACCCGGTGGTGCCGGACCTGTCCAGCTTCCTGCTCTCGCTCGGCGTCGGCATCGGCGGCGGGTTTCTCGCCGAGCGGGCGCGGTTTCCCGGCGGCGCGATGGTCGGCTCGATGCTGGCGAGCGGGGTGGTGCACGGGGCCGGGCTGATCGAGGGCCGGCTGCCGGATATCTTCCTCATCGTCGGCTTCGTGGTGCTGGGCGCCAATACCGGCAGCCGCTTCGCCGGCACGCGGCTGGAGACGCTGCGCCGCTTCTTCCTGGATTCGCTCGCCGCGCTGGCGATCGCCACGGCGGTCGCCTTCGCCTTCGCGCTGCTGGGCGCCTGGCTGGCCGAGGAGCCGCTGCCCAAGGTGCTTGTGGCCTATGTCCCCGGCGCGCTGGAGGCGATGACCATCATGGCCTTCGTGCTCGGCATCGATCCCGCCTTCGTGGCGGCGCATCACCTCACGCGCTTCCTCGGCCTTGCCCTGCTGATCCCGCTGCTGGCACGGCTGTTTTTCGGCCGGGCGCCGGTGCCCTCCGAGAGCGTCGAGATCGACCGGACCGAGCCGAAGGATTGAAGGCGCGGCGGTGCCGCCTATTCGGCGGCTTCCGCCCGGCGCGCGAGGGGCAGGCCGAGCCGGCCCCATACATCGGTGAGCGCGGCGGCGAGACGGGCGACCAGCACGTCGTCGTGGCAGGGGCCGGGCGTGATGCGCAGCCGCTCCGTGCCGCGCGGCACGGTGGGGTAGTTGATCGGCTGGATGTAGATTCCATGCTCGGCGAGCAGCAGGTCGCTCGCCGCCTTGCAGGCTTCCGCGTCGCCGACCATGACCGGCACGATATGCGTCTCGGTCACGATCTGCGGCAGCCCGGCGAGGTCCAGCGCGCGCTTGACCTTGGCGACCTGCGCCTGCTGGCGGGTGCGCTCGGCGGCGGAATTCTTGAGGTGGCGCACCGAGGCGGCGGCGGCGGCGGCCACGGCCGGGGGCAGGGCGGTGGTGAAGATGAAGCCCGGCGCATAGGAGCGCACCGCGTCCATCACGGCGCGCGAGCCGGAGATGTAGCCGCCCACCACGCCGAACGCCTTGCCGAGCGTGCCCTCGATCACGTCGACGCGGTGCATCACCCCGTCGCGCTCGGCGAGGCCCGCGCCGCGCGGGCCGTACATGCCGACCGCGTGCACCTCGTCGAGATAGGTCATGGCGCCGTAGCGCTCGGCGAGATCGCAGATGGCGCCGATCGGGGCGACGTCGCCATCCATGGAATAGATGCTCTCGAAGACGATCAGCTTGGGCCGGTCGCCGGCCTCGCGCAGCAGTTCTTCCAGATGGGCGAGGTCGTTGTGGCGGAACACCTTCTTGTCCCGTCCGGCCTGGCGCACGCCCTCGATCATCGAATTGTGGTTGAGCGCGTCGGACAGGATCAGACAGTCCGGGATCAGCCTCGCCAGCGTGGCGATGCCGGTCTGGTTCGATACATAGCCCGACGTGAAGACGAGCGCCGCGTCCTTGCCGTGCAGGTCGGCGAGCTCGGCCTCCAGCTCGACGATGGCATGGCTGTTGCCCGAGATGTTGCGGGTGCCGCCGGCGCCGGCGCCGGCCTGACGCGCGGTCTCGCACATCGCCTCGACCACGCTCGCATGGCAGCCCATGCCGAGATAGTCGTTGGAGCACCAGATGACGATGTCGCGCTCGCCCTGCGGCGAGTGCCAGACGGCATGCGGGAAGCGCGCGGCGTCGCGTTCGATCTCGGCGAAGGTGCGGTAGCGACGCTCGTTCCTGAGCGTGTCGACGGCATCCTGGAAGAAACGTGCGTAGTCCATGGCGCATCCCAACTCGGGCCGCCGCCCGCAAGGGGCGGGGCGCTTGATGGCACCATGAACTTTGGAGTGTTTCCGATCAACCCGGCAAAGCACGCACGCGGCGATCGGGCGCGCCTATCGGAAAGGCGCTCCGCTCACGTCTGCGCGAGCGTGCGCACCTGCGCCAGCGTCATCGGCACGGCGTCGCGCCCGTCGAAATAGACGAAGCGCAGCGTGCGGCGGCGCGAGGTCATCGCCGCCGGCAGCGGGTCGTAGCGGAACCCGCCGCCGCCCAGATGCGGCATCACCGCGCCGACATCCGTGGTCTCGCCGGTCTCCACCCGCAGCAGGCTGACGCGTGTGCCCTCCGCCGTCGTGCCGTCGAAGGGCACGCGGGCGAGGCGCAGGAAGCTGGTCGGGTCGCTGGCCGAGGCGAAGCCCTCGACGAAAGCCTTCTCGACGAGATCGAGATCGGCCTCGGCATGGGAGGGCTCCTCCGGCTCCGGCCCGTGCGGCAGATGCGGGGTCTGCCACTGCGCCGCCGGGCGCGGCGAGTGGCCGTGATTGTGCCCGTGAGAGTGAGCGTGCGATTCGGCATGGGCGTGGCTGTGCCCGCCCGCGCCGTGGTCGTGATGATGATGGTCGTGGCCGCGATGCATAGGCCGCTCCTAATTCCGTCGTCCCGGACGCAGCGCCCGGCAGGGGCGCGAAGATCCGGGACCGCGCGCCGACAGAGGCGCGTCTTATCCTGCGAGCGATCCCGGATCGGCCCGATGGGCCGTCCGGGATGACGACTGTGTACAAGCTCTCAATACGAGACCGGCTTGTCGATCATGTGCTTGTGGCTGCCGATCTTGCCATGGGCGATCATCGAGCCGAGCGCCTCCACCACGACCCGGGTGGCGAACAGGGCGGTGATGTCCGAGGTGTCGTAGGGCGGGGAGACCTCCACCACCTCAAGACCGCACAGCCCTTCGGCGGCGACGAGGCCGAGGATCTTCAGCGCCTCGCGCGGCAGGAATCCGCCCGGCTCGGGCCAGCCGGTGCCCGGCACGAAGCCGCAGTCGATGCTGTCGACGTCAAAGGAGATGTAGACCGCATCGGCGTCCTTCCACGCCAGCTCCAGCGCGATCTCGGCCGCCTTCTCCAGACCGATCTTCTCGATATCATCGATGGTCAGCACGTTGGTGCCGCGCTTCCTCGCCTCCTGCACGCCGTAGCGCGGCACCTGCCAGCCGCCGATGCCGAGCTGGACGAGGTTCTTAGGCGAGACGTTGGGAAGATTCGTCGCCCAGTACCAGGGCGTGGTGTGCATGCGCTCGTCGAGATCCTTTTCCTGGATGTCGATATGGCGGTCGAAATGGATGATGCCGATGCGCTTGGAGGTGCATTCGGCGATGCCGCGCACGCAGGGAAAGCCGATCGAGTGGTCGCCGCCCAGCATGACCGGCAGCGCGCCCGAGGAGAAGACATGGCTGACGCCGCGGCTGATCTGGTCGAAGCTCTTCTCGAGATTCGCCGGAATGGTGAACACGTCGCCGGCGTCGCACAGCGTCATCTGCTCGCGCAGATCGACACCCAGTTCGTAGTTGTAGGGCGTGTAGAGCGCGGAGATGCGGCGGATGCCCTGCGGCCCGAAGCGGGTGCCGGGGCGGTAGGTGGTGCCGGAATCAAAGGGGATGCCGAGCACGGCGGCGTCGTATTTGCCGACATCCCGCACGTTCTCGACATAGGGCGCCTTCATGAAGGTGTTGATGCCGGCGAAATGGGGAAGCTCGCCGCGCGCGAAGGTCGGGATCGACTTGTCGGTGATGGAGTCGGCGCCGGGCAGGCCCATGTCGAGCGCCCATTGCTGCTCCTTGCGCCAACCATTCTCCGAGAGCTTCTCCTCGGCCTCCAGCGCCTTCCAGCCCTGCATCCCCTTGATCTCGAAATTGGGGTGGTGGTGGCGCAGGCGCCGGGGGGCCGGGGCGAGGCCCGCATGTCGGGTGGAACGCTGAGGGGAGTGACGCATGCCGTGTCTCCGTGAGCCGAAGGGTCCTGAACGGCTTCGCGGGAGACCCCGGGCGGCATGCCGGAGGGTCTTCGCCGCGAAATGCCGCGCGAGCCTCCCGGGCTTTTGTCCCGCCGTGGACCCGGCAGGACGCGGATGAACCGCCGCCGGGCTGCCCCTCTCGGACCAGCCGCGCCGCGATCGGCGGCGCCGGAACCCTAGGGACATTTGCCGCAGGTTAGATCGGACCGCCGCCGACGGGAAGCCCTGATATGCGGCAGGCCGCGGGCCGGGCGCCGAAGATTTCGGCGCCCGGCCCGCGGCTATTTGGTGCCGAAGATGCGGTCGCCAGCGTCGCCGATGCCGGGAACGATATAGCCGTGGTCGTTGAGATGGCTGTCGACCGCCGCCGTGTAGACCTGCACGTCGGGATGGGCCTCGTGCAGCGCCTTGAGCCCTTCCGGGGCGGCGATGAGGCAGACGAACTTGATCGACTGGCAGCCCGACGCCTTGACCTCGGACACCGCCGCCACCGCCGAATTGCCGGTCGCCAGCATCGGGTCGAGCACGATGGCGGTGCGCGCGGCGATGTCGCGCGGCAGCTTGAGATAATACTCGACCGCCGCCAGCGAGACCGGGTCGCGGTAGAGGCCGACATGGCCGACGCGTGCCGCCGGCAGGATGTCCAGCATGCCTTCGAGGATGCCCCCGCCCGCGCGCAGCACCGAGACGAGGCAGAGCTTCTTTCCGGCCAGCATCGGCGCCTGCATGGTCGTCAGCGGGGTCTCGATCTCGACCAGCTCGGTCGGGATGTCGCGCGTCACCTCATAGGCGAGCAGCATGCTGATCTCGCGCAGCAACTGGCGGAACTCGTTGGCCGGCGTGCGCGAGCGGCGCATCAGCGTGAGCTTGTGCTGGATCAGCGGGTGGTCGACGACGACCGTGGTCGGCGGCAGGGCGGCGTGGGCGAGGACGGTGGGCGCGTTCATGATCGCGGCTCTCTCAGGCTCGGGGACGCGGCGTGCGGCGGCGTGCCGCCGCTCTCCTCCACGCGGAGGATAGCGCGATTTGCGATACAAGAAATGGACCATTTCGTCCGAAATTTTCGCGCCGGTCGCCGGGACCCTCTTGCGGAGCGCCCGATTTCGCGCTCACATCCGTTGCTTGCAGCACGCCGGCGACGGTGCCGGATGCAGAAGCGAGCCAGACATGTCCGTCAATGCCAATGCAGGCGGTCGTTCCCGCAACCATATCGTCCTCACCTCGCACGGCGCCTCGACCGGCGTTTCCGCCGACGCGCCGGCGCTGAACTGGGGCGCTCCCAGCGCCGCCGAGCGCGGCCCGGTGGTCGCCACCCTCACCGACCCCCAGCGGCGCAACGCCATCGGCGCCCATGCCGGTGGCTATTCGGTCTACCGGGCGCTGGCCATCGCGGCGGGCGCGCTGCCGGCCGACTTCAAGGCGGATCTGACCAACACCGCGCCCTCCGACACGGTCGGCCCGCACCCGCAATGGGGCGATCCGGCGAAAATCGTCTCGCTCGACCCCTATGGCCACGTCGCCGGCCAGGTCTTCGCGGATGCCATCGCCGCCGGGCTCGACGTGCGCCCGAGCATCGCCATCACCCGCGCCCATATCGACATGCCGGAGATCCGCGACGCCATCCGCGCCGGCCGGCTGAAGATCGACGGCGACATCATCGGCCCCAAGGGCGATGTGCGCGTCACCAAGGCGGCGATCGAGCCGGTGTGGTACCTGCCCGGCATCGCCGAGCGCTTCGGCGTCGCCGAGGGCGCGTTGCGCCGGGCGCTGTTCGAGCATACCGGTGGCATGTTCCCGGAGCTGGTGACGCGCGGCGACCTCAAGGTCTTCCTGCCGCCGATCGGCGGCATGACGCTCTACATGTTCGGCGAGCCGTCGCGGATCGGCGACGGCGTGACCCCGCTCGCCTGCCGCGTGCATGACGAGTGCAACGGCTCGGACGTGTTCTCCTCCGACATCTGCACCTGCCGGCCCTATCTCGCCCACGGCATCGAGCTGTGCGTGGAGATGGCGCAGAAGGGCGGCGTCGGCCTCGTGGTCTACAACCGCAAGGAAGGCCGCGCGCTCGGCGAGGTGACCAAGTTCCTCGTCTACAATGCCCGCAAACGGCAGGAGGGCGGCGACCTGCCGGAGACCTATTTCAAGCGCACCGAATGCGTCGCCGGCCTCCAGGACATGCGCTTCCAGGAGCTGATGCCGGACGTGTTCCACTGGCTCGGCATCTCGAAGATCGACCGCTTCGCCTCGATGAGCGACATGAAGTTCAACGCGCTGGCCCGCGCCGGCATCGAGGTGGTCGAGCGGGTGGCGATCCCCGACGATCTGATCCCCTCCGACGCCCGCGTCGAGATGGAGGCGAAGGTCTCGGCCGGCTATTACAGCGGCGGTTTCCGCAGCCAGTACGACGAGACGCAGGGGCGCGCGCTGGAGGAGTAGGGTGGCGCCCTACTCCAATGCGTCATCCCGGACATGGCGCAGCCATGAGCCGGGATCGTCTCCCGCGCGCCTTATCGCGATGCGATCCCGGATCGGGCCGCCGGCCCGTCCGGGATGACGGCCAATGGAAGTGAAGAGTACAGCATGACCCCGCCCGAACTCGCCGCCGAACTCGCCGCCTTGCGCTCGCCCGCCGCCGTTCGCGCCCGCAGCCATCGGGTGCTGGACCATGTGCGCGCGGGCCACTCGCCGCACTTCACCGTCGACGAGGCGGCGCTGGACGTCGTGGCCGATTATGTGGCGGAGGTGACGCGGCAGGACTATCCCGAACTCGACATCCCCTATCACAGCCGCTGGCGGCACTTCGACGCCGCCGGCGTCGGCCGCTGGGCGGCGCTGGAGGCCGGGCTCGTCGGCGTCGGGCGCGAGGATCTCGCGCGCATCATGATCGACCTCGCCGTGGTGAGCGTGCTGCTCGATGCGGGCGCGGGCGATGCCTGGCGCTACCGTGAGGACGCGACCGGCCTGTCGCTCGGCCGCTCCGAGGGGCTGGCGGTGGCGAGCCTTTGCATGTTCGAGGCGGGGGGCTTCTCCTCCGATCCGGCGCAGCCCCTGCGCGCCGACGCGCCGGCGCTGATCGGCCTCGATGCGGGCACGCTCGCCCGGCACTTCCAGGTGTCGGAGGACAACCCGCTGGTCGGCCTGCCCGGCCGCGTCGCCCTGCTCAACCGCCTCGGCCATGCGCTCGCCGCACGCCCGGACCTGTTCGGCAGCGCGCCGGCCCGCCCGGGCGGGCTCTACGACGCGCTCGTCCCGCAGGCGAAGATCGGCCGGCTGCCGGCCGAGCGCATCCTCGCTGCCCTGCTCGACGGGCTGTCGGCGATCTGGCCGTCCGGGCTGGAGGTGGGCGGGGTGGCGCTGGGCGATGTCGGCCGGCACCCGGCGGTGCGGGTGGCCGATCTCTCCGACCAGCTCGTGCCGTTCCACAAGCTCTCGCAGTGGCTGACCTATTCGCTGCTGGAGCCGTTCGAGGCGGCCGGCCTCGCCGTGACCGATCTCGATGCGCTGACCGCGCTGCCGGAATACCGCAATGGCGGGCTGCTGGTGGATCTCGGCGCCATCGTGCCGCGCGCGCCGGTCGATCCGGCGCAGAAGCTGCCGGTTTCCTCGGAGATGGTGGTGGAATGGCGCGCGCTCACCGTCGCGCTGATGGACCTTCTGGCCGATCGGGTGCGCGAGCGGCTGGGGCTCGACGCCTCGGAATTCCCGCTCGCCAAGCTTTTGCAGGGCGGCACCTGGACGGCGGGGCGCCGCATCGCCGCCGAGCGCCGCCCGCCCGCCGGCCCGCCCCCCATCGCCATCGACGCCGACGGCACGGTGTTCTGAGGGGCCTACCCCCTCTCCCCGTCGGGGAGAGGGTTGGGGTGAGGGGCGTACAGGTGCCATGCCCCCTCACCGACCCGCTTCGCGGGCCACCTCTCCCCAATGGGGAGAGGGAGGGCGACGGACGAGCGGCTTCTGCCTCAATCCAGCCTCGCCCCCGATGCCTTCACGATCGGCGCCCATTTGGCGACCTCGCGCCTGACGTGCTCGCCGAGCGCCTGCGGCGTCGAGCCGACCGTGACGGCGCTGAAATCGGCGAGCCGCGCCTGCACCTTCGGCGCGGCCAGCGCCTTGAGGGCGGCGGCGTTGAGCTTGTCGACGATGGCCGGCGGGGTGCCGGCGGGGGCGAACAGCGCGTTCCAGCTATAGGTCTCGTAGCCCGGCAGCGTCTCGGCGACGGCGGGCAGGTCCGGGAAGGAGGGCGCGCGGGCCAGCGTCGTCACGCCCAGAGCCTTCAGCTTGCCGCTCCTGATGTAGCCCGAGGCGGTCGGCAGGTTGTCGAACATGATCGGCACCTGACCGGAGATCACGTCGACCAGCGCGGGACCGGCGCCCTGATAGGGGATGTGCTGCATGTCGACGCCGGCCATCGACTTGAACAGCTCGCCCGAGAGATGGCCGGGCGTGCCGTTGCCGGCCGAGGCGTAGCTGTATGTGCCGGGATTGGCCTTCAGCTCGGCGATGAATTCCGCCAGCGTGTTCGCCGGAAAGCTCGGATGCACCACCAGCGCGTTCGGCACGATGACGAGAAGCGAAACCGGCGCGAAGCCGGTCACCGGGTCGTAGGGCAGGTTGCGGTAGAGCGCGGGATTGAGTGCGTGGGTCGACACCGTGCCCATCATCACCGCGTAGCCGTCGGGCGGCTGCTTGGCCAGATGCGCGGTGCCGAGGCTGCCGCCGCCCCCGCCGCGATTTTCCACCACCACCGGCTGGCCGAGCGCGGCGCCCATGCCCTCGGCGATCAGCCGGCCGACCAGATCGGTCGAGCCGCCGGCCGGGAAGGGGATGTCGAGCGTGACGGGGCGGGTCGGGAAATCCCGCGCGGCATCCGGCGCGCCCTGCTGCGCGCGAGCCGGCGACAGGGCGAGAAGCGCGGCGAGCGCCGTGGCGAAGAACAGGCGATGCATGACGAGCCCCCCTTAACGCGCGCGATGATCCGTCATCCCGGACCGGCCGCAAGGCCATATCCGGGATCGCATGGCATGATGCACGCGATTCCGGCTCTCCGCCCTTCGGGCTGCGGCCGGGATGACGGGTCGGCTCGAAGCATCGTCATCCCGGACGGCCAAAGGCCGATCCGGGATCGCTACCGGAACGGAAAACGATCCCGGAGCGACGCCGTGCGTCGTCCGGGATGAGGTGGAAGGATCAGTCGAGCTGCGCGCCGGACGCCTTCACGATCGGCGCCCATTTGGCGATTTCCTTCTTCACGTGCTCGCCCAGTTCCTCGGGCGTCGAGCCGACCGAGACCGCGCTGAAGTCGGCGAGGCGCGCCTGCACCTTGGGGTCGGCCAGCGCCTTGTTGGCGGCGGCGTTGAGCTTGGCGACCACTTCCGGCGGCGTGCCGGCCGGGGCGAAGACGGCGTTCCACGTATAGGTCTCGTAGCCCGGAACGACCTCGGCGATGGCCGGCAGGTCCGGGAAGGAGGGCGCGCGCTTGGCGGTGGTCACGCCCAGCGCCCTGAGCTTGCCGCTCTTGATGTGGCCGGAGGAGGAGGGGAGGTTGTCGAACATGATCGGCACCTGGCCGGACAGCACGTCGATCAGCGCCGGCCCGGCGCCCTGATAGGGAATGTGCTGCATGTCGACGCCGGCCATGGACTTGAACAGCTCGCCCGAGAGATGCAGCGGCGTGCCGTTGCCGGAGGAGGCGTAGGAATACTTGCCCGGCTCCTTCTTGAGCAGCGCGATCAGTTCCTCGGTGGTCTTGGCCGGGAAGTCCGGGTTCACCACCAGCACGTTCGGCACTACCACGAGCAGCGAGACCGGGGCGAAGCTGGTCACCGGGTCATAGGGCATCTTCTTGTAGAGGGTCGGGTTCAGCGCGTGGGTGGCGACCGTGCCCATCAGGATCGTGTAGCCGTCCGGGCTCGCCTTGGCGACCTGCGCGGCGCCGAGATTGCCGCCCGCGCCGCCCTTGTTCTCGACCACCACCGGCTGGCCGAGCTCGGCGCTCATGCGCTCGGCGATGAGGCGCCCGACCAGATCGGTGGAGCCGCCGGCGGCGAAGGGAATGACCAGCGTGACCGGGCGGGTGGGGAAATCCTGCGCGGCGGCCGGCGCGAGGGCCAGTACGGACGCGAGGACCGAGGCGGCGACCGGCGCGGCGGCGGCCGCGAGAAGCGTGCGGAACATGAAACGACCTCCCATGGGTGATGCGCTAACGCGCGGCGGACCTCTGCGGATCCTTGACGATGTGGCAGAGTGCGGCATCGGGGCGGTCGGCTCAATCCTTCATTGGTCGCCGCTGCGGAGCCCGGTCGTCAGCCGGCGGATTGTATGTAATTCTCGTCACGATTGTACCCGATCCGTGCAGGGTCGGTCGACGATGCCCAAATGATGGGCGCCTTCCGCACGCGGCGGGGAAGCGGTGCGGCGATGGCCGGTACTCGGCGGGGGCGGCAGGCCCGGCGGCCCGCCGTTTCTCGACTGGCATATCGCTTGCGTTCCTCCTTGCGTTCGCTTCAGCAGGGGAGCCGTGCCGCCGACATGACCAAGGGCGCCGACATCGAGCTCATCCATGTCACCAAGCGTTACGGCGCGGCCCTCGCGGTCGATGCCGTGTCGCTGAAGATTCCGGCCGGCACCTATTGCTGCCTGCTCGGCCCTTCCGGCTGCGGCAAGACCACCACGCTGCGCATGATCGCCGGCCATGAGAGCATCACCGAAGGCGATGTGCGCCTCGGGGCCACCGTGGTGACGGACCTGCCGCCGGCCCGGCGCGGCACGGCGATGATGTTCCAGAGCTACGCGCTGTTTCCCCATCTCGACATCGTCGACAATGTTGCCTTCTCGCTGAAGATGAAGGGCGAGGAGAAGGTGGCGCGCCGGGCGAAGGCGATGGACATGCTCAAGCTGGTGCAGCTCGACCATCTCGCCGAGCGGCGCCCCGCACAGCTCTCCGGCGGCCAGCAGCAGCGCGTCGCGCTCGCCCGCGCGCTGATCACCGATCCGCAGGCTCTGCTGCTCGACGAGCCGCTCTCCGCGCTCGATCCCTTCCTGAAGATCAAGGTGCGGCAGGAGCTGAAGAAGCTCCAGCTCCAGCTCGGCATCTCCTTCATCCACGTCACCCACAGCCAGGAGGAGGCGATGGCGCTCTCCGACCTCGTGGTGGTGATGAATGGCGGGCGCATCGAGCAGGCGGGAACGCCGCGCGAGGTGTTCAACCGTCCCGCCACCGCCTTCGTCGCCCGTTTCATGGGCGACCACAACGTGCTGGCGGGCCGCGTCACCGAGGTGGGCGACCATGTCGTGACCTTCGAGGTGCCCGGCGGCGCCCGCTTCCGCGCCCCGGCTGGGCCGGGGCTGGAGCCGGGGGCGCCGGTGGAGATCGCCGTGCGTACCGACCGGGTGCGGCTTGGCACCGGCGCGTTGCCCGGCTGCGGGATGACCGGCCTCGTGCAGAACATCGAGTATCACGGCCAGAAGGTGCAGGTGGCCCTCGCCGCGCCGGGTGTCGACGAGTTCTCGGTGCAGGTGCCGGAGACCGCCTTCTTCGAGGCCCCGCTCAATGTGGGCGACGCCGTGCCGATCGCCTGGACGCCGCACGACGTCCACATACTCGAGGCCTCGCCCGCGGCCTGAGCGGGCCGCCAGACTTCGTCGTTCGACTGACGCAACGCCGACCAGAAAAGCTCGGGAGACTTCAATGAGCCAGAAGATCACGGACCGCACCGGCGCAGAGGCCGGCAAGACCGCAGCCGGCAAGACTGCGCCGAAGGGCCTGAGCCGCCGTTCCGTGCTGAAGGGCGCCGCCGCGCTCGGCGGCGTGGCGGCCGGCAGCGGCGCCGTCACCGGCTTCCCCACCATCTGGGCGCAGAACCCGATCACGCTGCGCCAGTTCGGCACCGGCGTGTCGAACCTCAACGCCATCGCCGAGAAGTGCAAGGCGGACCTCGGCATCACGCTGCAGATGACCGCGCTCGATTCCGACGCCGTGTCGCAGCGCGTCGTCACCCAGGCCAACAGCTTCGACGTCGCCGACATCGAGTACTGGATCTGCAAGAAGGTGTTCCCGGCCGGCACGCTGCAGCCGATGGACGTCAAGAAGATCAAGTTCTACGACCAGATCGTGCCGATCTTCACCACCGGCAAGCTCACCCCCGAGTCCAAAATCGCGCAGGGCACCGCGCCCAACACGGTCAGCTTCGTCGAGGGCCCGGACTCCAAGAAGTTCGCGCCCGCCCCGACCCAGTGGATGACGCTGATCCCGACCATCTACAACGCCGACACGCTCGGCATCCGCCCGGATCTGGTCGGCCGCCCGATCAAGAACTGGAAGGACATTCTCGACCCGGCCTTCAAGGGCAAGACCTCGATCCTGAACATCCCGTCCATCGGCATCATGGACGCGGCGATGATCTGCGAGAGCGCCGGCATCGCGAAATATGCCGACAAGGGCAACATGACCAAGGCGGAGATCGACACCACGATCGATTTCCTCATCAAGACCAAGAAGGCCGGCCAGTTCCGCGCCTTCTGGAAGACCTTCGACGAGAGCGTGAACCTCATGGCCTCGGGCGAGGTCGTCATCCAGTCCATGTGGTCGCCGGCGGTGGCGGCGGTGCGCTCGAAGGGCATTCCGTGCGTCTACCAGCCGCTGGAAGAGGGCTACCGCGCCTGGGGCGGCGGCCTCGGCCTCGCCAAGCACCTCAAGGGCGCGCAGCTCGACGCCGCCTACGAGTACATCAACTGGTACCTGTCCGGCTGGGTCGGCGCCTATCTCAACCGGCAGGGCTACTACTCGGCCGTGCTCTCCACCGCCGAGAAGTACATGACGCCGGACGAATGGGCGTTCTGGATGCTCGGCCAGCCGGCCAAGACCGACATTCTCTCGCCGGAGGGCAAGGTGATGTACACGGTCGGCGCGGTGCGCGACGGCGGCTCCTTCAAGGAGCGCATGGGCGCGGTGGCGTGCTGGAACTCGGTGATGGACGAAGACCGCTACATGGTCCGCCGCTGGAACGAGTTCATCGCCGCGTGAGGCAACGGTGGCTGCGGGGGGCCGCCTCCGGCTCCCTCTCCCCGTCGGGGAGAGGGCTGGGGTGAGGGGCCTCTCCGGGGCCGCCGCATACTCCCCTCACCCAACCCTCTCCCCGACGGGGAGAGGGCTTTCGTCCCGGACGTTCGCTCACCGGAAGCCCCGCATGACCCTCTCCCGGATCGCTCCCTATCTGCAGGCGACGCCGCTCGCGGTGATCCTGGCGGCCTTCCTCGTGCTGCCCATCGCCACCATCGTGATGGTGAGCTTCTGGGACTACGATTCCATCCAGATATTCCCGGCCTTCGTCTTCACCAATTACGAGGAGACGATCACCTCGCCGGTGACGTGGAGCATCTACCTCAACACGCTCAAATACACCGTCATCGTCTGGGCGGTGACGCTCGTCATCGGCTTCTGGGTCGCCTACTACCTCGCCTTCCACATCCGCTCGGCGACGACGCAGATGGTGCTGTTCCTCGTCTGCACCATCCCGTTCCTGACCTCGAACATCATCCGCATGATCTCGTGGATCCCGTTCCTGGGGCGCAACGGGCTGCTCAACCAGTCGCTCATGCAGATGGGTCTCATCGACCAGCCGCTGGAGTTCCTGCTGTTCTCGGACTTCGCGGTGGTGCTCGCCATGGTGCATCTCTACACGCTGTTCATGGTGACGCCGATCTTCAACACGCTGATGCGTATCGACCGCGCGCTGATCGAGGCGGCGCGGGACGCGGGCGCGAACGCCTTCCAGATCCTCGTCAACGTCATCATCCCGCTGGCCAAGCCCGGCATCGCCATCGGCTCGATCTTCGTCGTCACGCTGGTGATGGGCGACTTCATCACCGTGCGCTTCATGTCCGGCGGCCAGTCGGCCTCGGTGGGGCTGATGATGGCGAACCAGATCGCGCTGCTGCAATACCCGGCGGCGGCGGCCAACGCGGTGATCCTGCTGGTGCTGGTGCTGCTGCTGGTCGGCGGCATCCTGCGCATCGTCAACATCCGCAAGGAGCTGTGAGATGCGGGCGGGAGCGGCGCGCCCTGTGAGCATCCTTCGAGGCCCGGCCGCTGGCCGGGCACCTCAGGATGACGTGTCTCGCATCGAACAGCTCGCCGTCATGCTGAGGTGCCGGCCGCAGGCCGGCCTCGAAGCGCGCAGAACCGTAGGCCACAGGGAGACGCAGCCATGAACTCCGAAAAGCGCGGCCCCGGCTTCTACGTGCTCACGGCCTTCTTCGTGCTGTTCGTGCTGTTCCTGTACGGGCCGATGTCGACCATCTTCATCCTGTCGTTCCAGGGACCGAATGGCGGCCTCACCTTCCCGATGAACGGCGTGTCGCTGCGCTGGTTCGAGAACCTTCTTTTCGAGCAGCAGGCGGTGGGCGATTTCGGCGGCGCCTTCGCGCGCTCGCTGGGGCTCGGCGTCATGACCATGCTGACCACGGTCGTCGTCTCGCTGCTGGCCGGCCTTGCCTTCCGCCGCCGCTTCCTCGGCTCCGGGCCGCTGTTCTATCTCACCATCGCCAGCCTGATCGTGCCCTCGATCCTGATCTCGCTCGGCATCGGCCTCGCCTTCCAGGTCGCCGGGCTGGAGCCGGCCTGGTACTCCTCCGGCTTCGGCGCCCATCTCACCTGGACGCTGCCCTTCGGCCTCCTGATCATGTTCGCGGTCTTCAACCGCTTCAATCCGGCCTATGAGGAGGCCGCGCGCGACCTCGGCGCCAGCCCGTGGCAGACCTTCGCGCATGTGGTGCTGCCGATCATCCTGCCGAGCCTGATCGGCGTCGGCCTGTTCGGCTTCACGCTCTCCTATGACGAGTTCGCCCGTACGCTGATGACGGCCGGCACCTTCAACACGCTGCCGCTCGAGATCTACGGCATGACCACCAATGTCACGACGCCGGTGCTCTATGCGCTCGGCACGGTGACGACGGTGTTCTCGATGGCCGTCATCCTCGTCTCGCTCGCGGCTATCGCCGTGCTGCGCAAGCGCCGCGCCCGCCGCATCGCCGGCTGAGCGCGGCGGCCGGCGATGCGGCCCGGGGGGGCCTCGCGGAGCGTGTTAACCCACATGGATTCCTGTCGTACGAAGCGGTAGAAGCGAAGCGGGAAAGGGGCCGGCTGGACGTCAGGAGACTTCGCTGTGCATTCGACATCGAACGAGAACCGGCTGAGCGGCGCGCTCAACGCGCTGGACGCGGTGTTGAAGGAACTCTTCTGCGTCTCCCACGCCGAATTGTGGCTCGATTCCACCACCCGCCGGCTCTGCGACCTCGACCCGGAAGGAGGCGCGGATGCGCTGGCCGATGCCTTGCCGGCGCCGATGGACGGCTCCGGCGACATCCGGACGGTGGAGGACGCCGCCATTGATCCCGAGGCCTCCGAACTCACCCGTCTCGGCCTGCGCTTTGCCGTGCGGGTGCCGCTCGGCCTGCCGGACGACCGGCGCGGGGCGCTGCTGCTGGCGGACACCGCGCCGCGCCATTTCGAGCTGGCGGACCGCCGTCGCCTCGCCGGTCTCGCCGCTGTCGCCAGCGAACTGGTGTGCCTTGCCATCGGCCACCGCCATGCCGGCGAGCGCGAGGCGCTCTACCGGCTGCTGGCCGAGAATTCCACCGACACCATCGTGCGCGGCAATCTCGACGGCGAGCGGCTCTATATCTCGCCATCGGTACGCACCCTGCTCGGCTACGAGCCGTCGGAGCTGATCGGCCGGCGGGCCATCGAGATCGTCCACCCCGACGACATCGAGGAGTTTCGCCGTTCGATGGAGGATCTGCGCGCGGGCCGCGTCGACCTTCTGGTCAGCGAGCAGCGCCAGCGCCGGCGTGACGGAAGCTGGGTCTGGCTCGAGGCGCTGATCAAGCTCACCCGCGACGCCCAGGGCCGGCCCGACGGCTATGTCGCCTCGGTGCGCGACATCTCGCGCCGCAAGGCCGCCGAGCAGCGGCTGTCGCAC
Source organism: Ancylobacter sp. TS-1 (assembly GCF_009223885.1). NCBI lineage: Bacteria > Pseudomonadati > Pseudomonadota > Alphaproteobacteria > Hyphomicrobiales > Xanthobacteraceae > Ancylobacter > Ancylobacter sp. TS-1. Next base: position 3,303,440 of record NZ_CP045144.1, read on the forward strand.
ATCGCCTCGCACGACCTGCTGACCGGCCTGCCCAACCGCAGCGTGATGCAGGCGCGCCTCGCGCAGGAGCTTTCCCGCGCCCGGCGGCTGGGCGGGAATTTCGCCCTGATGGTGCTCGATCTCGACGGCTTCAAGCAGGTGAACGACACCTATGGCCATGAGGCTGGCGACGCGGCGCTGCGCTGCGCGGCCGAGCGCTTCCGCCGGACGCTGCGCGCCGAGGATCTGGCGGCGCGCGTCGGCGGCGACGAGTTCGTCGTCGTTCAGGGCAGCGGCGGCAGCACGGAGGGCGCGGCCCTGCTGGCCGATCGGCTGATTCGATCGATGGCCGAGCCGATCGCCATCGGCGAGCGGCGGATCGTGGTCGGCTTGAGCGTCGGCGTGGTGCTGGCGCCGGTCGAGGGGCTCGATGCCGACGCGCTGCTGCGAGCGGCCGACCAGGCGCTCTATCGCGCCAAGCAGGAAGGGCGCAACCGCCGCCATCTCGCCGAGCCTTCCGAGCTGACGGTGGCTGCGGCCGCGCTGTCGGAGAGCGGCGCGACCGCCTGAGGCCGGCGCCACGCGACGTCCCGACGCGGCCGGACCCGACGTAAACGCGTCGTTGTGATCGTCCGGGGCCGCGATGAACGCCGGCGGATTTGCTAGGATGGCGGCGCCGTCCCGAAGGGGCGGCCGTCGGCAGGCCCCGGACCGGGCGCCGACGTTTATCTGGGGAGCCCGAAAATGCGCCGCGTCCTGTTGTCCGCCGTTCTGATGCTTTCCGCCGCCGCGGCTGTCGCCCCGGCCCTGGCCCAGGAGACGCCGCGATCCACGGCCATGACCTGTGCGGCGGCGAACGCCCTCGTGCAGCAGCGCGGCGAGGTCGTGTTCGACACCGGCAACGGTCAGCTCACCCGGGTCGTCTCCAATCCCAGCCTGTGCAGCGCTGCCGACGGCGGCGTGCCACGCTGGATTCCCTCGCAGGACCAGAGCCAGTGCCTCGCCGGCTATGGCTGCGAGGAACGCGAGGGTCACGGCAACTAGCCCGCGACACGGCGCCGGCGGGCCGCATGAGCGGCTCGCGGGCGCCTGTGGGGGAGTGCGCGCGAAGCACCGGAGCGACGGTGCCGCCGGAGGCAACCGAACGCGCCGCGCCACCTGCACGCGCGCATGCGACCGCGTAAATACCTTCTGCTTGTCTCTCACATGACGCGCGAGCCGGCGGCGCGAACGAACGGCGACGATCGCACGGCGACGATCGCGTGGTCCTTGCCGTAGCGGTCATGTGCGGCCGCGACGTTGTCGAGGGAACGCGCCGCTATCCCGACAACACCCGTGAGCGGGAAGATTCGCGTGCATCCATCCGTTGGCGGATGAGGTCCGCTTGCCGGCGATAATCCAGTGTCGCCGCCGGCGTCGCGCATTTCTGCGGCACCGGATGCGCCCGCCGATAGCCTTGGCACACAACTGGCTTGCGAGGCGCCCGCCAGCGTGAATGATATGAGACCTGACCATAGGGAAGATGAAACGTGGACGTCATGCAGACACACGCCGACGCGAATGTGGGGCGGACCGGCCTGTGGAAGTTCGACGGCCGCCTGCTGGATCTGCCCTGGGGGCGCGGGCGGCTGGAAAAGATCGAACTGGAGATCGGCCTTGCCTTTTATCGGGCGGAGTTCGAGGTCGAGGAAACCTGCGTCATGCAGGCCGACCATGACACCGAGAACCAGCCTCTTGTCGGCAGCTTCATGCATCTTGTCGGGCGTTCCTTCCTGCTGACGCCGGACGGTGCCACGCATGAGGTAGGCCAGGGCAAGGCCCTGCTGTTGCGTGTGGCGCGAAACGGCACCCGCTTCCTTCTCCCGGGAGGGCAGGTCGTTCGGCATGTCGGCGTGGCGATCCACCCGGATCGGCTTGCCCAATGGTACGGCGGCGGCCTGCCCGGGAGCCTCGCATGCTTTGGCGAGGCTCCGGCCAGCGGCGCCTGCGTCCGGCTCTTTTCCATCAGCAATCGGCTGCGGCGACTGAAGTCGCTTGTCTTCACCAGCCTGCGCGATGGCCCTGCGGCGCGCATCGCGCTCGGCGGCATCTGCGCCCAGATCATGGCCGAAGCCCTCGATGCCTGCCACGCTCAGGAGGCGGCATCCAGTCTGCAGATGACACCGAGGGAGCGCTTCGCGGTCGAAGACGTGATCGCAGGCATCCGCGCGGGGGCCCAGCGGCCTCTGTCGGCGGAAGAGGCGGCGGCCGCTGCGGGGCTGACACGCAATCGCCTGCTTCATGTCTTCGCCGCGATAGCCGGACAGTCCTTCGCGGCCTTCCAGCGGACCGAACGGCTGAACCTCAGCCGTCGTCTCATCGAGGACCAAGGTTTCAACATTGGCCACGCGGCGGAAGAGGCCGGGTACAACCACGTCACCAACTTCTCGGTCGCGTATCGCCGTCAATTTGGCGAGACACCGGGCGATACCCAGCGCCGCGCTGCCAGAAGCCGCTGATCCACCGACGCTCCGGGTCGGCAAAACGCATAATTCCCTGCAAAAATCATAGGAATTAAATCTTCCCCCTCGGCGTTTCGCCTTGCATAAACTTCCCCAGGGTTTCAGCACGCCGATCCGGGCGCCGAAGGCGACGGCAACGCGGCGAATGCTGCGGGCGTAAGGCCGCAGGGCAGGGTGGGACGTGATGCGGGGGGAAATCATGCGGCCGGTTTTGACGCGAGCTGACGCGCAGCGCGGGGGGGCGTTGGCCGGGGTTTCCATTCTGGCCCTTGTCCTGGCCGCAGGGACCGCCCAGGCGGACAGCCTGCTGATCGGAGTCGGTGGAGACGGCGGGGCCGCGTTATACGCCGTTAGCGGCGGCGGTGGCGGCGGCGCGATTGGTGGCGCGGGAGGCACGGCCGCTCGTGCCGATCTTGGTGGCATCGCCGGCGCCGGCGCAGGATCAGGATTGAATGGCGCGGGGCTAAATGGCGGCGGTGGCAGTCTTTATGGCGGCGGCGGTGGTGGGAATAGCGGCGGCGGCGGTGGTGGCCGGGTGGTCGATCTTTCCGATACCGACATTTCCGGCAAGACACCCGCCAAGGGTGCTGTTGGCGCTGGCACGGGCACGATAGACGCGGACGGGATCTATGATTTCGTCGGCATTGGCGGCGGCGGCGGCGGCGGCGGCGGTACGGTCGGCGGAGCGGGCTCCAGCGGCGATCTTACCGTGGACGACGCCACGTTGACCGTGAACAGGTCGATCCTGGTCGGCGGTGCCGGTGGCGGTGCCGGCATCGGCGGCGCCGGTGGGGACGGTGGAGCTGGCACTCTGGCCATCGTCAATGACGGCGCGCTTGCGGTTTCAGAGACGCTTCTGATTGGCGGCAGCGCCGGCGGCGGTGCCGGCGCCGGCGCTGTCGGCGGCAACGGTGGTGCCGGCGAGGTTTCGGTCGATGCCACTTCGTCGATTTCCATCGGCGCCGGCGGCGGCCTGGTCATCGGCGGCGCGGATGGCCAGGACGGACTAGGGACGGCCGGCGGCACGGGAGGCACGGGCACGCTCAATCTCGGCGGTTCGCTGACGTTGGGGAGCGGCGCGACCTTTACCATCAATGCCGGTAGCAGCTTCAATCTCGGCAACGCCGTGGCGGGAGGCGCCAGCGCGGGCACGCTCTCAGGTGTGTCCGGCCTGACCAATGACGGCGTCATCAATTTCAACCAGTCGGACAGCTCCTACACCTTCGCCGCCGGTATCGGTGGCACGGGTCGCGTCGTTCAGGCCGGAGGTGGTACCACCACCCTCTCCGGCGCGAACACCTATAGCGGGACCACGACGGTTTCTGCCGGCACGCTGGCGGCTTCGGGCGGTTCGGCCATCGGCGATACCAGCGCCGTCACCGTGGCGAGCGGCGCGACCCTGGCGGTGAACGCCGAGGAGACCATCGGCTCGCTGGCCGGCGCGGGCTCGGTGACGCTGGCCGCCTCCAGCGGGCTGATCGCCGGCGGCGATGACACCTCCACGACCTTCACCGGGGCCATCGGGGGCGCCGGCTTCCTGACCAAGCAGGGCATCGGCACACTGACCCTCTCCGGCGCCAACACCTATAGCGGTACCACGACGGTCTCAGTCGGCACGCTGGTGGCCTCGGGCGGTTCGGCCATAGGCGATCTGAGCGCCGTCACGGTGGCGAGCGGCGCCACCCTGACGGTGAACGCGGAGGAGACCATCGGCTCGCTGGCCGGCGCGGGCTCGGTGACGCTGGCCGCTTCCAGCGGGCTGACCGCCGGCGGCGATGACAGCTCCACGACCTTCTCCGGGACCATCGCGGGCGCCGGCGGCCTGACCAAGACCGGCGACGGCCTGTTGATCCTCACCGGGACAAACACGTTCACCGGCGTGACGACCATCTCGGCCGGCACGCTGCAGATCGGCGATGGCGGCACGACCGGCTCCCTCGCCGGCGATGTGGTGAACAATGCGAGCCTGGTTTTCGACCGGTCCGACACATACGCCTTCACCGATGCGATTACCGGCAGCGGCGCGGTGACGTTCACCGGCGGCGGCACGGTGCTGTTCTCCGCGTCCTATACCGGGGCGGTGACGGTGGACGACAGCACCGTGCAACTGGCGTCGGGGTCGAGCAACCTGTCGGCCTTCACCCTCAATGATGGTGGCGTGCTCGGCGGCACGGCGGCGATCGGCGGTCTCACGGTCAATGCCGGGGGCCTTGTCGGGCCGGGCTATTCGCCGGGCACGCTGACCGTGAACGGTCCGGTGGCCTTCAATGCGGGCTCGGTCTACCAGGTGGAGGTGAACGCGGAAGGCGAGCACGACCTGATCCTCGCCACCGGGGCGGTGACGCTGTCCTCGGACGCGAGCGTCGAGGTGCTGGCGAGCCCGGGGCGCTATCCCTCGACGAGCCAGATCGCCATCCTGTCCACGACCGGCACGGTGACCGGCACCTTCGGGTCGGTCACGTCGGACTTCGCCTTTCTGGACCCGGAACTGACCTATGACATGCAGAACGTGTTCCTGACGCTGGTCTATAACGGGTTCACCTTCACCGACTATGCCCATACGCCGAACGAGGCGAGCGTGGCCGTCGCGGCGCAGGCGCTGGGCACGGGGAACGCCGTCTTCGAGGCGATCTTCGCCCTGCCTGAAGGAGCGGTGGCGCCGGCTCTCGACCAGCTCTCGGGCGAGATCCATGCCTCGGCGCTGACGGTGATCCAGCAGCAGTCGATCTATCTGCGCGACGCTGTCGGCAGCCGGCTGCGCCAGTCGCTCATCGCCCCGTCCGCCGGGGCGCTGTCCTACGCCGCCAAGGCGGCGGGCCCGGCCACGGCCCAGCTGTCCCAGGGCTTCGCCCCGACGCTCTGGGCGGAAGGCTTCGGCGGCTGGGGCGAGACCTCGGGCAACGGCAACGCGGCTTCCATCAGCACCACGGTCGGCGGCGTTTTCGGCGGCATCGACGTGGCCGTGCTCGACCATCTGCGGGTCGGCCTCGTCGGCGGCTACAGCCGGACCTCGTTCGACGTCGACGCCCGCTCCTCCCAGGGCTCGATGGACAATTACGATATCGGCCTCTATGCCGGCGCCCAGTTCGACGCCCTCGCGCTGCGCGGCGGCGCCTCCTACACCTGGCACGACATGTCGGTGTCGCGCGCGGTGGTCTTCCCCGGCTATTACGGCTCCAATGACGGCGACGACATGCTGGGCACCACCCAGCTGTTCGGCGAGATCGGCTACGACCTGTCGGTCGGGGCCTATGCCTTCGAGCCCTTTGTCGGCCTCGCCTATGTCCACATCTCCGGCGACAACCTCACCGAGAGCGGCACGCTCGCCTCGGCGTTGGCGGTAGAGGGAGCCTCGCAGAGCACGTTCTATTCCACTCTGGGCGTGCGGGCGGCCACCACCTTCACCGTGGCGGGGCGCACCCTCACTCCGAGCGCGACGCTGGGCTGGCAGCATGCCTTCGGCGACACGACGTCGTCGGCCGACATGCTGTTCGCCAGCGGCGGCACCACCGCGTTCACCATCCAGGGCGTGCCGATCGCCGAAGATGTGGCGCTGGTCGGGTTCGGGCTGGGCTACCAATTGTCCGACAGCGCCCAGATGCAGTTCAACTATGCCGGCCAGCTGGCCGACCAGGCCAACCAGAACAGCTTCAGTGCGCAGTTTTCTCTCAAGTTCTGAGCGAACGGTGCCCGCTCCGCCGCTCCGCCTTCACGTGACCGGGTTGTCCGATGACGCATCGTTTCCTGATGCTGGCGGGTTTTCTGGCCGGGCTCGGCCTCGCCGGCACGGCTTGGGCGCAGCAGCCCGCCGCCCCGGCACCGGCTGCCGCGCCCGCGCGACCCGGCCTCACCACCGCCACCTATCAGGATTGGGTGGTGCGGTGCGTGGCGGCCGACAAGGGGCGCATCTGCGAGGTGGTGCAGAACATCCAGGCGCAGGGACAGGGGGTGATCGCCAGCGTCGCGGTCGGGCGGGCCGATGCCAAGGCGCCGCTGCGGCTGGTGGTGCAACTGCCCGCCGGGGTCTGGCTGCCGGCCGGGGTGAAGGTTCAGCTCCGCGAGAAGGCCAAGCCGCTGCAGCTCGTCTTCACCCGCTGCCCGCAGGGCTGCCTCGCCGAAGTCGAACTTGACGCCACCTCGGTGCAGGCCCTGAGGACCGCCACCGAGGCCGGAAACTTCTCCTTCGAGGACGGCGCCCGCCGCCCGGTGACGCTGCCGCTCTCCTTCAGGGGCTTCACCGCGGCCCTCGACGCCAGCCTGAAGCCGTAGCCTCCAATCCGGTCGCAGGACTGGCCCGCGCATCGGCGACGCGCCGTCGGCAGCGCCTCGTTCGGCGCGCAGGCCAGAACGGCCCGAGAACGACCTTCCCGCATGTGTGCCCGGCCTTGATGAAGCCGACACGATTCGCTCCGCTCCCCGTCGTCAGGCGGGGAGAACGCGGTTGCGTGTTTAAGCGCTGATTTTTCCTTGGGAAACTGGTGCTGCGAGAGAGGATTGAACTCTCGACCTCTCCCTTACCAAGGGAGTGCTCTACCACTGAGCTACCGCAGCATTGGCCGTTGAGCGGGCGAGGCCGTCAGGGCGCCGGGACGTTTGCCACAGCGCGCCGGCCGGCGCAAGCGTCGGCGCCGCAATTCGCTCCGGCCTGTGCATGCCGCTGCCGGCCGGGCGTGGTTACGGAGGCCTTGCGGCAGGGCGTGGCAAGGGCGGAACGGGTGGCGGGAGGGGCGGTCGCCGCCGCTCCGGCGGGTCCGGTCGCCGTTGTCTGTCACTCCATGCCTGCCCCCTTGCCCGCCCTCCATGTCTGCCTTCCACGTTTGCCCCGTACCGCCCCCTGACCGATGCCATGCGTCGCCTCTTCCGTCCGTCCCGCGCCGGCCTTATGGCTTGAGGGTTGCGGCCGGCCGGCGGCGCGGAAGGAGACCAGCGGGATGAGCGGTTCGGAGGAAGATGCGCGTGCCGAGCGCCTGGCCGCCGCGCTGCGGGAGAATCTCAAGCGCCGCAAGCAGCAGGCACGCGGCCGGCAGGCGACGGACGCGCCCGGCGACAAGGCGGCCCCGGGTCTGCCGGGGGCGCTTGAGCCGGCGCGGCGCGACGAGAAGCCGTGAGCGCGCAGCGCGTGCCGGCGGCCGGCACGGGGCGCGCAGGTGCCCGCGTCGGGCGATGCCTGCACGCAGCGCGCGTTGTCCCGCCCGGCGACACGCGCTAGACCAGTAGGGGAAAAGGGCGGGGGACGCCACGAATCGGCCCCATCGACCCGTCATGCCGCGAGCGGCGGCGACGGTACCGGCCAGCGCGACCTCTGCGCGGCACGGGGCCGCGCGTGCGCCGCCCGGGCTGGAAGGAGACGACACTCTCATGGACCGCATCCGCATCGTCGGCGGCAACACCCTCAACGGGTCGATTCCGATTTCCGGCGCCAAGAACGCCGCCCTGCCGCTGATGATCGCGGGCCTGCTCACCGACGAGAAGCTGGTGCTGGAGAATGTGCCGCGCCTCGCCGACGTCTCGCTGCTCCAGCGCATCCTCGGCAATCACGGCATCGACATCACCGTCGCCGGCAAGCGGCGCGGCGACGACGCCTATGCCGGCCAGACGCTGGAGATCGACGCCCGCGTGATCGTCGACACCACGGCGCCCTATGAGCTGGTCTCCAAGATGCGCGCGAGCTTCTGGGTCATCGGCCCGCTGCTGGCGCGCATGGGCGAGGCCAAGGTGTCGCTGCCCGGCGGCTGCGCCATCGGCACGCGGCCGGTGGACCTGCACATCGCCGCGCTGGAGGCGCTCGGCACCGAGATCGAGATCGACGGCGGCTACGTGCTGGCCCGCGCGCCGAAGGGCCTCAAGGGCGGGCGCATCGTGTTCCCGAAGGTGACGGTCGGCGCCACCCATACCGCGCTGATGGCGGCGAGCCTCGCCGATGGCGAGACGACAATCGAGAACGCCGCGTGCGAGCCGGAGATCGTCGACGTCGCCGACTGCATCAACGCCATGGGCGGGCGCATCGAGGGGGCAGGTACCCCGACCATCCGCATCGTGGGCGTGCCGCGCCTCAGGGGCGCGCGCCACAGCGTGCTGCCGGACCGCATCGAGACCGGCACCTATGCGATGGCGGTGGCGATGACGGGCGGCGACGTGCTGCTTTCCGGCGCCCGGGCCGACCTGCTCGATTCGGCGCTCGACACGCTGCGCGAGGCCGGGGCGGAGATCACCGTCTCCAATGAGGGCCTGCGCGTGAGGCGCAACGGCGCCGGCCTCGCGCCGGTGGAGGTGACGACGGCGCCGTTCCCCGGCTTCCCGACCGACCTTCAGGCGCAGCTCATGGCGCTCACCACGATGGCGAGCGGCACCTCGCGCATCACCGAGACCATCTTCGAGAACCGCTTCATGCATGTGCAGGAACTCGCCCGGCTGGGCGCGCACATCCAGCTCGACGGCGAGACCGCGACCATCGAGGGCGTGGAGCGGCTGAAGGGCGCGCCTGTCATGGCGACGGACCTGCGCGCCTCGGTGTCGCTGGTGATCGGGGCGCTCGCCGCCGAGGGCGAGAGCATGATCCACCGCGTCTACCATCTCGACCGCGGCTTCGAGCGGCTGGAGGAGAAACTCTCCGCCTGCGGCGCCGAGATCGAACGCATCGCCGGCTGAATTCGCGCCGGGCGCGTGTACTCTCCTAAGTACTGTTCCTCGCCCCCTTGCCGCGACGGCGGCGCGGCGCCATCTGGGCGGCATGTGACGTTGCGGAGATGAGAATATGACCGGGCTGAAGCTGGTCGCGCTCGACGGCGAGGATCTGGCGGTCCTTTCGGTGCATTTGCAGGACGCGGTGGTGGCGGTGGGCGAGATGACCTACCTGCCGAGGGAGCGGCGCTTCGTGCTGCTCGCCAACCGCTTCGACTGGGAGAAGGCGATCCAGGCCGAGGCGATGGCCGATCCCGACGCGCCCGTGGGCACGGCGGCGGCGGCCGTCGGCCCCTGCGTGCGGCGCCGCGCGGGGTTGCGCTTCGAGCGCGTGCTCGGCGCGCGGGTGCGCGGCATCGACCTGAAGAAGAAGCTGGCCGTGCTCAATCTGCTCGCGCTGACCTTCGAGGAAAGCGAGGCGCCGTCCGGCACCATCACCTTCCTGTTCTCGGGCGGCGGCGAGGTTCAGCTCGACGTCGAATGCCTCGAAGCCGGCCTCGAGGATCTCGGCCCGGCCTGGGACGCGCGCGGCACGCCCTGCCACGAGGTCGGCTGAGCGCCGGGGGCGTGTCGCCGTTCGGGCGTTCGGGCCGGCGCGCGAAGGCTCTTGTGTTCGGCGAGCCCGGTTGCGATAGGACGATCTGACCGGTCGCCCGCCCCGGCGCAGGCCGACGCGACGCCCGCGCCCGCAACCTCGCCCTCAAGGCCGCCTGCAGGACCCGCCATGCCGATCCGCCTCGATACACGCACCCCCGATTTCACTGAGCGCTTCCGCGCCTTCCTCGGCACCAAGCGCGAGGTCTCGCAGGATGTGGCGCAGGCGGTGGCGCGCATTGTCGAGGAGGTGCGCCTGCGCGGCGACGCCGCGCTGATCGAGTTCTCGAAGACGTTCGACCGCGTGGACCTCGCAACCCTAGGCATCCGCGTGACGGCGGAGGAGATCGCGGCGGCGGTGAAGGCCTGCGATCCTGCCACGCTGGAAGCGCTGGCCTTCGCGCATGGGCGCATCCGCTCCCATCACCAGCGCCAGCTTCCCGAGAGCGGGCGCTATGTCGACGCCGCCGGCGTCGAGCTGGGCCATCGCTGGACGGCGGTGGACGCGGTGGGGCTCTATGTGCCGGGCGGCACGGCGGCCTATCCCTCCTCGGTGCTGATGAACGCGGTGCCGGCCAAGGTGGCCGGCGTCGGGCGCCTCGCCATGGTGGTGCCGGCGCCCGACGGAGTGCTCAACCCGCTGGTGCTGGCCGCCGCCCAGCTTGCCGGCGTCGACGAGGTGTATCGCGTCGGCGGCGCGCAGGCCGTGGCCGCGCTCGCCTATGGGACGGAAACCATCGCGCCCGTCGCCAAGATCGTTGGCCCCGGCAACGCCTATGTGGCCGCCGCCAAGCGCCATGTGTTCGGCACGGTCGGCATCGACATGGTGGCCGGTCCCTCCGAGGTGCTGGTGATCGCCGATGGCACGCAGAACCCGGACTGGATCGCCGCCGACCTGCTGGCGCAGGCCGAGCACGACACCGCCGCCCAGTCGATCCTGATGACCGACGACGTTGCACTGGCCGAGGCGGTGATCGCCGCCGTCGAGCGCCAGCTGGCCACCCTGCCGCGCCGCGAGATCGCCACCGCGAGCTGGGACGATTTCGGCGCGGTCATCACGCTGGCCAGCCTCGACGAGGCGCCCGCTTTGTCCGACCGCATCGCCCCCGAGCATCTGGAGATCATGGCCGAGGATGCCGAGGCGCTGGTGGCCCGCATCCGCCATGCCGGGGCGATCTTCATCGGCGCGCACACGCCGGAGGCGATCGGCGACTATGTCGGCGGCTCCAACCATGTGCTGCCGACCGCGCGCTCGGCGCGCTTCTCCTCGGGGCTCGGCGTGCTCGACTTCATGAAGCGCACCTCGATCCTCAAATGCGGGCCGGAGCAGCTGCGTGCGCTCGGCCCGGCGGCGATCGCGCTGGGCGAGGCGGAAGGGCTTGGCGCCCATGCCCGTTCGGTGGCGATCCGGCTCAACCTCTGACGGGCGCGCCATGGCCGAGCCCGGGGCCGATCCGCATGCCGCGACCCGCCGTCTGGCGGCGGTGACGCTGGACGGCGCCTCCATCGGCCGTTCCAGCATCGATGTCGATCACGAGCGGGCGGTCGCCATTTACGACCTGATCGAAGAGAACAGCTTCGCCCCGCTCGGCGATACGCAGCCCGGCCCCTACTGCCTCGCCATCTCGCTGAGCGAGGGGCGCCTCGTGCTCGACGTCACCCGCGAGGGCGGCGCCCCGGTGGTGCAGCATTATCTCTCGCTGAGCCCGCTGCGCCGGGTGGTGCGCGACTATTTCCTCGTCTGCGAGAGCTATTACTCGGCGATCCGCACCGCCAGTCCCTCGCAGATCGAGGCCATCGACATGGGCCGGCGCGGCCTGCACAACGAAGGTTCCGAGCTGCTGCGCGAGCGGCTCAAGGACAAGATCGCCCTCGATTTCGGCACGGCCCGGCGGCTGTTCACGCTGGTCTGCGCCCTGCACTGGAAGGGCTGAGCGTGCAGGTGCCGGGCGCCCCGCCGCCAATGTCCGAAGCTCCGGGCACGGCCCGGCGCACCGAGCGGCCGCAATCGGTGCTGTTCATGTGCGGGCAGAACAGCGTGCGCTCGCCCATGGCCGCCGTGCTGGCGCGCCACCTGTTCGGCCGCTCGCTCTATGTCGGCTCGGCCGGCGTGCTCAAGGGCGAGGTCGACCCCTTCGTCACCGCCGCCATCGACGAGGTGGGCCTCGATCTCTCCCGCCACCGGCCGCAGACGCTGGAGGAGCTGGAAGAAAATGAGGGGCTCGCCTTCGACCTGGTGATCACCCTGTCGCCCGATGCCCATCACCGGGCGCTGGAGCTCACCCGCACCAACGCCATCGATGTCGAGTACTGGCCGACGCCGGACCCGACGCTGGTGAGCGGCAACCGCGAGCAGCGGCTCGACGCCTACCGCGCCGTGCGTGACGAGCTGGAAGCGCGCATCCGCGCGCGCTTCCGGCCGCGCTGAGGCGCCTACGGGACATGTCCCGCAAAAACCGTTCAACTTTTGCGGCACATGCTCTAGCTTGCCGGCCGAAACGCACCGCCGCACCTGCCGGCGGAAGAGGAGTGACCGCGTGAGCGCCCGCCCGACACTGGTGCTGGCCTCGGGTTCGCCGCGCCGTCTGGCGCTGCTGGCCCAGGCCGGAATCGAACCCGACGCCCTGCTGCCCGCCGACATCGACGAGACGCCCGAGCGTGGCGAGCTGCCGCGTCGCCTCGCCCTGCGGCTGGCGCGCGAGAAGCTCATCGCCGCCGACGCCCGCCGCCGCGCGGCGAAGGAGCACGAGGGCGCCTATCTCATCGCCGCCGACACGGTGGTCGCGGTCGGCCGGCGCATCCTGCCGAAGCCCGAAGTCGCCGAGGAGGCGGAGGACTGCCTGCGCCTGCTCTCGGGCCGTGCCCACCGCGTCTATACCGGCCTCGCGCTGATGACGCCGAAGGGCGGTGTGCGCACGCGCCTCGTCGAGACGCGGGTGCGCTTCAAACGGCTCTCCGGCGAGGAGATGGCCGCTTACATCGCTGCGCGCGAATGGCAGGGCAAGGCGGGCGGCTACGCCATCCAGGGCATCGCCGGCGCCTTTGTGGTGAAGCTGGTCGGCTCCTACACCAATGTGGTGGGTCTGCCGCTCACCGAGACGGTCTCGCTGCTCGCCGGCGAGCGCTTCCCGGTGCACCAGCGCTGGGGCAACCCCGAGTGAGCGGCACCGGGACGGGAGACGGCGCATGAGCACCGAGGACGGCCCGCCGGCTAGCGAGAAGCCCTGCCCGATCTGCAGCAAGCCGGCCGTGGCGAAGTACCGGCCCTTCTGCTCCGGGCGCTGCGCCGATGTCGACCTGCACCGCTGGCTGAGCGGCGCCTACGCGATCCCCGTCACCGAGAATGACGACGAGGATGGCGAGGAGCCCTCGCTGGCGCCCAAGCCGCCCCGCGAGAGCTAACCCGCCCCGCGAGAGCTGGCCTCCGCGTGAGAGCCGGCCCGCGCGCGGACTGGCCGCCGCGCGAGATCAACGGAATGCGCCCGCCCGTCCATCCGCCGCATCCGGCGTCGGCCGCCCCATGATGCCGCCGCCTGTGTCGCCGGCGGCCGATAGCGCTGCCGGGCGGGCGCGCGCGCTGGGGACGAAGGCGATTTTCCCGTTTCCGGCATATGGACAGGGGGCGACCGAGACTCTATAACCCGCCCGCTCCGCAGCGCCCCAAGGGCCTGCCGGCTACGCCCAGGTAGCTCAGTTGGTAGAGCATGCGACTGAAAATCGCAGTGTCGGCGGTTCGACTCCGTCCCTGGGCACCATTTCCCCGCTTTAGGTGGCTCTAGGAAGCTCAAAAAGCGGGAAATTTCCTCAACTTGGCTGAATTCGAGGCTCGCGGCGGCTCTCCGGGGCTCGTTGGCATCCGCGGATGCTAACAAAGGGCGCCTCCAATTCCGTTGACAGGCATCGCCAGCCTAGCGATGCCCGCACTCGACAAGAGGCCCATAGGCGAGATCAACGCGGCAGAGGTTCTCGCGGTGCTGCGCGCCATCGAGAAACGCGGAACGCATGAGGCCGCGCGCCGGCTGATCGCGGCCAACCACGTCATCCATCTCACCCGCTGGTGGAACCCCGCGGTGGAGGAGCAGTGCAATGACCGCACGCACCGCATCGGCCAGGGCCGGCCGGTGACGGTTCACATTCCACTGGCGGTGCATCCACGCCTCGGACGCAACTCCTTCGACTGCCTGCTGCAACGGTTGATGACGCACAAGCGCGGGATCGCCGATGCCGTGCTGTGGCCGCAGGAAAGCGGAGAGATGGAGCTACGGCAGCTCTACCAAGAGATTCTGAATGGGGATGAGGCCAAGGCCGCCCCGACATCCGGTCTATCCAGGGTGGAGCGCCCCGACCTCGATATCAGCGAACCGGCAGCTGGCGTCATGCGCATTGCCGTGAAGGGCGGTGGCGCCAGCATCCTGGTGACGCACGGCATCGCCCCCGAAAGCGTTGCCGGCCTCCTGGTGCCCGAGGACGCGGCCGTTATCTCGCTGGCGGCAGCGGCCCCGCCGAAACGAGCGGTTGGGCTGCCACTCTCCGTCCTGCCCGACGCCTCGCTCTGGCCGGACTACATTCTGCCGAACTGAACCCTGCCTGCCGAGGAATCGACATCGTCCAGGAACTCGCATCCCGGCGCGATCCCCGAAAGCATGAGCCTGTCGCGGGCGCGGGTCGTTGCGACGTAGAGCAGATGCCGCTCGGTCTCTTGAATTGCCTCGAGATCGGCGACATCGCCGACAGCTGCGAGGCGCTGCGGGTCCGGCAGCACGTCTTCATCCAGCGCCATGACGGCAACAGCCCGGAACTCAAGCCCTTTGGCGTCATGCATCGCAAGGATCGCGACATCGGCGCCCGCTGCCCGTCGCGCGGCCTGCGCACGGTTCATTTGATCGGCGCCGCGCACCAGAATGGCCTGTTCCTCGGCCTTGATCCCACCCGCGACACCTTCGCGGATCCACGCACCGACGGCGGCGATCTCCTCCTCGACGCGGGCGAAGAGGCGCACTGACGGCTCCGGACCATCAAAAACCGAAACCGTGCCTCGGCGGCTTTCGCCGACGCCATCCTGATCGATGATGGTCGAGTTCAACAATCTATCGGCGAGCGAACGGATCTGATGCGAGGTGCGGTAGCAGACTTTCAGCACCTGTGAGCGCCCGCGTATGTCCAATCCGAGTTTGGCCCAGGAAAAAGGAAGATGAAAGATCCGCTGGCCGAGATCGCCGGTGAGGAAGAGAGCATCGGGACGCGCTCCGCCTGCGGCAGCGAGGAAGCGAACCTGGGCCACTGAGAGGTCCTGCGCCTCGTCGACGACCAGATGGGTGTAGGGCAATGCATACCCGTCAAGCATCCGCCGCGTCAGGCGGGCGTAGATATCGGCCCAGGTGACGAGGCCCGCCTGCCGCAGATGGTTCCGCACGACGGCGAAGGCCATCCAGGCTGCCTCCCTCTGCTTCTGGCCCAGACGGGTCTTTCGGCCGAGACGCGGGACGGCGGCGTAGCTTGCGACGTCGTCGATCTGCCAGGCGTCGACGACTTCCTCCCATTCCTCGATCAGAAAGCCCGCGGAATGCCCATCGCCATGACCCGCGCGTCGGGCGGCCTCGACAGCGCCTTGCACGGCGGCCGTGTCGGCAAGAGGCACCGCACCGAAGGCGTCGGTGTGGAGGGCATACGCCACCTGATCGAGCGCGGCCACCGTCACGCGCGCCCGCACCTGCCCTGAGGCTCCCGCCAGCAGGTCGACCTTGTGCTGCAGCGCCTCAGCCAGCGCCGGCGAGAAGCTGGTCAGCAGCACATGCGCCCCGGGCCGATGGGCGAGATGCGCCGCGCGGTGCAACGCAACGATGGTCTTGCCGGTACCGGCCGAGCCGGAAACTCGGGCGGGTCCGCTCCAGGCCTTCTCGACCAGCGCCCGCTGGGTCGGGTGCAGGAACACCGCCCATTGCTCGAAGGGCGCATCGAGCGCGGCTTTCAGTTCCTCCAGCCCTTCGACGGTGCGGAAGCGGCGCTGGGCATCGGGATGGGCGAAGGGGTCCGCCCCCGGGGGCGCTCGCAGGGCGACATGGTCCTCCAGCCGCCCGCCGGTGGCGACATCGAGCAGCGCTTCCGCTGCTTCGTCGGGCAGGCGCGCGAACAGGCCATCGACGCTGGCCACGTCGGCGGCGCGCACCGTCTCCAGCCAGTCGCGCGGCACGCCGACATCGAGCAGTTGATCGTCGGTCAGCTGCGCGAAGGGGCGGTTCGCCGGCAGGACAGCCGGTGCGGCCACGGCCTCGGTGACCGGCGCGAAGGCCAGCGGGATCTCCTCGGTCCGCTCGACGATCTCGACGAATTGCATCGCCCCGGTGCGTTCATGCGGCACCAGGCGCCGACGCTCGGCCCAACGATAGGCGTCGTCATGATGGCCGACATAGGCGATGAGGGTGCGCGCGCCGTCCATGTGCAGCACGAGGCGGATATCCTGAGACACCCGCGCGGTCCAGAAGCCCGGCGCCGCCTCCACGCGATGCAATTGCAGGCCGTTGCCGGTCGGGTCGAGCGCGAGGTCGACCGTGCTGATCTTCACCTGCTTCTGCTCGGCGGCGGACAGGCGGCCGAGCGCCTTGGTGAAGGTGGAGGCGTAGAGCAGCGTCATGCCCGCTTATCCCACCCGAACCGTCGCCCCCGCCGCGCCGCCCTGCTTCCCATCCCTAAACCGCCACCACCTTCATCACCTCGTCGCCGAGATGGTTGATGACCTTCACCGCGACACGGCCGCCGGCCGGGCGGGGGAAGGGGCGCGAGCGGGTGCGCTTGAGGCTTTCCCACGCCTCCTGGTCGATCTCCGCCTTCAGCGTCGTCTTCAGCGCCTTGTAGGGATCGTTGGCGCCGGGGAAATAGGCGTGGCGCACGCGGAAATTCTCGTAGTCGTAATCGGTGTCGATGAACCACACCGCGATGTCGTCGGCGTCCGAGCTTTCGATCTGCCCGGCCTTGTACATGTCGACGCCGGCCAGCTCGATCGAGACCAGCCCGTCGCCCTCGTCATGCGCCTGGATATCCGGCTCGCCGAACACGGTGAACAGGTTGCCGGCGCCTGTCGAGGCGAGGTCGGGCATGTGCAGATCGGGGTTGATGCGCGCCTGCAGCACGGTGAGGGCGCCCATGCGGTCGAACTCGCTGGCATGGGCGTCGAAATTGAACGCGGCGACGATCAGCAGGTCGAAGCCGGCCTCCATCGCCTCGCGGGCGGCGGCTGTTATGTCGGGGCGGGAGACGGTGCCGTATTCCGGGCCGACAAGGATGGCGGCGCGGCGCTCCGGGCTGTCGGCCAGCGTGTCGCCTTCCCCTTCGGAGGCCTGCCGCACCCGGCCCTCGGCGCAGATGAAACGGCCGGGCCAGGGCTTGATCGCGGTGAACACCAGCCGGTCCGCCTTGTGCGCCTGCTGCACGCCGGACTTCTTCAGATTGTCGAGGATCATTTCGGCGAAATCGGCGCTCTCGATGCGCTCGCCTGCCTTGCGACGGCCCTCGTTGGCTTCCAGCTCGTCGAACAGGCTGTCGTCATAGTCCACCGCCGGCACGCGGTGCGGGGAGAGGCTTTCCACCGTGAACGGACCGGCGACGCGCACGCGCGCGCGGTCGTCATAGGGCTGGTCGTAGAGATATTCGGTATCGGCCTTGGCGGCGATGGAGGCGTCGATCTCGCTCTGGCGGGCGATCCGCTGTGTCCACCACGCCGCATGCGCGGCCTTGGCCTCGGCCGGCCAGTCGGTGGCGGCCGCGCGGGGGATTTCCCATTCCTCCCACGCCTTGCCGAGGCTGGCGTTCAGCGTCGCGCGCAGCGGCTCCAGCTTCTGCTGGAAGGCCTCCCAGATGGTGTCGATCTCGGCATTGTTGGCGATGGATTTCAGCGTGATGTGCGGCGCGCGCTTATAGACGAAGCCGTGGCGCAGGCGGTTATAGGTCGGCGTCTGCGAGGGGAGAGAGCGCGTGGTCTGGGAGGCTTTAAGCTGGCGCCGGACCGCACTCCCCAAAAGACGCAGCCGACGAAAATTCACCTGCGTCCATGCACACCATATCAATCGCCTACATAACATTGAGACTGATGCCATCTCAGATTTTCTAACGACGGCCAATATGCACTATCCTGCGGTAGCTTTATCGAAGCCCCATGCAGGCGTCGATATTCATTGCCGTTGTTGAATACTTGCCGAATTTTATCGCTGACATGAAATTTGTATTCATCGGTGATCGTCGCAAAGCCGGCATCTAACACGCTGTGTATATCCTTGCGAAGCAGGAGCCCATTGGAAGCCTCGTGCGTGCCACCTAACGAATAGGGCCTGATATGAGCGGCTTCCAAGGCGGGAAGCACGCGCGTCTCCGAAATGGCGCACTCGAAGCGATACTGACCGGCGATCCTGATTCTGAATGCGCCTTGTCCCAGGCGCGGCAATATGGATACAGGCTCGCCATAGCGAGCCTGTTCAACCTCTTCGAAGCCCTCAAAACTCTTCTTGGCTCGGGAAAACAAGACAGACGGATGCGTCCGCTGTTCCAGTTGCTGGAGTAGCCGGGCGCCCTCACCGTAATGGGAGTCGTAGACCTTTCCCGTTACGATATTTGAGGACCAGTCCGATGGAATTTCGAACCACTCATCAGGCTCAAAGAAAACCGGATTCGCCAAGACGCGGCATCCAATAAGCGTCTGGGGGGTAATTTGCTGGTCTGTCCGGTAACGACGAATGGCGCGCATCATGTCACCTAGATCAGGATGGCCGTTAGCTATACCGAGAGAGTCCCATGCGAATTGGATGGGAACATTGATACTGCTCACGAGAACGCCGTATCCGCCGATGACATTTCGAGGGCTCTTCAGGCGAAAGACAAATAAACCGCCTTCGCCAATTGCCTTAAATAACTGCTGATTAGGTTTCCAAAAATTTACGTCTTCCAACGGTTGGTTTGACTTCAGAAAATCGAACCACTGATTATCAGTGTTCGCGACGTAAATCTGATGCATCATCAATCTGCATATTCGAGAAAGAACGCGTTAGGTTATAGAATAGCCGCTGATTTACCTTTGTATAGATCATTAGCAGCCGCAACCCGGCCGAACTCGGCCTCCCAATCGCTGTCGATGACGGCGTAGTTGATGTGGCAGCGCGGGCCGGTCTCGTAGCGGTCCTTCGATGTCATGAAGCGCACATGGCGCGTCGAGCCCTCGCGATTATAGGGATCGAGCAGCGCCAGTACCCGCCCGCCGCCCTCCTGCCCGCGGGTGATCGCCGCCATGATGCGGTCGGCCACGCGGTCGGCAATGCCGTAATAGAGCAGCTGCGCCGGCTGGGTGCCGCCGGCGCAGACCAGGTGCTCGGCCATCCAGCGCCGCACGATCGGCTTCAGCTGCATGATGAGGCCGACCCTGGGCTGGGCATTGGCATCGGTGAGCCGGCGCTTGACGATCCATTCCGCCAGCCGGAACACGATGGCGGCAGGCCGCATGTCGGCAAGGTGCGCCAAAGTGAGGTCCGCCTGCTCGCCGATGATGCCGGCATTCACCGTCTCGGTGGCGCCGACAAGGTCCGGCGTCAGTTCCAGCGTTGAATCGGCGCTGAAGTCGGCGGTGAGCACGTCCTGCGCCAGCTCGGTGCGGTAGCCCTCGACACGGGGAAAGCGGATCTCGCTGCTGTCGCGCTCCGGGCTGACCGCGAAGACGCGCTCCATATTGTCCGGCGGGCTGGGCTTGGCGACCACGGGCTGGGCGGTGAAATCGAAGGGAATGCCGAGCACATCGGCATATTCCACCTTGAACAGCCCATCGCCCTGCAGCTTATAGGACTGGCGGCGCAGCGCCCGGCCGATCACCTGCTCGCACAGGAGCTGGGTGCCGAAGGCGCGCACGCCCAGCACATGGGTCACGGTGTTGGCGTCCCAGCCCTCGGTCAGCATCGACACCGAGACCACGCAGCGTATGCCCTCGCCCAGCGCGCCCTTGCGGCCGACCGTGTTCATCACCTCGCGCAGCAGCGTGGCATCGTCGATGCTCTCGGCGGCGAAGCGGTCGCCGGTGCGCTGGGTCAGCTCGTCCTTGAAGCGCTGGATTTCCGGGCCCGCCGCCTCGCGGAACTCGGGGCTGATCGCCTCGCCGCTGTCCAGCTGGCCGCTGTCGATGAGCAGGGTGCGCATGCGCGGCAGGGCGATGCCGTCCGGATCGAAATTGCGGAACAGTGGGCACTTTCCGGCAACCAGCGAGCGGTTGCCGTCCTCGCCTTCCAGTTCGTAGCCGGCAATGTAGTCATGCACCAGCTTGGAGGTGGCGGTGTTGTTGCACACCACGATGAAGACCGGATCGACGCCGATCCCGTTCTCGCGCCAGAGCGCGTGGGTTTTCTCGTAATGGCCGTACAGCGCGTCGATGGCGCTCAGCAGCGGGTTCGGCAGCTTCTGCGGGTCATAGCCCTTGGCGCTGGCCCGCCCCTTCTTCGGCATAAGCTTGCCGATATGCTCCCACAGATTGCGGAACATCGGGGTGTCGCCGCCCGGCACATTGTCCATGATCGGCACGCGCGGCAGCTTGACGATGCCGCACTCGATCGCGTCCATCAGGCTGAAGTCGCTCATCACCCAGCCGAACAGCGAGCCTTCGCGATAGCCCGAGCCGCGCAGGAAGAAGGGGGTGGCGGAGAGGTCGTAGACCATCTGCGTGCCAAGCTCGCGCTTGATCGCCTCGAGGCCCGAAATCCACAGTCGCGCCGCCTCGTTGGCCTCCTTCGCCGCGGCGAGTTCCTCGCCTTTCAGGCCCGCCTGCTCCTCGGCGGTGAGCGGGCGCTCGCGATAGCAGTGATGGGCCTCGTCGTTCAGCACGACGATGTTCTTCATCCCCATCAGTTCCGGCGCCACCCGGCGGATCATAACGCCATCGCTCTCCTCGCGCGGCACCGTCTTCAACGCGGCGCGCTGCACCTTGTTGAGCGGCAGCTCGTCCTTCTTCTTGAAGGCGTGGAAATTGGTGATGACGATCTTGGCCCGCCCCATGTCGGGCAGCATGTCTTCGGGCACGATCTCGCGGGTGCTGTAGTAGCTGTCGGGATCGTTGGGCTGCAGCACGCGAAGCCGGTCCTTGATGGTGATGCCGGGCGCCACCACCAGGAAGCCGCGGGAAAACTTCTTCGCGTTGGGATGGCGCACCGCGTTGACGGTCTGCCAGGCGATCAGCATGGCCATGACGGTGGTCTTGCCCGCCCCCGTCGCCAGCTTCAGCGCAAGGCGCATGAGTTCGGGATTGGACGCCGCATTGGCGGCTTCCAGATGCGTCCAGAAGCGCCGGCCCTGAGAGGACGATTTCGGCGCCACCTCGGTCAGCCAGATCACCGTCTCCACCGCCTCGATCTGGCAGAAGAACGGCTTCTGGTTGGCGAAGCGGTGCGTGCGCCAGTGCCGCAGCAGCCGCGCGGTGGTGGGCGTCACCTGCCACTGGCTCTCCGGCAGGCGCCGCCAGCTCTCCACCGCCGAGCGGATGCCGTTGATCACTTCGGTCGGATTGTACTCCTGACCGCCCTCATCGGTCAGCAGATCAGGTTGCAGCGCCTTGCCACGTAGCTTGCGGGGCTTCGGGATGGGAGAGACCAGTGCGCTCGGCCGTCTCCTCGCGATGAGCAGACTGGTCGGCTGCCCATTGGCATCAAGATCCCAATGGCGGTCAGGCTCTTTATAGGGCGAGTTGAGAATGGGAGACCGAAAAAACGCTTCACTCATCGGACTCTGCATCTCCCACCACAACCGCGTCGACGGTACCGCACTCTCGCACATCGCATCTAGGGATGGTCAAGACAACGCCGTGCGACTGGCGCGTGTTCTGGACCATCACGTGTTTAGCCGATGATCTGAGACCCTGATCCTCCTCCAGATTTAGGTAGAGTCCGTCAATCATGGAGACGGACGATGCGAGCCTCAAGGTTCACAGAGGAACAGATCATCGGGATGCTGAAGGAGCACGAGGCGGGCGCGAAGACCGCTGACGTCTGCCGCAAGCACGGCATCTCCTCGGCGACCTTCTAGAAGTTCAAGGCCAAGTACGGCGGCATGGACGTGTCCGATGCCCGGCGGCTGAAGGCGATGGAACTCCCATCAAGCGGGTTGAGTACGGCCCCTACGCGCTCGAGCTGGCGATTATCGGCTCGATCAGATGCGCGGCCATCCCGCCTGGGGCCCGGCCTTTCCCTCCCCGATGAGCCAGTGCGCGAGGGCGTCCATGTTGCGTGCGTTGCGTGTCGCCTTGCTCCGCACGAGGTAGAAGCCGGTGTCCAGCTCGATAGTTGGCCCCAGCACCCGCAGGCGGCCGGAGGCAAGATGCGCGTCGAGGTAGCGGGCATCGGTGAGAACGACCCCCGCGCCCGCCAGTGCCGCTTCGAGCGCCTGCGCCCTGTTCTCTACCGCCATGCCGTCCTCGGGCGCCGCGCCCTTCCGCCCGGAGGCTCGCCACCACCGGCCCCAATCGCGAAAGCGGGTACGGGCGTGGATGAGCGGCCAGGCTGAGGACGGCTGCAGCGGCAGCCCCGGGGCCGCCGCGGGGACCAGCGTTTCGCGAAACAGCAGCGTCGCCTCCACCCCCGGCCATCCGCCCGATCCATGGCGGATGGCGCAATCCAGGTCTTCCGCATCGAGATCCACGATCCTCTGCGTCGTCAGCACGGCGATCTCGATGCCGGGGTGGGCGTGCTGGAAGCAGGGCAGGCGCGGCAATAGCCAGTTGGCAGCGAGCGTGTTCACGGTCGACAGCCTTATCTGCCGAAGCCGCCGTTGCAGCGGCGCGACGGCGGCTTCGATCTTCTCCATGGCGTCGCCCATGGCAGCGAGCAGGGCGATGCCGTCGTCGGTCAGCACCGAGATCCGGCCGATCCTGCTGACGAGTTGCACCCCGAGCTCGGTCTCCAGATCCGCGATGCGGTGGGAAAGCGCGGACCGCGAGATGCGCAACGCCTCGGCCGCGGGCCCCTGCCGCTTGTGCCGCGCCAGCGCATCTAGGGCGGCAAGGCCGCGCAGCGACGGCAGACCGGAGGACATGGGCCTTCCTCTCTTCCGCTCGCACCGCGACCGGACCGATAGGTGAGAAGTTCTCACCGATTTGACCGCAAACATCCGCTAGTTTCCAGCACGAAAGAACAGTCAGGAGTGCTTCATGACACCCCCCGCGCGCGCTCCGCTCGCAGCGATGGACGTGCAGCCACGCCGCAAGGCTTCGAGCTACCCCGCGCCGTTCGCCGCGCGCATGTCGGGGCGGGAGAAGCGCCAGCTCGGCGACGTCTTCGGCCTCTCGCGCTTCGGCGTGAACCTCACCACGCTGGCACCCGGCGCGCAGTCCGCGCTGCTCCATCGACATACGCGGCAGGAGGAGTTCGTCTACATCCTGAGTGGCACGCCCACCTTGCGGACGGACGAGGGCGAGTTTCCCCTCCAGCCCGGCATGTGCATCGGCTTCCCCGCGAACGGGTTGGCACATCATCTGGTCAACCGCACCGCGGAGGAGGTCCGCTATCTGGAGATCGGCGACCGGGACCCCCAGGACGTGGGCCAATATCCGGAGGACGACCTCGTGGCGCGGTTCTCGGCGCGAGGCTGGTCCTTCACTCGCAAGGATGGCACGCCATGGTGAGGCACCCATGATTTCGCACGTGAATCTTGGCATCAATGATATTGCCGCCGCCCGGCGCTTCTATGATCCGCTGATGGCGCGCCTTGGCTGGCGGCTGCGCTTCTCCAACGCCGCGAGCGGACGGGCGGGGTGGGAACCGGCGTCAGGCGGGCGCCCCTTGTTCCTGCTGGGCAGGCCTTATGACGGCCGCCCGGCCACCGCGGGTAACGGCGCCATGGTGGCCCTCCTCGCCGCCGACCGGGCGACCGTGGACGATATCCACCGCATGGCGATCGACGCCGGCGGAACGGACGAGGGGAAGCCGGGCCTCAGGCCGCACTACCACCCGGACTATTACGGCGCCTACTTCCGCGACCTCGAGGGCAACAAGATCTGCATCTGCTGCCATGCCGCGCCATGAGACGTTCGGGCTGGTCAACCCGGGACAACGGAACCGCGCCACGCGCCAGAGAGGAGATGTTCCGCCACGCCGACACATGGATCGCCGCCTGGAAGAGCCGCTCGGCGGGCGTTTGTGTCGGCGCGCCTGGTCCGGTGGCGGTCTGGCAGCCGCCGAGCGTAAGCGTGACCAGAAGGAGCAGCAGCGGGGAGGACCGCCATCGGCCTTTCCCCTCGGCTTGGCGTTCGCTGCGAACTGGCTCGAGCAGATATCGGGGGGCCGAAGTTCCGATTGGTGGCCTCGGTGTTGGCCCTGCGGAAAATCGAACTGGGAAAACTGATTTATAATCAGTGTTTTGCCGATAATTTGTGAAGAAGCGCCCGGCACCATTTCCCCCGTAGCGCTCTGTCTCGTGTCGCCTGTCACCTGCGTGGCAAGGCGCTGGTGCCGCGCCGGTTTCGGGTTTCCTCAACCAGATTGACCCGCCGCGACCCGCTGCCGGCGGGTGCAACGTATCGCGCGGTCCCGCACGCGCCGGTGCCGGCTCCGGCGTTCCGGAAATAAAGCCCCAATGCGCTCCCCGGCGGGCTTGGCAGCCGGCCCGAGTGGTTTCAGTCTGTCCCCCGGCCGCGATCCTGATCGGCGGTCCAATGAAAGCAGTGGGGGAACCGTCCATGACGGAGAACAACGCCATCACGCCGCCGGGCGGGCCCGGCGGCCCGGCGCGCTGGACATCGAGCGCCAAGGTAGGGGTCGGCACCGCCCGCACGGCGGCGAGCCGGCTGTGGTTCACGCTCAGCCACGGCATTCTCAACGAGATCTACTATCCGCGTGTCGATGCCGCCTGCACGCGCGATTTCGGCTTCCTCGTCACGTCCTCGGACGGCTATTTCGCTGAAGAGAAGCGCGATGCCGACCATGAGGTCGGCGTGCTCGAGCATGGCGTCCCGGCCTATCACCTGCTCAACACCGCCCATGACGGGCGCTGGCGCATCCAGAAGCAGATCATCACCGACACGCGGCGCGAGGTGCTGATCCAGAAGGTCACCTTCGAGGCCCTGATCGGCGACATTGCCGATTACCGCCTGTTCGCGTTGCTGGCGCCGCATCTCATCAATGCCGGCGCCGACAACACCGCCTGGGTCGGCGACTACAAGGGCACGCCCATGCTCTTCGCCTCGGGCCGGCAGGGCATCTCGCTCGCGCTTGCCTGCTCGGTGCCGTGGAAGGCGCGCTCGGTCGGCTATGTCGGCGCCTCGGACGGCTGGCGGCAGCTCAACGGCAATGGCTGTCTCGACGAACGCTACCAGCGCGCCGAGCACGGCAATGTCGCGCTCAGCGCCGAGATCGACCTTTCCGCCAGCGACGGCACCATGCTGGTCGCGCTCGGCTTCGGCGCTCGGCCGGAGGAGGCGGGTTTCCGCGCCGTCTCCAGCCTGCACGAGGGCTTCGAGGAACTGCGCCGGACCTATGTGCAGGGCTGGCGCGCCTGGCAGGGCACGCTGCTGCCGCTCGACCACCCGCAGAGTCGCTCGAACATCAACACCTACCGCGCCAGCACCATCGTGCTCGCCACCCACCAGCCCTATTCGATGCCGGGCGCCATCATCGCCAGCCTCTCCATCCCCTGGGGCTTCAACAAGGGCGACGAGGATCTCGGCGGCTACCATCTCGTCTGGCCGCGCGACCTCGTGGAGAACGCCGGCGGCCTGCTGGCGGCCGGCGCGGCCGACGAGGCGAAGTCCGTGCTCGGCTATTTGCGGGCGATCCAGGAGGCGGACGGCCACTGGTCGCAGAATGTCTGGCTGGACGGTTCCGCCTATTGGGGCGGCGTGCAGATGGACGAGTGCGCCTTCCCCATATTGCTCGCCGACATGATCCGGCGCGGCGGCCATTTCGCCCATGGCGAACTGGAGTCCTACATGGACATGGTGGAGCGCGCCGTCCGCTTCATCGTTTGCAACGGCCCCGTCACCGGGCAGGACCGCTGGGAGGAGGATGCCGGCTACTCGCCCTTCACGCTGGCCGTCGAAATCGCCGCCCTGCTGGCCGCGGCCGACATGATGGAACTCATCGGCCGCAAGGAGCAGGCCGGCTATCTGCGCGAAACCGCCGACTCCTGGAACGATTCCGTCGAGCGCTGGACCTTCGCCACCGATACCGAGCTTGCGGAGAGGCTCGGCGTCGAAGGTTATTATGTGCGCATCGCCCCGGTGGAGACGGCGGACGCCGCCTCGCCGCTGGACGGCTTCGTGCCGGTGAAGAACCGCCCGCCAGGCGACACCGACCGGCCGGCGGCGCAGCTCATCAGCCCGGACGCGCTCGCCCTGGTGCGCTTCGGCCTGCGGGCGCCGGACGATCCGCGCATCCTCGGCACCATCAAGGCGATCGACGCGCTGCTGAAGGTGGAGCTTCCGCAAGGCCCGCTCTGGTACCGCTACAATGGCGACGGCTATGGCGAGCACGAGGATGGCGCGCCCTTCGACGGCACCGGGATCGGCCGCGCCTGGCCGCTGCTGACCGGCGAGCGGGCTCATTACGAGATCGCCGCCGGCAATCTGGTGCGCGCGGGCCAGCTTCTCGTCACGCTGGAGGATTCGGCCGGCCCCGGCGGGCTGCTGCCCGAGCAGGTCTGGGACGCCGACGACATTCCCGAGCGCGAACTGTTCAAGGGCCGGCCCTCGGGCAGCGCGATGCCGCTGGTCTGGGCGCATTCCGAGCACATCAAGCTGATGCGCTCGCTGCGCGACGGCAAGGTCTTCGACATGCCGCCGCAGACCGTGCAGCGCTACATCAAGGAAAAGGTGACCTCGCCGCGCCGCATCTGGCGCTTCAACGAGAAGCTGCGCTCGATCCCCGCCGGCCTCGTCCTGCGCATCGAGCTTCCGGCGCCCGCGCGCATCCACTGGTCGCTCGACGGCTGGGCCACCACGCAGGACACCGACACCGCCGCCAACGCCTTCGGCCTCCATGTCGCCGATCTGCCGACGGAAGGCGCGGCGCATGGCAAGCATCTGCGCTTCACCTTCTACTGGCCCGACGCCGACAAATGGGAGGGCACGGATTTCGCGGTCGCCGTCGATGGCGACCGCGCGATGTTCCACGGCAGCCAGGACCCGCTGGCGCCGGACGCCAGCCGGCGGGTCGCCGAGCCGGCCGAAACAGCGAAGTGAGAGGGCAGGATCTATGACCAGCAAGGCGGCGGGCATTCTCGCGGTCGATGTCGGCGGCACCGGGCTGAAATGCGCGGTGATCGACGACCAGGGCACCATGATCTCGGAGCGCGAGAAGGTGGATACGCCCCATCCCTGCCACCCCGAGGCGTTGCTCGACGCTTATGCCGGCATGGCGGCGAAGCATCCGGCCTTCGACCGGATCTCGATCGGCTTCCCCGGCGTGGTGCGCAACGGCAAGGTTCTGACCGCGCCCAATCTCGGCACCGAGCTATGGCAGGGCTTCGCGCTGGCCGATGCCATGTCGGCACGCCTCGGCGCCCCCGCGCGGCTGATCAACGATGCCGAGATGCAGGGCTACGGCATCGTCTCCGGCAAGGGGCTGGAGATGGTGCTCACGCTCGGCACCGGCGCCGGGACGGCACTGTTCCGCGACGGCGATCTGATGCCGCACATGGAGCTGGCGCACCATCCGGTCCACGACAACCTGACCTATGACGAGTATCTCGGCGTCGCCGCTTTCGAGGCCCATGGCAAGCACCACTGGAACCATCATGTGAGCCGGGTGATCGAACTGCTCTACGTGCTGCTCCACTATGACCGGCTCTATCTCGGCGGCGGCAATTCCCGGCATGTCGAGATCGACCTGCCGGACAATGTCTCCATCGCCTCGAACGAAGCCGGCCTGACGGGCGGCGCCGCGCTCTGGCGCAAATGATGACCGATGCCGGCCGCCAACCGCGCCCGGCGGCGCTTCGCCGCGCACCCTCGTGGCGACATGCCGGCCTATGGTAAGCATCGGCGTGGGCGCGAGGGAGCGCCCCCGCATTTCACGCTCACCCGGCGAATGGAGAAGCCTCGCATGACCCTTGCTCGCGTAATTCCGGCGGCAGCCCTGATCCTGGCAATCGGCATGGTGCAGCCGTCCCTGGCCGCCGGCGCCTTCGCGTGCCCGGCCAAGCCGCTCGAAGCCAAGGAGGCCGGCGAGATCAAGGCGCTGCTGCCCAGCGGTGATGCCTTCGACAATGTGGAGAAGCTGAACGCCGCCGTCACCGCGCTGAAGGCGAAGGGCGTCGGCCCGGTTCTGATCATCGACACCCTCATCGGCGCCTATTGCCCGGCCGTGGCCGCGCAGGAGCAGCTCAGCGACGCCAGGAAGGCGTCGCTGGTGAACCGCTTCGCCGCCCGCATCACCCGGGTGGTCTACTCGCTGGAAGGGGCCGACGAGATCATCCTCGACGTCGGCTTCCCGCCGACCATCGTCGACGCCATCAATGCCAAGGCGAAGGCGGCCGGCATTTCGCAGGAGGCGTTCGTCCGCGGCGCCGTCGACAGCGCGCTGAAATGAGCGGCGGGCAGGCGGAGCCCGGTCTCCGCCTGCCGCTTGCCTACCCGCTTCCGGCCCCCGTCCGCGCCCGCGTGCCGGACCCTTGGGCGGGCATTGGACAAAATGACTAACCCTCCCGTCCGAGGGCCGTGGCGGCCGGCGTCTTGTCGCCGTCATCTTCGCCCGCAAAGCGTTATGTCGCCGACTAAAAGGTCGGCATAATACCACCCCGGCGCCCGCGCCCGGTTTCCGGAATATGCGCGTTTTGCAGGTGGTTTCAGCTCTTTAGAGCGGTTTTAGCGTGTTGACGCAGAGGTAATAATTACCCATCCTCGCCGGTAGTTTCATGGCGTCTGCTTGCGGCGTGACCCGCCGACGGGAGGGCTCTTTAGCCTCTCGCCCCGGTTTGCCAGGCCGCCTCTCTACGCCGGGCGGGGAAGCATCATGGTTAACGATCTCGTCGTGGATCTGTCGCGCCTGCAGTTCGCGGCGACAGCCCTCTACCACTTCCTTTTCGTGCCGCTGACGCTTGGCCTCACCGTGCTGCTGGCGGTGATGGAAACCGTCTACGTCACCACCGGACGCGAGATCTACAAGCAGGCGACGCAGTTCTGGACCAAGCTTCTGCTGATCAACTTCGCGCTCGGCGTCGCCACCGGCCTGACCATGGAGTTCCAGTTCGGCACCAACTGGTCGTTCTACTCCAGCTTCGTCGGCGACACCTTCGGCGCCCCGCTGGCGATCGAGGGCCTGATGGCCTTCTTCATGGAATCGACGTTCATCGGCCTGATGGTCTTCGGCTGGGACCGCCTGTCGAAGGCGCAGCACCTGTTCGTCACCTATCTGGTGGCGCTCGGCTCGAACTTCTCGGCGCTGTGGATCCTGGTGGCGAACAGCTTCATGCAGCACCCGCAGGGCGCGGTGTTCAATCCGGTGACGATGCGGATGGAACTCGACAGCTTCGGGGCGCTGTTCTTCAACCCCGACGCCCAGGCGAAGTTCGTGCACACCGTGCTCGCCGGCTATGTGACGGCGGCGATCTTCGTGTGCGGCGTCAGCGCCTGGTACATGCTGCGCGGCCGTCATCTCGAATTCGCCCGCCGCTCCTTCCGCGTGGCGGCGGTGTTCGGCATGCTCGGCAGCGCCGGCGTGATCACCCTCGGCGACGCGCTCGGCTATGTCGGCGCCCATGTGCAGCCCACCAAGCTCGCCGCCATGGAGGCGCTGTGGGAGGCCGAGCCGGCGCCGATGCCCTTCAACGCCATCGCCTTCCCCAATCAGGAAGAGCAGCGCAACGACTTCGCCATACAGGTGCCCTGGGTGCTC
The DNA here is from genome assembly GCF_009223885.1 of Ancylobacter sp. TS-1. Classification (NCBI taxonomy): domain Bacteria; kingdom Pseudomonadati; phylum Pseudomonadota; class Alphaproteobacteria; order Hyphomicrobiales; family Xanthobacteraceae; genus Ancylobacter; species Ancylobacter sp. TS-1. Next base: position 3,333,033 of record NZ_CP045144.1, read on the forward strand.
TCCCTGCTCGTCACCCATTCGCTCTCCGGCACCGTGCCGGCCATCGACCAGCTGGAGGCACAGGCGAAGGACCGCATACGCAACGGCATTCCGGCGGTGCAGGCGATGGAGAAGCTGAGCGCCAACCCGAAGGACGCGGCGGCGCTGGCCCAGTTCGACGCGCACAGCAAGGATGTCGGCTACGGCTTCCTGGTGCAGCGCTACGCCCAGAATGGCGACCTTTCCACCGTGACCGACGCCGACATTGCCCGCGCCGCCCGCGACACCATCCCCGAGGTGTGGATCGTGTTCTGGGCGTTCCGCGCCATGGTCGGGTTCGGCCTGCTGATGCTGGCCTACATGGTTCTCGCGGCACTGATGAGCCTGACCAACCAGGTCGAGCGCAGCCCGTGGTTCCTGCGTGGCGCCGTGGCGATGATCGCGGTGCCCTTCCTCGCCTGCGAGGCCGGGTGGCTGGTGGCGGAGGTCGGGCGACAGCCATGGAGCGTCTACGAGATGCTGCCCACCTGGCTTTCCGCCTCGACCCACAGCACCGCCTACATGATCTTCTCCATCAGCGGCTTCGTCCTGCTCTACACGATCTTCGCGGTCGTCGAGATGTTCCTGATGGTCCATTTCATCCGCAAGGGACCCGAAGAGCACGGGACCTCGGGCGCGGCCAAGCTGGCGGGGGCCTACTGAGATGGAACTCCTGGCCCTCGATCCCTATGCCGTCCTCAAGGTTGTGTGGTGGGTTCTGCTCGGCGTGCTGCTGACCGGCATCGGCGTCATGGTCGGCATGGACATGGGCGTCGGCACCATGCTGCGCTATGTCGGCCGCACCGATGCCGAGCGCCGGGTGGCGATCAACGTCATCGGCCCGCACTGGGACGGCAACCAGGTGTGGTTCATTCTCGGCGGCGGCGCCATCTTCGCTGCCTGGCCGCTGGTCTATGCCACCGCCTTCTCCGGCTTCTACATCGTCATGCTCGTGCTGCTCTGGAGCATGATCGTGCGCCCGCTCGGCTTCGAGTACCGCAGCAAGATGCCCTCGCAGCACTGGCGCGACATCTGGGACGCCACCCTGTTCGTCAGCGGCTTCGTGCCGATGCTGGTGTTCGGCGCGGCGGTCGGCAACGTGCTGCAGGGCGTGCCGTTCCACTTCGACTGGCGGCTCACCTCCTATTACACCGGCAGCTTCATCGAGCTGTTCAACCCGTTCGCGATCCTGTGCGGGCTCACCTCGGTGGCGCTCGCGCTCTACATGGGCGGCACGCGGCTGGCCGGCGCCGCCGGCGAGCCGGTCGCCGGGCGCGCGCGCCAGGTGGCGACCGCCGGTGGCCTGGGCACCATCGTCCTGTTCACCCTCGGCGGCTACTGGGTCTCCCGGCTCGACTTCTTCCGCATCGTCTCGGGGCCGGAGGCGGGTGCCGCGCAGACCCCGCTGCACCAGCAGGTCGAGACCGTCGCCGGCGGACTGCTGGCCAATTACGGCGCCGAGCCGCGCCTGCTCGTGTTCCCGGCGCTGGTCTATGCCGGCCTCCTGCTCGGCGTCTTCGCGGTGGCGCTGCGGCGGCCGGCGCTCGCCTGGTGGCTGGGCGTCATCGCCTGGATCGGGGTGATGGGCACCGTCGGCGCGGCGATGTTCCCCTTCATGATGCCTTCCAGCACGGATCCCTCGCACAGCCTCACCGTGTGGAATTCGGGGTCGAGCCTGAGGACGCTGAGCTGGATGGCCGGCTTCACGCTGATCTTCATGCCGCTGATCATCTGGTACACAAGCTGGGCCTTCTGGGTGATGCGCGGCAAGGTCGAGCCGGCTCATGTCGAGGCGTCGGACCACGCGCTCTGAGGGATTGGTGCCATGTTCGTGAAGTTCGTCATCGCGATGGCCGTCGCCGTCCTCGCCGTCGTCATCGGTATCATTCTCGGCGACTACGGCCCCTGGTACCTGTCCTGGTTCCTCGGCACCGGTTTCATGGTGCTGGTCGCCTCGGCGGCCGGCGTCCTGTTCGAGACGCAGGACGACGCGGAATCGGCGGCGGTCGCGCCCGACCGCGAGCCCGGCACGCACGCCTGAGCGTGAGCGTCCGCCCGCGACCTGCCAATGGCCTTCCGACGCCGGCTGTGCCGCGTCATGACGGGTGCCCGTCATGACGGACATGCGCGGCGACGAGGCGCCGGCGCGTCCCGGTGCGCCGGTGGAACGCTGGCTGCGCGCGCGCACGAGCGCCGCCACCGGCAAGGCCGTCCGCCATGCCTCCGCGCTCGCCGCGCTCGCCGCCGCGCTCGTCGTTCCGCAGGCATGGCTGCTGGCGGCGGCCGTCGCGCCCGTGGTGATGCAGGGCGCGCCCCTGTCGGGCGTGCTGCCCTGGCTGCTGCCGGTTCCGCTGCTGCTCGCCCTGCGCTTCGCGCTCGTGCATGCCTCGGACCGGATGGCGCTGAAGGCGGCCGGCGAGGTGAAGGCGCAGGTGCGCGCCGGGCTTCTGCGCCATCTCGCGGCGCTCGGGCCGGCCCGGCTGGCCGGACGCGCCTCCGGCGACGTCGCCACCGTCGTGATCGAGGGCGTCGACGCGCTCGAACCCTATGTCAGCCGCTACCTCGCCCATATGGGCATCCTCGCCACCCTGCCGCTGGTCATCCTCGCCGCCGTGCTGCCGCGCGACTGGATCTCGGGCCTCGTCCTGCTGGTGACGGCGCCGGTGATCCCGCTGTTCATGATCCTGCTCGGCGAGGGCGCCGAGCGGCTGAACCGCCGGCAGTGGCAGCGCCTTACCCGCCTCTCCGCCCGGCTGCTGGACGGGTTGCAGCGGCTCACCACCCTCAAGGCGCTCAACGCCGGCGCCCGCGAGGCGCGGCTGCTGGCGGAGGCGGCCGAGCAGTACCGCGCCGGCACCATGTACGTGCTGCGCGTGGCCTTCCTGTCCTCGCTGGCGCTCGAATTCTTCGCCACCGTCGGCATTGCCGTGGTGGCGGTGCTGATCGGTTTCCGCCTGCTCGACGCCGAACTCGGCTTCGAGGCGGCCTTCTTCGTGCTGCTGCTGGCGCCGGAATTCTACGCGCCGCTGCGCCAGCTCGGCGCCGACTACCACGCGCGGATGGAGGCGCTCGCCGCCGCCGAGCGGATCATGGCCCTGCTCGCCGAGGAGGTTCCCCCGGCCGGGACGGCAAGGCCGGTCTTCGCGCCGGGCATCGTCCTCGCCTGCGAGGAGGTGGATTTCGCCTGGGAGCCGGACCGCCCCGCGCTGCGCGCGGTGTCGCTGCGGCTGGAGCCGGGCGAGATTACCGCGCTGGTCGGCGCCAGCGGCGCCGGCAAGAGCACGCTGCTGTCCGTGCTGCTCGGCTTCGTGCCGCCGCAAGCCGGCCGCGTGACGGTGGACGGCCACGATCTCTCCGGCATCGAACCCGACCACTGGATGCGCCAGCTCGCGCTGGTGCCGCAGCGCCCGCACATGTTTGCCGGCAGCGTGCTGGACAATATCCGGCTCAATGACGGCGCGGTCGACATCGAGCGGGTGCGCGCGGCCGCGCGCCTTGCCCGCGCCGACGGCTTCATCGAGGCGCTGCCGCAGGGCTACGACACCCCGCTGGGCGAACATGGGCACACGCTGTCCGGCGGGCAGGTGCAGCGGCTCGCTCTGGCGCGGGCCTTCCTCAAGGAGGAGGCCCGCATCCTGCTGATGGACGAGGGCACGGCCGGCCTCGACCGGGAGACCGAAGCCGTGATCGCCGGGGCGATCGGGCAGCTCTCGCAGGGGCGTACCACGCTGGTCATCGCCCATCGGCTTGCCACCGTGCGCCGCGCCGACCGCATCGTCGTCATGGAGGGCGGGCGCATCGTCGAGCAGGGCCCGCGCGCCGCCTTCGAGGCGGACGGGCACCGCTTCGCCGCGCTGCTGCGCGCGGCGGGGGTGCGGTCATGAGCGGCGATCTGCGGGTGCTGCGTCGGCTTCTCGGCCTCGCCCGGCCCTATCGGTGCTGGACGCTCGCCGCCGGCGCGACCGCCTGCGTGACCGTGCTGGCGAGCATCGGGCTGATGACGGTGGCCGGCTGGTTCATCGCCTCGATGGCGCTCGCCGGCGTGACCACCGGCATGATGAACTACTTCCTGCCGGCGGCGGCGATCCGCCTGTTCGCGATCCTGCGCACCGGCGGACGCTATGTCGAGCGGCTGGTGAGCCATGAGGCGACCTTCCGCATTCTCGCCGGACTGCGGCTGTGGCTGTTCCGGAGGCTCGAGCCGCTGGCCCCGGGCCAGCTCGAGGATCGCCGCGGGGCCGATCTCGCCTCCGGCCTTCAGACCGACGTCGAGACGCTCCAGCATGCCTATCTGCGCCTCGGCGCCCCGCTGGCGGTGGCGCTCGTCTGCGGCGCCGCCGTCGTGGCGCTGCTGGCGCTGCTGCATCCGCCGACCGCGCTCGCCGTGGCACTGCTGCTGCTCTGCGCCGGCCTCGTCGTGCCGCTTCTCGCCCGCCGCGCGGCGCGGGCGCCGGGGGAGGCGACGGTGCGGCTGCGGGCGGAACTGCGGGTGGCGGTCGTCGACGCGCTGCAGGGGGCGACAGACCTGCGCGCCGGCGGCGCCGTCGGGCGCCAGCTTGCGACCATCGACGCGCTCGGCGGGGAAATGGTCGAGGCGCAGCGCGACGCGGCGACCTTTGGGGCGCTGGCCGACGCCGCGGTCGCCTTCTGCGCCGGCCTCGCCCTGTGCGCGGCCGTCCTTCTCTCGGCCGCCAGCGTCGCCGCCGGCCAGCTCGCTCCCGCCATGGTGCCGGCACTGGCGCTGGCGGCGCTGGCAAGCTTCGAGATCGTGGCGCCGCTGCCCGGGGCGATGCAGCGCTGGGGCGAGGTGATGGCGGCGGCGCGCCGCATCTTCACGCTCGCCGATACGGAGCCGGCCATCGTCGCCGGCCCCGATCCCTCGCCCGAGCCACGGGATGCCGGCCTCGTCCTGTCCGGCGTCCGGCTGCGCTATGCCGAGGGGGCACCGCCCGCGCTCGACGGGCTCGACCTCGCCGTGCCGGATGGCGGGCGCCTCGCCCTCCTCGGCCCCAGCGGCGCCGGCAAGAGCTCCATCGCCCGCCTGCTGCTGCGCTTTCGCGACTATGAGGGCGAGATACGGTTCGGCGGGAACGTCCTGCGCCGCTACCGGCCCGAGGATCTGCGCCGCCTCGTCGGCGTCGCCGCGCAGGATACCCAGCTCTTCAACGGCTCGATCCGCGACAACCTGCTGATGGCGGCGCCGCAGGCCGACGACGCGGCGATGCACGGCGCGCTCGCCACGGCGCAGCTCGACGCCTTCGTGCGCGACCTGCCCGGCGGTCTCGACAGCTGGATCGGCGAGGGCGGCGCGCGGCTCTCGGCCGGCCAGGCGCGCCGGCTCGTGCTGGCCCGCACCCTGCTGCGCGCTCCCGCCCTGCTGATTCTCGACGAGCCGACCGAGAACCTCGATCCCGCCACCGCCCGCGCGGTCATGGAGGCGGTTCTCGCCGCCACCGCCGGCCGCACCGTGATCCTCATCACCCACGACCCGGCGATGGCGGCGCTGATGGAGACGGTGGTGCGCATCGAGGCCGGCCGCGTCGTCGGGTGAGCGTAGCGTCGGAACGATTTCACGAAGCCGCGTAAGGGCCTATAGGGGAGCGTCGGGTCCCCCGCGCCTCCGCCCGGCGCGCCTCTGCCTCCCTCTGCGCAGGAACTCTCCATGTCTGAGTCTCGTGTCTCCGAGATTGCCGCGCCCGCCACGCCCGATACGGCCACCCCGCCCGGCATGGTGCGCCTGTCGCTCGCCGAGGTGCACGCGCTCACCCGCGACACGCTGGTCGGTGCCGGCCTCGCCGCGCCGCATGCCGAGGCCATCGCCCGCTCGATCGCCCGCGCCGAGGCCGACGAGTGCCACTCGCACGGGCTTTACCGGCTGATCGGCTATGTCGCCTCGGTGCGCAGCGGCAAGGCTGCGCGGGAGGCGCTGCCGGTGCTCACGCGCGCCACGCCCGCCGTGCTGCGCGTCGACGCCCGGCGCGGCTTCGCCCCGCTCGCCATCGAAACCGGCGTACCGGCGCTGATCGAGGCGGCGCGCACCTATGGCATCGCCGCGCTCGCCATCCATGACTGCTACCATTTCTCGGCGCTGTGGGCCGATATCGAGCCGGCTGTGGACGCCGGGCTGGCGGCCTGGTGTTTCACCGTCGGCCAGTGCTGCGTGGCTCCGGCCGGCGGCACGAAGCCGCTGCTCGGCACCAACCCGATGGCCTTCGGCTGGCCGGGGCCGCAGGGGAGCCCCTTCATCTTCGACTTCGCCACCAGCGCCGCCGCGCGCGGCGAGATCGAGCTGAAGCGCCGCGCCGGCGCGAGCATCCCGGAGGGCTGGGCGATGGGGCCGGAGGGCGAGCCGACCACGGATCCGGCGCGCGCGCTCGCCGGCGCGCTGCTGCCCTTCGGCGGGCACAAGGGCTCGGCGCTCTCCATGATGGTCGAGCTGATCGCCGGGCCGCTGATCGGCGATCTCACCAGCCGGCAGGCGCTGGCGGCGGAGAATGGCGATGGCGGGCCCCCGCTCGGCGGCGAGCTGTTCATCGCCATCGACCCAGCGGTGTTCGGCGCCGACAGCCTCGCGGCCCGGCTCGCGGAGGGCGACGCGCTGTTCGCCGCCGCGCGCGAGCAGCCCGGCGTGCGCCTGCCCGCCGAGCGGCGCTACAAGGCCCGCGCGCGCGGCCGCCATGGCGTGCTGGTGCCGGCGACGCTCTATGCCGAGCTGAAGGCGCTTGGCGCGCCCACCTGAGCGGGCCTGAGCCGGCGAAGCAGTGGCGAGCGCGCGCGTCGCGTGGTCTATGTCGGAGGGCAAGGCGCCCGGCGGGCGGGTGCCGCCTGCCGGGGCGAATGAGGGAGGATCGCGCGTGCCGGACGCTGCCGATGCACCCGAGGCCCCGCGCCTGCTCGATGCCGGTGAGGCAGGGCTCGTCGTCGAATTCGGCGACGCCATCGACGAGGCCGTGAACCGGCGGGTGATCGCGCTGGCCGACGCACTGGAGGCGCGCGGCCTCGACGGCGTGCGCGAACTGGTGCCGACCTATCGCTCGCTCCTCGTGATGTTCGATCCTCTGGTGCTGGGCAAGGCGCGGCTGCGCGACGAGATCGCGGCGCTCTGGCCACTGGGCGAGGCTCGCGCGGAAGAGGCCGCCCCGTGCGGCGTCTGGCGGGTGCCGGTGCTCTATGGCGGCGCGCATGGCGTCGACCTCGACGAGGTGGCGCGCCGGCACGGCCTCAGCACGGACGAGGTGATCGCCCTGCATGCCGGCGCCACCTACCGGGTCTATATGATCGGCTTCGCGCCGGGCTTCGCCTATCTCGGCGGGCTGCCGGAGGCGATCCACACCAGCCGACGCAGCGATCCTCGGTTAAAGACGCCGCCGCGCTCCATTTCCATTGGCGGCCGGCAGGCGGCGGTGGCGCCGCCGCTGGAGATCCCGAGCGGCTGGCACCTGCTCGGCCAGACCCCGGTGCGCTCCTACGATCCCGCCCGGACGGCGCGCCCGTTCCTGTTCGCTGCCGGCGACGCGCTCCGCTTCGAACCCGTATCGGGGGGCGAGTACGAGGCGCTGTGCCGTGCGGCGGAAGCGGGCGAGATCGTCGCCGAACGGGAGGGCGCATGATGGGCGCCCGTCTCCTGATCGAGCGGCCCGGCCTGTTCTCCACCCTTCAGGATGAAGGCCGCTTCGGCTACCAGCGCTTCGGCATCTCGGCCTCGGGGGCGATGGACCCTCTCGCGCTCGCGCTGGCCAACGCGCTGGTCGGTAATCCGCGCGGCATGGCGGGGATCGAGCTGACCCTGCTCGGCCTGTCGGCGACCATTGAGGGCGGCCCGGTGCGCCTCGCGCTGGCGGGCGCCGACATGGCGCTGGCGATCAATGGCCGGCCGGCCGAGGGGTGGCGGGCGCATGTTCTGGAGCCCGGCGACCGCATCGAGATCGGCACGGCCCGCACCGGCATGCGCGCCTTCCTCGCCTTGGCCGGCGGCTTCGCGATCGCGCCGACGCTCGGCAGCCTCTCCACCCATTCGCGCTCGGCCATCGGTGGCTTCGAGGGCCGTGCGCTGCGGGCCGGTGATCTTCTCCCGCTCAACGGCGCGCCGGCGGGACCGCTGCTGGCGCTGGCGCCGGAACACCGTCCGGTTGGAAACGGGCCGATCCGCGTGGTCATGGGCCCGCAGGATGACCACTTCACCGACGAGGCGATTTCGACGTTCCTGTCGTCGGAGTACCGCGTCTCCGACAAGGCCGACCGTATGGGCGCGCAGCTCGACGGGCCGGTTCTCGCGCATCGGGACGGCTTCAACATCGTCTCCGACGGCATCGTCAACGGCTCCATACAGGTGCCCGGCCATGGCCGGCCGGTGGTGCTGCTGGCCGACCGCCAGACGACGGGCGGCTACCCCAAGATTGCCACGGTGATCGGGCCGGACCTGTGGCGGCTCGGGCAGGCGCGGCCGGGCGAGGCGCTGCGCTTCGCCGCTGTGAGCGCCGACGAGGCCGAGGCGTCGGCGCGCGCGCAGGAGGCATGTCTTCTCGCCATGCTGGCGGCGATGGGCGAGCCATCCGGCCCGGCGGAGCTTTCCAGCGAGCGCCTGCTGGCGCACAACCTTGTCGACGGCGTCACCTCGGCGCTCGACCCCGACGACGCGTGAACGGAGCCCGGCATGAAGCGCATCGACCTCAACAGCGACATGGGCGAGGGATTTGGCGTCTACACGCTCGGCGACGATGCCGGGATGCTGGAGGTCGTCACCTCGGCCAACATCGCCTGCGGCTTCCACGCCGGCGACCCTTCGGTGATGGCGGCGACGCTGGCGAAGGCCAAGGCGCGCGGTGTCGGCTGCGGCGCGCATCCCGGCTTTCTCGACCTGTGGGGGTTCGGACGCCGGCAGATCCTCGGCCAGAGCCCGGCCGAGATCGAGGCGCAGATCGTCTATCAGATCGGCGCGCTGCAGGCGCTCGCCCACGCGCAGGGCGTGCGGCTGGAGCATGTGAAGGTGCATGGCGCGCTCGCCAACATGGCCAATGACGATATCGAACTGGCCCGCACCGTGGCGCGCGCCGTGCGCTCGGTCGACCGCGAGCTGATCCTCGTGGTGATGCCGGGCCTGCCGAGCGAGCGGGCGGGCGAGGAGGCGGGGCTGCGGCTGGCGCGCGAGATCTTTGCCGACCGCGCCTATGCGGCGAGCGGCAACCTCGCCCCGCGCAACCTGCCCGGTGCGGTGCTGCACGACGCGCAGGCGGCGGCGGCGCGGGTGCTGGCCATTCTGGAAACCGGCGAGGTGACGGCGCTCGACGGCACCCGCCTCAAGGTGCGGGCCGATACGGTGTGCGTGCATGGCGACACGCCGGAGGCTGTGGCGATGGCGCACGCGGTGCGCGCGACGCTGGTCGGCGCGGGCTATGCGGTGCTGCCGCTGGAGGAATTCCTCTGAAGCGTTTTCGAGCGAAGTGGCATCCGGTTCGCGTGAAGAAAACGCGTGAAATAACCAGCTAGAGCATTCCGGCGACCGGAATGCTCTAGCTGCGCCAGCCCCGGCTGCGCGCGAGCGCGTCCGCGAAGCGTTGGCGCTGGGCCGGCGTCACCGAGCCGTCCGGCGTGAAGCGCCTCGCCTGCGCGCGGGCCGCATCGACATCGGCGCCGCACAGCTCGGCGAGGCCCAGCGCGGTCATCTCGTGCAGCGCCGGCACCCGCACGGTGCGGCCGCTGGCGGCGGCGAGGAAGCCGGCGAAGCCCGCGCTCTGCGACAGTCCGCCGTCGATGGCGATCTCGCCGATGGCGCCGACCTGCGCCGCCGCCGACTCGATCAGCCCGACCGTGAGCAGGGCGATGCCTTCCAGCGCCGCACGCACCATGTCGCGCCGGTTCGTCGCGGCGTCCATGCCGATGAAGAGCGGCGCCGCCGTGCGGTCCCAATGAGGCGCGGCGAGGCCGGACAGGGCCGGCACGAAGACGAGGCCGCGCGCGAGGGCGGAGGGGCCTTCGAAGCCGTCCAGCTCGGCCGTCTCGGAGAACAGGCCGAGGCGGCGCAGCCATTCGAGCGCGGAGCCGGCGTCGTAGACCCCGCCTTCGAGCGCGAAGACCGGCGCCTCGCCGGCGCGCTGCCAGCCCACGGTCGGCAGCAGGCCGGCGCCGGCGGGGCGCCCCTGGCCGGTCACCGCCAGCAGGAAGGCGCCGGTGCCGAAGGTGATCTTGACGTCGCCCGGCCGGCGGCAGCCATGGCCGTAAAGCGCCGCCTGCTGGTCGACGATGGACGCCTTGACCGGCACGCCGCCAATGGCGCCGAAGCCGGCATCGACCGGAGCGACGGGCGGCAGGCAGGCGAGCGGCACGCCGTGCAGCGCACACAGTTCCTCGCTCCAGCCGCCGGTCGAAAGGTCCAGCAGGCCGGTGCGCGAGGCGGTGGCGAGGTCGGTGGCGAAGGTGCCGGCGAGACGGTCGAGGAAGAAGGCGTCGGTGGTGCCGAGCCGCAGCCGCCCGGCCGCCTGCGCGCTCGCCACGGCGGGAATGTTGCGCAGCAGCCAGGCGAGCTTGGAGGCAGAGAAATAGGGATCGAGCGGCAGGCCGCAGATCGCCGCCGAGCGCGTCGCCGCGTCGGGTCCGAGCGCGGTGAGGGACATGGCCGTGCGCGAATCCTGCCAGACGATGACGGGGGAGAGCGCCTCGCCGGTCAGCGCGTCCCAGGCGAGGCAGCTCTCGCCCTGATTGGCGAGGCCGATGGCGTCGACCGGCCCGGCCGCCGCCAGCACGGCGCGTATGTTGGCGAGTAGTTCCTCCGGGTCGTGCTCGACCCGGCCGGGAGCGGGATAGGACTGCGCGTGCGTGCAGCTGGCGGCCACACGCGCCTCCCCGCCGCTCTCCACCACGAGGCAGCGTGTCGAGGTGGTGCCCTGGTCGATGGCGGCGACGCGCATCACTGCCCCTCCCGGAAGCGGAAGCGCACCGAGCCGGCCCGCGTGGCACCGGGCGGAATGGGCACAAGGATGCGCCGCTCCGGCCACCATGTGCCTGCCCGCGCCCAGACCTCGCGGCCGTCGATCTCCAGCGACAGGCGCCCGCTCGCCGCGCGGGCCATGCGGAGCTGGAAGTCCGGGAAGGCCGGCGCGGCATTGGCGCCCGCGCGCAGCAGGCTCGGCACGACGAGCTTGATAGGCGTCTCGAAATCGACCGGGGTCGGGGCGTTGGCCTCGCTGCCGCGCGCCAGATCCTCGGCGAGCGCCCGCCCGACCGCGCGCCCCTCGCGAAATGCCCAGCCGCCGGTCTCGACCGCGCGCAGCAGATTGCCGCCAGCGAAGACGAGGGGGTCCTGGCTGCGCCCGTCCTGGTCGATGGCGGGTCCGGCGCTGCCGGGATCGACGCCCAGCGTCGACTGGCGGAACAGGGCGGATTCCGGGGTGAAGCGGCCGGTGAGCAGCACGCCGTCGCAGGCAAGCGTGCGCGGGCTGCCGTCGGCCAGCCGGATCGTGACCTCTTCCACGCGGGCCGCGCCGCGAATGTCGGTGATGTCGGCGCCCACGTGGAAGGGCACGCCCATGAGGCGCGGGAACCAGGCGAAGGGCGCGCGGGCGAGGGCGTGCGGGCCGGGCTCGATCATCGCCACCGGGCGGGCGCCATGGGTGAGGCAGGTGAACAGGGCCGACTGGCTCACCAGTTCCGAGCCGACGATCAGCGGCCGGCGGAACGGCATCAGCCCGTGAAAGGCGACATAGGATTGCAGCGTGCCGGTCGTCACGATGCCGAGCGGCCGGTCGCCCGGGATCAGCCGGGCCGAGCGCGGCGTCTCGCGGGCGCCGGTGGCGATCAGGATGCGCCGGGCGGACAGTGTGCCGACCCCGGCCGGGGAGGCGACCTCCAGCCTGCCGCCGGACTCCAGCCGCACCACGGAATAGCCTGTGCGCAGCTCGACGCCGGCGCGCGTCGCTTCCGCCGCCAGCCGGCGGCCATAGGCGGCGCCGAGATAGACCCGGCTGAACTCGCGCATGCCGAAGGGTGAGTGGGCGCAATGGCGGGTCGCTCCGCCGAGTTCCGGCTCGCGGTCGAGCAGCAGCACGCGGGCGATGCCGCGCCGGCGCAGCTCCATCGCCGCCGCCACCCCGGCCGGGCCCCCGCCCACGACGATAACATCGGCGCTCGTGCTCTCGAAGGGGGCGTTCATTCCTCGCGCTCCCCGACCGCCAGCGGTTCCTTGAGCCGGCCCTTGGTCATCTCGGCCAGCCGGGCATTGCAGTAGAAGCCCTGGCAACGGCCCATGCCGGCGCGGGTGCGTCGGCGCAGGCCGCCGAAATCGCCGGGCGGGACGGGGCTGTCGAAGGTCGCCTCGATCTCGCGCCGGGTCACCAGTTCGCAATGGCAGACGATTTCGCCATGGTCGGGGCGCTGCCAGTCGCGCTCGCGCGTCTCCGTGAGGTTGGGCAGGCAAAGGGTCGGCGGCGTGGCCGGCGCGGTCGCCGGCAGGCCGAAGCCCTCATGCAGCCTCAGCGCGTGGCCGGCGAGGCCGAGCGCGGCGGACAGCCCGGTGGAGCGGATGCCGCCGAGCGTGATGGCCCGCCGGTCGGCCCGCGCGATCACGCGATAGGCCTTGCTCTCGGTGGCGGGACGCAGCCCGGCATAGACCGCCGTCACCGGGATGCCGGCCAGCGCCGGCACGATCTCGGCGCCGCGCGCCAGCAGGGCCTCCAGCGCGCCGGTCTCGACGGTGGCGCGGGTGCGGTCCTCCTGCTCCTCGGCGGTCGGGCCGATCAGCACATTGCCGAAGGCGGTGGGGCAGACCACGACGCCCTTGGTGATCTCGGTCGGCACCGGGAGCACGATGCGCGGCAGATGGGCGAAGGCGGCCTTGTCGAGCACCACGAACTGGCCCTTGCGGGGCCGGATCTCGAAGTCGGGCTCGAAGCCGAGCCGCGCGTCGACGACATCGCCATAGAGCCCGGCGGCGTTGACCACGGCGGCGGCGCGCAGCGTGCCGGTGGAGGTGGTGAGCGTCCAGTCGCCGTCGAAGCGGCCTTCGATGAGTTCGGCGTCGCGCAGCAGGTGGGCGCCGAGCGCCACCGCCTGGGTGAGATAGGCGAGCGGCGCGGTCCACGGGTCGATGATGTGCTCGCCGGCGACCTCGATGGCGGCGACGAGGCGCTCGGCGAGGCCCGGCATGGTCGCGCGGGCCTCGGCGCCGGAGAGCAGGCGCAGTTCCTCGATGCCGTTGGCGCGGCCCTGCGCCGCGATGGCGTCGAGCTTGTCGGCCTCCGCCGCGTTCCAGGCGCAGACCAGCGCGCCGGTCTCCACCAGCGGCAGGCCGAGGCTTTCGCGAATGGCGAGATATTCCGCGCGCCCGGCCTTCACCAGTTCAAGCTCAAGGCTGCCCGGCGGGGCGTCGAAGCCGGTGTGCAGGATAGCGCTGTTGGCCTTGGACGCCCCGGAGAGGATGTCGGCGCCCTTCTCGATCACCACCACCTTCGCGCCGGCCAGCGCGAAGCGGCGCGCGACCGCGCAGCCGACCACGCCCGCGCCGATGACGGCGAGGTCGTACTGCCCGGCGAAAGGGGGGGAGGGGGTATGGAGCATGGACGCTCCCTTCCGGTTCGGCACCACGCGACCGGCCGCGCCCGTCGCGTCACGTCGTTGCACGTCGCGTCATCCGCGCCATGGCGGGTGCCGCGAGGGGGAACGACCCCGCCCGTGGAGGCGGGCGGGGTCGCAGCAGTGCGGCTGGCGGCGGCGCGCTCAGCGGTAGGGGTAGCCGGCCTTCTGCATCGTCTCGTCGTACTTCTTGAAGGCGGCGACGACGCGGCCCGCGCGCGGGCTGGAGGAGGCGACTTCGTCCCAGAAGCCCTTGGAGTCGTTGACGACCGTCGCCCAGTCGGCCGGCGGCAGCGAGGTGAGTTCCATCTTCTGGCCCTCGACGCGCAGCTTGGCTTCGCCGCCCCAGTACCAGACGTCGCGGTAGTAGTGCGACTGGTCGATGCTCATCAGGAACAGCTCCTTCAGGTGCGGCGGCACCTTCGCCCAGCTCGGCGAATTGGCGAAGTAGCTGCCGAACCAGGCGCCGGTGACGGAGTTGGTCAGCGCGTAGTTGCACACATCCGCCCAGCCCACCTCATAGGCCTCGGTGAAGCCGCACCAGGCCACGCCGTCGAGTTCGCCGGTCTGCAGCGCCACCTCGACGTTGTCCCACGGGATCGTCACCGGCACGAGGCCGTACTTCGACAGGAACTTGCCGGCCGTCGGCACGCCGAAGACGCGCAGGCCCTTCATGTCGGCGAGGCTCTTGATCGGCTTGTTCACCGTGAAGATGTGCAGCGGATCCCAGGCGCCGGTGGACAGCCAGGTGACGTTGGGAACGTCGGCATAGGCCTCTTCCCAGATCTCCTTCAGCCCGTAGTAGCGGAACAGCGCCGGCACATCGAGACTGTAGCGGGTGGCGAAGGGGAAGTAGCCGCCGAACACGGCGATGTCGACCGGCGAGGCCATGGTGGCCTCGTCCGACTGCACCGCGTCGAGCGTGCCGGACTGGAGCGCGCGGAACAGGTCCGAGGTCGGCACGAGCTGGTCGGCGTAGTAGAGCTCGATCACCATCTCGCCATTGGCCGCCGCGTTGAACGCGTCGATCTGCGGCTTGATGACATGGGCACCGAGCGGGGCGCCCGAATAGGTCTGCAGGCGCCACTTGATCGGGCCGGTCTGGGCCAGGACGGCGGGCGCCGCCAGCGTCGTGCTGGCCAGCGCGGCGCCGGTGCCCAGCGCCGCCTTGCCGAGGAAGTTGCGGCGGCTGGCGAGTATCGCGTCGGCGGCGGGATCCGGCTTCTTCACGCCGGCCTTCTTGCTGTCGTCGGTCATGCGTTGCTCCTCTGGATTTATGGACATTGTCGGCAACAGGAATCTGGCTCAGCCCTTGACGTTCATGTGTTCGGGCAGCCAGAGCGCGATCTGCGGGAAGACCATCAGGATGATGATGGTGAACAGCATGATCGCGGCGAAGGGCCAGATCGATTTGTAGATGTCGATCAGCGAGATTTCCTTCGGCGCCAGCGAGCGCATCAGGAACAGGTTGTAGCCGAAGGGCGGGGTTATGTAGGCGATCTGGCAGGTGATCGTGTAGAGGATGCCGTACCAGATGAGCTGGTTGTCGAAGCCGAGATCGAGCGCCTTCACCAGCGGGATGTAGAGCGGCGCCACGATGACCAGCATCGCCGTGTCGTCGAGGAACATCCCCATCACGATGAAGCTGAGCTGCATCATGATGATGATGGTCCAGGGATTGAGATCCCACTGCTTGACGAACAGGAACTCGACCGCCTTCACCGCGCCGAGCCCGTCGAACACCGTGCCGAAGGCGAGCGCGGCGAGGATGAGCCACATGAACATGCAGGAGACGTTCAGCGTCTTCAGCGCGGTGTCGCGCACCACCGGCCAGTTCAGCCGTCGCTTGGCGAGCGCCGCCAGCGTCGCCGTGGTGGCGCCGACCGCCGAGCTTTCAACCAGGCTGGTGACACCGAACACGAACAGCCCGGTCATGAAGAAGAAGATGGCGAAGGGAATGATGCCCGCCCGCGCCAGCGCCAGCTTCTCGCGGAAGGGCATGTTCAGCTCTTCGTCGGTCAGCTTGGGCGCCAGCTTCGGGTTCAGCTTCACCCTGACATAGATGTAGATGATGAAGAGCGCCGCCATCAGCAGGCCGGGGCCGACGCCGGCGAACCAGAGCTTGGAGACCGGCTGGCGGGCGATCATGCCGTAGAGCACCAGCACGACCGAGGGCGGGATGAGGATGCCGAGCGACGAGCCGCCCTGCACCACGCCCGAGATCAGCACCTTGTCATAGCCGCGGCGGATCATCTCCGGCAGCGCGATGGTGGCGCCGATCGCCATGCCGGCGACGGACAGGCCGTTCATCGCCGAGATGATGACCATCAGGAAGATGGTGCCGATGGCGAGGCCGCCGGTGAAGCGCCCGAACCAGACGTGCAGGGCTCGATAGAGGTCCTCCGCGATCCCGGACTCGGCCAGGATGTAGCCCATGTAGATGAACATGGGCAGCGTCAGCATGGCGTACCAGTTGAACAGCTTGAAGACCTGGTTGAACGGCAGGTCCATCGCGCCGGGGCCGTAGAGCAGCAGCGCGGCGGCGGAGGCGACGAAGCCGATGCCGGCGAAGACGAGCTGCCCGCTGATGAGCGCCACGACCATCGACGCGAACATGAGCAGCGCGATCATCTCATAGGTCATCAGAGCTTCTCCCCGCGCAGCGTGGCGATGTGCTTGCAGACGAGGGAGAAGGCCTGCAGCAGCATCAGCACGAGACAGGCGGTCAGCAGCGCCTTGATCGGGATCACCGAGGGATTCCAGATCGAGAAGCGCTTCTCATTGGTGGCGATGGCGTATTGCAGGCTGGAGATCGAGCCTGTCAGCAGGACGGCCAGATAGAAGATCAGGCACCAGACCGTGACGAGATCGACCTTCGCTTTCCCGCGCTCCGTGAGCGTCGAGTACCAGAGGTCCATGCGCACGTGCTCGTTGTTCTTGAGCGTGAACGGCCCGCCCATGAAGTAGTAGGCGGCGAGGGTGAACTGGGTCAGTTCCACCGCCCAGTGCACCGGCATCTTCAGAAGGTTGCGGGTGATGGCGTCGAAGATCAGCACGCCGCCCATCATGAAAATGAGCGAGGCGGCGAGATAGCCGACATAGTCCGAGATGCGGTCGACGAAGCGTACATAGCGGGCGATGCCACCCCAGACGCCTTCCGGTTTGCGTTGCGCCGCACTTTCCACGTTCACGCCGTCACTCCGCTTGCTGGAGGAGAATACGCTGCCCTCGGGCCTGTCGCCGGGGCGCGACGCATGGGACACACCGGACCTGTCACGGGCGGGCTTTCAGCCCCGCTCGCGGGCTCGCGATGCGAATGGATGGATCGCCTCGATGCGTGGGGACGCCCTGCCCGAGCCGGCCGCGCGCGCAACGGCGCCACGGTCCTGGCCCGGCAGCCTGCCCCCCGTCGGGCTATGCGGCCGGCTTCCGATATGTCGTCATCTGCAATCCCCTGGCGCGGCCTTGCACCGCTTGTGTGCATGCTCGCTTTTTTCGCACTTCCGAGCAATGTACCCGGTTTTTTCGGGAAAGGAAGGCCGAATTTCGCCCATTTCGCCCAAACGGGCAAGAATGGTGACTCATATGTGCCCATACGGTCAAAAATGATAGAGGGAGCTTGACCGTTCGGTCATCGTCTGATCTTGTCAGGACACGAGATGGCGCGGGTGTATCCACGCTACGGCCGGGCGCCGGATACCGGAAGGGCAGGGACGGGACGTGCAGCCAACCTCACGCCATGAAGTCATACTGGCGCTTGTCGCCCGCTCCGGTGAGGCGAGCGTGGAGGTGCTGGCGCGCGAGCTCGGCGTGTCGCACGAGACCGTCCGGCGCGACCTTTCCCGCCTCGACACGGCGGGGCGGCTCAGGCGCTTCCATGGCGGCGCCCGGGCGATCGGCGTCCCCGTCGCGGTGCCGGCCGCCGTGACCGAGAAGGAGTGGCCCTTCGCCCAGCGCATGGCGCAGAACGCCGCCGGCAAGGCCCGCATCGCGGCGGCGGCGAGCGCGCTTTTCCAGCCCGATGATTCGCTCTTCGTCGATACCGGCAGCACGACGGTCGCCTTCGCCGAGGCGCTGGCCGGCCGGCCGCCGCTGGTGGTCATCACCAACGCGCCGCGTATCGCCGCCACGCTCGCCGGCCATGGCCACAAGGTGTTCCTGATCGGCGGCGCTTACGGGGCGGATGCCGGCGAGAGTCTCGGACCGCTGGCGCTCGAGCAGATCGGCAAGTTCCGCGCCCGCCACGCCGTGCTCACCGTCGGCGCCATCGACCAGACCTGCATGATGGATTTCGACCTGCAGGAGGCCGAGGTCGCCAAGGCCATGATCGAGCGTGCCGACCGCGTGACCGTGCTGGCGGACCACAGCAAGTTCGACCGCCGCGCCGTCTTCGAGGTGGCGCCCCTGGCCGCGATCCACACTCTGGTGACGGACCAGCCCCCGTCCGAGCCGATGGGACGGGCCCTGACGGCCGCCGGCGTCGAGCTTGTCGCCGTCGAGCCCGCCTGAACACGATACCGTTCGGGGCGGGGCGATAAACGGGGGTAATGCCGTCGCCGGCCCTTGCAATGCACCCGTCTATCGGTACTCTAGGGTGGATATCCTTTTCCGCCGATCCTTCGGCGCGAGAGGGGTTGGTTTGGGGGGGACTAAATGCGTAAGATCTATCTGGCGCCGACCTTCGTGAAGGCGCAGTCGCTGTCGGCGATCACGGCGGCGCCTCCGCCGCCGGTCACTTCGGGCTACGTGCACTACACCTGACGGGATTTCGCGCGCCGCCGGTGGGCGGCTGCGGGTTCCATCCTTTCCCACATCTTTGCGGTTTCCCGGCGGTCTGCGTGTGTCGCGCGGATGCGTGCCAGGGCAGGCGGCATCGGACGAGATGAGTTTCGATATGCGCAAGACCTATGCGGTGCCGGCCTTCGTGAAGGTGCAGAATCTGTCGGCGGTCGTGGCGGCGTCGCTGCCGGTGACCTCCGGCTACACTCCGGTGGGTTGACGCGCCACCAACGCCGCCCTCTACAGTGGGCAAGGTATTATGATTCAAAGGGATTTCGACATGCGCAAGACCTATGCGGCGCCGGCCTTCGTGAAGGTTCAGAACCTGTCGGCCGTCGTGGCGGCGACGCTGCCCGTGACGTCGGGCTATACGCCGACGGTGTGACGGCGGCTGGCCTTCCGGGCCGTTCGCCTGTGCATGGGATAGCCCGGCTTGCCGGGCTTTTTGTGCTTGCGGGCGCTTCCTGTTTGGCGGCAGCATGGCGTGCGGTTGCGCCTGCGAGCGACCGCGCGGGGTTTTCGTGCATGAGTGACGATGTTCATGGCGCCTATTGAGTCGACCACCATTCTCGCGCTCGCGCCGATGGCGTCGGTGCAGTCGGTCGGGGAGGGCGCCGTCGTGCTGCTCGCCGACAGCGGCCAGCTTTTCACCTGCAACGAGACCACCGAGGCCTTCCTGCTCAAGCTGGACGGCGCGCGCAGCTTCGCCGAGGTGATCGATCTGCTCGGCGCCGAGTTCGACGCCGATTCGGAAACGCTCGCCGCGGATTTCGGCTCGCTTGCGCTCCAGCTTCTGGACGAGCGCGTGATCCAGCGGACGGGGTGAGGGCGCCATGGCGAGGGCCTCCGGCGCGCCCGCGCTGCTGCGTCGCCTGCGTTTTCGCGCCGATGTCTGGCTGGCGGCCCGGCTGCTGCCCTTCCGTCTTGCCGGGCGCAGCTTCGAGGAGGTGCTGAAGGTCGTGCCCGCAGCGCCGCAGCCGCGCTACGCCGGTCTCTCGCCTGATTATATCAGCCGCACGGTCCAGCGCGTGACTCGCCGCCCGCTGCTCATGCGCGACCGCCGCTGCCTGCGGCAGGGGCTGCTGGGATTCGGCTATATGGCGCAGGCGGGCCTGTCGCCGGAACTGCATTTCGCGGTGGAGCGGGGATCCGTGCCGACCGGCCAGCTGGCGGCCCATTGCTGGGTCTGTCTCGACGGCCGGCCGGTCCTCAGCGACCGCACGCCGGACATGGTGACGATCTATGTCCACCGCCTCTGACGGGTGCGCGCGCGCCGCGCCGGATCCCCACCTCGCCCATTACGATTTCGGCGGCCGCCGCCTCGCCCTCGCGGCGGAGGCGGCCAGCCTGCTGCTGCCGCTCGACCGCTTTCTCGCCTCGCTGCGGGTCGAGCCGGAGGGCGCGCCCGATTTCCGTCTGACGCTGCGGCATGGCGCGTTCCATGAGTCGGTGCCGGGCGACACGCTGTTCGCTTCCGGCCCCATTCCCGGCGAGGGCGATTTCGACTTTCACCGGCGCGGCGAGGGTCTGCTGCTGCGCGGGCCGGACGTCTCGGTGCTGATCGAGCCGTCGCGGCGGCGCGCCGAGATCGTCACCGCGCCGGGGGCGGAGTTCCGCTCGGCTTCCGCCGCCGGCCTGCTGACGCTGGAGATGGTGATCGACGCCTTCGGGCAGGCCCTCATCCACGCCGCTGGCCTGACGCTGCCGGACCGCGACGCGCTGGTGCTGCTGCACGCGCCGAGCGGCACCGGCAAGACGACGACGGCGCTCGCTCTGGCCGGTGCCGGCTTCGGCCTGTGCGCGGACGATGCCATCGTGATCGGCGCCGGCGGCATCTGCGCCTGGGGCCTGCCGCGCTTCGTCAAGATTCATCACCGCACGGCCGAGCTGCTGCCCTGGCTGGCGCCCGCCCTGACCGACACGTGGGACGCGGCCGGCGAGCAGGCGGTGCCGCTGGAGCGGCTCGGCCCGCCCGCGCGCATCGAGGATCGCCGTCCGCGCCCGGTCGCCGGACTGTTCATGGTGACGCGCGGCGAGGGGCCGACACAGGTGTTGCCGCAGGCCCGCGTCGACGCGCTGGCGGCGCTGGCCGCCGACAATGTGCGCGGGGGCCGCGAGGGGCTTCAGACCCATCAGGCCGGGCGCTGGGCGATGCTCGCGCGGCTGGCCTCGTCGACGCCGGTGTTCGAGCTTCGCGTCGGCGCGGATGTCGCCAATATCGGGGCGCGGGTGCGCGAGGCGCTGGAGCCGCTCGCCTAGGCGCGGAGGAGCTGAAGCCAGCGGAAGCCGTGGCGGCGCAGATGCGAGCCGCGGCTGGGCTTCGGCATGGCGTCGAGAACGGCGTCGGCGGTCAGCAGCCGCCGCCCCAGCGCGCCCCGGCGCCCGCCATCGAAGCGGTCGGCGAGTGCCGCCGTTCGCGCATCGCCGAACAGGTCCGCCGTCACGTGGAGCGCGGCGCCGACCTCCAGTTCGGCCCCGACGCGGGCCACCGCGCGCGCGAGCGCGGCCTCGTCCACGATGTGCCGCGCCGCCTGCAGCATATCGACCGCGAATTGCAGGCGATGGAATTTGTGCCCGCCCAGCGCATGGATGGCCGCCACGATCAGCATGCCGGCCGGGCTCGGCTCGGCTCCCTCGCTCACCGCCTTGAGCTCGGCATAGCCGAAGGACAGGCGCCGGCGCAGCGAGGGATAGTGTACGAGGTCGCCCTGCGCCTCGACCATGAGCTGCGGGTTGCCCTCGAAGAACCATTTATATTCGAGGTAGCGGGCCGAGTTGTCCCACACCTTCTCGTGCAGTACGAAGCCGCAATCGGCCAGCGCGGCGCCGATGCCGTCAAGGTCGCCGGGGTCGGCGAGGATGTCGATATCGGTGAAGGTGCGGTCGGAGGCGTGCGTGTAAAGCCGGTCGGCGAAGACCGGCCCCTTGACGATCTCGGCCGGAATGGCGCGCTCGCGCAGCCGGGCGCCGATGCGCGCCGCGTGGTGGCGCAGCAGCATGGCGCGCCCGACGGTCAGCGTGTGCTCGGTCTCGATGCGCTCGATGTCGGCGCGGAAAGCCTCGCTGCGGCCCTCGCCCCGCGCCGCGCCGCGCAGCTTGCGCCAGACGATGGCGAGCACGCCATGCGCGCGCGCCAGTTCGAAAAGCCGTCCGAGCCGGGCATCGGACCAGAGCGCCGCGTCCGGCGCTGTCGCCTCGGGGTCGGCGAGCTGGCAGAGGAGGCGTTTCTCCTCGGGAGCGAGTGGCACGGCACGGCCTCCGTCACGGCGTCTCGCCGCGCGACCGCGCGACGGGAGCCGAGCCTTACCATGGTGCCGGTGGCTCCCGCCATAGCGGGACGGACCGCTCAGTCCTGCTTCCAGACCGGCCAGGTGTCGGAGAGGCGGTAGCCGGTCGGCCAGGGGTCTTCGGGGTCGAGCATGAGCTGGGCGGTGTGCGTCACCCAGGCGCGGCCCATGATGGAGGGGAAGATCGCCGGCCGGCCGCCGACCGAGGTCTCGCCCTCGATGCGGCACTCGAAGCGCGAATCGATGATCGAGCGGCCGATGAAGGTCTCGCCGATCTTGAGCTGTCCCTTGGCGTGCAGCACCGCCATGCGGGCCGAGCAGCCGGTGCCGGTCGGCGAGCGGTCGATCTTGCCGGGGCGGATGGCGACCGCGTTGGCGCCGGTCTTCACGCCGTTTTCCTCCACCACGGGGGCGGCGAACTGGCAGAAGGAGATGTGGTTCCAGTCGGCATTCTCCGGGTGTTTGAAGCCGAGCTGGCGGTTGGCCGCCTTGACGATCTTCATGCCGGTCTCGGCCAGATCCTTCGCCTCGTCCGGGCGGATGGAGAAGCCGAGCGCATGGGCGTCGACGATGCAGAAGCTGTCGCCGCCATAGGCGGTGTCGACGGTGAGCGTGCCGAGGCCCTCGACCTCCAGTTTCGCGTCGAGCTTGTCGGCGAAGGAAGGATGGTTGCGCACCTTGATCCGCTCGGCCTTGCCATTGCGGCAATAGGCGGTGGCCTCGATCAGCCCGCCCGGGGCCTCCAGCACCATGTGGGTTTCAGGCTCCACCATCGGCACGATGCCGGTGTCGAGCAGCACGGTGGCGACGCAGATCGAGTTGGAGCCGGACATGGGCGGGGTGTCTTCCGGCTCCATGATGATCCACGCCGCAACCGCCTTCGGGTCCTTCGGCGGCACCAGCAGGTTCACATGACGGAACACGCCCCCGCGCGGTTCCTGCAGCACGAAATTGCGGAGCGTGTTGTCGGAGGCGATGAAGCGCGACTGCGCCCACACAGTGTCGCCCGGCGGCGGGGAGACGCCGCCGACGATGACGTCGCCGACCTCGCCCTCGGCATGGCAGCCGACGATGTGGATGACCTTGGATGAGCGCATGGGGGGCCTCGTGTTTCAGTGCGGCGCCTTGACCCTCTCCCCGCTGGGGAGAGGTGGCCCGCGAAGCGGGTCGGTGAGGGGCTCCGCGATCGCGGAGCGTCGAAGACCCCTCACCCCAACCCTCTCCCCGGCGGGGAGAGGGAGCGAAAGCGCTCAGCCGATCACCACCGCCGGGTCGCCGAGCACGTCGAAGATCGGCGTGATGCCGAGGCCCGGCGCATCGGAGGCGGTCATGAAGCCGTTCTCGCGCTTCGGCGCCCCGGTGGCGATGTCGACCGTGCCATAGCTGTTGAAATCGGTGGCGGAGAAGGAGAACTCCTCCGGCGTCGAGCGGGCGAGATGGGCGATGGTGGCGGTGACGATATCGCCGCCCCAGGTGTCCTCGATGGTCATCGGCGTGCCCGAGGCGACGCAGATGTCGCGCATCAGCCGCGCCTTGGTCAGCCCGCCGACCTTGGAGATCTTCAGGTTGATGATGTCCATCGCGTCGTCCGCCAGCGCGCGCTGGAGCGTGGCGACGCCGTCGATTACCTCGTCGAGCACGAAGGGGCGATTGGTGCGCCGGCGTACCGAGACGCATTCCTCATAAGTGGGGCAGGGCTGCTCGATATAGACGTCGAGATCGGCGACGCTGGCGGCGATGCGCGCGGCTTCCGCCCGGGTCCAGCCGGTGTTGGCGTCGGCGACGAGGATGTCGGAAGCGTCGAGAATATTGCGGGTGGCGCGGATGCGGTCGATGTCCTGATCGGCGTCGCCGCCGACCTTGAGCTGGAACTTGGTGTAGCCCTCAGCCTTGTAGCCGGCGATCTTCTTGGCCATCGCCTCGGGCGCTTCCTGCGAGATGGCGCGGTAGAGCGCGACCTTTTCCTGCGCCGCGCCGCCGAGCAGCTTGTAGACCGGAAGGCCCGTGACCTTGCCGAGAATGTCCCAGCAGGCGATGTCGATCGGCGCCTTCACATAGGGGTGGCCGCGCAGCACCGAATCCATATGGCGGTTCAGCACGTTGAGGTCGGTCGGGTCGAGGCCGATCACCTTCGGGCCGATCTCCTCAAGTCCCGCGCGCACGCCGTGGGCATAGGCGGGCAGGTAAGCCGAGCCGAGCGGGCAGCACTCGGCATAGCCGGTGATGCCGGCATCGGTCTCCACCGCGACGACGGTGGAATCGAACACCTCGACGAAATTGCCGTTCGACCAGTTGTAGCGGCCCTCCTTGAGGGGAAGCCCGACCTTGTAGGCCTTGATGCCGGTGATCTTCATGTCGTGCCCTTTCGCGGCCCAAACGGATTTTGCGAACGCCGTCATCCTGAGGTGCCCGGCCGCAGGCCGGGCCTCGAAGGAGGCTCAAGCAGGAGGACGCCCTGCTCGACGATCCTTCGAGGCTCGCTTCGCTCGCACCTCAGGATGACGGTGCGCCGAAGGAAGAACCCGTCACACCACCACGAAGCCGTGCGCGAAGGGGTCGCGGTCGTCGATGAAGATGGTGTTGTAGCCGGTCATGCGGGCCCAGCCGCCGATGGAGGGGATGATGGCGTCGCGCTCGCCCACCTTCACCGTCGCCTCGACCCGGCCCTTGAACAGCGAGCCGATGATGCTCTCATGCACGAAGTCGTCGCCGACCTTCAGCTTGCCGAGCGCGGCGAGATGGGCCATGCGCGAGGAGGTGCCGGTGCCGCAGGGCGAGCGGTCGATGGCCTTGTCGCCGTAGAACACCGCGTTGCGCGCATGCGCCTGCGGGTCGCGGGCGGCGCCGGTCCAGAGGATGTGCGACAGGCCGCGGATCTCAGGCTTTTCCGGGTGCACGAACTCGTATTTCGCGTTGAGCGCCCGGCGCAGGCCCGGGCTCATGCCCACCAACTGGCCGGCGGTGAAGTCCGCCATGTCGCGGAAATTCTCCTGCGGCTCGACGATGGCGTAGAAATTCCCGCCATAGGCCACGTCGACGGTGATCTCGCCGAGTTCCGGGCACTCCGCCGTCAGGCCCTGCGCATAGAGGAAGCCGGGCACGTTGGTGATGCGCACCTCTTCCACATATTGCCCGACCTGCGTGTATTCGGCCTTCACCACGCCGGCCGGCGTGTCGAGCATCAGCACGCCCGGCACCTTCGGGGTGACGAGCCCGTGCTCGATCGCCATGGTCACGGTGCCGATGGTGCCGTGCCCGCACATGGGCAGGCAGCCCGAGGTCTCGATGAACAGGATGGCGACGTCGCAGTCCGGCCGGGTCGGGGGATAGAGAATCGAGCCCGACATCATGTCGTGGCCGCGCGGCTCGAACATCAGCCCGGTGCGGATCCAGTCGAACTCGCGCAGGAAATGGGCGCGCTTCTCGATCATGGTCGAACCGACGAGGTTCGGCCCACCGCCGGCCACCAGCCGCACGGGATTGCCGCAGGTGTGGCCGTCTATGCAGAAGAAGCTGTGTCGCGCCATGGATTGTACTCGTCAGAAGCGGTCGGGACGGAAGGGGGCGAGCGGGACGGACGGCGAGCGTCCGGCCACGAGGTCGGCGATCAGCTTGCCGGTCGCCGCGCTCTGGGTGAGGCCGAGATGGCCATGGCCGAAGGCATAGAGCACGCGGGGGCTGGCGCGGGAGGCGCCGATCACCGGCAGGCTGTCCGGCAGCGAGGGGCGGAAGCCCATCCACTGCGTGCCGCCCTCGGTGCGAAGGCCGGGCAGGAAGTCGGCGGCCTTCTTCAGCATCGCCTCGGAACGTTTGAAGTTCGGCGGCAGCTTCAGCCCGCCCAGTTCCACCGCGCCGCCGACCCGGATTCCGGTGACGAGCGGCGTCACCACGAAGCCGTGGCCGCCGAAGGTGAGCTGGCGCCGCACATCGAAGGCGCCGGGCGGCAGGGTGGTGTTGTAGCCGCGCTCGGTTTCCAAAGGGATCGCGTCGCCGAGCTGGCGGGCCAGCGGGCGCGACCAGGCGCCGCCGGCCAGTACCACGCGGGCGGCGTCCAGCGTCGTGCCGTCAGTCAGACGCAGGCTCACGCCCTCGGCGGCGGGCGCGATGGCGCTCACCTCGCCATGGGAGATCGTCGCGCCGCGCTCCATCACCGCGCGGAACAAGGCGAGGGCGAAGCGGTGGGGGTCGTCCACCGTCTGCCAGTGCGGCGTGAAGGTGCCGGCGACGAAGCGGGGCGACAGGCCGGGCTGCAATCCGGCGAGGCGCTCGCCGCGCACATGCTCGAAGGCGATGCCCTCGCGCGCCCGCGCATCCCAGCCGGGCTGCGCGGCGGAAAGCTCGGCCTCGCTCTCATAAAGCTGGAGATTGCCGTCCTGGCGCACATGCCCGGAAAGGCCGGCGGCGTCGATCATCGCGTCCATGGCGCGGGAGGCGAGGCGCATCAGATTGCCCTGCGCCTCGAGGGAGCCGCGGTAGCGGTCCGGCAGGCTGGCGCGCCAGAAGCGGAGCAGCCACGGCGTGATCTGCGGCAGGTAGGATGGCGGGATGGCGAGCGGCCCCAGCGGGTCGAGCAGCCATTTCGGCGCCTTGCGCAATATGCCCGGCGAGGCGAGCGGCAGAATGTCGGTGAAGGCCAGCGCCCCGGCATTGCCGAAGCTCGCCCCCTCCGCCACGCCGCCACGCTCGACAAGGCGCACGCGGTGCCCCTCGGCGAGCAGGTGGAAGGCGGTGGCGAGGCCGACGATGCCGGCGCCGACGACAGCTATGTCCTCACTCATTCTCTTGTGCTCACGCATCGCCGAATCCGGGGGATCCGCTGCCACGCCCCGTCATCCCGGAACGGCCGCAGGCCGTATCCGGGATCGGCTGAGAGGTCGGGGCGCGATCCCGGCTCGGCGGCTTCGCCTTGGCCGGGATGACGAGAAGGTCTCACGCCGCCTTGGCGAGGGCCGGGCGGTTGGCGAGGGCGTCGGCAACGGTCTTCTCGACCTTGGCGCGCAGCTCGCCTTCCAGCGGCAGGCGGGGCGCACGCACGCGCTCGGTGGTGCCGGTCACCAGCGCCTCGACCAGCTTGAGGTTCTGGACGAGGTAGGTCGACACGTCGAGGTCGAGCAGCGGGCGGAACCAGCGGTAGATCGCCAGCGCCTCGTCATAGCGCTTGGCCTTCATCAGCTTGTAGATCGCCACCGTCTCGTGCGGGAAGGCGATGACGAGGCCGGCGACCCAGCCGACCGCGCCGACCGCCAGCGCCTCATAGGCGAGGTTGTCGACGCCGGTGAACACGTCGTAGCGGTCGCCCAGCGCGTTGAAGATCTCGATGGTGCGGCGGATGTCGTCGGAGGATTCCTTGATGGCGACGAAGCGCTTGTCCTTCGCCAGATCGGCCATCACCTCGACGGTGACGTCGACGCGGTAGGCGACGCGGTTCGAATAGATCATCACCGGCAGGTCGGCGGCCTCGGCGATGGACGAGAGGGTGGCCACCGTCTCCTTGTGGTTGGTGTGGTAGACGAGGCTCGGCACCACCATGAGGCCGTCGGCGCCGGCCTGCGCGGCGCGCTTGGCCAGCGAGGCGCAGTCGCGCGTGGCGGAATCGGCGATGGTCATCAGCACCGGACGCTTGCCGGCCACGGACTTCGCCGTCTTCAGCACCGCGAGGCGCTCGTCATGGGAGAGCATCGGGCCCTCGCCGAGCGAGCCGTTGACGATGAGGCCGTCGACGCCGGCATCGATCTGGAAGGCGAAGCTCTTCTCCATCTCCTTGTGGTCGAGGCTGTCATCCTCGTTGAACTTCGCGGTAACGGCGGGATAGACGCCCTGCCACATGGGACTGCTCCTTGGTGCTTCGATCTGAACGGGTTCGTCTCAGAGGACGGATTTGAGGAAGTCGATGGTTTCCGGCTGCTGCGGGTTGCCGATGACCTGCGCCGGCGGGCCGATCTCGTGGATGCGCCCCTTGTGGAAGAAGGCGACGCGGTTCGACACCTCGCGGGCGAAGGCGATCTCGTGGGTGACGACGATCATCGTCATGCCCTCGGAGGAGAGCAGGCGCATCGTGTCGAGCACCTCGCCGACCAGTTGCGGGTCGAGCGCCGAGGTCACCTCGTCGAACAGCATGTAGTCGGGCGACATGGCCAGCGCGCGGGCGATGGCCATGCGCTGCTGCTGGCCGCCGGAGAGCTTGGAGGGGTAGACCTTCAGCTTCTCGGCCAGGCCGACATGGGAGAGCTTCTCGACCGCGATGGCCTCGGCCTCGGCCCGCGACTTGCCGAGCACCTTGCGCGGGGCGAGCATCACGTTCTCCAGCACGGTGAGGTGGGGGAAGGCATTCCACTGTTGAAAAACAATGCCGATCTTGCGGCGCAGCTTGTTGAGGTCGGTGCCGCGCGCATGCACGTCGGTGCCGTCGACGAGGATGCGGCCGGAATTGATCGGCTCCAGCCCGTTGATGCACATGAGCAGGGTCGACTTGCCCGAGCCGGAACCTCCGATGACGGAGACCACCTCGCCCTTCTCGACGGTCATGGTGACGCCCTTGACCACCTCGAGCGAGCCGAAGGATTTGTGGACGTCCTGGATTTCGATCGACATTTCGGTCCTCAGTCGTTCTCGCGCCAGCGCTTCTCGAGGCGTGCGCCGAGGCGGGCGATGGGGAAGCTCATCAGGAAGTAGATCAGGCCGGCGATGGAGAGCACGAAGAGCGGCTCCTGGATGCGGGTGACGATCACCTGCGAGGAGCGCAGCAATTCGACCACGCCGATCCACCACACCATGGCGGTGTCCTTCATCACGCCCAGCGTCAGGCCGATCCAGCTCGGCAGCGCCACCCGGAGCGCGATGGGGAAGACGATGGCGGTCAGGTCCTGCCAGTAGCTCATCCCGAGCGAGCGGGCGGCGCGGCGCGTGGTGGCCGGCACGGCCAGGAATCCCGAGCGCACGATCTCGGTGCAATAGGCCGACATGTAGAGCGCCAGCACCACGCAGCCGACGGTGAACGGGCTCCAGTGGATGCCGACAATGGTCTTGAAGGAGTTCGCCACCACCAGCTGGATCAGCAGCGGGATGGAGCGGAACACGTCCAGCACCGCGCCGAGCGGGGCGTTCACCCACCAGGGCGAGACCGCGCGCACCACGCCGAAGAAGACGCCCAGCAGCGTGCCGCCGATCACCGCCCAGAAGGTGAGCATCAGCGTGACGCCAGCGCCCTTCAGCATGAAGAGCAGGTCGTTGAAGGAGAAGCTGGTTTCGAACAGGGAGGAGAACATCGCGCCACCTCCCTCAGTAGCGGAACAGACGCCACGCCATCAGGCGGGCGGAGACGGTGACGAGCTTGGCGAGCAGGTAGTAGATGACGGCCGCCAGGGCGAAATACTCGAAGGTGCGGAAGGAGCGGACATTCAGCTCCTGGGTGACGCCGGTCAGGTCGTCATTGAGGCCGACGATGACGCCGAGCGAGGTCATCAGGATCGCCCAGACCATCTGGTTGGTCAGGGGATAGAACACGATGCGGAACATCTGCGGCATCACCACCAGCCGGAAGGCCTGTATCTGCCCCATGCCGAGCGAGCGGGCGGCGCGCATCTGCGTCGAGGGGACGGCGCGCAGGCCGCCGCGGAAGGTCTCGGCGAGGTAGCCGGCATTGTTGAAGGTGATGCCGGCGAGCAGGGCGACGAAGCTGTCGAGATGGATGCCGAGCGAGCCGAGGCCGAAATAGGCCATGTAGATCTGGAACAGCGCCGGCGTGTTGCGCGCCAGCTCGACCCAGCTTGCGGCGGCGCCGCGCAGCACGCGGTAGGACGAGTTGCTGGCGACCGCCAGCAGCACGGCGAAGAACACACCGAGCAGCATGGAGAGCGCGGCGATTTCGAGCGTGACCAGCGCCCCCCACAGCATGTCCGGCAGGGCGCGGAACGCAGGACGCCAGTGAAAGGTGTAATTCATGGTTCGCTCGTCGCTCGGCGGAGGCCGCAACCTGTAGTCGTCATATCACGAACGTCATCCCGGCCGGAGCCGCAGGCGCAGAGCCGGGATCGCCGTCGCGATCCCGGATACGGCCTGACGGCCGTTCCGGGATGACGGTGTCGGGAACGCTCAGCGGTAGACGCCGGGGACCGTCAGGTTGGGCGCCTCGCCGAGGCCGATCCACTTGTCGTAGAGCGCCTTGTAGCGGCCGGTGCGGACCTGCTGGTTGACGAACAGGTTGAGGTAGTTGATGAGGCCCTGCTCGTTGCGCAGCGCGATCAGCGCCACGTAGTCGATGTCGTAGGGAGCATCGCCGCCCATCATCAGGCCCTTGTACTTGCCTTCCTTCACGATCGCGGCGGCGACGGTGGAGGTGACGACGGTGGCGTCGATCTGGCCCTGGGCGAGTGCGAGGAAGACGTCGGCCTGGGTCTGGTAGCCGCGGAAGGTGGTGCCGGCGCCCCACTTCTTCACGTCGTTCTCAAGGGCGATCGCCTCGAAGGTGCCGGAGACCGAGCCGGTCTTCTTGCCCTTCAGGCTGTCGTAATCCTTGATGCCGATGCCGTCCTTGGTGAGCACGACCATCTTGAAGGCGAAGTAGGGAATGGTGAAGCCGGCGGTCTTGGCGCGCTCCAGCGTGTCGGAGGTCGAAGCGACGCCGACATCGACGCGGCCGGAGACCAGCGCCGGGATACGGTCGGGGAACGGGGTCTCGACGATCTCGGCCTTCACGCCGAGCGCCTTGGCGAGGTCGTTGCAGTAATCGACGTCGAAACCGATCGGGTTGTTGCTCGCGTCGCGCGAACCCATCGGCGGGAAGTCCAGCACCACGGCGCAGCGCAGCGTGCCGGAGGCGATGATATCGTCGAGCTTGTCGGCCTGCGCGGGCATGGCGGCGGCGAGCGTCAGCGCAGCAGCGGCCAGAATGCCGATTCCCTTAGCCATTACGGCTCTCCTCTGAAGGAAGGTTTGATTGGCTCTTAGTGGCCGTCCGGCGTCGGGCGATGAGGCGCCGTTCGGCGACGGGAGAAGCTTCCAATTTTTGGATCCAAGTTTCAATATCCTTTTTGCACTTCCTGTGCGAATTTATGCGGCAATGGGTGCCCCTCTGGTGCGCGGGCTGGTGAAAAGGCAGTCTGTGCGGGATGTTCGGCACGACGAATCGGCACCAAAGCCGGCGCGCCGGCTCGGTCTTAGGGGGTGTGAAGTGAAGGTGAGAGCCACGGACATCGCGCAGATGGCATCCGCTTCGGACGTCATTTTCGACGCGCTGCGCGAGGCGATCGCCAAGGGCGACATCGCCGAGGGGCAGACCCTGCGGCAGGACCATATCGCCCGCATGTTCAACGTCAGCCGCATCCCGGTGCGCGAGGCGCTGACGCGGCTGGAAGAGCAGGGCCTCGTCTCGACGCAGCGCTACCGCGGCGCCGTGGTCACGACCCTCTCCGCCGACGAGATCCGCGAGATCTTCGAGTTCCGCGCCGTGCTGGAGCCCGAGGTGCTGCGCTATTCGGTCGAGCGGATTTCGGCCGAGGGGCTGGAGACCGCCAAGCGCTTCGCTGATGCTTTCTCGACGGAAACCGATTCCTCGCACTGGGGCGAGCTCAACCGCCGCTTCCACTACAGCCTCTACGAGCCGTCCGGCCGTCCCTATTATCTTCAGACCATCAGCGCCGCGCTCGACCGGGTCGACCGCTATCTGCGCGCCCAGCTCGTGCTGACCTCGGGCATGGCGCGCGCGCGGCGCGAGCACCAGGGCATTCTGGACGCCTGCATCCGGCGCGACGCCGAGGCGGCGGCGCGGCTCACGCGCGAGCACATTCTCGGCGCCAGCGTGTCGCTGATCGACTTCCTTGAGCGCACGCGGGCCGAACGCGCTCTGGCCGAGCGTTCGCCTGCGGCCAATGGCGCCGGCCGCCCGCGCGACTGAGGCCCGCTCGCGGCCCACCCCGCCCTCTACCGGCCAACCCGGGGGAAAATACCTCGGTATTGCCCCAATCGTGCAACGATCGGAAATATTCGGACGTAACGCGGCAATCCGGCCGGGCGAGGTTGGCGGGGTCCGGGCGGCGGGCTTAGCGCCCAGTGCCCCCCACCAAACGCACGCACGTCGTCCGGGCACCCCTTCCAGCATCGCGTGGCCACACCCAGGGGCCTG
Organism: Ancylobacter sp. TS-1; assembly: GCF_009223885.1. Lineage (NCBI taxonomy): Bacteria > Pseudomonadati > Pseudomonadota > Alphaproteobacteria > Hyphomicrobiales > Xanthobacteraceae > Ancylobacter > Ancylobacter sp. TS-1. Next base: position 3,364,800 of record NZ_CP045144.1, read on the forward strand.
CCCGCGCCGTCCGGCCCGGGCGGCATCGGGTTGTCGCAAGACTGTCACAGCTTCGTCGTGTTGGGCGGCGTACACAGGTCGCTGGCAGCGTTTGCCGCCATGACGCACGTGGCCGTCGGGACATCGCCGATCCTCGATCGGGCTTGATGGCGTCGCCGGTTCGCCGCGCGTGCCCGCACTCTTCGCAAGCCAGATCAGGGACGGCCCATGTCCGACGACCACTCCGACGACCACTCCGACGAGAAGCCCGAAAACACCAAGGACCAGTTCGCCCGCATCCGCGAGGAGATCGCCGACAGCTTTGACGAGGAGCTGGAGACCCAGCTCGACGAGGACTGGCTCGACGAGCTGGTCGCCGAGGGCATGGGGGAGGGCGGCGCGCCCACGCTCGACCGCAAGATCTATTTCCGCGAGCTGTTCCGCCTCCAGCACGAGCTGATCCGCCTGCAGGACTGGGTGCAGCACAAGAAGCTCAAGGTCGCGGTACTGTTCGAGGGCCGCGATTCCGCCGGCAAGGGCGGCGCGATCAAGCGCGTGACGCAGCGGCTCAACCCGCGCGTCTGCCGGGTCGTGGCGCTGCCCGCGCCGACCGAGCGCGAGCGTACCCAGTGGTACTTCCAGCGCTACGTCTCGCACCTGCCGGCCGGCGGCGAGATCGTGCTGTTCGACCGCTCCTGGTACAACCGCGCCGGTGTCGAGCGGGTGATGGGCTTCTGCAGCCCGGACGAGCTTGAGGAGTTCTTTCGCGCCGTGCCGGACTTCGAGCGCATGCTGGTGCGCTCGGGCATCATTCTCATCAAGTACTGGTTCTCGATCACCGACGAGGAGCAGGAATTCCGCTTCCGCATGCGCATCGAGGATCCGCTCAAGCAGTGGAAGCTCTCGCCCATGGATTTGCAGAGCCGCGTCCACTGGGAGGAGTACACCAAGGCGAAGGAAGAGATGCTGGAGCGGACCCACACGCCGGAAGCGCCCTGGTGGGTCGTGCAGGCGGTGGACAAGAAGAAGGCGCGCCTGAACTGCATCCAACACCTGCTGGAGCAGATTCCCTACGAGACCGTGCCCCGCCCGGACATCGTGCTGCCCGGCCGTGTGCGCCATGACGACTATCTGCGCCATCCGGTGCCGCCGGAAATGTACGTGCCGGAGGTCTACTGACCCCGACACTGTGACCCGCGGCGGCGCCGCGGGTCGACAATTCATAGACCGGCGCGATAATGATCCGCGCGATCATCGAGCCGGTCTATCATGAAACCCTACGAGCAGCGGCTGCCCTTTCATCTCGACTGGAACCTGCTGCGCACCTTCATGGTGGTGGTCGAGCAGGGCGGCATCACGCGCGCGGCCGAGTTCCTCGGCCTGCGCCAGCCCACCATATCGAGCGCGCTCAAGCGGCTGGAGGACGCGATCGGCCATCGCCTGCTCGATCGCGGCCCCAGCCATTTCGCCGTCACCGAGGCCGGCCGCATCCTCTACCAGGAGAGCCGGTCGATGTTCGAGGCGGTGTCGCAGCTGCCCGGCCTGATGAGCGTGGCCGAGGGGCGGGTGAGCGGCCATGTCAGCATCGCCATGACCAGCCACGTGGTCTCGCCGCATTTCGACGCGCTGCTGGCACGCTTCAACCGCCAGCACCCTGACGTCACCTATTCGATCTTCGTCACCGAGAGCGCCGAGGTGCTGAACCGGCTGCGCCAGAACCGCGCCACGCTCGGCCTGTGCCTGATGAGCCGGCCCGACCCCGCGCTCGCCGCCCGCGTGCTGTTCCGCGAATATTTCGGCCTGTTCTGCGGGCCGGGGCACCGGCTGTTCGGCCGCGAGGGACTGACGCTGGCGGATCTGCAGGGCGAGGATTCGGTCTCGTTCCAGACCGATGTCGAGGGTGGCTCGCTGCACTCCGTCACGCAGTTGCGCGAACTCGCCCTGCTGCGCCCGAAGCTGAAGGGCGTCTCGGCCAACCTGCCGGAAGTGCTGCGCATGATCGTCGCCGGAATCGGCGTCGGCGCGCTGCCCGTCCATGTCGCGCGCCGCGAGGTCGAGGATGGCCGGCTGTGGCGGCTTCCGCCGCATGAGGCGCTGCCGGCGGTCGACGTGTTCCGCGTCACCCACCCGCTGCGCAGCCTGAACCCGGCCGAGCGCGTGCTGGTCCAGCAGCTCGACGCGATGCTGGACGAGGTGCCGCTCGACGAGCGCTGCTACCGGGCCTGACCCCCCGCGTGCCGGCGGTGCGACATAGGCCGGCGCTATGCTCGCCATGTCCATTATCTATTTGCGCGATGATGGTGGCGCGGCCACCCTCGCATGGTGCATGGCCCAACCGTTGCGGACGCGGCGCGGGCCGAACGCAGCGAGCGCGCGATGACCAATCCTCCCCCGTCCAACCTGTTCTACCAGACCCGCCTGCGCCGGCCGATGCTGGCGCGCGGCGAGGGCGTCTATCTCTGGGACAGCGAGGGGCGGCGCTATCTCGACGGGTCGAGCGGCGCCATGGTCTCCAATATCGGCCATTCCAACCCGGCGGTGCTGGCGGCCATGCGGCGGCAGATGGAGCTGTCCACCTTCGGCTATCGGCTGCATTTCGAGAACGAGCCGGCCGAGGCGCTGGCCACCCGCATCGCGGAGCGTATGCCCGAGGGGCTCGACCGCGTGTTCTTCGTCTCCGGAGGCTCGGAGGCGGTGGAAAGCTGCCTCAAGCTCGCCCGGCAATATGCCGTGGCGCGCGGCGAGGGGCAGCGCTGGAAGGTGATCTCGCGCTTTCCCTCCTATCACGGCTCGACGCTGGGGGCGCTCGCCGTCACCGGCATGTCGCTGATGAGCGCGCCCTTCGCGCCCATGCTGCGCGAGATGCCGAAAATCCCCGCGCCGACCTGCTATCTCGACCGCGACGGGCTGAGCCTGGAAGAGCGCGGGCTGCGCTACGCCCGCATGCTGCGCGAGGAGATTCTGGCGCAGGGGCCGGAGACGGTGCTCGCCTTCATCATGGAGCCGGTCGGCGGCGCCTCGACCGGGGCGCTGGTGGCCCCCGACAGCTACTATGCCGAGATCCGCGCCATCTGCGACGAATTCGGTATCCTGCTGATCAGCGACGAGGTGATGAGCGGGGCCGGGCGCACCGGGCGCTACCTCGCCGGCGAGCACTGGGGCCTGCGGCCGGACCTCGTGGCGCTCTCCAAGGGATTCGGTGCCGGTTATGTACCGCTCGGCGCCATGGTCGCCGACCGCACTATTGCCGAGACGGTGATCGACGCCGGCGGCTTCGTCCACGGCCACACCTATGCCGGCAATCCGCTGGCTTGCGCGGCGGGCCTCGCCGTGCTCGACGAGATCGACCGGCAGGACCTGATCGCCGCCGCCGCCCGGCAGGGCGCGGCGTTGAAGGACCGGCTGCAAGGGCTGATGGCGCGCTATCCCTTCATCGGCGATGTGCGCGGCAAGGGGCTGCTGCTCGCCTTCGAACTGGTGGCGGATGTCGAGACCATGGCGCCGCTGCCGGTGGGGCTGAACGCCCATCTGCGCCTCGTCGACATCGCCTATGACGCCGGGCTGATCATCTATTCGCGCCGCACCCGCGGCGGGCGCATCGGCGACCATTTCCTCGTCTGCCCGCCGCTGATCGTCAGCGACAGCGAGATCGACGAGATCATGGACAAGCTCGACCGCGCGCTCGCCACCTTCGCCGCCGAGGCCGGCCTGCCGGTGGGAGCGCCGTCATGAGCCGTCCGGTCATCGTCACCTGCGCCGTCACAGGGTCGATCCACACCCCGACCATGAGCGCCCATCTTCCGGTCACGCCCGAGGCGATCGCCGAGCAGGCGGTGGAGGCGGCGCAGGCGGGCGCGGCGATCATCCACCTGCATGCCCGCGATCCCGCGAGCGGCCTGCCCTCGGCCGACCCCGCCCTGTTCGTGGAGATCGTGGAGCGCATTCGCGCGCGCAGCGACGCGGTGCTGAACCTCTCGACGGGCGGCTCCTCGCGCATGACGCTGGCTGAGCGCCTCGCCGCCGCGCGCCTCATCCGCCCGGAAATGTGCTCGCTCAACATGGGCTCGATGAATTTCGGCCTGTTTCCGCTGGCTGAGCGCTATGGCGAGTGGAAGCACGACTGGGAACCCGCCTTCCTGGAGGCCACCCGCTCGGTGATCTTCAAGAACAGCTTCGAGGACATCGAGACCATTCTCGGCGATCTCGGCGGCGAGGGCGGCGCCCGCTTCGAACTGGAATGCTACGATGTCGGCCATCTCCAGACGGTGGCCTTCTATCTGGAGAAGGGGCTGCTCAAGGCGCCGGTCTTCGTGCAGTTCGTGCTCGGCGTGCTTGGCGGCATCGACGCCGCGCCCGAGCAGCTCATGCACATGAAGGCGACCGCCGACCGGCTGCTGGGGTCGAACTACCGCTTCTCCGTGCTCGCCGCCGGCCGCCAGCAAATGCCGCTCGGCACCATGGGGGTGATCCTCGGTGGCCATGTGCGGGTCGGGCTGGAGGACAACCTCACCATCGCGCGCGGCCGGCTCGCCACCAGCAATGCCGAGCAGGTCGCCAAGATAAGGCGCATCCTTGAGGAACTGGGCCACCGTGTCGCCACGCCCGACGAGGCGCGGGCGGAACTCGGTATAGCTACGGCGGGTACGGCGCGATGAAGGTCATCTATGACGAGGCGCAGAAGCGGCACCATCCCGGCTTCTTCCTGACCAGCGGGGCACGCGCGCCCAATCCCGAGACGCCGGCGCGGGCGGACATGCTGTTCGCCGCCGCCACCGCCGCCGGCCTCGTCCACGAGATGCCGCCCGATCTCGGCCTCGCCCCGGCGGCGGCGGTCCACACGCCGGAATATCTCGTCTTCCTCGCCAACATCTTCGCCCGCTGGCAGCGCATCGAGCTGGCCTCCGAGGAGGTGATCCCCAACATCCACCCCGACCGGCGCGACGGCGCCTATCCGCTCTCGGCGGTCGGGCAGGCCGGCTACCACATGGCTGACACCTCCTGTCCCATAGGGGCCGACACCTATGGCTGCGCGCTGCGCAGCGCCCATGCCGCCACTCAGGCGGCGCGGCTGGTGGGCGCGGGCGCGCCGGCGGCCTATGCGCTGTGCCGCCCGCCCGGCCACCACGCCTTTGCCGATCTCGCCGGCGGCTTCTGCTACCTCAACAACGCCGCCATCGCCGCGCAGGCGCTGCGGGCGGTGGCGGATCGCGTGGCGATCCTCGATGTCGACCTGCACCACGGCAACGGCACGCAGGGCATCTTCTATGCCCGCGCCGACGTGCTCACCGTCTCGATCCATGCCGACCCGGCGCGGTTCTATCCCTTCTTCTGGGGCCACGCGGACGAGCGCGGCCGGGATGCTGGGCTCGGCTACAATCTCAACCTGCCGCTGGCGCGCAAAACCGGCGACGAGGGCTTCCTCGCCGCGCTCGAGCGGGCGCTGGAGCGCATCGCCGCTTTCGCACCGGGCGGGCTGGTGGTGGCGCTCGGGCTCGATGCCTATGAGGGCGACCCCTTCGCCGGGCTTGCCGTCACCACGCCGGGCTTCGGGTGCATCGGCGCGCGCATCGCGGAGCTGGGTCTGCCGACTGTCATCGTGCAGGAAGGCGGCTATGCCTGCGAGGCGCTGGGGGCGAATCTGACATCCTTCCTCGACGGATTTCGCGCCGCCCATCGCGTGGGTGTGGCGCTTGCGGGAGAGCGGCCATGACGATCCGGACCTTCCAGGGCGTGGTCTATCCCGCCCAGTGCGACGCCATGGGGCACATGAACGTGCAGCATTATGTCGGCGTGTTCGACCAGGCGACGTGGCACCTCTTCGCCGCCTGCGGCTACGATTCCGGCTGGATCGAGGCGCGGCGCGAGGGCTGGGCCGATGTGCGGCAGGAGATCGACTATCGGCAGGAGGTGCGCGCCGGCGAACTCTTCGTCATCGACAGCGCCGTGCGCCGGGTCGGCGGAAAATCGCTCACCACCTGGCACCGTCTCTCCACCGCGCGCGGGGTCAGCGCCGAGATGCTGGCGGTGACGGTCTATTTCGACCTCGCGGCGCGGCGCGCCCGCGAACTGCCGGACGTGGTGCGGGTGGGTGCGCTTGCCCTGCTTGAGCCATCGCCGGAAGACCCGGCAAAGGTCGACCGCGCATGAGCGTCGCGATCCGTCCGGTTGAGCGCGAGGACCTGCCGGCCGTCGCCGACATGCTGACGCGGCTCGCCGATCATGTGCATCCGGGCCTTGTGCCGCGCGCCGGCGTCGCCGAACTCGACCGCTACGGGCCGACCGGGCTCGGGCTGTTCGAGGTTCTGCTGGCGCGGCGCGGTGACGAGGCGGTGGGGCTGTGCCTCTACACCTACGCCTTCTCCGGCTGGCGCGGGCGGCCGGGCCTGTTCGTGGAAGACCTCTATGTCGCGCCGGCCGAGCGCGGCACGGGGCTTGGGCGTGCCCTGCTCGCCGCCGCGCTCGGGCGCGAGGCGGGCAAGGACTGCGCCTTCGTGACGCTGCATGTCGACCGCGACAATGAAGGCGCGCTCAGTTTCTACGGGCGTCTCGGCTTCACGGTCGAGGACCACGACACACTGACGATCGAGGGCGCCGGGCTGGCGGCGCTCCTCGATCGCTAAGGGCTGGAGGCCTCAGGCGTTTTCGCCCTCGATGGCCTCGATCACGCCGGCGGTGACGTCCGCCGTGCGGGCGGTGCCGCCGAGGTCCGGCGTGTGGAAGCGCTTGTCGCCTGTCACCCGCTCGATGGCCTTCATCAGCCGGTCGGCGGCCGGCTTCTCGCCGAGATGCTCAAGCAGCATCACCGACGACCAGAAGGTGCCGACCGGATTGGCGATGCCCTTGCCGATGATGTCGAAGGCCGAGCCGTGGATGGGCTCGAACATCGAGGGATAGATCCGCTCCGGGTTGAGGTTCGCGGTCGGCGCGATGCCGAGCGAGCCGGCCAGCGCCGCCGCCAGATCCGACAGGATGTCGGCGTGCAGATTGGTGGCGACGATGGTGTCGAGGCTTTCCGGCTTCATCACCATGCGCACCGTCATGGCGTCGACCAGCATCTTGTCCCAGGTCACATCGGGGAAGCCGGCGGCGACCTGCGTCGCCACCTCGTCCCACATCACCATGGCGTGGCGCTGGGCGTTCGACTTGGTGACGACGGTGAGATGCTTGCGCGGGCGCGAGCGCGCCAGCTCGAAGGCGAAGCGGATGATGCGCTCGACGCCGGCGCGGGTGAACATGGCCACATCCGTCGCCACCTCGATCGGGTGACCCTGATGGGCGCGCCCGCCGACGCCGGCATATTCGCCCTCCGAGTTCTCGCGCACGATCACCCAGTCGAGTTCCGGCCCGTCGACCTTGCGCAGCGGCGAGGTGATGCCCGGCAGGATGCGGGTCGGGCGCACATTGGCGTACTGGTCGAAGGGCTGGCAGATGGCCAGGCGCAGCCCCCACAGCGTGATGTGGTCCGGGATTTCCGGGTGGCCGGCCGAGCCGAACAGGATGGCGTCGTGGTGGCGGATCTGCTCGCGACCGTCCTCCGGCATCATGCGGCCGTGCTTCTTGTAGTACTCGCCGCCCCAGTCGAACGTGTCGACGGCGAAGGAGAAGCCGCCATCGCGGCCGGCCAGCGCGTGCAGCACCTCGACGCCGGCCGAGATCACCTCGTCGCCGATGCCGTCGCCGGGAATGGCGGCAATCCTGTAGGTCTTCATGGGGGGCTCCTCCGGCACGGGCCGTTCGTTGCGGCGCCTGAGCGGCGCTTATCGGGGCGCGGAGACTGGGCCTGCGGGTTCGCAAGCTCAATGCGGGTTAGAATGTACAAAAAAATGCAATAATATCGCACGGCGCGCCGCCCGGACGATGAAGCGGCGCGAACCGGGGGTGCGGGGGCCATGAATCTCGACCAGCTTCGCTGCTTCGTGGCGGTCGCCGAGGAACTGCATTTCGGCCGCGCTGCCCGGCGGCTGGAACTGATGCCCTCGGCGCTCGGCCGTCAGGTGCAGCTGCTGGAGGAATCGCTCGGCGCCGCCTTGCTCAGCCGTACAACGCGCTCGGTCGCGCTCACGGTCGAGGGCGCGGCGCTGCTGGAGGAGGCGCGCGCGCTGCTGGCCGGCGCGGACGACATCGTCGCCCGCTTCCGCGCCCGAGCCCGCGCCCGGGCGACCACGCTTCGGCTCGGCGCGGTCGACACCGCCGCCGCCGGGCTGGTGCCGCTGCTGCTGCACGATTTCCGCCAGCAATACCCCGACATCGCGGTCGAACTGGTGGAGGACAAGACCATCCGCCTGCTGCCGCGCCTGCTCTCCGGCCGGCTGGACCTCGCCTTCATCCGCCCGCCCGCCGTGCTCGGGGGGCAGATCGAGGCGCATCTGCTGTTCCGCGAAAGCGTGGTGGTGGCGATGCGCAGCGACCACCGGCTGGCGCGGCGCCGCTCCGTCACGGTCGAGGCGCTGGCCGACGAACCGCTGATCGTGCCCGACCGGCGATCACGCCCGCACAGCCACGACCTCACCATGAAGCTGTTCGCGCAGGCCGGGCTGCGCCCGGCGGTGGCGCAGGTCGCCGGCGAGAAGCAGACCATTGTCGGCCTCGTCGCCGCGGGGCTTGGTGTGGCGCTGGTGCCGCGCTGGACCGCGCGCCTGTCGGTGGCCGGGGTGCGCTACGTGCCGCTGTCCTTCGAGGGGGCGCAGGCGCTGAACATATTGCCGCTGGCGGCCGCCTGGGCGCGCGGCTCGCGCGACCCGGCCCGCGAGGCGATGGTCGCGCTGCTGATGGAGCGCCTGCCCGACTACAGCCGCGAGGCGTGAGGGTGCGCGTGCTGCGGGCGGGCTAGCGTCGGTAGGAGATGAGGCACACCAGTTCGCCGCTCGCGCTGAAGGTGGATGACAGCACCCGTACCTCCGTGAACGCCTTGCCCTCGAACAGCCCCTTCTCGATCTGCCCGGCGGCGTAGCCCCCGCAATAGGTCCGCTCGCCCTGCTTGCGCGCCGCGCTCACCGTGTCGGGGGCGCTGCTGGCATAGGTCGCCACCGTTCCGTTGCTGCAGAGCAGTTCGTCCGCGCGCGCCTCGCAGCGGTGCCCCGTCGCCGTCAGCTCCGAGCGGAGCTGGCTCAGGAACGCGTTGGTCTCGGCCGCCGCCGCCGTCGGCAGGAGGGCAGCGAGGGCGAGCAGCGCGGAAGCGAACGGACGGGCCGCCTTCGTGTCGGTCATGTCGTGCCTCCTGTGGGTGCGGGCTCCGCCCGGTCGAAGGCGGGGATGAGTTCCTCGAGGTCCTCGAAGATCATCGTCTTGCCGATGCGCTCCAGCGTGCCGGCGCGTTCGAGAATGTCCATCGGGTCCCGGTGCAGTTCGGCGATGCCGAGCGCGACGCCCTCGGAGGCGAACTCCGCCCGCACCTCGTTCAGCATGGTGGCCGCCGTCGAATCGACCTGCGCGACGGCGCTGGCGTCGATCACGAACCAGCGGGTGCCGGCGGGCAGCGCCGCCAGATGCGCCTTCAGCAGCTCGCGCACATAGTCGACATTGAAGAACAGCAGGCTGCCCTGGATCATGCACACGGCGAGCCCCGGCACCGGCCGCGCCTTGGGGGTGCGGTGCAGCTTGTAGAAGCCGGGGCGGCCGGGAATGCGCCCGAGCAGGGCGTCGCGCGGGCGCATCTCCTTGAGCAGCACATAGGCCAGCGTTGCCGCGACCGCGACCATCACGCCGTTGAGTACGCCGAGGCTGAGCGCGCCCCACAGGCTGATCAGCGCGAAGGCGAATTCCATCCGGCTGATGCGCCACAGCTCGGCGAACGCGCGCAGGTCGATCAGGCTCAGCGCGGCGGCGGCGAGGATGGCGCCGAGCGCCGGGACGGGGAGAATGCGCAGCGCATCGTTGAGATAGAGCAGCAGGATGGCGAGGCTCAGGGCCGCGACGAGCCCGCTGAGCTGCGAGCGCCCGCCGACCGAGAGGTTCACGGCGGTGCGCGAATCCGAGACCGTGACCGGGAAGCCGCTGAACAGCCCGGCCGCGATGTTGGCGGCGCCCAGCCCGGTCAGTTCGGCGTCGGGATCGACCTCGAACTTGCCGCGCGCCCCGAAACTGCGCGCGGCGACGATGCCGGAGCCGAAGCTCACCAGCCAGACAGCGGCGGCGCCGAGCAGCGTTTCCTTCAGCGAGAGCGCCGTCTCGAAGGGCAGCGAGAGCGTGGGAAAGCCCTGCGGGATCGGCCCGACCACCTTCACGCCCATCGCCTCGAAGCCGAACAGCCAGGAGCCGAGGGCCGCCAGCGCGACCACGACGAGGGGGCCGGGAACCGGCGACTTCCACCGGCCGAGAAGCAGCAGCAGCGCGAGCAGGCCGCCGCCAAGCGCCGCCGAGGGCCAGTGGATGCTGCCGGCGTTGCGCATCAGTTCCAGGATCGGGCCGATCAGCCCGTCGGAGGTGATGCGCAGGCCGGTGAAGCGGCCGATCTGGCCGATGAGGATGGACAGAGACACGCCGCTGATGAAGCCGAGCAGGATCGGCCGCGACAGGAAGGCCGCCACCACGCCGAAGCGCAGCCGCCCGGCGATCAGGCACATCACCCCGACCGTGACGGCGAGCAGCGAGGCGGCGACCATGCGGTCGGCGGGCGTCGCCGCCGTCAGGCTGGCGAGAACGCCGGCCAGCACCGTCATGGTCGGCGCGTCCGGTCCCACGATCAGCTTGCGGGAGGGGCCGAACAGCGCGTAGCCGATGAGGGGAAACAGGCTCGCATAGATGCCGGCCTCGGGAGGCAGGCCGGCGATCGCGGGATAGGCGATGGCGCTCGGCACCGCGACCGTGGCGATGGCGAGGCCGGCCGTCACGTCGCTGCGGATCCACGCCGGCTGGAAGCCGGCAAAGCCCTTGAGGATCGGTAGTCTGAGCGGCATGTGGCGTTCTCTCGCGTCGAACCGGGACGGACGGCCCCGAGGCGCGGCGTCGTGCGCCACGGCGGGGCCGTCCTGTCGATTCCAGCCTTCGTCTCGGTCCCGCGTTCCGGGAGGCGCCGGCCGCGAGGCGGCTAGCGGTCGAAGAGGCTCCAGTCCGGCCCGGGATCGAAGCGTTTGATTCTGGGCGCGAGCTTGGCGGTATCGGGACCGAGATTGCGCTCATAGACCCCGCCGCGCTGGTCGCACAGGAAGGTCATCACGCCGGTTTCCTGCCACCGTTCGGGATAGGCCAGCATGGCGAAGCCGGCCAGAAGGCGGTCCTTGACCATGTAGCTATAGGCGCCGCCTGGCGCGTGCGGGCCCTGGCCGGTGAGAATGCGGTAGATGTAGCCTTCATAGGCGCGCGGCTTGTCGCCGCTTGTCACCTTCTCCAGCGCCGCGGCGGCGATGCGGTCGCCCAGCGGGCTGCGGTCGGAGGGCCCCTCCGGCGGCCAGTAGAGGCCGTCATGGCGTCCGGGCGTGCTGATGAAGCGCCGCGCATATTGCTGCACCGGCTCGTCATCGTGCAGCGTGGCGAAGTACTCGTTCTGTGCCGCCACGAAATCGGCGCAGGCGGCGATGGCGGTCAGTTCGTGGCGCCCGATCACCCGGTCGGTGATCTCCTGGCGGCCGGCGGCGAGGTCGAAGGACCATTTGCCGTCCTTCGGCCGCAGCGGAACCGGAAAGCGCCAGCCCACCTTGCCGAGAACCAGCAGCTTGTCGCCGTCCATTCCGTCGGCGAAGTCCATCCGGCCGTCGGCGAGGCTGAGGAACATCTCGCGGCGGCGGCTGTCGGTCTGCGGGTCGCCGGTCCCCAGCACCTCGCGGGCGCCGGGACCGAAGAGGGCGTCGAGCCGCGCCTCGTCGGCCGCGCGCACGCCCTCGACGAGGGCGGCAGCCGCGGCCTCGGGCGAGGCGAAGGCCTCCTGCGCCGACGCGGAGATAGAGGCCGGGATCGGGGCGGCGAGCGCGGCGCCGATCAGAAGCGTGGCGAGAAGCGTGCGATGGTTCATGACGTTCTCCTCACCGCCGTCCGCCGTGGCCGCCACCGCCGGGTCGTCCGCCACCGCCGCGCGGCGGCACGGGCGGGCGGGACGCCGACTGGCGGCTCGTGCTGCCACGCTTGGCAAGGCCGGCAGCTCCCCCGCCGGCGCCGATGTCGCTGAAAGCCGAGGGACGCTGCGGCGCGCTCGGGCGTCCTGCCGCCGGCCGGTCAGGGCGCGGGGCGGGCTTGGTCGACGGCTTGGCGGATGGCTTGGCGGCCGGAAGCGTCCCCGGCCGGCCTGCGCCGGGGCCGGCCACTCCCGGTCCGCCGACGCCGGGCCCACCGACACCCGGTCCACCCGGACGCGCGGGGCCACCAATGCCGGGCGCACCGACCCCGGGCCCACCGACGCCGGGGGCTCCGGGACGGCCCGGTCCACCTACACCGGGACCGCCTGCGCCGGGACCGCCTGCGCCGGGCCCGATTGCGCCGGGGCCGCCGATACCCGGCCCGCCCGGTCCGGCAGGTCCGCCGGGACGGCCGGGTCCACCGATGCCGGGCTTGGTGCCCTGTCCGGGACGGTAGCGGTCCGGGTCCGGGCGCCACGGCCGCGTGTTGCCGTTGCCGATATTGATCTCGTTGCCGATGTTGATGTTGCCGTTGTTCACGCCGCCGGGACGGTAGCCGGGATATCCGGGATAGCCCGGGCGGTAGCCGGGATAGCCGGGCCAGCGCGGCGGGTAGACCCAGCCATAGCGCCAGTCCCATGCATTGTCGGCCATGGCACCGACGGCGACGCCGAGCCCGAATCCGATCACTCCGGCCGCGACGGCGCCGCTGTCATAGACCGTCGCCGGGTTGTAGGTCGGCACGTAGATCACGCCCGGCTCGGCCGGCTCGATGACGATGTAGGTCGTCTCGGCCTGCTTCTCGACGACCACGCGCTGCTGCGGCGTGGTGGAGAGCGCGCCCGACTGCTGCGCCAGACGGCGCAGCTCCTGAATCGTCGCGGCGACATCCTGCGGCTGGTAGACGAAGGCGTCGCCGAGGTCGGAGGTGGCGTCGAGGTCCGCGTTGAGCCGCGCGATCACGTCGGGGAAGCGGGCCAGCGCCTTGACCTGCGGCGACCAGGACTGCGCGTCGATGCCGCTGAAATCGCCCTTGCCGACCGCAGCCTTGTTCTTGTCCAGCCAGCGCCCGGCCTGCACGATCTCGATCGGATAGGCGCAGGCGGGCAGCAGCTGGGCGAGCAGGTCGTCCGGGTAGAGCGCATAGGGCGACACCAGCTTGCGGATCTCCTCCTGCGAGAAGCGGATGGCGGGTGCCGCCGCAGCCGGGTCGACGGCGGGCGCGGGCTCGGCGGCCGGGACCGTGGCTGTCGGCATGCCGGCGGCGGGCGCCGGCATCGTCGCCTGCGCCCGTGCGGGGGCGGTCGCGCCGGCGATCAGGCCGGCCGACAGGGCCAGCATCGACACCGTCGCCCGCAGGCCCGCCCCATAGTCCCTGTCGCCGCGCCGCATCAGTGGCCTCCCGAGAAGACGAGCGTCTGCAGCGGCAGGATGAGGGCCTGGATACGCAGCAGCAGCGCGTGCACGAGGGCGACGGTGTCGACCGCGTGAAGATAAAAGGCCGTGAGCCCGCCGACCTTGCCGGAGGCAAGAAGCTCATGGTTGCTGGTATAGGCGTTGGCGATGCAGCTGGAGCCCCGCGGCACGCCGTCGAGGCCGCCCTCGAACAGCGGTTCGAGGAAGACCGTGATGCTGCCCGGAGCGACAGCCTGCTGCGCGTCGAGCAGCAATTCGCTGGCGCGCAGCTGACCGGCGGCGATGACGTCCTGCACGCTTGTCACCACCATGGGAATGATGACAAAGGGGCGCGAGATGCAGGTCGCTTCCGCCACCATGCCGACCTTCATCACCTGCGCCTCGATCTGGCCGAAGCCGGCGACCAGCCTCTCGCGGCCGGCATCGTCGGGAATGAGTACGCCGGCTGGGCGCATCAGCGGGTTCACGAGGTCGCCGACCCGCAGTGTGAACTGCTCCACCTGTCCGGAAACGCCGGCGCGGATGACTGTCTTGGCGAGTTCGACCTCGGCCTCGGCGAGGGCGGCGGCAGCGCTGGCCTTCTGCGCCGGCAGAAGGGTCTCGGCCCGCAGCAGCGTGCCTTCCTTCGCCGCCAGCGCCGCCGCGAGCGAACCCTGGCGTCCGTCGACGACCGTCTGGAGGCGCTCCAGCTCACGCCGCGAGACGACGTCGGCGTTGCGCCGGTTCAGCTCGGCTTTGGTGTCGAGTTCGTCGCGCGCCTGCTGCAGCGCCTTTTCCGCCTGGGTGATCTGCCCTTCGGCGGCGGCGACGTCGGTACGGGCGACCGTCATCTCGGCGTCGATCTCGGCGATGCGCAGACGCGCGCTCTCCACGGCCGCCTTCTGGGCGGAATCGTCGAGGCGGAAGATGGGCTGGCCCTTGGCGACCTGATCGCTCGTCCCGACCTCGATCTGCGCCACCCGGCCGATGGTCTCGGGTACGATCGGCACAGTGCGGAAATAGGCGGTGACGCTGGTCGTGGAGGGGTGATTGTAGAAGACGATGGTGATCAGCGTCACCGTGAGCATCAGGCAGGTGGTGATGCCCCAGCGCAGTTCGAACCACACCGAGTAAAGGGTGATCTCGCGGCCGAGCCGCTTGCCCTGCGCATAGCGCCGGTAGAGGTAGTCGGGCAGCACGGTGAGCATCGAGCAGAGCAATAGTTCAAGCATGTCCGTGCTCCCCGCGCGCGGACGCGTCTTCCTGTGCCGGCTCCGGCGAGGGCAGGCCGGCGAGCTTTTCGGAAGCGCGCGCGATGCGGTTCATCGGCGAGAGGAAGTCCGGCAGGTCGATGAAGGCGAGCAGCAGTGCCGCCACCCACAGAAGATGGGCATGGGTGAACAGTGCCAGAAGGCACATCACCGCGACGATCTCGAACTGCAGCTTCTGGCCCTTGTGCGCCAGCCGCTCGGGCAGCGAATGGATGTGCAGGAAGAACACGCCGGCCAGCAGCGCCGCCGCGACAAGCGTGAAGGCCATGACCAGCAGCAGCCAGTCGGTACTGCCCGGCGAGGTGATGAAGAAGGGCAGGTGGTCGTGAGCGACCGGGTTCGGCGACGGGCTCATGCCCTTACTCTCCAGCATCTGCGCGGCAACAGGCGCGGTGGCAACCCGGCGACGGACCGGGGGATCCTGCGCGGGATCCCCCCTTCGTCTACTTCGTTCCCCAGTTCAGGAACAGCCCGACATCGCCCGGCATGCCGTTCGGCCACTCGACGATCATCGCGGCCAACCCGTAGCCGGCGCTCTTGAGATGGTCGCGCCACAGTTCGTAGGCCTGGCGGGGGCGCCCGGTCAGCGTTTCCGGCCAGCGCTCCTCGGTGTTGTTGATGGCCCGCCCATGGTCGGTGCACAGGCTGTTGGGGAAGCGCATCACCATGATCTCGGTCTCGCCCCGCTCGGCGGCGGCGCGCAGCTTGATCAGCAGGGTCTGGGTGATCTCGTGCAGCTTCGCCGGGGTGAGGTCGATGGGCTCGGCGAGCGTCTTGGCCAGGTCGTCCTTGGCGCGGCGGGCGCGGTCCATGGCCTCCACGGCCTGGTCGGCGCGGGAGGCGGCGATCTGATCCATGTAGCCGCGCAGATCCGTGGCGGACATGAAGCTCTCGTCGCCGAGTTCGGCAGTCTTGGCGGGTAAGGTCTGGTGACCCGGGTCGCTCATTGGTCGTCTCCGTCGGTACTGGCGGCCAGTCGCTGGGGGAGGGTCAGAAGACCTGGGGAACGTGGTGGCGGATGTCCTCCGGCTCCACATAGTCCCCGGCCTTCTGACGCTTGGGAAGCTTCACCTTCTCCGGCCGCGGCGCCTCATAGGGCACCTTCGACAGGAAATGCGAGATGACGTTGAGGCGCGCGCGCTTCTTGTCGTTCGAATCGACGACGTACCACGGCGCCCAGGCGCTGTCGGACGCGGCGAACATCGCGTCGCGGGCGCGCGAATAATCGTACCAGCGCCCGTAGGACTTCAGGTCCATGGGCGAGAGCTTCCAGGTCTTGCGCGGGTCGTGGATGCGCTGCTCGATGCGCCGGGTCTGCTCCTCCGGGCTCACCTCGAGCCAGTATTTCAGCAGGATGATGCCCGAATCGATGATGGCCTTCTCGACGGCGGAGATGGTGGAGAGGAACTTCTCCGCCTGCTGCTCGCTGCAGAAGCCCATGACGCGCTCGACCCCGGCGCGGTTGTACCAGCTGCGGTCGAAGATCACGACCTCGCCCGCCGCCGGCAAATGCGGCAGGTAACGCTGGGCGAACATCTGCGATTTCTCGCGGTCGGTCGGGGCGGGCAGGGCGATCACGCGGAACACGCGCGGGCTCACCCGCTCGGTCATCGCCTTGATCACGCCGCCCTTGCCGGCGCCGTCGCGTCCCTCGAACAGGATGCAGACCTTGGCGCCGGTCTCCTTCGCCCATTCCTGGAGGCCCACAAGCTCGCCGTGCAGGCGCTTGAGTTCGGCCTCGTAGCTCTTGCGGGAGAGCTTGCCGGAAGGCTGTCCCTCCACCGCGCCCGACGTTTCCACTTGGACGGCTGCCGCCGCCCGGGCGGCCTGCCGCTTCTTGCCGTGCTTGTCCGCGCCCATGACCTGATCCGCAACCTCGCTGTCACCGCCCGGTTCGCGCCGGACTCCCTCATGCCCATCTGGCCCGGCGACCGCCGGAACGGGAAGGGGGCGCGTGTATCATACCGTATGATACTTCTTTCCGCTCCCTCCTCCTGATCTCGTCGGCCCCAGTTCATCGCGCCGGCGGCGCGTGACCGCACCGGACCGGGCCTGGCTCGGGGGGCGGCCCATGGCTCGCCGACGCCCAGGGGGGCGTTCCGTCCATGGCCGACATCCAGCCTGCATCGTCCGACCGGGCGTCCGCGCCCGCCACCGGGAAGCTGACGCTTCTGCCGCTCGTGGCCCTGGTGGTGGGTTCGATGATCGGCGGCGGCGTCTTCAACCTGCCCAGCGACATGTCGCGCGGGGCCTCGCCGCTCGCCATCATCATCGGCTGGGTCGTGACCGGCGTCGGCATGCTGATGCTCGCCTTCGTCTATCAGCGTCTGGCCGTGCGCAAGCCGGAGCTTAACGCCGGCCCCTACGCCTATGCCAAGGCCGGCTTCGGCGACTTCGTCGGCTTCAACAGCGCCTGGGGCTACTGGATCAGCGCCTTCCTCGGCAACGTCGCCTATGCGGTGGCGATCTTCTCGGCGCTGTCCTACTTCGCGCCGGCCTTCGGCGACGGCAACAACGTGCTGTCCATCCTCGGCGCCTCCGCCGCGCTGTGGGGCATCCACCTTCTCGTGCTCAAGGGCGTGAAAGAGGCGGCCTTCGTCAATGTGGTGACGACCATCGCCAAGCTGGTGCCGATCCTGGTGTTCATCCTGGTCGCCATCATCGCCTTCAATTTCGACCTGTTCCTCGGGGCCTTCCGCAACATGGGGCGCGCCACCGCCGAGGGCGGGGCCGAGCTCGGCGGCCTGCTCGATCAGGTGAAGAGCACCATGCTGGTGACGCTGTGGGTGTTCATCGGCATCGAGGGCGCCAGCGTCTATTCGGCCCGCGCCGCTAACCGCCGCGACGTCGGGCGCGCCACCGTCATCGGCTTCGTCGGCGCGCTCGCCGTCTATGTGCTGGTGTCGCTGCTGGCGACCGGCATCATGAGCCAGCCCGAGCTTGCGGGGCAGAAGGTGCCCTCCATGGCGGGCGTGCTGGAGCATGTCGTCGGGCCGTGGGGCGCGGGGCTGATCAATCTCGGCCTGATCATCTCGGTCGGCGGCGCCTTCCTGAGCTGGACACTGCTCTGCGCCGAGATTCCCTATACCTGCGGCAAGGATGGCACCTTCCCGCGCTGGTTCGCGGTGGAGAACGCCAACGGCACCCCGGCCAACTCGCTCTGGGTGACCAACCTCGCGGTGCAGGCCTTCCTGGTGCTGACCTACTTCTCCAAGGACGCCTACAACTTCTTCTACTTCATCGCCTCGGTGGCGATCCTGCCGCCCTACGTCTTCTCCGGCGCCTATGCGCTCAAGCTCGCCCTGACCGGCGAAAGCTACCAGGGCGAGGACCGCCAGCGCCGGCGCGATCTCGTCATCGGCCTGATCGCCACGGTCTATGGCCTCTGGCTCGTCTATGCCGCCGGCCTCAGCTACCTGCTGATGGCGACCCTGCTCTTCGTCCCGGGCCTCGTCGTCTATGCGATCGCCTGCCGCCAGCGCGGCGTGCGGGCCTATGCGGGCAGCGATCTCGTCATCGCCATCGGCATTTTCGGGCTGGCGGCGCTAGCCTTCTACCTGCTCTGGACCGGCGCCATCAGCCCGCTCTGAGGAGCCGTGTCATGCTGAGTTCACGCGGCACGGCAAAGGGCAGGCTGGGGCTGGCCACCTGCACCGCGCTGGTGGTCGGCAACATGATCGGCTCGGGCGTGTTCCTGCTGCCGGCCTCGCTGGCCCCCTACGGCCCCATGGCCCTCGCCGGCTGGGTCGTCACGGCGATCGGGGCGATCACGCTCGCCATCATGTTCGGCCGGCTCGCCCGGCTGGTGCCGAGGACGGGCGGGCCCTACGCCTATACGCGGGCCGGCTTCGGCGAGTTCGCCGGCTTCCTCATCGCCTGGGGCTACTGGATCGCGCTGTGGGCCGGCAATGCCGGGGTCGCCGTCGCCTTCACCGGCTATGTCGGCCACTTCGTGCCGGGCGCGGCGAGCGGCCTTCCCGGCCTTGCCGTCGGCCTGGCCGCGCTGTGGACGCTCACCCTCGTCAATATGAGGGGCGTGGGCACCGCCGGCATCGTCCAGCTGGTGACGACGGTGCTGAAGCTGCTGCCGCTGCTGGCGCTCGTCGCCGCCGGAGTGGCGGTGATCCAGCCGGCCCATTTCACGCCGCTCAATCCGGCCGGCGCCGATCCGCTGGCCGCCATCGCCGCCTGTTCGGCGCTGACGCTCTGGGCCTTTCTGGGGCTCGAATCGGCGACCGTGCCGGCGGGAGACGTGGTCAATCCGGGCCGCACCATCCCGCTCGCCACCGTGCTCGGCACCAGCTTCGCGGCGGGGCTCTACATCCTCGTGACCCTCGTCGCCTTCGGGACGGTGCCGCTGGCGGCGCTCGGCGCCTCCACCGCGCCGCTGGCGCTGGTGGCCGAGCATCTGTGGGGGCCGGTAGGCGGCTTCGCCATCGCGGCGGGCGCCATCGTGTCGACCTTCGGCACGCTGAACGGCTTCACCCTGCTGACGGGGCAGGTGCCCTACGGCGCCGCGCGCGACGGCACCTTTCCCGCCTTCCTCGGCGAGACCGGGGCGTCCGGGGCGCCGGTGAACGCGCTCGTCGTCTCCAGCCTGCTGTCGAGCATCCTCATCGCGATGAATCTCAGCCGGGGCCTGGTGGAGCAGTTCACCTTCATCATCCTGCTGGCGACGCTGACGAGCCTCGTTCCCTACATCTTCTGCGCCCTCGTCGAGCTGGTGCTCTACGCCACCGACCCCATCCGCTACCGCCCGCCGGCACGCCTCGGCGGCCTCGTCGCCCTCGCTGCCATCGCCTTCGTCTTCTCCA
This sequence comes from Ancylobacter sp. TS-1, assembly GCF_009223885.1. NCBI lineage: Bacteria > Pseudomonadati > Pseudomonadota > Alphaproteobacteria > Hyphomicrobiales > Xanthobacteraceae > Ancylobacter > Ancylobacter sp. TS-1. The sequence continues at coordinate 3,384,306 of NZ_CP045144.1, forward strand.
TCGGCGCCATCTACGGCGCGGGCGCCGAGGTCGTGTTCTGGGGCTTCCTGCTCCTTATGAGCGGCCTTCCCGTCTTCGTCTGGATCAAGCGCCACAACCTCGCTTCCCGCGCCGCGCCCGCGCTGCGGCACGGGCCCGCACGCCTGCCCCCCAAGGAGATGCACTAATGTCCTTCAACCTCAGAAACCGCTCCCTGCTGACCGTGCAGGACTACACGCAGCGCGAGTTCCAGTACCTGCTCGACCTCGCGCGCGACCTCAAGCGGGCCAAGTACTCCGGTACCGAGCAGGAGCATCTGAAGGGCCGCGAGATCGTGCTGATCTTCGAGAAGACCAGCACCCGCACGCGCTGCGCCTTCGAGGTGGCCTGTCACGATCAGGGCGCGCATGTGACCTATCTCGATCCGGCCGGTTCGCAGATCGGCCACAAGGAGTCGTTCAAGGACACCGCCCGCGTGCTCGGGCGCATGTTCGACGCCATCGAGTATCGCGGCTCCTCCCAGCACGGCGTCGAGCAACTGGCCAAATATGCCGGCGTGCCGGTCTATAACGGCCTGACCGACGAGTATCACCCGACCCAGATGCTCGCCGACGTGATGACCATGCGCGAGCATTCCGACCGGCCGGCGCATGAGATCAAATACGCCTATGTCGGCGACACCCGCTCGAACATGGGCCACTCGCTGATGATCGTGGGCTGCCTGATGGGCATGGATGTGCGCATCGCCGGCCCGAAGAAGCTCTGGCCGTCGGACGAGTTCGTCGCCGTCGCCCGCGCGCTGGAGAAGAAGTACGGCGCCACCCTCACCATCACCGACGATCCGCAGGCGGCGGTGAAGGGGGTCGATTTCATCCACACCGATGTCTGGGTCTCCATGGGCGAGCCCAAGGAGGTGTGGGCCGAGCGCATCGAGCTGCTCAAGCCGTTCCAGGTGAACGCGGCGCTGATGAAGGCGAGCGGCAATCCGCGCGTGAAGTTCATGCACTGCCTGCCGGCCTTCCACGACACCGAGACCGCAGTGGGCAAGGACATCGCCGACAAGTTCGGCATTCATGACGGGCTGGAAGTCACCGACGAGGTGTTCGAGAGCGAGGCCAACGTCGCCTTCGAGCAGGCCGAGAACCGGCTGCACACCATCAAGGCGCTGCTTGTCGCCACGCTGGGGGAGTGAGGGCGATGCTCATCGTCACCGCCCTGGGCGGCAATGCGCTGCTGCGGCGCGGGCAGGCGCTCACCGCCGAGAACCAGCGCGAGAACGTCGCCATCGCCGCCCGTGCGCTGGCGCCCGTCGCCATGGAGCACACGCTCGTCGTCGGTCACGGCAACGGGCCGCAGGTCGGCCTGCTGGCCCTGCAGGGGGCGGCCTATGACAAGGTCGAGACCTACCCCTTCGACGTCCTCGGCGCGCAGACCGAGGGCATGATCGGCTACATGATCGAGCAGGAGCTGGGCAACCTGCTCCCCTTCGAGCGGCCGCTGGCGACGCTGCTGACCATGGTCGAGGTCGACGCGGCCGATCCCGCCTTCGCCAACCCGACCAAGTTCATCGGCCCGATCTACACGAAGGAGGCGGCCGACCGGCTGGCCGCCGAGAAGGGCTGGGTCTTCAAGGCGGACGGGGAGAGCTGGCGGCGCGTCGTCCCGTCCCCCAGCCCCCGGCGCATCTTCGAGCTGCGCCCGATCAAATGGCTGCTGGAGCGCAACACGGTCGTCATCGCCGCCGGCGGCGGCGGCATTCCGACCATGTACGCGCCCGGCGAGCAGCCGGGCGGGCGGCGGCGCCTTGTCGGCGTCGAATGCGTGATCGACAAGGATCTCGCCACCGAGCTGCTGGCGCGCGAGCTCGATGCCGACCTGCTCGCCATCCTCACCGATGTCGACGCGATCTATGTCGACTGGGGCACGCCGAACCAGCGCGCCATCCGCAGCGCCTCGCCGCAGGCGCTGGCCGGGCTTGCCTTCCCCGCCGGCTCGATGGGTCCGAAGGTCGAGGCGGCCTGCCGCTTCGCCACCGCCACCGGCAAGCGCGCCTGCATCGGCTCGCTCAAGGACCTCTCCGCCATGATCGCCGGCACCGCCGGCACCACCGTCACCACAACGGCGGACGGAATCGTCTTCGCCGGAAAAAGCACCGAGGGAGCATCGTCATGAGGCAGTTCGGCGTTCATTCCGAGGCCGGCGTGCTGCGGACCGTGATGGTCTGCCGCCCCGGCCTCGCCCACAAGCGGCTGACCCCCGGCAATTGCCGCGAGCTGCTGTTCGACGACGTGCTCTGGGTGCAGGAGGCGCAGAAGGAGCACTTCAACTTCTGCAACAAGATGCGTGAGTTCGGCGTCGAGGTGCTCGAGTTCCACGACCTGCTGGCGCGCGTCCTGGAGATCCGGGAGGGGCGCGACTGGGTGCTCGACCGTCGCATCACCGCCAACCATGTCGGCAACGGCATGCTGGAGGAACTGCGGGCCTGGCTCGACGAGATGCCGGCCGCGAAGCTCGCCGAGCACCTTGTCGGCGGCATCGCCCGCTTCGAGCTGCCCTTCGCGCCCAAGGGCATGTTCGGGCGCTATCTGGAGCCCACCGGCTTCGTCATCCCGCCCGTGCCCAACACGCTGTTCACGCGCGACAATTCCTGCTGGATCTATGGCGGCGTGTCGCTGAACCCGATGTACTGGCCGGCGCGGCGGCCGGAGACGCTGCTGGTCGCCGCCATCTACAAGTTCCACCCGGAATTCCGGCATGGCGACTTCAAGGTGTGGTGGGGCAATCCCGACGAGGATTTCGGCCCCTCGACGCTGGAGGGCGGCGATGTCATGCCGGTGGGCAACGGCACGGTCTTCGTCGGCATGGGCGAGCGCACCACGCCGCAGGCGGTGGGCCAGCTGGCGCGCGCCCTGTTCGCCGGTGGCGGCGCGACGCGCCTCGTCGCCTGCCAGATGCCGAAGTCGCGCGCGGCGATGCATCTCGACACCGTGTTCACGCTCTGCGACCGCGACGTCGCCAACATCTTCCTGGAGGTGTGCCAGCAGATCACCTGCTACAGCCTGCGGCCCGGCGACAATGACGAGGGCGTCGACTACACGGTCGAGACCCGGCCCTTCCTCACCGAGGACGGCACCGGCGTTGCCGCCGAGGCCCTCGGCCTGCAGAGGCTGCGGGTCGTCACCACCGGCGGCGACAGCTACGAGCAGGAGCGCGAGCAGTGGGACGACGGCAACAATGTCGTCGCTCTCGCCCCCGGCGTGGTGGTCGGCTACGAGCGCAACTCCTACACCAACACCAAGCTGCGCAAGGCCGGCGTCGAGGTCATCACCATCGAGGGCGACGAACTCGGGCGCGGGCGCGGCGGCGGCCACTGCATGACCTGCCCGATCTTGCGCGACCCGCTTCAGTAGGAGCGGACGGCCGGTATGCGCGCCGCCGGTTCGGCGGCCTGCGGCGAGACGGGGAAACCCGCCTCGCGCGCGCCCTCGATCAGCCGTGCGCGGTCGGCGGCATCGAAGTTGCGATCGTCGAGCTCGGCGTCGAAGCGGGCGAAGAAACCGGGCCGCATCCGGAGGAACGCCTCGCGACTGGCGGCGGTTTCGGCAGCGAGGCCGTTGCGCGCGAAGATGAGCGCCGCCACGAAATGGTAGATCGGGAAGTGCTGCAGGTCGGAACGGCGGATGAGGGTCAGCGCGCGCGGGTCGTCGCCTTCGAGATAGGCGCCGAGCGCCAGCAGGCCGGCATAAAGCCCGGTGGCGCCGGGATTGCGGGCCATGGCCTCTTCCATCATTGCCATGCCGCGCCGGTGCTGCCCCGCCTGCATGAGCCGGCTGCCATACTCGCCGAGCAGTTCGGTATCGTCCGGGTTGAGCCGGTAGGCCTGCGCGCCGATCCTGAGCGCCTCTTCGGGCTGGCGGTTGAAGAACAGCGCGGTCATCAGGGCCTGCAGGCCGCGCACATTCGTCGGATCGATCTGGATGGCGCGCCGGGCGGCCGCCAGCGCCCGCCCGGCCGGCGGCGGGGAGGCGACGCGGTTGAAGCCGAACCTGTCCTCGTCCAGATACATATAGGACAGCATGGCCCAGGCGGTGGCGTTGTCCGGGTTGTCCGCCACGCTGCGCAGCAGGCAGGCGCGCACCGGCGCATGCATCGCCGCGCCGAGGTCGCTGCGGTAGCGGTAGAAGTCCAGCGCGCATCGGTAGTGGTCCGCGCCCCCGGCCGACGCGGTGCCGAGCTCGGCGGGAACCCCGGCGCGGAACAGCACGCCGTAGGGCTGCGCCACGGCATCGGCGATGCGCGAGGCGATGTCCTGTTCCACCGCGATGGTGTCGGTTGCCGCGAGGCTGATATCGTAGGTGTCCGACCACAGGATGGTGCCGCTGGCGCGGTCGATGAGCCGGCCCGTGATGCGCAGGCGCTGCTCGTCCGCGCGCACGCTGCCGTCGAGCAGGTACTGGGCCGCCGGCCAGCCTTCCCGGTCCGCCGCTCCCGCGCCGTCGGGCGCGATCACCCGGATTTCCCGAAAGCGCACGAGCCGGGTCTTCAATTCCTCCGCGATGGCCGCCGCCCGCAGCCCGAGGTTTCCGCCGCCGCCAAGATCAGTGAAGGGCAGCAACAGAAGCGTCGGCTGGCTGGCGATGTTTCCCGCCATGGCGGTCTCCGCCCGTTCGTTCCATGTGCTCACTCCCACCAGGACGAACAGGCTGGCGATGACAGCGCCGGTGAGCGTCCAGCGCCAGTGCCGTCGCCACAGGCCATTGCCGCGTGGGGGCATGGCCGGCAGGGGCGGGGAGCGGGTGGGCCCGTCGCCGGCCGGACGGGCCGGACCGGCCGCGTGGGCGCGGTAGAAGAAATGGGGCACGTAGGCGCCCTTGGGAATCTCGATGCCCACCGGGTCGTCGCGGCCGGTGGTGAGGTAGTAATATTCGAGTTCCCGCCGCAGCCGGCCCGCCTCGATGCGCACCACGGGGTCGAGCTGGGGATCGAAAGCGGCGTCGCGCCCCAGCACTTCGATGCCGATCGAATAGGCCTTGATGCGATCCTGACGGCCCTGCAGCGTTTCTTCGACGATGTAGGCGAGGAAATCGGCAAGGCGGCAGGACCGCCTCAGCTCCGGGCTGGCGAGGATGCGCTCGACCTGGTGCTGGACGTCTTCCGCCGGGGGGCAAGACGGCGACGCCTCCTCCTGCTCACCCGATAGCGGCTTTCCGTCCATCTCGCTCATCGCGCGCCCCCTGCGCCAGAGTCGGCAGAGCCGGCACAGTGGGGAAGAAACTCGTCAGCGCCTTGTGCAATATCAAGCAGCACTGCTGACGCGAGTGGTCCGGGGGGAGGCGGTTCGGGCGCTTAAATGCACCGGGCGGAGTCGCAATCCTGCGGCCGGTGTCTCAGCTACTCGCCATTTGAGACGGCATCCATTGCACCATACGGGCGGTTCGTACGTATTACATAGGTCGCACCCGCACGGACCCGTCGGATCGACGCGCCGCATTCGCCCAACTGCCGCACGGCCACGCACGGGAGCTTGTCTTGAATCGTCGCGAAACCCCGCTCGATCCGCTTGTCGCCCTCTACGAGCCGATCCAGCGACATCGCGGAGCGCCGTTCGTCATCGCCCAGCTCGGCCAGTCGCTCGACGGGCGTATCGCCACGCCCACCGGGAAGTCCCGGGACATCAACGGCTGTTCCGGCATGGATCACCTGCACCGCCTGCGCGCGATCGCGGATGTGGTGGTGGTCGGGGTCGGCACTGTCCTGGCCGACGACCCCCAGCTGACCACGCGGCGGGTTCCGGGCCGCAGCCCGGCCCGCGCCGTCATCGACCGCACCGGCCGGTCCTCGCGCGGGTCCCGATGGCTGCAGGCGGATGGCTGCCGCCGCATCGTGTTCTCGGAGAATGCGGAGGGGTGGCCGGACGACGTGGAGCGGATCGGCCCCGACCACGATCCCGACATCTTCGAGCCGGACCGCCTCGTTGCCGCGCTGGCGGCGCGCGGGCACCGGATCATCCTGATCGAGGGTGGGGCTGCGACGATCTCGCGCTTCATCGATGCCGGGCGGGTCGACCGCCTTCATATCTGCCTCTCGCCCATCATTCTCGGATCGGGACGGCCGGGCCTCGACCTCCGGCCCATCGACGATCTCGACGACGCGCTACGCCCGGCGGCGCAGTCCTATCTCCTCGACGACGGCAACATCCTCTATGATTGCGACCTTCGCAGCGCGCCCGAGGGAGGCACCGATGCCGCTGGCGGATGAAGGCGCTCCGACGGCCGGAACATCGGCCCGCTACAGCCTTGCGGCGCGGCGGCTGCACTGGATCGTCGCGGTCCTCGTCGCCTGCATGATCCCGCTTGGCCTGAATATGGTCGCCCGTGGCGAGGCGACGAACTTCGACGCGACCACCGGGTCGCTCTACAGCCTGCACAAGCTGACGGGCTTTCTCCTGCTGTGGCTGGTGGTCCTGCGCGTGCTGGTGAGGCTTCGGCGCGGCGCGCCGGCGCCGGTGGCGACGCTCACGCCGTTCGAGCGCCTCGCCTCGCGCGTGGTGCATGGCGCGCTCTACGCGCTGCTGCTCGCCGTGCCGCTGCTCGGCTGGGCCGGCGTCTCCGCCTATCCCGCGCTCGACGTCTTCGGGCTGTTCAGTCTTCCGGCGATCCTGCCGCCCGACGAGGCGCTGGCGAACCGCCTCTTCAGCGTGCACGGGCTGCTCGCGTTGACGCTCGGCGTGCTGGCGCTGGCGCATATCGCGGCGGCGCTGCGCCATCGCTTCATCAAGCGCGACGGCGTGCTCGCGCGCATGTGGCCGCCGGGCTGACGCGTTCGGCGCACAAGGCGGTCAGGCGACGGCGAAGGTATCGCGATGACCGATCGTCGTCCGTGCTCCGGCCCGGCTTTCGGCCCAGTCCGCGAAGACCTCACGCGCATCCGGCTCGATCTCGCCGGCGGCGCGGGCGAAACCCTCGGTGAGGCGGGCGATCAGCCCGGAATCCCGCTGAGTCAGCTCCCACGGGCTGTCACCGGAAAAGGTGGAGTAGCCATGGCGCGTCAGGATGCCCGCCAGCGCCTCGCCGGCCTCCGGTCCCAGCGCCGGCCCGAAGCCCTTGTCGCCGCGCTGGTGCCGGTTGAAGGCGGCGACCACCCGCGCGTCAAGTGCGTCGGCCGGCTGCCAGCGGGCGATGCCGTCATAGTTCAGCACCGAATAGAGCGGCACGCGCCGCGGCGCCAGCGCGGCGACGAGACGCTCCAGCCAGTCCCGCGAGACGAGATCGAACAGCGCCGCCGCCGTCACCAGCCCGGCGCCCTCGCCTCCGAAGTCGAGGTCGCGGCGCGTGAGATCGGCGCCTTCGAAGCGAACATCGATCCGCAGTTCGTCCTTGTGCAGTTCGAGGCCGCCGGCGGTCGCCTGCGCGCGGTCGGCCCAGTCGGCGAGCTGATGCCGCGCCGCGTCCAGCAGGGCGCCGTCGCCGTCGATCAGATGCCAGTGCTGGCGCGCGGGCAGCGACGGCGCCAGCGCGCGCAGATTGGAGCCGGTGCCGCAGCCGAGATCGACCACGGCGAGCGAGGGGAGCCCGGCGAAATGCTCGCGAACCCGCGCCGCGAGTCCCGCGTTCCGGGAGGCATGGTCGACCGGCTCGCGCAGCGCCAGCCAGTCGGCGTCGAAGCCGCTCATCGGGCGATCTCCCGCAGGGCGTTCATGACGGTGGCGGCGGTTTCCGGCCAGCCCGGGAGCGATGCCGCGTGCTCGCGCGCATTCCGCGCCAGTTCCCGCCGCCGCGCCGGCTCGCGCAATAGCGTGCCGAGGGCCCCGGCAAGCGCGGCGGGGTCGTTCGGCGGAACCAGCACGCAGGCGGCCGGCGGCAGCGTGTCGGGAATGGCGCCGGCCCGGCTCGCCACCACCGGGAGCCCGTGGGCGATGGCTTCGGTCAGGGCCATGCCGTAGCCCTCGAAAAGCGACGCCGAGACGAACAGGTCGGCGGCATCGAATTCGCGCGCCAGAGCCGGCTCGGAGATCGCCCCGGTCAGCATGATGCGGTCGCCGAGCCCGTGCGCGGCGATGTGCTGCCGCAGCCGGCGCGTCTCCTCGCCGTCGCGGTCGCTCGCGCCGACGATGCGGCAGGACCAGTCCAGCGCGGACAGTGCGGCCAGAGCCTCGACCAGCACCCCATGCGCCTTGCGCGGTATCACCGCGCCGACCGCGAGCAGCCGCGGCGGGGCGCCGGTGCCCCGGGCGGGCGGGCGCGGATCGGTGCCGGGAACCGCGACGACGAGCCGGTCGCGCGCGACGCCATAGTCCCGTTCCAGCAGCCGGGCGGTCGAAGGGCTGGTGACGATGACGGCGGCAGCCAGCGCCAGCGCCGCGCGTTCGCTGGCCGCCAGCCCCGCGCGCTGGCGCTCATCGAGGCCGGCCTCCAGCGCCAGCGGATGGTGGACGAGAGCCGCGATGGGACGACGCAGACCGCTCAGCAGCGCCGCCGGCAGGGCGCCCATGGCGAGCCCGTCGATCAGCACCGCCTGTCCGGCCGGCAACGCCCCGAGCCGCGCCGCGCTGGCGGCGATCTCCTCCGGCGAGGGAAAGGGAAAGCCGTCGGGCAGGGCGACATGTGTCACCGCGCGGCCGGCGCGGCGGCATTCGGCGATCAGCCGCCGGTCATAGCCATAGCCGCCGGTGGCCAGTTCGATGTCGCCCGGGATGGCGAAGGCGAAACCGCTCACCTGCCGCTCCTCAGCCGGGCCGTCCTTCATAGCTCGCCCGCGCGAGGTCGGTTTCGTGAAGGGTGACGCGGATCTTCGCGAGACCTTCCCCCTCCGCGCCCAGCGCCCCGCTGCGGGCGGCGTCGGCCATGGCATCGAAGATGTGCCGCGCCAGAAATTCGGTGGTGGTGAGCTTGCCGGCGAAGGCGGGCAGCGCGTCGAGGTTCTGATAGGCCAGCGGCTTCAGCGTCGACGCCAGAACCTCCAGCGCGGCGCCGATGTCGACGACCACGTTCTGCGACGTCAGCTCCTCGCGGAAGAAGGCGACATCGACGACGAAGGTCGCGCCGTGCAGCCCCTGTGCCGGCCCGAAGAACGGGTCGGGCAGCGAATGGGCGATCATGATGCGGTCGCGAACCTCGACACAGTACATGGCATTCCTCATCGATAATCGAGCAGGATCGCCAGTGCGTCCTCCTCGCGGGTCAGCAGGTGCGGCAGCCGGTCCGCCGCCTGCGCGAACGGGACGACATGGGTGATCAGGCGGTCGAAGCGCGGATCGCCGAGCAGGTCGAGCGCCTTGGCGAGCCGGCGCGCATGCGGCCAGCGCGGCCTGCGCAAAGGTGATACGGCGCCGACCTGCGAGGCGATCAGTTGCAGGCGGCGACTGTGGAAGGCACCGCCCAGCGGCACCGCCGGCGCGCGGTCGCCATACCAGCTCACCTCGACGATCCTCGCCTCGATCCCCCCGGCCGCCAGCGCCGTCGCCAGCCCCGCCGCGCTCGCGCTGGCATGAAAGACGATGTCGGCATCGTCCCGGACGGCATCCGGCAGGGCGAAGGCGGCGCCGAAGCTCTCGGCCAGCGCCGCCCGGTCCGGCCTCACATCCACCAGAGTGACGTCCGCGCCGGGCAGCGCGCATGCAAGCGCGGTCAGCAGCAGGCCGACCACGCCGCCGCCGACGATCACGATGCGGTCGCCCGGACCGGCCCCGGCGTCCCACATCGCGTTGAGGGCGGTCTCCATATTGGCGGCCAGTGTCGCGCGCTCCGGGGGAATGCCCTCGGGCACCGGCATCGCCGCCGCTAACGGCAGGTCATAGTGGTCCTGATGGGGGTGCAGCGCGAAGACGGTGTGCCCGATCCATTCCGCCGGCCCCGCCTCGACGACGCCGACGCTCTGATAGCCATATTGGACGGGGAAGGGGAAGTCGCCCTTCTGGAACGGCGCCCGCATGCGCTGGTGCTCGCCGGCCGGCACACCGCCTTCCAGCACGAGGCGCTCGGTGCCGCGACTGATGCCGGACACGATGGTCCGGATGGTCAACGCATCGGCCGGCCGTTCGCCGAGCGGAGCCTGCCTCAGTTCATAGCGGCCCGGCGCCGCGCACCAGAGCTGCCGCGTGGGCCTGTCACAGGTTTCCGGCATGGCTGATCGCGTTCCCTGGCCGCTTCACGACCTTCTTAACAGCCGCCGGCCGCCCTTTGGTCCACAAAGTGGTGAACCTCTCGACGCGGGGCTGCGTATCATTCCCACGCAGCGCCCAGGGATAGCTGGGGCCGCGCAGCGGGACGATGCCATGAGCCTGGACGAGAAGATTGCGGACGGCCTGTTCACGGGTGCGGACGCGGCGGAACGGTGCGTGCCGACCGGCGTGCAGTCGCTGCGCGAGCTTCGCCGGCGCCGCGCGCTGGTGCTGGGGCTGAACGCGGCGACCTATGCCGGGTTCGTTGCGCTGTTCGCCTATCTGCTCGCCCATGGCGGCTTTACGCCGCTGGACGGGTTGCTGCTTCTGGCTTTCGGCCTCTCGACCCCCTGGACCATTCTGGGCTTCTGGAACGCGGTGATCGGCCTGTGGCTGCTGCACGGCCCCGGCGACCCCCGGCGGTCGGTCTATCCCTTTGCCGGCAAGGCGTCGGACGACGCGTCGATCACCGCGCGCGTGGCGGTGGTGATGGCGCTGCGGAACGAGGATCCCGAGCGCGCCTTCGCCCGGCTGCGCACCATGCGCGCCGAGCTTGACCGCAGCGGCGAGGGCGAGCGTTTCACCTGGTTCATTCTCTCCGATACGACCCTCGACGCCGTCGCCGGGGCGGAGGAGGCCCTGTTCCGGGCGTGGCGCGAGGAACTCGGGCCGTCGCCGCGTCTGCACTATCGCCGCCGCAGCGACAATATCGGCTTCAAGGCCGGCAATATCCGCGACTTCGTCGATCGCTGGGGTGACGAGCACGAGCTGATGCTGGTGCTCGACGCCGACAGCCTTCTCGGCGCGTCCACCATCCTGCGCCTCGTGCGGATCATGCAGGCGAACCCCATGCTCGGCATCCTGCAGAGCCTCGTCGTGGGCATGCCGTCGCGTTCGGCCTTCGCGCGCATCTTCCAGTTCGGCATGCGGCACGGCATGCGCTCCTACACGATGGGCGCGTCGTGGTGGGCGGGCGATTGCGGCCCCTATTGGGGGCATAACGCGGTGATCCGCATCGCGCCCTTCAGGGCGCATTGCGCGCTGCCCGTGCTGCCGGGCAGGGGGCCGCTCGCCGGGCATATCCTCTCGCACGACCAGATCGAGGCGGTGCTGATGCGCCGCGCCGGATACGAGGTCCGCGTGCTGCCGGAAGAGACCGAGAGTTACGAGGAGAACCCGCCGCACCTGACCGAGTTCACGCGGCGCGACCTGCGCTGGTGCCAGGGCAACATGCAGTACTGGCGCCTGCTCGCCATGCCCGGCCTCAAGCCGATGAGCCGGTTCCAGATCGCCTGGGCGATCCTGATGTATGTCGGCGCCTTCGCCTGGGTCCTCTTCATGGTGCTGGCGACGCTAAAGGTGTTCGACGTCGAGCGCGCCGACACGCCGTTCCCCGCCGGCCTCGGGCTGACGCTGTTCGCGGTCACCTTCCTGATGAGCCTCGCGCCGAAGCTCGCCGGCCTGCTCGACGTGCTGCTGCGGCCCGACGAACGGCGCCGTTATGGCGGCGCCGGCCGGGTTCTCGCCGGCGCGCTGCTGGAGTTCCCGTTCTCGGTGCTGCTGGGGCCGGTGGTCGCGTTGCGCATCGCGATCTTCATGGTCGGCCTCGCCTTCGGGCGGACCGTGACATGGGAGGCGCAGGCGCGCGACGCCGAGCGCCTGTCGTGGCGCACCGCCTTGCGCGGGCTGTGGCCGCAATTCCTTTTCGCCGTGCTGATGGGGGGCGTCCTCTACGCCTTCGCGCCCGCCGCGCTGGTCTGGGCAGTGCCGGTTCTGGCGGGCCTGCTCGGCGCCGCGCCCTTCGCCGTGCTCACCGCCGAGCCGGCCGTGGGGCGCTGGCTCGCCCGGCGCGGACTGTGCGCGACGCCGGAGGAGCAGGTGCCGCCGCCATGCCTCGCGGCACAGGACCCGGCGGGCCGGCCGGCACCGGCCGCGGCCTGAGCCTCGACGGCCGGGTGGGCCTTCCCGGGATACCCACCGCTCTCGCTTGCGGCATTGTTGCGTGCGGCTCAGCTGTTGTTAGTCTGCAAGCATTAGAACGGTCGCGCCCATGCGGGCGTTGCGACATTTCCCCGAAAGACCCTCCATGAACACCGAAGGCGTGTACGGCCTGTGGGACGCGCTGTCCGATTTCGAGGCCAACCAGTTCGCGGCGGCGGCGGCGCATCTGATGTCCTCTCTCTGCACGGCGACGAGCGCCTGGAACGCGACCTGGGCCGGGGCTGTGCGCATGCCCGATCCGGCGGCCGACGATCCGCTCCAGGGGTGGCGTGTTGCCGCAGTCCAGGCGCTGCACCCCGTTCCCCCGCATCCGGGAGACGAGCATTTCAAGGCCATTCTGGAGGTCTGGGAACGGCGCGAGATCGACCCTTCCTTCCTGCTGCCCATGCGCGGCGTGGGCACGTTCCGCACCTATTCCTTCCGCCGGGAGCTTCCCGCGTCGTGGTTCGAAACGCCGTTCTATGAGCGCCACTATGGTTCGGTGGGTACCCATGACGCCGTGTTCGTCGCCTTTCCGCTGAACGACGACTGCGAATCGCATTTCGGCTTCTATGCCGGCCGGACCTTCACGGATGCCGAGATCGCGCTGCTGGAACAGGTTCTGCGCGGCATAAAGTGGTTTCACCGCCAGCTGATCCTGAGCCACGGCCTCATGATGGCCACCTCGCCCCTGACCGCGACCGAGCGGCGCGTGCTGCACCTGCTGCTTACCAAATCCTCGGAGAAGGAGATTGGCAGCCGGCTCGACATGGCGACGTCCACCGCGCATCAGCATGTCACCCGCATCTACCGCAAGTTCGGCGTGCGCAGCCGGGCCGAGCTGATGAGCATCTGGCTCAACCGCGCCGGCTAGGGCCGTTGCCGGTTCGCGGCTTGGCCTGACGCGGAGCCGCGCGTGCCTGCCGCTCCGATCCCATCCCCTATTTAGAGGACATGAACCTCCGCAGCCTGTCGCCTAACCTGCCGGTAACGGCGTTGGAGTCCCGGCGCGAGAGCATTCTCGGCTGGGTGGCCGCATGGGGGGGTGATGTCGTACAGCGGGCGGGAGCGAAAGACGCAGCGTGACGAGGCGTGCAGCGGCGGTCCCGTGGCCGGGGCCGGTCCGCTTACGACGGATGGATCCGCGCTTTTCCGTGCTTCCCCCGTCCGCACCCGCGCCGTGGCGCTGGGAAGCGTGTCGCCTCTCGTCCTGTGCATGCTCGCCGGCACCCTCGTCGCCTCTCCCGCCGGCGCGGAGACATTCGGCGGCTACGGCGGCAATGGCGGCGTGGTCAGCGCCGCGCCAGCTTTGGGCGGCGCTTATGGGATGGATGGCGAGGATGGTTCCGAATCCTCAGATGAGGGTGTCCCCAATTACAACGGCGGCGGCGGCGGCGGCGCGGGCACCTTGGTGGGAGGGGCCGGCGGAGAAGGCGCCGATGCCCCGGATGACGGCGGTTTTAGACGCGGCGGCGGCGATGGTGGCGACGGCGGTCATGCCGGTTCGGTCCAGAGCACCGATGCGACGCTCGATCCGGGTGTCGCCGGGATTTACGGCACGGATGGCGGCGACGGCGCCAACGCCTCCAGCGGTTTCATCTCCGGCAGCCAAGTCGGCGCCTCCGGCGGCGGTGGCGGCGGCGGCGGATACGGCATCTACGGAGAAGGCAGCATAGGCCTCACCTTGTCCGGAAGCGGTGTCGTTTCCGGCGGCAAGGGTGGCAAAGGCGGGCAAGCCGGCTTGGGTGGCGAGTGGGGCAGGGGCGGCGACGGCGGCGACGGTGGCATCGGCGTCTATTTCGATTCGGCGTCGGTCCTCGACAATCAAGTCACGATCATTGGCGGCAAGGGCGGAGATGGCGCCGACGGCATCTACGGCTCCGACGGCGCGGCTGGCGGTGCCGGCGTATACGGCCTGTCCGGCCTGACGCTCAACAACAGCGGCACCATCACTGGCGCGGGCGGGGGAAAAGGCGGCGAGGGCAGGTTTGGTGATGGCACCGTCGGGGCCGGCGGGGTGGGCGTGTTCGGCGCCGACATGGACATCACCACCAGCGGCGGCATCTCCGGCGGTCTGTTCGGCGACGGCGAGACGCGCGCGGCGGCCATCCTGTTCGTCAGCGGCGCCAACAGCCTGACGCTGCAGGAGGGCTGGAGCCTCACCGGCGATCTGGGCGTGAACAACTTCGGCAGCTCGCTGACCTTCAAGCTGGACGGCATAGACGCCGATGTGTCGAACACCATCACCGGCCAGGGCCGTGTCATCGTCGACGTCGGGCCGCAGGTTCTGACGCTGTCGGGCGTCAATACATACAAGGGCGGCACGACCATATCCTCCGGCACGCTGAGCGTGGCGAGTGAGGAGGCGCTGGGCGACGGCGTCCATCTCAACATCGGCGCGCCGGTGAGCGGCGTGACCGGGCTTTCCGAAGCGGCGTCCTCCCTCTCGTCGGCCATCTCCACCTATGCGAGCGCGCCGACTGCAGAGAACGCGGCGGCGCTGGCAGCGGCGCAGGCCAGCTACCGGCAGGCGATCAGCGAGGGACAGGCCAGCGGCGAGATGCCGACCCTGCAGATCACCGGGTCGGTATCGCTCGACCCTGCGACCGACAGCGCGATCGCGATAGCGGGAGGGAAGGCAGGTGCGATCCGCCTGGAAGGCGCCGATGCCGGGCTGACGATGCAGGGTTTCACCAGCAGCATGTCCGGCAGTGCCATCATGGTCAACAGCGATAGCGTGCTCGATCTCGGCTCCGGTGAAGGCCAGACGCAGGGCTATCTCTTCAGCGGGAATAGCGCCAGCGGGGCAGGCGTGCTCCAAAATTTAGCTGGAACGGTGAGCATCGCCGGCGCGACCTTCAGCAACAATCAGGCGGCTATTTCTGGTGGGGCCATCCAGAATAGGGGCGTCGTGACACTGTCCGACAGCACTTTCAGGGGGAACTCCGGCTACTTCGGCGGGGCCATCAGCCAGGATGGCACCCTTCTCGTCGAACGCAGCAGCTTCATGGGCAATGACGCCCAGTTGAATGGCGGAGCGATCTACGTCGCGGGCGGGTCCACCACGTTCATCGCAAGCAGCTTCTCCGACAACAGCGCGGGAGATCGGGGCGGCGCGATCTTTGTTGACGGATCATCCGGCGCCGTCGTTGTGAGCATCGTCGACAGCGATTTCACCGGCAACAGCGCGAGGTCGGCGGGCGGCGCGATCGCGATGCAAGGCGGCACGCTGAACCTGATGGTCAGCGATGGCTCAAGCAGCCTGTTCTCCGGCAATACGCTCGGTGGTCAGGCGTCGGCGATCTATGTCGGGACCGAGGGGGGCACGGCGTCCGCGCTCAATGTTGGCACGGGTACAGGGGCGCTGCTCGACATGCGCGACCCGATGAGCGGCAGCGCCAGCAACCTCACCAACACGGTGGCGAAGACCGGGGCCGGCACCTGGGCGCTGGGCGGCGCGAATGTCTTCGCCGTGTCCGGCACCGGCGCCACCGACTTCTCGGTGTCGGAAGGCCGGCTCTACCTCTACGCGGCCGGCGAGGTCGACAACCCGACCACGCTGGATGAGGACGCCGTGGTCGGCGCCGGCACGCTGCAGCTCGACGGTGCGACTTCCAGCTTCACGGTCGGGGCCGACGGCACGCTGGTCGCCGGTGGGGCGAACAGCGTCACGACGGACGGCAGCATCAGCTTCGAGGACGGCGCCACGCTGCGCGGCGGCAATGCCGATACCGCCATGGGCGGTGCCGACCCCACCTTCATGGAGAAGGGCGGCGCCACCTCGCTGACCCTCGCCGCCACCGGCGGCATCACGCTGGAGGGCACGCTCAACGTCGCGGCGCTGGGCGCCGCCGACAGCTTCACCCTTAATGGCGCGCTCGGCGGCGAGGACGGCGCGCTCGCCAAATCCGGCGCCGGCACGGTGATCCTGACCAGCGCCAGCACCTTCGCGGCGGGAACGACGATCTCCGCCGGCACGCTGGCGCTCTCGGGAAGCGGCGCCCTCGCCGCCACCGGCGCGCTGACGCTCTACGGCGCGACCAGCGTGTTCGACATCTCCGATGCCGACGGCGCGCGCAGCATCGGCACCCTGTCCGGCGTCGCCGGCTCCTCGATTGTGCTCGGCGACAATGATCTGACGTTCGGCGGCAGCATCGACACCACCTTCGCCGGCAGCTTCGCAGGCACCGGCGGGCTCACCAAGGCCGGTGCGGGCGCGGTTGCCTTTTCCGGCAACAGCGCCGCCTTCACCGGAACCACGAGCGTCACCGCCGGCCATCTGGCGGTGAACGGCACGCTGGGCGGCACGGTCGAGGTCGGCACCGGCGCCAGCCTCGGCGGCACCGGCAGCATCGGCGGGCTCAAGGTCGGCGCGGGCGGCACGCTCGGCCCCGGCAACTCCATCGGCACGCTCACCGTCGCCGGCAACGCCGTGTTCGAGACCGGATCCACCTTCGCGGTGGAGGTCGACGCCGTGTCCGCCGACCGCGTGAGCGCCACCGGCAGCGCCACCATCGAGGCCGGCGCGGCCATCGACGTCGAGCTGGACGGCGCCTATCGGCTGGGCGCCCGCTATACGCTGATCAGCTCCTCCGGCCTCACCGGCCGCTTCGAAACGGTGACAGGCGATGTCGGCGCGGTCTCGGCCTTTTTCACCGCCGATCTCGTCTATGACGCCGCCGCCGGCGCGCTCTATCTCGATGTCGCTCAGGCGCGCAGCTTCGCCGACGCCGCCCGCACGCCCAACCAGTTCCGCACCGCGAACGCACTGAACAGCCTGCCGGTCGGCAACCCTCTGTTCCAGGCAGTGGCGCTGCTGCCGGACGAGGCCAGCGCGCAAGCGGCCTTCACCGCGCTCTCGGGCGACGTCAACGCCACGGTGCGCGGCCTGTTCGTGGAGAACAGCACCTTCACCCGCCGGGCGATGATCGACCGCCTGCGCGCCGCGCAGGGGGCGGTCGGCGCCTCCACCGCGCCGGTGATGAGCTACGCCCCCACGGGTGCTCCCGCCGGCAGCGCGGGGGCCGCGATCGAGGCGATGACGCTCAAGGCCGCGCCGGCCACCACGAGCGGCCCGGTGCTGTGGGGGCAGGGCTACGGCGCCTGGACCGATCTCGACGGCAGCACCAACGCCGCCGGCCTCACCTCCGACACCGGCGGCTTCCTTATCGGGCTCGACACCGCCCTGTCCTCCGGCTGGCGGCTCGGCGTGATGGGCGGCTATGGCTACACCAGCTTCGATTCCGGCGGACGCGATGCTTCCGGCTCCTCCGACGACTGGATGGTCGGCGCCTATGCCGGCCGGCAATGGGGCGCGCTCGCCCTGCGCACCGGCCTCGCCTATGTGTGGCAGGACGTGTCGAGCTCCCGCACGGTGAGCCTGCCCGACCTCGCCGAGACCTTGAAGGCCGACTACACCGCCGGCACCTTCCAGGCCTTCGGCGAGCTTGGCTACTCGGTGGAGACCGGCTTCGCCGTCCTCGAGCCCTTCGCCAACCTCGCCTATGTGAGCCTCCACACCGGCGGCTTCAGCGAAACCGGCGGCAGCGCCGCGCTCACCGTGGCGAGCGAGAACACCGACACCGCCTTTTCGACGCTGGGCGTGCGGCTGGCGCGCGAGATCGCGTTCGGTTCGCTGGAGGCGACTCTGCGCGGCACGCTCGGCTGGCGCCACGCCTTCGGCGACGTCACGCCGGAACTCACGCAGAGCTATTTCGGCTCCGCGCCCTTCACCGTCACCGGCGTGCCCATCGCCGAGGATGCCGCGCTGGTCGAGGCCGGGTTCGACCTCGCAATGTCGCCGGCCGCCACCCTCGGCATCGCCTATGCCGGCCAGTTCGGCGATGGCACCACCCAGAACGGCCTGAATGCAACGATCAAGGTCGCGTTCTGAGCCACGACCCAAAATATGGAAACGCAACGTGAAGGCTTTCCGGCGCCAGCCCGTGTGCCCAGGCTGACCGTTGCAATCGGGACGGCATGCGAGACCCTTCACAGGCGCCGACGTTCACGACCTCCCCCGAGACGCGGGCATCCGCGGCGATGAGCTTGCCAGCCGGGCCGCGCACCGGCTATCTCTGCTCGACAAGACGCTGGCGTGCGTATGCGGGGGGCGCAATCCCGTCGGACAGCAAGGCGTGGGAATCATGATCGCGGACCGCAGGAATGCCGATCTCGGCAAGATGGACGGGGACGCTCTGCCCGGGCGTCGGGCGGGGGTTCTCGACCGGCGGACATTTCTGGTCGGCTCGATGGCCGGTCTCGGCGGACTGGCGCTGGCCGGTTGCGCGGCACAGGACGGCATGAGCCTCGCCGAGGCGCAGAAAGTCTACGGACCTGTGCCCGATAAGAAGTTCGAGATCCCGGCCGTCGATGTCACCAAGGTCGATCGGAAATACTACCGCCGGACCGTACGCTACGAGACCGAGGAAGCCCCGGGCACGATCATCGTCGATCCCGGCCACTTCTATGTCTACCGGGTCGAGGGCGACGGAACCGCCACCCGTTATGGTGCGAATGTGGGGCGCGACGGGTTCCGGTGGAGCGGCGACGCCTATGTCGGGCGCAAGAGCGAGTGGGCGACCTGGACACCGCCCAAGGAGATGATCAAGCGCCAGCCCGAGGCCGCCAAATACGCGCGCGGCATGCCGGGCGGTCTCGACAACCCGCTCGGCGCCCGCACGCTGCATCTCTACCAGAACGGTGTCTACACGCTCTATACGATCTATGCGACCAGCGATCCGGAGACGATCGGCTCGGGCATCACCAGCGGCTGCGTCGGCCTGCTGAGCCAGGACATGATCGACCTTTATGACCGCACGCCGGTCAAGACCAAGGTGGTCGTCCTGCCGGCATAGGAACGGCCCGCCGTGTGTCCGCCGGAGGCGGCACAAAGATCAGGCCCGTCCCGGAAACCTGCCACTGAGCCGCGATGGGCTCCGGAAGGTCCCCGCTTCGACGGCGGGGCGACGCGGGTTTCCAGCTTTCCGCGACCGGACGCG
This sequence comes from Ancylobacter sp. TS-1, assembly GCF_009223885.1. Classification (NCBI taxonomy): domain Bacteria; kingdom Pseudomonadati; phylum Pseudomonadota; class Alphaproteobacteria; order Hyphomicrobiales; family Xanthobacteraceae; genus Ancylobacter; species Ancylobacter sp. TS-1. Next base: position 3,403,425 of record NZ_CP045144.1, read on the forward strand.
ATGTTGCCGTCCGCCTGGGGCACAATGACTGCCGCTGGCTTGAGTCTTTCGCGACCTTGGCAAGCCCGAGCGTTGTCCTGGAAAAGGTCGAGCCGCTACCAGAGGGCGTGGCGGGCACGCAGGTCTTCAACCTGCTCGGCGGTGAGCGGAGAGGTGAGGCGGTTTTGCAGCAGGAGGAAAAGCCGCGCCGTTTCCTCGAGTTCCTCGGTTGCGTACATCGCGTTCTCGAGACTGCTGCCGGCGACCACCGGGCCGTGATTGGCGAGCAGAAGGGCGTGATGCGTGCCGGCAAGTGCCTCGCAGGCATAGGCAAGGCTTTCGTCGCCCGGCGGGTGATAGGGCACCAGCGGCAGGCGGCCTACCCGCATGACGTAATAGGCGGTCAGCGGCGGCAGGCAGTTGGCGGGGTCCAGCCCGCACAGGCAGGACACCGCGACCGAATGGGTGGAATGCAGGTGCACCACGGCGCGGGTTCCGGTGCGCGCGGCGTACATCACACGGTGGAGGAAGGCTTCCTTGGTCGGCGGGTCGCCGCCGATATGGCGCCCCGCCGCATCGAGCCGGGAAAGCCGCGCCGGGTCGAGTTCGCCGAGCGAGGCGTTGGTCGGCGTCATCAGCCAGCCGCCATCGTCGAGGCGGCAGGAAATATTGCCGGTGGAGCCGAAGGTTAGGCCGCGACGGAACATGGACGCGCCGCACTGGCAAATGCGTTCGCGCAGGTGGTTTTCCGTGTTCACGGGCGCATTCCTCTCACCGCAGCATGTCCCACGCCTTGAGGAAGAAATCCTCGGCGCCGAAATTACCGGACTTCAGCGCCAGCGCGACCGGCGGACCGGAGAGGCTGACGGTCCACGGCACGCCGGGGTCGATCTCGGGGCCGATGCGCAGCACCTTGATGCCCAGCGCGCCGACGACCGCGCCGGCCGTCTCGCCGCCGGCGACAATGAAGCGGCTATAGCCGCGTGCCGGCAATGAAGCGGCCACCTCCGCGAGCAGACGCTCCACGATGTGGCCCGCCGCCTCGGTGCCGAGTCGCTCCTGCACGGCGCGCACCGCGTCCGGCTCGGCGCTCGAATAGACCAGCGCCGGACCCTCGGACGGGGTTGCCGCGAGCCAGTCCAGCAAGGTGTCCGCCGTAACCGAACCGTCGGCGAGAGCCATCGGATCGAGCTGCAGGGACGGGATGCCGGCGGCGATCGCGCGCGCCACTTGCCCGCGCGTCGCGGTCGAGCAGGAACCGGCCAGAATGACCGACCGGCCGGGCGGAGCCGTGATGGTGACGGGCGGCGGCGTCAGGCGGGGAACGAGGCCGCGCGCGAGATAGGCGTCCGGCAGGCCGAGGGCGATCCCGGAGCCGCCGGTGATCAGCGGCAGGTCGGCGATGGCCTCTCCGAGATGGCGCAGATGCTGGTCGCTGATGGCGTCGAGGATCAGGGCGCGCCGCCCGGCCGCCGTCTCTCGCGCAAAGGCGGTCGTCACAGCTTCGGCGCCGGCATCGACGTCGGAATAGCCGACCAGCCCAACCTTCAGCGCGGTCTGGCGCTGAAGGACCCGGCACAGATTGGCGTCCCGCATCGGGGTGAGCGGATGATCCTTCATGGGGCTCTCGTCGATCGGCAGGCCGTTGACGAAGAGATAGCCGTTGTAGATCGACCGGCCCGCCCGCGGGAAGGCGGGGCAGAAGACGGTGAACGCGCTGCCGGTGAAATCCAGCAGCGCCTCTGCCACCGGACCGATATTGCCGCGGTCCGTGGAATCGAAGGTCGAGCAGTATTTGAACATCAGCCGGCGGGCGCCGAGCGCGCGCAGCGAGGTGGCGGCAGCCAGCGACTGGGCGACCGCCTCGGCGGGCGGGTTGGTGCGGGATTTCAGCGCCACCACCACCGCGTCGACGTCGCCGACATCGAGGTCGTCGTCCGGCAGGCCGTTGATCTGCACCGTGCGCAGGCCCTCGCGGGTGAGCATGAGCGCCAGATCGGTCGCGCCGGTCAGGTCGTCGGCTACACATCCAAGCAGCATGATGGAAGATCCTTAGGGGGTCTGAGCGCCGCGGGCGTTCACATGGACGGCGTAGAGCGAGGAGGTGGCCGCGATGAACAGCCGGTTCCGCTTCGGTCCGCCGAAAGTGATGTTGGCGACGGCTTCGGGAATGAGGATCTTGCCGAGCAATTCGCCCGCCGGGCCATAGCAGTGCACGCCATCGCCGGCCGCCACCCAGAGGTTGCCCTCATTGTCGAAGCGAATGCCGTCGGGAACGCCGGGATCGATCTCGGTGAAGACCTCGCCGCCGGAGAGCCTGTTGTCTTCCGACACGTCGAAGCGACGTATGTGGTGAGGCCGGTCGGCCCCGTGCGACCGGCCGGAGTCGGCGACGCATAGTTGCCGCTCATCAGGCGAGAAGGCGAGACCGTTCGGCTTGTCGAAGTCGTCGGCCACCAGGGCAAGGCTGCCGTCGCGCGGATCGAGCCGGTAGACGTTGCAGCGGCCGATTTCGCTCTCGGCCTTGTTGCCCTCGTAGTCGGTGAGGATGCCATAGGGCGGATCGGTGAACCACACGGTGCCGTCCGACTTCACCACGACGTCATTGGGCGAATTGAGCCGCTTGCCCTCGTAATATTCGGCGAGAACCGTGATCGAGCCGTCCCATTCGGTGCGCGTCACGCGCCGGGCCCCGTGCTCGCAGGTGACGAGCCGGCCCTGGCGGTCGCGCGTGTTGCCGTTGGCGTGGTTCGCCGGAAAACGAAAGAGCGCGACCGTGCCGGTCTGCTCATCCCATTTCAGGATGCGGTCATTGGGAATGTCGCTGAACAGCAGGAAACGGCCATCGCCGAAATAGACCGGACCCTCTGCCCACAATGTGCCGGTGTACAGCTTCTCGAGCTGGCAGACCGGAATGATGAAGCGGGTGAACCGGCGGTCCACCACCTCGAAATAGGACATCGGACGCTCTCCCCAGACGCGTCTCCATGGACGCTTGATCTTGAATGGTCAGGCACTTCCAGCGGTCAGGTCTTCTCTCCGCGAACCGCCCAGTAGAACGTCTCGACGTCCTGCAGATGCCGTCGCATGGCCGCTTCGGCACCATCGGGATCATGGGCGACGATGGCCGCGAAGATCGCCTCATGGCAGGCACGAGCGGCGGCGAGGGCGCGCGGATCCTGCAGCGAGGTGTGGCGCTGGTCCTGCAGCAATTCCAGCACGCCGTCGTACAAGGCGTTGATGACCGGGTTGCTCAGCACCCGCGCGATCGCGAAATGGAAGGAGTCGTCGGTCTGCACGAAGCCGGGGATGTCGGTACTGCTGAGATTGGCCTCAAGCAGGTCTCGCAGCTCGGCGATCTGAGTGTCGCTGGCGATGCGCGCCGCCTCGCGGGCAAGGGCCACCTCGACCAGAATGCGCGTCTGCTGAAACAGCTGGACCCCCTGCGGCTGCGACAGCAGGAAGCGCGCCGCACCGGAGAGCTGGTCCAGAATGTCCTTGGGGTTGGGCTCGGTCACGCGGGCGCGCTCGCCGCCGCTGACCGAGATCAATCCCTTCTTGTTGAGCCACAACAGAGCCTCGCGCACGGCCGGTCGGCCAACCTGGAATCGCTCCATCAACTCCCGCTCGGACGGCAGCGCATCGCCAACCTTCAGCTCGCCGGAATAGATCATCTGCGCCAGATGTTCCGCGATATGGTCGAAGAGGCGATACCGCTTGATGGCGTGAATGGGCGTTCGGCTCATGCGTTTCGGTTCCATTGGCTAAAGGTCACGGCGGATCGAGTGTGCACGTCTTCGGTAAATATCCGAAAGATGGGGCTGCGACCCGCCTGCCATATACAACCTACGGCTACCTGCCGAATTCTTCGCGAAGACGGGCCTTGGCGCCAACCAGCGCCGCGAGCCAGCGGTCGCGCCACAGGCGGCGCGCGGGCAGATCCCCGGCCGGGATGGCGGCGCGGCGGTCGGCTTCGATGGCGCTCACCAGCGGGGGGGACCATTCGCGGGGATCGGCCTGCTCCTTGGCGAGGCCGTAATACATCGGGCCAAGGTTTTTGCAGTATTCGGCGACACCGGTGGCGGCGTTGAGATCGATCGTCTCGAACGGCCCCATGAAGAACCAGCGCAGACCCAGACCATCGGCCACCGCCTTGTCGACGTCGCCGGCGGACACGATGCCGTCCTCGACAAGGCGAAACGCTTCGCCAAGCAGGGCACTCTGCAACCGGTTGACCACGAAGCCGTTGATTTCCCGGCTGAGCCGAATGGGCTCCTGTCCGGCCGCCTTCATCAGGGCGTCGGCGAACTCCATGGCTTCCGGCAGCGTCCACGGGGCCGGCACCAGCTCGACGAGCGGGATGAGATGCGGTGGGTTGACGGGATGAACGACCAGGCAGCGCCCGCGTGTCGCCAGCGTCTCGGTGAACGAGGAGGCGGGCAGGCCGGAAGTCGAACTGCCGATCACCACCGAGGGCGCCACAAGGCTGTCGAGACGGGCATAGAGAGCCTGTTTGATCGGCAGCCGCTCGGGCGCGCTCTCCTGCACGTAGTCGACCCCGGCGACCGCCTCCTCGAGCGTGGGGGCGATGCGGATACGCGCGAGGACGGCTTCTGCATCCGGCGTTCCGGTCAGAGAGGTGGCCACGAAGGCGACGGCGGCTTCGGCCGATTCCGGCGAGGGATCGTGAACGACGACGTCATGGCCGGCACGCGCGAAGACAAGCGTCCACGACGATCCGACGACGCCGCAGCCGATAATGGCGACACGAGACATGGTGAACTCCGAATTGGGGCGGCACGCGCCCGCTGAAACAGGGGGCGGCTTAGGACGCCGCGGCGACGGCGGCCTTGCGCCGACGAATGGCGGCGTAGACGGAGAGGCTGACCGCGAGGATCAGGATGCCGCCATTGAAGAAGTATTCGACGTAGAAGGCGGCCCCGAGTTGCTGGACGCCGGAGAACGAGAAGGCGAGCACCAGCACGGCCAGCACGGTGCCCACCACGTTCACCCGGCCGGGCCTGATCGAGGTGGCCCCGAGCAGCACGCTGGCGAAGGCCGGCAGCAGATATTCCGGCCCGACCGACGGCGTCGCCGCGCGGAGGATCGAGGCAAGAAGAACGCCCGCCAGCGCGCAGAGAAACCCGGAGCCGACAAAGGCGCCCATCACGTAATTGGGGACGGAAAGCCCGGAAAGTTCGGCGGCACGGGCATTCGAGCCGATGACGTAAAGGCTGCGCCCGACCGGCATGCGTTCCAGAAGAACCCACAGCAGCACGGCGACCGCGGTGACGTAGAGGGCTGTGATCGGGATGCCGTGGAAGGAGCCGGTCAGGCCGGTGAAGCTGTCCGGCAGGCTGAAGCCGGGGATTTGCTGCCCGTCCGTGTACCAGTTGGAGACGCCGTAGAGCAGCGACCCGACGCCCATCGTGGCGATGAAGGCGTCGATCTTGAAGCGCGCGACCAGAATGCCGTTGACGAGGCCGATGACGACGCCCGTCGCCAGCACGATACCTGCCGCAACGGGCCAGGGAAGGCTGGCATTCACCTGCAGGCCGATCATCAGCACATGGGCAAGGCCGATGTGGTACCCGACCGACATGTCGAACCGCCCGGTCGCCAGCGGCAGCATGACCGCGAAGGCGAGAAGCGCGGTGATCGACTGGCTGGTCAGCAGATTGCCGATATTGCCCGAGGACAGAAACGTGTTCGGCCTCAGTGCCGAGAAGACCACGATCACCAGCACGAAGACTATGAGCAGGCCGTAATTCGACACGAATTCGGAAAGCACCTTGAGCGGGCGCGAGTGGGTTGCCTGGGCCACGAGGTTATCCTCCGGAGGCGGGGGTAGGGGCGCCGGCGACGCCAAGAGTGGAAAGGGCGATCAGGCCGTCGACCGTCAGCTGCGCGCCGGTGAGCTCGCCCGCCGCACGGCCGCGATCGATGACGAGCGCGCGGTCGCACAGCGTGGCGACTTCCTCCAGATCGGAGGAGATGACGAGAATGGCGCGTCCGCTCGCGGCGGCTTGGCGAAGCATGGCGTGGATGGCGATCTTGGCGCCGATGTCCACGCCGGCGGTCGGCTCTTCGAGGATGACCACGCGTGCGTCGGCCTCGAGCCAGCGGGCGAGGCAAACCTTCTGCTGGTTGCCGCCGCTCAGCCAGTCGATCAGTGCGCGCTCATTGCGCGGCCGGACATCGAAGTGTTCGAGCCGCGCCCGCGCCTCGCGCTGTTCGCCGGCCGGGCTGGTGAGGCTGAAAGGCGAGCGCCCGCGTATATCCGGATTGGGAAACAGGTTCTCGATGAGGGTCATGCCCGGGAACGTGCTTTCGCTGGTCCGGTCGCCGGCAAGCAGGACGATGCCGGCCGCGATGCGTTCGGCGATACGGTCATCCGGCTTCAACGGCACGTCGCCGAGCGTGATCGTGCCCGAATCCGCCCGCATCGCGCCGAAGATGGCGCGCCCCACCGCCTCCTGACCGCCACCGCGCAGGCCGACGAGACCGACGACTTCGCCCGGTCGCAGCGTGAAATCGAGCGGGCCACGGCGGCCGACGACGAGCTTCTCGACCCTCAGCACCGGCGGCGCCTCGGCAATGGGCGCGTGGGTGCGGTGCGTCAGGTCGACCGCCCGCCCCAGCATGTGCTCGACGATCTCGCCGCCGGTGGTCTCGTCCATGCGCGCGGTGTGAACCCGCGTGCCGTCGCGAAACACGGTGACGCGGTCGGCAAGGCCGAACAACTCGTGCAGGCGATGCGAGACGTAGATGATGCTGGCGCCCTGGTCGCGCATGCGCCGCATCGCGTCGAACAGCCGATGGGCGTCCTGCTCGGGCAGCGCGGCCGTCGGCTCGTCGAGCACAAGCACCTTCGGCGTGTGGGCCAGCGTCCGGACAATGTTCAGGATCGCCTTTTCCGGCGTGGACAACGTGGCGACCAGCCGGCGCGGATCGACCGGCGGAATCCGCATCGTCTCGTAGATCGCCGTGGTCTGGCGGCTCACGCCGCGCCAGTCGATCAGGCCATGCCGGCTGGGATAGCCCGCGACGAGGGCGATGTTTTCGGCGACGCTCAGATCGTCGACCAGAGCGAGATCCTGATGCACGAAGGCAAGCGGGAGCTTTTCCGCCCGCGGGTCCACCGGTGCGCCGTCGAGGACGATCTCACCCTCGTCGGCGGCATAGACGCCGGCCAGGATCTTGATGAAGGTCGACTTGCCCGCGCCGTTCTCGCCGACGAGCGCGTGGATCTCGCCGCGCGCCAGGGAGAACGAGGCATTGTTGAGCGCAAGCGCCCCGTAGAATCTTTTGTTGAGCCCGCGCACATCCAGCAGCGGCACAGCGTCCGTCATTGTTGGGTGTCCAGAACAGATCATTGCAGGGATGCGGTGGAGACCGGCCGGTAGATGGCGAGCCGGTCTCCTGCGCGATCAGCAGGCGTTCTTCTTGCCGCGCCACACATTCATGTAGTGGCAAGCGAAGCCGTTGCTCGGAATGAACTCGTTCTTGTCGCCACCTTCCTTGTCGACGTTTTCACGCGTCACGAGGTAGACGGGCTGCACGAACTTCGCCGGCTCCTGCCCGGCCATGGCGCGGACGACGGAGTCGATGGCCTGATAACCGAAGAGCGTCGAGGGCTCGGGAACGGTCGCGACCTCGTACTCACCCTTGCGGATCATGTCATAGGCCGAGGGCGGGCCGTCGGCGCCGACGAGGCGAACCTTGGAGGGGCTGACGCCCGAGGCGCGCAGCGCGGAGGCGATGTAGGGATAGAAGTTGTCGCAGCAGGTGGTGCCCCACCAATCGTCGCCGTAATTGGCGATGACGCCCGAGATGACCGAGGGAATGCGCTTGGTCTGGTCGGCGATCGGGATGTTGATCATCTCGAGGAACTTGCAGCCCTCGCAGTTCTTCACCGGCTCCGTGGCGGCCTGCGCCTTCAGGCGGGCAATGGCGAAGCTGTTGTCGAGGAAGTGCAGCAGCCGGGCCTTGCCCTCCGACTTGGCGATGACATAGGCCGCCTGCGCCGCGCCGATCTCGACCGGATCGGAGCCGATATTCATGTAGAGGTTGCTCTCGGGGTCCGGACCCGGGAACGCCGCCGAGTGGATGCCGATGACGGGGATGCCGGCGTCGACCGCCTGCTTGATCGGCCCTTGCAGCGCGCTCGCATCCGCCGAGGTGACGATGGCGGCCGGCTTCATGGCAACCGCCTGCTGCATGGCCGCGAGGGTGCCCGTGACGGTGCCCTTGCCGTTCAGCGTGACGGCTTTCCAGCCGAGGGCCTCGGCCGCCTCGGTCACGCCACGGCCCCAGTTCACAAAGGAGACGTAGGACTGATCGGCCGAGACATAGACGACGGTGACGGCGTCGGTGGCCGCCTGCGGGCCGCTGGTCGGGCCCTTCCATTCGGTCTGCGGGCCGGTTCGAGCCGCCACGATGGCCTTGGCCTCGGCGAGGCTCATCGTCTTCATCACGTCAGATTTCGGCCAGGCGTCGAACGGCTTCGCACGCGTCTCGGCCGACGCTGAGTGCATCAGGCCGCCGATACCGGCGGCGAGGCCTATGGCGAAAAAAGTCGAGCGCAAGCGCCGCAGCCCCGTGCGGGGCGCGTTGAAGGCACGATCCATATCAATTCCTCCTGATACGCCCACGCGTCTTATGCGCGCTATGGCGGCCACGGTGATCATGGCTGTCAACTGGTATGACAGGTCGATAGGTCGACCGTCAAGTGGGTGGCTGACGCTGGATCTGGTGCGCCGGCCCGACGTGGCGGGCGGGCCCTCGGCGCCATGGCCCATATGCTGATCGAGCCGGGTAGCTATCTCGGTCTAGCTGATAAAATACCTGTCAGTGGCGCCGAAGCGCGCACCTCGCCTTCGGCGTCATCCGGGCCGGACCTCGTGCGTCAGTTGGTGGAGCCGGTGCCGCGCGCGAAATCCCGCGCGGTGGCTATTTCTAGGTTGTTCGCGCCGCGATGCGCGTCATCTCCAGGCAGAAGTCCAGGAATGCGCGGACCTTGGCGGCCGGGTTCCGTCGCGATGGATGAACCGCGTAGAGCGGAAACACCTCTCCCGGCCAGTCTGGAAACAGGTCCACCAGCCGCCCGGCATCGAGATGACCTTGCACGCCAAGCGCCATCACCTGCGCGATGCCGGCTCCGGCCAGGCACATCGTCAGCATGGTATTGACGTCGGTCAGTAGCACCGGTCCGGATGTCGTGATCGGAATCACTGTCCTGCCGCGCTGGAACTGCCATTCAAAAGGATGGCCTGTCCGAGGATCGCGAAACTGGAGGCAGGCATGGCTGGCAAGATCCTCCGGCCGCCGCGGACGCCCGTACTGCTCAAGATAAGCGGGCGAAGCAACCGTCAGGATCCGGGTTTCCAGAAGCAGCCGCGCGACCATGGACGACAAGGGTTGCGGCCCGAACCGGACCGCGAGGTCCATGCCGTCGGAGACAAGATCGCCGATCGAATCGCGGGTGTAGATCTCGATCCTGAGGTCCGGATATTTCTTGCAGAAGGCCGGCAGGTACGGCGCGAGAACCAGGCCCGAGAAGAATGGATCGACGTTGATGCGCAGCCGCCCGCGTACCTGGCTCGCCGATCCCGAGGCGATATTGGCCGCGTCTTCTATGCCCTCCAGATGCGGCAGCACCTCCCCATAGAAACGCGCCCCTTCCGCCGTCAGTCGAAGTGACCGCGTGGTGCGGTCAAGCAACCTCACTCCGACGCGGTTCTCCAGACGGGCGATTGCGCGGCTGACGCCCGAAGGCGACAGGCCCAGCAGTTCGGCGGCCCTCGCGAAACTGCCGGCCTCCACGACCGCCGGGCCAAGCTCCTGGTGGCGCCGGGCTGGATCCAGACCAACATGGGCGGCGCCGACGCCACCTTCACCGTCGAGGAATGCATTCCGCAGGTCGCCGATATGCTGGGAAAAAATCACGGCAAGCCCGGACTGCGCTTTGTCGATCGCTTCGACCGGACGCTGCCCTGGTAAGGTCGACATGCCTCCACCGGCTCCCGGCATCCGCACATGATACCGGGAGCGTTACGCTCGCCGATTGAGCGGATGCTTCAGCGTGCCGGAAGGGTCTCTGCTGTTCACCCCGGGCTCGACTGATGAAGCGTCGCGAGGGCTTTCAACGCCCGGTGCAAGGTCACGCGAACGCCCGTCTCGCTCATGCGCAGGCGGGCGGCGGCCTCCCGGGTCGTGCAGCCTTCAATGCTGACGGCCTGAACAACCGCACGCTGACGATCCTTCAGTCTGCCGATCAAACTCCCGATGTGGGCAGCAGGTGAATCGTCGACCGGCTCCTCGGCGGCGAGCACTTCGGCGAGATCGTCGATGGGGACGGTAAGCCGAACCGACCGGCGCAGCATATCGATCAGCTTGTTGCGGACGATGACCGAAATCCATGGCGTGATGGGCCGCGCCGGGTCCCACGTCCTGCGCTTCAGATGGATCGCCAGCAACGCTTCCTGAACGACGTCCTCGGCATCGCTGACGGGTGCCCCGTATTGGGTACAGTTCTTGCGCGCCACGGCGCGCAGATGCGGCGTCACGCATTGCAGAAACCGGCGATACGCATCAGCATCGCCCGCCAGTGCAGCGCGCATGTCGGCGGCCCACTCACTCTCGCGATCCGCCTGTGTCACATGCGCCTCTTACGCGCTCCGCCAGCCTTTGCCGGACTATTTTATAATGCCCAATCTATATCTCCGAGAGGGGTGCGGCGATAGCATGACGGCCCTTCTTGTCCTGTGGCTCGGCAAAACGGTTGGCTTGGGGCCGTGCATTTCGACAAGCGCGGCGGCGCGTTGGACGAGGGAAGCCGTCACGCTCCTTGAAAGTCCGCCGCGGCAAGGGGGCTAAGGCCGCCCGAAGGCCGCAGGCAAGGCATCCACGCCGGCGGGATAGGCGTTTGACCATGTTCAAGGCGCGGGCAGCGCGCCCTCCGGCAGCCGGGCTATCGTCGGCGGTCACATGATCTGCGGAGCGGCGCTTCTGGCGCGTTGTCTCGAGCCGATCTGGCGCTTCCGGCGATCCGGCGACGCCACGCATCCGACAGCGTTGACGTCCTCGGTGTCCACGCCCGACGCCGACCCGACCCAAAAATAGCACCGCGCTGTAACGAAGTGGCCCCCCGCTGCGTACAGGGTACATCGCGCATCCGGCCGTCAGCCGGACCGCATCACGTTTGGCTCCGACTGCTCCACCGATCGCAGGTTCCATGGACGACCGTCCCACCCGCCGTTTTCTGCCCCGAACCGTGGCTACACGCGCACTTGGCGTCGGACGACCACCGTCGACCGCACTGACACCCTCGATCGACATGAGCACCACTTATGTGCGCGATCCCGATAACGGCTACAGCTCCGGCCACGTCTACGGTCGCAAGGACAACGCCACCGTCCAGCAGGCCGAGCGGCAGATCGCCGAGCTTGAGCATGCGCGGGACGCCGTTCTGTTCGGCTCGGGAATGGCGGCGGCGACGGCCGTTTTCACCGCCCTGCCACCGACCCACATCGTGGCGCCGCGCGACATGTACTGGGGGCTGCGTGTGTGGCTGCAATCGGCCCACCGCTACGGTCACGAGGTGAGCTTCGTCGACATGTCGAAGCTCGAGGATATCCGTTCTGCCCTCCGCCCCGGCAAAACCGGTCTGGTCTGGATCGAAACCCCGAGCAACCCGCTCTGGACCGTGACCGATATCTCTGCCGTGGCGGATCTCGCCCACCGGGCGGGCGCAATGGTGTGTGCCGATTCCACCGTCGCGACGCCGGTGCTGACCAAGCCGCTCGACTTCGGCGCCGACATCGTGATGCACTCCGCCACGAAATATCTCAACGGCCATTCGGATGTGGTCGCGGGCGCCTTGACGAGTGCCGACCGTTCAGAGCTCTGGCTGCGCATCAAGGACATGCGTGACCAGCATGGGGCCGTACTCGGTTCGTTCGACGCCTGGCTGCTGACGCGGGGCCTGCGCACGCTCGACCTGCGCGTGAAGGAGCAGAGCCGCAGTGCCGCCCAGATCGCCGAGCGGCTGCGCGGACACCCCGCGATAGGCGCCGTCCTTTATCCCGGCTTGCCGGACCATCCCGGCCACGCCATCGCCGCACGGCAGATGTCTCACGGTTTCGGCGGGATGCTGTCCCTGCGCCTGCGCGGCGGAGCCGAAGCCGCCATCACCGCCGCCGCCCAGGTCCAGCTGTGGCGCCGGGCCACCTCCTTCGGCGGCATCGAAAGCCTCATCGAGCATCGCGCCTCGATCGAAGGCGAGGGCTCGCCCTGCCCGGACGACCTGCTGCGGCTTTCCGTTGGCCTTGAAGACCCGGACGATCTGTATCGCGACCTTGCCGACTCGCTCGACCTTTTGACCCGCATGTGAGGACACGCATCATGTCGACTGTCGCAGTGGCCATCATCTGCAAGACGCCGGCGCCCGGCAAATCCAAGACCCGCCTGTCGCCGCCCCTGCGCCCCGAGGAATGCGCGGAAATCTCCGGCTGCTTCATCGCCGACCTTTCCGCCACCATCGCGGAGCTTGCCGCAGAGGGCGATGCGCAGGGTTATGCCGTCTATACGCCGGCAGGATCGGAAGGGGCACTGACCCGGCTGCTCCCGCCCGACTTCAGCCTTGTGCTGCAAGGCGAGGGCGATCTCGGCCAGCGGCTCGACAAGGGCATCGCCGACCTGCTGGCGCGCGGACATGCGGGCGCCATTCTTATCAATTCCGACAGCCCCACCTTGCCGAAGGCGGTGCTGCGGCAGGCGGTCGAGGCGCTGAAAAGCGGCGACCGGGCGGTGCTGAGCCCGGCACTGGACGGTGGCTATACCTTCATCGGGCTCTCCCGGCCGCATCCGCACCTGTTCGCGGACATTCCGTGGAGCACGCCGGAGGTGTACCGCCTGACGCTGGAGCGTGCCCGCGACATCGGGCTGCCGGTCGTCGAACTCGCGCCCTGGTACGATGTCGACGACGCCGCATCCTATGCTCTTCTGGAGCAGGAGCTGGATGGGTTGCCGTTGCCCTTCGCGCCGGCCGATTTCGTGCGTCAGCCCGCCGCGCGCACCGCCGCCTTCGTGCGCCGCCGCCGCGCGCCCCAGGCCGTTGCGCAACCCGCGCAGGCGGGTGCGGCATGACGGGACAGGACGCTCTCCGGCACGTCGCCGTCGTCATTCCCTGCCTGGATGAGGAAGAGGCCATTGCGGCGGTGGTGCGCGACGTGTTGGCCGAAGGTGTGGGCGAGGTGATCGTCGTCGACAACGGCTCGCGTGACCGCACCGCCGAGCGGGCCGCCGCCGCGGGCGGGCGCGTGGTGTCCGAGCCGGTGCGCGGCTATGGCCGGGCCTGCGCCGCCGGCCTCGCGGCGGTGGGTGCCGGAAGCGACATCGTCTGTTTCCTCGATGGCGACGGCAGCGATGTGCCCGCGTTTCTCCCTTCCGTCGTCGCGCCGGTGGCGGCCGGCACGGCGGATTTCGTCATGGGCTCGCGGCTGCGCGGACAACGCGAACCCGGTTCCATGACACCGCAGCAGCTCGTTGCGGGCCGGATTGCGGGCGTGCTGCTGCGCCTGACTTACGGCGTGCGTTTCACCGACATGTCGCCGCTGCGGGCGATGCGGACCGACCGCCTCCTCGCGCTCGGCATGCGCGAGCAGACCTATGGGTGGAATCTGGAAATGCAGATGCGCGCGGCGGGCGCCGGCCTGCGCTGTCTGGAAGTGCCGGTCGACCATCGCTGCCGGCGCGGCGGACAGTCAAAGGTCTCCGGCAATCTCGCCGCCGGGCTGAGCGCGGCCTGGAAGATCTCCACCACCTTCATGCGTCTGGCGTGGCACCAGCGCGCGGGGCGGCTCTCCGAGCCGGCGGTGGTTCCCGTGGCGCGGCGCTGACCGATACAGGGAGAAAGTCATGCACGTCCTCCTCACCGGCGCCGCCGGCTTCATCGGCCAGCATGTGCTCGCCCAGCTGCTTGAACGCGGCCACGAGGTGCGGGCGCTCGATTCCCTGCGGCCGGACGTGCATCGTTCCGGTGCCGCATGGACGACGCCGCGCGGTGTCGAGGCGCGGGTGGGCGACGTGCGCGACGCGGCCTTCGTGGCGCAGGCGGTGAGCGGCGTCGATGCCGTCATTCATCTCGCCGCCAAGGTCGGCCTCGGCGTCGATATCGGCGACATGCCGGACTATGCGTCCTCCAATGATGTCGGCACCGCCGAGTTGCTCGCCGCCATGGCGCGGGCGGGCGTGTCGCGGCTGACACTGGCCAGTTCGATGGTGGTGTATGGCGAGGGGTTCGGCCGCTGCCCCGAGCATGGCTCCGTGCGGCCCGGCCCACGGCTCGAAAGCGCGCTCGCCGCCGGCGATTTCGAGCCCCCTTGCCCGATCTGCGCTCGCCCCCTCGCCGTCGGGCTGGTGGATGAGGAGACTTCCTTCGATCCGCGCAACGCTTATGCGACCAGCAAGGCGACGCAGGAATTCTACGCCGCCAATTGGGCGCGGGCGGCGGGCGGTTCAGTGGCGATGATGCGCTACCACAACGTCTACGGTCCCGGCATGCCGCGCGACACGCCCTATGCCGGTGTCGCTTCCATCTTCACCTCCGCGCTGCGGCGAGGCGAGGCGCCGCGTGTGTTCGAGGACGGCCGGCAGCGACGCGACTTCGTGCATGTGCGCGACGTCGCGGCCGCGACCGTGCGTGCCTGCGAGCGACATACCGAGGGCGTCCGGGCCTACAATGTCGGCTCGGGCACTCCGCGCACCGTAGGGGATATGGCGCAGGCGCTGGCGCAGGCGCTGGACGGCCCGGCGCCGGTCGTGACCGGCCAATACCGACTCGGCGACGTCCGTCACATAACGGCCGACTCGTCCCGGCTGCGGCGCGAACTCGGCTGGGCGCCTGCGGTCGATTTCGCCGACGGCATGACCGAGTTGGCGGCTCTGTCGGAGGAGCAGCCGGCGCGAGCGCGCGTGGCGGCAAGATGACGCGTACCGCCCTGATCGGCCTGATTCTCGCCAGCGTAGCGTTCAACGCACTCGCGCAGATCTTGCTGCGGATAGGGGCGCGATCGGCCGCCCAATCGGGGAATGGCTCGGTGCTCGCCGGTTTCGCGGACCTGGCCTTTCGCCCCGCCATTCTGGCGGGGCTGGCCTGCTACGGATTCAGCCTGCTGACGTGGCTCTACGTGCTGGGCCGCATCGAGGTCTCCTTTGCCTATCCTTTTCTCGCGCTCGGATTCGTACTGGTGGCGCTGGCGGGATGGCAGTTGCTCGGCGAGCCGATGTCCCCCGCCCGCGCGACGGGGATCGGCATCATCCTTGTCGGCGTGTTAGTGCTGTCGCGCAGCTAGTGGAATTTCGTCGCCACGCCTATCTGGGATAATCGACTGAGATTCCCTGAACATCGCGAAGGCGCGGCTGGGGAGAGCCTGTCTGCGCATCGGGAGTGCCAAACGTGAAAACGGACGATCTCATCGATCTGCTTGCCAAGGACGCGGCGCCGCAATGGCCGTTCCGCACGCTGTACTTCGCTGCGCTGTTCTGCGGCGTCGTCCTCGCCGGCGTGCTGTTCTTCACGACGGTCGGTCTGCGGCCGAACCTCGCGCAGGCGGCCGAGACGCTCCGTTTCCCGCTCAAATTCGCACTGATGCTGCCATTGGCAATGGGCGCGGCGGGGATGGCGCTGACGATGGCGCAGCCGGCCGCCGGCAACGGCATCTGGGGTTGGCTCCTCATCGCTGCGGCGGCATTGGCGGCCGGGGCGATAGCCAGTGAACTCTATGTGCTTCCGTCCGACATGTGGATGAGCAATCTGGTCGGCCAGAATGCCGTCTTCTGCCTGCGCACGATCCCCATGCTGGCGCTGGGACCGCTGGTATGCCTGCTGCTTGTTCTCCGCCAGGGCGCGCCGACGCATCCCGGCCGCACCGGAGCCGTCGCAGGACTGGCGGCGGGAGCCATCGGCGCAACCTGGTATGCCGCGCACTGCCCGGATGACAGCCCGCTCTTCGTCGCCGTCTGGTACAGCCTCGGCATCCTGGCAATGATGCTCGCCGGCTATGCGGGCGGCCGGAGCCTGCTGCGCTGGTAGTCCTGCCGTTCCGCGAACGTCCGCCATCGGCACCGTCTTGCCTTGAGGCGGCCGCAGGACAGCAAGGAAAGCGCATCGTCCTGCGAATTTCCTGGCATCGGCGTGATGCTGACGGCCGATGCGAAGACCGATGAACTCATCGATATCTTATCCCGGCACGCGTCACGGCCGGGGGGGCTGAAGATGCGGGCCATAGCTCCAGCGGCGCGCGTGGATGTCGGCCTATGCCGCTCGGCTCACGCCGCCATCGAGCAGGGCGAAAGCGCAACTGACCACGCCCTCAAGCACCGCTCTTTCCGGCCGCACGCGTGCTAGCACGCGCACCCCCATCAAGACGCCGAGCAAATGGCGGGCGAGATCCTCAGCCGACAAAGATGTGGTGATCGTACCGTCGGCCTGTCCGGCGGCAACGCATCCGAGGAAGAAGGCCTGAAGCTGGGTCAGGACGCTGGCCACGTCCTCCCTGAACTCCGCGTCGTGCGGCGCAACTTCCAACGCGGC